>CAWCAP010000011.1:0-70173 GCA_963793395.1 Bryobacterales bacterium | reverse complement strand
ATTAAATTGCCAAACAAACCCAAATCCCGCGCCAAGGACGTTTTCTCTACAACCAAACGAACCCAAGACAAACCAGGCGCCCGTCGCGCGAAGCTTCAAATCCATAATGGGCCTTTCTCGCATGGGACCCGTTCGGCGGAGGCGGTAACCGCTTGATGAGACTAGGAACAAAACAGGCAGAACTGGCGTGACAGGCGAAAGGCGGCGGGTCGTGCGATCCTAAACCCATAATGAAAATCGCAACGATGGTGATCCAGAATGCCGTGCGCATCCTGGGAGTAATTTTGCTGGTGCTGGGATTCATGTTCTGGTCCGGCCACAATTTCGACCTGATCCCGATGCACATGCGGCTGGGCGAAATCCTGGTGAGCCTGCTGTGGATCATCTCGGCGATGGGCCTGCGCGCGGGCGTGAAACCGGGGATGGTACTAGGCGGGATGTTCTACGGACTGATCGTTGTCGCTTACGCGCTGCACATGGGAGGGTTGCTGCCAGGGGGCGCGCACGAAGTGGTTCGGATCGTACATTTTCTTTTCGGCTTGGGCGCGATCGGGCTGGTGGAAATGATCGGGGCGAAGATCAAGCGGGGAATCGCGAAGTAGGGCCCCATCATTATGCGCACGTTGCTGCGGATAATGATCGCCTTGATGGTGGCTTATGTCGTGTTTTGTGCCGCGCTGTTCGTGTTCCAGCGATCGTTGATTTATTTTCCGCAGCCGGGTTCGGCGGATCGCAGCGCTGGCAACATGACGCTGGAGAACAACGGGGAGCGGCTTCAGGTGTCGATGCGGCCGCATGTGGGGCGGCGGGCGCTGGCGTATTTTGGCGGGAATGCCGAGGATGTATCCCTAGACATGCCGTCCTTCGCCAGTGCATTCCCGAATGACGCGATTTACCTGCTGAATTACAGAGGCTACGGGGGAAGTAGCGGCCATCCGTCGGAGCGCGCGTTGTTCGCCGATGGCTTGGCGCTTTTCGACCGGGTGCATGCCGACCATCCTGACGTGGAAGTGATCGGGCGGAGTCTGGGGAGCGGAGTTGCGGTATATGTCGCGAGCCAGCGGCCGGTGGAGCGCCTGGTTCTGGTGACCCCCTATGACAGTCTGGCGTCAGTAGCGGCGGAACAGTATCCTTTTGTCCCTGTGAGATGGCTCCTGCGGGATATATTCGAGTCGGGCAAGTATGCGCCGCGAGTGAATGCGCCCACAACGATCGTCGCCGCAGAAAACGATGAAGTGATTCCGAAGACAAGCACGGAGGCGCTGCGGTCGCGATTTCGCGCGGAGTTGGTGTCTTACCATGTCGTGCTGGGGGTTGGGCATAACACGATTTCCGAGAGCGGGGAATATCTGAGGTTGTTGCAGGGGCAATGAGCAGGCGGCGGAACTATTTGGTTGGGACCGTCACGGATCCCAACGCTTGTAGACCCGGATCGAACACCACCACCCGCGCTTTCTGAACTTCGCTACCTACCGGCAGGTCCAGCGGTATCCAAAATCCTTCCTTGGTTGTCCGCTCCATTTGCTCTTGCGTAAAGCTCAAGTTCATTTGTGAGGCGGGAGAAGTACCTTTCAGCGAGCCCCCGCTGTAGAACGCAACCATCACGTCGAGCTTGGCTTTATACAGTTCGCCGCCGTGGTCGATCAACACATCCGCCGGATCTATGTGAATTTCGAAGTGAATGGAGCCGGACTGCTGCGCGCGCGACAGCGACACCCGCAAGCCGATCTCAGAGGCATCGACGGGGCTGTCGATTTGGTTGTTGAAGGCTGCGGTTTCGATCTGCTCCGGGTCCGCTCGCGCGACTCCGGCGGTGAATCCCTCGGGTGCCAGAATACGAATTCCCTTGCGCGGGGTGTCCAAACGAATCTTGTATTCCTTGCCATCCTTTTCAGCAACAGCGGAATAGTAGGCGAGCCGATAACTGCCGCGGGCGTCGGTCAGCGCGTCGGTGAGCGCGCGAGCGCCATTGTCGCGCGGGTACCAACGCCCCCCGGTGAGCGCGGAAAACATCTCCAGCGTATGGGATAGTTCCGATGCGCCGACGCCGACCGTTTGGTCCACGGTGTATATCGCGATCTGCGATTGCGCGGCTAGTTCGCTCAGCCCCCGCACCTGAGGTGTAAAGTCCACCCTTCCGCTCGGACCCGCGCGGACTGTCAAGGGAATTCCTTCAGTGACCCAAATCAGGCTCTTGCGCCCTGGGACCAGACTCATTTTGTTGCACAGCGTTTCGAGAGCCCCGGAAGGTGGTGTTGATGCGGACATTCAGATCGTCGCGGGAGCGGAATCCCTGAAATTGCTCTATGCCGCGGTCGAGCTCGGCGCGAAGTTCGGCGGGGGACGGATTGGCCTCGGCATGCTCATCCTCGCCGGCGCCGGGCAGAGGATGCACCGAAACCAATTCGCCTTTGTTGGTCAGAAAATAAATGTAGACGTTGCCGACCGTCTCCAGGCGTTGAATGGCGGTGCCCAGTTCGATGCCCGACCTGCTGGACGTCACCAGTCTTTCGTTCCATCGGTCCAGCAGGATCACCACCGGAGGCGGGGCGGCATGATTCGCGAACTCTCCGGGAGTGGGGGGCGGTGTCTTGCTGGTGGCTCCGGCGAAGCGGAAGAAAGCGAGGGGCTGCGGCTTGCCGTCTTCGCGGAGCTGAAGATCTGCTGGCTTCAGATCCGTAACCGGCTCTTCTCTGGAGTTGGTGGCAGCGACGTTGAGCGTAATCAATCTCTGCGGTGGAGCGCTGCCATTCGATTGCGCCAACAGCGGGAGCGCGCTGGCGATGACCGTCCATAGCAAGGCGTTGTGCATGTAACCCCAGGAGCTTACATCGATATCGCGGTAAATGGGATACAGGCCGCAGGGGATGGTACCCTTTCCCCAGACTGGCTAGACTTGCGGCCAGGAATATTGCGCGCATCATGCTCTTCGCCACCGCGAGTATGGCTGGCTGCCGCTGGGAATCGACGATGATGGTGCATATGGTTTCGCGCACTGCGCTGTGTATCCTAATTCTGTTCTTTGGTTTAGTCCCGGTGCGTTCGCCGGCTGGTACACAGCTACCGGAAATGGTGCGTTTCGAAGGCTACTTGCAAGATTCTTCTGGCCACGACATCGATGGAGCGGTAGTGACCCTGCGGGTGGTGAAATCGGGTCATGAACTCGGGCATGTCCAATCGAAGAACGGAGTGTTTCGCTTGTGGTACACGGTGGGTGAGCCAGGGCCATATGAATTACGCTTTGAGGCCTCCGGGTTCGAATCGCAAACGATGGCGTGGACGGGCTCGAATTGGCCATACGTAGTTCTCCAGGTAAGTAAGGCCCACTGAACATTGAACCCCAAATAATCCTATGATGATCAGTGGCACATATTTCCAAGGAGAGAGAATGATCCGCAGATTCAAGCATGCTTCCGCTGTGAGCGCAGTGGCTGTTGCGATAGGGGCGTTGGCGACGATGCGTCCCGTCCAGGCCCAGCCGGCGGAGAGCCATTACAAGCTAGTCGAAAATTGGGCGCAGTTTCCACCGGGCGTCACTAAATGGGGCGCGGCGACCGGCGTCGATGTCGACTCGCACGACAACGTCTACGTCTTTCATCGCAACGAAGACATGCCGATCATGGCCTTCGACCGCAACGGCAAGTTCCTGCACGCGTGGGGCAAGGGCATGTTCAAGACCACGCATTTTATCCGCACCGACGGCGATGGCAATGTCTGGGTCACAGACCGCGGCGACATGGTGGCGTACAAGTTCAGTCCCGAGGGAAAGCTGCTGATGACGATAGGCAAGAAGGGCGTCAAGGGCGATAACAATTCGCATGACACTTTCAATGGCATGGCGGATCTGGTGGTCGCGAAGAACGGCGATATTTTCATTGCGGACGGCGAGGGGCCGAACACGCGCGTCGTGAAATTTTCCAGGGATGGCACGTTTATCAAGTGGTGGGGCGGGAAGGGTAAAGAGCCGGGCCAGTTCGATGTGCCGCACGATATCGCGATCGATTCCAAGGGGCTGCTGTATGTGGGCGATCGCTCGAACGATCGGGTGCAGGTTTTCAATCAGGATGGCAAGTTTATAAAGCAATTCACCAACCTGGGGACTCCGTGGGGCGTGTACGTCAGGGGCAAAAAGCTGTACGTGGTGGATGGAACCAAGAATAACTGCCTGTATATTGCGAACGCCAAGGACGGGAAGGTGATCGAGAAGATCGAGGGGCTCGCTAATCCTACTGCGGTGACGGTTGACTCCAAAGGCGCGATTTACATTGGCGAAGTGACGGCCGCGAATGTGAAGAAGTTCGTGAGGAAGTAGAGTAGTGGTATGAGTCTCAAGCAAGCATCGTTCCTCGCGTTGATCGGGACGATGCTGCTTGCGATGCAGTTGGTATTTGATTTAGTCCTGGATATGCTCAGCTTGGCTCGCGGGTTGATCGCGGCGGTGACGCTGCTGACATCGTTGATCCACGCCTTCGCGGCCGTGAGCGTGGCGATCTTCTTTTACGTTTTTCACCGGGCGCAGTCGTAAGACGCCGTGTGGAAAGTCGCTCTCGGCATATTGACGGGCATCCTTATCTTCATCGCCGCTGGGATTCTGGCGACGGATTGGGTTGAGAGGATGCGGCTCCAGATGGAGCAGAAGCGACCGCAGGTGGCGATGACTGCTATTTCAGCGGCGAGAAATCCACTGGGTCCATGAAGGTCGATTCGACCTTTTCCACGATCTTGCCATCGGCTTCCGAAGTCTTCTGGATGTTTTTCCATTCCGGATCGGCGCCGAAGCCGGCCCAGTTTTTCTTGGCGGCGTCGCGGTTTTCGTGAGCCAGCAGATAGATGAACAGGTTCTCGTGGTTGGGCGAATCCTGCGGCACCCATGCGCCCATGAACTTCATGCCGTTCTGTTCGAACACCTTCACCTCGCCGTTGCGGAAGCGTGTGACCAGCGGTGTGAGGCGGTTCGGGAACGTGTGGTACATGCGAAGCTCGTAGACCCGGTTGCTATCGGCGCGAGCCTGCTGGATGGTCATGAAGCGAGCCGTCAGCAGCGATCCCGCCGCGAACGCACCTAACAAAAGCGCACTGGAACGGAGAGTTTTGATGGTCATGGTTGTCAATAATATCAGCTTGCGGATGCGGGCTAAAGCCGGTCGAGATTCTTGTAGATCTCGCCGATGTTGATGTTGATATCGCCTTGCAAACCTGCGGGCGGGCCGAAGTTGGGGAAGGTCCGGTAAGTATTGTCCGCCACATATTTCGCGTAGCCGTCGGATTGCAGTGACTTCAGCGACGCGGCGGTCAATAGCTTTTGCAGATCGGCAACGGTCTTGCCTTCTTTCTTGCCGCGGTCGACTTTGCCGGTGAGTTCTTCAATATAGTTGCGCAGACTGGTCAGGGGCTGGCGTCCTTGCTGCAGCGGGCCGTGGCCGGGCATGAGGCGGTTGAAATCGAGCGCGGCGACGGAGTCGATGGTCTTGGGCCAGGATTTCGGGAAACCGTCGGCGATGAAGGGCAGGATGCCGTGGATCATGTCGCCGCTTGAGACGGCGCGCTTCTGCGGACAGTAGACCACCACGTCGCCGGCGGTGTGGGCGTGGCCGTGAAACTCGATGTGGAGATCGTGGGCCTTGTCCTTGATCACGTGCGAGGTGGCGAAGGTGATGGTGGGCAGCTCCAGCGTGTAGTTCTTCATCTCCTGCTGGTAGGCTTGCATCTGCCGGATTTGCTCGGCGCAGAAGGCTTTCTCGGCGGCGGATGCGGCTTTCGCGGAACGGACGCGCATGGCGTCGATCTGCTTGGGCACGTCGTCTAGCGAGGCTTTGAGACGTTCGAGAGCCAGGTCGGACATCAGCTTCTTGGTGGCTTCGCTGGCGATGAAATCGATCTTCGGTTCTGCGGCGCGGTAGGCGTGGTTGCCTTGGGTGTGGTCCCAATGGAAGTGCGAGTTCACGACGTAGCGCACCGGGAAGGGGCGTCACCTCTTTTTTAATCTGCGCGATCAGCGAAGCGGCGGCGGAGGGCTTGGAGTGTGAATCGACTACCAGGACGTCGTTGGCGTTTACGAAAATCGCGGCGTTGGCGTTGACCATGGCCTGTGCGCGGGCCCGGGCGAAATAGACTCCAGGGGCGGCTTGTGCGATGTCGAAGAGCTGGGTGTCCGCGGTGGCGGCCATGGCTCGGAACCAGGCGGCTCGGTAGTGGCCGAGTTCCAGCAGTCCGGCGCCGGCGAGCGTGCGCTTTGCAAGCGTTCCGAAAAAGTCGCGGCGCGAATGGCTGTGAGTGTGAGGATGTGCGTGGTTATGAGGATGGCTATGGGGATGATTGTGAGTGTGCATTTTGTGGTCCGCCGGTTTCGTAGTATATACCGAATCTGTGAGACGATGGAGAGCTTATATGGCATCACAATCGAGAAGAGAATTTGTGGCCGCTGCGGCGGCGTTGGTGTCGGCGAGTGCGATGGAGCTTGCGGCCAATCCGCTGGGCCTGCCGATCGGGAGTCAGATTTATCCGCTGCGGTCGATGCTGAAAGACTTTCCCGGCGTTCGTCAAGATGATGGCCGGGATCGGCGTGACCAGGCTGGAGCTGTGTTCGCCGAACCGGTTGGACACGGGCGAGTTCAAGGTGCTCTCGAACGGTAAAGAAGTGAAGAAGATCCTGGCGGATCACGGGATGAAGGCCGAGAGTTGCCATTGGGCCCTGGATGAGCTCCGCAGCAGTCAGCCGAAGTGCATCGAGTGGGCCAAGGAAGTTGGAGTGACTCAGATGCTGACCGAATAGTCTGGGTGATGGCAATGGCGACGAGCATCCGACGCATGGACCAGGTGAAGAAGGCGGCGGACGAATATAACCGCATCGCGGCGATCTCCGCCAAGGCCGGGATTCAGCAGGGCCTGCACAATGAGGGCTTCGAGGTCTCGATGGTGGAGGGCAAGCGGACGTACGATCTGCTGTTCGATCTGCTCGACCCGAAGCTGGTCAAGTATCAGTTCCAGATGTCGACGATTAATCAAGGCCTGGTGGGCGCGGAATACTTCGAGAAGCACCCCGGCCGGTTCATTTCGATGCACGTGCAGGACGTGGACATGAACGCTCCGCTGCGGGATGGGCGCAGGCCGCAGGCGGCGGTCGGGAAGGGAGCGATCGACTGGGTGAAGACCTTCCGGGCGGCTAAGACGGGCGGGATCAAGAACTACTTCGTCGAGCAGAACTGGGAGCTGACGCAGCAGAGCGTTCCATATATTAAGGCATTAATTGTCTGATAGTTGGGCGACTAACCTTCATTCGTCACTTCATGCAAACGGCGCTCTAAAAAGCGGCGTTCGCTGTCATTAGTTACCAGATCGAGGGCTCTGAGGTACGCCTTGGCGGATTCCTCGTTCGATCCCATGCGGCGGAGTAAATCGGCGCGCGCTGAATATAAGAGGTGGTAGCCGTCGAGGTCTCCACTCGCGTCAATGGCATCGATGAGCGTGAGCCCGGCTTGGGGGCTGTCGGCCATGGCAACTGCCACGGCGCGGTTCAACGCGACAACCGGCGAGGGCTGAAAATTTTCCAGGACATCGTAGAGCTGCAGAATCTGGCGCCAATCGGTATCCCCGGCCCGCAAGGCGCGGCAATGGACGGCGGCGATCGCGGACTGGATGCCGTACGGTCCCGGGCCTCCCTGAAGTGCGGCCTGTACCAGAGGAAGGGCCTCCGCGATCTGCGGCTGATTCCACAGGCTGCGGTCCTGCTCTTCGAGGATGATCAGATCGCCCGCTTGATCGAGGCGGGCATCGCGGCGGGCGTCGTGCAGTAGCATCAACGCCAGAAGACCATTTAGCTCCGCCGGCGGTTGCGGCATGAAAAGCGTTCGCAAGGTGCGCGCGAGGTGGATGGCTTCGCTGCAGAGATCCGTCCGCACTAAGCGGCCGCGCGTGGTCGCGTAGCCTTCGTTGAAGATCAAATAGATGACCGTCAAGACGGCGTCGAGGCGCTCGGCCATGTCGCTGGCGGCGGGGAGCGTGTAGGGGATGCCGGCATCGCGAATTTTTCGCTTGGCGCGAACCAGGCGCTGCGCCATCGTTGCCGGCGGGACCAGGAATGCGCGGGCGATTTCGTCGGTGTCGAGGCCTCCGAGCGTGCGCAGCGTCAATGCGACCTGGGCTTCGGGCGCCAGCGCCGGGTGGCAGCAGGTGAAGATCAGGCGGAGTTGATCGTCGGGGATCGCGTCGGTATCGTAATTCGGCTCGTCCATGCTTTGGCCGAGGCCGGACGCGGCGTAGGATTCGATGCTCTGGTTTTGCCGCTTCTGGCGGCGCAGGCGGTCGATGGCTTTGTGGCGGGCGGTCTGTATGATCCAGGCGCGGGGGAATTCGGGGACTCCGGTGACGCGCCACTGATCGACAGCGGCCGTAAATGCTTCTTGCGCGGCTTCTTCGGCTACTTCGAAATCGCCTACCAGACGGATCAAGGTGGCGACAATCCGGCCCCATTCTTCGCGGTAGACCGATTCGACGGCTTCATCGGAGGGGCGGTGCATGTAAAGATGGTAGAAAAATTGTTGCGCCGCTGTCGATTTTGACATTCCGGATTCGATCTACTAACGGGGAGGCACGCACATGCAATACATGCTGTTGATCTACTTGAACGAGCAAGACGCGACGGACGATGCGCGGGAGAAATGTTACCTGGAGTCCGCGCAGTTTGCGCACGAACTCAATGCAAAGGGCCAGTATCTGGCATCCGCGCCGCTGCATCCAACCGCGACCGCAACCACTGTACGGCGTCACGATGGCAAGCGTCTGGTGACGGATGGTCCTTTTGCCGAGACCCGCGAGCAGTTGGGCGGTTACTTCCTGGTGGATGTCGAGAACCTGGATGTCGCGATTGATATCGCGGGGCGCATTCCGGCGGGGCGCTATGGGACTGTGGAAATCCGGCCGGTGGTGGGCGTTCCGAGCCTGCCGGCAAATTTAATTTCGCGGGCTGTCGATTTCGCGGCGCCCGGTTCGACTCAACGGTAGAAGTTCTCAAGTGAACTTAAAAGGAGAAACACTCATGCGTTTTATGATGATTGTCAAATCGTAGCCCAGACTCCGAAGCAGGGAAGTTGCCGAGCGAAGAACTGCTGGCCGCGATGGGAGAGTACAACAAGCAGCTCATGCAGGCGGGAGTGCTGGTGGATCTTTCCGGGCTGCAGCCGACTTCGAAGGGCGCTCGCGTCAAGTTTTCCGGAGGCAAGATCACTGTGATCGACGGACCCTTTGCCGAAACCAAAGAGCTGATCGGTGGCTACTGGATCATCGACGTCAAATCGAAAGCGGAGGCTATCGAGTGGGCGAAGCGCATCCCGGCCCCGCACGGCGAGGGCCAGGAAGGCGAGATTGAGATCCGCCAGTATTATGAGTTCACCGATTTCCTGCCCGGCAAGGCGGTTGAGGAAGCTCGTGAATTCGAGAAGCAACTGGCGGAGAGCAGACGATAGAAACGATCGAAGGAAGAGAACGACATGAGCAAAGTGCGAGTACTGGTGGGAACGCGCAAGGGTGCGTTCGTCCTGACATCGGATGGGAAGCGCGAGAAGTGGGATGTCAGCGGTCCGCACTTTGCGGGCTGGGAGATTTACCACGTGAAGGGATCGCCGGCTGATCCGGACCGGCTGTACGCATCGCAATCCAGCGGATGGTTTGGGCAGCAGATCCAGCGTTCGAAGGATGGCGGCGCGACGTGGGAGCCGGTGGGGAACAAGTTCGTCTACGACGGCGTTCCGGGCACGCATCAGTGGTACGACGGCACGCCGCATCCGTGGGAGTTCAAGCGGGTGTGGCATCTGGAGCCTTCTCTGAGCGATCCCGACAAGGTTTACGCGGGAGTGGAGGACGCTGCGCTGTTCGAATCCACGGACGCGGGGCAGAACTGGCAGGAGCTCTCGGGATTGCGTGGCCACGGAACGGGTCCGCATTGGGCGCCGGGCGCGGGAGGGATGTGCCTGCACACCATCGTGATCGATCCGACGAATCAGCAGCGAATGTATATTGCGATTTCCGCGGCGGGAGCGTTCCGCACGGATGACGCCGGCAAGAGCTGGAAGCCCATCAATCACGGCCTGCATTCGCAGCACATTCCCGATCCCGACGCCGAGGTGGGCCACTGCGTCCATCGCATCGCCATGCACGGTTCGCGCCCGGGCACGTCTGTTCATGCAGAAGCATTGGGATGTGATGCGCAGCGATAACGCGGGCGACTTCCTGGACGCGAGGTGAGCGGCAACCTGCCGACCGATTTCGGATTCGTGATCGATGTTCACGCGCACGAGCCGGAGACGATCTATGTCGTGCCTATCAAGAGCGACTCGGAGCATTTTCCGATCGAGGGAAAATTGAGCGTCTACCGCAGCCGCAGCGGCGGCAACGAATGGGAGGCCCTCACCAAGGGCTTGCCGCAGAAAGATTGCTACGTAAACGTGCTGCGGGATGCGATGGCGGTGGATTCGCTCGACAAATGCGGCGTATATTTCGGCACCACCGGCGGGCAGGTGTACGCATCGGCGGATGCGGGCGACAACTGGGCTCCCATCGTCCACGATCTGCCGAGCGTGCTTTCGGTAGAAGTGCAGACGCTGGCATGATTCGGGTGGTCCTCCCGGCGCATCTGCGAACGTTGGGGCGCGTCGGGAGCAGCGAGGTCACGCTCGAAGTCAAAGAGAACACGATTGGCGGACTTCTGGATGCACTGGAGGAACGGTATCCAGTGCTGCGGGGCGCGGTGCGCGATCACGTCACGCTGCAGCGGCGCCCGTTCGTGAGGTATTTCGCCTGCGAAGAGGATCTATCGCACGAAGCGCTGGATTTTCCGCTTGCCGGGCCCGGTGGTGTCGGGGAAAGAACCATTTCTGATCGTCGGCGCCATTGCCGGCGGTTGTTTTTGAATTCGAACCATCAACCATATAAAGGAGCACGACGATGCAACTGAACCCTTATCTTCTTTTCGACGGACGGTGTGAGGAGGCCTTCAAATTTTATGCGGAGTGTCTGGGCGGGAAGATTGAAGCCATGATGCCGCACGCCGGGACGCCGGCGGAAAAACAATGCCCAGCGGAATGGCGGGATAAGATTCTGCACGCCAGTATGAAGGTGGACGGCCAAGTTTTGATGGGCTCCGACGCTCCGCCGCAGTACTACGAAAAGCCCCAAGGCTTCTCGGTATCGATTCAGCTTACGGACCCGGTGGCGGCCGAACGGATCTTCAAGGCTTTGGTGGAACAAGGCACCGTAAAGATGCCATTTCAGGAAACTTTCTGGGCACACCGCTTCGGGATGCTGGTCGACCGATTCGGCATTCCGTGGATCATCAACTGCGATAAAGCCGCATAGGAACTCCATTTTGAACCTACTGAGACACCCGAGCCTGGCGACGCATCGGCACCTTAGTTCCAGTACTACCAAATCGCCGTACTGTATTGCGGAAAAGGCCCTAGCAGCTATACTACGGAGGATACTTCTTCCGGAGGAAACTTAATGCAACTTAGAACAATTTTCCACAAGGCCGCTTTCACGAGCCTTTGTGTTATGGGTCTGTCGGGTTTTGCCATTTCCGCTAATGCGGCTCTGGTAACGAACGGCAGCTTTGAGACGAACGGCGGTGGTGGCCAAATCGGCTCCAACCCCGGCACCACGACCGCGTTAGGCTGGTCGGTACAGACTCCGCCTGCCAGCTATTTCTTCTTGTTCACATCGGGAGGCCAGGCAACGGGCAGCGGCGTGACCGGTGAATACGGCAACGTGAAGCTCCTTGGGTCGATCGGACCGAGCCCTGACGGCGGCGCCTTCATCGGCGCGGATCCTGGTTACCAGAACTCTGCGATTACTCAGACCATCAACGGCCTGACCGCTGGTACCGTGTATACCGTCAGCTTCGATTACGCCGGCGCGCAGCAGTCCGGTTTTAACGGCGCGACCCAAGAAGGATGGCAGGTCAGCCTGGGAAGTGAGACCAAGAGCACAGACCTGTTATCCAATGTCAGCCACGGCTTTACCGGCTGGACCAACACGTCGCTCAGCTTCACCGCGACCGGCACCAGCGAAGTGCTTTCCTTCCTGGCGATCGGCACCCCGGGTCAGGCTGCTCCCCCATTCGCCCTTTTGGACGGCGTCTCCATGACTCCTGTCACCAGCACCCCGGAACCCGCTTCCTGGACCATGTTGGTGGGTGGATTGGGCCTGCTGGGCTGCGCGCGCTTCACTCGCGCGAAGAACTGGTTCAAGCGCTAATCGCGGACGGGACCGACAACGGCCCTGCTTCAAAACTAAGGGATAGCACCTATATAAGGTGCTATCCCTTTCGCGTTAAAATGGCTCTTTAAGCTCTTATGGGAACCCTTCACCGCTTTGTCATCGAAGTCTTGCGGCTTGGCGTCTGGTTCTTCATTCTGATGGCGGTTTTCGTTCCGCTGGAGAAGCTTTTTGCGGTTCATCGCCAGCCGGTCTTTCGTAAGTTTTTTAGCGTCGATGCCGGCTATTATTTCCTGAGCGGTATCGTCCCGAAGCTGCTCCTGGTCGGGCCCATGGCATTAATTGCCTGGAGCCTCCGCTGGGTGGTTCCGTCGGGAGTACAGACGTTTGCGGCGGGCCTGCCACTGTGGGCTCGTTTGGCCGCCGCCCTGGTGGTAGGAGAGGTCGGATACTATTGGGGGCATCGCTGGACGCACGAAATCCCGTTCCTCTGGCGCTTTCATTCCATCCACCATAGCGCGGAAGAGATCGATTGGCTGGTGAGCACGCGAGCTCATCCAGTGGATGTAGTCTTCGTCCGCCTCTGCGGTTTTGTCCCCATGTTCGCCTTGGGGCTGGCCCAGCCGGCAGCGGGGATGACCATGGATGTGGTGCCGATGCTTACCTTAATCATTGGAACGGTCTGGGGATATTTTATCCACGCCAATGTGCGCTGGCGCTTTGGCTGGCTTTCGATGCTGATATCGACGCCTGCTTTCCACCATTGGCATCACACCAACGACGAGCACATCGACAAGAATTACGCTTCCATGCTGCCCATCATGGATCTGGTGTTCGGCACCTGGTACATGCCAAAGAAGCTGTGGCCGCCGAAATATGGAATCGATGCGCCCATGGCTCCGGGAATGCCGGCGCAACTGGTGCAACCGTTTCTGCCGCGCGAGCAGGAAGCCGCGCCTTTATCGGAAGTCTCGATCGGCTGAGCCTCAAGCCTTCACCCAACGCTGCCGGCGTGAAGCTTCCTTTGTCGTACGCTAAGTAAGATGATCGATCTGAAACCGGCGGTTCTGGAAGGCAGGGGTATACGCCTGGAGCCATTAACCGAGGCGCACCACGATGGGTTGGCTGCCGCGGCTGCGGATGGGCGCTTGTGGGAGTTGTGGTTCACATCCGTTCCCGCTCCGGACGGCGTGCACGGATACATCGCCGATGCGCTTGCCGGCCAAAAGCAAGGCCACATGCTGCCGTGGGCGGTGCGGGATCTGGAGAGCGGCGCTGTGATCGGTTCGACGCGCTATCACGACATCGTCCCGGCGATCGACCGGGTGGAGATCGGCTACACCTGGTACGCGCAAAGCCGGCAGCGGACCGCCGTCAACAGCACCTGCAAGCTGCTGCTGCTGGAGCATGCGTTCGATACGCTGGGCTGCCAAGTGGTGGGATTGCGCACCGACAACTTTAACTTCCGCTCGCAACGGGCGATTGAAGCGCTGGGGGCGAAGCGGGATGGGGTGATACGCCATCACCTCCCGCGGCGCGATGGAACCGCTCGCGACACTTTCATGTACAGCATCCTGGCGAGCGAATGGCGGGACGTGCGGCGTCACCTGGAGCTGCGGTTGAGGCCTAGGCTGTAGCGAAGAAAAGCTGGTATCGATTTGAACGCTTTTTACTTGTATTTGCGTTCAAGATGACGCCGATAGCTGGCGCGCCGGGCGCCCTTGAGGATGCCCTGCAAGCGTTGCCGGACCGGTGGAACCTCGACGGCCTCTCCGCACCGTGAGATCGCGATCAGGTAGGTTTCAACCAACTCCGATATCGAAACGCCTTGTAGCTTGGCGTAGCGCTTGGATCGAGCAAAGATCGCGGTGTCCAGGCTCAGAGTAAGCTTCGTCGTCACATATGCAGTGTCGCGCATTTACAAATACGTATCCGCGCTACGGCTGCGTTATCCTACGCTCATGCTGATCGTTTTGTTCTTGCTTTTGGGGGCGATTAGTTCCGCGCAGAATGCAATGGGGATTTGCGCCGGCCAGGAAGAACGGCGTGCCGGTGGTATCCGGGGAGCTGATTGCTGAGACGATTCAGCAGTGAATTTCGCCGCCTCTACCCAGACTGATTTCACGATCATCCGGGCCAATGTTTCGGTCGTTCCGGCGCACGTAGGTCAAAGTCTCCGTAGACCCATACGCCTGCCGTGTCGTACAAATCCGTCAATGGTTGCTTCACGTCGCCATGCTTGTCCCAAGGCTGCAAGTCTGCGTCCATCTCACAAAAGGAAAGTTCTATACCGCTTTCCCTGCGAAGTTCTTCCGCGCGGACAAGAACCGCCGCAAGAATCGCTTGGTCAAAGGGCTTGAGTGAAAGATCCAAGGTAGATAAAAGCACGCTCCGCTCAAGCATGTTCTCGTTCAGCGGAAATATCTCCACACCAGTCACGCCACGAAGAGATGCAATCGTTTCATCGAGCTGCCTAAGTTCTGCACGTACCTGGTGCTCGAAACGATCAAGCACTTCTCTCGTAATGCGCTCTTGCTCCGAAGATACCGACTGCTCAGCTTTGGCCCGCAAAAGGAATCGACGAATAGCATCCGCCTCGTATCGAGGCTGGCATTTGGTCAAAATTGGCTGTCGAGCTTCGGTCAGACAAGGGGCAGGGAGATGCAGATGTAGTTCCCCAGCCCGTGCCCGTTCCAAGAGATTTACGGCATCGAGACGTTTATGATGAGCCGGTGCCGCGTAGGAGAAAACCCAATTGGTCTCCACAAAAACGTGTCGCATTTGCTCATGAGCCGGTCCGTCGCCAGCGGGGGCCAGCGGCACGAATAATACCACTCATGACAGCCGGCAAAACGCATGACTCCATCGCCTCAAGAGCGCTGGACGGCCAAGATTTACGACTGCTCGCGCGCAAATTCTCAAGCCACTGTTCGACGCGCCTGATCAAATACTGTTCCGTGACTAGCGCCTTGTCAGGCATTGAGCCTAATAGTTCAGACGTTCGACAGCCACCAATCTTTTGGATGGTCTCGGGCGCATAGGCTGTGTAAGGGTTGCGGAGAAACAACGTGTCATCGCTCGTAACCAGCATACCGACGGGGCAGCTTTGGTGAACCATATAATCCCTCAATTGCGCCTCACCAGCCTGTGCAACGGCATTACTAGCCTTTATTTCAACTGCAAGAAGTACTTCAGGAGAGTCTGGTTTAGTCACGACAATGTCTGGCCAGACGGGCATGCACTCAGCGTAGCACCTTCCCGATAGCCCATATAGCAAACTGCTTAAACATCTGCATTTTCAAAAGATGGAGTAGTGGCGTCCCCAGAGGGATTCGAACCCTCGTTACCGCCGTGAAAGGGCGATGTCCTAGGCCGACTAGACGATGGGGACCTGATAGGAAGGACTGAAACTACTTTAGCATTGACGCCAGCGCTCGCGCATCGATTCTTCGCGCGCGAGGGCGCGCTGGCGTCGGCCGGATCTGAACGCTCGCGCGATTAGAGCGTCTTCAGGTACGCGATGATGTTGTCCTTATCATCGGAACTGATGGCGTCGCCGAAGGGCGGCATGGCTCCGCTGCCGTCGGTGATGAGCGCTTTCACGTTCGCCTCGTTCACCGGCTTGCCGTTCACCAGCTTCTCGCGCTTGAACAGGTCCTTCAAGCCGGGGCCGACCTTGGTCTCGGTCGAGTCGCTGTTGTGGCACGGCGCGCAGCTCTCAAACGCGGCTTGCCCTTTCTTGGCGTCGGGGTCGGCGGCAGTCAAGGGGAGGCCAACTGCCAGCAGCAGTCCCAGACTCGCGAGTGTGAGGATTCCTTTTTTCATAGTTACTAGTCTACAATCTTGACGTATGCCGATCCAAGTGGGTGACAAGGCCCCGAACATTAAAACTTCCGAATTTTCGCTGGCGGACGCCAAGGGCCAGCGGGTGGTGCTGTTTTTCTTTCCTAAGGCGGATACGCCGGGATGCACGAAGGAGGCCTGCGAGTTCCGCGATGCGCAGAAGGCTTTCACGCGGAAGAACGCGGCGATTGTGGGCATCTCGCCGGATAAGCCGGCGGCGCAGGTCAAGTTCGCGGAGAAGTACGGGCTGCCCTACGTTTTCGTCGCCGATCCGGACCACGCTATCGCTGAAGCCTACGGCGTGTGGAAGGAAAAGAGTATGTACGGGCGCAAGTACATGGGGATCGAGCGCACTACCTTCGTGATCGACGAGAAGGGGAAGATTGCCGAGATTTTCGCCAAGGTCAAGCCGGCCGGTCACGCGGCTGAGGTGCTGGAAGCTTTGGCGAAGTGATCGCCGATTCCTATTTCACGGGCTTGAAGCGCTGCACGCGGCGGCCGTAATCGGTTTCGGCGACGTAGAGATTGCCTTTAGAATCGACGGCGATGGTGTGGCCGTGGGTGAAGTCGCCGATCTGGTGTCCCGGGCGGCCGAAAGTCGAAAGAATCTTGCCGCTTTCGTTGTCGACAATCGTCACCACTTCGTTGCGGCCGTTCATCACGTATAAGTATTTCTCCTGCGGGTCGCGCGAGAACGCCACCCACCATACCGTGCCGCGCGGATCCGGAAGCTTGGGGGTTCCGGTCCGGATAAAGATATTGCGGATGAACTTGCCTTGCTTGTCGAAGACTTCGACGCGGTCACCGGAGCGGTCGCAGGCATATATCAGGCCGGTGTGGCTCATGTTGATGCAGTGCACGTAGTGCGCAAACACGCTGGGGGTGCCGTCTTCGGCCTCCTGGTCGGTCCCCTGCCTGCCCCACTGGCGGAGGAATTTGCCGGTCTTGTCGAACACCACCACGCGGCGATTGCCGTAGCCGTCGGATACGTAAAGATCTCCGTTGGTAGGATCGACGACGATGCCGGCGGGATTATAGAGACGGTCGTGCGCGGCGTTCAGCGGCTTACCTTTTTGCGTGCCGTCGGTGGAATCGACCAGGCCGCGGGTGCCGATCTGCATCAGCAGCTTTCCATCGTGGTCATATTTCTGAATGATGCCGTCGGTGTTCCCGCCCACCCAGACGTTATTTTCGCCGTCAAAGGTGCAGCCGTGGATGGAGCCCGGCACCTTGTCGGGATCGCCGAAGGACTTGACCAGGTTGCCGGCGGTGTCGAACATCAATATCGGCGGAGCCTGCTGTGAAGTTTCTTTCTCTTCGTCGGTGATGTTGCGGCGATTGACCACCACGATGTGGTCGTGGGAGTCGACACACACGCCTCCCAGTTGGCCTACGATCCATCCCGCGGGCAACGGCTTCGGCCAGGAGGGATCGACCGCAAACTTGGGCGCGTTCTGCGCCGCGGCTGCCAGTGCGCATCCCAGCAGCATTCCGATAAACGACGATTTGCTCATGCTTCCTTTACTCCAAAACCGGCGGATTTAAGGCCCACGGTGGACTAGATTACCACGGGGCGAACTGCCTCGAATACTAACGCTCGGATTCCGCTTCTGCTTCGTCAGCTCCTGCGGGTCCGGCGGCAAGGGCGTCGGCGATCAATTGCTTGGCGCGTTCGGCGTCTTCTTCGGCCACGCGGATTTCCTCCGCTAGCACGGGCAGCGGGTTGTCACCCACTAACACGGTGTTGATGCCGTTCGATTCTAGCAGTTGCTGTACCGTCATCACTTCCATTTCGTTAGTGTCGCCGCCCGCCAGGCGGAAGACTGTCACCAGGCCGGGTTCGTTCGGGTTGTCGTCAGATACCATTCCCTGAGCATACTCCGTAGAATGGAAGCATGGCTAGAAACAATGGAGAAAGTTTAGTTTGGTTTCTGATTGGCGCGGCGGCTGGCGCGAGCGTCGCGTTGTTGTATGCCCCGCAGTCCGGCGATAGGACGCGGCGCTTGCTCGGCCGCAAGATTGCCGAAGGCCGCGAAGCTCTGGAGGACCAGGGAAGTGAACTGCTCGAAAAGAGCCGCGAGCTGTTCGAGAAGGGCCGCAAAGTGGCCGACGATGCTGCTGAGTTGTTTGAGAAGGGCCGCAGCATGGTGAAGGGCTAACCGGCAGAGTTGCCAGCTTGAAACCTTTCGTCAACGAAGTCTACGCGGACTTTTCTGCGCCTGAAGTGTGGGCGAAGGCTGAGTCCGCGCTGCGGCTGGTGCGTTCGCAGTTGGGGCGCGATTACGACTTGTGGATCGCGGGAGCCGCGCATCACACCGGCGATCTGCTGATCAGTATCAATCCGTCGCGTCCTTCTGAGGTTGTGGGCCGGCATCACAAGGCGAGTGCGGAGCTGGCGAATCGCGCGATCGAAGACGCCCACGCTTATGCGCCGGTGTGGGGCCGGACTTCGCCGATCGAGCGGGCGCGTTTGCTCAGAGGAGCGGCCGCCTTGCTCCGCGAACGCAAGTTCGAATTCGACGCGTGGCTGGTTGTCGAAGCAGGGAAGACGTGGCCGGAGGCCGAGGCCGAAGTCGGCGAAGCGATCGACTTCTGCGAGTATTACGCGCGGCAGATGGTGCGCTTCGCGGCTCCCGAAGCCGTGGTGCAGATGCCGGGCGAGCGCGACGACTTGGTGTATCTGCCGCTGGGCGCGGGCGTGATCATCCCGCCGTGGAATTTTCCGCTGGCGATTCTGGCGGGCATGACGGTGGCCGCGCTGGTGGCGGGCAACACCGTGGTCATCAAACCCTCGAGCGAAACGCCGACAGTCGCCGCAAAATTCGTTGAGCTACTGCATGAGGCCGGATTTCCGCCGAGAAGCCTGGCGCTGTGCACGGGGAGCGGAGCGGTGATTGGCGATCTGCTTGTCGAACATCCTAAAACGCGCTTTGTGTCTTTCACCGGCTCGCGCGAAGTGGGTCTGCGCATCAATGAACTGGCCGCGAAGCCGCGCAAGGGCCAGATCTGGATCAAGCGCGTAGTCGCCGAGATGGGCGGTAAAGACGCCATTATCGTGGATCGCGAGGCCGATCTCGACAGCGCCGTCGCGGGAGTGGTGCAGTCCGCGTTCGGCTACCAGGGGCAAAAGTGCTCGGCGTGTTCGCGCGCGATTGTTGACGACCCGATTTACGACGACTTCGTCGAAAAGCTGGAAGCCAAGGTGCTGGCGCTGAAGGTTGGGGCTCCCGAAGACCGTTCGACTTTCATGGGGCCGGTGATCAGCGCGGGCGCGCGCAAGACGATTCTCGACTACATCGAGGTCGGGCGCAGCGAGGGGCGGTTGATCGCAGGTGGCGGCGCGCTTCCGGGCGACGGCTATTTCGTGCAGCCGACGGTGTTCGCGGGCGTCGAATCCAAAGCGCGCATTTTTCAGGAAGAGATTTTCGGGCCGGTGCTGGCCGTTATCCCGCGCGCGCGATTTCAGTCACGCGCTGGAGTTGGCGAACGACACCGAATATGGCCTCACCGGGGCCGTGTATTCGCGCAACCCTGAGACGATTCATCGCGCGCGCCAGGAGTTCTTCGTGGGCAATCTCTACATCAATCGCAAGTGCACCGGCGCCATGGTGGGCGCGCACCCGTTTGGCGGATTCAATATGTCAGGCACCGATTCGAAGGCCGGCGGCCCGGATTACCTTTTGCAGTTCCTGCAAGCCAAGTCGATCGCCGAAAAACTCTAGCGTTTCGCGGCCAGCAGTTCCAGAAATTCGCGTGGGGTCACGATTTCAACTTCCCGATAGACGCCGATGCCCAACAAGTGGCGATCTCCCGTGACCAGATAATCCGCCTCGCCTTCGATCGCGCACTCCAGGTAACGATCGTCGCTGGGATCGGCCGCAACCTCATTCAAGTGCAGTCTTCCCGGCGTCAGGATCGCCAGCGCCTGCAGACTTTCCATAAATGCATCGATCTCAGTTTCGGACCAGCGGTGCCGTCGCGCGATCTTGGGGTACCGCAGAACGCGCCCGATCTCATTGAGAGTCGCTGGCGATTCCACTAGGTGGAAATGTCCGGCGCGCCAGGCTCGCAGAATATTGCGAGGGATGCCCTCGGTCACTATGCCGCTAACGAAGACGTTAGCGTCCAGCACCGCGCGGATCATGCCTTCTTGCGGACGGGTTTGGGGCGGACGGCGCGGACGGCTTCAGCCACTTCGCGCTCAATGGTGGCGGCTTTGGCGGGAGTTCTGGATTCCCAGAGCTTGTCCAGCATTCCGGAAACCCGTTGCTGGTGTTTCGTGCGAGCCTGCACCTGCCACAAGGGCACCACCGCCGCCATTGGCTTGCCGGCGCGCTCAATGATGAATTGGTCGCCGTTGTAATACACTTCTTCCAGAACCTCTCCCAGGTTCTGCCTAGCTTTGATGGCGGTGAGGGTTTTGATCATGCTGTGGAAGCACCATAACGACTGATATGATCATATCAATTCTATGAATCGATATGCGATTTCGATGATAGTGCTGGCCTCGCTGATGCCAGCCCAGACCGCTGCTCCCGCCAATCCCGCGGCGCAGGCGGCTCGAAAGTGGCGGCAGCAGCATGAGCGCGCCATCATGGACGAATTCGTGGGGCTGCTGGCGATCCCCAACATTGCCGCCGACCACGCCAACATTCAGCGCAACGCCGAGGCCATCGCGCAGATGATGGAGAAGCGCGGTATCGCGGCCAAGCTGGTATCGGTGCCCGGCGGGAATCCCGATCGTATTTGGCGAGATCAATACCCCCGGCGCCACCCGCACCATCGTTCTCTACGCGCATTACGACGGGCAGCCGCTCGATCCCAAGGAGTGGGCCACGCCTCCCTTTGTGCCATCGCTGCGCGACAAGACGCTCGAACGCGATGGGCAGGTGATTCCGCTCCCCGCCGCGGGACAGCCGTTTGATCCCGAGTGGCGCATGTATGCGCGTGGTGCTGCGGATGATAAAGCGCCCATCATCGCGATGATGACGGCGGTCGATGCCATTCGCGCGGCGGGGATCAAGACTAAATCTAACATCAAGTTTGCGTTCGAAGGGGAGGAAGAAGCAGGCTCGGCGAACCTGGAGAAGACGCTGGCGGCCAATAAGGAGCTCTTTTCGGGCGATCTATGGCTGATGTGCGATGGACCGCTGCATCAGACCCGGCGGCAGTTGATCGCTTTTGGCGCGCGCGGTGCGGCCCGAGTTGACGTAACGGTTTATGGCCCGCGTGGCGAACTGCATAGCGGCCACTATGGGAATTGGGCTCCGAATCCCGCGCTGCTCCTGGCGCGGCTGCTGGCATCGATGAAAGACGAGAGCGGTCACGTGCTGGTGGAGCACTTCTACGATCAAGTAGAGCCGCTGAGCGCCCTGGAGAAACGCGCTGTCGCCGAAGCTCCGGATGTCGACGCGGACCTTATGCAGGAGTTCTGGCTAGGTTCCACCGAAGGCGGTGGCAAGAAACTTACGGAGCTGATCACTTTGCCGTCGCTCAACATCCGCGGCATGGCTAGTTCGCGCATTGGGGCGCAGGCGTCGAACGTGATTCCCGCGACGGCCACCGCCACCATGGATGTTCGTCTGGTAAAAGGCATGGACCCCAAGACCACGGCGGAGCGGGTGATCGAGCACATCCGCAAGCAGGGATTCTTCGTGACGGATCAGGAGCCCACTCGCGAGATGCGGTTGTCGCATCCGAAAGTCGCGATGGTGATTACGGGCCGCTACGAAGCCGCGACGCGTACCTCTATGGACTTGCCGATTTCGCAGGAAGTGATCCGTGTGGTGGAAAGCGCGCGTGGTCCCGCAGTGAAGCTGCCGAACATGGGCGGGGGATTACCGCTGACCAGCGTCGAACGGCCGCTGGGCACGCGCACCATCGTGATTCCCATCGGCAACCACGACAACAACCAGCACAGCTACAACGAAAATCTGCGCCTGCAGAATCTGTGGGACGGCATCGAGCTGATGGCCGCCCTGATTACGATGTAGGGACGGCTATTTGTTTTTCAGTGCCGCTTCAATGGCCGAGGTCAACTCAGGCGACTCCGGCTCCACCGGAGAGTCAAACCGCTGCAGCACCTTGCCGTTGCGATCCACCAAATACTTCGTGAAGTTCCACGGAATTTCGCCGCCGGTTTTGGGATTGGTTTTCGGATCCGTCAGGAACTGATACAGGGGGGCCTTGTCGCTGCCCTTCACGGAGATCTTCGAGAACATCGGGAAAGTCACGCCGAATTTGGATTTGCAGAACGCGCCGATCTCGGCGTTCGAGCCCGGTTCCTGCCCGCCGAAATTATTGGCAGGGAATCCGACGATCACCAGGCCTTGGTCCTTGTACTTCATGTACAGAGATTGCAAGCCTTCGTACTGATAGGTGTAGCCGCACTGGCTGGCGACGTTCACCACCAGCATCACTTTGCCTTTGAAGTTTGCCAGCGGCGTGGGGGTTCCGTTAATCGCGTCCATTGTGAATTCGTGGACGCTGGACGCGGCGAAGGCGGCGCTGGACATAAGCAGAAGGGCTCCAAGGATCGGTTTCATGCCCCGATTCTACTACGTTCCGGAGCCGTTGAATCACCGTTCGTCCCATTGGCGCGTGATCTCCTCAATTACTTCATCCGGGCGATTTGTGTACACCCAGAAAAGTTGAATCGCGTTGGTGCCGCGGACTTGCATTTTTAGAGCGCCGCTGGCCTTGGTGAATTTCAGGCGTTCCTCACCATTTTTCGTCGGCGTGATGATGCCCAAACCGATCTTGGTTACGTGCGGACAGGCTTTTGGCGGCTTCGACGGCCGGGATTGCGCTGGGGATTACGGTGGAATGCCGGCCGTTGAATTTCGCTCCCTTGAGCAGGCCTTTGGCGTGGCTCATGCCCGATTTTAACGTTTGGTCCGCTAGAATGGGACGGGAGATACCGAAAACATGAAATCCAAGATGATGATGTTCGCGGCGTTAGCGGGCGCGACGGCTCTGTATGGGCAGAATCCGCTGACCACGGAGTTGAAGCAGAACTTACGCCGGAGCTCAAGGGCAACGTGACGAAGGCTGCGGATGAGATGCCTGAAGCCGACTACGGCTTTATCCCCGGCCCCGGCAGCCGGACCTACGGCGCGGCGGTGGTGCACATCGCCGAAGTGCAGGCGGCCCTCTGCGGGATGGCGAAAGGCGAGGCCGGTCCCAAGATTGACGCCAGCAAGACTTCCAAAGCGGATGCGCAAGCCGCGCTCAAAACGGCTTTCGATTACTGCGATCCGATCTATGCCGCCATGACCGACGCCGATGCCACCAAAATGGTAAAGATGTTCGGACGCGACAGCACCGTGTTCGGCGCTGCTCGACTTCGGCGTGATCCACGATAACGAAATGTACGGGACGCTGGCCGTCTATCTGCGCGCGAAATCCATGGTTCCGCCGTCGAGCGCTGGCCGCGGCATGGGCAAGAAGAAAGAATAGTTCATTCCCACTCAATGGTGGCCGGCGGCTTGTTGGTGAGATCGTAGAACACGCCGGCCACTCCTTCCACTTCCATCAACTCCC
This sequence comes from Bryobacterales bacterium, assembly GCA_963793395.1. Lineage (GTDB taxonomy): Bacteria > Acidobacteriota > Terriglobia > Bryobacterales > Bryobacteraceae > Palsa-187. The sequence goes on along the minus strand of CAWCAP010000011.1, from coordinate 46,581 downwards.
GCACCATCTGTCGCCAGCAAATCCGCGGGCATGCGCACCGCGCTCGCGCCGTCATGCCATCCACCGAATCGATCGGCCGCAGCACCACCGAATCCGGCCGCGCGGCGTGCCGAACGGAATCAGCACCACCGGAAACTGCCACACGGCTCGCGTCGAACCCCGACTCTCAGCGAAAGCTGGCGCACGATGGCGTCCGCGCGGCGCAGGCGGTCCAGCCGTTCGGCCGTCAGGATACGCGGGCACGCACCTTGAGGCTTTCGACCGGTCCGCAAGTATGAGCGATGCCGACGATACGGTTGACGTCAGTGCGGCGATTGATCAGGTCGGCGGTCTCCTCGTCCGAGGCCGGGACGGACTTCGAGCGCCAGCACCGGCCGGTAGGTGCGCGAATCGCCCTGCACGCCGACGGAGCGCACCGGAAGAATCCAACCTTCTTCGGCCTTTGCGGCGCTGCCTCCGGAGTCCGAACACAGGCAGCGAATCGCCAGGCCGGGGCCGGGGAACGGATGGCGGTCCAGCAATTCCGGCGCGAGTCCCAAGCTCGCGGCCGATGGCGCGGACTTCATCCTTATAGAAAGACGACAGCGGCTCGATGATGCGGCCTTCGTCGATCAGCTTCTGAATGCCGGCGACGCGGTTGTGATGGGTCTTGATCAGATCGGCTTTGGCGCGTGCCGCCGGATTCGATGGTGTCGGGATAAATCGTGCCTTGGCCCAGAATCCATCTGCCCGTCGAGAAAATGCTCGCTTTCGAGAATGCGCTGCTGCACCTCGACGAACTTCTCGCCGATGATGTGGCGCTTCTGCTCGGGATCGGTGACGCCGGCAAGCGCGGCCAGAAATCAGCTCGCGGCGTCTGCGACGAAGAAGGCCTGCGCGCCCAGCGTCTGCGAAGTTTCGGCGCACGAACTCGGTCTCGCCTTCGCGCATCAGGCCGGTATCGACGTAGGTTCCGTGGACGCGCTCCGGGCCCAGCGCCCGCAGGCACAGCGTATAAGCGACGGTGGAATCGACGCCGCCGCTGACGAAGAAGAACACGTTGCGGTCGCCGGCCGACTGCGCGGATGTGATCCTCGAGCGACTGCGATCTGGCCGGCGGGATCCCAATCCTTCACGCAGCCGCAGACGTCGAACAGGAAATTGCGCAGGATCGTCTTGCCGCAGGGCGTGTGCGCCACTTCGGGATGAAACTGCACGGCGAACAGGCGCCGCGCGGTCGGAGCCATGGCCGCGATGGCGCAGGTGGCGGTGCTGGCCAGGACGTCGAAACCCGTCGGCGGCCGCAGCGACCAGATCGCGATGGCTCATCCAGACCTGCTGGCGGCCTGCGATGCCGCTGAACAGATCGGAGTCGCGCCGGCCGATGATGTCGAGCTGCGCGAAGCCGTATTCGCCGCGTGTCGCCCTTTGCGACCTAGCCGCCCGAGCACGTGCGCCATCAACTGCTGGCCGTAGCAGATGCCGAGCACCGGAATGCCCGAGGTGAGCAGCGCAGGGTCGATGGTCGGGCTGCCGGGGTCGTAAACGCTGGCCGGTCCGCCGGAGATGATGATGCCTTTGCGGCCGGCCAGCGCAGACGCGGGAGTCTCGCTGGGCGCGACTTCGGCGTAGACGCCCAGTTCGCGCACTTTGCGGGCGATCAGATGGCAATACTGCCCGCCTGCGTCGAGGACGGTGATTTGTGGAGTCAAAATACTTGTCACTTTAGCGAGCCCGACGCGGAAGCGACTCTACGCGGCCTTACTGCGCGGCCACGGCTGTTCCTGCCGTTCATGCGCTGCACCATCTGCTTCTTCGCGCTATCCAGCAGCGCCTTCGCCTTCGGCATGGCCTCGATGGCCTTCGCGACGGCCGGATCCTGCTCGATGCCCACGCGCTGCGGATTCCTCGTAGCTGAAGGCGGTGATGTACATCTCGCGCTTCAGCTGGTCCTTGATCCACTGGTGATTCTCGGTGAATTCCGCTTCGGTGAACTCGACGCTTGTTCTTCAGCAGGAACTCGTGGAATTCGTTGACCAGTTCTCGTCCGGCGCCCAGCCCTTGGGCAGCTTGGCATCGTGCCTCGGGCCGAAGTATTGCGCCGAGAAGTTGAAGAACGCCGTACTTGCGCAGCACCTCGATCTGGAACTTGTTCAGCTTGGCCGGCATCGTACTTTTCGTCCGGCGTGATGCCGCCGCCGCCGTACACGGTGCGGCCGCTGTCGGTCATCTTCACGTCGGCCATGTTCTTCTGCTCCAGATTGTGTGTGGTAGTAGTAATCGAGGAACGAAATGTTGGAGTAATCGCGCTGAATCAGGCGGCCGCTGGGCGTGTAGTATTGCGCCGTGGTCAGCGCCAGGCCGGTGTTGTCGCTCAGCGGAAACACGGTCTGCACCAGTCCCTTGCCGAAGGTGGTCTCGCCCAGAATCCAGGCGCGGTCATGATCCTGCAATGCGCCGGTGACGATCTCGGCGGCCGATGCCGAGTAGCGGTTCACCAGCACCACCACCGGATAATTCTTGCCCGCCGTTGTCGGAACGGGCCACGATAGTTCTTGTTCGGCTGGGCGCGGCCGCGATGGCTGACCACCAGTTCGCCCTTCTTCAGGAAGTGGCCGGCCACGTCGACGCCTTCGTTCAGCAGCCCGCCGGGATTGCCGCGCAGATCGAGAACCAGGCCTTTAATGTCGTTCTCGCCCAGCTTCTTGAGCTTCTCTTCCATTTCCTTGCTGGTGTTCTCGCCGAACTGGGTCACGTCGATGTAGGCGATGCCCGGCTTGAGCCAGAAGGCATCGGGCACGCTGGAGCGCGGAATCTCGTCGCGAATGATGTTGAAGGTGATCGGCTTGGCGCTGCCGTCGCGGTCTGACCGTGATCTGAACCTTGGTGCCGCGCGGGCCCTTCAGCAGGTCGGCGATCTCAGTGGTGTTCAGGCCATCGGTCTTCTTGTCGTTCGACCTCAACGATCATGTCGCCCGGGCGGAGGCCGGCGCGATAGGCCGGGGAATCCGTCGAACGGCCACATCACGATGGTCTTGTCCGTTGCGCGGGCCCACCTGCATGCCGACGCCGTAATAATGGCCGCGCTGATCTTCGCGCAGCGCAGCGTAGGCCTTGGGATCGAAGAAATTGGAGTGCGGATCGAGCGTGCGCAGCATGCCCGGAATGGCGCCGTTATAGATGGCCTTGTCCGCGTCCACCTTGTCGGCGAAATTCTGTTCCACCGCGTCGTAGACCCAGGTGAAGGCCTTCATGCTCTGTCCCACGGCATCGTCAGTGGGAGACGCCGCTGAAACATGATTGCCGGTTAGCAGGCCGATACCCAGCCCACACACAGCCACAAAAAGCGGAACCAAGAAGTAAGAGCGGCGACGAGATAGCATCCGGTCCTCCGAATTCAGTATAACAAGTTGTTTTCGCCTGGGGATGCGGCGATTGGCAGAGTGTGGGAGGAATGTTTTAGCGGCTGCCGGAACAGAGGGCTGCCAAGGCTGCGCTCACTCTATTTTGGAGCCGGCTCGCCAGGCCCTTAGGCCGACAGGCGGCGCCGGAGCAAGTACAATCCGATCAGCCCGCTGCCGATCAGTGCGGAAGGCACCGGTTCGGGGGCCGCTGTGGCGTCCGCTGTGAAATTTGAAGAATCGCAATTGCTGCTGTCTACGCACTGAATCTCGAGATCTAGCGGTCCCGACGTACCTACCGCAAAGCCGATGCTGCTGATGTAGTGAAAAGCGATTTGGGCTGAGTCTCCCAAAGCGGGGGGCGTCCCGGTGATCGTGAATTGCCAGATCTGCGTGTTCGGGACAAAACCCGTGGCAGAGTAGGTAAATAGATTCGCACCCATTCCAGACGCGCCGGCGCAAATATAAGGCGCGCCGATGCCGCTGCAGGCTCCCGTGCCCGATCCGGTTTGCAGATTCCAGATTCCGGCGGCGTGGCCCGTGAGGCTCGCACTTGTCATGGAACCGCTGGTGTCAGGGACGAGCGACAAGGCGTTGATGAAATCGGTATTGCTTCCAGGCCCACCGTTGGTCGTAAGATAATTGTTCGTTGCCTGGATACCCACATCCAGTACATAAGAGCTCGCAGTTTGGCTGACGACCCATACGGCGTACAAATTTCCATTGCAGGCAGACCCGCCGCCGCAGCTATAAACCGGGCCAGCATAGAGCGCGCCGGCTCCACCGGCTAGAAATAAAGCTGCTGCAAGAATTTTGCCCATACGACCGTCATCTCCCTGGGATGACAAACCTAGTATATACCCCCTGTATGACAAATCAATGGCCTTGAGCTTCGTTAGAGTAATCGGTACGCCTAGTACCATTGATCCATGCTGAGGCGGCTAACCCCTTGACGGGGCAAGATAACACTGTGGATATGGGGGCGAAAGCTGGAAGCTAACTAGCACTTCCGCCATGGATGACGATACAGCAGACAAGTTTAAGAGATAAGCCATGAAGTGCCGGGGGAGTATATCTGGCAGTTTCGGGTGGCCGCCTTGTCGGAATAGAACTCGCACCGTGCGACGGGATATGGATCTTGCTTGTGGAATGCTGTCGCAGATCGGCACCGGTTGGCTGCCCTACGCTCCGGCGCGGAAGCGGCGGGCGGATAGTCCGCTGTCGGTACGTACCGGTTTGCGCGTCACTTCATCCAACCGGCGGGCCTGATCGCTGACGCACACCAGGAACATGGGCTGGTGCGCGTTCTTAAGCAAATCGATAATCCGCTCATGCTTGTCTTCGAGGTAGATGGCTTTGCCGTCGGTGACCAGGTGGAGGTCCGAGCCGGCCTGAGTCAGATCCGACAAGCGCTTGCCCATTTCCTTTTGCAGGAAGCGCAGCACGCGGCGAATTTTTTGCAGCGAAAATCCCTTGCGGCGAAGTTCGGCGATGACGGTGATCTCGATGACCTCCGCCGGAAAGTACACCCGGCGATGACCTTCGTGCCGCGGCGATACCACCTTGCGTTCATCCCACCATTGCAACTGCCGCAGGCTCACGCTCGCCAGGGTTGAGACTTCAACGGATGAATAAGTGCGATTCGGATTCGCAGGTTCGGGGCGGCTTTTGCGGGGTTTGAGCATTGGGGCGACTTTTCGATTGTACTCAACTTCAGGGGTGTGTCAATAGGGTCACTTTTTCATTGCAAATTTGCAGGCGATTCTGCGCTTCGGAATTTTCCGGAAGCGAGCTTGAGAGTGTCAGCCGCCGCCGACGAACCACACCACTTCGAGTTGCGCTCCGTCGCGCACTTCGGTTGCGCTCCACTCGGACTTGCGCACGATGGCGCGGTCGAGTTCGACTGCAACGCGGGAAGGGTTCATCTCCAGAAACGTGAGCAGCCGATCCACCGTCAGACCGGCGGGAACGGTCTTCGGCTCGCCGTTTAAAACAACTTCAATCGTCTTTGTTTCCGAGATTTCCATCCGGCGCGTTTGACACTCCCTTTCGCTCCTCATTATATTGGATTGTTTAGAACCCAAACCTGAAGTAATCCGGTGCCAGCCCACGCTTCCGCTGCGCCAACGAAAAAATGCCGACCACCTATCCCGAACTTTACTTCCCCATAGTGGTGCAGATCATCATTGCCATTGCGGTTGCGGCCGGACTGATCGGCGCGTCGACGTTGCTGGGCAAGCGCGGGCACAGTCCGCTTGAAAGACACGCCGTACGAATCCGGCATGGCGCCGGTGGGTTCGGCGCGCGAACGGTTCAGCGTCAAGTTTTATCTGGTGGGGATGATTTTCATCCTGTTCGATATCGAAGCCGTGTTCCTGTATCCCTGGGTGGTGGTGTTCCGCGAACTGAAGCTGTTCGGCTTCGCGGAGATGTTCGTGTTCGTGGTGCTGGTGCTGGTGGGATTCTTCTACGTGTATAAGAAGGGCGTGCTCGACTGGGGACCGGAGACCAAGCGGCCCGGGGTGAAGGAATGAGCGAAGTGAGACGAGCGGGTTCACCCATCCCGGCGATTCTCGAAACGAAAGAGGCGCTGGGCGAAATCACTCTGATCGCCGACCCGGCGCACATCGTCGACCTGTGCCGCCACCTGAAAGACAACGAAAAGTTCGTGCGGCTCACCTCGATCACCGCCGTCGACTGGCATCCGGCCGAGCCGCGCTTCGAAGTGGTCTACCATTTGCACTCGATCGAGCCGATCCGCCGCGTGCGCGTAAAGTGCCAAGTGAGCGGCGCGAATCCCGAGATCGATTCGGTCTACGAGCGTGTGGCGCTCGGCCGACTGGTACGAGCGCGAAGTCTTCGACTTGTTCGGCATTGGTTTCCGCAATCATCCGAATCTGGTGCGCATCCTGATGCCGCTGGATTGGGAAGGCCATCCGCTGCGCAAGGATTATCCGGTTCACGGCTACAAGTACGAGTACGCGAAAGAGTAGTGGCGTCCAAATGAAACAGTCCTTCGAAGATCACGTAGCAACGATCGCGGCCACTCAGGAAACGCCGGCGGGCCCTGCCGCTCCGCGGCGCATGACGCTGAACATGGGGCCGCAGCACCCGTCGACGCACGGCGTGCTGCGCCTGGTGCTGGAACTCGACGGCGAAACCATCCTGAAAGCCGCGCCCGACATCGGCTATCTGCACACCGGCATCGAAAAGGAATGCGAGGCCATCAACTGGGCGCAGGCGTCACGCTGACGGACCGCATCGATTACCTCGCCGCCTCTCGCAACAATCTGGTTTACTGCCTGGCGGTGGAAAAGCTGCTGCAGTCTGGAAATTCCGCCGCACGCGCAATGGATGCGCGTGATGCTGGCGGAACTCGACCGGCTCAACAGCCATCTGGTCTGGCTGGGCACGCACGCCATCGATATCGGCGCGATGAGCGTGTTCCTCTACTGCTTCCGCGAGCGCGAAGACATTCTGCGCATCTTCGAAATGTTCTCCGGCCAGCGCATGATGACCAGCTATTTCCGCATCGGCGGCCTGGCGCTGGAGCCTCCGCGCGGCTGGCAGAAGCGCGTGGAAGTTCATTCGACAGCTTCCCGCGCAAGGTGGACGAATACGAAAATCTGCTGACCCGCAATCCGCATCTGGACGGGCCGCACCAAGGGCGTCGGCTACATTTCGCTCGAAGACATGCTGGATCTGGGCGTGACCGGCCCCATGCTGCGCGCCGCCGGCCTGACGCTCGATGTGCGCAAGGACGCGCCCTATTCCAGCTACGAAAAATTCGATTTCAAAGTCGCCGACGCGCACCGAAAACGACGTGTTCGCGCGCTACCAGGTGCGCATGGAAGAGATGCGGCAGAGCGCGCAGATCATCACGCAGGCGCTCGAAGGCATGCCGTCCGGCCCGTATCAGGCCGATGCGCCGCACGTCGTGCTGCCGGATCGCGAAAAGATGAAGACGCAGATGGAAGCGCTCATCTATCACTTCAAGATCGTGACCGAAGGCTTCCGCGTGCCGGCGGGCGAAGTCTATCAGGCCATCGAATCGCCGCGCGGCGAAATCGGCTACTACATGGTGAGCGACGGCACGCAGAAGCCGTATCGCGTGCACATGCGCGCGCCGAGCTTCGGCAATCTGCAGGCGCTGCCGACGATGATCGAAGGGCACGCTGATCGCCGATGTGATCGCCGCGCTCGGCAGCATGGATTTTGTGCTGGGAGATACGGACCGATAACATGACCTTTTCGCCGCAACTCGAAGCTCGCTTCGAGAAGTTGCTCACGCAGTATCCGGACGGGCCGCACAGCGCTCGGCCGTGATTCCCGATGCTGATCTACGCGCAGGACGAAGTCGGCGCGGTGACCGACGAACTGATCGAAGAAGTCGCCAAGCGCTGCGGCGTGACGCCGCTGCAGGTGGACGAAGTGGTGGGCTACTACTCCATGCTGCATCGCAAGCCGCATGGGCAAGTATCACGTGCAGGTCTGCACCAACATCTGTTGCCTGCTGGTCGGCGGCGAAGAATTGTACGAGCATGCCTGCAAGAAGCTCGGCATCGGCCACAAGGAAGTCACGGCCGACGGCCAGTTTTCGCTCGAAGAAGTCGAGTGCATGGGCGCCTGCTCCTGGGCGCCGGCCGTCGAGATCAATTACGATTTTCATCACTTCGTCACGCCGGAGCAGTTGGATCAATTGATCGACGGCCTGAGGAAGGCCCAGTAATGGCCGAAGCAACTTTATCAACGAACCGAGTCCGCTCGAAACGCGCGTCGTCAGCAAGAACTTCGCGCCTCGAAGGTTCGGAAACGCTCGACGTCTATCTGGCGAACGACGGCTACAAGGCGTTTCGAAAAGCCAAGGAGATGACGCCCGAGGCGATCATCGACGAAGTGAAAGCTTCCGCTCTGCGCGGCCGCGGCGGCGCGGGATTTCCCACCGGCCTGAAGTGGAGCTTCGTCCCGCGCACTTCGCCCAAGCCGCAGTGATCGTGGTCAACGCGGATGAGAGCGAGCCGGGCACCTGCAAAGACCGGCTGCTGATGGAATACGATCCGCACCAGTTGATCGAAGGCATTCTGATCGCGGGCCTGGCCGTCGATGCGCACGTCGGCTACATCTATATTCGCGGCGAGTATCGTTATCTGATCGACGCGATGGATCGCGCGCATCGACGAAGCCTACGCCAAGGGCTATCTCGGCAATAACATCGCGGGCACCGGCTTCGAATTTCGATCTCTACACGCACTCGCGGCGCGGGCGCTTACGAATGCGGCGAAGAAACGGCGCTGCTCGATTCGCTCGAAGGCAAGCGCGGCATTCCGCGCATGAAGCCGCCGTTTCCGGCGGTGGCGGGCGCGTGGGCGTTGCCGACGCTGCTCAATAACGTCGAGACCTTCTGCGCGGTCCCGGCCGATCATTCGCGACGGCGGCGCGGCTTTCGCGGTCTCGGCACTCCGAAGAACGGCGGCACGCGGCTGGTCTGCATCTCCGGCCACGTGAACAAGCCCGGCGTTTACGAATTGCCGCTGGGCTTCCCGATGATGAAGGCGATCAACGAAGTCGCCGGCGGCATTCCGGGCGGGAAGAAACTGAAAGCCGTGGTCCCCGGCGGTTCGTCGTGCCCGGTTCTGAAAGCCGACGAGTGCGATATCCCGATGGATTACGACACCCTGGCGAAGGTCGGCAGCATGCTGGGCTCGGGCGGCATGGTGGTGCTGGATGAGACCACCGACATGGTGAGCTTCGCGCTGCGCATCATGCGGTTTTACGCGCACGAAAGCTGCGGCTGGTGCATCCCGTGCCGCGAAGGCACGACCTGGCTGAAGAAAATTCTGCAGCGTTTCCACGAAGGCCACGGCCGCCGCGAAGACATCGCGCTGCTCGGCGATCTTTCGAAAAATATGCTGGGCCGCACCTTCTGCGCGCTGGGCGACGCGGCGGCGCATGCCGACCATCTCCATCGTCGAAAAGTTCGCCGACGATTTCGAGAGCGTATCTGGCGCGGCAAGAGGTGATGGTTTAAGCAATGCCTGAAACTGGTAAAATTCACCATCGACGGCACGCGAGATCCAAGCCGAGAAAGGCACGCTGCTGATCGAAGCCGCGCGCCAGAACGGCATCGAAATCCCGTCCTTCTGCTACTACGAAGGCTACACGCTGCAGGCCGCCTGCCGCATGTGCCTGGTCGAAGTCGAAAAGACGCCCAAGCTGCAAGTCGGCTGCACGCTGCCGGTCGCCGAAGGCATGGTGGTGCACACCGATTCCGACGTCGTCAAGCAGGCCCGCAAGGGCATGCTCGAATTTCTGCTGACCAACCATCCGCTCGATTGCCCGGTGTGCGACAAAGGCGGCGAGTGCGAACTGCAGGACATGGTGTTCCGCTACGGCGCGGGCGAAAGCCGCTTCATCGGAGCGCAAAATTCACGTCGACGAAAAGCAGTGGTCGCCCGGTCGTCTATTTCGACGCGCCGCGCTGCATCCTCTGCTACCGCTGCGTGCGCGCCTGCGATGAAGGCATGGGCGTGGGAGCGCTGGGCGTCGTCAATCGCGGCGCGATCGCCGAGATCGTGCCCAACCATCGACGATCATCTGGAATGCGACGAATGCGGCGCCTGCATCGACATCTGCCCGGTAGGCGCGCTCACCAGCGGCACGTATCGCTATCAGACGCGTCCCTGGGAAATGGAACACGTCGGCACCATCTGCACGCATTGCGCCGATGGCTGCAAGACCACGCTCGGCGTTCGCAACGACGAGATCATGCGCGGCAACAATCGCGACCGCTCCGGCATCAACGGCGAATTCCTGTGCGTGAAAGGCCGCTACGCCTTCGACTTCGTCAAGCATCCCGAGCGCCTGCAATCGCCCATGATGAAGACCGGGAAAGGCTACGAGCCGATCTCCTGGGCGCAGGCGCTCGAAGTCGTCTCGAAGAAATTCAGCGAAGCGAAGGCTCGCGGCGGCAAGTTCGGCGTCATCGGCTCGAACCACACCACCAACGAAGAAAATTTCTTCCTGGCCAAGTTCGCGCGCCAGGGGCTGGGCACGAACAATATCGATCATCACCGCACCGGCGATCTGGCGACGTTCTTCGATGCGCTTTCCGGCAAGAACAACGCACTGGCGACCACCGACGATCTCTACTCGGCGAAAGCGGTTCTCGTCGTCGGCGCCGATCTCGCGCAGCAGCATCCGTTCCTCTCCTTCCAGGCGCGCGCCAACTTCCGCCATCATCAGGCGCACATTTATGCAGTGACGTCAGGTCCGGTTCGCGAAGACAATCAAGCCGTGGCCAGCGTTCGCGTCAAAAGGGCGGGGAAGTCGCAGGCGTCGAATCGCTGCGCGACAAATTGAAAGCCGAAGCCGACCTGGTCATCGTCTTCGGCGACTCCGTCCAAGGCGATGCTGTGCGGAAACTGGTCGCTTTTGGCGATTCGCTCGGCATCCCGGTCAAGTACGTTTGCCTGGTCGATTATTCGAATTCCCGCGGCGCGTTCGACATGGGTGTGTTGCCGCGCGATGGCGGGCTCTCCCGCGAACAGATGCTGGCGGCGACCGACCTGGATGTCCTCTGGGTTGTCGGCGCGAATCCTCTAAAGAGCGCGACGCTCGGATCGAAGAACGCCTTCGTCGTCGTGCAGGACCTGTTCATGACCGAAACCGCGAAGCACGCCGACATCGTTCTGCCCGCCGCGTCCGCCTACGAAAAGAACGGCACCGTCACCAACGTCTGCGGCGAAGTGCAGCGGCTGAAGCAGGCGGTCAAGGTGATGGGCACCAAGACGGATCTCGAAATCTTCGGGCTGATCGCCAAGGAAATGGGCCTCGACCTGGCATCTGGCTCCCCGACAAAGTCTTCGAGGAAATCCGCAAGAACGTGCACGGCTACGATGTTTCGCCGGCCGTTCTCGCGATCGGCCCGGTGCCGACCATGCCGCTCAACGGACGCGTGGCCGCCCTACCCGGCGCGATCCAATCCTCCGGCGACACTCTGTTCACTTCCGGATCGCTCACGCAGTATTCTAAAATCCTGAACAAGTGATGGAAGCCCCTGGCAAACTCTACAGCGGAGAGGGCCACTAGGCGATGTCGACTTTCTTCATCGTGAGTATCATCAAAGCCGCCCTGGTTGCGTTCGTGCTGCTGACCGCGCTCGCCTACCTGCAATGGGTGGAGCGCAAGGTGATCGCGCACATCCAATTGCGCGTCGGCCCGCGCCGCGTGGGTCCGCACGGACTGCTGCAGCCGCTGGCCGACGTCATCAAGCTGATCACCAAAGAAGACATGCTGCCTCCGCACGTCAACAAAGTGTTTCTACTTCCTGGCGCCGTTCATCGCCGTGTTGTTCGCGCTGATCTCCATCGCCGTGATTCCGTTCGGCACCGAATCGCTTGCCGCGATCAACCTCGGCCCAGTCCACATTCCGGCCATCACCACCGCGATGCAGTTGACCGACCTCAACATCGGCGTGCTGTTCATCCTCGGCATCTCCGGCATGGGCGTCTACGGCGTCGCGCTGGCCGGCTGGTCTTCGAACAATAAATACTCGCTGCTCGGCGGCCTGCGCAGTTCCGCGCAGATGATCAGCTACGAACTGCCGATGGCCATGGCGATCGCCGCGCCGCTGCTGATGCTCAACACGCTCAGCTTCCGCGGCATCGTCGACGGCCAGGCCGGCTTCATCTTCGGCTTCATCCCCCGCTGGACCATTTTCCAAGGTCCGTTCCCGCAGATCTTCAGCTTCATCATGTTCATCATCGCGGCCTTCGCCGAAACCAACCGCGTGCCCTTCGATCTGCCGGAAGCGGAAAACGAACTGGTCGCCGGCTTCCACACCGAATACGGCAGCATGAAGTTCGCCGCGTTCTTCATGGCCGAATACGCCAACATGGTGACGGTCTCCTGCGTCGGCGACGCTGCTGTTCCTCGGCGGATGGCAGCCGCTGTGGCCCGCCGAATACGGCTCGCAGTTTCGTGCCGTCGCTCGATCTTCGCCGGCGCCGGCGTGATCTGCTTCTCTCACGGGATGAACCCCGCGCGGCCGTTCGACCGCATCACGCTCCCGGTGTTCGGCGTGGTCTTCCTCGGCCTCGCGGGAATTTTCCTGATTCCCGATCGCTGGCGCCATCGCTGCTGCCGCTCTTCTGGTTCCTCGGCCAAAGTCGGCTTCATGCTCTTCGTCTTCATCTGGATTCGCGGCACGCTGCCGCGCTTCCGCTACGACCAGCTGATGAGCTTCGCCTGGACCTTCCTGTTCCCGGTGGCGTCGTCAACCTGTTGTCACCGGCCTGGTGGTGGCCCTTACTTCGAAATAACTATGGAAGTACGCGATCACTGTTTCTTCATGATCTTCGCCGCGATCGCCGTGGTCTGCGGCATCAACGTGGTGGTGCAGACGCACCCGATTTCGAGCGCCCTGTCGCTGGTCGGCGTGATGGGCGCGCTGGCTGTGCTCTATCTGCTGCTGGGCGGCGAGTTCATCGCCGCCGCGCAGCTGATCGTCTACGCCGGCGCCATCATGGTGCTGTTCATCTTCGTCATCATGCTGCTGAACGCCGGCACCGAGCGCAAGCGGCCGCGCGCACTCTGGGCCAGCTACGCGGGCGTTCCGCTGCTTGCTGGTCTTCTTGGGCTGATCGCCGCGCTCTGATCGCAGCGCATGCTGCCGCGCCTCCGAAGACGTGAAGTTCGGCGATTCACCCAGGCAACGCCGCTGGACATCGGACGCGCGCTCTTCACCGTCTACCTGCTGCCCTTTGAAGTCACCAGCGTCCTGATCCTGATCGCCATTCTGGGCGCGGTCGTCCTGGCGCGAAAGGAGATCGACTAGATGCCTGCAGTTCCCTGCCTCCAGAGCGTGCCGCTCTCCTGGTATCTGATCCTCAGCGCGATTCTGTTCACGCTGGGCGTCGCCGGATTTCTGTTCCGCCGCAACATCATCACCGTGTTCATGTCCATCGAGCTGATGCTGAACGCCGTGAACCTCAGCTTCGTCACGTTCTCCTACAAATTTAAACAGGTGGACGGACACATTTTCAGTTTCTTCGTGATGGTGGTGGCCGCGGCCGAAGCCGCGGTCGGCCTGGCCATCATCCTGACGGTGTTCAAGAATCGCCAGACACTCGAAATCGACGAGGTCAGTTCGCTGAAGAACTAAACGATGCAGAAACTCTGGCTCATTCCTCTCCTCCCGCTCGCCGGCTTCCTGCTCAACGGCCTCTTCGGCCGCCGCTTGTCGAAAGCCGTCGATCAACGCGGTCGCCGTCGGCTCCGTGCTGCTGGCGTTCCTCTGGGTCTTGAAAACCCTGAGCGCGCTGGGCGTTTTCGGCGGCGGCAATCGATGGAACACGCCTACATCGAGCACTACTTCACCTGGATTCAATCCGGCGCGCTGAACATCGGCGTCGATTTCGCCGTCGACCGCCTGACCGCCGTCATGCTGCTGATCGTCACCGGCATCGGCTCCCTGATCCATATTTACGCCATCGGCTACATGGCGCACGAAGGCGGCTACTACCGCTTCTTCGCCTACCTGAATCTGTTCATGTTCTTCATGCTGACGCTGGTGCTGGCGCGCCAACTTCCTGCTGCTGTTCGTCGGATGGGAAGGCGTGGGCCTGTGCAGCTACCTGCTGATCGGCTTCTACTTCAGCGAAAAGTTCGCCACCGACGCCGGCAACAAGGCGTTCATCGTGAACCGCATCGGCGACTTCGGCTTCTCGCTGGCCATGTTCCTGATCGCGATCCACTTCGGCTCGCTCGATTTCGGCAACGGTGTTCGGCAAAGTGCAGACGATGCCGGTCGAAGCCACCGCCGGCTGGATGACCGCGATCGCTCTGCTGCTGCTCGTCGGCGCCACCGGCAAATCCGCGCAGATTCCTCTCTATGTCTGGCTGCCGGACGCGATGGCAGGCCCCACGCCCGTCAGCGCCCTGATCCACGCCGCGACCATGGTCACCGCCGGCGTCTACATGATCACGCGCAGCTCGTCGATCTTCCTGCACGCGCCCGGCGCGCTGGAAGTGGTCGCGATCATCGGCTTCGCGACCGCGTTCTTCGCCGCCACCATCGGCCTGGCGCAGAACGACATCAAGAAAGTCTTCGCCTACTCGACGGTTTCGCAGCTCGGCTACATGTTCCTGGGCCTCGGCACCGGAGCGTTCTCCGCCGGCATCTTCCACGTGATGACGCACGCGTTCTTCAAGGCGCTGCTCTTCCTGGGCGCCGGCAGCGTGATCCACGCCTGTCCGGCGAGCAGGACCTGCGGAACATGGGCGGCCTGCGGAAGTACATTCCGATCACCTTCTGGACCTTGCTCTGCGCGAGCGTCGCCATCGCCGGCGTCCTCCGTTCTCGGGCTACCTCAGTAAGGATGCGATTCTCGCCGCGGCCTACGAATATGCGCCCTGGATGTACTGGGTCGGCGTGTTCACCGCCGGCATGACCGCGTTCTACGTCTTCCGCGCCTTCTTCCTGGCGTTCTTCGGCGAGCCGCGCTGGAAGGCCGATGCGCACGACGCTCACGGTCATGACGATCATGGCCACGGTCACGGCGGCCGCACGAATCGCCGCCGTCGATGTGGATTCCGCTGGCGGTTCTCGCGGTGCTGAGCTTGGTCGGCGGCTTCATCAATATTCCGAAATTGCTGGAGCCGATGTTCAAGGTCCCAGAGGAAGCCCCCGGAATTCCGTGGACCGCCCTGGTGTCCGTCGCCGCCGGGTTGATCGGCATTGCCCTCGCGCGTGGTTCTACCTGATTTCGCCCGCGATTCCCGAAGCCCTGGCGCGCAGCTTCAGCACGCCCTACCGTTGGATCTACAACAAGTATTTCGTCGACGAATTCTATGACGCCGTAGTCGTCGAGCCCATGATCGACGGCTCGCGCTCCTTGCTCTGGCGAGTGGTCGACGCCGGCGGTATCGACGGCATCGTGAACGGCGTCGGGAAAACCGCGCGCAACGTCGGCGGCATTCTGAAACGGATGCAGTCCGGCAATATACGCAGTTACGCCGCATGGGTGGTGCTGGGCTCGATCCTGGTCCTGATCGCGATCGGCCTAGCCGGAGGCGCGCGATGACCCTCCTCGACGCTGTACTCTTCCTGCCGCTCATCGGCTTCTTCCTGCTGCTGTTGATTCCCAAAAGCAATCCCAATCTCTCGCGCATGGCCGCGCTGGTGATTTCGCTGTTGATCTTCGTGATCTCGCTCGGCCTCACCAGCGGCTTCAGCGGCGGAGCACCCGAGGGCTTCACCTTCGTTCACGATTCACCTTGGATCAGCTCTCCGCCCATCCACTATCACGTCGGCATCGACGGCCTGAGCCTCTGGCTGGTGATCCTGACCACTTTCCTGACGCCCATCGCGGTTCTCGTCTCCTGGAAATCCATCGATCATCGCGTGAAAGAATTTTTCGCGTTCCTGATCCTGCTGGAATTCGGCCTGATCGGCGTCTTCGTCTCCCTCGACCTGTTCCTGTTCTACGTGTTCTGGGAAGTCGCCCTGGTCCCGATGTATTTCCTGATCGGCATCTGGGGCCACGACCGCCGCATCTACGCCGCCGTCAAGTTCTTCCTGTACACGTTGGCCGGATCGGTGCTGATGCTGGCGGCCATCATCTATCTCTATAACCGGACCGGCACCTTCGATTATGCGCAGATCCAAAGCATGTTCCAGAGCGGCCATCTCGCCTTCGAGCAGCCAAGCCGAGATGCTGCTGTTCCTGGCGTTCTTCGTCGCCTTCGCGATCAAAGTCCCGCTGTTCCCGCTGCACACCTGGCTGCCCGACGCGCACGTGGAAGCGCCCACCGCCGGTTCCGTCATGCTGGCCTCCGTCATGCTGAAAATGGGCACCTACGGACTGGTCCGCTTCTGCCTGCCGCTGTTCCCCAACGCCGCGCACCAATCCGCGCCCTGGATCATCATGCTCGCCATCATCGGCATCGTCTACGGCGCGCTGGTCGCGATGGTGCAGCCCAACATGAAGAAGCTGGTGGCCTATTCATCGGTCAGCCACCTGGGCTTCGTCGTCCTCGGCATCTTCTCGTTCACGCAGCAGGGACTCGACGGCGCGGTTTATCAGATGCTGAATCACGGCATCTCGACCGGCGCGCTCTTCGTCCTGGTCGGCTATCTCTATGAGCGCCGCCATTCGCTCGAAATCTCCGCCTACGGCGGCGTCGCCACGCCCGCGCCCAATCTGGCGATCGTCTTCCTGATCACCACGCTCGCGTCCATCGGCCTGCCGATGCTGAACAACTTCGTCGGCGAGTATCTGGTGCTGCAGGGCGCGGCCCAGGCCAATTTCAGCTGACCGTCTTCGCCGCCGTCGGCGTGATCCTTTCCGCCTGCTACATGCTGTGGCTTTACCAGCGAGTCTTCTTCGGAAAAGCCTCCGAATCGCTCAGCCACCACATGCCGGATCTGAACGGCCGCGAATGGGCCGCCATCCTGCCGCTGCTCGTATTGATGGTCTGGATGGGCAGCTTCACCCAAACTTTCATGCCTGCGATTAGCGCGCAGAACGCCCGGATTCTGGACCAGAGTAAAGAACGCGTCGCGCAGTCGCCACCAGCGCCATTAGTGCGGGAGGTAGCGAATGCCCGCTAACCTGTTTCCCACTGGCATCGAATACTTCCGCATCCTGCCGGAAATCATCCTGACCCTCGCCGGCGTGTTGGTGATGTTCATGGAGGCAGTCTTTACCAACGACGACCAACGCAAGATCTTCGGACCCTTCACGATCGTCGCCTTGCTTGCCGCCCTGGTAGCGTCGCTATCCGCATCCGGCGATCCCGGCGCCGCCTTCAGCGGCATGCTGATCATCGATGGCTTCGCCTCGTTCTTCCGCGCCCTCGTGATCGCCATCGGCGTGATCGCGATTCTCAGCTCCACCGAATATCTGCGCCGCGAGAAGTCCGCCGGTGGCGAATACTACGCCCTGGTCCTATTCAGCATCGTCGGCCAATGCGTGATGGTCACCGCCAACGAGCTGATCATGATCTTCATCGGCCTGGAGATTTCGTCGATTGCCTCGTACGTGCTCGCGGGCTACCTGCGCGACGATCCGCGCAACAACGAATCCGCACTCAAATATTTCCTGCTGGGTTCTTTCGCCACCGCATTTCTGCTCTACGGCGTCGCCTGGATCTACGGCCTCACCGGCACCACCAACCTGGATCACATCCGCAGCGCCCTCCAAACTTCGACGCCGCCGCTGGCACTGGCCGGAGCCGCGGCCGCACTGATGTTCGTCGGATTCGGCTTCAAGGTTTCCGCCGCTCCCTTCCAGATCTGGGCCCCCGACGTCTATCAAGGCGCGCCCGCCCCGGTCTCCGGATTCCTTTCCGTCGGCCCCAAGGCCGCGGCCTTTGCGATTCTGATTCGCGTTTTCATGACCGCCTTTGGACCCCTCGTCACCCGCTGGGAGCCCATCGTGTGGGCCTGCGCGCTGGCCAGCATGATCGTCGGCAACTTCGCCGCGATTCAGCAATCCAACATCAAGCGCATGCTGGCGTACAGTTCCATCGCGCACGCCGGATACATTCTGGTGGCCGTCACCGCGGATTCCACCACCGGGTCCGCCGCCGCGATGTTCTATCTGGCCGCCTACGCGTTCACTAACCTGGGAGCCTTCGCCGTTGTGACATATTTCTCCCGCAAGGGCGAAAAATATGTCTCCATCGACGACTTCGCCGGCCTCTCGCAGCGCCAGCCAGCCATGGCCGCGATGCTCACCATCTTCCTGCTCAGTTTGATCGGAGTGCCTCTCACCGCCGGCTTCTTCGGCAAGTTCTACATCTTCAAAGCCGTGCTGGACGCCAACGAAGTTTGGATCACGGTGCTGGGCTTGCTGAACAGCGCCGTGGCCGCGTATTACTATCTGCGCGTGCTGGTCGTGATGTATTTCAAGGACCCCACGGATGCCGTCGACAACCTGGAAGCCCCCGGCATCGGACTGAAGATCGCCGTCTACGCTTCGGCTTTAGGCACTTTGATCCTGGGCATTTTCCCCGGCTGGGTGCTCGACATAGCCACCCGCGCTGCGCTGAAGTGAGGCGCAGCTAAAAGTGCAGCCGCAGATCCGCGAACCGCTCCACGGTTAGAAACCTCTGGTCGCCGGGATCGCGCAGATCCTGGTGCTCCAGCACCCAAGTATGCGGATGCGGCACCAGTACCGCATGCAGTCCCGCGTCGAGCGCAGGGTTCACATCGGACTTCGGCGAATTTCCGATCATCCACGTGGAATCACGCGTCAGGCCGCGCTCCTCCACTAGCTTCGTGTACGCCTCGACATCCTTCTCTTTTACCACCGCCTTATGTGCGAAATAGCGTCCGAGCTTCGAGCGGTCTACTTTTAGCAACTGCTCCTCGGGATGTCCCTTTGTGAACAACGTCAGTTCGTGCCGCTCACTCAAATACCCGAGCGTTTCCTCCACGCCATCTAGCACCACCATCGGCTGTTCCAGAATTCGCTCCGCCAGCGACAGCACATGCCGCAAATCGTCATCGCGGATCTCGCGTTCCGACAAATGCCGGTAAGCCTGCTGCAAGTTGCGCCCGAATTTCATCGACCCGTAGCCTTGGCTCTTGGCGTTCGCCAGTTCGATCTCGTTCAGCACATCCCGCACCTGCTGCGGCGTCAGCGCCGAGTGATCCAGAAAGTCGCAAAAATTGTCGAACGCCTGCTCGAAATAGATATTGTTTTCCCACAGGGTATCGTCGGCGTCGATCAGCAGGGTAAGGCGCTCGCTCATTGAATTTCCGGCGCCTTTCCGCCATGGCCGTTGCGCGGAGCCACCTGCTTCACGCGCTCTATGCGCCGCTGGCGAATTAGAAAAGCCGGCAGGAACTCGGCCAATTGGCGCAACCGCTCCGCCTCGCTACGCGCCGTGAGCAGCGCCTGCCGGAGTCCCAAATCCTGAATCGGACGCGCCAGCCGGAAACTTAACTGTGGATCTTGCGCCTCCGCCGCAGCCAGCGGAGCGTCCCCCGTCAGCGCCCGCAACTCGTTGTACCCCGCAATCGCCCGCGCCCGCGAGTCGTCCTGCGGTGGCGCCCCATCTTTGGTATCGTCGTCATCGAAATAATCCACTTCGCCCCGTAAAAACGCGCGCTCTTCGTTCACCCGCTCGATCTCGAATCGTCGCCGCCCGAGTGTCAGGATGTCCAAGCGCCCATCCGGGTATTCGCGCAACACCCGCTCGACCGTGGCCGTGCAGCCGGTATTCACGATGCCGCGCTCGTTTGCCAGTACCACCCCGAATTCGATCTTCTCGCGCAACACTTCCGCGATCAGTTCCTTGTAGCGGTCCTCGAAGATGTGCAGCGGCAATTCGGCGTCGGGCAACAACACCACTTGAAGCGGAAACAACGGGAGCCATCCCTGCATGCTACTATTATCACTTTCGCGTACCCATGATTCTCAAGTTGAAGCAGACGCCGGGCATCTATCTGGTCGGATTCATGGGGTGTGGTAAATCGACCGTTGGAAGCGCGCTTGCCGACGAACTCGGCTGGAGTTTTTTCGACCTCGATCGGGAAATCGAGAAGGCCGCCGGAGCGGCCGTTGCCGAGATATTCGACCAGCGCGGTGAAGGCGAGTTCCGCGCCCTCGAAACCGAGGCGCTGAAGAAGCGGGTCTACAACGTACGCACGGGGCGTCCGCAGGTGATCGCACTAGGCGGAGGCGCGTTCACGATAGAGGAAAATTTCGCATTGGCCTCGAATCACGGCGTGACCATCTGGCTGGATGCGCCCCTCGAAGTCATTCAGCCGCGCATCGCCGCCGAGACCCACCGTCCGTTGGCCCGCGACCCGCAACGTTTCCAACAGTTGTTTGAGATCCGCCGCGAATCTTACGGGCGCGCCGACTATCGAATCGAAACCTTTGACCTGGAGCCGTCCGCCGTCGTGGCCTGCATCATGGCGCTCCCGCTCTTTCAGCCTTAGTCTAGCGCCCACAAATTCTAAAACATGAGTAGAAAACACGCCTTAGATATTTTTCACGCCGCGCTCGAAGCGGCCGACCCCATTCAAGCCGTGCTGGCCCTCGTGAAGTGCGACGGCAAAGCGGGCAGGGAAGTCCTCCGTGTCGATAAACGCAGCTACCGCCTCGCCGATTACGATCGCATCTATGTGATCGGCTCCGGCAAGGCCAGCGCCAAGATGGCGCAGGCTCTCGAACGCCTGCTCGGCAAGCGCATTACCGGAGGCTGGATCAACGTTCCCGACGGCACCAAAGCGAAACTCAAGCGCATTCATCTGCATGAATCCGGCCACCCGGTCCCGGACGAGCGCGGCGTCGAAGGCGCCCGCCGGATTGCCGAAATCGCCCGCGATGCTGGTCCGCGCGATTTGTTGCTATGCGTAATTTCCGGCGGCGCCTCCGCGCTGATGCCGCTCCCGGTCGAGGGCATGACGCTCGAGGGAAAAAAGGCCGTCACGCGGCAGATGCTGGCCTGCGGGGCGACCATCCATGAGATGAACACCGTCCGCAAGCACTTGTCGGCCATCAAGGGCGGGCATTTGGCTGCGCTGGGCGCGCCGGCCACGGTGGTCGCACTGATTCTCTCTGATGTAATCGGTGACGACCTCAGCGTGATCGGTTCCGGGCCAACTGTTCTCGACTCCACAACCGTCGATGATGCCGCCGCGGTGCTCAAGCGCTTCGGCATTGCCGTACCGCCATTGACCGAGACTCCGAAGACCAAAGTAAACGCGCAGAACGTGATCGTAGGCAGTAACCGCCAATCGGTGGACGCGGCCGCGAAGAAAGCTAAAGCCCTCGGCTATCGCCCGATTATTCTCTCAACCACTATCGACGGCGAGACCCGTGAAATCGCTCGTATGCACGCGGCTCTGGCACGCGAGACGATGGCCCGCGGCGGGACCGGTGTCTGCTTTCTATCCGGCGGTGAAACCACCGTCACCATCCGCGGCGCCGGACTCGGCGGACGCAATCAGGAATTCGTGCTCGCGGCCGCGATCGCGTTGGAATCCACTCCGAAGGTGACGATCTTTAGCGGCGGCACCGACGGAATCGACGGACCCACCGACGCTGCCGGAGCTATCGCCGACGCGTCCACCCTGCGCCGCGCCGCCGTGCTGCGCCTCAACCCCGCGCAGTACCTCGCCGACAACGACTCGTATCATTTTTTTGAAAAAGCCGGCGGTTTGGTGAAGACCGGCCCTACGGGGACCAACGTGGCCGACGTGCGAATCCTATTGGTCTAGCTTTTCGAGCGGAGCATTCGCGCCCGCCGCCACAGCCTTCTGCACCGTGATGTCGCCGTGCTGCGTCTCGAGTTCGATGGACGGACCAGCGCCCACCGAGCCCCGCAGAGTCCCCTTGCGCCTGCTGGATTCGATCTTGAATCCGCCGCCAAAGGGATTCGAAATGTCGCCGTTGTTGGTCGAGGCACTCAACGAAAATTGCGCCGCCGCCGGTAGCGACAGCCGTATGTCGCCCGAGCGCAAATGCGCCTGGATGCTTCCCAGCGGCAGCCCCGGGCTCAGGTTGAGATCCCCGCGCTCGATGCTGATATCCAGCGGACCGCTGAAGTCACTGATCTGCACATCGCTCGATCGCCGGGTGAGATGCGTCGGCCCGGTAAGCTTCGAACCGTTGAAATCTCCCAGCGACATACTGACTTCGCCCGGCACCGCTTCCAGGCTGAGGTTCGTCCGCGGCCCGTTGAAGTGCAGCGGCTTGGCAAGCTTCCGCAACTCTATCGTTCCGTTATACGTGCCATCGACATTTACGGGTCCCGCGATGTCTTCAAGTTCGATATCGGAGCCATGCCCCTTAATCTCGACATCGCCCTTGACGCCCGACATGTGAACCACATCACTCCGGCTCAACTCAACCCGTGCCGCGCCGCCGATATTCTTGAGACGCACGCCCGCATTGTCCGAAGTGATGGCGACCGAACCCGCAATGTCGTTAATGTCCAGGTCGCCGGTGCGTCCATGGACCTCGATGCTCGATCCCTTGGGGACGCTGATTTCAAGCGTCGCCGTGACCCGCTCAAATCTCTGCGCCTGATCCTCGCGAATGCGGATGACCACGTTGTTCGCATCGCCGCTGATATCGAGCGGCGCACCTTCATTCGTCTTGTCCGCCTGCGTTTGGTCCATGCTGCGAATCGTCTTGTGGCCGGTGACCTTCACCTGGTCCGCGCCCGCGGCTACATTTTCGTCCACGCCGTTGATCTTGGCATCCCCGCGAAAATCTTCCAATACAATATGCGGCGTCCGCGAACAGGCCTTGTCGGCGCTCACCGGATATTCGTAGCGTTCACCCCCCAGGAAGCCAAGTCCATTCAACTGAACCATGTGATCCGGCCACCAGTTCGAAAACCCGCGCACCGCATGCAGACTTGCACCGAACAAGCACAGGAAAACGATCAGCACCCACTCGCCGCCCGAAATACCCCGCGCCGGCAGCGGTTTGGACCTCGCCGCCCAGCTCACGATCTCTATAATCCGCAGCAGTCCCCAAACGATCAGGATCAGCGGCCAATATCTCGATACCCAATCCAGCAGCGGCATCTCCGGATAAATATTCCGGGCCAGAAACAAGCCGCCGATCGCGATCAGCAGCAGCGGGGCGACAAAGGAAGTTCTGCGCATGGTCTTCTTATGCGTTCTTCGCTGCCAGATGCTCGCCCAGCCACATCACGCCCAGCACGATCAACAACACCGGCCAGGTTCGATGGAAGCTCGCGCCTCCGGAGTGATCGATCATGAACAACGTGCCCAAGGTCACCAGCATCACCGGCCCGCGAAGCGATCGCAGCAGGGAAGAGCTATTCGCCGGATGAGGAGCGTTGTCACTTGGATTCATATTTAGACTCCGCGATCCGCTCGTAGAGCAGATACAGGCCCAGCACAATCAGCAGTGCCGGCCAGTAACGCAGCAACCGGTCGATCTTCAAAAGGTCCAGATTGTCCAGCAAGAACAAAAGTCCAAACCCGATCAGCAGCACCGGCGCCATCGGAAATCGCGACCGCGCGCCGCGTGCCCGAGCCAGTCCCGAAAATTCGTCCACCATCTCTCCGTCCCGGCGTTTCTTGGCGGTGTGATACGCCTCAAACGCCATGTAGAAAACGAAAGTCGGAATCATCAGCCCGAAGAGCGGCACAAATCCCTGCGCCGCGCCGCTGCTCAGAATGCTGATGATCGAACCGAAGATGACCACATGCAGCAGGCCCTTGGCATACTGCCCGTTGTAAACCGCTCCCACGCCCGGAATGAATCCCAGGATGAAGGCCAGCGGCGGTGAAATGTGCGAATCCGCTTTGGGCAAAGGCGGCGGCTGACTCGGCGCATACGGCGAAGCCGCGTGAAAAGGAGGCGCGGTATAAAGCGGCGGAGGTTGCTGCTGCGCTAACGCCGGAGCCTCAGCCTCCAGCGAAGCCTGTGTCCGCGGAGCATGCTCTGCACAATACAGCGTACCTTCCGTCGCCGTGGCATCGCTCTCTTCGAGCGCCTTGCCGCACATCCGGCAGTACCCGATAATCCTTGCGTCGGAGCTCATTTATTTTGCGCTCCATCCGGCGCGTTGGTCCCCTGGCGTTCCTGAGCCCACTCTTCCAACTGCGTCTGCACATCGTAAACCACTTGCAGATTCTCGTAACGCTTGACCGTCCGATCCCACGACCGCTCCACCCCGCTGGCCGCCGCGTCCCAGAATCGCCCCACCATTGCCAGGGAAATCACCGCCATCGCCAGCCCCATCGCAAACCGCGGCTGCAGAATAAATCTGCCCCGCTGGCCGAGCAATCGCTCGACCCAGGAAAGCTGGACCACGTTACGGCTCTCGCCGCCCTTAACTTCCAACAGAATCCGGTTCACCAGCGCGGCCGGCGGTTCGACGCTAGCCGCCCGCTCGATGAACGCCATCGCGCCCGAAGCATCCAGCGCCAGTTCCGCGCACGACGCACAAGCGTTGCGATGCTCATCGATCCCGGCCTTTTCCTCCGCGGTCAAAGTTCCGTCCAGGTAATCGGCCAGCAAGATTTCGAATTCGTTGCAAGTGATCTTGCTCATACCGCCGCCCTGTTCATTCCGCCGCGCCGCAGCACGCGAGCCAGATCCGCCCGCCCGCGGTTCAATCTCGATTTCACAGTTCCTTCGGGTATCTGCAGCACTTGCGCGATCTCACGATACTCCAGCTCTTCAAGATCCCGCAGAATCACCGTCTCCCGCAACTCCGGCGACAGCCTTTGCAGTGCGGCTTGCAGCATCTCACTCGCCTCGCGTCCCGCCAGCATGCCATCCGCCCGAGCCGTCACCGCCGTAGTATTTTCGATCACCGGCAATCGTTCTTCCAGGGACTCCGTCGCCCGGTCGAGCTTGTTCTTGCGGTAGTCGTCGATCAACAGATTCCGGGCCACCCTGCCCAGCCACACCGTGAACGATCCCTCGCCGGCCCGGAAATTCTTCAGCGAGCGGAAGACGCGCAAAAACACTTCCTGCGTCAAGTCCTGGGCTTTATGATCCGATCCCGTGAAGCGGTAGCAAATCCCGTAAACCCGCCGCGTGTGAATGCGCACCAGATCTTCCCAAGCGGCTTCCTCGCCCGCCAGGCACCGCTCAACGATCAGGTTATCGGCGTCCAAGGAGATCTTCCGCGCGTCAAGGGTGCTGGTGGAGATCCCCACCATCATCTGTCGAACTGCCGTCATCGCTTCCATCGTGTTCGCCTATTCTGTACAACGTAGGTTGCGTTTAAGAAGTTCGATTTACATTCTACTTCCCTTTGGCCCCCTTCCTGGCGTAATCTGGGACGCTGGCCGCAATAAACCGCCGCCGAACCCTATGACTTCTCTATTTCGCGGCTACCACCAGGATCGCCCGACCCTCCGTAGCCGCCAACCCGGCCCCAAAATCGTATGACCTGCCCCTTCTGCGCCCACCGCCAGGACCGCGTCATCGATTCCCGCGAAAGCAAGGAAGGCGACGTCATCCGCCGCCGCCGCGAGTGCCTGAAGTGCGAGCGCCGTTTTACCACCTATGAACGTAGTGACGAAGTGCCCTACATGGTCGTCAAACGAGATGGGAGGCGTGAGAAATTTGACCGCCAGAAGGTGCTGGAAGGCCTGATCAAGGCCTGTGAAAAACGGCCGGTCGCCATGGCGAAGCTGGCCGAAGTAGTGGATGAAGTCGATTCGATGCTTGCAGATAGCGCGGATCGTGAAATTTCAACGACAGCTATTGGGGAACTGCTGATGGATCGTTTGCGTACTTTGGATAAGATCGCGTATGTCCGCTTCGCATCAGTCTATCGCGACTTCCAGGACGTGGAGGCGTTCGTCACCGAATTAAAGGACTTGTTGCAGCGAAGAGGTTAGCTGCACCTGAGGTGAAACCTTAGGCGTCCGCGAACATCTTTTGTAATAGGGACTTAACAGATCGCCAGAACGCTGATATACTAGGATGCGGCATGCGTCTGGCCTACGGATGGAGTGTGCAGACTCATCTGTTTGAAATAAAAAGGCTTATGAGTCATGACGACTTATGCCCCGACCATAGAGGCTCACAGGGTCGGGGGAGGTGGATGCGTTGGACCAGTTTGAGGATCAATTCGAGGGCCCCAGCCAGGAACCGCTAGGGCTCCCCTTCGACGAAGAAGGGGGCTTCTTCCATCCCGAAGAAGTCCATGATAGCGAAGAATTTGCGGCTGCTCATCCGGTAGAAGAGTCGATCTATACCGACGATCCGGTACGCGTGTATCTGCGCGAAATGGGCGCCGTTCCGCTGCTGACCCGTGAAGGTGAAGTCAACTTGGCGCGCCGCATGGAGCGCGGTAAGTTGCGCATGCAGAAGGCCATCAGCCGCTCGGCGTTGGTCCAGCTTCACGCCGTCGAAATCTGCGAGCAGATTCGTAAAGAAGTCGAAGACCTGGACGCGTTCGTCGATCTGGGCGATCTCGAAGACGAGAGCGCCGCATACGCCAAACGCCGCAACGAAGTAAAACAGCAGCTCGCGGATATCGTTGCGCTGCACAAAAAGCTAGGGCAGCTCGACGACAAGCTGGAAGCCGTGCCCGCTGAGCAATAAGAAGCTTCGCCGCCGCGCTGCACGGCAAAGTGCATCGCGGCTGGGTGGAAATTTCGCAGGCCATCCGCGCCGTGCCCTTCTACGCTTCGCAGTGGAAGCATGTTCGCCAAGGAAATCGAGCGCGTGGTCGACGAACTGTCGCACCTCGACCGTGACCTGCGCAAGATCTGAAGGCCGCACCAGCCAGACCGCACTAGGCCAAGGCCAAGGAACTCAAGCGCGAAATTCGCAAGCGCGAGCAAACCGCCGGAGCAGCGCTCGCGACCTGAAGCACACCATCGCGGTCATCCGCCACGGCGAAGTCGAAGCCGAGCGCGCCAAGAAAGATCTGGTCGAAGCCAACCTTCGCCTGGTGGTTTCCGTCGCCAAGAAGTACGTCAACCGCGGCCTGCACCTGCTGGATCTGATCCAGGAAGGCAACATCGGCCTGATGCGCGCCGCCGACAAATTCGAATACCGCCGCGGCTACAAGTTTTCGACCTACGCCACCTGGTGGATTCGCCAGGCCATCACCCGCGCCATCGCCGACCAGTCCCGCACCATCCGCATTCCCGTTCACATGAACGAGAGCATGAACAAGTTCCTGCGCGCCACGCGCGAGCTGGAAAAGGAACTGGGCCGCGCGCCCACCAACGACGAAATCGGCCGCCGCATGGACATTCCGGTGGAGAAGGTCCAGAAGCTGAAGACCATCTCGCGCGATCCGGTGTCGCTCGAAACGCCGGTCGGCCGCGACGGCGAATCCGCGCTGGGCGATCTGATCGAAGACCGCTGGGTGGGTTCGCCGGTCGACGCCGTGATCGATACCAATGTCCGCGACGAAACCGCCGAACATCCTGAAGACGCTTTCTCCCAAGGAGGAGAAAGTGATCCGCCTGCGCTTCGGCATCGGCTGCGAGCGCGAGCACACGCTGGAAGAAATCGGCCAGGAGTTCGACGTCACGCGCGAACGCATCCGCCAGATCGAAGCCAAGGCGCTGCGCCAGTTGCGCTCGCCCGAACGCGCCCGCCATCTGCGGGCGCTGCTGGCCGCGCGGTAAGTTACACTAGCTCAACTTGCCCGTAACGCAAGCGGGCCGAAGCCATTGCTTTGTCGCATGTCAGTAGAGCTGCATCCAGCGCCTCCGTCAGGGCGAGATAACAGGCGTCGTACGCTGAAAAATTGTTCCGAAAATCCCAGATTCGAGCGAGAAGCGGCACGTGCCAGTAACGCTGTATCCGCATCACGCGAAGATCGTCCAAAACTTCACGGGCGCGCTCGCCGGTCAACGTCCCTAAGGAAACGCCCCGGCGTAGCGTGCTCGCGAGCTCGATATCCAACAGATGGGGCGCATGAACCTCTGTGAACCTGCTGAGTTGAGCCGAAATTAACTCCCCCTTGCGAGTCCGCAGCAGGAACTCGAATGCCGCGGAGGCGTCAAGGACGATCACCGGCCGTCGCGCACCTTACGAATCGTCACCGCCGAGGGTTCCCGCAACGCAACGGGCTCGCGCTGCTGTAAACGGTCTAGGAACTCGCTCATGGTTGGTAGTTCGGCCAACGGTGTGATCTCTTGAATCAAGTAGTCGGAAAGAGACAAACCCAGGTTAGCCGCACGAGCCTTGAGCTTGCGATGCAGCGCATCCGGAACGTGGCGGAGCTGAATCATCTTCGGCATGTCCCCAACATACTTGCATGTGCAGCACATGTCAAGCTGGGCTCTAGCGCGCGCTGGCGGCCGGAGCCTTCCAATAATCCGGCAAATCTGTCTTGGTGTCCCGCAGAATTTCGAGGATCGCCCGCCGGTCGTCGGCGTTCAGACTGGCGTAGCGAGGCGATTTCTCCCGTTCCGTCAACACATCAAATAAACGGCGGTAAATGCGTTCCCGCGCAGCTTCCGGCATCCCGTCGAATGCTTCCGAGTAGATCAGGTAGCTCAGCGGGTACCTAAACATACGCCGCGTCAGATCGAAATCCCGCAGAGACCGCCCCTTCCGGTCCCGAAGTCCCGTCTTCTGGAACGTCTCCGCGAACCCCGACGTTCCCCGAATCGGCGCGTCCAATTTCGCTTCATCCACAAACAACATGTACTCCAACAGTTGCTCCACCGCTGAATCAATCCGGTGCCGCGCGCCCTCACTCAACTCGTCAACTGGTTGGTGATACGCCCGGTTGAAAGCGACCTGGCCCTCGATCGTGATCGCGGTTTCATAGCCCACGCGAGTGATCAAATTGGTCATGCGCGCCTGATGCTCCAGCGTCATCAACGCCACGATGTCGCTATGCGGCGTGAGGTACGCTCCGGTATCGAACTTGCGCCTCAAATCGGTAACATTCAAACCCGCCGCGCCTTCCAACTTTTCAGGATGATCCCGATCCCGCGCCACCGAGTTTCCCATGTGCGTCATCTCGCCGTGCGTACCCGTGACGTACCATCCGCCCCAACGCTCTTTAAGCGGACTCCGCTGGTCCGTGAAGAAATCGCCCGCCTGAAACACCGGCATGCCGGAAACATCTGGATAAACCGAGCGCACCATCAACCCCGGCACCCCCAACGTCGGTCCTCCCGAATCGTGGCATTGCAGGCAAGCGGCATCCCGCCGGTCGAAATGCGGTTTCGCGACCTTCTTTTGATCCAGCGTATAAAAGATTACGCCAAGCTTCGGTTCG
This sequence comes from Bryobacterales bacterium, assembly GCA_963793395.1. GTDB lineage: Bacteria > Acidobacteriota > Terriglobia > Bryobacterales > Bryobacteraceae > Palsa-187. The sequence continues at coordinate 17,482 of CAWCAP010000011.1, read as the reverse complement.
CACCGACGCGAATTCGAGCAAGTCGCTCGAATGCACTGACCCCACCGAGGTCGAGTCGTTGAAATACAGCGCCCGCGGCCACGCCGGCGATATAGCCGCCGCCTGAAAACTGGTTTTCGAAAAAACCAACACCTGCGATTCCACCGGGATCTCCAAGGCCCGCAGCACGCTGCGCAAATAGCCGTGATCATCGTCGAAATCGAGCTTCACCTCACCGCGCGCGATTTTCCGGTTCAATCGTTCCACCGGATCGTCGGCCGGCCAGCCGCATATCGGATCGCTTCATCGTCCAGAGGGACCACGTATGAGCCTGCCAAATCCGCCAAAGCGGCGGTAGCAACCGTCAGCGAAATGGCCAGAAAAATTTTAGACCGGTTTCGCATGCGAATCCCTCGCCCTGGAGAGAAGTTTGATTTTGGTTGGCACTACAACATCGCCACACAAAGGCCGGATAGGAGATGAGTCATCGATCAAGTCCGCCAGACTGGTGGATGAAAACGCCTCTTCGATATGCCGCAGCGCATCGTCCAGCTTCCGGTGCAGGGAACACAGCCGCACACCGTGCGCTTTCAGCCCTAGCGGACATTTCGCGATGCGCTTGATCGGATCCACCGCCTGCACGACATCATAAATAGATACGTCCGCCGGATCGTTCACCAGACTGAAGCCGCCGTTTTTCCCGCGCTGCGCCTGCACCATTCCCGCGCGGCCCAACGACTGCAAAACTTTGAACAAATAATCGATCGGAACTTTAGTCTCGGTGGCGATCTGCTGCGCGGTCTGCGGCGCCCCCCGGCGCATGGCCAGCAGGACCATGGATCGCAACGCGTACTCGGTAGTAGTCGAGAACACCCAGCCCCATAATAGGACAAGTGGACAAAGATGTCCAGTTATATTTCTCGTCCGATCTTGAATCGTTTCGCCGCCGCTACAATCTGGATAAGTATGCCCGAAGACTCCACCGATTTACTGCTCCTGAATCCCGTGCACGATTGGGATCACATCCGCGGACTCGAAACCGCCGCGTTCACTCTGGTCGAATACGGCGACTATCAGTGTCCGGACTGCGGCCGCCTCTTCGAAACCCTGCAAAGTGTGCAGCAGGACTTCGGAGCCCGTCTGCGTTTGGTCTACCGCCACTATCCGCTGTCCGGAATTCATAAGCACGCGCAAGTGGCTGCCGAAGCCGCCGAAGCCGCCGCCGCGCAAGGCCGCTTCTGGGAAATGCACGATCTCCTGTTTCAAAATCAGGATGCCCTGGAGCAAAAGAACCTGCTCCAGTACGCCGCGCAACTAGATATGGATGTCGATCGCTTCCGCCGCGAACTGAAACAGGGATCGTATACCGCGCGCGTCAGTCAAGACTTCATCGCCGGCGTCCAGAACGGCGTAAACGGCACTCCGGGACTCTTCCTGAACGGAGTCCGCCAGCCCGGCGTGTTCGACCAGCCAGCCTTGATCGCGTTGCTTAAAGTTGTGCCCGGCCAGAGCCAATCAACCTAAGAACTATTTTTCTGACTGCGAAACTGAATCTCCGGTTGCCGGGGTTGCGGTTATCCAAGCCGATTCCACTCCGCTACCGATGAGGTAAGGAAGATGGACATTGCGAAATTCCACTGCCGCCGAACGCTCTTCTAAGCTGCGGAGAGCGCCAAGCTCGACTCGCCGCTGGAGAGTTCTGGGTTGAGACTTCCGGAAACTGTTGAGAGTGTCAGGTGTGGCCGTGAGTTGCATAAAGACGCCCCCTACATCCACAGTTTCCAGTCTGAAGACGAGCGATACGGACGGTGATTTGTCGTAGGACTGCTGGAGGTGTATAACTCGGGCCGTGATAGCGGCCCCACTCGGAACCAGCACTTTCGAGCCATCGCGGATCGGAGTCGTCAGTTTACCCTTGATGGAATCGCCCGCAGCCGCCGTCGCGGTGTCGATCCCCTGAGTTAGAGCCACTCGGAACCGAAGCTTGGGTGGAATCTCAAGGACCTGCGATACCGGCGCGTCACGCTGTCCGCCTGGCACATTCACGGGCGGCGCAAAGCTCAGTGTCGATTCGCCAAGGAACTCATGGCAACTTGAATACAACGTGTGGTTCTCCGCCACACTTCCGTCGTGTGAGAAGACGCGCAGGACGGAGAGGCTGGGAAGAAGAAAATCCCTGTCCTTGAGACGTATGCGCGCATAGTCTAACGTGGTGGAGAAGTAGCAGGCTCCCGTCTCAGCCGGAAGTTCGCTGGTGCGAATCGCAACCCGCATGAGGTCGGCGGTTTGTGGGTTTACCAGAAATGTGCCATCGTAACCGGTGACCGTCTGGTGTCTTGCCAAACCGAAGCCTATGAAATAGTGGCTCTTCTCATAAGGAACATGAAAGCCGAACTCGGGAAATGTTAAACCATCGTGGGTGGTCTCTCCGTTATAAGTGAACTTCACGGTGTCGTTAAAGAAAATCTCAGTAAGAAAGGCCGTAAAGGTTCCATTGGAGATCGTTCCGTCAGTGACAATGTCCACTAACTCGCGATCGTCAAACCGGTTTTCCCCAGGCCAGCCGTACATCTCTCCGTCGGATTTTACCGACACGTCAAAGCGCAGCCGATCAGAGGTAGCAAGATGCGTCCTTGGCCGCACGGGACTTTCGTCACAAGCGAGGCTGTGATCGGGAACATCCGGCAGATATTGGTAGCGGTCGATCGTCTGCGTGCACATGTAATTGGGCAGGCGGTTCAAGGACTGCTCAATCCTGGCTCGGACCCTTACGAGGAGATCCGTCGGATCCTGCTGGGCCTGCAAGCCCGTAGCGATGCTCAACGCCAACAGAAATCGGCCGCACATCTCGAAATAATTGTACTCCCGCGCTGCGCATCGCTTGGTCGCCGCCGGTGAAAGCCGGTTCAACGCTGCACAATCCCACTCTTGCACGCGACGACACTCGGGAGTAAAGTTGAAGCGGGGTTAATGGTGCGATTCCTGAAATTTGGCCTTCTTCTAGCTCTTATCCCGACATTTTCCGATGCGCAGGGCGAGCATGCACACCTCGCCGATTCGTTGAGCACTCCTCCCGTGAACGATCTCGTCGTGTATGGTTCCGTGGTACTGCCAAGCGGAGTTGCCCCTGGGCGGCTCGTCGCAGTCGAGCGGATTTGCGATGGCCGTCCGCGAGAGAGCACTTATGTGGATGCCAAGGGCCGCTTCAGATTCGACCTCGGGGTGCCTCCCCTACATATTCAGACCTGCTCGTTCCACGCGAGCCTTGACGGTTACCGTCCGCAATCCATTGCTCTCGACCGCTTCGTCAAGCCCGCGAATGAACCTCTGGGAAAGTTGATCCTGCAGCCCATCGGCAGGCAGACGTCCGCTGTCATAAGTGCAACGGATATAGAAGTTCCGAAAAATGCCCGCAAGGACTACGACGAAGGGTTGGATGCAGCTGCAAAAACCAAATGGACGGCAGCGATCGGTGCGATGGAGAAAGCAACTGCCGCCTATCCGAAATTCGCGACTGCGTGGCTCAGTCTGGGAATGCTTCAGGTGTTGGAACAGAATGACGTAGCCGCGGCGCTTGATTCGTATGCGCAGGCGATCGCTGCGGATAACAAGTTCGCGCCGGCGTATGTGGAACTGGCCGCGCTGCAGGTCGCCACCGGCCAATGGAGCCGCGCGGCCGAGTCCGCCGCCAAAGCCATCGCGCTCGATCCGGATGCTTTTCCGCGCGCCTACTATCTCGCTGCAGTCGCCGATAGCAGATTGAATCGGTTGGACGCCGCGGAAAAGGACGTCGCGGCAGGGCTTCGCGTGGATCCTGACCATGAGTTTCCGGAACTCGAATATCTCGACGGCCTCATGAGGTTAAGCAAAGGCGATGTACGGCAAGGCAGAGAGCAATTGCAGAGCTATTTGTCTCATGCTCCGGATGGGACGTACGCCGCCGACGCGCGGCAGCAACTTGGGGAGCCGCCGGAGTCCAAATAGTCGGCCGGAACTCTCAATCGACCAGCGCCTGATACACCGCGTTGGGGAATTCCGTGCGCACAATTCCCACTCGAGTCGCCATTAGCACAATGCCGATCAACTGCTCTTTAGGATCCACCCAGAAATACGTTCCGTAAGCGCCGCCCCACCCGTAATCACCGGGACTCCCCAACCACCCGCTCACACCCGTGCTCTTGCGAACCCGCACGCCCAGCCCAAAGCCGTAGCCCCGCAAGTTCTGCTCCAGCGTCAACCCAGTCTCCGAGAAATTAGCCAGGTTCAGATTGCCGATCGCGTTGTCCGTCATCAGCTCCACCGACTTCCGGCTCAGCAGCCGCACGCCGTTCCATTGCCCGCCGTTCAACAGCATTTCGCAGAACTGCAAATAATCCTCAGCCGTCCCCGTCAGCCCGCCCGCCCCAGAGAAAAACTCAACCCCCGCAGGCAGCGGCGGCGGAGGACCCTGTTTCGTCACCCCTTGCGTGGTCCGCAAATAAACCGTCGCCACATCGCCCATGCGATCCGCCGGAATCGTGAAGAAAGTGTTGTTCATATTCAGCGGCGTCAAAATCCGCTGCTTGAAAAACTGCTCCAGGTTCATGCCGCTAACAATCTCCACCACCCGCCCCAGCACCGCGAACCCGACCCCTCCCGTATACTGCCACTGCGTCCCCGGCTGAAAGTTCAGCGGCAGCTCCCCCGCGCGTTTACTGAACTCCGCCAGCGAAATCCCCCCCGTGATCCAGCTTCGACTTGCGGAAGAAGTCGCCCGCCGGCCCGTCCGCCGTCACCGCCAGCCCGGCCGTATGCGTGAGGATGTGCTGCAGCGTCACCTCGCGATCCGCGCTAACCAGTTTGACCCCCGCGCCCCGCGGATCATTGGGCAGATTCCACACCGCCACTTTCGGATTCTTGAACTCCGGGATGAACTTCGAAACCGGATCGCTCAACACCAGCTTGCCCTCTTCCATCAACATCAGCACCGCCACCGCCGTGAGCGGCTTCGTCATGGAGGCCATGCGGAACAAGGTATCCGTGCGCATCGCCTTGCCCGATTCCATATCGGTTGTGCCCTGCGCCTCAAAGTGCACCACTTTGCCTTTGCGAGCCACCAGCGTGACCGCGCCCGCGAAATCCTTGGCGTCGATGTGGCCCTGGATCACGGAGTGGACGCGCTTCAGCCGCTCCGCCGAAAACCCGACCTCTTCCGGTTTGGTGACCGTAAGCGACGCCGCGAACGCCTGGAATGCGAGCAGCACGCAGAGCGACGGAGCAATGATCAATTTCGCATTTGGGGACATAGCGCCTCCTTGGGGAACTAGCTATTTAGCGTACTGCAAATCGCACGCGACTCGCCTGGATCTTTCACCAACCGTAAGCCGCGTAACTGCCCCACGTCAATGTCGCTATCAAGACAAAGCGGGATGCGGTGGGATCGACTTGTGTCCATAATATTAATTAGCCGCTACCAGAGACGACTCAGTCATGACGAGTAAGATTCAAGAGCCTGCCGCTTATGGAGGTCAAATGGCGAAGTATTTTCGCTTGGGTAAGGCCCCCAGCCTCGTCATCTGTCCGCCCTCGAAGCCGCAGATTAGCGATTACTCGATTAGCCTCCAAAACGGTCTCTCCGATCAGACTGCGTCCATTCCACGCGAAAAAGCATTCGTTGTCTCCGTACATCTGACACCTGCCTGCGATGAAGGCTGCGAAATCTGGGTGGACGACCGCTATTCTCGAATCACCGCATGGCCCGCCGGAGGTGTGGGGATTTACGACTTGGAGGCTAACCCTCGCTGCCCGCAATCGAGGTCCGGTTGACTGGGTCCACTTATCATATTCCCCGTTCGACACTAAATGCCTTTACGGATGACGTCCAACTGGCCAGCGTCGACAGCCTTCGATGCCAGCACGGGGCCTTCGACCAAGTCCTCCGTCAGATGACAGATGATCCTGCTGCCATCTCTCACATCTCCTCAGCTGTTCTGTGAACTCTTCCTCGATCATTTCCGGCTTCTGTTTTGCGCTCATATAACCCAACGGTACGCTCAGTCGCTCGGCCGATTAAGACATATCGCGGTGGACTGGCACCTTGGCAGAAGCGTCGAGTGGCTGAACTTTTGGAAGAAAACCTGGACGGGCAGGTCGGGCTCGCGGATCTGGCCCAGGAGTGCGGGCTTTCCGTCAGCCACTTCGCGCGATCCTTCAAACGATCGTTTGGAACTTCGGCACACCGTTACCTGATCCTCCGGCGAATCGAAAAGGCAAAATCCTTACTTTCAAACTCTGCCTCCGCTCTCTCCGAGGTGGCACTGCAAGCGGGTTTTTCTGACCAAGCGTCCTTTAGCCGAACCTTCAACGCCATCGTCGGAGTACCTCCCGGTCACTGGAAGAGAAGGGCCCGATAGCTACTCCCGCTTTCCTTCTCTGCGCGAACACACTAGTTTGTGCTCTGGACCGCAATAAACGTCAAAAACAGCCGAAACTGACAAGAAACCCTGACTCGTCACCCTTAGGCTCTTACCAGGGAGGACGTGACATGCGTGGCTTCATTACAAGGGCTTCCGTGTAACGCTCGTAGCAATCCCGCTAGCGGAGACACATTCGACGCTCTTGCCTCCGCCCCCGGGCCAACAACGTTTGGCAAATTCAATTTGACCAAGGAGACAACGTATGACGCAATCGCAAATGAATCGACCGACTTTGATTGCAATCGCAGTTATTTGTTTGGCGACTACCCTGGTCATGGGAGCATTCGCTCAGGCCAACCGGGCTACTGGCGTAAAGAACATCATATTTGTTCATGGAGCTTGGGCAGATGGCTCAAGTTGGTCCAAGGTGATTCCACTGCTTGAGGCGAAAGGTTTGCATGTGGTAGCAGTTCAGAATCCACTGACCTCGCTCGCCGATGTCGCCGCCACCAGGCGCGCCATCGCAATGCAGGACGGCCCGGTATTACTGGTTGGCCATTCGTATGGCGGGGCGATAATCACCGAGGCCGGGAACGACCCGAAAGTTGTCGACTCGTCTTTGTAGCCGCTTTCGCACCAGGAGACGGTGAGTCCGTAACAAGCATCAGTAAACCGTATCCAGCAGCCCCGCTCGGCGGGGAACTGCGTCCTGATGCCCAAGGTTTTCTGTCGATTACTCCAAAAGGATTTGCCGAAGATTTCGCGCAGGATCTGCCGGAAAAAGAGGAGCGAGTTTTGCTCGCTACGCAGGGCCCAACGAACGCTCGCGCTTTTGACGCCACAATCTCGAAAGCCGCGTGGCGCACCAAGCCTTCCTGGTTTGCGATCGCAGGCAACGACCGTGCGATTCCTCCTGAACTGGAGAAGGCCGAAGCTGCGCGGATGAAAGCCACCTCGATCACTCTTCCCTCTAGTCACTTGGCAATGCTCTCTCACCCGAAAGAAGTGGCAGACCTGATCGAGCAGGCCGCCGCGAAAACCGGGACCAAATAGCAAACCGCTTTTACCCGACTTCGAAATCGCGCCGGCCTCTCAAAGGAGAGCAAAATATGAGCAACTATACACACGAGACAGTCCCGACCCAATTCGCTGAGGCCGATGGCATTCGGTACGCCTACCGGCGCTTCGGCAGGACAGGCGCGGTTCCGCTCCTTTTTCTGGAATTCTTCAACTCCAACATGGATGGCTGGGACCCGGCGGTCACGAACGGCCTTGCAGCGGATCATGAGGTCATTTTGTTTGACAACGCCGGGGTTGGAGCCTCGGGAGGGAGTACGCCGTACACGGTTGAGGAGATGGCGAAACATTGCGTTGCGTTCTGCCGCGCCCTCGGGTTGAAAGCGATTCACGTCGTGGGCTTTTCCTTGGGTGGGATGATCGCGCAACAGTTAGCTCTGGATCATCCCGAACTCATACAGCGCTTGATCTTGTTGGGAACGGGTCCGCGCGGAGGTGAAGGCATGACCTTCACCGAACTATCGCCTGACGAACAAGCGGACCCCGTCGCATTCCTATTGGGAGCGTTCTTCTCACCTTCCGACGCTAGTCAAGCGGCTGGGTACGACTATATGAAGCGCCTCGAGTCCCGCAAAGAAGATCGTGACAGCCCCGTATCGAGAGAGTCGGCAGTGGCTCAGCTTGCGGCAATCCGGGAATGGGGCCTCGTTCCCGCACAGGATCGATACGCCATGTTGAACAAGATCCAACACCGAGCGCTGATCATCCACGGAAACAAAGACATCGTTGTTATACCGATCAACGCTTTTCTCATGGAGACGCACTTGCCGGATGCCGAGCTCCTGATGTTTCCAGATGCGAGCCACGCATCGCATTCGCAGTATGCGGGAAAGATTCCTCGATTATGCGCGGCGATTCTTGAACGAGTGAGGATGTGCCGCTATGGAAAAACTCAACGGGTCAAAGGAGAGAGACAGTCTGAGTTCCACTTTGCGGTCAAACGTGCCCCCTTCCGAGCCCGCGACTCCGTCCCAGATTTAACGCACGACCAAAATCCCCCACCCCTTGTTTCCCCGCATCAGGTGCGCCATAATCGCTTGCCATAGGGTGTTTGGATGCCTCGACCAGCAAAACGGTCGGGAAATCCCAGCCAAGGAGCACACTTTAAGATGCCATACACCGCGAAAACAATTCGTAGCCGCGATGTTCTTAGCCGTGCCCGCCTGGCTCGGCGCAGCCGACGTCAGCGGCGGCCAGCCCGTCACCTTCGCCAAGGACATCGCGCCCATTCTCCAGGCCAAGTGCCAGAACTGCCATCGCGCCGGGCAAATGGCGCCCATGTCGCTGGTGACCTACGAGGAAGTGCGCCCCTGGGCCAAAGCCATCAAGCAGCGTGTGCTCACGCGCCAAATGCCGCCCTGGCACGTCGACCCGACCATCGGCATCCAGAAATTTGCGAACGACCTCTCGCTGAGCGACACCCAAATCGCCGCCATCGCGAAATGGGTGGACGATGGCGCGCCCCTCGGCAACGTCGCCGACATGCCGCCCGCCAAACAGTGGCCCGACGATGGCGGCTGGAAGCTCGCCGAAAAGTTCGGGCAACCTGATTTCGTGGTCAAATCCGATCCGTATACGATGGCCGCCAAGGGGCAAGACGTCTGGTTCAAGCCGCTGACCGCGATCCCGGTCACCGAGCCGCGCTGGGTCCGCGCCGTCGAGATCCGCCCCGGCACCGCCGCCGGCCGCAAGATCACGCATCACGCGCTCGCCTACCTGCAGCAGGAAGAGCCCGGCTCGAACACCGGCGTCGTCACCCAGGGCCTGCTCATGGAATGGGCCGTCAACAAAAACTATGACGTCTATCGCCCGAACACCGGCAAGCTGCTCGTCCCCGGCGCGCGCATCTGGTGGGAGATGCATTACCACGCCGTCGGCGAAGAAATTCGCGACGACGTCGAGCTGGCCATCTATCTTTATCCCAAAGGCCAGGAACCCAAATACCGCACCTACCTGACCGCCTTCCCCGCCACGCCCGGCACGGCCGCGTTCGGAGTCATGGATATCCCGCCCAATTCGGTCACCGAGACCGAAGGCTATCAGACGCTTGAAGGCGCCGCGCGATGCTCGAAAATTTCCAGCCCCACATGCACCTGCGCGGCAAGGCCATGCTGCTGGAAGCGATCTTGCCCGACGGCACCAAGCGCACCATCAGCTTCGTGGATCACTTCAACTTCAACTGGATGACCAACTACATCTTCGCCGACGACGCCGCGCCGGTGCTTCCCAAGGGCACCATCATTCACGTGGTCGCCTGGCACGACAACACCGCCGCCAACAAAAACAATCCCGACCCCAAGCAATGGGTCGGATGGGGCGATCGCACCGTGGATGAAATGGCTCACGCGTGGGTGAACGTCACCTATATCAGCGAGGAAGATTATCAAGAGTGGGTGCGCAAGCATCCCCAAGCCAACGCGGTCACGGCCGCTCGCTAGTGTCAACCGCCGAATTCGCAGCGCTATCTTAGTCGCGCTCGCTTGACCGCCGCTCTTCTGCCCGCCCAGCAGCAGTTGCGCATGGAGCCGCCGCATGACTCCGGCCAAAGCGTCACGCCCGCCTTCGAAGGCTGGTTCGCGAATGCCGACGGCACCTTCAGCATCCTGTTCGGCTATTTCAATCGGAATATGAAACAGGAACTGGATATTCCTATCGGACCCGACAACAAGATCGAACCCGCCGGTCCCGATCAAGGCCAGCCCACCCATTTTTTGACGCGCCGCCAGTGGGGCGTGTTCACCGTGACCGTCCCCAAAGATTTCGGCTCGCAAAAAGTTTACCTGGACCATGACCGCGAACGGCGTCACCACCGTGATCCCCGCCGGCCTCGATCCGCTGTGGGAACTCTCGCCCTTCAAGGACGCGAGTGGCAACACCCCGCCGTTCATCGGATTCACCGACAAGGGACCCTTCGCCCAAGGCCCACGCGGCCAAGGCGCGACTCTGTCCGCGACAGTCGGCGTCCCCTTGCCGCTCCCTCTGTGGGTAGCCGATGATGCCAACCTGATCCCCGGCGCCGAGCGTCCCAAGACCCCGCCCATTGTCCTCACCTGGGATAAATTCCGCGGCCCGGGTGCAGTGGCATTTTCCGCCGCGCAGCCGTCCAGTCGACGACGCCGACTTCGCCGCCCCCGCGAAGACCACCGTTCACGGCAAAGCATCCACCACCGCGACCTTCAGCGAGCCCGGCGATTACATTCTTGCACGTAGTCGCCAATGATTGGACCGGCGAAGGCGGCCACGGCTTTCAGTGCTGCTGGACCAACGCCCAAGTCAGAGTTTCGGTGAAGAAATAGTCGGACGCCTCTACTTGCCGCCCTTCAGTTGCGAATAAACCATGCTCACAAACCGATCCGCACTGGTCCCCGCACCCGCCGGCAGCAGTCCCCCCGGCACCTTCGCGTCGTAAGGAGCCGTCACCTTCGCCGCCAGCACTTCCTGCAAGCTCTTGCCCTCGCCGATCATCCCCCGCACTTTGGCCTCGACGCCGAGAATCATATCGCGGTAAGGAACAATGTCCGTCCGATTGATCACCGTGCCATGCCCCGGAACCAGCCTCGTATTCGGACCCGCAATCTTCATCGTCAACTCCAGCGCATCCAACGCGCCCTGGAGCGTGCCGCCGTTGTTCGTGTCGATGAACGGATACCCGTAATTCCGGTAGAAATCCCCGATCATAATCACGTCCGCATTCTCAAACCGGATCATAGTATCGCCGCCAGTATGGGCCGCCCGCACCGGAATCAAGTCGACCACCTCTCCGTTCATGCGAAACTTCACCGGATCGCCCATCCCGTAGGTGATCGGTGGCAACCGTGCCGGATCTCCGCCTACCGCTCGCAACATCTCCTCGCGCAATTCTTCCCGCGCAAACAGCACCGCGCCCAGCTTGACGAAGTTCGCGTCCCCGCCCGTGTGGTCGACATGCACGTGCGTATTCACCAGAAACCGTATCGGCTCGGCACTGATCTTCCGGATCGCCGCCACCACCTTGTCGGTGATTTGCGCGTACTGCGCGTCCACCATGAACACGCCGTCCGGCCCCGCCAGCACTCCGATCCTGCCCCCCGCCGCGTCCTGATGTCCCGGATCAGCCCCGCCCGATCCCGACAACATATATAGGTTGGGAGCAATCTTCTCCGTCAGGATCTCGATCTTCGCGTAATCGATTCCCTGCGCGCATCCCCACGCGCCCAACCAAACAGCCGCCACCGCTACCGAAGACGCCCGTCTCATTGCGCCGGCGGCTTCCCAAACCTAAGAACCGTCGTGCTCTTAAATTCCGTCCCCGCCTTCAACTCCGTCGACGGAAACCGCGGCTTGTTCGGAGAATCCGGATAATGCTGCGTCTCCAAACACAGCGCCGACCGCGCCGTATAAACGTTGCCGCCTTTCCCCTTCAGCGTCCCGTCCAAATTATTGCCGGTATAAAACTGAATGCCCGGCTGCGTCGTCCACACCTCCATCACGCGCCCGCTCGTCGGCTCCTCCACTCGCGCCGCCAGTGCCAATTCGACGCCCTTTTTCTTGAGCACGTAATTGATGTCGTACCCTTTGCCGAACTTCAACTGTTCATTGTCCTGCCCGATCCGCGCCCCGATCGCCGTCGGCTTGCGGAAATCGAAAGGAGTGTCCGCCACATCCCGCAGCTCGCCCGTCGGAATCAAACCCGCGTCCACCGGCGTGAAGCGATCCGCATTCAACGTCAGCACGTGACCCAAAATATCGCCGCTCCCTTTCAAGTTGAAATAGCTGTGGTTGCTGAGATTGATCACCGTGTCCTTATCCGTCGTCGCCGAATATTCGATCCTCAATTGATTGCTATCGGTCAGACGATACACCACCGTCACCTTGCAGTTGCCCGGATATCCCTCCTCCCCGTCTTTGCTCAAATACGTGAGCTCCAGCGCGCCGTCCGGCATCTCCCGCGCCGTCCACACCACCCGATCGAATCCCCGCACCCCGCCATGCAGCGCGTTATCGCCGTTATTTTTCGCCAGCGTGTAAGCCACCCCGTTCAATTTGAACTGCCCGTGTCCGATCCGGTTTGCATACCGCCCCACGATCGCGCCGAAGTACGGATTCGGCCCGAGATATCCATCGAGCGTATTGAATCCCGCCACCACATCGCCCATCTTGCCCTTGAGATCCGGCACTTTTAGCGAAACAATCCTACCGCCGTAGTTAGTGATCGCCACCTCGACGCCGCTCGCGTTCGTCAGCGTGAAAATCCGTACCGGCGTCCCCTCGCGCGTCTTTCCAAAATCCGCGGAGGTCAACTTGGTCGCCGCTTGCATCGCAACCGCGCTTAATATCAGAGCGAACACGGCTCGTGTCTTATTCATAGGAGCCATTATCTTCCAATCTCCAGCCGGACGCAGCAGCGCCGCCGAGAGTAAGATCAAAGCGGAGAGCACTGAATATGACTAAACCGGCAATCATCTGTTTCGTCTTCGTCGGAGCCGCGAGTTGGATGCTGCACGCCGCTGGCGAAAAGTTCGATGTGAAAAATGTTTTCACCGGACAAGCCGCCTTCATCGACGGCCGCTCGATGAAACCCGGCACGTTCCGGAAGGTCACCGCCGACGCTCTTCCTCCGCCCTTCGCGACCTCATCGGCGGGGAATCCCCCGCGCCTGGTTCCGCGCCCCGCAGACGCTTGGCCGCAAGCCCCCGCCGGATTCAAAGTGGAACTCTACGCCACCAATCTCGACGAGCCTCGCGAAATCCGCACCGCCCCCAATGGCGACCTCTTCGTCGCTGAAACCCACCTGGGCCAGATCAAAATCTTCCGCGGCCGCGACAAAGACGGCAAGCCGCAGCAGGTTTCCGTCTTCGCCACCGGACTCAATCAGCCCTTCGGAATCGCCTTCTACCCGCGCGGCGCCAATCCGCAATATCTCTACGTGGGCGACACCAACGCCGTCGTGCGCTTCCCCTATCGCAACGGCGATCTGAAAGCCACCGGCCCCGCCGAAGAAATGATCCCCCACCTCCCCACCGGAGGCCACTCCACCCGCGACCTCGCCTTCTCCCTCGACAGCAAGCGTCTCTTCGTCGCCGTCGGCTCCGGCTCCAATGTCGACGATCCCGACCGCAACCCCGGCGAATTCCACCGCGCCAACATCCTCGAATACACCCCCGACGGCAAATTCACCGGCGTCTACGGCTCCGGCATCCGCAATCCCGCCGGCATCGGAGTCAACCCCACCACCGGCGAAGTCTGGTGCTCCACCAACGAACGCGACGCGCTCGGCGATAACCTGGTCCCCGACTACATCACCCACGTCCAGCCCGGCGGCTTCTACGGCTGGCCCTGGTATTACATCGGAGGCCATCCCGACCCGCGCCTCGAAGGCAAGCATCCCGAATTGAAGGATAAGGTGATCGTCCCCGACGTGCTGCTGCAGCCGCACAACGCCTCGCTCGAGCTGACCTTCTACGATGGCACGCAGTTCCCGCCCGAATATCGTGGCGACCTGTTCGCCGCCGAGCACGGCTCCTGGAACCGCGCCAACCGCACCGGCTATGAAGTGGTGCGCGTGCCCCTGGAGAACGGCCACGCCAGCGGAGTCTTCGAAGATTTCATCACCGGCTTCGTCACCCCGGGCGGGGAAGCCTGGGGCCGCCCCGTCGGCGTCACCGTCGCCCAGGATGGCTCCCTTTATTTCACCGACGACGGAACCAAATCCATCTGGCGCGTCAGCTACGTCGGGAAATAGCGGAGCGCTACTTCTTCACTTCGGGTGCCGGAGCGGCGGGCAAATCGGAATTGTAGGTATCTACAATACACTTCCACTTCCCATCCGCCTGCTTCTTCCAGATCTCGACGAGCTTGCCGGTATCGCTCACCGGCGCTCCACCCTTCGGATCTCGAATCATCAGCGAGTACGTTCCGTACAGATACCCGAGCTCGCCCGATTTCGCGATTTCGACTTTCGAAACCTTCCACGACACCGCAGTGTTAGGACCAAGCAACCCCGCCCAAGATTCCCGAATCGACTTCCGGTCTCTCGCGATCGGAGCGTTGCCAGGCAACAGCACCGCGTCATCCGCATAGAACGCGACCGTTCCCTCGACATCGTTTTTCGCCGCCGTAGCCGACCACTGCTCATCCAGCGCCTGAATCGCCGCCGCATCCGCCGCCATTCGTCGCAGACGGCCCGCACGACGTAACCACGGACGCGGACGCAATCAGGATCGGCAAAACCCCAGCTCGCTTTTTCATTTTGTCGGTTAGACTCCTTATTCCAATTGTCGGCAATACTCGGCCGAGTCAAGATGCCAGCCGCCTCGTCAACCTTCATCCGTTGGAATGGCGTCAGCGCGACGATCTCTTCGCTGAGGACTCCGATCCAGGCGGCTCCCGGAACGGCTCCACTGAAATGCGCTCGTAACGCACTTCCAGCACTTCCAGGTATTCCGCACCGCCTGGCGCCTGGAGCAAAACGCTGTCGCCCTCCGCCGACTTCAGCAGCGCGCGCCCCAGAGGCGACACCCAACTGATATGGTTGCGGGCGAGATCGACCTCGTCGGTCCCCACGATGCTCACCACCCGCTCCACTCCCGCGGCGTTGGCGTAGCGCACCGTCGCGCCGAAGAAAGCTCTTGTGGCCGCTTGCCCCGTTCGCGGAGCTTCCGGGTCCACCACTTCCGCAGCCTCGATTCGCTTCCGCAGAAAGCGAATCCGCCCATCGATCTGCCGCAGCCGCCGCTTGCCGTACTGATAGTCGGCGTTTTCACTGCGATCGCCGTTACTGGCAGCCCACTTCACCACCTCCGTCACGGCCGGGCGTTCCCGAGTGAGCAGAAAGTGGTGTTCCTCTTTGAGGCGCTGCAGCCCGTCCGGCGTGATGTAGTTCTTGCCTGGCGTCGCGGGCTCGTCCGCCTTAGGTTTTCTCGTGAATCCTTTTCGCATCTCGTGTCCTTCCAGCGTAAATCCGGTAGGTGCCCTCACGCTCTCAGAAAATGGACAATCGCATGTGTTCGCCGCGCGCCCCTGCGGCAACACAATCGACGGAGCAGGTTCGAGGTTATGGCCGGACGCAGGTGAATCCCAAGCTTGGATTCTTTTTCCCCAACTCTGCTGCCGTTTCGAGATCAAACATGGCCCTGTCGGTCGGCTCTCGCGCCTCTAAAAAGTGTGCGGGCTTAGCCTCGGTCGTTCCAAAAACCTTATCGACAACGAAACCATCTGCACACGAGCCGTAAAGCAGAAAGCCTCCGGTGAGAAGGTAACTCGCATATGCTTGCCAAGGCAGCAGAGCTTTGCCCGCCTCCGAGACCCGGAAGCGGATCGGATTATTGCCATGAATATGCATTTCGACCCGATACTCGCGGATTGCTCCGTCGGGCTTGATGTTGGAAAAGTCCGGGAAAGGCGCCCTGTGCACGCACTCGCCGACGGCCTCGATTTGTTCCACAATCTGGCGGATGTTTCCTCTGGCCGAGAAAATAAGCGCGCCCTGCGATTGGACTCGACAGCCTCGAAGAATGGCTAAAGAGTTCGAGTCTTGCTCGAATAGCTCGATAGAGGCTTCCCCGCACTGCGGTTGGTCCAGCTTCAGTTCAAACCACTCGTGAATCTCATCATGGAAAATAAGGCGGCCTTGCAACGTTCGGACTTCCGTTTCCGTACTCGTACCCTCCGACGGGCATTGGGCGAACATGCGCGGGGTCACACAAACGGCAAGAGCGAAAGCAAGTAAAGAACGCCGCACGAATTGGTTGTAGCACAGAAGAACGTCAGGTAGTCCGAAATGCGACTCGCGCGCCGGTGTGGTCGCGTCGTGCGACTCCCGCCGTGAACCTACTAATGCAATGAGAATCCGGATGGCAAAGCTGCCTCAAGATTGATTTGTTCTCCACTGATGGGGTGCTGGAATTTCAGATAGTGGGCGTGCAGAAAATATCCGCCATCGCCAGGGAGGCCGGGGAGATTTTCGAGCGGCTGGCCGGTTACGCCATACAGAGGATCGCCTACCAAAGGATGGCCGATGGATGCCAGATGGATTCTGATCTGATGCGGGCGGCCCGAATTTAGGCTCACCTCAAATGTTGTGCTGCCGCTGCTAGCGTATTCAACGCTGCGAGAGATCACCCTTGCCAATGACTTTGACGGTTTGCCATTTGGGTTGGCGGCCCACACCGAACCGATGAGCGGGTGCGGTACCAGGCCGATGGGTGTGAGGATTTCGTAGGCGTCGTGCTGTGCAATGTTTTGCGCCAGCGCCCGGTAGATTTTCTGAATTTTGGGTGTGTTCCAGTTTGCGAATAGATGAGAGGCCGCCTGCGGTGTTTTGGCGAAGAGGACGATGCCGGTGGTGGCTCGGCCCAACCGGTGGACAGGGTTTGCGCTGGGAGTTTGCTTTTGCACCAGGCGCAGGAGGGTGTTTTCCATGAAGCCGCCGCCGGGGAGGGTGGGCAGCCCGCTGGGTTTGTTGACGGCCAACAGATGGGGGTCTTCAAACAGGACTTCGAAGTGCTGAGGGGAGTCTGGTTCGATCCAGGGTGGACGGTTCCAGACAAGGGTTTGGCCTAAAGTGACCGATTCGCTTCCGGTGGCGGTGACGCCGTTGAGGGTGACTTCGCCGTTGTTCAGTTTTTGTTGCCAGGCTTGTGGGGTTGAGTGGGGGTAAAGGCTTGCCAAGTGGGAGAGCAGGGTTTGTCCATGGTATTTGCTGCTGATGATTGTGGTGTAGGCATAGCCCCGGTTGAGCATGTAGTTTGAGTGTAAGCCATGGCATCCGTCCGTGGTGCCGAAGCGCTAGACTAGTACCAGATCGCACCCATGACCAAGGAACGCCTCGTCCGAATCACCATTGACGACGCCCAGTGCGGCGGCCGTCCCTGTATTCGCGGCATGAGGATCCGGGTCACCGACATCCTCGAATTGCTGAGTGCAGGAGCCACCGTCGAAGAGATCCTGCAGGATTATCCCGGCCTTGAACGCGAAGACATTCTTGCGTCCATTGAGTATGCCGCTCACCAGGCGGATCACGCCGTCCTCCTGTCGGCGTGAAGTTCCTCGTC
>CAWCAP010000010.1:0-31617 GCA_963793395.1 Bryobacterales bacterium | reverse complement strand
ATTTGAGTATAAAACAGATCAGGTAAAAAGCAGGTCGGCAGGATTTGGTGCCCTCGTATAGTTAGAATAGAACTCATGCTAGAAAGAAGAGAGCTGCAGTGCGATAGGGTGAGATTTGTCGATATTTTTTCAACTTATATATAATCACTAGGAACAGGTCGGATTATAAAAGGTGTAAGTTAAAAGAAAAAAATCTTTTGCTTTGTCTGCTAATGATGGTTTGACAAATAAAATATTTTTTGCCTTGGTGCAAATGCAAACAAATAATTTGTATCGTGAGACGTGGATGGAGCGGGCTGCGCCGGTGATATTTTAAACAAGTTGAAACATTAAGTATTTCGGGAGCTTAGAATCTTGTGCACATGTTTTAATCCTTTGTAACATTATTTCAAACTAAAAGCAAATATAGAAGATAGTCTTAAAAGTAACGCTTTATATTTCTTATCATTTGAGTAATAAGCACATATGAAAAAAAGAAAAGAGCAACCTCTTAAAAAAACCAAAAACCGCAAGGTAACCGGTTGCTATGATGCAACGTTTTTCTAAAAAGCAACAAAATCATTGGACGTCACTAGACATCACTTTGGATACACGTGCACTTGTCGATTGAAATTAAATAGAAAAAGTTATGTTGTGTAAAATAAAAGCACCGGAGGCTTCGCCGAAATCGGCTATTGGTTCAATTCCAAAACCTCGGCCAGCGTGAAAATCGACCGCCGCTGGTGGAGCGATGAAAACACCAGTTGGCAGGGCGACGCCGTCTTCACCCGGAATCTGATTTATCACCAGCGCTTCCACTTGGACGCCGGTGCCCTAACCGAGCACCAGGCATTCGCTCAGAACATGCTAGCCGTCTCCGGATTCTTTACGCCGGATCACTACAGCCACTACGACGGTTTCGTGAATACGCACGGCGAAGTGAAGAAGTGGCTGACCTGGGAGTTCGCGGCGAAGGCGGCGCGCAGCAGATCCTCAGTACGGCGTCATATATGCCGAATTGGTCGGTAACGACGCGGTTGTCGGTCAAGCTCAGCAAAGAAGTGCGGCTTTACGGCTCCTACGAGCGCAGAAATTACACCTTGCTAGCACAGAACGGCTGGTATCAAGGCTTTTACGTCAGTTTAGGCATTCAACCTTAAGCGAAAGACCAAAGAGAAGGATACACATATGCGATTCCTCATCACGGGCGGCGCCGGCTTCATCGGTTCCCATCTTTCAGAGCGCCTGATTGCGAAGGGCCATCGCGTCACGGTACTCGACGACTTGAGCACGGGCTCGCTCGACAACGTGTCGGCTTTGGCGGGGCATCCCCGCTTCGAATTTGTGCAGGGAAGCGTGCTGACCCGCGCCTTGGTTTCCCGGCTAGTTGCCGCGAGCGAACGCGTGATTCACCTGGCCGCCGCTGTCGGCGTGCGCCGCATTCTGCAGGACCCGCTTTCGTCCCTCAAAATCAATATCGACGGCTGCGATAACGTTCTCGCCGCCTGCGCCGAACACGGCCGCGGTGTACTAGTCGCCAGCACTTCGGAAGTGTATGGCAAGAACGATGCCGAATCGCTGTGCGAGAACGCCGATTCCATCCTCGGCCCCGCCAGCATTGAGCGCTGGTCCTACGCCACCGCCAAGAAACTCGACGAATTTCTGGCGTTGGCGTATCACGCGTCCTACGGAATTCCGGTGATCGTCACGCGCTTCTTTAACATCGTGGGACCGCGCCAGAGCGCGCGCTACGGCATGGTGCTCCCCGCGTTTGTGCGCTCCGCGCTGGCCGGCGATCCCATTCGCGTGTTTGGCGATGGCGGCCAGACCCGCAATTTTACCTATGTCGACGATTGCATCGACGCTCTGATGCGCCTGCTCGAGAACCCCGCCGCCAACGGCAAGGTGTTCAACATCGGCGGATCGGAAGAAGTGTCCATGCGGACGCTCGCCGAGCGTGTGCGCACCGCCGCCGATTCGTCCAGCCGCATCGAGACGATCTCGTACCAGGAAGCCTATCCCGAAGGCAGCTTCGAAGACATGCGCCGCCGTGTCCCCTGCATCTGCCACATCAAGGGCTTGACGGGCTGGGCTCCCACGACTTCGCTGCATGCGATTATCCGCAAGACCATCGAGCATGAAAGGAATCGCCGCGAGCCGAAGCCGCTGCCATGCCCGCCGCCGGCCGTCTTCCAGGAGACGCACCAGGAACTTGTTCTCGAAGCCAGGTAGGATTATGAAACGCTGGATCAGTCTCTCGCTGGCGCTGACCGGCCTCGCCCTCGGAGCGGAGGTCGCGTCGCCGGGTAGCGGACGGAAAATTGCCATTACGTTTGACGACCTACCCGCCGTGTCAGTGCCCGCCAGCCAGACCTGTGACCTCGCAGCGCTCAAAGCCAACACTGCAAAATTGCTCGCAACTCTAACCGCGCGCGCCGTCCCCACGACCGGATTCGTCAACGAAGGCCGCATCTGCAAGAGCCTGGGTCCGGAAGCGCTACCGGCGCTCCTCAACATGTGGCTCGACGCGGGCGCGGACCTCGGGAACCATACCTACTCGCACGTCGATATTGACGTGACGACGGTGGATGCTTACGAAGGCGATATCGTCCGCGGCGAAGCGATCACCAGCAAGCTCTTGAGCGAACGCGGACGCACCGAGAAGTATTTCCGCTATCCATTTTTGAACACCGGCAAAAACCAGGACATCAAGACGGCTATCGATTCGTTCCTGGCGAAGCACGGATACACCGTCGCCCCGGTCACCATCGGCAGCAACGAATGGATGTTTGCGGCGGTCTATGCGGACGCCAAGGAGCGCGGCGATCTCGCCACCATGAAGCTGGTGACGGATGCCTACATTCCCTACATGGAAAAAGTGGTGAGCTATTTCGAGAGAGCCTCCACCCGCCTCTTCGGCCACGAGATGAGCGAGGTACTTCTGGTGCACGCCAGCGCTCTAAACGCCGACGCGGTGGATCAGCTCCTCGCGATGCTCCAGTCGCGCGGCTATCAGTTCGTGACCGTGGCCGAAGCTTTGAAGGATCCGGCTTATGCCACTCCCGATACGTACCTGGGTTCGGAGGGATTCTCTTCCATTCTGCGTTGGGCCGAAGGCGAGAACATGCCCATGGCGCCGCGTCCCGCGGAACCGGCCGCGATCAGAAATTTGTACGCTCAAATCGCCGCGAAGTGACGGGTTCGCTAAGCGTCCACGGCTTCCAGCGCCTTCACCGCGTAAGTCCGGTCCACGTAATTGTTCAAGATCACCATAAACTCCTCGACGATGTGATCGCCGCGGAGCGTGCACTTCAGTTTGCCGTCCACGTACACCGGCGCCACCGGTTCCTCAAACGTGCCCGGCAGCGAGATGCCGATGTTCGAGTGCTTGGATTCGCCGGGGCCGTTGACCACGCATCCCATCACCGCCACTTTCATTTCTTCAACGCCCGAATACTTGGCGCCCCATACCGGCATCTGCGCGCGCAGATAGGTCTGGATCTGGTCCGCCATGTCCTGGAAAAACGTGCTGGTGGTGCGCCCGCAGCCGGGGCACGCGGTCACCTGCGGCGTGAAGCTGCGCAGTTCCAGCGCCTGCAGAATCTGCTGGCACACGATCACTTCGTCGGTGCGGTCGCCATTCGGCAGCGGAGTCAGCGAGGCGCGGATGGTATCGCCGATGCCTTCCTGCAGCAGCACTCCAATGCCGGCCGTCGAGGCCACGATGCCCTTCGATCCCAGACCCGCTTCCGTCAGCCCGACGTGCAGCGCGTAATCGCACTCCGCCGCCAGCATGCGGTAGACGCGGATCAGATCCTGCACGCCGCTCACCTTGGCGCTCAGGATAATGTGATCGCGCTTTAGCCCATACTGCTCCGCCGCCTTCGCGGATTCAATCGCGCTCACCACGATGGCGCGCAGCGTAACCGTGCGGGCGTCCAACGGCTCCGGCAGCAGGTTGTTCTCATCCATCATGCGCGTCAGCAGAGCGCCGTCGAGCGAGCCCCAATTCACGCCGATGCGCACTGGCCGGTCGTATTCGATCGCCGCCTCGATCATGACGCGGAAATTGTCGTCGTGCTTCTTGCCGATATTGACATTGCCGGGATTAATGCGGTATTTCGCCAGCGCCAGCGCCATGTCGGGATACTTCTTGAGCAGCAGATGGCCGTTATAGTGGAAGTCGCCGATGATCGGGACGCGAACGCCGAACTTATCCAGCGTCTCGACGATCTTCGGCACCGCACGCGCCGCCTCGTCGGTGTTCACCGTCACGCGCACCAGCTCCGACCCAGCCTGAGCCAGCGCCATCACCTGATTCACCGTCGACTGCACATCGGCGGTATCCGTATTGGTCATCGACTGGACCACAATCGGGTGATCCCCGCCAACTTTTACTTTCCCTACGCTGACCGCCACCGAACGGCGGCGTGGCTGTGATGCCATGAAAACCTCCGGAAGTACTGTGAAATCTTATTGTAGCGTGGTAAGCTTTTTGGGAAATGGTATTAAACCTCCGGTGGTGGTTCCGGTTAGGTGCGATAGCGTCTGTGTTCGCCCCCGGTGGTGTCCTTTCGGCGCAGGCTCCTGTCCCGGGTTCACTGCCGGCATTGCAGCAAACCGTCGCCCAACGTACCGCGGAATGGAACACGCTGGCCACGAATCTGGAGCAGCGGGTCGCCCGCCTTCTGCCCTGTGACCCGCAGGCGCGCGCCGCCATCGATGAAGCCGGCCGCGCTTCCGATGCCCGGGTTATCGCCCTAACCAGTTACTGGACCGTGGCCTCTCTGCGCTCGAAAACGCAAGTGGAAGCCATCCGCGGCTTGCTGGCACAGGAAGAAGATAAAGTGGGCGATTGGGCGGTAGAGGACAGTCAGGCGAAAGCGGATGTCACCTTCGCCACGGCGCAGGCAACCTCCCTGGCAACCGGCGTCGCGCAGATCCCGCCACTCGCGAATCCGCAGAAGGACCTGGAGGCCATCGCCGAACAGTACAAACTGCTCGACAAGCAGGCGCAAGAGCGTGCCTCCAGCCACGCCCGGCTGATTGACGATCTGCGGGCGTTGTTGAACGCAGCCCAGGCGCGGCAACTGGCGATTGATCAGCGCTTAAAAACCGTCGGCATCGAAGGCCAGAGCTGGAGCGCGTATTACGCGGCACGCCAGGCCCGCGGTCAAGTGGAGTGTGCCCTTATCAATCCAGCGGCAGCCGCCGCGCCACCCGCGATTCCGCGCCCCGCGCCGCAAGGGAAGAAACAATGAAGTCTCCGGCTGCGGGACGCGTGTTCATAACGGCCTTCGCGCTGGCAACGGCCGGCTTCGCGCAAGCGCCGCCGGACAGCAACGCGGCCCAGCAGGAGGCCTATCGCCATTGGCGCGAAACCGATCCTAACCTGGAGCGCGATGCCACTTCCGCCGGCGCCACGCTAGGTGCGCGGGCGGACAAAGTCGCGTCCGAAGCCGCCAAATATTTCAGCCTGCGCAAAGATTATCTGGAAGGCCGTGCCGCCGATGCGCGCCGCGCCGCCTCGCTTCTCGAACCGGTCAATATTGCGCCCGACGCGCCACCCAATCTAGACCGGTTCTTGACTTCGCAAGACACTATACTCAAATCGACCATCGACACCCTCGCGCGCGATCCAGACCGCGCCATCCAACAGTTGCGCGCGGCTCTCGAACGCGAACGTGTTGCTGTTACCGCCGTTGCCACGGCTCTGAAGGACAGCCAGAAGAGCCAGGAAGCCGCCGCGCAATCCAGCCGCGCCGCCGAAGACGAACGCGCGAAGGCACTCGACGATTACCAGAAATCGGCAGCCGGCCTGCAGGAATCCGAACAGCTCTCCGATCAATCCGGCGCTGCGTGGGCCGGCTATTATCGCGCTCTCTCGGACGCCGCGCGGGCGGCGGTAACGCCGGTTACCTCCTCCGGTCCAGCGCTTCCTGCGGTGGGACGTGAGCCTGCTGCCTCGAATCCCGCGCCTGTTCCGGCATCCGTGAATGTGACCGCCCCCGCTCCGGCCGCCCGCCCGATGCCGCCTGTTCCGCTGGTCCGCTATGTGGGCGAGTGGACCTACCCCACGGTGGGCGCGCACTTTCACGGCATGCAGCCCGAATCGGCCGAACTGGTGGTGCGGGAAGAAAACGGCGGGGCCAGCGGCACGCTGACGGCCCGCTTCAGACTGCCTGCCGGGAGCGCGGACAATCCCGTGGTGCGTTTCGATTTTGCCGGACCGTTTGGCAGCGCGCGCGCGCAAAAATTTGCCGCCACCACGGCAGGTGGAGCCGCCGGAACTCTGGAGTTGATCCCCGGCCCGGCCTTCAATTTACTCGAAGTGAATTTCAGCACCGAAGATAAACCCGGCACGATTCGCCAAGGCAATTTCCTGCTGATAAAAAGGTAGGCGCGGGCGGAGCCCGAGCGATCTTAGGAATCGCCGATGGCCGCGCGGCAGAGCCTTTCCTGCCGGTCCGGCGTAGCGTGTTTCCGGACAGCGTTGCTACCATGAAGGCATACGGGCGCGTAGCTCAGGTGGATAGAGCATCAGCCTTCTAAGCTGAGGGTCGCTGGTTCGAGTCCAGCCGCGCCTACCAAAACTCCTTTATTTTCAATCGTTGATCATGGCGACTAGGCCTCCCCCTGGGGATGCGGCGGTTGCGTGATCGCTTCAGGTTCCAGGTACCAATCGACTTTGCGGCAGTATTTCAGAGCCGGGCGATCCGTTGTATGCTATTGGAATCCAGTGATTCCGGAAGATTGTGAGCAGTCGGAGATAAGCCGAGAATCAACTAATTCGAATTGGAGGAGTTAACCCATGAAGCAATTGATTTGTCGTTTTGTCCGTGAAGAAGAAGGCCAGGACTTGGTGGAATACACTTTGTTGTTGGCGTTTGTTTGCCTCGCCTCGGCGGCGCTGTTTATTGGCGCTGGTAAGTCGATGGCAAATATCTGGGTCGATACGAACTTGATCGTTTCGAACGCCGGGCAGGTGGCCAACGCCGTAACCACGAGCTAAAGGGTCATGTTTCAAAGCAGGCTCTGAGGGGGGCGCGACCTTGTTGTCGATACGCCCCCTTTTTTCTTGTGCCGCCGCTTCTCGCGCCTGAGGGTCAAATGATGCGAAACGGCGGCCCGGAGTCGCTTTCCGGCGCTGAATCGATGTTTGGTTCCGGTACTAACGAACTCCGTCTGGTACTTCAGAAGTAGGGGATTCGTTGTATTCTAGAGTGAAATCGGAGGATATGACGGGGACAAACTGAGAATAACGATAAAGTGGAGGTTCGCAAGGTCATGAAACAATTAATCAGTCAGTTCGTCCGTCAAGAAGAAGGTCAGGATTTGGTGGAGTACACGCTCCTGCTGGCATTCGTATGCCTCGCCTCGGCGGCGCTGTTTATCGGTGCTGGCAAGTCGATGGCGAATGTCTGGGTCGATACCAACCTGATCGTCGATAACGCTGGCCAGGTAGCCAACGCAGTAACTACAAGTTAACAGTTATTATTCGATAGCAGCCCGGCAGGTGGCGTGTGATTCTCCCCCGATGCGCGCCACTTCGCCATCCCCGATTTTTACCCCAACAGTGCCGTCAACTGGCGCATATCGGGAATCTTCTCGATACCGCGCACGATCTCGACCACGGATTTGGCCTTTGCGGCCGGCCACTTTGCGAACGCCGCGCAATCCAGGAATTTTTCGGTCACATCTTCAAACGACATCGGAATCGCGGGACTGCCCTTGCCGAAATCGGCGCGTCCACTGATGACGCGGCCGTCCTTGAGATGGATCTTCAAGATGGTGGTCATCTTGTTGTAGCCCGCGGCTTCCGCTACCGGGTCCACGCCGAACTTCACGCGCGAAATCATTTGCTGGACCGCCGGACGGTTCACTACTTCGTCGGTGAACTCCATCAATCCCGCTTTGCGGTAAAGCAGCAGCGTCGCCATGCAAAACTCCATGCTGAACTTCGCCTGCAAGTGATCTGTCGGGTGGTGATGGATCAGCGCAGTGGGTGAATCCTTATTCATGCCCACTTCGAGCAGCTCCACCTCGTTAGGTTTGATGTCGTGCTCTTTGATCAAGCGCTGCAGCTCAGTCATGCCCGGATGCGTGAGCGATCCCGATGGAAAGGGCTTAATCACCACTCCAGGCTTTACGAACATCCACGGATTGCCCAGTTTCGATAGGATCGCGGCCGGATCATATCCGCCGCCGGCTGCATGAAAGAACCCGCGAGGAGCTTCCAGAACGTCTTGCGCGGCTGTCCATCCCAGTGCCGCGAAGTCCGCTGCCACCACGCCATTTTCCGAAGCCTTGCCGGCGTGGAACGGCTTGGTCATGGTGCCGAAATTTTCGCGCAGTCCAGCGCCTTCGCTGGCGGCGATGCCCAGTGTGGTGAGCACATGCGGCAGGTCGAAGCGATTCAATTTTGCGACCGCCGTGGCGGAGCCGAACACGCCCATGGTCCCGGTCGAATGGAAGCCGTCTTCGTAGTGCCGCGGCGAAATCGCTTCCGCGATTTTACACTCCACTTCCACGCCGACGTTGTAGGCCAATAGCAGATCCCGGCCGGATAACGACCGTGTCTCCGCCACCGCGAGCGCGGCCGGCAGCACTGGAGCCGTCGGATGCGTCAACAATCCGGAATCCCGGTCTTCGCCAACGGCCAGTTGCGTGTCGTCGAAGTCGTCGGCGTGAATCCCGACAGCATTAGCGAAAGCCGCGAAGCGCACCGGCGCTTTCATAGAAGAGCCGATCACGGTGGCGAGCCCCGTTGCCCCCGGTCCAAACCCGAGAGACTTTATGTACCGCCGCACGATCTCGCCGGTTTCCGCAACCGATCCACACAGCGCCAGACCTAGACCGTCGAGAATCGACTTGCGCGCGAGTTCGATCACATCGTTCGGGATGTCCTCATAGCGCGTGTTGACGATGAAGCGTGCGATGTAATCGGTCACCGGCTCCGTCCGCGCTGCCGCTTTCTGCGCAAAAGCACGCGAGCCCGCCACCGCTCCCAGCACCGCCAGTTTCGAAATGTCACGCCGCGTCATGTAGTCCCTCGTCTCCGCTTCATTTTAACCGCAACGCACGAAAAGCGCTGCCAGACGGCCGAAAAGCACCATCCCGGTGGGCCGGCACCACGCGAAAATCCGCTCAACGTTGCTATCCCAAGCACGGGATTGCACTTAACGTTTGGCATCCATCTTGCATTATCCGGGACAGAAAGGCAGGACAGAAAATGAAAACGAAAATGCTGGCGATGATGCTTTTGGCTGGAGGCACGATGTTTGCCGGAACCCGTTTCTCCATCGGCGTGGGCTTCGGGACGCAGGGCGCCGGATTCTATCAAGCGCCTCCTGCTTACGCTGCGAACATCCCGCCGTGCCCGGGCCCCGGTTACACCTGGATCGACGGTTACTGGACGAATAACTACGGGCGCCAAGTTTGGGTCCCCGGATACTGGAACGCGCCGGTCATCAGCTTTCAGGTCGCCCCGCGCTTCGACAACCATTTCGTCGTTCGCGACGACCATCGATTTGACAATCATTTTGTCGATCGCGACAATCGGCAGAATTTTGCGCGCGCGCCGCAACCGAGCCACACCAACGATAACCGGCCGAACGTCCGGGACAATCGGCAAGGGCGTTAATGAACGCAACGCTGTCGTAGCAGGAAAAAGCCGGTCGCGCAGGCGATCGGCTTTTTCAGTAGTCGGCTCTTTTGGGCGGCGTAGGATATGTTAGGATTCCGCCAATGCCATTCCTTTCCCCAAACAGCAATATAGCTAAGCGTCCTACGCTCATGTTTGCGTGCATTAACATTGGCATCGTGGGGACGATGGTTTGGGAATACTCGCAGACCGGCCTCCCGGCATGGATATTCGTTGTTGCCGGACTGATTTCTCTAGTTCTCCTTAATGGGCTGGCGATTTTCATGTATAAGAAAGCCACGGGCCCGAAGAGGGACGAGAATCCAACGTAGCCCACGACCCCTCTTTCAAATCAAGCCCATTTAGGGAAGCCGTACAGTTTTTCCGGATTCTCCACAAAGATGCGATGGCGCGTTTTCTCGTCCGGCGCCCACTGCGACATCAAGTCGATCAGCAGCGCGTCGTCCGGCTTGGGAGTGTCCTCGTTGGGATGCGGCCAGTTGCTGCCCCACACCATGCGTTCCGGCGCGGCCTTCACGTACGCTTGCGCCACTCGCGTCACGTCCGCGTAGCCCGGCGGCCCGTCTTTAGTGTTGTCGTAGGTCACCGACAGCTTGACCCAGGTATGGCCTTTGTCGATCAAATGCCGGATCAGCGTGAACACCGGATGGCCCACGCCCGCCGGCTCCGGAACGTGGCCCATGTGGTCGAAGACCATCGGGCAGGGTACTCGATTCCACAGGTCATGCGCGGCCACAATTTGATCCGGAGTCATATTGAGCTGGATGTGCCAGCCGAGCGCGTTGATCCGCTTCGCCAAGGGCAAGATCATCTCGATGGTCGTCGGCGCGTGACGCGGATCGGCCAGCGAGAAGCGGATGCCGCGAATGCCACCGTCCGCGAGCGTCTTCAGTTCGGCATCCGTGATGGTCGGACGGATCACCGCTACCCCGCGCGTGTTCGGCCCCAGTCGCGAAATAGCATTCAGCGTAACCTGATTGTCGGTGGCATACGCCAGTGGTGTCACAATCACGTCACGAGTGGTTCCGACGCGCGCCTTCAGCATCAGGTATTCTTCGACGCGGGCATTCGGAATCACCGGACCACCGCCTGGCCCCGGTTGCGGAAAACGCGCCTGGTCATAGATGTGATGGTGGCAATCGCAAGCGCCCAGCGGAGCCTTTAATTTCGGCAATTCGGTGCCGGTCGAATTCGGAACCTGTTGCGCCTGTCCAAAAAGACGTGGCGCCGCTGCTCCAACTACAGCCATGGAAGCGCTCTGGATAAACTTGCGGCGAATCATATTCCTCGTGTTCACCGCCCGATTATATCGCGCTAAAATCGAAAGAGATCCCCCATGACAAGTCTGAACTCCTTTGGCGCCGCAGGCGAGCTCCATGCCGGCGGCCGCACGTACCAGATTTTTCGCCTCGCGGCGCTGGAAAAAGCCGGAGTCAATCTCTCGCGCATTCCTTACTCGATCAAGATCCTGCTGGAAAACCTGCTGCGCTTTGAAGACGGCTCCACCGTGAAGCGCTCGCGATATCGAATATGTCGCCAAGTGGGACCCCGCGGCTGCCGGCGCGAGAGATTAACTTCCGGCCGGCGCGCGTGCTGTTGCAGGATTTCACCGGCGTGCCCTGCGTGGTGGATCTGGCGGCGATGCGCGACGCGCTTGCAAAAGATGGGCGCCGATCCGAAGAAGGCCAATCCGCTGATTCCGGTGGATCTGGTGATCGATCACTCGGTGCAGGTGGATGAGTTCGGCACCAAGGACGCGTTTGCGGCCGAACGCGCTGCTGGAATTTCAGCGCAATCGCGAGCGCTATGCGTTCCTGCGCTGGGGCCAAACGGCGTTTCAGAATTTCCGCGCCGTGCCGCCGGATACCGGCATCGTGCACCAGGTGAATCTGGAATATCTTGCGCCGGTGGTGTTTCATGAGGACGGCGCGGCGTATCCGGATACCGTGGTCGGCACCGATTCGCACACCACCATGATCAACGGACTGGGCGTGGTCGGATGGGGCGTCGGCGGAATTGAGGCCGAGGCCTGCATGCTGGGCCAGCCCGCGACGATGCTGCTGCCGGCAGTGGTCGGATTCAAGCTGAGCGGCAAACTGCCCGAAGGCGCGACCGCCACGGACCTGGTGCTGATCGTCACGCAGATGCTGCGCAAGAAAGGCGTGGTCGGAAAGTTCGTCGAATTTTACGGCGACGGGTTGGGCGCGCTGAGCCTGGCCGATCGCGCGACCATCGCCAACATGGCGCCCGAATACGGCGCGACCATCGGCGTGTTTCCCATCGACGAAGCGTCGCTCGATTATCTGCGCATGACCAATCGTCCGCCGGAGCAGATCGATCTGGTGGAAGCCTACGCGAAGGAGCAGGGCATTGTTCCGCGTGGACGGCGCGCCGGAGCCGGTGTATTCGGATACGCTGGCGCTCGATCTGGCGACGGTGGTGCCGTCGCTGGCCGGGCCGAAGCGCCCGCAGGATCGCATCAACCTGCCGGACGTGAAGCAGAATTTCCTGACCGGCCTGGGCGCGGCGCCGAAGACCGCCGAAATCGGCACGAACGGCACTCGCGCGACCATTCAGGACGGCAGCGTGGTGATCGCGGCCATCACCAGTTGCACCAACACCTCGAATCCCTCGGTGATGGTCGCGGCCGGACTGGTCGCGAAGAAGGCGGTGGAGCGCGGGCTCACATCCAAGCCGTGGGTGAAGACCAGCCTCGCGCCGGGATCGAAAGTGGTGATGGATTATCTTGACCGACGCCGGGCTGGTGCCGGCGCTCGAAGCGCTGAAGTTTCAATCTGGTCGGCTATGGCTGCACCACCTGCATCGGCAACAGCGGTCCGCTGCCGGACGAAGTCGCCGCGGCGGTGAACGCAAGGAAAACTGACCGTGGCCAGCGTGCTCTCGGGCAATCGCAATTTCGAAGGCCGCGTGAATCCGCTGGTGAAGGCGAATTATCTGGCGTCGCCGCCGCTGGTGGTCGCCTATGCGCTGGCCGGCCGCGTGGATATCGATCTCACGAACGAGCCGCTCGGCCAGGACCGATCACGGCAAAGACGTTTTCCTGCGCGACATCTGGCCGACCAACGACGAAGTGCAAGCGGCGGTGAAGAAGTCGCGTGCAGCCGCGAGATGTTCGCGAAGGAATACGCGGAAGTCTTCGAGGGCGACGCGCACTGGAACGGCATCAAAGTTCCCGCAGGGCGATCTTTACGCCTGGGACGATGCGTCCACCTACATCAAGCGCGCGCCGTATTTCGACGACATGGTCGATCCGGAGACGTTCGTGCAGGATCTTGCGCGGGTCTGCGCGCGCTGGCGGTGCTGGGCGATTCGGTCACCACCGATCACATTTCGCCCGCCGGCAACATCGCCAAGGACAGCCCGGCGGGGAAATATCTGATCTCGCTGGGCGTGAAGCCGGGCGACTTCAACTCCTACGGCGCGCGGCGCGGCAATCATGAAGTGATGGTGCGCGGAACCTTGGCCAACATTCGTCTGCGCAATCAGATGGCGCCCGGAACCGAAGGCGGCTGGACGCGGCACGTTCCCTCTGGCGAGACAGATGTCGATCTACGACGCTTCGGTGCAGTATCAGAAAGAAGGCACGCCGCTGCTGATCATCGCGGGCAAGGAATACGGCTCCGGTTCGTCGCGCGACTGGGCGGCGAAAGGCATGCTGCTGCTGGGCGTGCACGCTGTGATCGCGGAAAGCTTCGAGCGCATTCATCGCTCGAATCTGGTCGGCATGGGCGTGCTGCCGCTGCAATTCGTCGAAGGACAGAGCCGCGAATCGCTGGGCCTGACGGGGCTGGAATCGTTCTCCATCGAAGGCATTCCAGCGGCGGTCGAGTCAGCCGGAAGACTCTCGCGAAGTAACCGCGACGCTGAACGGCGCCAGCAAAACGTTC
Organism: Bryobacterales bacterium; assembly: GCA_963793395.1. Lineage (GTDB taxonomy): Bacteria > Acidobacteriota > Terriglobia > Bryobacterales > Bryobacteraceae > Palsa-187. The sequence goes on along the minus strand of CAWCAP010000010.1, from coordinate 18,066 downwards.
GAAGCCATCGTGCGCATCGATACGCCGCAGGAAGCCGAATACTACCGCAGCGGCGGGATTCTGCCCTACGTGCTGCGGCAGTTGGCGGGACGCCAGGCGGCGGTCTAACTTAAGCTCGTGCCGGCGCGCGCGATTCCACCGCGCTCAGGACACGGTCCAGTTCCGGCTCCTGCAAGGGACGGCGGAGCAAGTAGCAGTTATCCTGCAGGTTCGCAGGCAGGCCAGCATCGTAGCCGTCACTGACGAAAACTACGGCGGACGTGGAGTCGCGCAAGCGCTCCTGGAAATCGCTCCATTTCGCGCCGGCCGGCCGCAGCACCCACACCACGGCGTCGAAACGCAGGCGATGCGCGAGGTCGACCGCTTCCTCCGCGCGCGCCGGGACCACCCGATGACCGCGCGCAGAGAATAAGCCTAGAAGCTGGTGTTGCGTGCCCGCGTCGTTGTCCACCAGCAAGAACGTGAGGACCCGCCGCGCCGCCGGCCTGCTCCTCGCGGACCGTGCATTGGTGCCCGGCGCAAGCGGAAGATCGACGTCGAAACTCATGCCGCCAGATTGCCGCCGCACGCGCAGCTCGCCGCCCAGATTTTGCAGGATGGCGCGGCAGACTTCCAGATCCGACTCGTTTGGGTTGGACGCCTGCTCCGCCGCGTCCTCCGGATAGTGGATTTCCACCACCACGCGTCCGGCCAGCAGGCTGCTTGTAACCTCCAGCGTCTTGGCCGCTGAGCGCGTGGCGGATTGCTCCGCCGAGACCAGCAAGCTCAATAGTACTTTTTCAATTTGTCCTTCCACCCCCAGCACCATCGCCGGTTCCGGCGATAGATGGTCCTGCACCCGCAGCCCCAGCGCTTTCCATTCCGGGGCACGGAACTGTATCAATCCGCGCGCCAGCGCATTCACGTCGATTTCGTGCACGCCGGTGTGCGCGGGCTGCGCGAAGGACACCAGGCGGGATACGATTTCCGAAGCGCGGCGGGCTTCGGCTTCTAGCTGCTCCAACCCACGTTGGGCTTGCACGCTGTCGCCGGCCACGGGCAAGGAGGCAGCCAGCTCCCGAATTCTTTCGAGTGGCGCGCGCAAGTCGTTCGCGACGCCCGAAATCAACTGCCCCGTGGCTGCCAGTTTCTCGCTGCGAAAGAGCTGCTCGCGCATCGTCTGCTGCTCTTCCAATTTGAGCGAAGCCGCCACTTGCTTGGCCAGATGCTGCAAGGTGGCTTGTTCTTCCGCAGTGAAATAGCCCAGGCGGCGAAGGCTGCCCACTTCGATTACTCCCAGCGTTTCCGCCTGCGCCAGCAGCGGAGCGAACATCGCGGAACGCGCCATGCCGGGTTTCCATCCGGCATTCACCAGAGCGTTGCGCCGCACATCAGGGATGTTGAGCAGAGCTTTGTCGTTGAAACTTTTCACGGCTCCCGCGGCCAATCCTTCGGCACCGTCGGTGAGCGATGCCGCCATGGGCTCGGGATCGGCCGAGGTTGGCACGGATTCCAGCGATGCGGTACGGCGGTTCCACAGGTACAGGCGGACGCTAGAGGCTTGCAATATCGAAGGCAGGGATGCAGTCAGCTTTTCGGCGATCTCCGCCGCTGAGGGCGCGGCGAAAATCTCTTCGCTCAAAGTGTAGAAGGCCCGCATGGCCCGGCGCTGCGCTTCGAGTTGACGGTGCCAGGCCCGCCAGATCACCGCGCCAAGCGCGGCGATGGCCACCATCGCCACCAGAATCGGCCAGAGATTTGGTGGCGTTACCATCGATTACTCGGGGCGCTGCGCGGTCAGCCAGGAGTCCAGCCGTGGGTCCAGGAAGTCTACGATGGAAAACCGGACGCCGGCGAGAACCGTGGCGTGCGTGAGTACGCCTACCACGCGCATCCCCGCGGCGACCGCGGCAGCAATTCCCACCGGCGAATCTTCGAAGACGATGCAATTGCGCGGCGGGATTTTCAGCAACTCGGCCGCGCGCAGATAGACGTCGGGAGCGGGCTTGGGCCGCTCCACCTGCGATCCATCTACGATGGCTTCGAAGTAGGGGCGCAAGCCGCCCCCATCCAAAACGAAATCGACATTGGCGGGCTCGGCGTTGGTTGCGAGCGCAATCGGCGCACCGGAGACGTGCGCCAGCCACTCGCCAATTCCGGCCACGAGATGTTCGCCGAGCCGTTCGCGCAGCATGTCGCGATACATCTGTTCCTTGGCCGCGCCGTGCGCGATCACGGTTTCCAAGTCCGCCTCCGGCCCCAGTAGGCCGCGCACGATTTCTTCATTACGCTGGCCGTGCATGAAATCCAGACTATCGCCCGAGCCGATGCCTGTTACTTCGAGGTAGCGTTTCCACGCCCTCTGGTGAAACGGCATGGAATCGATGATGACTCCGTCCAGATCGAAGATCAAACCCATGCCGGGCGCCATTTGAAGCTGATCGCGGAAGTTCAACGGCGGCCGCGCGTCGAGAGAATCGGCTCCTGTCACTCTGGCCGAATCATAGCATGAGCCGAATCATAACCGCCCAAAAATGTTTGCCAATAATGTCTGGTAAAATCGGCGGCAATGGAGCAACGCACTGCCCGGCGTTTCGTGATCTCAGGTAACGTGCAGGGCGTGGGATATCGCGCTTTCGCCCGCCAGGCCGCGCGCGCCATTGGGGCCACCGGCTGGGCCCGCAACCTGGCGAACGGCGATGTTGAAGTGCAGGCCAACGGTACTCTTGCGCAGCTCGACGACTTGGAAGGACGCCTCCGGCAAGGCCCGCGCTGGGCGGAAGTGCGATCGGTAACCGCCACCGAAGCGGCGGTCTCAAGCGATTCAGACTTTGAGATCCGTTGACGCGCTGCTATTTCTGCGGATAGATCTTCTTGATCTTTTCGGGGAGCTTCCAGGCGAAGGCCGATTCGGGCAGCACTGGATTCACCTTGATGTCGGAGTAATCCACCAGCTCATAGTTCTTCGATGGCTCACTGAACTTGGCACGGACCGGGTTGCTCTGGCCTTCCGGAATCCACAACTCGATTTTGGTGATCAGCTTTTTCATTTCGTCCGATCGCGGGGTCAATTCGATGCGCGTGGTATCGACCCCGCCGATCTTCTGCACGCCGCCGTCTTTGATGTCATACGACTTCTTCAATTCCGCCGCGGAAGTGCCGAAGCCCAACAGCAGGATCTGATCCATGTTCGACGTGTATTTGCTGGTATCGTAAATCTCGACGTTTTTCGCCTTCGGATAGTAAATCTGAACCTGCTTGCCGTTGATGAAAACGGTCCGCTGTTCCGGTTGCTTAAATTCGACGAGGCCCTGGGTCCCGGCTTTGGTACGGCGTAGACGGACCACTCCATCCATCTCGGACGATTCGCTCAGCACCGCCGTGAACTGCACGCGCTTCATCTCGGCTGAGAGCGAGTGAAAATCCGCCGCGGCGCGGTCCATTCGGGCCAGGACATCGGCGACCGGCTCGGCGGCTGCCAGGCCGGCGAACATCAAAATAATGAGTGCGGTCTTCACGATCGCGCTCCTTCTATTTCTGGGGAAACGCCAGGTAGCCCTTCAGCTCCTGCTCGCTGTCATCGTAAATCGGCTCGACGTTAGCGATCACGGCGTGGGCCTTGAACTTGGCATTGATGACCGCCGCCGCGCGCTGCGGAAGCATGGCGTCGGGCACTCCCGCGAGTTGCTGGGGATCGATCCAGTAACCGCCGTGCACGATGGCGACGCTGGCTGGCTTTGGGCCGGTCACCGAAAGAAATATAGTGCGGCGTGACGAAAACGAAGACTACGATCAAGCCGACGATTACGTCGTATTGCCAGCTCGCCCGCGGATATTCCCACAGAATCCAGCGCTTCAGGGCGTTCATGCCTTCAGTCTAGCAGACGGTTTCGCTGCCGCTTATCGCGGTGTCATACGCGCAAATATTGATCCACCGCGGCGGCGGCTTTGCGGCCTTCGGCGATGGCCCATACCACCAGCGATTGCCCGCGCCGGACATCGCCCGCCGCGAACACGCCGGGAAGGGAAGTCTGATAATCCTGCTCATTCGCCGCGACGTTGCCGCGCGCGTCCAGTTTCACGTTGAGCTGTTCCACCAAGCCGGATTTCACGGGTCCCGTGAAGCCCATGGCCAGCAGCACCAGGTCCGCGTCCAGCGTGAATTCGGTGCCCGGGATGGGCTCGAACTTGGGAGTGTCACGCGCACGCCGTGAAGCTGCTTCACATTGCCATCGGCGTCGCCGGTGAAATGCGTGGTCGCGACGGCCCACTCGCGCTGGCCGCCTTCTTCATGCGAGCTTTCCATGCGCAATTGCAGCGGCCACAGCGGCCACGGCGTTGACGGCGAGCGCTCCGCCGGAGGCATCGGCATGATTTCGAACTGATGCACCGACGCGGCCTTCTGGCGATGCGACGTGCCCAGGCAATCGGCTCCGGTATCGCCGCCGCCGATGATGATCACGCGCTTGCCGGTGGCCAGAATCTGATCCGGAACTTCATCGCCGTAGCCGCGCTTGTTCTGCTGCGGCAGAAAATCCATGGCGAAGTGGATGCCCTTCAACTCGCGGCCCGGCACGCTCAGATCGCGCGGATGCTCGGCGCCCATGGCCAAAACGATGGCGTCGAAATCTTTCCGCAGAGTTTCGAGCGCCAGGTTCACGCCGACGTGGGCGTTGGTGACGAACTCCACGCCTTCGGCCGACATCTGCGCCAGGCGCCGGTCGATCCAATGCTTCTCCATCTTGAAATCCGGAATGCCGTAGCGCAGCAAGCCGCCGATGCGGTCGGCTTTCTCGAACACCGTCACCGCGTGACCCGCGCGCGCCAGTTGCTGCGCCGCCGCCAGACCCGCCGGACCGCTGCCGATCACCGCGACTTTCTTGCCGCTGCGCACCTCGGGAATCTCAGGGACGATCCAGCCGTGATCGTAGGCGTGATCGATGATGGAGCGCTCGATCACCTTGATCGCCACCGCAGGCTCATTGATCCCCAGCACGCACGCCGCTTCACACGGAGCCGGACAAATGCGCCCCGTGAACTCCGGGAAATTATTGGTGGAATGCAGCACCCGCACCGCTTCCTGCCAGCGGCCCTTGTACACCAGATCGTTCCAGTCCGGAATGATGTTGGTGAGCGGACAGCCGGTGTGGCAGAAGGGAACGCCGCAATCCATGCAGCGCGCGCCCTGCTGCCTGGACTTTTTCGACCGGGAAGTCCTGGTAAATTTCGAACCAATCGTTGACGCGCTCCGCCACCGGCCGCCGTGTCGGCAGCTCGCGCGCGTACTCCATGAAGCCGGTGACCTTACCCATGTGAGACTTTACCCATGCGCTGCGACCGCCTTGCGCGGGACTCCGAGAACCCGCTTGAATTCGTGCGGGAAAACTTTGACGAACTTGGGCAGCAGAGTATCCCAATTTTCCAGAATCCAATTGGCGCGCGGACTGCCGGTCTCCTCCGCGTGCCGCGCGATCCAGTAGCGCAGCTCGTCGACATCCTTGGCTTCTTCGACGGGCTCCAGATCGACGCTCGCTGGATTGCAGCGAGTCTTGCTGAAGTCGCCGGTTTCATCCAGCACGAACGCGATCCCGCCCGTCATGCCGGCGGCGAAATTCTTGCCGGTCTCGCCCAGCACGATCACCAGGCCCTTGGTCATGTATTCGCAACCGTGGTCGCCCACGCCTTCGACCACTGATGTCGCGCCGGAATTGCGAACGGCATAGCGCTCGCCCGCGACGCCGTTGAAGAACGCCTCGCCGGATGTCGCGCCGTAGAGCACGGTGTTGCCGATCAGGATGTTCTTCTCCGGCGGGAACGTCGAATTGCGCGGCGGATAAACGATCACTTTGCCGCCCGAGAGCCCTTTGCCCACGTAATCATTGGCGTCGCCTTCCAGTTCCAGCGTGACGCCGGGCACCAGAAACGCGCCGAAACTTTGTCCAGCCGAGCCGCTGAACGTAAAGTGAATGGTCTCCGCCGGCAGCCCACCTTTGCCGAACTTGCGCGCGATATCGCCCGAGAGCATCGCGCCCACCGTGCGGTCGACATTGCGGATGGGAAGTTTATGGTCCACCGCGGTGCCGTTTTCGAGCGCCGGCTTGGAGAGCTCGATCAGCCGGTTGTCGAGCGCGGCCGTCAGTCCATGATCCTGCGAAGTAGTGCAGCGCCGGCTGATGCGCGACGGCAGCGGAGGCACAAACAGCAATTGCGAATAATCCAAGCCCTTAGCTTTCCAGTGATCGAGCGCGGGCCGCATGTGGATCATATCCGCGCGGCCGATCATCTCATTCACCTTTTTGAAGCCCATCAGCGCCATCCAATGGCGCATCTGTTCGGCCACGAAGAAGAAATAGTTGATGACGTTTTCCGGAGTGCCTGTGAACTTCTTGCGCAGCGCCGGGTCCTGCGTGGCGATGCCGACGGGACAAGTGTTGAGGTGGCACTTGCGCATCATGATGCAGCCCATCGCAACCAGCGGAGCCGAGGAGAAACCAAACTCCTCCGCGCCCAGCAATGCGGCGATCACAACATCGCGGCCGGTTTGCAGCTTGCCGTCGGTCTGCACAATGATGCGGCTGCGCAGATCGTTCATCACCAGCACCTGCTGCGTTTCCGCCAATCCCAGCTCCCACGGAATGCCGGCGTGCCGCAGCGAAGTGAGCGGAGATGCTCCAGTGCCGCCATCGTAGCCGCTGATCAGAACCACGTCGGCATGCGCTTTCGCCACACCCGCGGCCACCGTTCCCACGCCCACTTCGGCCACCAGCTTCACCGAAATCCGAGCCTTCGGATTCACGTTCTTCAAATCGTAAATCAACTGCGCCAGATCTTCGATGGAATAAATGTCGTGATGCGGCGGCGGCGAAATCAGCGGCACGCCGGCGATCGAATGGCGCACGCGCGCGATCACTTCGTCCACTTTGTGGCCGGGAAGCTGTCCGCCCTCGCCGGGTTTCGCACCCTGCGCGATTTTGATCTGCAATTCGTCGGCGTTCACCATGTAATTGGTGGTCACGCCGAAGCGGCCCGACGCCACCTGCTTGACCGAGCTGCGCGCCAGATCGCCATTGGGCTGGCGCTCGAAGCGCGCTTCATCCTCGCCGCCCTCGCCAGTATTGGAGCGCCCGCCCATGCGGTTCATCGCGATCGCCAGCGTTTCGTGCGCTTCTTTGCTGATGGACCCGAACGACATCGCGCCGGTGGCAAAGCGCTTGACGATCTCCGCGGCCGGTTCCACCTGCTCGATAGGCACGGGCTTTTTCGCGAGCTTCAATTCCATCAGGCCGCGCAGCGTGCACAGATCGCGGTTCTGCTTGTCGATCAGATCCGTGTATTCCTGGAACGTCTGGAAGTTCTCGGTACGCACGGCGTGCTGCAGCTTCGCCACCGATATCGGATTCAGCAAATGATACTCGCCGTGGACGCGGTATTGATACTCGCCGCCCGGCTCCAGTTCGGTTTCCGATTCGGTGAGCGGCCGATAAGCGTGCTCGTGCTTCATCTGCGCTTCGCGCGCCAGAACGTCCAGGCCGACGCCTTCGATGCGCGACGAAGTTCCGGTAAAATATTTGTCGATCAGGCTCTGGTTCAGCCCGATGGCCTCGAACACCTGCGCGCCGCGATAGCTTTGCAGCGTGGAGATGCCCATCTTCGAGAAGACTTTCAGCAGTCCCTTGTTGATGGACTTCTTGTAATTCTTGAGCGCGGTCTCGAAAGTGAACTTGCCCAGGCGCTGCCGCTGCGCCATGTCCTCCAGCGTCTCGATCGCCAGATACGGATTGACGGCGCTGGCGCCATAGCCGATCAGCAACGCGAAGTGCATCACCTCGCGCGGCTCGCCGGATTCGATGATCAGCGCAACTTGCGTGCGCGTCCGCTCCCGCACCAGGTGGTTGTGCACGGCGGTCAGCGCCAGCAGGCCGGAATGGGCGCGTAGTCTTTGTCCACGCCGCGATCGGAAAGAATCAAAATGCGGTAGCCGTCGCGAATGGCCTGAGCCGCGCGGCGGCACATGCCGTCGAGGGCGCGCTCCAGTCCTGTTCGCCGCCCGCGGCGCGATATAAAGTCTGGATAGTGGTCGCGAGGAAATCGCCCCAGCTCACGCGCCGCAGCTTTTCCAGATCGAGATTCGTCAGGATGGGATGCGGCAGCTTCAGCGTGTGGCAGTGCTGCGGCGTCTCTTCCAGGATGTTGCGCTCGGTGCCGATGTAGCTGGTGAGCGACATCACCAGTTCTTCGCGAATCGGATCGATCGCCGGATTCGTCACCTGCGCGAACAGCTGCTTGAAATAGTGGAACAGCGACTGCGGCCGATCCGAAAGGCACGCGAGCGGCGTGTCGACGCCCATGGATCCGATCGGCTCCTCGCCGTTGGTCGCCATCGGCGCCAGGATCATCCTCAAGTCTTCTTCGGTGTATCCGAACGCGCGCTGCCGCGTCAGCACTGTCTCGGGATCGAAGCCGTAGACGCGCGGCGGCTGCGGCAATTGGTCCAGCGTGATCTGCTTTTCCTTCAGCCACTCGCGATAGGGCTGCCGCGAGGCCAGCATGTGCTTGATCTCTTCGTCGGGAACGATGCGGTGCTCTTCCAGATTCACCAGCAGCATTTTGCCGGGTTGCAGGCGGCCTTTATACTGCACGTCCTCGGGCTTGATCGGGCAGCACGCCGGTTTCCGACGCCAGGATCAGCTCATTCTGGTGGTGACCAGGTAGCGCGCCGGGCGCAGGCCGTTGCGATCGAGCGTCGCGCCGAGCCATTTGCCGTCGGTGAACGCCACCGCCGCGGGTCCGTCCCACGGCTCCATCAGCGACGCGTGATATTCGTAAAACGCGCGCTTCTCGTCGGGCATGGTGGTGTCCGCATCCCACGCTTCCGGAATCAGCATCGCCATCACGTGCGGCAGACTGCGCCCGGCCAGCGTCAGCATCTCCACCGCGTTATCCAAGCGACCCGGTGTCGCTGCCGCCCGGCTGAATCACCGGGAAAATCTTCTTCAGATATCGTCGCCGAACTGGTCCGAACGCAGCACGGATTCGCGCGCGTTCATCCAGTTCACGTTGCCGCGCACGGTGTTGATTTCGCCGTTGTGGCAGATCATGCGGTAAGGATGCGCCAGTTGCCAGGTGGGAAACGTGTTGGTGGAAAATCGCTGGTGCACCATGCACAGCGCGCTGCGCGTCGAGCGGTCCGCCAGCTCCTTATAGAACTCGGAGATCTGCGGCGCCAGCAGCAGTCCTTTATAGACGATGGTGCGCGAGGACAGCGACGGAACGTAGAAAAATCACTTCTCGCGAATGTCGCTGCGCAGCCACCTCAGCTTCGGCGCGCCGCCGGACCACGTACAGTTTCCGCTCCAGATCGTCCTGCGCCATGGCTGCCGTCGGCCTCCGCCTCGCAAGAAAACCTGCTCGATATAAGGCTGCGTCGCGCGTGCCTGGCGGCCGATGGCGTCGCCTTCCAACGGCGTATCGCGCCAGCCGAGAACGGTCAGACCTTCTTCGCGGGCGATTCTTTCGACAATCCCCTTCGCAGATCAGACGCTGATGCGCTTTCCACCGGCAGGAACATCATCCCCACGCCGTAAGTACCCGGTTCGGGCAGGGAAAACCCCAGCTTCGCGCATTCGCGAGCGAAAAATTCGTGCGGGATCTGGATCAGGACGCCTGCGCCATCGCCCGTTTCCGGATCGCAGCCGCAAGCTCCGCGATGGGTCAGATTGATCAGGATCTCGATGCCCTTTCGCATGATTTCGTGCGACTTCTCCCCATTGAGATTGACGACGAAACCCATGCCGCAGGCGTCGTGCTCATGACGGGGATCGTACAGTCCCTGCGCTCGGGAGGGTATTCCATGCTTCAGATTACCTTACCGACTAGTATCACGTCAACAGGATTTATGAGGTTGCAATATTAGCCTAATTGATGTTATGCTGGGTTCAAGTGAACTACGAGAACCTGAAACTTTTCAGGACATCGCTCAGACGCGCAGTTTCAGCCGGGCGGCCGCGCTGAATGGCGTGAGCCAATCTGCCGCCAGCCAGCACGTTCAGGAATTGGAACAGGTCTGGGTACTAGTTTCTGGATCGGTCCACCCGGCCCCTGGTAGTGACTGCCGCGGGCCAGTTCTATTGCGATTTCTGCCGCGATGTTCTGCGCCGCAAGGACGAGTTCGAAGTCGCTCTCAACCAGTTGAAGCAGGAAGTGGAGGGCACCGTACGGGTTGCCTCCATCTACTCGGTCGGCTTAAGCGAGATGGTGCAACTTGAACAGGAATTCTCGCGGCGGCAGCCCCGAGCGCATCTGGAAGTGGAATATCTGCGGCCCGAAAAAGTGTACTCGTCGGTGCTGGCGGATCAAGCCGATTTGGGGCTGGTGAGCTATCCCGAGCCGAGCCGGGAGATCACCGTGATTCCGTGGCGGCAGGAGGAAATGGTGCTGGCGGCGGCGCCGGATCATCCTCTGGCGAAGCACGGAAGGATCCGGCCGCAAGATCTCAACGGAGTCGACTTCATCGGCTTTGACGAAGACCTGCCGATCCGCCGCGAGATGGATCGCTTTTTGAGCGAGCATGGGATTGAAGTCAACCAAACGCTTCACTTCGACAACATACAGATGATTAAGGAAGCCGTCGCGCATCGCGCCGGCGTCAGCATTATGCCAGCGCGGATCATGCGCGATGAATGACGCAGGGACGTTTGGCCGCCATCCCGCTGGCGGCGCCTGAACTCTACCGGCCGCTGGGGATCATTCATCGGAAGAAGAAGCGCTTTCACCCGGCCGCGCAGGCGTTTCTGGAACTGCTGCGCGAACCCGAATTCAAGGCGGCATAAAAAAGGGGGACAGACGACATTTACGCGCCACACATGTGAGCGCAGCCGCCAAGTCTGGCGCGCAAACGTCGTCTGTCCCCGTTTTAGTTAACGAGCGCCGCAGTAGCCCGGTCGAGTTCGCGCAATCCGCGCGGCGGGCCGGCGGGATCGCGGCGTTGCGATTGCTTTTCCGAATACATGCGGCGGTCCGCCACGGAGAGCAGCTCGTCGGCGTTCTTGCCGTCTTCCGGATAATACGCGGCGCCGATGCTTGCGCTGAGCATTTGACCCGAAAACATCTCGGTCGAAACTTGCGAGATCGCGCTGCGGATCTGTTCGAATTTCGCGCTGATCTCGCCGGCCCGCGCGCCTGGAAGCACCAGTACAAATTCATCGCCGCCCATGCGCGCCACCTGGTCATACTCGCGGCACGCCGACTTCAGCGCCGCGCCCACCGCGCGCAATGCCCGATTCCCTTCCAGTTGCCCGCAGCGGTCGTTCACCTGTTTGAATCCGTTCAGATCCAGCGTGAGCACCGCGATGGGCTGCTCGCTGCGGCGGCTGCGGGATATTTCGGCATCGAGCTGGACGAAGAGCGAGCGCGCATTTGGCAGCCCGGTCAAATAGTCGATGGTGGATGAAGTCTCCACCTGGCGGAAGCGCAGGGCGTTCTCAATCGAAATCGCAATCTTGCCGTTGATCGCCAGCAGAATCCGCAAATGGTCTTTGGTGAAGGCGTCGCGATCCGAATGATAAAGCGTCAGCACGCCCACCACGCCGCCGGTTCCTTCGAGAGGCACCGCCAGAGCCGAACGCAACTGCGAGAACTTCGTCGGATCATTCAGATAACCGGACTCCACCGACGGGTTGCCGTTGAGAATCGCCTTGCGGTTTTCCGCCACCCATCCCGACAATCCGGCCCCCACCGGAATTTGCAGCGAAGAGAACAACCGGAAATCGTCTCCCGCCACGAACTCGGGCATCAGGATCCCGCCTGGGCGCTGCACCCAGATCGCCAGGCCGTGATGCGGAACGATGCGGCGCAAGCGCACGCCCAGCAGGGATAAGGTTTCATCCAGGCTCAGAGAATTGCCCAGGTCCTGCGAGATTTCAAACAGCGCCTGCACTTCCTGGCGGGCCGCTCCGATCATGCCCAGGAAGTCGGTGGCCTTGAGCCGCCGGTGTCGACCCAGCGGTCGGACGTTGGGCGCCGCTGCTTCAAAACCAGCGGCGGGCGCGAGTCCGCGCTCTACCTTGACGTCCTTCGATAGTTTCATGGGGTCAGCCGAGCGCGATTCCTTGGCCTTCTTCTCCAGCACGACATAGTGCTTGGCGAGCATGTCCACTACCCGCGGATCGAAGGCCGTCCCCGACTCTTTCATGCACCACTTTCATGGCTTCGTCGAGGGGCAGCGCACGGCGGTATTGACGGTCCGAGGCAAGCGCGTCCAGGCAATCGACGGCAGCCAGAATGCGCGCGCCGATGGGGATTTCCTCGCCCTTCAAGCCGTAGGGATATCCGCTGCCATCCCATTTTTCGTGATGCGCGCGGACGATGGGAACCACCGGATAAGGGAACTGTACACGCTCCAGAATCTCCGCCCCCACCAGTGGGTGGATTTTCATCTTGTCGAACTCTTCCGGAGTCAGGCGGCCGGGCTTGGAAATGATATGCTCCGGCACGGCGAGCTTGCCGATGTCGTGCAGGATGGAGGCGGCTTGCAGTGCCTCCTGCTCTTCGTGCGCCGCGAGACCGTCGATCCGGCTTCGCCCGCGATCGTGCTGTATTCGCCCTCGGGCACCGCCGGAGCCCTATTATGCCGAATTCGGCTGGGTCTCCGGCACCAGCGCGGCCGTCAAGCTGCCCGACCAGACCACGCTGTGGCAGCAGGAAGGCAGCAACACGCTGGCGCCGAACAGCCCGGTGACGCTGAATACGACGATGGCGAAGGCCTGACCTTCCGCCGCATCATTTCGGTCGACGACCGTTACCTCTTCACCATCAACTACGAGGTCAACAATGTCGGCAATGCGCCGGTCACGCTGTATCCGTTCGCGCTGATCTCGCGGCACGGCACCCCGAAGGTCTCGGGCTATTACGTCCTGCATGAAGGCCTGGTCGGCTATCTCGGCGACCATCGCTGTCGCCGCGGGCGCGCTCGGCCAAGGCCTCGACGGAATATTCCGGATCGGCACGCAGCGCCGGCAAATCGTGCGCGATCCCCGAGATGTCCAGGAGCGCCTCGATATGAGCAGGCGAGGCTTTAAGCCATGTAAGAAGCGCTGCGGAATCGCGTTCACCCAGAGGTCCGTCGTCGTTCGCGACGAACCGCTCGGCCGCCTGCTCGGCGATCGCGTCTCGGCTTTTTTGCTCGTTGTCGTCCATTCAGACCAACCGCGCCATGCGGCGCTGACAATGACTGAGACCTTGTGCCGTGTATTTCTTCGCCATCTGCGGCGAGACTCCGAGGTGCACGGCGATCGCTCGATAGGAGAGGCCATGCGTGCCGGCGCCTCGGGTTTGGAAACCGTTTCTTGGAGGGAGGTTAGTTTCTTGAGCACCTCCTGACGCCGCTCTGCAATCTGCCTCGTAACGTCTACTCGCTGAAAGAGGTCGTTCAAATCCGGCGCAGTCGATTTGTTATTCAAGTGCATCACGCTGAACCGATCAATTTGTTGACCGCAATCAGCGAGAACTTGCGCCTGAATCGCGACATCGTCTAAGTACTCGGGCTTTACCGAAGTAGAAGATTTGACCTCGATAAGATGCCAACTCGCTGTGGGCGAGGGACGATGGAGAACGTCCACCCTCGCCGTTAGAGCCTCGGTGGCAAATGTCGCCTCGAATATGGTGTTGGCACCCCGAGTAACGGCTTCCTGGGTCTGGGCGACTGCGGACTTCGTGTCATAGTACGGAGCTTGAATAAGGATGCCGCCAGGAAACTCCTTTTGGGCAGCGAGCCCAACTTCATGCCCTTGGTCGAAGAGCACTTGTTGTGAAGCAGATACGGGTGGTTCAAGGTCCGGATTATGGATCGTCAAATAAAGGCTCTTTGGACACTGAAATCCTCGCATTAGCCTGGATTTACTCAGCCTTATCTTTTGGTCCCCCATACCAACTTATCGGCTCGCAAACCCGAGAAATTCACAGGAAAACAGCTCCTTGAAGCATGTGACACATTGTGTTACTGGGTGTTCTTAGCAAATACAGGGTAACGCAATGCCTTCAGTCACAAGAACGGTTCGATTCAAAACCAAGGAAGCGGAATTGATCGATGAATTCCTGAGCAAGAATCCATTTCTGGATTTTTCTACTTTGGCACGGTTGGCCATTGCTCGCTTTGTAGAGAATCCTGAACTGAAGATTCGAGCAGTCGGAGGTAAGCCCAAGCGGAACCACCTGCGTGGGTCACGGGAGCCGAGAAATTAGTATGAAAGAAATAATTTCAGCTGACAGCTCTGGTAAGCGGTCAATTCCGGTCCCGTTCCTCGGGAAAGCCCGCGAACGGGTCGACGAAGCAGCCAAAATACAGAATCCACTTCGGCATTTTGACGGTCCGATTTCCGGACCGATGTGGGCCAAGATAAGCCGCTTTGATAGCCGCTACCCGGACCGCTTTGACTATGGAATGTATGATCGACTGCACGAGAGATTTGACGGTCAGCAACTGCGTGGCGGTGTTGTCTTTAAGTCATTCGTTAAACTTCTTGAGGCTGAAGATTGCAGGCACTGTTTTTATCGGTTTGAGATAGACACTTACGGTTGTGCGATGTACTTTCAACTGTGCGTACTGCTACGCAAAAAGTTATCTATCCATTCGAAAGTTTTGGAACGAACCGTATCCCTTTCCCGCTAGATGTCTCTGAACTTAGAAAGATGTTCTATACGGTCTTTGAGACGGATCGTCCGCACAAGTTCCGCAAGATCATGGAGAAGAAAATAGCGCTTCGAATCGGCTCCATGTCCGACGCGTTCATGCACATCGATAAGAAATATAAGGTGACGCAGGAGCTTCTAAAAATACTTCGCTTCTACCAGTATCCATACATTGTTTTCACAAGATCCGACATGGTCGCAGATGACGAATACATGGCTCTTTTCGACAAGAAACTCTGCTCGATCCAGATGTCGCTCTCTAGTATCAACGAGGATCTCGTACGACGCATTGAACCGGGCGCTCCGAAACCGCTCGCCAGGCTGAAAGCCCTCGAAAAACTCGCTCTCAGCGGATTCTGGACGACCGTTAGAATCAATCCGCTCTTCCCGATTTACCCCGATGGCTACTACACCGATCCCAGCTTCAAAAAGGATTCCAACATATCGCCTTTCCCTTACTTTTCCTGGGACATGGTCAAGGTAATAGCAGAGCACCATATCCCCTCGCTACTCGTTGGGGTGGTTAGGCTCTATGAACCGAACCTCCGCTTCATGAAGAAAGCCCTCGGATACGACATACGGTCACATTTTTCTCCTGAGACGGAGCTTGAGCGAGCCTCTCTTCATTTTTCAGAAGCTGAAACGGGATACTACTATCGGAAAACGAAAGACCTTTGTCAGCAGCACGGAATTCGCTTTTCGACCTGTTACATCGGAAATGATTCGTCGGGCAAAAGCTTCTTCAACTACCAAGCGCTTTGGGACAATAAGAAGGATTGCTGTGACGCTGTCGGAAACGTTACTAGCCTGAAGAAGACCTGCGCCGATATTGGATCGCCAACCGTGTACCCAGCGTTTCCGACTAGGATAAACGACGACTCACCATCTCCTGAGATACGTCAATGAAACGGACTCTTCCTGGACTTCACGTTCAGACACCGTGGAGTGAACTCATAAGCTCGGGAAGGAAAACGGTAGAGACGCGTTTTTATCCACTGCCAAAAAAATATGTGGGCAGAGAAATGGCGCTAATTGAAACGCCCGGACCAAGTGGGCACTTCAAGAGCCGCGTGATTGCCGTAGTGATTTTCGGGGAGAGTTTTCGCTACAAAAGCGAGGCCGCCTTTTATAGAGATGGTGCGCGACATCTCGTGAGGCGCAATTCACCAAACTTTACTTGGAAGTCTGGACTCGGATTGTGCAAATGGGGATGGCCTATCCAGTCCGTGCGACCAATTAGATTCTGAACTTCCACCAAATCTCCGACGGGGTATTGTCTACGCGAGAGCGGTACCCATCGAAGGGTATTTTACTCAGCGAAGCCATTGAAGATTAACCAAGCGTATCTGAACGTCCGCTACGCTAGCGATTGGCTTGTCAGAAACATTCACAGGCCCTTTTTCTGGACCTTTGGGTGCGATTGGGCGAGCCGGAACTACATACCCTTGAAGTCTCCTCCCACCGGCGCCAAATTGAAGGTGGTTCGTTACGAAGTTCTTTGAGCAGCTTGGCAAGCTTCGGATCATCTTGTGGGGCAGTGGGAAGCCCCACTTCAACAAATCGGTAACGAATGCCTCGAGCCTTTCGTTCTTACCGACATAGGTCTGAAATAGCTTTGTATCCGCTCCGACATGTTGAATGTGTTGAATGATTGAGCTTACATCAATCGTGGTTTGCATCTTTTGTATTTTGCGGCGTGCGCGTTCAGTCGTGAAGTTCTCAAAATCGTGAACCATTTCGACTTGTCATTCTCGACCGCCGCATCGAAACGTCTTAGTTTCTCCCAGACCTCTTTAATGTCTACAGCCGTCTGTATCCCCGCGATGGACGCGGCTGCATAGACTTTTCCGCGCTAACCAGCGACTTCTCTAAAATTCCTGAGCGAGTCAATACGACAGGTACAAAACGGGACGTTAGAGTCTGTCCAGTTTCATCGAAGAACGTAACTTCAAGGTCAGCAGCAATCGCAATATCGGTGCCATCGCCACAGTTTGTCCCAACCACTGGCTCGTCGTGCAATACAAGGGTTGGGTCAAATGCGTCCCGGAGTCGCTTAAGCGCCGTCCTTTCTTCTTCGTTGAATTCGGGTTGATCGTATGCGTTTTTGTCCCGAGCCTCCTGAGACTCATGCCAATCCGGAACTGTATCGCGGAGCTCGGCGAGAAGTCGAGCACGAGCTGTGGATTCTCGGCCTTGATTCTATCAATGAGTTTTTCATAGCCCGGAAGCAAGATGCTATCGAAGTTTTGATCTCAAGAATGGAGCGAATTTTTTCGTCTAAAATTCGGCGAAGGCTTGTTTCAGCTTCAATGATCGCATGGTTGTAAAAGTAATGAACGTGTATCTGCTGACTTGAAGCCGCTTTTCGAGGTCTGTCTATTCGACCAATGCGTTGCTCAATGACCATTGGGTTATAGGGAAGATCAATGTTCACCAGAACCGTCGCATCCTGCAAATTCTGACCGACTGAAATGGTGTCGGTTCCAATGAGAATATTCAACTCGCTTCCCTTTGTGTTCTTCTCACTTTTCTTCTTGGAAGTAGGGGAAAATAGAGTGAGCACATCTTCTCTACTTCTCGGTTGCCCGTTTGCTAGCACTCCGGAACAATTGGGTGCTAATGGATGGTCTTCGATTTTTTCGTGACTCGTCACCAGTCCAATTCCGTCGCCCTCAAACTTCTTAATTAAATGTCGATGCAGATAAAGCACTGTATCTACGAATTGGGAGACGAGAATTACCTTGCGACCTTCTGCTCTGCAGTTGGCAACCAAATCCGAAACCAGTTGCCATTTTCCACTGTCTCCGTCTTCAGGGAATTCAGAGAGTATTCTAGTTAACTCGAAGGAATCCTCGCTCAATGCGGCATCTAGAGCTGAGCGGCACGTCATAAGCTGCTTGTCATTCAGCTCCTCTAGAGTTTCATTAAGCCTATCCAACTTGTCCCTATCCTCATCAGAAAGTTCGTCAAGTTCCCAGGGTGACTCTTCGTCTTCCAGAACTTGATTCTTATCCACCGTCCAGGAAGCCAAAAATTGCCGAAATTCGGCTGGAGAATTTGCCTCACGAACAGCGTCGCGAAATTTGTCTGTCTTGTACTTGAACCGCTCTAGTGTTCGGCGAAATGAGAAGAATGAACTTTCTGCCCGCTTAAACAATAGTAATTTATGTCGGTTCGTAACAACGTCATTCAACTCAATGTCGGGATCGATAAACCGTATTAGATTGAAGTACGGCATTCGTAAGCGGCCAATTCTTGAGCTAACCGATAGGAAGCTTTTGGTCTGGGCGTCCGAATATGGGACTTTGTGCGCAGCGGGCACGCGTATCGGATAAATACCCGCCACCTCGGGGATCATTTTTCTCGTTCTTTGGACGCCTAGCTGTTGCCACACCGTTCGAT
>CAWCAP010000009.1:0-195277 GCA_963793395.1 Bryobacterales bacterium | reverse complement strand
GCGGACCACGTCTTCGCCCTTGTATGGACGCCGTATGCCGGCCCATCGGGGATCGGATTGCCAGGATTGTTCTAGTTCCGCTGCGGTCATTTCGTGATGATACAGTGGCCCGGGCGGCCGCGTCAGGCGCCGCGTGGCGCTGAAGCCCGCCCGATGCGTTAAGCTGGAAAGTATCCATGGCTAAGATTTCGGAAGTATTCGGCGGAGCGGCGGCCATTGTCAAGGGCATGGGCATCACCTTCAGGAGATGCTGCAACCCGACCATCACCGAGGATTATCCGGATGCTCCCGCGAATTCCAGGAGCGCTTTCGCGGCGTCCACGAACTGCAGCGCGATGAGAACGGGCTGGAGAAATGCGTCGCTTGTTTTCTGTGCGCGGCAGCGTGCCCGGCGCAGTGCATCTATATCGAAGCGGCCGAGAATACCGACGAGTTGCGCATCAGCGGCGGCGAGCGTTACGCCAAGGTTTATAACATCGATTACAACCGCTGCATTTTCTGCGGATATTGCGTGGAGGCCTGCCCCACCGACGCCATCACGCACGGCCACGGCTTTGAGATCGCCAGCTACAACACGTCCACGCTGATCTACCGCAAGGAACAGATGCTGGTGCCAATGCCAGAAGGCGCCCATTTCCCGCTGAAGGTGGACCCTGCCGCCGAGACCGGCGGCCATTAACGGCGTTCACCAGTACGACGCGGTTCTGTTTGATCTGCTGACGGCGCTGCTCGATAGCTGGTCCTTGTGGAACGCGGTCGCGGGCGACGCGGAAAGCGGACGCCGCTGGCGCGCGGAGTACCTTCGAATCACCTACGAAACAGGAGCTTACCGAAACTATTGTGATCTGGTCGCCGAGGCGGCGGAGGCTGTAGGCCTCTCACGTCGTCTTGCGGCGGATCTCGATGAGCGTTACACCGAGCTACAGCCTTGGCCGGACGTGCAGCAAGTCCTGAGCGCTCTAGCGGACGCCGGCCTGCGAATCGGCGTGGTAACGAACTGCTCTGAGCGGCTGGGGCGCGCCGCGGTGAATCGCCTGGGAGTGGATTTCGCCGTAGTGGTGACCGCGGAACGGGCTGGATTCTACAAACCCCACCCGCGACCGTATCGCCTGGCACTGGAGGAATTGAAGGTCGCCCCGGAGCGCTGCCTTTTCGTGGCAGGTTCGGCTTACGATCTGGCCGGCACAGCAGCAGTCGGGCTACCTGTTTACTGGCACGACCGCATTGGGATGACCGCTCCCGAAGGCGTGCCGGCTCCGCTGGCGCACGAGTCCTCACTCGATCCGCTGCTGCCGCTGGTGCTGAATGAGGGTGCCCCAGCGCTCTAATCGCCGCACGCCAATCTGCCGATCATTAGTTGTAGTGCAGGGGCTATAATGCAGGAACGGCGGGGCTATGCAGAAGTCCGTGCCGACTTCAAAAATCTATGATCCTTCCCGGTTCTCAAGCCGCCACGCTGGCGCTTCTGGTGATATCGCTGATTTGCTGGGGATCCTGGGCCAACACGCTGAAGCTGGCCGGGAAATGGCGCTTCGAGCTTTACTATTACGATTTCGCAATCGGATTCGCGGTGCTGGCCGCGGTGGCGGCATTTACCGGCGGCTTGTTGAATGCGGGCGAACTGACGTTCCAGGATAATTTCCTAATCACCGGGTATCGCAATCTGCTGTATGTGATCGCGGCTGGTTTCGTTTTCAATCTGGGGAATATGCTCCTGGCGGCCGCTCTCACGGCGGCTGGCATGGCGCTGGCCTTCACCATTACGTTCGCGACCGCGCTGGTGGTTTCGACCGCTTGGTCCCTCATTTTCGAAACGTCAAGCGGCTTCCTGCTTTCGTTCGTTGGCGCGGGGCTGCTGCTGGCGGCGCTGGTGGTGGGCGCGGCCGCCTACAGCAGTTACCTGAGCTCCAAGGTCGAGGCCGCAAGGAAAGAGGCCGCGCAAAGGGATCCGAAAGCGAAGCGCCCGAAGAGTTCAGGGAAACGCGGCGCGGCGCTGCCGATTTTGCTGGGTGTGGCGGGAGGCATCGCACTGGGGCTGTTCCGGCCACTGCTCGACGCCGGAACTTTTGGCGACGGCGGCGTGGCTCCCTACGGAGCGGCCTTGATGTTCGCCATCGGCATTCTTATATCCACGGCGATCGTGGACCCGTTCTTTTTCACTTTTCCCGTGGCCGGAGAGCCGGTTGGCTTGATGGAATATTTCAAAGGCACCGGCAAACAGCATGCGCTGGGGATTCTGGGAGGCATGGTTGCGGGCGTGGCGTTCCTGGCGGGAATGCTGGCGCTCTCGGCACCCTCGGCGGCCCGAGCCGCCGCCATGCCCAGTTACGCTTTGAGCCAGGGAGCGCCGGTACTTGCCGTAGCCTGGGGTCTTTTTGTGTGGCGCGAATTCAGGGGCTCCGGCGAGCGAAGCGGGCTGCTGTTTCCATTTATGTGGATCCTCCTTGCGATTGGCATTGGTGTGCTGGCGGTGGTGCGGCACTAGATGAAATCTTCGCCTGCACGGCCTGCACGCGCGGTCTTTGGCCAACGTCTAAACTAATAACGACACGTGTCGAAGCTTATCAGCAACTCAATATGGTTAGCGCTGGCGGCGCTTCCGGCCTTTGGGGGCGAGTACGCGGTGCTTTCCAATGGCTTCCGCATTCATGCCGAGCGGCATGAGATCGTCGGATCGAGCGTCCTTTTATATACCAAGGGCGGCGTGACGGAAATGCCAGCGTCTGCGGTGTCATCGTTTGAAGTGGAGGAATACACGGTGCCAGTTTCGCCGGTCGTTACGCCGATCGTTGCTCCGGCGCCGGCGAAGGACCCGGCCACTTTGGTTCGCGATGCCGCTCGCCGCACGGGTTTGCCTACGGCATTGGTTGAGAGCGTGGCTCGCGTGGAATCGAACTTGCGGCCGGATGCGGTATCGCCCAAAGGCGCGCTTGGCGTGATGCAATTGATGCCTGCGACGGCCAGGGAACTCGCCGCCGATCCGCACGATACGGCCCAAAATATCGACGCGGGAGCGCGGCTCTTGCGGGACCTGCTGATCAAATACGATGGCGACGTGGTGAAGGCGCTGTCGGCCTATAACGCAGGCAGCAGCGCCGTTGATCGCTATCGCGGGATGCCACCTTACGCGGAAACGCGGGATTACGTGGATAAAGTGATCCGCGCGTACGTTAAGGACGGCGGGAAGTAAACCGGCGCGGGCGGCTACGGCCGCTTCCAGCGAACAATCGGTTTCCGCGCAGCGGTGACTTCGTCCACTTTCGCGGTACGCGTAGTGTGCGGAGCGGTCTTGACTAGCTCCGGCGTTTCCTCGACTTCCTTGGCGATGGAAATCATGGCATCCGCAAACAGATCAAGCTCGCGCTTGCTTTCGGTTTCAGTGGGTTCGATCATGAGCGCGCCTTTCACGATCAACGGAAATGCGACTGTGTAAGGATGGAAGCCGTAATCGATCAGGCGCTTGGCGATGCTCATGGTATCGACGCCTAGTTTCGACTGCCGGGCATCGCTGAACACGCACTCATGCATGCTGGGCTCGCGATACGGCATGTCGTAATACGGCTCGAGCAATTTGCGGATGTAGTTAGCGTTGAGCAGCGCATCGTAAGTGGCGCGCGGAAGACCGTTGCCGCCATGCGCCATGATATAGGCCAGAGCGCGCACCAGCACACCGAAGTTGCCGTAGAACGCACGTACGCGGCCGACGGATTGCGGGCGATCGTAATTCCACGTCCACTTATCGCCTACGCGCGCGAGGCGCGGGATTGGCAGGAATGGCTCCAAGTGCTGCTTCACGGCTACTGGACCTGCGCCCGGACCGCCACCACCGTGCGGTGTCGAAAACGTCTTGTGCAGATTCAGGTGCATAACGTCGACGCCGAAGTCTCCGGGACGCGAAATTCCGGCGAGCGCGTTCATGTTGGCGCCGTCCATATACAGCAGAGCGCCTTTCGAATGCAGAATGTCAGCCACCTGCGCGATATTTTCCTCGAACACGCCGATGGTGTTGGGATTTGTGACCATCATCCCGGCGACATCTTCGGTGACCGCGCGCGCCAGCGCTTCGGTATCCACCATGCCGCGCGAGTTGGACGCGATGTTTTCGACCGCATAGCCGGCCATGTGAGCGGTGGCTGGGTTGGTTCCGTGGGCGGAATCCGGAATCAGGATTTTCTTGCGGGGGTTGCCTTGCGCAGCAAGGGCCGCGTGAATCAGCAGAATGCCGGTCAACTCGCCATGCGCTCCGGCGGCGGGCTGCAGCGTGATGGCATCCATGCCGGTGATGTCGAGCAGGCAGCGCTCCAGCTCCGCGCATACCTCCATCGCGCCCTGCGAGAGCGATTCGGGCTGATAGGGATGCATCCACGCCAGGCCTTCGACGCGCGCGGCCTGCTTCGTTGATGCGCGGGTTGTATTTCATGGTGCAGGAACCCAGCGGATAAAGCCCCAGGTCGATAGCGTAATTCCAGGTGGAAAGGCGCGTGAAGTGGCGGATCACGTCCACTTCGCTGACTTCGGGGAAGTCCTCGATTTCGGTACGCGTGTTCCCTGCCCCCAGCGCCTCGGCCGGGTCGATCGCTGGCACGTCGAGATCGGGCAGTTGATAGCCCTTCTTGCCGGGCGAACTGATCTCGAAGAACAGTTGCTCGTTCTGCGTGGGGTTGGTGCGGACCTTTTTGATCATGCGAAGGCCTCCGCCACCAGATCCATCTGCGCTTTCCTGCTCATTTCGGTGCAGCACAACAGCATGGTGTTCTTGAGTTCGGGATAAAACTTTTCGAGCGGCAACCCGCCGATGATTTTCTTGGCTTCGAGCTCTCGGTTGATTTCTGCGACGCCCTTGGATTCGGCTCGCACCACGAATTCATTGAAAAATGGCCCGTTGAAAAGCGTTTTGGTCTTGCCTGCAAGATAATGCGCCTTCGAGAGATTCTGCACCGCCAGTTCGCGCAGGCCCTGCTTGCCGTAGACCGCCAGAAACACCGTCGCCATCAGGGCGATCAGCGCCTGGTTGGTGCAGATGTTGGAAGTCGCCTTCTCGCGGCGGATGTGCTGCTCGCGGGTCGCCAGCGTCAGGCAGAACGCGCGGTTGCCGTTGGCATCCTTCGTCTCGCCAACCAGGCGTCCGGGCATCTGGCGGATCAACTTTTCTTTGCAGGCGATGATTCCCGCGAACGGACCGCCGTAGCTGGGCGGGATCGCGAACGATTGCAATTCGCCGGCGACGATGTCGGCATCGCGCGGCGGCTCCAGAATCCCCAGCGATACCGCTTCGGAAAACACGAACACCAGCAGCGCGCCGTTCGCGTGCGCGATGTTCGGCGGCCTGCTTGACGTTTTCGACGATCCCAAAGAAATTGGGCGACTGAATGATGACGGCGGCGGTGTCTTTGGTGATGCTGCGCGACAAGTCTTCGAGGTCGAGCTAGCCCGACTCAGCGTCGTAGCCGAACTCATCGAGCGGCATGCCCTGATGCTGCGCGTAGGTGCGCAGCACTTCGCGATACTCCGGATGCACGGTGCGCGCGATCAGCATGTCGGCTGCGGCCGGTGGCGCGCATCGCCATCATGGCGGCTTCCGGCACGGCCGTCGAGGCGTCGTACATGGAGGCGTTGGCCACATCCATGCCGGTCAACTGGCAGATCATGGTCTGAAATTCGAAGATCGCGGTCAGCGTGCCCTGCGAAATCTCGGCCTGATACGGCGTGTACGACGTCAGGAATTCGCCGCGCGAAACGACCGTGTCCACCAGCACCGGGCGGTAGTGGTTGTAGACGCCCGCGCCCAGAAAACAGGCGTAACCATTGCCGCCGGCGGTGGCATTCTCCGCGCCGCGCGCCTTGAAATAATCCAGAATCTCGTATTCGCTTCTGCCCGGCGCGATGGCCAGCGGCTTATCGTAACGAACAGCTTTGGGAAGGTATGCCACCAGGTCTTCGATGCTTCGAAAGCCAATGGTGTCGAGCATCTCGCGACGCTCGGAGTCTGACTTAGGAAGGTATCGCAACGATCATTTACTCTTCTCCCAGATAGGCTTGGTAATCGGCGGGGGAAAGGAGCCGATCGATTTCTTCCGGGACGGACAATTTTATTTTAGCAATCCAGCCTGCGACATGCGGATCTGAATTCAGTAGTTCCGGCGTGGCGGTGAGAGCTTCGTTCGCTTCCACCACTTCGCCCGATACCGGCGCGTAGATTTCGCTGGCGGCCTTGACGGATTCGACCACCGCGAAGCTCTTGCCCTTCTCGACGTGCGTGCCGACTTTCGGCACTTCGACGTAGACGATATCGCCCAGCTCGTGCTGCGCGTGGTCGGTGATGCCGATGGTGCCGACGCCGTTTTCAACGTGCACCCATTCGTGCTCTTTGGTGTAACGATAATTTTCCGGATACATTTCCTACCTCGCTCGCTTATAAAAAGGCATGGGGATGGTGACGGCTTCGACCAGGCGGCCGCGCACCGAGACTTCGATGGCGTTGCCAGGCTCCGCCAGTTGCAGTGGAAGATAACACATTCCGATGTTTTTGTTTAACGCCGGCGCCGGGCCGCCGCTGGTCACCCAACCTGTTCCCGCGCCGCCCGACAGGATTTCATAACCGTCGCGGGCGATGCCGCGGCCCTTCATTTCAAACCCGATCAGCTTGCGAGTGATGCCCTGTTCTTTCTGCTTCACCAGCGCCTCGCGGCCCAGGAAATCGCCCTTTTCCATCTTCACGATCCAGTCAAGTCCCGCTTCCCAGGGCGTGATCGTCGCGTCGATTTCGTGCCCGTAGAGCGGCATGGCGGATTCCAGGCGCAGCGTGTTGCGCGCGCCCAGGCCGCACGGTATAATGCCGAACTCGGCGCCGGCTTCCAGGATCTCGTTCCACAATCGGACGGCATGTTCGGGCGCGACGTAAATTTCCCAGCCGTCTTCGCCGGTGTAGCCGGTGCGCGCGATGCGCGCGGGCGCGCCGGAGACAACGCCGTCGACGAAGTGATAACGCTTCACGGAAGCGAGATCCACATCGGTGAGTTTCTTGACGACGCTTGTCGCCAACGGGCCCTTGCACGGCGAGCTGCGCGTAACGCGGCCCGGCGTTTTCAACGGTCGCGTCGAAACGGTTGTTGGCGGCGATGTGCTCGTAATCCTTGTCCTGATTCGACGCGTTGACGCACAGGAAATAATGATCGTCCGCGACTTTGTGGACCAGGATGTCGTCGACGAATCCGCCGTGTTCATACAGCAGCGCCGAGTACTGGGCTTGCCCGTACTTCAGCTTCGAAGCGTCGTTCACGGTGACGTGCTGCACCAGATCCAGCGCCTGCGGCCCGCGCACTTCGATCTCGCCCATGTGGCTGACGTCGAACAGGCCGACGCGCTCGCGCACGGCGCGATGCTCGTCGATGACGCCGGAGTATTCGACCGGCATGTCCCAGCCGCCGAAATCGACCATCTTCGCGCCCATGCTGCGATGCACGGCGTTCAAAGGAGTTTTTAAGAGAGCCATTCCGCTATTTTTTGACCACCGGCCGGAGCATGTCAAAGCGGTCGCGGATGCGGCTATAGGAAGGGCCGCCCAGGCGCGCGATGGGCTTGAGTTTGTCGGGATCGATGAACATGTCTTTGTCAATGATACTATCCTGCACGTGAAAACGGATCACTTCGCCAATCACAACGTTTCCTCCCATGGGCTTCGCGCTCACCTCGATAATGTCGTGGACCCGGCATTCCATATTCACCGGCGATTCGAGAACGCGCGGCGGGCGGACGAGGTCGCTGGGAACCGGCGTGAGCCCGGAGACGTCGAATTCGCTGATCTCGGGCGCGTAATTGGCGGCGGTCAAATTCATTGCCTCGGCGATCTCTTCGCTGACGATGTTCACCACGAATTCGCGCATGGCTTGGACATTGCGCAGCGTGTCCTTCAGCGGACTTCGATTGGACGCACAGAACATGATCATGGGCGGCTCCCCGCACACGGCGTTGAAGAAGCTGAAGGGCGCCAAGTTGGCCACGCCTTCGGGGGACAACGAAGAAATGAAGCCTATGGGGCGTGGAATGACGGTAGTGGTGAGAAGTTGATAGGCGATGGAAGCTGGAACCGCCTGAGGATCGATAATCACTATTCCAATTATGAGGCATATTCCTAAGCAGCCATCGCGGCGCGGGGGCCGCCGTTTGGGGGGAACTTTCGCTTGAGGGGCAGTGTCCAAGAAGCCGAGGAGCAAACAACAATGTCGATGTCGGTGGGTGGAGGCTTCCATCAGAAAGCGGAAATGAATGTGACGCCGCTGATTGATGTTCTTCTGGTTCTGATCATCATCTTCTTGCTGGTCCAGCCCACGCTTTCACATGGCCTGAAAGCTTCGGCTCCGGAATCGTCGGACCAAAAGGCGTCGACGCCGCGGGACGATGTCGTCGTCACCGTGCTGGGAAATCGGACGGTTCGTCTCAACGAAGAATCGGTCGCCCTGGAAGACCTGGACGCCCGGCTGAAGAACGTTTTCAAGAACGCTCCGAATCACGTGATCTTTGTGCGCGCCAAGAAAGATCTGGACTTCCAGTACATCGCTGAGGTGATCGATATTGCAAAAGGCGCGGGCCTGGAGCGGGTAGCGTTGATGCCCCGATAAATAGGGACAGAGCTAGCGGATCGCGTAACCGCCATCGACACGAATGGTGGTGCCGGTAACGAAGTCCGAAGCGCGCGAAGCCAAATACACGGCGGTTCCGGCAACTTCCTCCGGCTGACCCCACCGGCCAGCCGGAGTCCGCGCGAGAATCTCGCCGTTCAAGGGCATGCTGCGGACCGGCGCCGTCATGTCAGTTTCGATCCATCCTGGGGCGATCGCATTGACCTGGATGTTATGCGGTGCGAGCTCGATCGCCATGGACTTGGTGAGTTGGACGATGGCGCCTTTCGCCGCGCTGTAGGAGGGGATGAGTCCGGACCCAAAGTACGAGTACATGCTACCGATGTTGATAATCTTCCCGCGCCTGTGAGCAACCATCGATTTGGCCGCGAGCTTCGAAAGCAAAAAGACGGAATTGAGCTGAGTCTCGATGACACAGTCCCAATCTTCCGGCTTTTCGTTCAGCACACCGCCGCTCAGTGACACGTTGCCGGCATTGTTGACGATGATGCTTACGCTGCCAAGCTTGCTCTCGACGCTATTCAAGGCGGGCTCCAATCCGGCGCGATCGGTCATGTCAACCTTCACCGCCATGGCAGGAACGCCGATGGCTTTCAACTCGGAGAGTACCTGCCGGTTCTTCTCTTCGTTTCGTCCGAACACAGCAACAGCGGCTCCGGCCTGGGCCAGTCCGAGGGCAATGCCGCGTCCAATCCCGCGGTTGCCGCCGGTAACCACAGCCACCTGGCCGGTTAAATCAAATAGCGCGGGCGTTGTCATTTGCATTCCTTTAAGCAGATCTTCAATCGGACGGCGCCAGCGCGATGGCTTGGCGAAGCGCTTCAAGCAAGCTTCGTTCGTCGGCCTTGCCAGTACCGGCGATGTCGAAGGCGGTTCCGTGATCCACAGATGTCCGAATGACCGGCAGGCCGATGGTAATATTCACGCCTGCTTCAAGGCCCAGCACCTTCACCGGTCCGTGCCCCTGATCGTGATACATGGCCACCACCATGTCGAAATCCCCGCGTCCGGCGCGGTAGAACAGCGTATCGGCGGGCAAGGGGCCTTCGATATCCCAACCTTTGGCGCGGCAGGCTTCGACGGCTGGAATAATCTTGGATTCCTCTTCGCCGCGGCCGAATAATCCGTTTTCGCCGGCGTGCGGATTGATTCCACAGACGCCGATCTTTTGGCGAGGAATGCCGGCCTTAACTAAAACCTCGTGGCCGCGCGCGATGGTGCGGGTGACTAATCCAGGCTCGATGCGATTGATAGCATCCAGAAGTCCCATGTGAGTGGTGACGTGGATCACGCGCAGATTCGGCGCGGTGAGCATCATCGAGACCTCAGGCGTTCCGGTCAAGGCGGCGAGGAGTTCGGTGTGGCCCGGGTAGATGTGCCCGCCGGCGTGCAGCGCTTCCTTGTTGAGAGGAGCCGTACAGATGGCTGCGACTTTCCGCGCCATGGCCAATTGCGTGGCCGTCTGAATGTAGCGAAAGGCCGCATCTCCGGCCACGGCCGAAAGCTTTCCCCAGGGGAGATCCGTCGGGATCAGGCCGAGATCGATGCAATCGACGGTGCCAGGCCGCTCGCCGGCATGTGCAAGATCCGGCTCGCTGTTGGCGATGGCGGCGACGGCAAGGTCCGTTCCAACCAGTCGTCCAGCCGCGCGCAAGCGTTCGGCGTCGCCGATCACAATCGGGCGGCAACGCGCATACAGGTCGCGATGCCCCAGGCTCTTCATGATGATTTCGGGACCGACGCCAGCGGCGTCGCCCATGGTGATTGCGATTCGAGGTCCAGGCATTCTCTATTCCAGTTTCAGCCCTCGAAGCACCTGCACACAATGGGCGAGGGTCGTACGGCTACCGAAAGATCCGGATTTCGTGATCACAGGGATCTGACGCGCCCCGGTGGAAACGGCCAGTGGAACACCCGGCTCGACCTCGCGCAATAAGCGGAGACCCGCGATATCCGACGCCGTGAGAACGGAGCGCGCTGTCTCTCCGCCAGTGACGATAAGTGCGCCTACTTTGTCTATGTGCGGCGACGCGAGGGACGCTAGAGCCGCACAGAGCCGCGGATCTTCGGAGGCCCCGCCGATCGAATCGATCACAGTCATCACGTCGCTGCCGGAATCGAGCGCGTCTCCCAGCGCGGGACTGTGTGCTTCAAGAAGTTCTTGGGGCGACAGGGACACGGTTGACATTCCGACGGACCGCGCCGCCTCGCAAGCCTGTTCATGCGCCACGGCGGTCCGGCTTCCGACAACCACAAGAATGGGACCGCGAAAGCGCGGCGCCTCGTTTTGACCAGGAGTGCCGGGAATACCCATTGCTTCCGGGATGTGCCGGGCGAGTCCGGAAGAACCTGCCCAAACGATCGAGCCCTCCCATCCTGCATGCGGCATCGTTGCAATGGCTGCGGCGATGGATCGCAGATCAGCTTCCGACTCGGCGTCACAAATTAAGACACTGTGCTGAGCCGCAAGTGCGGCCATGGTTGCTGCCAACTGCCGCGATGCGCCGCGAATCAAAGACAGATTGATTTGCGTTGAAGTGAGGCCAGCGGATTCCAGAAGCCGCGGCGCCTCCGCGTTTTCCAATCGTTGCCCGTGCAGACGCTGGCAACCGTCGATCGTCGTGCGACCCTGCGCTGGAAGTGCCGGGGCCATTACAATCACCGCCGGAGCGCGTCCATTCCGCATCGCGGCCAGCTCTGGACCGATGTGGCCTCGCAAGAGCGAGTCAAGTTTTTTGAAAAGGACGCGGCCCGGTTTGTGTTGGTAGGTTGCGGCGATGCGCCCGATGGTGGCAGCCGCACGCGCCGGGGTCATGCTTCGAGTAGCGGCATCGATCGCCAATACCTGCGCGGGTTCGGACGACGGCGCTTCGGACAACTGGACGACCGTGCGCAGGCCCTGGACGGCGCAACCCACGGCGCAGTCGGCCGCGCCGGAGAGATCGTCGGCGATCATTACGATCTGAGCGGCTCCGCTCATGGCCGCTCTGTTGTCGATGTCCGGCGCGCCCACCATATCGTCAAAAGTGGAGCGCAGAGCGCCGTGACAATGACGCTGGCCGCTACCAAAACCGTGGCTGATGCCGCGGCTTCCGCGTACGCCGGATTCGCGGAAGCCACAATCGCGGGGACAGCCGCCGCATTCCCGGCGGTAGTCGCGGCGGCGAGTCCGGCGGTGCCAGTGCCTCCCGTGAGGCGATCGGCGACCAGCAAAGCGGCTCCGGAGACGGCCACTACGCAAAGCCCGAGTGCCAGACCGAGCATGCCGGCTTGCCACACGCGGTGCAAATCCAGTGTCGCTCCAAGCGCAAACCCGAAAAACGGAATCATCGTGGGGGCGGCGCGGCCTAGAAAAATCCGCAGCTCGTGGTCTAGATTGCCCAGTAGGAGTCCCACCACGAGCGGAAGAATCGCGCCGACAAGCGTCTGCCAGGGAAACGCTGACAATCCCGCGACTCCGAGAGTAAGCATGGTCAGGAAAGGCCCGCTTTCAAGAGACATGAGCGCGTAAGCACCAGCGTCTTCGGCACGCCCGCATTGTTCCATGAGCGCCATGTAAAGTCCACCGTTGGTGTCGTTGATGGCCGCGACCACCGCCAGCGTGGAAATGCCTGCGAACCATCCGTGCGTGATCGGCCGCTCGCCCAGCAAGTGGCCAAGGACCAACCCCGCCAGAATCCCTACGATGATTTTTGTGGCGAGCAACGTGCCGCCGCGTTTTGCGATCCGGGGAAGCGCCTCGAAGGGGATGGTCGCGCCAAGGCACACGTAGAACACTGCCAGAATGGGCAAGGAACCAGTGAAGAGAGCGCCCGTAAACGATCCGAAAAAGCTTGCCGTAGCAGGCGCGAAGGTGACGATCATGGAGCCGAGAATCAGCGGT
Source organism: Bryobacterales bacterium (assembly GCA_963793395.1). GTDB lineage: Bacteria > Acidobacteriota > Terriglobia > Bryobacterales > Bryobacteraceae > Palsa-187. The sequence goes on along the minus strand of CAWCAP010000009.1, from coordinate 182,755 downwards.
ACGATCATCATTCCGCCGGGCACGCGCTCGATCGCGCGCTTGATAGGCACTTGCATCTCTACCGAGAGTAGCTTGTCGCGCGCGATTTTGCTTTATGTCGCGGCTCTGCGGACGCGCTTTCCGGCGGAGGGCGCAACTACGGCAGCCTTCCCGCTCCAGCGCCCAAGACTGAACTCGCGAGAGTAGCTCGACGTCAGGTTGCGGATGGTGACTTTGACGACCCCCGCCGCGTCGCACGCGTAGTTCTCTTCGATTTCTTCCGCAGCCACGGCGTCCGAACGCAAGACCGGGACACCTTCCAGCGATGTTGTGTGACGGAGCGACGGATCGAAGGGAAACAGAATTTCATCCCAGACCGCGATGTCTCCCGCCGGTTCACCTTGTTTGCCCAAGTGGCTGGCTTCGATATAGCGGAAATCGCCGATGTTATGGACCGGACGATAGACCCGGCTAACAGAGAGCGGCGGATCGCCGGCTGAGGGCAGACGCGTTCCGCGCGCGAAAATAGGATCGAAGATCATGCGCTCGCCGCCCTGGCCTTCGCGCCAAACGCCGAAATCGCGCGTGAACATCTCGCGCAGCTTGTAGCCCGAAGCCGAATCCGCCTGAATGGCTAGACCGATGGCGGTGGCAGAGCGGGTATACTCGCTGCGAATCACCTTGCGTCCGAATTCTTCGCGCAACAGACGCGTGACTAAGGGGAGTTCGCTGCCGCCGCCGGTTACATACAGGGCTTCGATATTTTCGCCGCGCGCGACCTTCAAGGCCAGGGCCAGCGATTCATCCAGCAGCGGGCGGCAATGCTCGTAAAACTCGGCCACCGGCACGACGGCCTGGCCTAGGCCCTCACGCGCAACATCCAGGTCGATTACGATCTTGCGAGAATTCGGATGCAGCGCTTCTTTCTGGCGGCGGCACTCCTCGTCGAGCCGGAACATTTCGGCGAGCGTGAGCGAATGCAGCACTTCCCTGCCCGCGGCCAGCTCCGCCAGCATGATGTCGAAATCGTCGCCGCCTAAATTCGAAATGCCCTCGGACGCGAGAACAGTGTGGGTTCCATTTTCCATCGACACCAACGAGACGTCGAACGTGCCGCCGCCCAGGTCGTAAACCAAAATGCGGCCCTTGGACTTCTGGCGGTGTCCAAATTCAATAGACGCAGCGGAGGGTTCGTTGAGTAGCCCGAGTACGGAGAAGCCCGCGCGGCGGAAGGCGTCGACCGTGAGAAATCGCTGGTTGGTATTGGCGTTCGCCGGCACTCCCAGCATGGCTTCGAACGGCTCTTTCGCGCCGAATTGGGCGGCCAGCGCGCTGCGCAGCGAGGAGAGCAGGCCGTGAAGCAGTTCCGTAACCGGAACCTGCGTACCGTGCAAGGAGAGCCGGGTCTCCGGCCCCGCGTGTTCCAGGTAGCGCTTTATGGAGCGAAGATTGACCCAGCCGGGCTCGCTTTGCCCCTGCCATGCGTCCCAGCCGTAGCGCCGCTCGGCGGGCTGCAGGCGGCCATTCGTGCCGCCGCTCGCGGGCCGGAAGGAGACCAGAGATGGAAACCATTCATCGTAGACGCCATCCGGGGTTTCGAAGTGAACCAGAGGATAGTTCCCCCGATCGACGGCGGCCACCACGATGCGCGTAGTGCCAAAATCGATGCCAAGCTTCACGCTTCATGGTCGCACGCTTGCCTGGTTCCCGGATAGAACCGTCGAATCTAACTGGCGGGCCGGATGGAAGCGAGGGGACCGCCGGGACTGAAGGTGACCTTCGCGTAGATCCCGGCGAGAGGGTTGACTCCCGGATGCGTGCGCTACTGGACGCTCGAAACCACGCCGTCGGTGAAATGGAGGGTACCGAATTTTTGGCCGTCTTGGTAGTAGCTGAAAATCTCGATCACATGCCCATCTTCAAACATGGTGATTTTGGAAGCAGGCGCGCCGAGTCGCAGCACGTCGGCGCGGGTCATGCCCGCCGAGACACCGCGAAGCTCTTCAGGTGACATCACCGGCGGAGGCGGCAGGGTCGGCGCAACGTCGGCCCAGGAACCGATGCTAGCCACTTCCTGTGGAATCGCATATCGCTCGGCAGCGACCGTCGTGGGGATATTGCGCTTCGCCGCCGGTGAGGGCGGAGGCGGCACGCCACTGCGGTCGGCAACGGACGCTCCAGGCGCAACCACGAGCGCTTCCGATTGCGTCCCGGTTTCTCTTTTCGGTGCCTTCTCGGGCTCCTTCTCGGTGTCCTTTACGGCCGGCTTAGCAGGAGCTTTGGCCTGCTGGTCCGCTTTACTGAAGATGGCGGTGATGCTGTTGCTGACCGGCTTGCCGCTGGCGCCTCCCACGGCGCTCCCGGCGGCGACGGCGCCGAATTCGGTCAAGTTCTGGGCGAAGGCGAGTGCGTTAATCAATAGAAAAGATGCCAGGATGCGCATGTAGTTCCTCTATTTGCAGGCTAACAAGGGGCGGTGAGGGCGGGAACGAGGGATTCCACTTATGCACACCTAGAAAATCACCTGAGGCAGTTGGACGGGTCCATGACCCGTTGTCATTAGGAATGCCGGATGGGCCGGTTCCCACGGCGCCCCCGGGCCGGATCCTGTGGTCCAATGGTGGCATCATGTCTCCCTACGTCCTAGCCTTTCTCATTGGCGCAACCGCGGGACTTCGTTCCTTGACGCCGCTGGCAGCCGTTAGCTGGGCTGCGCGGCTGGGATGGCTGCCCTTGGGCAACACCTGGCTCGCGTTTTTCGGCTTTGTGTACACGCCTTACATTCTCGCCGTGCTTGCGCTCGGGGAATTGGTCGCCGATAAGCTGCCGAAGACGCCAAGCCGCAAAGCTCCGGGGCCGTTCTTGTTCCGGATTGTTTCTGGAACACTGTGCGGGGCGGCGCTCACGGGTGGGCACGCCGGCGGCCTGATCGCAGGCGCGCTGGGTGGCGTTGCGGGAACGCTGGGTGGATACGAATTCCGGGCGCGGCTGGTGAAAGCCATTGGAGGCAAGGATCTTCCCATCGCGCTGCTCGAAGACGTCATCGCCATCGGAGGCGCGATCTGGATCGTCTCATGAGCGCCGGGTTGACGCGATCGTGATCGGCGCGGCCAGGCCGTGATTGCGAGCGCTGCGGCGCATATGGCACGGCGCGTCCAGCGCGCGATGCACATTCATCCCGCCGTTTCGGGACTGATTCCGTCGATGCTGGGCGAGTTCAAACCCGTGAAGAGTTGACGTAATACATTTGTGTTACAGTCCCAGTTATGCCCCCCACCAAGATCAAGCCCAGACGCGATTTTGATGCTTCGCTGAGCGCCTATCTGGAGTCCATTCAGGAGAAAAAAGCGGCCCTTGTCGCGACCGTCAACCGGCCCTCCAAGGAAAATGACAAGCAGTATCACGCTGCCGCCGGAAAAGAGAAGCAAGCACGGCGCGCCTACCGGAAGGCCACCAAAAGTTTATACGCCGTGACCCAGAAGAAGTAGCGATAGCTCTGTTAGTATAGGCAGTTGATTGAAAGGGCTTGGCTCAATATATGAAAATCCCCGTCGTTTTCTGTTGTTTGATCGCCTCCGCCACGTTGCATGCCCAGAACAATATCACTACCGCTGCCAGGGAACGATATTTCGATGTCGTCCGGGCTAGTATCGAGGCCAGCGCTGAAGTGATGCCCGCTGAAAAATATAGCTTCCGGTTAACGCCGGCTCAGCGAACCTTCGCCGAGTGGCTGGTGCATTCGATCGAGAGGAACTATCGGGATTGCGCGGTGCTGAGGGGCGAACCGACTCAGCCCGGCGAGAAGAACGCTGCGAGTTTGAAGGAAAAGGCGGAGGTTAGCAAAGCCCTGAAGGATTCTTTCGACTACTGCGCCGCCGTGCTGCAAACGATGGACGACCAGAAGGCGGCAGCGTCGCCGCGCGTGAGCTACGCGTACCTGCACGTGATCGTGCACAGCAACGAGATCTACGGAAACCTGGTGGGTTATCTGCGCGCCAGCGGGATTGTACCGCCATCGACGGCCTCGCGGGCTGAAGAGAAAGGCAAGAAGAAATAGGGCCGGCCGGTGCGCTCCGCGCGGCTTCGGATGCGCCGGCGGAACTCAATAGCCTAGCCGCAACATCCCTTCCTGCTTGCCTTCGACTGAGCCTTGCGTCAGCCACTCGAGCGACGCCTTGAATAGCAGCAGGTGATTCTTTTCCCACATGGCGTTGTGGGAAGAACAGGCGAGATCGATGAACACTTTCTTGGGCGAGCCCAGATCCGTGTAGAGTTCTCGCACACGTTCGGGATTGACTTGCTTGTCGGTTGCGCCCGAAACCATCAATGTGGGGATTTGAGTTTGGGCGACCACGGCCGTGGTCCATCCCCAGCTCGTCACTTGCGGGGCGCGCCGCACGCCTGGGCCCCAGGTCGCGCCGACTGGGTCCGAATGAATCATCTCCGACCAGACGGAGTCGCGGGCGCCGGCTTCGTATTGGCCCGGGCATCCGGCCTGGCGATCCCAATTGGCGATGAATTCGTCGCGCGATTGCGTGTTCATGGCGACGCCGCTGGCGGGGACTTGTGCGGGCGGATCGGCTTTCGCGGCTCGATTGTAGGCCGGAGCGAGCAGCACCAGTTTTGCGACCTTGCCGGCATGCTGCGCGGCATATCCCGCCGAGCGTGGGCCACCCAAAGACCACGCGAGCAAGTTCAGTTTGTCCACGTGGCGCAGTGCACGCACGCGATCGACGACCGCGTCGATATCGTGCCAATCGGAAGCAAGCGTCGTCATCTGCTGTGAATAGGTGGCGGCGCAGACCGCTGGGATGAGAGCCGGCACGAAGGCCGCCTGCTGCTCCCGTGAAAGATTGCAGGGATCGTTCATGGCTGGCGGACGGGTGGAGCGCCCATAGCCGGTCATGTCCATGGAAAAAACGTCGAAGCCAGCGTGCGCGAGGTAGGCCATCCAACTGTAGTCCTGGTAGGGAACGTCGAAGGAAACCTCGGCAGGGGTGCCGGCGCCGTGGATGAAAAGCGCAACGCGATCGGGCGCGGGTCCGCCGCGTAGGACTGTTGCAGCTTCCACTACTTCCCGGACATAAATCTGCGTGGTTTGTCCGGCAATCGCGGGGACCGCCGAATGAACTTCGACGTAGTGATCCACACGCAACAGGCGGCCGCCGTCATCGCTGAAGGCTGCGGGCGAGAGACCCAAGACAAGGAGGACGGTCGCGTACGTGGAAAAAAATCTCATTGGAAGCCTCCCTGCGCGGCTGCGCTTTTCAGCCAGTATACTCCCGCGCGGCAGTATCGGAGCGGGCGGCGGCCTAACGTATACTGGCTTGGAGTCCAGAAAATCTGAATGAACTCAAGCCTGAAATCTTTCCGGCTCGCGATCGATATGCGCGCGTGGTGCATAGCGCTAGCGCTGGCCGCGGCACCGATTGCGGCCGTGGCGCAAACCGACGAAATTCAGGTTTATGACGCCGCGATTGCCGATCGCGGCAAATTCAATCTGATGATCCACAATAACTTCACTCCCGACGGATTGAAGGAACCGGCTTTTCCGGGCGGCGTGGAATCGAACCACGCACTGGTGGGCGTCGCCGAATGGGCATATGGCGTAACGGATTGGTTCGAGCAGGGCCTGTATCTGCCGCTGTATAGCTTCTCGCACAACGATGGAGCGACCTACAACGGTTTCAAGCTGCGCTGGCTGTTCGTCAAGCCGCACGCCGACGAGCAGAGATTTTTTTACGGCGTCAATTTCGAATTCAGTGTGAACCAACCGCAGTGGGACCCCCGGCATTTTTCATCCGAAGTCCGGCCAATCGTGGGATGGCACTTGAAGCCCATCGACATCATCATCAATCCGATCATGGACACGTCCTATACCGGCGGGTTCAAGAGTCTCGATTTCGCGCCGGCGGTGCGGGTGGCTTACAAATTCTCGCCGAAGTGGAAGGGAGCGGTTGAGGAGTATGCGGACTACGGGCAGTTTCGCGACCTCTACCCAGGGAGAGGACAATTCCACCAGATATGGGCGGTGGCGAATCACTTCGGCAAAGTGATCAATATCGAGACGGGAATCGGATTCGGCCTGACCAGCGCGTCCGACAAAGTGACGCTGAAGTTTATGATCTCGCGCGACCTGAATTGAAAGCAGATGGCGAGGCGGCGCGCCTATCGTCTGACCGATGCCCTGCGCAATTGTTCGGCGGCACGGAGCCAATCTTCATCGGGCGATCCTTCGGGGCAACCCCGGGCTTCCCACAGCGAATGGGCCAGCGCGGCGATTTCATCGTGTCCAAAGGTCGAGACTCCGTGTCCAACTGTCGACTGCGTCATTTGGTGCGCCCGTTCAGAATGTTCAAGGGCTTGGCGGGAATGCTCGTGTCCGGTATCATATTCCGCTTTCCCTTGCTGTTCACCGGAGCGATGGGCGTGTGCGGCCAGGTCGTGCAGTTCCGCGGCCCGCTGGTGATTCTCGTAATGGGATCCGTCGTTGTATCGGGTTGACATAAGTTTAGAGCGTAACGATCTGGCCGGACTTGGCGTGGGCTTCCTTGGCAAGCTGATAGGCGCGGTCTGAATACTCAAGGGCGCGTTGCGTGTGCCAGTTCCCCGTCTCATTGTCGCCCTTTTCGTTATGTTCAGCGGCGGTGCGGTGCGCGTGAGCGGCGAGTTCGTGTAGTTCGGCAGCTCTTTGATGGTTTTCGTGCATGGCTGTATCTCTTCGTAGCAGCAAGACGGGCGTTCGGGGACCGGCTGACGCACGGTCCCCTGGCAGCTATGAAAGCGGCGACTACTTCTCGCGGTGCGGCGACTCGCCGCCTAGCGCGTGACGGAATTTCTCAGCTTCCGGCGGAGTCTTGAAGTCGCCGGTCAATATTTCACGATTCGTGGTGTCGCGGCCGTATAATTCGCGATTGGCATCTCCATCCGGACGAAGCGTGGCGCCTTCCAGCGAGATGCCTGCGAACAGGCCACGCGCACGGGAGTAGGAAAGCATTTCGGCATGCATCATCGCATCCGTCTGAGCAGTGGCGTTGCGGCCAACCGGACCCGCCGCGGCAGTTGCGTCTCCGCCCAGCGTGAACTTATCCGACAAAAGATGCTTCATTCCGCGATCATTCATGACCAATAAAACCACGTCTGTTTCCGAAGCGCCAATCTGAAATCCGACACTTCCGCCTTCGACGCGCATCGCAGCCGGAGCGCTCCAGCCACGGTTACTCGGACGGCGGCAGGACGCGAAACCGCGGCCGTACTTTGCGCCAAAAATAAAGCCGGCCTTCTTCATGCCGGGGATCACGATCACGCAATGCGCGTGGTCCATCAAATCCTGCGGGATACCTTTGTCAGCGGCGTGGGTCATATCGACAATCGTGTCGACCGACGCATCCAGCCGGTCTGCAGTCTTGGCTTCCCGGTCTTCCGCGAAGGCGGCGGTGCTCATGGTGCCGGCAATCGCCAATATCGTTACTAATGTTTTACGCATGGGTGGTTCTCCTCTTCCACCTACCTAGAGCACAACAGCTTCCAATCCACAGGCGTCGCGGAACTTTTGGCGCCAGCCTCCAGTTTTCAAGGAGTTGCGCGGTGCGGGGGTTGCGTCCGATCCCTTGAGTGCTGACCAAATGCCGCCATTTGACTACCGATGGTCGTAAAAATTACTCGCCCCAAATGAGAGCTTTGCCGAACGTGAGTCCATCCGGGCCAAGGCCGGGTTGGATATGCTGGGCAATATGAACTTGGCTTTCATCGGACTCGGAAGAATGGGCGCGGGCATCGCGCGTAACCTGCTGCGCGCCGGACACAACCTGGCGGTCTATAATCGCAGCCTCGAAAAGGCACAGGCACTGGCCGGCGAGGGCGCACGATTAGCCAGTTCCCCTGCAGACGCTTGCCGCGGCGTGGATTCTGTGATGACGATGGTCTCCGACGATCGCGCGCTGGAAGAAGTCGTCTTCGGAAAAGATGGCTTAGCTGCGGCGATGCCCGAAAAATGCGTTCATATTTCGCACAGCACAATCAGCACGGCCCTGGCCCGCCACTTGAGTGCCGAGCATGCGCAGCGGAAGCAGGGTTTCCTAAGCGCGCCGGTGTTCGGGCGCCCGGAGGCGGCGGAAGCGAAGAGGCTTCTGGTGCTGGCGGCTGGATCCGGCGATGTGCTTGAACGCTGCCGTCCGCTGCTGGACGCCATCGGCCGTCAGACGTTCGTGGTCGGCGCCGAGCCGTGGCAGGCCAACATCGCCAAGCTGTGCGGTAATTTCATGATCGTCAGCGCGATTGAAGCGTTCGGTGAGGCCTCGGCTACGTTGCGCAAGGCGGAGGTGCAGCCGCATATGTTTCTGGACGTCATGACCGCGCTGTTTGGTTCTCCGGTCATCACCAACTATGGGCGCGCCATCGTGGAAGAGACATTCGAGCCGGCAGGATTCGCGCTGCGTTTGGGCCTTAAGGACGTTCGCCTGATGCTGGCGGCGTCGGAAGAATGCAACGCGCCCATGCCGCTCGCGAGCGTGGTGCGCGACCAATTTATCGCGGCCCTGGCGCACGGGCAAGGCGAAAAGGATTGGTCCAGCGTGACCCAATCGGCCGCACGCGCAGCGGGACTTTAAATCTAAGCGGCCGTCTGGGTTGAGGCGCCGGCGGTCGAGCGAAATGGCCCAACTTCGTTTTCACGAGGCATGACGATCCAAGCTGCAACGTAGGCAAGCAGACCCAGCCCGCCGCTGCAAAGCGTGCCGGCAACTACCAGCAACCGTACTAGCGTGACATCGACTTCGAAGTAGCGCGCCAGACCCGCGCACACGCCGGCGATTCTCTTCTCAGACGTCACCCGATAGAGCCGACGCGGGGCGCTGGATCCGGAAGCGCTCTCCCGGCGGGCTTCGCGGCCGGCCTTGGTTTCACAGGCGCACTCGCGGCAGAACTTGTCGCTATCCCCGATCTGCGTTCCGCAATTTGTGCAATACATTTTCTCCCCCCTCTTTGGTGCATACGGGTACAGGGCCGCGGAAGTTCCGTCGGACTACAATGATCTGATGTATAGGGGAGGGACCATGAAGTTCCAGCTTGTAATCGTCACCGTGGCAATGGCAGTCGGGCTTGGGGCGCAGACGGCCCCCGCGCCGCCGGCCAAGGCGCCCACCGGATATACAGATACGCCGTTGATCCCCGGAAGCAAATGGCGGGTGCATGACGATACGCGTCCGCGGCCGCCCGTGATCACGCCGCCGGAGTCGCCGGGCAAGCCACCGTCGGATGCGATTGTGCTCTTCGACGGCAAGAACCTCGACGCCTGGCGCACCGCCAAGGGCGAGCCCGCGAAATGGAAAGTGGAAAACGGGTACCTGGAAGTGGTGCCTGGAGCCGGCGTCATCATGACGCGGGCGGAATTCGGCGATAGCCAGCTTCACATCGAGTGGATGGCTCCCTCGCCGCCGAAGGGCGACAGCCAGGGCCGCGGCAATAGCGGTATTTTTTTGATGGGCCTCTATGAAACGCAGGTGCTCGACTGCTATCACAATCTCACCTATGCCGACGGCCAAGCGGGAGCAGTCTACGGGCAATCGCCGCCGCTGGTGAACGCGTGCCGTCCGCCGGGTGAGTGGCAGACGTACGATATCGTTTACACCGCGCCGCGGTTCAAAGACGGCAAGATCGACGTTCCTGGATTCGTCACTACGTTCCATAATGGTGTGCTGGTGCAGAATCACACGCAGATTTTAGGAGCGACGGAGCATCGCGCAGTACCCAAGCTGGTGGTGCATGAACCGAAGGGTCCGCTGATGCTGCAGGATCACCACGACCCGGTGCGTTTTCGCAACATCTGGATTCGGCCGCTGGGCCAAGTGCAGTAATGTACGCTTGACGTCACTCGTATATACTGTAGCCATGACTGAATGATTCAGAGTTACCGCGACCAGGAAACAGCAGCACTGGCGGACGGCGAACGCGTTCGCAAATGGGAGCCGTTCCGGCGTCAAGCAGAGAAGCGCCTGCGGATTCTGGATGCGGCAACTTCGTTGGGAGATCTCGCCACGCTCAACTCGAATCGCTTGGAAGCCTTGAAGGGAACCCGCAAGGGTCAGTATTCGATTCGAATCAACGAACAGTGGCGCATCTGCTTTCGGTGGCCGAAGGACGCGCGCGGACCGTCGAATGTGGAGATCGTGGACTATCACTAGGAACGAAAGAGAAATATTATGGCCCGCACACCTATCCATCCCGGCGAAATTCTGGAAGATGAGCTGGAAGAAATTGGCCTCACCGCCAAGAAGCTCGCCGATGTTATCGAAGTTCCGCCCAACCGCCTCTATCAGCTCTTGGCGGGCAAGCGGAGCATCACCGCGGACACGGCCCTGCGGCTTGGCCGGTACTTCGGTATGTCCGCAGATTTTTGGATGAATCTGCAGACGGCGTACGAGCTTGACCTAGCGCGCGAGCAGTCCGGGAAAGCCATTTATCGGCTCCCCACACGGAACGCCGCGCAAACGAGAACCAGACAACAGTCGCGATAGTCGCGAAGCGTCGCGGCTACCGCACTTCTGGCTTAAGATTGTATTTATGTCTCAACCGCACACTCTTCTCGAACTGATCCAAGTCGCACCAGCCGGGAACACCGCGTTGCTGCTCACAGATTCCGGAACGCGCGTCACCTACGAGTCGCTGGTCAAGCAGGTCACGGCCATGGCGGACGCGCTGGCGTCCATGGGAATCGGCCGCGGCGATCGCGTGGCTACAGTGCTGCCAAATGGGCTGCCGGCCATCGTCAGCTTCCTCGCCGGTTCGATCGCGGGCACGGCCGCGCCACTGAATCCGGGCTATCGCGAAGAGGAGTTCGCGTTTTATCTGGAGGACACCGGGGCAAAAGTTCTGCTGGCAATGGCCGAGGGCGCCGACGCCGCGCGCAAGGCCGCCGCGGGACTCGGCATTCCGGTGTATACGCTCGAAATGGATGCGACCGGCGTGGTTCGGATCGTCAATGCGCCGAGTGGAAAGAAAGCCGCTGCGCCTAGCCCCGACGACGTTGCGCTGGTGCTACACACCAGCGGAAGCACGGGCCGCCCTAAGCGCGTACCCATCCGGCACCGCAACATCACGGCGTCGACCGCGAATATTGTCGAGCACTACGGCCTCACGCCGAAGGACGTCTCTCTTTGCGTGATGCCGCTGTTCCATGTTCATGGACTGGTGGCCTCGACGCTTTCGACGCTGCGCTCCGGCGGGACGGTCGCCGTGCCGAACAAATTCAATCCGCTGTCATTCTGGCGGACTGTCGCGGATTCCGGCGCAACTTGGTACTCCGCCGTGCCCACTATTCACAATCTGCTGCTCTCGCGCGCCAAAGAGCCGCCGGCCGGGCGTGAGGGACTGCGCTTCATCCGCTCGTGTAGCGCGGCTCTGCCGCCGGAGATGATGGCGAAGATGGAGGAATTGTTCGGCGCTCCGGTACTGGAAGCATACGGGATGACCGAAGCCTCTCACCAGATGAGCTCCAATCCGCAGCCGCCGCACGCGCGCAAACCGGGCTCGGTCGGTCCGGGTACAGGAATCACAATCGGAATCCTGGATGATGCGGGCAATGAACTGGCTGCGGGTGAGCGCGGCGAAGTGTCGATCAAGGGTCCCAACGTGGTGTCTGAATACGAGAACAATCCCGAGGCCACGGCAAAGTCATTTACCAACGGCTGGTTCCGCACCGGCGATCAGGGCTTCCTCGATGCGGATGGCTATCTGACACTCACCGGCCGCTTGAAAGAACTTATCAATCGCGGCGGCGAAAAGATCGGGCCGCGCGAGATCGATGAAGTGCTGCTGGCGCATCCCGCCGTCGCCGAAGCGCTGGCGTTCGGGGTTCCTCATCCGATGTGGGGCGAGGAAGTCAACGCCGCGGTTGTACTGCGGGAGCCGGCAACTGAGGCCGCCATCCTGGCATTCTGCAAAGAGCGGCTGGCGGATTTCAAGATGCCGAAAAAGCTATTTGTAGTCGAGTCCATTCCCCGCACCGCTACCGGGAAGATCCAACGCGGCGCAGTCGGCAAAGCTCTCGCGGGCGCGTAATGAAGTTTCTGATCGCAGGAGCGGGCGCCATCGGCGGATATCTCGGCGCTCGTATGGCCCACGCAGGCCAGGATGTCACTTTGTACGCGCGCGGTCCGCATCTGCGCGCGATGCAGGAACGCGGGCTGCGAGTGATCGGCGACGAGGGCGAGTTTGAGGTCCATCCGCGGATCGTCGGCGACCTTGCGGAGGCCGGGCCGATGGATGTCATCTTCCTCGGCGTGAAAGCCAACGGCCTGACGCTGCTCGCGCCGCAAGTGCAGCCTCTGATCGGCGAGAACACCACGGTCGTCAGCACACAGAATGGCGTTCCCTGGTGGTATTTTCAGACCAACGCTGGCGAACTCACCGGTCTGCATTTAGAACGTGTCGATCCCGGCGGTGCGATCGCGGCGGCGATCCCGGCGAAGAATGTGGTCGCCTCTATCGCGTATTTCGCCACGGACATTGTGGAGCCCGGCGTGATCCGCCATACCGAAGGCAATCGCTTGTCGCTCGGCGAGCCCGACGGCACGCGTTCGGATCGCTGCAAGGCCATCTCGGAGGCGCTGATCAAGGCCGGCATCCGCTGCCCCGTCACGCAGAAGATCCGCACTGAGATCTGGGTCAAGATCCTGGGCAACGTCGCCTTCAATCCGATCAGCGCATTGACGCGCGCGACGCTGGCACAGATGGCGGGCGATCCTGAAGTACGCCACGCGGTCCGCAACATCATGCTCGAAGTGGAAGCGGTGGCTGCGAAAATGGGAATCGAAATGCCGATATCAGTCGATCAGCGCATCGCGGGCGCGGAAAAAATCGGCGAGCATAAGACTTCCATGCTCCAGGATCTGGAGTCCGGCCGGCCCATGGAACTGGAAGCGGTAGTCGGCGCGGTGGTTGAATTGGGCGAGCGCCTAGAGGTTTCCATGCCCTACACGCGGACGGTATATGCTTGTACGAGGCTGTTAGGCGCCATTTCCTCTCGGTAGGAGGTTTGTTGTGAATCGTTGGTTTCGTTTAGCATCGGCGGCGGTCGCGATGATCATGATCGCGAACTTTCAGTACGCCTGGACCTTGTTCGTCAAACCCCTGATCGCCGGGCATCCCGACCAGCACTGGAAGCTCTCCGACGTGGGCTTGGCCTTCTCGATATTCGTCGTTTGCCAAACCTGGTTGATGCCTGCATCGGGCTGGGCTATCGATAAGATCGGCCCGCGCTTCATGATGACCCTGGGCGGAGTACTGTGCGGCGGAGGCTGGGCCCTTATGAGCCAGGCTGAGAGCCTTCCAGCGCTCTATACGTTCTATGCCGCGACCGGGGTGGGCGCAGCGTTGGTGTACTGCGGATCGATGGGCGTGGCACTGAAATGGTTTTCCGATAAACGCGGCCTGGCGGCTGGCATCACCGCCGCGGCGTACGGCTCTGGAACAGCGCTTTTCATTCCGTTGATCGCACATTTACTGAAGTCCGATGGCTTCAAGACCACGTTTATGTACACCGGACTGGCGCAGGGATTTCTGATCGTTTGCGCCGCGCAATTTCTGCGCAGTCCCCGGCCCGGCGAAGCTGCCGCCGCTCCGGCCACGCAAAAAGTTCGCAGCCGTGGCGAGGATTTTACGCCCGGTCAAATGCTGCGCACATCGCACTTTTACATCATGTATCTGATGATGTTCGTCATGGGTGTTGGCGGGCTGATGGTGACTGCCAACTTGGCGAAGCTAGCAGACACTTTCAAGATCACCGCGGCCGCGCTCATTTTTGCGGCCTCCATGAATCCGATCGCAAACGGAGCGTCGCGCCTCTCGTGGGGATGGGTTTCGGATCATATCGGGCGCGAACGAACCATGGTCATTGCCTTCCTGATTCAATCGGCTTCGCTGGTGAGCGTTCCGCTGCTGGCGCCGGGATCGGACACCGCCTTCATCGTGTGCCTGGCGATTGTTTATTTCAGTTGGGGCGAGATTTACTCGTTATTCCCATCGTTGACGGCCGACCTGTTCGGCTCGCGCAATGCCAGCGCAAACTACGGATTTTTGTATAGCACCAAGGGTGTCGCCGCCATTGTCGGCGGATACCTCGCGCCCATGCTGTTCGAGAAAACCGGCTCCTGGACCGTGGTTTTCTATGGCAGCGCTATCATGACTTTCGTCGCGGCTTTGATGGCGGCGGCAATGATCAAAATGCCGTTGCCCCATAAGCCCCGGACCGCGGCGTTGGACACCGTGGAAGTCCAGGGACAAGCTGCGAGAGGATAATAAATATATGTCAAGCACTACGCAAGTTCAAGAATTAGAACTCCAGATCAATGCGCCGATCAGTCCGACTTATGCCGAAATCCTGACCCCGGAAGCGCAGCGTTTCGTCGCCAGCCTTGCCGCTCAATTCGACGCGCGGCGGAAAGAGCTGCTGGCCCGCAGGCAAGTGCGTCAGACCGAACTAGACGCCGGCCATTACCCGGACTTCCTTACAGAGACCGCCGAGATTCGGACCAGCGACTGGAAAGTAGCTCCCATCCCGGCAGATCTGATGGATCGCCGCGTCGAGATCACCGGACCGGTGGATCGCAAGATGGTCATCAACGCGCTCAACTGCGGCGCGAACGTTTTCATGGCGGATTTCGAAGACGCCAATTCGCCGACGTGGACCAACAATCTTGACGGCCAAATCAATCTGCGCGACGCGAACCGGCGCACCATCGAGTTCACCAGCCCGGAAGGCAAGAAGTACAAGCTCAACGACAAAATCGCAACACTGTTGGTGCGCCCGCGCGGCTGGCATCTGGACGAAAAACATGTGCTGCTGGGCGGCAAGCCGATCTCCGGCTCCCTGTTCGATTTCGGTCTGTATTTCTTCCACAACGCCAAGCAGTTGATCGCGAATGGCTCCGGCCCGTACTTCTATCTGCCGAAGCTGGAGAGCCATCTGGAAGCCCGCCTGTGGAACGATGTCTTCAATTTCTCGCAGGACGCGCTGGGAATACCACGCGGGACCATCCGCGCCACGGTGCTGATCGAAACCATTCTCGCTGCCTTTGAGATGGACGAGATTCTGTATGAGCTGAAGGATCACTCCGCGGGACTCAACTGCGGACGCTGGGACTATATTTTCAGCTTCATCAAGAAATTCCGCAATCACAAGGAATTCGTGCTGCCGAACCGCGCGGAAGTCACGATGACGCGGCATTTCCTGAAGTCCTACGTCGAGCTGCTGATCCAGACCTGCCACCGCCGCAACATTCACGCCATGGGCGGCATGGCGGCACAGGTGCCGATCAAGAACGATCCGGTGGCCAACGAAGAAGCGCTGGAAAAAGTCCGCCTGGACAAACTTCGCGAAGTGAAAGCCGGTCACGACGGAACATGGGTGGCGCACCCGGGTCTGGTGCCGATCGCCAAGAAAGTTTTCGACGAAGGCATGCCGACTCCGAATCAGATTTCGATCAAGCGCGAGCCGGTGCATATCACGCCAAAGGATCTGCTGACGCCTTCGGACGGCACGATCACTGAAGCGGGTCTGCGCTGGAACATCGACGTGGGCTTGCAATATCTCGAAGCATGGCTGCGCGGCGTGGGCTGCGTGCCGATTTACAACTTGATGGAAGATGCCGCCACCGCCGAAATCTGCCGCGCACAAGTGTGGCAGTGGGTGAAGTGGGGCGCCAAGCTCGACGACGGGCGTCCGGTGACCGCTGAGATGGTCAACGGCGTCGTGGACGATCTGCTCGCCAAGCGCGGGCCTAGCAGCGGCGAATTCGCCAAGGCTTCGCAGATCTTCCGGCAGATGATGACCAGCGCGGATTTCTCCGACTTTCTGACGCTGCCGGCTTACAGCTTCATCGACTAGTAGTTTCTACGACACAATGGGCTCGGGCGTTGCAGCGCCATCGGCACGGGGATCGGAAGCGGCGTAGTTGGTTCCGGTTTCCGAATCGTGCAGGATGGCCTGCCCGCGGCCCATTTCCTGCGTGTACTCGCGGCGCACGGAGACCTCATGCCCCATTTCCGTTAGTTCCTGCAGCGCTCCCGCCGGCACGCGCGATTCGATCAAGACATCGCACCCGGCAGGATTAAATCTTCGTGAAGCGCGGCGCTTCGAGGGCGTGCTGCAGGTTCATCCCGTAATCGACGACATTGGACACAAACTGCGCGTGCGCCAGCGGCTGATTGGGGCCACCCATGATGCCGAATCCGACGTGCGCGTCGCCACGCTGCATGAAGCCCGGAATGATGGTGTGAAACGGGCGCTTGCCGCCCGCCAGCACGTTGGGATGCGCGGGATCGAGCGTGAAACCAGCGCCACGATTCTGCAGCGTGAATCCCATGCCCTCCACCGTGATGCCCGATCCGAAATTACTGTAGACGCTCTGAATCCAGCTTGCGATGTTTCCTTCCCGATCGACTACCGTCAGATACGTGGTGTCGTCCGGCGTTGATCTGTCGCGGCGGGCACCTGTCCGTTGGCGCGGCGCGGATCGATTAAGGCGGCGCGCTGGCGGGCATGTTCTTTGGAGAGCAGCGTTGCCACCGGAACTTCGAATGCCGCGGATCGCGCGTTGTAGCGCCACACATCCGAATAGGCGAGTTTCATGGCCTCGATGCGCTTGTGCATTTCGGCCGCGCTGGACGGGTCCGCGCCGACTGCCGGCGACGTCTCCATGATGTTCAGCATTTCGAGCGCGGCCATTCCCTGGCCGTTGGGCGGCAATTCGTAGACGTGCCAGCCGCGGTAGTCGATCGAAATGGGCTCGACCCATTCCGCCGAGAAACCGGCCAGGTCCTCGGCGGTCATGGTTCCGCCCAGCTCTGCGACGTTTTGAGAATGGCGGCGGCGATTTCGCCTTTGTAAAAGCGTCGCGCCCC
Organism: Bryobacterales bacterium; assembly: GCA_963793395.1. Classification (GTDB taxonomy): domain Bacteria; phylum Acidobacteriota; class Terriglobia; order Bryobacterales; family Bryobacteraceae; genus Palsa-187. Next base: position 165,877 of record CAWCAP010000009.1, on the reverse strand, counting down.
TGCCGGAGACCAGGCGGCTAAGCGCCGCCAGTTCGGGATTGCGGAAACAGTTCTCCCTCGCGCGGGGGCTTTCCGCCGGGCAGAAAGACGCGCGACGACTCGGCGTGGCTCAGCAATCGTTCGTAAGAAATCGGGCGAGGTCCATTGTTCCTGGATCGCTTCGGTGACCGGGAAGCCTTGGTCCGCATAAGCGATGGCGGATGCGAACAAACGGTCCCACGGCAACTTTCCGAAGCGCTTGTGCAGTTTGGCCCAACCATCCACAGCTCCGGGAACGGTGACGGTGTGAATTCCCGCCAGCGGCATGTCGTCTCACCGCGATCCGCTAGGAAAGCAGGCGACAGGCCGCATGGCGCGGGTCCGGACGAGTTCAGGCCCGAAAGTTCCTTGGCTTCGGCGTCCCAGTAGAGGACGAACAGATCGCCGCCGATGCCGTCCATCATGGGCTCGACCACTCCCAGCACGGCGTTCGCGGCGATCGCGGCATCCACCGCCGAGCCCCCGTTCGCCAGAATCTGCGCGCCGGCTTGCGAAGCCAGCGCCTGGCTGGTGGCCACAATTCCCTGTTGCGAGATCACGAGCGAGCGGCCGTAGTTTCGTCCGAATCCAGAATGAGCGGGGATCATCGGAAACCAGAGTAACAAGGATCGGGTTCGATGGGGAAGCGCAGCGCCTAGGTCGATTTAGGATCGGGCTTCGTGAACGCCTTCTTGAGCAACTCGCCGAAAGCTTTGCGCGTCATCTGCGGGCGGCGCTTCTGAGCGTCGGTAGAAGGCTTGAGCGGCTTGTCATCGCTTTTGGGCGGCGCGCTGTCGGGTGGACGGCTCATGCTCTTCAAGCATGGCACACCTGCTCATAAGCGTGTGAGCGCTGAATAGCGTTGGCCCAGAGGAACGCCTTCTCCGCTTCGTGATAATCGGCGCGAGGGATGGCGGCGTCCCCGCTCCAGCATCCAAGTTTCTGACATGCGGCAATGACGGCGGTCAACGCGTCGAGGTGAAGAGATGGAAACAACGGCGACAGTGTTTTGGCAATTTCGCTCGGGGGCGTCTGGCGAGCCCAACCCTTGGCTTTCGCGAAGGCGCGGAGAAATAGCTCGTGCCTATCGCTTCCGATGAATGCGCGCGGAACGGCAACGCTCGAGAACGCTAACGGCGTCAGGCCGTGGCCCACGTAAGCAACAATGTGGCCCGCATCTTCGAGTTCCATCTGTTGCGGGATGCCGCCTTGCAAGTGGATGTAGTCGCCCTGTCCGGCGCGGAAGGCGGCTTCCATCGCTGGCGCGGAGCCGAGGTTCAGTAGATTCGCTCGCCGGAGGTCGCCGCCCTTCTTGTGCGCGGCCCAGCGCAGCAAGTTTAGAGGCTGATGACCGTGATCGGCGATTAACGTTTTGCCTTCCAATTTCTGCCATGTGAAGCTAGGGTCGGGTTCGCGGCCAACGATGACGAATCCGTCACACTGGTTGATCTGCGCAATGTGAATGGGGAAATCGGTTACGCCCTTTTCGATTGCCGTCCAGGCTGCGGAGACGGCGCTCTGGATCACATCGACTTCGCCGCTCCGCAGAACGGCGGCGGTGCTCTCTCCATCGACGGGAAGCCGCAGCGTGGACTCCACGCCTTCATCCCGCAGAAATCCCGCCGCGTGGACCGCCAGAAACGGAGCGTAAAACGGAGAATGGCGAGTCGGCATCAGGCGCAGGGGCAGCATGGTTTAACGGTCCCTCAGGATCTCGCGCGCAGCGTTGTGACCGGGCGCGCCCATGACACCGCCGCCGGGATGCGCACCAGAACCACATAGATACAGGCCTTTGATCGGAGTCCGGTATTTCGCCCAACCCGCCAGCGGCCGCATGACGAACATCTGATCCAGTGACATCTCGCCGTGGAATATGTTGCCGCCGGTCAGGCCGAAGCGTCGCTCCAGATCAAGCGGCGTGAGCGTTTGCCGCTCGACCACGATCTCGCGAATGTTCGGACAGTATTCCTGGATCACATCGATCACGCGATCGGCGTAGCGCTCGCGCTCGGTATCCCAATCGGTCCCTTTGAGCGTATAGGGCGCGTATTGCAAAAAGATTCCCATGATGTGGCGGCCTGGAGGAGCAAGGGCCGCGTCGTACATGGTCGGAATCGTCATCTCGATCAGCGGTGAACGTGATGGACGGCCGTATTTCGCGTCATCCCACGCTTGTTCGACGTATTCGATGGACGGGCACAAGTGCATAGTGGCACGATGCTGCGGACCTGGTGCACCAGGAAACGCCGTGAACTCGGGCAGACCGCTCAATGCCAGATTCATCTTGAGCGAGGTCCCTTCGGAACGGAAGCGGCGCATCCCGGCAACGAAATCGGCCGGCAGCGCTGACTCTTCCACCAGATGCAGGAATGTGCGCCGAGGGTCAAGGTTGCTCGCAACGATAGGCGCCAGAATCTCTTCACCGCCGGTCAGAACCACTCCCGCGGCTCGCCCATCCTTCACGATGATCTTCTCGACCGGCGCATTGGTACGGATGACGGCTCCGCTCGCGCGCGCGGAATCGGCAATGGCGTTGGACACCGCACCCATCCCGCCGCGTACGAAACCCCACAATCCGCGGTGGCCGTTCACGCCACCCATGCAGTGGTGCAGCAGAATGTAAGCTGTCCCCGGGGAACGCGGGCCGCCGTTGGCTCCGATGACGCCGTCGGTCGCGAGAGTGACCTTGATTTCTTCAGATTCAAACCAGTCGTCCAGAAAATCGGCGGCGCTCTGCGTGAAGACTTTCACCAGACCGACGATCTCGGTGCGTGATAGACCGCGCATTTTCCCCATCAGCTTCAGGTAATCGATGAAATCACCGATGCCTTGCGGAGGGAAGTCCGGCGGAGTGGTCAGCAGCAGAGACTCCGCAACCATCCCCAACTTTTCAAGGTGTGCTTCGTAGCGCGGAAACGCGTCGGCATCATGCTGCGAGAACTTGGCGATCTCGGCTAGAGTCTTCGCGCGATCCTGCCACATGAACAGATGACGCCCATCGGGAAACGGCGAGAAGAAGGCTGGGTCCTTGGCGTCAACGCGGTACCCGAAGCGCTCCAGCTCCAGATCGCGCACCACTTTTTCCTGCATGAGGCTCGCGAGGTAAGATGCGGTCGAAACTCGATAACCCGGCCAGATTTCTTCCGTGACCGCACATCCGCCGACTAGCTCGCGCGATTCGAGTACCAGAACCTGAACGCCGGCGCGAGCAAGATACGCCGCCGTCACCAGGCCATTATGGCCTCCGCCGACAATGATGGCTTGGAACGAAGTCAGTTCGGCAGCCTGTACGCCAAATATTCGGCGGGGAAACCGGCGGCGCCCACCGCCACCACAATGTACTGCCTGCCGTTCAGCATGTACGTCATCGGCGAACCGGTCTGGCCGGCAGGCATCGGCACCGCACCCGCGTCTGCACCGGTCTTCTTGTCGTACGCGCGCAGATACGCGCCCTTCTTGCCATCCGGCATGGTGATGGTACCGGGCTCGCCGCCGATCACCAGCGTCTTCGTTACGATAAGGCCCGCGATGCCGCCCCGGCCAGTTCGTGGAATCGTCAGACCCTTGAGCGCCGGATGATTGCGCACCAGATCGGGAGTTTCGCCGCGCGCGACCTGCCACAAAATCTCGCCCTTGTTCATATCGATGGCGCTGATCTGTCCGTAGGGCGGCTTGAACAGCGGCAGTTCTTGCACAGTGAGGCGCACGGTGTTGCCGGCGGCCTCACCGCCCGCAGGCTCCGCGCCTCCGTCCGCGCCCGCTCCTGCCGAAGTCCGGGCGCCCGCGATGGCGTTGCCCTGCACGAAGCGGAAATCGTTTGTCTTCGGGTCGGATGGCACGAGGCCCAGATTGCTGAGCGATTTTTGCGATGGCAAATATGCGATGCCGGTCTCGGGATCGAGCGATCCGCCCGACCAATTCGTCCCACCACCGGCTGTCGCAAACGCGAGTGTACCGAGCGGACCCGGCCGCTGGCTCAAAACCGGAGGCGTGAAGATGGGTCCGATCTTGAAATGGGAGACAATTTCAGCCGCCTGCGCGTGCAACTCCGGCGTGAAGTCGATCAGGTCGTCCATGGAGAAGCCTTGCCGGTCGTAGGCTGGAGGCTTGCTGGGAAACGGCTGTGTCGGACTTGTCTTTTCGTCGGGCACTGTCGATTGCTCGACGGGCCGTTCTTCCATCGGGAAAATGGGCTGCCCGGTCGTTCGATCGAACAGATAGAGAAACGCTTGCTTGGTAGGCTGTGCCAGGGCCTTCACCGCGCGGCCATTGATGGTGAGGTCGACCAGCATGGGCGCGCACGGGATGTCCATATCCCACACGCCGTGGTGCACCAACTGGTAATGCCACTTACGGACACCGGTCTTGAGGTCGACGGCGACGATGCTCTCGCCGAATAAACCGTTGCCGGGACGATGGCCGCCGTAGTAATCGCCGGTTGGCAATTCGACGGGAAGATACGCCATGCCGAGTTGCTCGTCGACGCTGATCTGCCCCCACACGCCGGTGTTGCCGGTGTAATCCGCGGAGTCCTTTTCCCATGTGTTGTAACCGAACTCGCCGGGCTTGGGAATGGTGTGGAAGATCCACAGGCGCTTGCCGGTGCGCACGTCGAAAGCGCGCACGTAACCTTTTACGTTGGTCTTGCCGCGAGGCACGCCGCCGGAGCGATGCGCTGCGCCGACGATGATGGTGTCGTTCGCAACCACCGGCGCCGAGTGCAGGCCGACTTCGCCGGTGACAGGGTCTATGATCTGGTCGTCGTCTTCCTTGAGATCGACCATGCCGTCTTTGCCGAAGCTGGGAATGCGCGCGCCGGTCTTCGCGTTCAGAGCGACCAGGCGGTATCCGGGCGTTACGTAAAGGACGCGCTCTTCGGTTCCATCAGTCCAATAAGAAAGTCCACGGCCGGAGAGCTGGCGAGGAGCGTTGCGTCCACGCTGGCCTTCGTTCTCACTATGCACCCACAACTCTTCGCCGGTGGCGGCATCGAGAGCCACCACCGCGCGCCGTGTACCGGCCGTGGCATAGAGGATGCCGTTCGCCATCAACGGCGTCCCTTCCAGGTTGTATTCGGGGCGCGGCCCCAGATTGGCGGTATTGAAATGCCATGCGAGTAGCAGTTTATTGAAATTCGATCCGTTGATCTGATCGAGCGGCGAGTAGCGCGTGTTCGCAGTGTCGCCACCGTAGCTGCGCCATTCTCCGTTCTTGGCGCCGGTCTGCGCCAGAGCCGGGATGGCCGGGACCAGACAGGCAATCGCTGCGCAACACAGCGCACGCGGGAAAGAAATAGTCAGCATGGAGTTCACCTCCGGCTATTATAGGTCACGCTTGCGCCAATCGCCGGGGAACGAACGCCGATCAGTTCGGCAGCGCGAACGTAAACAATGACAACCCCGCCATCGCGGCGACGTACTGCTTCCCGTTCACCGAGTAGGTGATGGGATTGTTAATCATTTGCGCACCCAGATTCTGCTTCCAAATCAGCGTACCGGTGCGCGCATCGATGGCTTGCAGGTAACCTTCGCGGCCGCCGGTAAAGATCACATCGCTCGCGGTGCTGATGATTCCACTATCGGTGACGTCGGTCATGCGGAAGCGCCACTTCACGGTGCCGGTTTGGGGATCGATTGCCAGGACGGCGCCGTGGCCACCGGCATCGGTCCAGTTATTGATGGGCCCGCGCCGCAGGTTGGGAATGGTCGGCGCGTTCGGAATCGGTTTGGTAGGAGCATCGGCCTGCGGCACAAACAGCGAGAGATTACCGCCTCCGAAATTCATGCCTTCTTTGTATTCGACGGGCACTCCACCGAACATCTCGCCCTCATCTTCCCAGGCGGAGACATACATGAGATGCGTGCGCGGGCTGAAAGAAGGCGAATACCAGTTGGTTCCGCCCTGCACTGCAGGATAGGTCGGCATCCCGGGAGGCTGCGGGGTCTGGATCGGCTTGCCGCTGTCGTCGAACCCGCTCATCCAATTTACCTTTACGAAGGGCTTGCCTAGGAGAAACTTTCCGGTGGCGCGGTCGAGCACATAGAAATTGCCGTTGCGATTCGCCCATAGCATGGCTTTGAGCGGCGCGCCTTTCCACGTGATGTCGGCCAGCACCGGGAACCTGGACGGAATCGTAATCGTATTCATCGTGCGGCGTGAACTGGTAATGCCACTTGAGCGTGCCCGTGTCGGCGTCCAGCGCTATGACGGAGCAGGTGTAGAGGTTGTCACCCGGCCGCTGCTCGCCGTTGTAGTCCGGACCAACGTTGCCGATTCCCCAATAGATCATGTTGAGACTCGGATCGAACGAACCCGTGACCCAGGCCGAACCTGAGCCGTGCTTCCACGCGTCGGGATCGCAGTACGCGGTAGCGGCTTTGCAGTTGCCCCACGTCTCGGAACCCGGCTCGCCGGGCGCAGGGATGGTATAAAACTTCCAATGTTGCTTGCCTGTTTTCGCATCGAAGGCAGCAATGAACCCGCGAATGCCGTATTCTCCGCCGCCCACGCCGACGATTATTTCGTCTTTAACCGCGAGTGGCGCCATTGTCAGGGAGTACCCTGCCTTGCTATCCGCAACATCCGATTTCCAAAGTGGCATGACCGCTCTTGGTGTCGATAGCCACCAGGTGCGCGTCGAGCGTACCCATATAAAGCGTGTCACCCATAATCGCGATGCCCCGATTATTCGCACCGCAGCAGACCGTGACTTTAGGATCGTTGTTGTAGTGATAAATCCAGAACACCCGGCCGGTAACGGCGTCGAGCGCAACCACATCGTTCGGCCGCTGTGTCACGTACATGATTCCGTCGACTACCAGCGGGGTAGATTCCCAACTACCTGAAACAGCCGATTGATACACCCAGGAGAGACTCAGATTTTTCGCATTTGCGGGCGTGATTTGAGTGAGCGGACTGAAGCGGTCACTAAAATAATCGCCGCCATACGTCAGATAGTTCTGCGGCTCTTTCGCGGCGTTGGCGAGGCGGTCATAAGTGACCGGATTCTGGGCGTTCAAGCCCAAGGGCAACAGTGTGACCAGAGTTAGAGCCAATAATGCAAATCGTTTCATGGTATTTATTGCCCCTTCAGCGTAAGCAAGTAGGACACCAGGTCCGACATTTCGGCCGGTGTGAGCTCGCCCTTATACGAGGGCATGTTGGATTTCGTCGAAACTGAGAACTCGCGCAAGCCGGACTTTTGGAGAGAAAGCAAACGCCCGTCCTGATCTGCGATTTGAACCGTATAGGTGTCCTCGTTCACGCGCCGGCCGTCGATGGTCTTGCCGTCACGCGTTACGATGTGAACCGGGCGATTGATCGGCATCATCTGCGTATTCGGATCGACCAAGGAGCGTTCGATGGAGCCGGCGCTGCGGACGGAACCGACGTCGCTCAGGTCGGGAGCTTTTCGCGACCCTTTGCCATTGACGCGGTGGCAGTTCAGGCAGGCGCCTTTGCCTTCGAAAACAGCCTGGCCGCGAGCGGGGTCGCCGGGCTTCAGCGCTCCGCGATCCAGCGTATTCATGTTGCGAAGATACGCGACGATACCGGCGAACTGGGCATCGTCGAATTTGAACGGCGGCATGCCAGCTTCCGGAAAACCGCTGGTGATTACTGCGATCAACTGCCGGTCCGTCGAGGCGTGGCTGAATTTACCGCTCTTGAAATCCACGCCACTGACGCCAGTGCCGTTCGGGCCGTGGCAGCGGTCGCAGTTCTCGGAGTAAAGGCGTGCCCCGTATTCGATATCGGCCCGCGAATAGTCTTCGGGGTGGCCTTGGATGGCTTGTGCGGCCAGGAATCCGGCGGAAAGCAGAAGTGCCGCGGCTGCGCGTAGAGGTTTGTAGGAGGTTCTCATGCCAATCCAGCATTGTAGCTTGATGTTGAGACTTCGGACTACTCGCTTTTGGCAGAGCCCGGTTCGCGCGGCTGATACAGGTGGTTGCCTGCCGGATACGGAGTCATGGCAAGACGGCACGACATTCCCTCGCCGGTGGGTTCCGGACGGTGCCACCTTTTGGCCGGCGCGTAGACGACGTCGCCCATGCCAGCGACAAAAGGAGCCAACCCTTCGATGTCGTAAGATTGCCGGCCGCGCATGATGACCCACATCTCGGCGAAGTCTGTGTGATAGTGCCCGAGGTCGCCGGGCCGGTGCTTCACGTCGGCGCCATAGCCACAGATGATGTTCGCGTGCGCGCGGTTTTTACGAACCGAGAGATCGCTCCAGGAGCGCTTCCCCGGATGCTCTTTCTGCAGCTCGTCGAGATTGAAATACAAGCGCTCGGGCTTGCCATCTCCCGGCACTTCGTCCGGATTGTTGCCCGTCGATAAAGTCACCGGCTCGTATTCGATACCTCTTTCGGCTTGGGCGGGCTTGGTTTCGTAGACGGTCGTGGTGTCGGGCAGCGTGACTTGAAAACGGATGGCCGGCTCGGATCCAATCACTTCGAGCGAATGCAAACGCCGCTCCGGAGCCAGCACCAGATCGCCTTTCGCGGCCTCAAAGTACTTGAATTTTCCCAAAGAATCTTCGATCTCGAACCGAATCCGGCCTTCCTGAACCACCCAGTATTCGGGGGCGTCCGAGTGCAGGTGGCGCGGCACTTTCGTTCCCGGCGCCGCTGAAATCACCTCGGCGCGATTGTTCTTGTCGTAGACCACCAACTCGCTCCAATTCGGCTGGCCCGCGTGTTTGGCTTTCAAATCGGCCAGGCGCACCAGCGGTTTCATGGGGTCCAGATACGGCATGGGCTGGATGGGCTTGGGCGCGTAAAATATTTTGGCCGGCTGCCGTTCGGCAACCGCGCCGCCCGAAGATTCGGTCTGCGCCGTGGCCATGTTTGCAGCCGCTGCGGCGATTAATCCGGCGAAGCCGATGTGCTTCCACGGTCTCCGATATGAGCTCATATTCCGGTTCTCCCTGCCACCGTATAAAAGCTTACTACGCGGGTATCGACTCAGCATGTGGTCGCGGCTCGCGAACAGCGGCAATCCTAAACCACAACCTCGACGCGATCGAGATACGCGGCCAGCGACAGGATTTGCTTGCGAATTTCATCCTCGTTGGCGCTGCGGGCAGCCATCTCAATCGCGCTACCGGCCTGCGCAATTTCCGGAAAGCCGTAACCGTGGCCGGTTCCCTTGAACTGATGCCCCAGGCGCCCCGCCCTGCCGCAGTCCTGCTCACCGATGGCTGTGATCATGCTGGCCATATCGCGGCGGATGCTGGCCAGATAATCGGGGACCAATCCTTCAAGGCCCTCGGGCGGCGTAACCCGGATGACGCCGTGAATATGGCGGGCAATGGCATCCAGGAGAGTGGCCTGTTTGATGGGCTTGCTCAGGTGCTCCGAACAACCTGCCGCCAGACTTCTGGATACTGCCTCTGGCCCGGCATCCGCCGTCAAAGCCAGGATGGGAAGGGGCCGCTCCCCAGTTCTCTGCTCTGCCTGGCGAATGGCGCGAGTGGCTTCCAGGCCGTCCATCACAGGCATTTGCAAGTCCATCAGAATGAGATCGGGCCGGCACGAATTCACTTTCTCGACCGCGATCTTGCCGTTCTCGGCCACTTCCAGATCGATGCCGGAATTCTTCAGATATGCCCGCACCAGCAGCACGTTGTATTCGGAATCCTCAGCCAGAAGCACGCGCGTGATTCCCCCCCGCGCGCTGGTTTCCTCCGCTCGGATTGGGGCGGCCTGGAGACCGGGGTTGGCAGGCGTTGCCGTCGTCTCGCTGCGGAGCGCAAATGGCGCCGCCAGAAAAAAGGTGCTCCCTTTCCCCAATTCGCTGATGCAGCCCAGCCGGCCGCCCATGAGTTCGGCGAAACCTTTGCTAATCGCCAACCCGAGGCCCGTCCCGCCGTACTGGCGCGTGGTGGAGGAATCGGCTTGGGTAAAGCGCTCGAAGATCATCTCCGATTGCTCGGCGGCGATGCCAATTCCGGTGTCAATCACGTTGAAACGCAACCAACCCGCGGCGCCTTCGGGATCGCGTTCCGCACGCAAAGTGACCGAGCCTCGCTCGGTGAATTTCAGAGCATTGCCGATCAGATTCAGCAGTATCTGCCGCAGGCGGTTCGGATCGCCGACTAAACCCGAAGGGACATCCGGAAGGAGCTCCAGCGTGAGTTGCAGGCCGCGATCCTGAGCCCGCGATGCCATCATCTCGATTGTTTTTTCGAGCAGCGCGCGCAGATTGAAGTCGATCGATTCGAGTTCAAAACGGCCCGACTCAACCTTCGCGAGATCCAGGATGTCGTTGATCAGCGCTAGTAGATTCGCTCCCGCCTTTTGGAAGATTTCAACGTAACCTCGCTGCTCGTCCTGAAGTGAACTTTCCGAGAGAAGGTCGGCCATCCCCAAAATCGCGTTCATCGGCGTCCGCATCTCGTGACTCATGGTGGTGAGGAAGTCGCTCTTAGCGCGATTCGCGGATTCGGCGGAGGCTTTGGCGCGCTGCAATTCCTCTTCGGCGCGCTGGCGTTTGATCACCTGGCCCAACTGCAAGCCAATGTGCCCCATCATGTTCAGCAGCTCCTCATCCTGCTGCACCCGATGCTGGGAGTAGAATTCCAAAATCCCGATAATCTGTCCCTCCACCACGATCGGAAACCCAAATCCCGACCGTAGCCCTGCCGCTAGTGCAGTCCTGGTTCGTTCCGATATGGTTGGCTCCGGTATGGTTTGTTGGCCGGATAAAGGTTGATCCGGCGGAAGGCTTGCGTCCGCTAGATTGCCAATCCATTCGGGCTTCCCGGAAGCCAAAATGGAGCCAGGCAATCCGGTGGTATTGCTATCCGGACGAGCGGTGATCTCGTGAAAGGCTGCAAATCTCTCCGCCTCTCCCTCTCCTTCGCACCAAATCCCCGCCGAAGCCAATTCACCCGATAAGTCGTGCGCACGCAGAAACAGATGGCCCACATGCCATCCGGTGTACGAACAGATCAGGCGAAGACAGGTTTGAGCGGTGTGCTGAATGTTGGAGGAGCGGTTGGCGGCCACCGTCACGGAGTGCAGCAATTTAACGAGAGTCGCCTCTTTTTTGCGCGCGTCTTCGGCTAGCAAGCGCACGCTGACATCGCGTACAAACGCGTTAAAACTACGGATACCCCCCACTTCAACCGACCAAACCGTCGCTTCCACCGGAAACTCATGGCCATCGCTGTGCAATCCGATCAGATCCACCGGCCGATTCAAGAGGGATCCCTCGGTGGTGCTCAGGAACTCTTCCACGCTGCGCGCGTTGGCCGGGCGGTAGGCCGGAGCCACCACCGTCTCGCATAGAGTGCGGCCGAGGATTTCCGCGGCTGTCCATCCGAAGGTCAATTCGGCCTGCGGATTCCACGCGGTGATGGTGCCGTCCGGGGTCATGCCGATGAACGCGTCGTAGGTGGTTTCAAGGATCATGCGGTTGCGCTCACTCTGCTCCCGCAGCATTTTCTCGCTGGTTTTCAATGCGGTTATGTCGCGGGAAATGCCCGCGATGCCGGAAACTGCTCCGGCATGATCGAACATGGGAACTTTGGTGGTAGAAAGCCAGCACAGGCCGTCGTTGGGCCTCTTAAATCGCTCGACCTGGTCTATTTGGGGCTGGCCGGACCGAAGTATCTCCTGTTCCTCGCCGCTCCAGCGTTGAGAGTCTTCCGCTTCGAAATAGTCTACGTCGCGCTTACCGATACACTCCGCCGGGTTGCTCGCTCCCACAAACTCCGCCAGCGAATTGTTCACTCGCGTGAAGCGCAAATCCGAATCCTTGAAGAAAATCAGGTCGGGACTTTTTTCCATGAGGGCGCCCAGCAGTTCCCGCCCCTGCTCGGCCTCCTGCACCAGGTTGAAATGCATGGCGGCAGCCTTGATGCGGGCCTTGAGTTTGGGAGGCTCCCAGGGCTTGGCGATATAGGAGAAGATCTGTCCACTGTTCACAGCCTGGGTGAGCGCGGTGAAATCGGCGTACCCCGACATCAGCACGCGCGCCGCATTCGAAATCTTTCTCACCCGGCGCAGAAATTCGTGGCCCGGGACCCCGGGCAGGCTCTCATCACACAAAATTACGGCAAAGTCGTGCTCCGCCGCCAGACGGAGCGCCTCCTCCACATCGTCGGTTGTATACACCGCATAGTCGCCCTCGAAGAGTTCCTGCAGCGAGTTTAAGATGCGCGACTCGTGATCCAGGACTAACAATTTCTGCTTCATCGCGCCCCTCGCTCGTGCAAATTCGCTTCGTGCGGTACGGCAGGGACAAACGACGCGTGATTTTGCGTGTGCTCGTGCAGAGTGCCCATCGCTATACAGATCGGCCAGGATTTCCAAATGTACTAACGAGAAATAGTGACCGCCGAGCGTCGCTGGCGTGGACGAATACTTCTTGCCCCCGGTTTGGAACTTTCGCCCTAGGAAGCTTATAGTGGTTCAAAGAGTACGAACTTTAGAAGAGGAGTATCCAAGTACTATGAGGATGTTTTTGTTGAGCACGCTATTGCTGGCCGGCACTGCCGGCGTCTTTGCGCAAGGCAAGAAAGCCGCGCCGCCGCCGTTCATGATCATGATCCCCGACCTGAAAGATGGCGCCGATCTGCCCATAAAGTATTCCTGCAGCAATGCACCCTCCGGCACTTCGCCGAAAATTGAGTGGATGAATGCTCCGGCGGGAACGCAGAGCTTCGCTATTCTATTGCACGATCCGGAGCCGCATCCGCAGAAAAGTATCTACGATGTCACGCACTGGTTCATCTACAACATTCCGGGCACTGCGACCAGCCTCGCCGAGGGGGTCCAGAACGGGGCGATGGCCGATGGCACGAAACACCTCAAGAACATTCGCGGCTTTGACGGCTACTTCGGACCGTGCGCGCCTCCGGGATTGAACCATCACTACACGTTTGAGTTGTATGCGCTCGACACCAAGCTCGATCTGGGCGCCGATGCCACCCGGGCCGATGCCATGAAGGCGCTAGACGGCCATATCCTGGGCAACGCGGTCTTCGTTACGCTTTTCAAAAGAGCTCAATAACCCGGCTAACGCCTAAGCCGGAAGTGGGTCGAGCGGCGTGTCGATTACGTCGGACTCGGGATCTTCTTCCGGCTCGGGCACCGGTGAGGGGTCTTGCCAGGGGTCTAGCGGATCCGGATCTGGCGGCGGAAGTTTTGGCTCAGGCATAGCTTTATTATCGGCTGCCGCCGCTCAGTGCCGCCTGAAAAAGCAAACCGCTCTGCTACATTGAAGCAATATGATCGTTGAGATCGAAGGCGTTCCGCTGCATCTGGCCCACCCCGACGAGCTGTCGATTACGTGGGTAGGGCAGGAAGAAGTGATGCGCCAGTTGCTGGCGGCATGGCTGGTGATCGACCCCCAGGACTTGCCCATGAATCCGCGCCTGCTGGGCAAGCCGGGCGTGGGCAAAACCACTCTCGCGTATGCGGCGGCCAAACGGCTCGACCGCGAAGTCTACATCATGCAGGCCACCGTCGATACCCGGCCCGAGGATCTTCTCGTCACGCCGGTGATCGAGGGCGAAGCGCGCCTGCGCTATGTTGCCTCGCCCCTGGTGACCGCGATGCTGCGCGGCGGAATCGTGATCCTGGACGAAGGCAATCGCATGAGCGAGAAGAGTTGGGCCAGCCTCGCTCCGCTGCTCGACAACCGCCGCTATGTGGAATCCATCGTCGCCGGAATCAAGATCAAGGCGCATCCGCTATTCCGCGTGGTCGCGACCATGAACGACGACGCCAGCACCTTCGATCTTCCGGAATATATTCACTCGCGCCTGCAGCCCATGATCCTGATCGATTTCCCGGAGCGTCACGAAGAGTTCGCGATCCTGCGCGAGAACCTGCCGTTCGGCGACGACCACATTCTCAACTACGTCACCGATTTTCTGCAGCAGGCGCACGCGGCCGATGAGCGCTACACCGCACGCGACGGTATCAACATCGCACGCTTCGCCATGAAGCTGATGCGCAGCGAGACGGATCTGGGCAACGCTCCGCTGGGCCGCGCGGAAACTCTTAAGATCGCGATCGTGCAGACCCTCGGCGAAGAGGCCCTGCGGTATGTCGCTCGAAGCTGAAATCAAATCCGGCGGCCTCGACCGGGGCAAGGTCCGTTATTTCCCGGTAGTGCCCGGCAAGCTGGAGTTCGCGCTCGAGCTGCGCAAGCTATTGCTGGCGTCGAAACCCGGCGTAGTCGCGGTGGAACTCCCCGGATTCCTCGCGGCATCCTACCAGCGAGCGCTGGCGCGATTGCCAGAACTCTCGGTCATTCTCTATCACGACGAAGATGGCGACGACCGCGCCATCTTCGTTCCCGTCGAGCCGTGCGATCCCTTCATCGAGGCGCTGCGAACGGCGGAGGAAATCGGCGCTCAGGTTATTTTCCTGGAACCCGATTCGGCCGAGCGTCCGCACTTGCCGGACACGTATCCCGACACCTATGCGATCCGGCGCATCGGTCTAGATCCCTACATCGAGGCCTACCGCGTGTATCCGCAGATGCGCACGGAAGAAGTGACGGCCCACGCTTCCGCCATGGCGTGGAAGCTGCAAGGCGCTGATCCGGAGGCCAGCGTGGTGGCGGTGGTCGCGCTCAACATGCTCGACCCGCTGCTGGATGCGATGGAGGCTCCGCAGCCTCCGCCGCCGAAGGGCAAGAAGTACGATCCGGATTTATTGAATCCGCATCCCGATTGCCTGGCGGAGATCACGATCGAATTTCCTTACCTGCAGGAGCGCTACGAGTTCTTCCGGCTGGGCATGCGTCCCCTTCCCAACAGTGGAGCGTACGACGACAAAGTGCTCGACCGCCCGCGCGTGCAGTTCGATTTGCTGCGCGAGGCCGAGGGCAAATACACATCATCGACGGGCGACAGGCTAGCGCACTGGCAGCGCCGCATGATCGCGCGTTTCACCCGCAATCTGGCGCACATCAGCGGCGATCTGGTGGCCAGCGTGTACGATCTGGCGGTAGCAGCGCGCTCGGTCGTGGATGACAACTACGGCTGGGAAGTGTGGCAGATGGCAAATCGCTATCTGGCGCAGCACGAAACGTCGGATCTGGAGACGGTTCGTCTGAATGCCAGCGAGATCTGGATCAACACCAAGCGACTGCGCATCCGCCGCCGGCTTCCCCGCCCCAAGCAGCGCCTGAAACCGGCGGGCCTGAAGCCGCGCAAGCGCGAAAAGTTTACCGGCGAATGGGCGCACCAGACCACCGGCGAGGCCATCTGTTCTTATCCTCCGGAAGATCTGGTGATCGAAGAATACGGCCGCTTCGTGAAGCAGAAGGCCAAGGCGATTCTCTCCGAAGAGCGCGTGCGCGTGGAGCCGTTCACCACTTCGATCCTGGACGGCATCGATATTCGCGAGACCATTCGCAACTGGCACCGGCACAAGATCTTTGTGAAGACCGCGAACCGGCTGGCGGGCGAAGTGGGCGCGCGTGGTGGTGATCTTCGATGAAGATCGCGACGACCGCTACACCTATCTGACAACCTGGCTGGGCGAGCATCAAAACGAATCCGATATGGCGTTTTATTCCACGCATCCGTTCGACAACATTGTGGGACCCGGGATCGGGCGGGCCGAATACGGCGGCTTGCTGATGACGCTGCCACCGCGCCGGCTGTTCGATGTGTGGTCGGACCCGGATTACGAATTCGCCGAGTCGAAGCCCGAGCGGCTATTGATGGCGGCGTTGGATTACTCGGTGGAGCGCTTCGTGGTGTACGTCGCCGCCAAGCCGCCACGCTCGATCTTCCGTTCGATTGCAGCGCACTTAAATCGCAAAATTTTGTACGTGCCGATAGGCCAGCTCTCGCCGACCAAACTCAAGAAGCTGCGGGTGGTGCATGTGCTCGATAGCTACGCACGGCGGGCGGAAGCGAAGGAATACCTCTGGTAAGTTCTCGGGCTCGGTCTACCGCGTTGGCGTCACTGCTCTTCCCGCGATAAGGCCCGTCAGCCACCGGAACACCTTTCCGGGCGCACCGGGTCCGCGACGATTCGGGTGGTTGAATACGTTCCTTGAGAAACAGCGCAAACCTCCAAGGTCGATTTCGCGCCTCGAATGCTTACGTTCCACGAAGGATTTGCTTTCTTCAACACAGCTTCAACTGCGCGTTCCAGAGGCTCGACCAACGGCCACTCAACACCGTGAATATCGGACTTGCAACCTAGCGGGTCCGTCATTTTAGACCGCCGCTAAAGCCGCGGCTGCGTTTGGAGTTGCCACGGCGGGCAGCGGATCGAACCTCACGCTCACCAGTTTCGAGACGCCAGGTTCCTGCATGGTCACGCCGTAGAGCGCCTGCGCGGCTTCCATGGTCCGCTTGGCGTGCGTGATGACGATGAACTGCGTCTCGTGCGACATCTCCTTGATCAGGCGCGTGAGGCGCTGGATGTTGGGTTCGTCGAGCGGCGCGTCCACTTCGTCCAGAATGCAGAACGGGCTGGGCGTATAGCGGAAGATCGCCATCAGCAGCGCCATCGCCGTCAGCGATTTCTCGCCGCCCGAAAGCAGCGCGACATTCTGCAGGCGCTTGCCCGGAGGCGACGCCATGATATCGATGCCGCTTTCGGCCAGGTTGGCTTCGTCGGTCAGGCGCATCTCGCCCTGGCCGCCGCCGAATAGCGTTTGGAACATTTCCCTGAAGTGGGCGTTGATGCGTTCAAACGCTTCCTTGAAGCGGCGGCGCGATTCGGTGTCGAGTTCCTGAATCGCCTTCTCGGTGTCGCGGATCGAATCGAGCAGATCCTGCCTTTGCGTATTCAGGAATTCGTAGCGCTGCTGCGCTTCCTGATATTCTTCCAGCGCCTGCGGATTCACCGGACCCAGCGCTTCGATGCGCGCGCGGACTTCCTGATAGCGCTGCTCGGACTCTTCGACATTGACTGGCTCCGCGCCTTCGCGCATCCGGCTCTTGCGCGGCGGCAATCTCGCTCGCCGCGGCGTTCAATTCCTTGCGGCTGGTTTCGTCCAGGTACTTCAGCTCCGACTGCTTGCGCACCAGTTCCAGTTCGATTTGCGAGCGAAGTTCCTGCACGGCCTGGGCGTCGATGCGCAGAGACTTCAGCGCCTCATCGAGCGCCGCCAAGGCTTCGCGGCCACCGGCTTCCTGTGCGGTGAGCAAGTTCGACGCGCGACGCGGCTTCAGAGGTGTGCTCCAGCAGATGTTGCGCGCGCTGATCCAGCTCAATGTTGTCGGTAAGCAGGCGGGCGCGTTCCACACCCATGCGTTCGAGATCCTGCGACAATTGCTCGCGGCGGGCAGCGAGTTGAGCGATCTGGGATTCGAGCCGCGCGGCGGCGGTCTTCTCCGAGCGGGCACGCTCATCAAGACCGGCGAGATCGGCGCGCAGCACGGAATACTCTTCGCCGATCGCATGAACTTGCGCCTGCAATCCGTCGAACTCGCCGCGCGCGATCTCAACCGCTTTTTCCTGATCGAAGCGGGCCTGTTCCTTCTCGGCGACCAGGGCTTGATTGCGTTCCCGCTGGGCGCGGGCTTGTTCGCCCTGGCGGGCCAGGCGCTCCAGCTCCAGCCGCGCCGTCGAAAGGCGTGAACCCGCTCGGGCGTATTCCTCGGCCAGCTTGCGCTGCTCGTGATCCAGCGCCAGCGCGTCCTTCTCCTGGGCTTGTTGGAGTGCGCGAACCTGCTCCAGCTCCTCGGACAAGAGGGCCGAGCCGCGTTCCAACGCTTCCAGTTCGGAGGTCAGTTCGTCAGCTTCGCGATCGTGAACCTCAACCTGCGCGGTGACTTCGCGCAACTCGCGCTTCAGCGCCAGCGGGCCGCCAGAACTCTTCTTCCCTCCGGTGATGGTATGGCCGTGATAACTGGCGCCGTCGGGCAGCAGGAAATAGCAATCGGGATGCGCTTCGGCTAAACGCGGCGCGGCGGAGTGATCGGATACCAGGAAGCAGCGCGCCAGCCGCGGCAGCAAGCCTTGCGGCGCAGCAGCGAAACCGTTGGTCAGGCGCAGGGTGTCGCGCAGAGTGCCGGAGATTGCAGGCTCCGAAGACAGATCCGGTGCGTCCGACGATGCGCCCGCTTCGGGATGAACCAGGAATGTCGCCCGTCCATCGGCGGCGGCGCGCAGGACTTCAATGCCGCGTTCCGCACCCTGCCAGTCTTGGACGACTACGTATTCCAATTCTTCGTGCAGAAATTCTTCGGAGGCGCGCTCCCATTCCGGATTCGTGACCTCGACGAAATCGGCCAGCACACCCAAGGGTCGGAAGCCATCGGCTCGGGGCGGTCGAACAGGCGCTTTACCGACTCAGTGGTGTAGGCGCGATGCGACAGAATCCCTTCGAGCGATTCCTTGCGCGCCTTCTGCTTCGACAGCGCATCGCGCAAGGCGTTCAATTTCTGGCGCGCTTCAACGGTGCGCTGCTGGCGGTCTTTCGATTCTTCCTCCACGCGGCGGCGGCGATCCGTCAAGCGATTCCAGTTCCAGTTGGCGCGCGGAAAGGCGCGACGATAGCTCGGCGCGAGTCAGTTCCAGACGGGCCATGTCTCCCGACGCCGCCTTCTTCTTCCTTGCGGGCGCGGGCGGCGTCGCGCTCCATGGCGGCCAGATATTCGTCGGCCTGCGCCAGTTGATTGCGCAGCGCCGAAGCTTCGCTCAACAGCCGCAACACTTGTTGACGTGCGGTTTCGAGTGACCGTTCGCGTTCCCGCAAATGGTTCTGCAAAGCGTCGCGCTCTTGCGATTTGGTCTCCAGAAGCCCGCGCGCCGCGGCGGCATCGCGCTTCGATTGCGGCCAGGGATTCCTGAAGCCCGGCGCAGTTCGGCGGATTCACGCTGCTGCGCGCTCGTCGAGAGTGCGCGTTTCGACTTCGCCCGCGGTCATGCGCTCTTCGATGGCGCCGATCTGCTTGGCCTGCAGCGCCAGGCGGCTGCGCGTGCGCTCGGCTTCCAGGTTCAGCTCGGCCACGCGGGCGCGCGACGCGGTCAGCGCGGCGTCCACTTGATAGCAGGATTCCTGGGTGCGCGCGTATTCCTGCTCCTTGCTCTGCACTTCGGCCGAGAGGCTCTGGAAATTGCGTCTGCGCCTGATTCAGGTCCAGCGCCAGCTTCGCGGCTTCGCGTTCCAGCATGCGGAAGCGGCCCGGCGACGGCCTGGCGCAAGTGCGCCAGCATCTCCGTGCGCAGTTCTTCGTAGCGCTTGGCCTTAGAGGCCTGCCGCTTCAGCGAATTCACCTGGCGGCCGACCTCTTCCAGAATGTCGAACACGCGCGAAAGATTCTGCTTCGCGCTCTCCAGCTTGGCTTCGGCCAGACGCTTGCGCGTTTTGTATTTGCCGATACCCGCGGCTTCTTCGATGATCGGCGCGGCGGTCGGCCGGCTTGTTCGAAAGAATCTGGCCGATGCGGCCCTGCTCGATGATGGCGTAGCTCTCCGGGCCCAGTCCCGTGCCGCTGAACAGCTCCTGGATGTCGCGCAACCGCGCGGATTTGCCCGTCGATCAGATATTCGCTTTCGCCCGAGCGGTACAGGCGGCGCGTGATGGTGACCTCGGCAGGCTTGTGCGGAGCGTGACCATTCCCGTTGGCGTGACCGTTCTGCGCCTGATCCGGAGCGCGGTGTGCAGCCGCCGGGTCCACCATGGTCAGCGTCACCTGCGCCATCCCCAGCGGCTTGCGCTCGCGCGTGCCGGCGAAGATCACGTCTTCCATGCGAGAGCCGCGCAGGCTCTTGGCGCTCTGCTCGCCCAGCACCCAACTGATGGCGTCGCTGATGTTGGATTTTCCGCAGCCGTTCGGGCCCACGATCGCAGCGATGCCGGAGCCGTGGAAGCGCATCTCGGTGCGGTCGTAGAACGACTTGAAGCCTTGGATATCGACGCGCTTAAGCTGGAGCAAAACCTAGCCCTCCATATAGTAGAGACGCATCTCGGGGGGACAACCCAATCCTAAACTGAATCGGAAGGAAAGTAAAGGACTATGGCTACCGCAGATGGGGGCTCTTGCGCGCGAGCCGCTATATCTAGGGGTCTCTTCGTAGACCACTGCGGACTGGAATCGCCCGAGTTTTCCACAGCCCACCCCAACTATTATCCCACCCGGGTGACGCCATCGCCCATTTGTGATAGCTTCCGGTGGGGAGGATTCAGCTATGTGGAATTGGCTGGTTCGCTTTTGGCGTTCCGTGACCGTTTGGAAGCGGCGCCCAGAGGTTCGCCCGTATTACCGTTCCAATTTGCACGGCCGCCGGTAATGGAAGCCGGCGCAGTCCGGGCTTACCACTCCGAGTAGGGACTGCCTTCCAGGCTCTTCAGGTCGGACCCGCTGTGGACGTCGTAAATCCCGGGCTGGGTCTGGTCGACGGTGGAGACGGCATCCTCCATGATGACGCGCCAGGTCTGGTTGCTGCCGGTCATCGGGTCGAGCGGAACGCCGCGCAGATAGCCTTGGTCCACCAGATCCTGCAGCGTTTGCGGAGCCTTCTGTTTGTCGAAGGTGTACTCGTCGATCACCGTTCGCAGCGTGAACAGATTGTTCTTGAGCAGACTCTCCTTGGTGCGTACCAGCGACTTCTGATACATCGGCACGGCGGTAGCCAGCAAAATCGAGATGATCGCCATAACGATGATCAGCTCGATCAGCGTGTAGCCGCGGGGACCGCGCCGAAGCCTGCAACCGGCCGGGTTACCACTCCGCATAAGGAGTCCCATCGCGCGCCCGATCCGTGCTCTTGGTATAAACATCGAAAATATTCTGCCGCCCCCAGCTCTGCGACTTAGGATCGTCCTGCATGCTGCGGATATCCCCAATCCCGCGAATTCGTCATCGGATCGAGCGGCACCCGCCGCAGAAACTTGATCTTCTTGCCATTGCGCATCCTGCAGCAGCTTGACCCCGTCCACCAGTTGATCCAGCGTCTCCGGATACCCCTCCGTACCCAGCTTGATATCGATCTTCCCCGCCAGCGCCGCGTCTTTATAATCGTCGATCGCCTTGCGAATCTCGCGCAGCGCAAACGTCAACTGCCGTTCCTTATCGCGCTGCACTTTGTAGCGCGCCAGCGGCACCGCCATGGTCGTCAGCAGCGCCATGATGGTGAAAGCTACAATCAGCTCCACCAACGTCAGCCCGCGCTGATTCGTCCGCTGCGCTGGATGACGCACCTATTGAATCCGCACTCCCAAAGCCGCCGGAGCCACCACGCCCATCGCCTGCGACTGCGCGTCCTTCAACGCCACTTCTTCCACCGTCAGCGGAGCCTCGCCCGACCCAATCGCCGTGAACGTCAACACCGCCAGCGTTCCCGGCCCAGACACAGCCCGCGGCCCCCGGCAGCCGCGAAATCGTAATCGAAGCCTCGCCCGCATCATTCCGAATATCTTTCGTCGAAGTAGCCCCGCCTCCGCCCTTCGAGAAAATGTCGCCCGGAGCGATATCCTCCAGCCGCAGCAGATCCGCATCGTATTTAATGCGCAGCGGCGCCACCGATCCCAAATTCGCGCCGTTTTCTACCTGCACGTTCACCGTCAGCGTCCCGCCATGCGCCGGCATCGCCGAAGGCTGCACACTCACCTTCACCGGATCTCCCGCCGGCATTGCGCCGCAGCCCAGGGTGGCGCCGCAGGCACCGGCACTGGACTCACCGCCGCCGGACGTCGGAAACGGCATGATCGCCGCCCTCTGCACCGTCGCCGGCGTCGGATCGCAAGCCCCGGAGTAGGCGAAAGCAGGCACCGGTGCAGCCACAACCGCATTCACTGCCGGCGCGCCCGGTTGCAGAATCGATCCCTGACGACTCGCTCGCCTTCGGGTGCGTAATTGATCTTCACCACCTGATCCGTCCCCGCGTAAATGCCGCGCAGATTCTCCGCCGAATAATCCGGCGTGCGCACGATATGCGGCACCAGCGCAATCATCAGCTCGGCTCTGATCTTGTCCGTATGATTGCTGCCGAACAAGCGTATGCCCCAGCACCGGAATATTCACCAGCCCCGGAATCCCGTTCACCAGCTGAAGTGTCCTGCGACTGGCTCAGCCCGCCCAGAATATTCACCTCGCCCTCGCGCAAGCGGATGTCCGCGACATTGGCGCTCTGCTGAATCACCGGCTGCGAAATCCCGCCGATATTGATGTACTGCTGCACGCTCGACACCGTCACTTCAATGTGCAGCGTGACTTCATCGGTCGAATGCACCTGCGGCGTCATATCGATGTTGACGCCCACATCGGCGTAATTGAATTGCGTCGACACCAGCGCCGCCGCCGTGTTCGGTCTGGAAACTGCCCGTCGCATACGGAATGCGGCTGCCGATCTTCAGCGTCACCTTCTGCCCGTCCGACGCCCGCACCTGCGGATTGTTCAACACCTTCGTCCGGCTGTCGCTCAGCATCGCCTGCAGCAGCCCGCCCGGCAGCGTGGTCGAAAAATCGATGGTCGAGAGGTGCGCCAGTTGCGCCAGCGTAACAGTGTTGCCCGTAGTCGTCGTGGTCGGCGTCGAAGTAGTGCCGGTCGTGCCGGTAGTGGTGGTAGTCGTGCGTCCCCGCCGGGGCAAAGTTGATCGGCACGTTCAACCCCGCCGTCCCCGCCGACGCGATGGTAGCCGCCAGATCCCGCGTGCGCTCGCTGTTCACCTGCATCACCATCACATCGACGACAACTTCCGACTTCGGCTTATCCAGATCGTGCACCAGCTTCTCCGCCAGCGCGACCTTATCCACCGTATCGCGCACAATCATCGCCCGCTGCGCGTTGTACGTGAACACCCGCCGGATCTCCGCCACCGTGCGGATCGCCGTCGCGATTTCCTGGAACTCCTGCACCGAAGTCGCATTGGTGACGTAGAAAACTTTCACCACTTCGTCTTCGTAATCGCGCCGCTTGGTGACATTGTCTTCCGCCACGAAAATCGTATTCGGCGTGATCGCCTTCCAGAACGTGTGCGTCAGCGTCGCCAGATAATCGAACGCCTGATCCGCCGTGGCATTGCTCAAGTCGACATTGAAATTCCGCGCCGGAGCCGCATACTGCGAATCGAACACCACATTCACGCCCGCCAGCTTCGCCACCGTCTCATACAACACCTTGGGAGGCTGATTGTTCATCTTCAAAACCGGAATGATCGCCGTCATCGGCTTCAGCTCCGGAGGCCCCACCATCGAATCCACCTTGTCCTGCGATTGCCGCCGCACTAACTCCGCCGGCGTCAGCCCGCGATCCTCGACCCGCGCCCCCGTCTTCGGAGCCGCCAGCATCGTCTGAATCCGCTTCATCTCCTGCATCGCAATCGCCGACGAAGGATCCGCCACCAGCGCCTTCTGGAATTCCTGCACCGCCTCTTCGAGCTTGCCCTCCATGCGCAATTTCTGCCCGGCCTTCACATGCGCCTGCCCTGCCTCAAACCGCGCCTTGCGCATCGGCACCAGGTAAGCAATGTCGCTCGGGTCCAGTGTCCACTGCCTTCTCGTACAGGTCGAGCGCCTTGTCCCAGTCCCCCCGGGCCTCGGCCGCCATGCCGTCTTTAACCAGCTTGTCCGCCTTTCCGGTTCTTCGCATACGAGCCGGAGACCACCAGAGATCAACAGCAAAAATACGAATAAGTGTTTTGGCTTCATTATCTTACCGACTACTAATCAACAGCCGCCATGGTACACTGGAACTTCGGCATTGTCCAGTACTTGGCATCACTAATTATGACGCCGATCCGGTCCATCCGTGGAAGAAAAAATCAAAATCCTCAGCGATAACCGCTCCGCCGGTCATAACTACTCGCTCTCAGACCGCATCGAAGCCGGCCTCGTCCTCAGCGGCACCGAAGTCAAATCCGCCAAAGACGGCAAAATCCAGCTCAAAGACGCCTACGGCGAAGTCAGCGGCAACGAAGCCTGGCTCTGCAACGCCCACATCGGCCAATACTCCCACGGCAACATCATGAACCACGAGCCGGTCCGCCGCAGGAAGCTATTATTGCATCGGCAAGAGATCGTCAAAATGCAGAAGACCATCCGCGAAAAAGGCCTCACCCTGGTCCCCACCAAGCTATATTTGAAACACGGCCTGATTAAGGTAGAGCTAGCCGTCGGCCGCGGCAAAAAGCTGCACGACAAGCGCGAAAGCGAACGCGAACGCGAAATGAAAGACGAAGCCCGCGCCGGCATGCGCCGCAGCGCCAAGAAATTCGCCGATGAGAAGAGCGTAAAGAATAAGAGACTCATGGAAACCAAGCTCATCTATCAACCCTTGAATGAAGTGGAAGCCGATGCCGTAGCCGTCGTGCTGTTCGAAGATGGCGACAGCGAGTCGCCGCACGTCAAAACCTGGCTGGACGAAATGCGCACCTCCGGCGAATTCAGCGGGAAGCCCGGCGAGACCGCCACGCTGCACCAGCCGCAAGGCCTGAAAGCCAAACGCCTGATCGCCGTCGGCGGAGGCAAAAAAGAAAAGTTCAATGCCGCGGTCCCTGCGCAAAGCCGTCGGCTCCGTAGTCCGCGCCGTCAAACAAAAAGGCGTAAAGAAACTGGCCTGGATGCTATCCGGCGACGCGACGCTGTCACCGCCGAAGCCGCCGTCGAAGGCGCCATCCTAGGCAACTACGAACCCGACATGAACAAGCCCTCGAGCGACGCCAAGCCCCTCGAGTCCTTCTCCGCTGGTAGCCCCCGCGCAATCCCGCCGCCCTCGAAGCAGCCCTCGCACGCGGCGTAATCCTAGCCGAATCGCAAAACTTCGCCCGCGACCTCGGCAACCAACCCGCCAACCTGATGACCCCCACCGTCATCGCCAAGCAAGCCGAACAAATCGCCCACGACTTCGGCCTCGACATCGAAGTCCTGGACCGCGATCGCATGAAGCAATTAGGCATGGGCTCGCTGCTGGGCGTCGCGCAAGGCAGCGACGAGCCGCCCGTATTGATCGTCCTCAAATACGTCCCCGCCACGCCCTCGAAATCCAGCCGATCACCTCGCCCTGATCGGCAAAGGCGTAACCTTCGACAGCGGCGGCATCTCCATCAAGCCCGCGCAAGACATGGAGAAAATGAAGTACGACATGTGCGGCGCCGCCGCCGTCCTCGGAGCCATGCGCGCCATCGCGCAACTAAAACCCGCCATCCCGGTTACCGCCTTCGTCCCCTCAGTCGAGAACATGGTGAGCGGCCGCGCCCAGCGCCCCGGCGACATCGTCAAATCGCTCTCCGGCAAAACCATCGAAGTGCTGAACACCGACGCCGAAGGCCGCCTCATCCTGAACGACGCCATCACCTACGCCAAGCGACTCGGCTGCACCCATCTGGTCGACGCCGCCACGCTAACCGGAGCCATCGTCGTCGCCCTAGGCCACGTCCACACCGGAGCCTTCACCAACAACGAAGCCATGCTAGCCCGCGTCCTGGCCGCCGCCAAAGAAGAAGGCGAAAACATGTGGCACATGCCCCTCGATGACGATTACCGCGAGCTCCTCAAAAGCGCCTTCGCCGATCTCGCCAACATCGGCCCCCGTTGGGGCGGAGCCATCACCGCCGCCTGGTTCCTCCGCGAATTCGCCGAAGACACTCCGTGGGTTCACCTCGATATCGCCGGCACCGGCTGGCTCGACGAGTCCGCGCCCAACTTAGCCAAAGGCCCCACCGGAGTCTGCGTCCGCACCTTCACCCAGCTAGCCGACAAGTTGGTAAATCATGAACATCCTTGCAGTAGGCGCCCACCCCGATGACATCGAGTTCGGCTGCGCCCACGTCCTGATTCAGGAAGTCCGCAAAGGCAACAACGTCAAACTTCTGGTTCTCTCGAGAGGCGAAGCCGGCACCAACGGCACCCCCGACTCCCGCGAATCCGAAGCCCGCGCCGCCGCCAAACTAATCGGAGCCGAAATCGATTTCCTGGACTTCGGAGGCGACTGCCACTTCCTCCGCGCCCCCGAAAACGCCTTCAAACTAGCCTACGAAATCCGCAAATTCCAGCCGCAATCGTCCTAGCCCCCCACACCGCAGAAAACCAACACCCCGACCACGCCGTAGTAGGCCACCTGGTCCGCGACGCCTCCCGCTTCGCCCGCTACGGCGGATTAGAATTCCTAAGAGGCTTTTCCCTAAAAGGCACCGCCCCACACACAATAACGGCGCTCTATTACTACACAATTACCAAAGAATTCGGCCCCCCCGACATAGTAATAGACATAACCGAAGTGATAAAAGAATGGGAATCCACCATGCAATGCCACGCCGGCCAATTGCAAACGCGCGGCTACATAGACCTCCGCCTCTCCGCCGCCCGCCACCTGGGCCTGTCCATAGGCACCGAATACGCCGCCGCCCTCTACGTGAACGATCCGGTGCGCGTCGCCGCGCTGTCGGATCTCACGCTGTCCTCGCGGCATTTCTAACCCGCGCCACACGAGACTTGCAATTGGCAGTATCCTGGTTCACATGAAACTGTGGCCCCTGTTGTTCCTCACCCTGCCCCTGTTGGCGCAAGAGGTTATTTCGCTGCCTCTGAAGAACCCTGTCGACCCGTCCGCTCCCGCGGAGAAGATCGAGGAACGCGGCAAAGGCGGCGTTATCGACCGTGGAATTAGCAACGTCAATCAGCCAACCATTACCGTGTATTTGCCTGCCAAGGAAAAAGCCAACGGAACCGGCGTCGTGATCTGCCCCGGCGGCGGGTATCAGCACCTGGCCATCGACAAAGAGGGCCACGATATCGCACGCTGGCTGAACACGATTGGCATCGCGGCAGTGGTGCTGAAGTACCGGTTGCCGGGCAGCATGCGCGGTAGCGCGCAGGGCGATATCCACGAGGTCGCGGACCGGATTCACGTGGCACTCGAAGACGCCGAATCGGCGATGCGCATCATGCACGAAAACGCAGCCAAGTGGAACCTGAAGCCCGGAGCCATCGGCATGATGGGATTCTCGGCTGGCGGACATCTGGCGGCGATGATGGGAATGATCGCGCCTGCCGATAGCCGTCCGGATTTCCTGGTGCTGGGTTACCCGGCGATCCCGGCGTCGCTAAGCGTCACGTCGGCGATGCCGCGCACGTTTATCGTGGCGGCCGATGACGATACGACTGTTAATCCTGCCGAGAATGCGGGACGCTTCTTCGCCGCGTTGCGCGCCGCCAAGATCCCCGCGGAGCTGCACATTTATTCCTCCGGCGGCCACGGATTCGGAATTCAGAAGTCCGGTAAGACCTCCGCGGCCTGGACCGGCGCTCTGGTCGCCTGGCTAAAGGAAGCCCAGCTCGATTAAGAGGACCCTACTTCTTGTCAGGCGCCGCCTGAATCAACCCGTCGGCGTTCTTCTCGCCTTCGTGGCAGGCGTCTTCCCATACTTCGTAATCCGGGTCTTTGGTGTGGATGCGAATCATCCGCGCTTCAACGGTCCACGGACGCGTATACACGCTGGGATCTTCGATGGTGGCGCGATACTCCATGGTCTTCGCATCCAGGAAAGTGTAGCGCTCGACGATGTGCCCCTTGTCGCTCGCGAAATCGCCTTCAGTAGAAAAGCGCGACTTCATATTGTTGTTCATGACGTCGACGACGAGTGTGTTGCCTTCCCAATGCCCTTTCGAATCGCCCATCCACAGCTTCACATTCTGGCTCGGGTGCGGCCGCCCATCCAGCGCGACGATGCGATACATGTGCGTGGTCTCGTAGGAGAACACCAGGTATCCGGGGGATTGCATGATCTCGTAAGTCGACCATAGCGGCGATCGCAGCGGCCCGTTGGGCAGGCAGCGCGCCTGTGGATCGATATGCCTCTGCGCCGTTGGTTGATCGATGTTGGCTTGAATCTCTTGCTGCTTGGCACGCGCCCAAGGCTGATACGGAACTTGCCCATCCGGCGGATCGACGATGCGCGTTGGGTTGGTCGGCGCCTTCTTCCCCGCCTTCTCTAGCAACTGCTCTTTGAGGCGCGTTCCGCCCTTTCGCGGATTCAACAGCGAATACGTTCCGCTTACTTCCGCGGACCAGAAACCTTGCACATCCGGCTGTCCATCGGGCAATCGTGCTGGAACCCACGGGCCCGTAGTCTTCGACTCCGCGGAGAGGGTCTTGTCCACTGCCGCGTTCTGCGCCCGTGCCGCTACTACCACCGCCGCCACGGCAAACGCACCGGCCAAAACTGTCGCAAGGAGAGATCGTGGATTCATGCTGGCCTCAGTCACGGATAATACTGCTCATAGTCGAAGCCGTAGCATTCATGCTCCAGCAATTGGAAATTCTTTTCCTTGTGACGGTAGAGGATCATGTTCATCTTCCACGGCCGCATGAACACTTTCGGGTCCTCAATGCTGACTTCGTAGTTGATGTGATCCGCATCCGACGGCGTATAGCGTTCCACCACATGCAACTCATCGCTGTGGAAGTTCCCCGCCCGGTCGAACCAGGTCAGATCGTTGAAGTCGGTCACGTCCACGATCAAGGTATCTCCCTGCCACTGCGCGCGCGAATCCCCTAACCACCAGTCGATGTGGCCGTCCGGATGCTTGCTTCCGTTCGCGAAGATGTGCCGCACTGCATGCGCGTACTGATAGAAGATGGTGACTTGCTTGGGCGTCTGAAAAATCTGAAACGGCAGCGGGGTATAAGTGAGTCGCGGCACTCCGGGCAGGTAGCATTTGGCTAGCGGATCGGCGGTCGCGCGCTTTTCGAAATTCTCTTTCTTCTTCGCCGCCGCCCATGCTTGATACGGGATCTCATCGCCTTCGACAACGCCCAGACCCGCGGGAGCGTCCGGTCTCGCGTGATGAGCTTGGATGTCCCACTCCGCGGTATTCATGACCTGCCAGATGCCCGATAGATCCGGATGGCCCTCGGCGGTTCGGGGAATCGCCCCTTGCCCACACACGACGCCGCACGTGAACAATACCAACCCGAAATAATACGGCAACTTTCTCACTGCCGCTTTACTCCGTCGGCAGACCATTCGCCGACGACCCCGTGTAGAGATTGCGCCCATCTGGGAGTGTGACGCTGGTGCCATTCACGTTTTGGCCTCCACTCTTGGCGCGGTATCCCTTCACCGTCACCTCTACGCCGACCGGGAAATCCGTCTTGCGCAAGCCGCGCCGAAGCAAAGCGTTGGGCGCGCCGAATTCAACGGCCCAGTTGGTGACTTTGCCATCCTCGCCCTTCACGTCGATGTAAATCCAGCCGTGCGGATTCACCCAATCGAGTTTCGTCAGCGTTCCTTTGATGGTGACCGGTTTGTCGATATCGTATTCGGCGGAGAACGAGTGATGGCCGAAGGCCGGCAATGCACACAGCACCAACCCGACGCTTAACAGGCGCTTCATATCAGCGCACCACCTGCGCGGTAACCGCATGCGTCTCGGGCGCGGCCAGCGCCAGAGCCATCGTGGCCCAGTTAGTGCCGCACGCCGAAATCCATTGATCGAACCCGTGCGGGAAGCCCACGTCGAAGTACGGCTGCACTGCCTGCGAATGCGTCTTGATGTACCACGAGCCGTCTTCGAGCTGCGTTGACAGCAGATACTTCACTCCGCGCTGATACGCGGAATCTGACACCGGCAAGCCCGCTTCGTGCAGCGCCACCATAGCCTCGCCGGTCGCGTAAGCCGTGCTATTCATGCTGGCGATATCGGACCATCCGCCGTCGGCCCGCTGCGTGGCCAGCAATTCCTTCATCGCCTGCTGAAGAGCGCGTTTGTCCGCCTTGGCCCAAGCCAGACCGAAAACTTTATAGGTCCGATCTTCGTTAGTTTTCGAAGGCGCCTCGACCAGCCATGCTCCGGCCATCTGAATGACTTTGTCGTATTCGGCGCGGCCGGTGACGGGCGCGTAAAATTGCAAGGCATGCATCGATAGTGCCGTGTTCGAGATTTCCGCGCCACACAGCGGAGCCCGCGAGCCGCCGCAACCGTATCCCCAATGGCCGTCGGGAAATTGCTTCACCGCGATGTAGCGAGCGACCGCGTCGGTAACGAGATCTGCCGGGTAGTGCTCGGCGTGCAATCCAACCAACGAATATGCAACGCCTCCCGGAGCATTGCCCTGGTACAGACGGTCGCGCCATAGCTCGAAGAACTGTGCCACGCCGCTGACTTCCTTCGCCGCCATCGGCTCGTCGACTTTGAATCCGGCGCTGCGGACTGTCGAAAGCGTCATGTCGGTCAAGGCTTCGTTATGGCAGGAGACACAGCCTGACTGCTGCAAAAAGCTGATGTCGGCGCGTTGCAAGCGCGGGATGGCTCGCTCAACGGCGCTCTGAATGGTGTTCGCCTTTTGAAACTTTAGGGCCGGGTCGGCGATGGGCTCCGGCTTGGCGCCGGATTTGAGTAACAGATCGACAATCGGCGTATCGCCGTGCAGTTTGGCCAAATACAGCGGCGTGTTGCCGTAGATGTTTTTGGCATTGACGTCGGCTCCATGATCGATCAGCAATTTGACGGTATTCAAAGGAAGCAAGTCGGAATTGGCCGCGAACAGCAGCGGCGTGCGGCCCTCGACATCGGCCGCTTTCACATTCGCGCCATGCTCCACTGCAAATTTGATCCCGTCATAGCGCTCGCTGTGAATCGAGAGATCGACCAGCGCAGTGCTGTACGCCTTCGCATCGAAGCTCTTTTCAACGAGTTCAATGCACTTCTTGCAATCGTTTTCGATCGCGGCGGCCAACGTGTCTTCGCCAGCGGCTTTAGGATGCGCGCCGTGGTCGATCAACAGTTGCATGACTTCGGCGTCCCCAGCCGCGGCGGCTTGATGAAGCGCGGCGGTATCCGTCGGACCAGCCGGATCGGGATTTGCGCCGTGCTCCAGCAGAAACTTCACGATGGGCGCAGCCCCGGCCTTAGTCGCCGCGATGGCCAGCGCCGATCGCCCGTCGTTTGAGCGCGCGTTCACTTGAGCGCCATGCGCCACCAGCACCCGCGTCTTTTCAAGATCGTTCGCCGCCCACATGAGAGCAGTCGCGTTCGCGTCATTGCGCTGATTCGGGTCGGCTCCTTTGTCGAGTAGCTCGCGAACAGTTGCAGCATCGGAATAGAGCGCCGCAAACATGAAAGGGGTCGAGCCGTTGGGGCCGCGCAGGTTAAGAGACTTCGGATCTTCCGCAACAAATTTATTGAAAGTTGCGGCGTCGCCGGATCGCAGCGCCATCACCATCCGCACTGCTTTCGCATCGGCGGGAGGCGGATCTACATCGTTCGCCAACGCGTCAGGCCACTCGGCCCCTTGATCGATCCAGTTCTTAAACACGGCCACTTGTTCGGGATTCAAAGCCCCCGTAGGCGGCATTTGCCTCCCAAACTGATCGCCGCTTAGCCGCAAGTAGAGGCGGCTGGATGCCGAGCTGCCCGGCACGATCACCGAGCGCGTGCCTCCCCGCATCGCGGTACTGCGGCGATCCAGCCGGAAGTTGTTCATCTGCACGTTGGGTCCGTGACAGGCGATGCAATTTTGCCGGATCAAGGGCAGCACGTCGCGGCCGAAATCGACTTTTGAATCTGTCTCGGCGGCAGCGGTCGCCGCGAACGCGCACGCTCCAAGAACGATGCTCGCGGAATAGTGCTTCAGCATGGTCCCTCCTAATGGAAGCTACCTGGCCAGAACACAAAACGCGTGCCCTGTATCAGGTTTATTCTACATCCGGGCCGCGCTCCACGGGGCTGGACTCTAGCGGCCACGGTTGCTAACGTTTATGTTGATAACGTCGTTCCGGTGGAGGTTCAGGGAAATGAAGATTGCGATGCTTGCGGCCGTGGCGTGTGTGGCGGCTATCCCGGCGCTGGCGCATCACTCCTTCGCGGCGGAGTTCGATGGCAAGAAACCCGTCAAGCTCGACGGCACCATCACCAAGGTTGAATGGACCAACCCTCATATCTGGATGTATTTGGATGTGAAGGACGAAGCCGGCAACGTTGTGAAGTGGCAGTGCGAAGGCGGCGCCCCCAACACGCTCACGCGGGCCGGCTGGAGCAAAGATTCGCTCAAGCCCGGTGACCAGGTATCGCTGGATGGCTGGCTCGCGAAGGACGGCTCGAAGACCTGCAACACGCGTTCCGTGAAGATGCCCGACGGCAAGAGCGTCTTCGCAGGCTCGTCCAATAACGAGTACAAGTGAGGTTCTCCATGGGCTCGCGATCTGTCTTTCTTTCAACCGCGCTGCTGGCGCTGATGGCGCTTCCGGCGTTCGCGCAGAGCGACGGATTCAAACCTCCCGAGGGTCCGGTGCCGCGCATGGCCGACGGCAAGCCCGACCTCAGCGGCGTGTGGGACCATCCATTCGTCGGTGACATGTCCAAGAGCGGCCGCGATCAAGTCGGCGCCGGGGAATTGCCGTTCACTGCCTGGGGACTCGCCGAGTGGAAAAACTATAACGCCGAAGATGGCGATGCGACGGGAGCTTGCCTGCCCCATGGCCTGCTCCGTTCCATCAGCGCACCGTTTCCGATTCAACTGGTGCAGAACAATAAATACGTCTCTTTCGATTTTGAAACCGACAACTGGTTTCAGGTGGTGCCCATCGACGGCCGTCCGCATCGCAAGCAGATTGCTACTTGGGCGGGCGACTCCGTGGGGCATTGGGAAGGCGACACGCTGGTGATCGATACCGTGAATTTCAATGGCAAGACCAAGGCGGATTCGGCCGGCCATCCGCACAGCGACCAGTTGCATGTCACGCAGCGCTGGACGCGCAAGGATCTGGGGCACATGGCTCTCGAGATCACGGTTGACGATCCCAAGACTTATACCAGGCCGTGGAAAAATACCCGCATGTTCACGCTGCGTCCGGATTGGGAAATCATGGAGTTCTCCTGCGAGGAGAATAACAAGAGCTCTGTGGGAAGGCCGGATTAAAGCGCCTAAAAACTAAGCGTTCTATTTGGCGGCCGCAGCGGCTTTCTCCTGGGCACGCGCGCCCTTGAGTACATCCGGCAAACCGTAATTGCCCTCGTGGCACGCGTATTCATAGATAGGCCCGGGCGCGGCCGACATTGTGTACTCGCCTTTCCACGGCCTCACAAAGACGGTCGGATCATCCACATCGAATTGATAGAGGATGGTATCGGCGTCCAACCTACGGAAGCGCTCGACGACGTGCATATTCTCGTCAGCCATGGGTCCGGTGGTGACTTGATAAGGAAGCTGAAAATAAAACTGACTCTTGGGAATGAAGTTGGTGGTGTCGACCACCAGCGTGTCGCCTTCCCAATGGCCGATAGAATCGCCGTACCAGAGGCGCACGTTCGAAGGCAGATGCTTGCGGCCGTCCATACTCTTGACGACAGGAATAATGCGCGTGTCATGCACCATCTCGACGTAGATCGCAACGTAATCCTTGGTCTGCACGATGCGGTAGTTGCTGTTGTAGTTGTAAGGCAGCATCGGCGGCGCGCCGGTGGAGAACATGAGGCACTGATCGCCCAAGCCTAAATCCTCCGGTCCATCGGGATGAAAAATCCTGTCGATCTTCTGCTGCCGCACGGCCGCCGCCGCAGGGGTCAGCGCGGGCATTTTCCCATCCGGCGGATCGATCACGATGGAAGTTCGCAGGGTCTTCGCAGCCTTGGTCCCCATCTCCCAAAACGCGTCATTGTAGGTACCGGGAACTCCCGGGTCGTCCGCTTTGCCGTCTTTGCGATTGCGCGCCTGCATGGTTTTTTCCCAGTCGCGCGCCTCTTGTGGAGAGAAAAATTCCTTGCCCTTGAGTTCATCGGGCCGTTCGATGGGGGTGCCGGTGGCGCTGTTCCAGATTCCTTGCAGATCCGGCTGGCCGTCCGGTGTGCGCGGCGCAGTCCACGCCTTTTTCGCCGCAGGTTGCCCGAACGCTGCGCCGATGGTGATGATGATGAGGATCGCAAATCTCATAGCACTCCTTCGCCACGCCCTACTTCGACGTGGCGGGCGTCTTGCGGTACTGGCCGTACAAAAGTTCTTCGACAAATTGCGCGCAACGGAATTCCATTAGCCTGGCATCTTTCTCCACGTGGCGGTAAAGCGGCATGCTGATTTTCCACGGGCGCGAAAACACTTTCGGATCTTCAATAGTGGCTTCGTACTTCAGCACGTCGCGGCTGACAGGCGTATAACGTTCGACGACGTGCAGCGCATCGCTATGGAAATCCCCTGCCCGGTCGAACCAGGTTTGGTCGACCAGACCCGTTACATCTACTACTAATGTGTCGCCCTCCCAATGTCCAACCGATTGCCCCATCCACGAATCGAGCGGGGCGGGCGGCATTTTCTGCATGAATATCGTCCGCGCGGCGGCCGCGAATTCGTAGGAGATCTGGATCACCTTCTGGCTCTGCAAAATTTGAAAGGGAAACGGCAGATAAGTGGCGCGCGGCACTCCCGGCATGTAGCACTTTATTTCCGGGTCATCGGTGAAACGCTTTTCGTAGTTGGTTTTTTTCTGCGCCAGCGCCGCCGGGAGATAGGGAATCTCGCCTCCTTCGACGACGCCGATGCCGGCCGGTTCAGCCCCTTGCGCGCCGAGTGCAACCACGTGTCCAGCCTGCGCCGCGTGCGCTTGCAAATCCCAGTTTGCGGTACTGAGCACCTGCCAGATTCCGCTCAGATCCGGCTTGCCATCCTTAGTTCGCAGGATTTGGTAGGCGGAGGACTGCGCTCCCGCCGGCGTGGGGCAAAGTGTCAGCGCTATCGCCGCCACGGCAACTCCGAAGATGGCGTCCCGAACCCGTCTGAGGATCAAGCTTCAATCTTCGCAAAAAACTTTGGCTTGATCAGTCCCGGTCTATCCTCAGCGAGTTTTGACCGCTGCCGGTCAAATGACTATGGACCGTCGCGACGACACGCCGCCGCTGTTTCGACAAGGTGGAAACGTAGAACAAGAATGCGCCTGCGCTCCCCGCCAGCAGGAATCCACAGAGAGCCAATATCATGACTCACATGGAAAGTCAGTAGCCTACAAACCGTGCACGAACCACACCACCAACATAATGACAATAACGGGTCCAGCTAATCCGTAACCTAGCATGTGACTTCTCCCTTCAACCTAATGGAAAGCGGCTACGCTCGCCTACACCGGGCTTACTCTACGCCGATGCAGTTTTAGTACCATTCGGCCGAGTTCGGGCTGCCAGCGCCATCCGGACACGATGGCCTGCGAAGTGCAGCATCAACGCGGAGGAGTAAAAATAACTATGGACTCAAACGAATTTGTATACTTTGGAATCGGAGCCGCACTGGGCGCAGCGGCGGCCGTGCTGCTTGCTCCGAAATCGGGACCGGACACGCGTAAGTTCCTGCGTTCGAAGGCCGGGGAGAGCACAGATTATGTGGCGTCGCGGGCAGCGAACGCGCGCGACACCGCGTCGGAAGCAATCAATCGCGGGAAAAAAGTGATCAAACAGAACGCGGACAATTTGAGCGCCGCCGTCGATGCCGGTGTTCAAACTTACCGGGAGGCAGTGCAAACCACTCCTTAGTATCCCGGAAAGTCCGTAGAGCCCGTGCGGGCCGGATTCGCCCGGCCCGCAAAAAAGCAAGAGTGTCGCTCCCTAATTTTGGTGACTATTCCGGCTTAAAGCCGGGGGCAGGTTTTGACGCGGCGGTTCCAATTCCTACGATCTCAAGCACCGCCTCTTCATCTTTGGCGCCATCATAGTGGATGCCGTTCGCATAATGCGTGACGACCGCGCCAGCGTGCATCGGCGTGGTGGTGTTCATATCGTAGTTCGCGCCCGTGCCTACCCACCAGGTCCCCGAGAGAACCGTGATGAAGCGGTCGTGCGGATGAAAATGCGGCGTGCTGTTGTGGTGTGGATGCCACTTCATGAGTTGAACGTACAGGCTTCCTTCTTTAGTGGGATCGCCGGAAACCAGGAATGACGCGGCAGAGCCACTCGCGTTTTCCTTCCACTTAACATCTTTCAGATTCACGAAACTTGCGACCGAAGGATCGACGTCGGCCTGCACCGCACCGAGCCATACGAACGAACCGGCCACCAGTGCGGCCAGGGATAAGCGCCGCAGCGCCAGAATACGAGTCATGCTTCCCTCCTTATTGAGATAGCTTTGCTCTCTCCGGTACGATACCACGCCTACACGGAAATTTCGCCCGCCAAACGCGCCGATAATGGGCGGCGCCCCGGGCCGCGCGCTAAAATAAACCCGCATGCCCCGATTCCCCGGCGTTGACTACTTAATGATCGACTCGCAGTTCTCCGAACAGGAACTGCTGGTGCGGCAAACCGCGCGCCAGTTCGTCGACGAGCGTGTCGCGCCGCTGGTCCGCGATTGCTTTCGCGAGGGACGCTTCCCTTCAGAACTCATCCCCGAGTTAGGCCGCCTGGGCTTCCTGGGCGCGAACCTCGACGGCTATGGCTGCGCCGGGATGAACAACGTGGAATACGGGCTGGTGATGCAGGAGATCGAGCGCGGCGACTCCGGCCTGCGCAGCTTTGTCAGCGTGCAGAGCGCGCTGGTGATGTATCCGATCCTGACCTTCGGCAGCGACGAACAGAAGCAGCGTTGGCTCCCCAAGCTGCAAGCCGGAGAGGCTATCGGGTGCTTCGGACTTACCGAGCCCGGATTCGGTTCGAACCCCGCGGGTATGCTGACCACCGCACGGCGCGACGGTTCAGAATGGGTGCTCGACGGCGAGAAAACCTGGATCACTAATGGCAGCGTGGCGGACTTCGCCGTGGTGTGGGCCCGCGCCGAGGATGGCATCCGTGGATTTCTGGTGGAGCGCGGGACTCCTGGGTTCACTGCCTCCGAAATACACGGAAAGCTGTCGATGCGGGCGTCGGTGACTTCGAGTCTCGCGTTCCATAATTGCCGCGTGCCCGATAGTGCGTTGCTTCCGCAAGCCAAGGGACTGCGCGCTCCGCTGTCGTGCCTGACGCAGGCCCGCTACGGCATCGGCTGGGGAGTGATCGGCGCCGCCATGGATTGCTATGAGACAGCGCGCTCCTATTCCGTGCTGCGCAAGCAATTCGAGGGACGCCCCATTGCCTCGCATCAATTGGTGCAGGAGAAGCTCGCCGATATGATCACGGAAATCACGAAGGCGCAACTGTTGGCTCTGCATGTCGGGCGGCTCAAGGATCGGGGGCAGACGGATGCGGCGCACATATCCATGTTGAAGCGTAACAACGTGGCCATGGCGCTCGATTGCGCCCGCGCGGCTCGCGACCTGCTAGGCGCCAACGGCATCATGGACGAGTATCCGATCATGCGCCACATGTGTAATCTGGAAACCGTCAAGACCTACGAAGGCACCGATCATATACACGCGCTGGTGATCGGGGAGCGGGTCACGGGCATCCCGGCTTATAAATGATAGGGTTTGGCCGATCCGCCGCGGGACCGGACCCGTGTTACGATGGGGGTTAAGATTTTCTTTCCTGGGATCGCCGTATGACCATTTTAATTACAATTGTGCACGTCATTGTGTGTTTGTTCCTGGCCATCGTAGTGCTGCTGCAAAGCGGCAAGGCGGCCGATCTGGCTGGTGCGTTCGGCGGCATGGGATCGCAGACAGTATTTGGTCCGCGCGGTTCGGCCACGGTATTATCGAAGGCCACCACCATAGCAGCGGCCTTGTTTATGGTGACTTCGCTGACGCTCTCCATTATGTCGACGCGCGCCGGCAAGGCCTCCCCGGCGATCTTCCAGAAGGCGGTTCCGGTGACGCAGCAAAAGAACGCTGCTCCGGCTGGTCCCACCATTCCTATGACGGTGACCCCCAGCGTGAACGGCAAGGACGGCGCTACCCGAACCGATCCAAGTTCCTCTCAATCAGGCGCCACCAGAGAAGAAAAAGTAGGCCGAACGGCTGACACGAAATCCGATATTTGAGTTACCACCTGCGGGGGTGGCGGAATTGGCAGACGCACTAGCTTGAGGTGCTAGCGGGAGCAATCTCGTAGGGGTTCAAGTCCCCTCCTCCGCACCATAGAAATCCACGATAGGAGCCGGTAGTCCACGGCTCCTATTTTTATGATTTTTGGTGATTGGAACCGCAGGCACCTCGCGGGAGACATTGCACGCTGGCCGCGGAGCACGCTATTTTGGCTAAGAAATGAAGCTGAGACCTGTCTACGCTGCGCTCTTGTTCGCGATTGCCTTGATACGCTCAACCGCGCAGGCGCAGAATCCTCCTGCCGATTTGCGTGGCGTCTACGTTTACACCAACGATGTATCGCAAATTACCACCGGCACTGCGAATCAATTGACCGCATCCTTCAGCGTGCCGGGAGTGGATGGAGTCGCGATCGTCATCGGGTGGGATGCCATTGAACCTGCGCTGGGCCAGTATCAATTCGCGCTGTTGGATCAATGGATCGGGCAAGTATCCGCGCTCGGCAAAAAAATCGACCTAGTCATTCCGGCCGGTGCTTCCACCCCTGCCTGGCTGTTCCAATCCGCTCCTACGGGCGCGGGAGCTACCGAGCTGAATTTCACAGTGTCGCCACATGGCGGATCGACCGGCGTGTGCGATACCGTCAATCTCGCCGCACCCTGGGATCCGGCGTTTCTTACTCAATGGGACGCCATGCTGGCGGCGGTTTCCGCTCATCTCAAGGCGGCGGGCACATACAGCGCTATCTCCCTGGTGCGGATCACGGGTATCAACCGCACCACCGAAGAGCTGCGCCTGCCGGCTGAAACTGCCGCATCCACCGGGCTCGCCTGTGTCTCGAATTCCATCGCCACATGGCAGCAGGCGGGCTACCGTCCATCGTTGTTACTGCAAGCATGGAACGCGGTGCTGGGTTCTTTCACGAAGAGCTTCCCCGATAAATCCTTCGCGGTGTCGATCATTCCTAACGATGCGTTTCCCGGGATCGCGGAGAATGGGTCCGCAATCACAGGCCAAATTGGAGATGAGGACGAACCGCTGCTGATGTCGGGCGGCCAACTGCTGGGGAATCGCCTGGTGGTGCAGTTCGATTTCCTGATGCCGGGTGTCGCCGCGTCCACCGTGGTCACCAACTCCGTTCAAAGTTACGGCACTCTGGCCGCTTTTCAAACCAACGAATATTTGGGCAACCAAGGAGCAGGCTGTTCCGAGCCGATCACAACTTCGATAACCTGCACGTTGCCAACCTACCTCCAGTTGCTTCAGACCGGGATCTATCCCCTGGGACAATCCAGTCCTCTGCGCGCGCAATATATCGAGGTCTTCCACGCGAACGCCGCCGCATTGTCCGCGGACATTCTGCAGGCGCATCTTGATCTGACGTGCGATTATTCGCTCAGTATCGGAGGTCAGTCTTTCACGTCGGCGGGCGGATTTGGAACGATCAATATTGCCACCGGCGCCGGATGCCCTTGGACCATAGGCACTCCGCCGCCGGGCGTCACGATTACCAGCGCGGGGAGCGGAACCGGACCCGGCACGGTTACCTTCCAGGTGGCGGCGAACTCCGGCGGCGATCTGTCGAACTCGTTCACCATCGCCGAGGAAACTTTTACGATCGATCAAGAGGCAGCTTCTATCTCCGGACTGAATTTCATCGGCTCCATGCCGCATCTGGCGGCCGAGGAGAATTGGACCACGTCGTTCACGCTGGTCAACAAGGGCTCCGCCTCGGCGACGGCGCGCCTGAGTTTGTACGGAGATTCGAGCGACCCTGGCGGGAACGGTCCCCTGGCGGTTCCGTTAGGATTTCCGCAGCAGCCATCAGCCGCGGGTGCGGAACTGGCTGCTTCGCTCGACCGCACGATGACTGCGAATTCCTCGCTGATCCTGGACACAGCGGGTCCGCAAACGCCGCCGGTATTGCAGGGCTCAGTTCAACTGGCGGCCACAGGTCCAGTGGATGGCTTCGCGATCTTCCACCAGGTGGTGACCTCACAGGAAGCCGTGGTGCCGCTTGAAACGCGGAACGCGAGTTCCTACGTACTGGCCTTCGACAACACCGGCGGCTTGGTGCTGGGCGTCGCAGTGGATAACGTTTCGGCACAAGCCGCCACTATTCCAGTGGTGATTCGCGACGATAGCGGCGCGCCGATCGGTCCCGCCGGCGCCACGATTTCGGTCGGAGGCAACGGCCATATTGCCTTCGTGCTATCCGATCCCGCCGCGGGATTCCCGGTGACGGCCAATAAGCGCGGCACTATCGAATTCGATACGCTGGCAGGCGGGCAGATCAGCGTGCTGGGCATTCGTTTCTCGCCGCCGAACAATGCGCTCACCACCATTCCGCCTTTGGCGAACGTCGGAACCGGAGGCGGGAGCATCGCGCATCTGGCTTCCGGCGGCGACGGCTGGGAAACCACTTTCGTGTTGGTGAACACCGGCAGTAGCGCGGCGCAGGCCACGTTAAGTTTTTTCGCGCGATCAAACGGGGGCGCCGATGTCTCTGCCGCTCTCATTCCCGCAAACGGGTTCCGTCAGCACGGTTCCTTCGGTGATGCAATCGCTGGCAGCCGGGGCGACGCTATTAATGGTCAGCAGCGGAGCGCCGCAACTCCTCACAGGCTCGGCGCAACTAAGCACCAATGGGCACGTGAGCGGATTTGTGATTTTTCGCCATAACGGGCAGGAAGCCGTGGTGCCTTTGGAAAGCCGTAGCGCAAACGCCTATCTCATTGCGTTCGACAACACCAATGGGACCGCTACTGGTATCGCGGTCAACGCGGTCTCGGCGCAGCAGGTGAATGTTCCGGTTACGGTGCGCGACAGCACCGGAGCCACAATTGCAACCGACACCATCGCCTTAAGCGCGAACGGCCACTACGCATTTACACTGGTGACCGACCGCTATCCTGCCACAGCGAACATCCGCGGCACCATTGAATTCGACGTTCCCGCAGGCGCCAAGATCGGCGCGTTAGGAATTCGAGTCCCTGCCGTCGCCGCTCACACCTACACGACCCTGCCAGCGTTGGCCAAGTAAGCGTTGGGTATAATTACGCTCAGCATCCAGTCCACGGAGGAAGGTCATGCTGAAGCCAATCGGACTTTTGACGGCTGCTCGCCCTGATAGTTTTGCCGGGTCTCGCGCTTGCGGAGCAGCCTTTCGACGGCAAGTGGCAGACCACCGTTTCCTGCCAGGGGGCGAGGGATGCTCTGGGTTACTCCTACCGGTTCGTCAGCGAAGTGAAGAACGGCAATTTCCGCGGACTGCACGGTGAGGAGGGCAAACCAAGTTCCTTGCTGATCGAGGGGACGGTGAGCCCGGACGGCACCGGTAAACTGTACGCCACCGGCCGTACAGGATCGAAAGAATTCGTGCCTGGGCGCGATACGCCAAGGGGCACCGAATATAGCTACAACATCGAGGCGCACTTCAACACAACCACAGGGACCGGCACCCGAGTGGAAGGCCGTCCCTGTTCGTTTCAGTTTGAGAAAAAGTAAGTGCGGCAGCAGCTTCCGCCGGTCGCCGGTTTAACGCCGGTCGGCGCGTCCGCGATAGGCCAGGGCTAGATTCAATTGCCGGATGGCGTTGTCGGTAGCGCGAATGGCATCCACCTTGTGGCCGCCGAAATCATGCGGCGCCGCTTCCATGTATGCGCGCGCATCCTTCAAAGCGGCGATCGCCGTCGCAATTCGCGGATGCATGGCGCGCTCGTTTTGCGCGGACAGCGTCCAGGCTCCTCCGCAGAGTAAGCCGCCTAGTAAAAGCCCCGATAAGAATTTCATTCTGCCTCCACGTGGGATTCTAGCACCAATATCTAAGGTCCTTTGGGTAGGCCGCATAGAACGAAACTTTGCTCCCAGTACTAAAACTTTCACACAAAGATGGCAGTGGCTTACTTTTCCAGCCTCACTGATAATGCAATTGATGTTGTCCAGGAGAGAAAATCGCCGCCACCCCCGCGTATCGTACACGGGCGCGGTGCGTATTTCCTGGCAAGACGAACGTGGACTTTCCCGGTTCGTGAAAGCGAAGTGCCTTGACCTGTCGCAGGAAGGTCTGCGCGTCGAGATGACGGAGCCGATCCCCGTCATGTCCGCCCTTTTGCTGCGTGCGGAACAGATCAACTTGGGCGGATCTGCCTCGGTGCGTCACATGGCGTCCCGCGGATGCAAATACATTCTAGGTTTGAATTTTAGCCACGCCCTGGAAAACCCTCCCGCGGAATTGCACCTTCAATAGTTCGGCTGCGCCGCCCTGGCCGTGTCCCGGCATAGCGTAGAATTGACGCTGAATCTATGAAACTCAC
The DNA here is from genome assembly GCA_963793395.1 of Bryobacterales bacterium. Taxonomy (GTDB): domain Bacteria; phylum Acidobacteriota; class Terriglobia; order Bryobacterales; family Bryobacteraceae; genus Palsa-187. Next base: position 123,779 of record CAWCAP010000009.1, on the reverse strand, counting down.
CCGTGGAATCGTAATCCTGGCGAGCGCGGTCGCGCTGATGCTCGTTCTCGCTGTCACCGGATTCGCCCTCGCGCGGCCGGGCGTCGAATTCAAAGTATTTCAGTTTCCGGCCGACAAGATTCCGCGCATCGACGGCGACCCGTCGGACTGGTCCATGGTCCCGGAATCCTACGCGATCGGCATGGATCAGCTCAAGGAGACCGTAAAAGGTCGCGGCTTCAACTACGACAAGAAAGACCTCGACGTCAAAGTCAAAGTCGGCTGGGTGAAGGGTCTCAATCGCCTGTACTTCCTGTACGAAGCCTACGATAATTTTTGGGATTTCAACGATCACAGCCGCCACAACGACATTTTCGAGTTAGTCGTCGATGGCGATCTCTCCGGCGGGCCGCTGATCACCGCGCTGCAACCGAATTCGAAACTGATCGGCGACGATGCGTTCTTCCAATTGCAAGGCGTGCACGCGCAGAACTATCACATCTTCACGCCCGCGCCGGAGCGCGACTGGGCTTTCGTGTGGGGCGCCCAGCCGTGGATCAAGGAACTGCCGTGGGCCAATGCGGCCTACAACTACAATTTCAAGCACGGCGAATCCGGCAAGCTGATTCTTGAGTTCTGGATTACGCCGTTCGATTACGCGCCCGCCGACGGACCGGAGCGCGCCGTGGTCTCGAAGCTGGTCGAGAACAAGCTGATCGGCATGTCCTGGGCGGTGCTGGATTACGACGGTCCCGAAGAGAAAGACTACAAGGGATTCTGGAACCTCTCCCACACCGAGCACATGTACGGCAACGCCGACGAGCTGGTCGCATTCCGCCTGATGCCGCTCGAACCGCAATTTCAGAAGCCGATCGATGCCCACTGGTCGTTCAAGATCCTCGACATGGATCGCCGGCTGCTGGCTTTCCAGGACGAATCCACCGGCAAGATCACATCGTGGCGTTGGGACTTCGGCGACGGCACCAGTTCGACCGAGCAGCATCCCATTCATCAGTACCAAAAAGCCGGCGAATACACCGTGAATCTTGTATATCGAAGGTCCCGGCGGCAAGTCACGCTGGACGAAGGTTCGTAACGTCGCGGTGAGGTAGGGTCCGAGCTAAGTCCGCGCGAACGCAAATTCATGCTGCCGCCGGTGATGTGGCCCGTCGTGCTCGTTCGTCGACTTGAAGCTTTCGTAACGCCCATCGCCCGCTTCTACGCGGACCCGCTGCATGAGAGCGTTCTGCGCCTCATCCGGCATCGGGATCGTGCGTGCGATTTTCACCGCGAACTCTAACTGTTCCATGGTTGTGATGCCGACCACCTGACTGGTCACCGGCTGACTGAGCGCGAATCCCAGCATGTCCGCCGGATCGACGTTCATGTTTTCAAGAACCCGGCCGCGTGGCCATCCGCCTCCGAAACTCTTCATGCCGATCGCCGCGACGCCCTTTTCGTGGGCTACCGGAATCACTTGGTTGAGAAAGCTGCGGTACTGCGAATCCATCACGTTGATCGGCATCTGGCAGGCATCCCAGGCATGCGGCATCCCCAGCGCCTTCAAGTGAATTCGCGGATCCTTGTGACCCGTGAATCCGATATATCGAACCTTCCCCGCTTGCTGAGCTTCCACCGCCGCCCGCACCGCGCCGCGCTCGAACAACCAATCCGGATCGTTATCGTAGGAGAGCTCGTGGAACTGCCATAAATCCAGGTAGTCGGTTTGGAACCGGCGCAGGCTTTGTTCGAGATGGCGGAGCGACCCTTCGTAATCGCGCTCGCAATTCTTGGTCATCAGAAATACCTGCTTGCGCTTGCCGTCGATCGCCAGCGCGCGGCCCATCGCCTCCTCCGCATAGCCGTCGTGATATTCCCAGGCGTTGTCGAAGAAATCGACGCCCAGGTCGATAGCGGCATGCATGATGCGGACGGATTCGCGCTCGTCTGTTTTCTCCAGCGCCGGCTTCGCGACAACGTGCCAGCCGCCGAGACACAGCAGCGAAACGCTTTCCGCCGCGCGTCCAAAGGGCCGCCGCGGAACGCCCGAACCGTTATTGAAGGTCTGGGAAGCCAATGCCTGTTGCGCGAGTTGCTGAACGGTTTGTGATCTCACAATATCGCTACTTTAACGCAAGTGGAGGAGCAAACGCGCCGCGTGATTCTGCTCAAGGCCTCGCCTGGAACTTGTAAACACTTTCCATGAGAATCCATTTCTCACCCGGTTTCGCTCGCGGCAATGGTTTCTGGAAATTCCACATGAGCTGCTCCCACTCCTGAACCTTGGGATTGTCGCGGTCGAGTTTGGCTTTCTCCTCAAACGAAAATCTCTCGTCGACCTCCAGGACCATGACCAGACGCGTGTCCAATAGATACAATTCCAGGTCCAGTATTCCGGCCTGCCGCAGGCTATCCGCAACCTCAGGCCACACCGCCTGATGATGCCGCCGGTACTCGCAGATCAATTCCGGATCGTCCTTCAGGTCCAACGTCAGGCAATAGCGCCGCGTCATTTCGAAGCCGTGCGGGCGACGTTCTTGTAGACTTTGCCGTTTCGCATTACGAACACCAGGTGCCGGACCGCCGTGATGTCCTTCAACGGATCGCCTTCAACCGCGACGATATCCGCGGCCATATTCGGCGCGATAGAGCCGATCTTGTCGCCCAGCCGCAGCGACTCCGCCGCTACTGAAGTACCGCTGACGATCGCGTCCATCGGCGGCTGGCCACCGTCCTTCACGCGGTAAATAAACTCCTCCGCGTTGCGGCCATGCGCGCCGGCTGTGGCATCGGTACCTATCACGAGCTTTATGTGCAGCGCCATCGAGCGCTTCAGCACATCGGCGACCTGCGGGATCGCCTTCTGCATGAATGCGAATCCTTCTTCACTGAAGTTTCCGATTCCGAGGTACTTGGGCTTGTTTTCAAGGTAGTTGTGGAACACCAGGAAGTTCGGATCGAAATAAACTCCGTGGCTGGCGATCAACTTCAGTGCTTCGTCGTCCAGCAGCACGCCGTGTTCGATGGAGTTGCAGCCGGCCAGCACCGCGGCCTCAGCTCCGCTGGAGGCATGCGCGTGAACCACTGACCGCAATCCCACCGCCGCCGCTTCGCTGCAAGCCGCTCGAATCTGCTCGTCGGACATCGTCTGCTTTCCACCATCACGGATGGACGCCGTCGCGAACAGCTTGATCACGTCCGCGCCGTCGGCCTTCGCTTTCCTCACGAACGCGCGGATCTGATCGGGAGTGCCGGTGCTATCGTAAATCGCGCGCAAGGAAGTAATGATCCGCGGTCCGGGCAGTTTACCGGCGTTGATCAGATCGCGAACCGGCCCGTCCACTTCCGCTCCGACACTCTGAATTGTCGTGAAGCCTCCCATCAAGGTGTCATAGGCGCCGGCTTCCGCATACAGCGCTCGGACCTCGGGAGTCTCTTTGCTGGCAGTCCCATCGTCCAGACGATTATTCGCATCGAAGTGCCACGCGAAGTGGACGTGGGTGTCGATCCAGCCCGGCATCACGGTCAATCCAGTGAGATCGTAAGTCGCTTTCTCACCAGGGCCCGCGAGCCGCGAAATCTTCCCGTCTTCGATCACGATGCTGCGATTTTTAAGAACGTTGCCCTTCCCGTCCAGGATCGTCGAAGTTTTCAGCACTACCGGCTGCGCCGCAGCCCACGTGGCGCACAAAAGCAAACACAGGTTTATGTTTCGTGGCATGGTTGTGAACCATCCTACTATGTACATGGCTCGCATCGGGTACACTTAGCTGATCCAAATGAACGGCCGCATCCTTCTCTGGTCCATCACATCCGCCCTCGCGGGATTTTTATTTGGCTTTGACACGGTGGTCATCTCCGGAGCGGAACAAAGCATTCAGGCGCACTGGGGCCTGGGAGCCGGAGTACACGGGATCGTCATGGCATCGGCGCTTTATGGCACGGTGATCGGATCGCTGATCGGCGGCTGGCCCACGGATCGCTTCGGGCGCAAGCCGACGCTGCTGTTTATCGGCATCCTCTATATCGTGGGCGCCATCGGCTCGGCGCTTGGCCAACGACCCGGTGGTCTTCATCGCCGCGCGTGTCATCGGCGGTTTGGGCATCGGCATCTCGACGGTAGCGGCGCCGCTTTACATCTCTGAAATCGCGCCGCCGAAATATCGCGGCCGCCTGGCCGGGATGTTTCAGTTCAACATCGTCTTCGGCATTCTCATCGCGTTCTTGTCCAACGCGCTGCTCGCCGGACTCGGCGAAAATGCCTGGCGCTGGATGCTGGGCGTGGCGGCGTTTCCCGTCGCTCGTCTATGCGCTGCTGTGCCTCGGCCTTCCCGAAAGCCCGCGCTGGCTGCTCGGGCAAGAAGAACGATCGCGCAGGCCGGCATGAAGGTGCTCCGGCTCATCGAACCGGAGGCGTCCGAAGCGCAGATCGAAGCGACGCCGACGCGATCCTGGCCGCGTCCTCTCAGAAAATCGCAACAGGCCGGTTCTGGACCCGCCAGCTTCGCACCCCCATCCTGCTGGCGTTTCTGGTCGCGTTCTTCAACCAACTTTCCGGCATCAACGCGATTCTCTACTTTGCCCCGCGCATTTTTGAGCTGACCGGACTGGGCGCGAAGGCCGCGCTGCTGCAATCGGTCGGCATCGGCGTGACCAATCTCGTCTTCACCTTCGTCGGACTGTGGCTGATCGACCGGCTGGGCCGCCGCACGCTGCTGTTCATCGGCTCGTTTGGCTACATCGGCTCGCTGGGGCTGACGGCGTGGGCGTTCTTCACGCATCACTACAGCATCGTGCCGGCCTGCATCTTTGCATTCATCGCGGCGCATGCCGTCGGACAGGGCGCGGTGATCTGGGTGTTCATCTCCGAGATTTTCCCGAACCGCCATCGCGCCGAAGGCCAGACGCTGGGCAGTTCCACGCACTGGATTTTCGCCGCGCTGCTGACCACGTTCTTCCCGAAGATGGTCTCGGCGTTTCCGCCGGGTTACGTCTTCCTGTTCTTCGCCGCATGATGGTGCTGCAACTCATCTGGGTGAAGTCGATGGTTCCCGAGACCAAGGGTGTCCCCTTGGAGCAGATTCAAAAACGATTGGCGATACAAACCTAGTTCAGCGGTTCTACTTTCACAATCGAAGCGCCGTGATTGTTGCCCACCCAGAACGTAACCGGCGTGCTGGAGTTGTCGACGAACACCCTGCGGATATTCGTAAACCGCGGCAGTAGATACTCCACGAACTCACCGGTCTTGGGATTCAAGCGATCCACGATATCCGTGAACTCGCCGCCGCCCCAGGCCTCGCCGTTCTTATCGGCAGTCACGTCGTAGGGCCACGATCCCTCCGTGGGAGCCTTCCACTCTTTGAATTGCTGCGTCTTGGTATCCAGCATCCCGATGCGATCCGCGCGATTTTCGCCGAACCACAGGCGCCCCTCCCCATCGACCATGCCGCGCCGCGGTCCCGAGCCTAGCGTCGGCGTCTTCATCAAAGTGATCTTCCCAGTCTTGGCGTCGATCCGCCCGATGTGCTCTTTCCCCATTACTGTGAAATAAGCATTGTTCTGCGCATCCGAAATCACATCGTAAATATTGGGCCGTGGAATCTCATACGGCGTGAAAACTTCAAACTTGCCCGTCTTCAGATCCAGCCGCAACACCGTGTAGGTGCCTGCGTCCTGCAGCCACACCTTGCCATCCACCTGCGCGTGTTCTGGACTCACCTGATTTACCTGCACGTAATCCCCGTTAATTTCCGGGGGCAGACTCCACGTCTGGAATTTCTCAGTCTTCCTATCGAATTTTGCGATCCCGCCCTGAAACTGCATGCCCATCCACAGGTTCTGATCTTTGTCGAAGCGCAGCGCCAGTTCGCCAGTAGGGAGGTTCGCCTTCAGGCGCGGAATCTGGTATTCGGTCGCCTTGCCGGTCCTGGTATCGATCTTGCCCAGGATCTGCTCGCCGAAGCTGGCGTACCAGGCATTGCCTTCTGAATCCACGACGACATCGTGCGGCTGCCGCGTGCGCTGCGGCAGATCGTACTCGGTGTAGATGACCTGCGTCGCGCGTCCCTTGGGGCGCGGATGCGTCTTGAACGAATACTTCCACTGGTCCGTAGTGCTCAGGTTTACTGTGCTCAGATATTGCGCCTGCTTGCGCCAGCCGTCCAGCTTCTGCTCGAGCGGATCCTCGCCGCCGCCCACCCGCGCCGCGACCAATTTCTGCGGCATCATCGGGAACGAAAGCTGCGGATACGTCGACATGCGTTCGACGATCTTCGTCAGGCCGTCCACATCGGCGCGAGTGCGCATGATGCGTTCAAGCGTGTGGCAATGTGTGCAGTTTTTTATGGATGCCTTCTGCTGCTCGGTGCCCGGCAGGCTCGCAAACCACTCCGCGTTCGAAAGCTGCGAAGCGGGATCAGCGGCCTTGCGAAGCTTTATATCGGCAGTCGTCTGGCTAGTCGCGACGTCCAGCGTGCTAGGGCTCGCGAGATCATAGCCCACGGCGCGGATGCGTAACACATATTGCCCCGGAGTCAGCTTCGACGCCGGGAACTGATATCGGCCGTGCTCATCACTGACCACCGTGGTGGTGATGGTTGAACCCGCTTTCTTGGCGCCGACCAGCACGCCTTCCATGGGTCCTTCCTCTGCCGAACTAACGACGCCGGAAAGAGCGACCGAAGGCGATGTCTCCGCGCGCCCGCGCGCCGTTTGGAAGCAAACCACAGCGAACAATATAGCGATCGCCAGGAAAAGAGCACGCAGTTTCATCTGTCCTCCATCAATATAGAAGCGGTACCACGCTATCACGGAGGATGCCCCAGTTCAACCAGAAACAGCATTCTTCGTAACCATCCGCGCGTTCCACCGTATCTTGAACATGGCGCGTTTCGCTCACGACGTCCGCTTCGCCCTCCGCTCGCTCACCAAGTCGCCGACCTTCACCATCATTGCCGTCATGTCCCTGGCCCTGGGAATTGGCGCGAACACCGCGATCTTCACCTTGGTCGATCAAGTGCTTGTTGCGTCTTCTGCCGGTGAAAAATCCCAAACAACTGGTCCAACTGTGGGGCCGCGGAGATCACTACGGGTCGAACAACGGGCAGAATAAGCTGTCCTACCCCATGTACGCGGATTTTCGCGATCACAACCCCGTCTTCAGCGGCATGTTTTGCAGTTGGGGCAACACCATGAACGTCAGCGTCGGCGGCAAGACGGACCGGGTTCAGGGCGAGCTGGTATCGGGCACCTATTTCCCAGTGCTGGGCGTCGGAGCCGCCCTGGGCCGCGTCTTCACTCCCGACGATGACCGCATCCCCGACGGCCATCCCATTGCCGTTCTCAGCTATCAGTATTGGATCGAGCGCTTCGGGGGAGACCCGAGCGTCCTCGGCGCCAAATTGCTAGTGAACGGATTTCCGATGACGGTGATCGGCGTGAGTCAAGCCGGCTTCAATGGGATGGACCCGCTGTACTCGCCGCAGATTCGCATTCCCATCATGATGAAGCGGCAGGTGGACCCAGACGGCTACAAGATCGCCCCCTACACACTTGAGGACCGCCGTGGCCGTTGGGTGGCGGCATTCGGGCGTCTAAAACCAGGCGTCTCCGGGAAGCAAGCGAAAGCCGGCCTGCAGCCGCTGTTTCACCAGATGCTCGAAATGGAGGTTCAAGAGAAGGACTTCGCGAAAGCCTCCGAGGTAACTAAACAACATTTTTTGCGCATGTGGCTTGATCTATTGCCGGCATCTACCGGAAGATCGCAAACACGAGAAAGGTTCTCGACCGCGCTTGTGGTTCTCATGGTGATCGTGGGACTGGTCCTGCTGATCGCCTGCGCCAATGTCGCGAATCTGCTGATCGCGCGGGCTTCGACCAGGCAAAAAGAAGTCGCGGTGCGAATCGCCTTAGGAGCCACGCCCAAGCATTTAGTCATTCAACTCCTGATCGAAAGCATTCTGCTCGCGTTAGCAGGCGGAGCCGTCGGACTGGCTCTCGCCATCGAGCTCGACAAAATGTTGCTGGGCAATATGCCTGCAGGCGCGAATCCACTGATGATCTCCAGCACCCCGGATTGGCGCATCTTAGCGTTCACGGCGGTAGTTTCGACCGCATGCGGAGTCGTCTTCGGTCTGATACCCGCCCTTCAAATCACCCGCGTCGACATCGCCCCCACCCTCAAAGACCAGGCCGCCAACATTGTCAGCGGAGGCTCAATCAACCTTCGCAAGGCGCTGATCGCCGCGCAGGTGATGCTTTCCGTGGTTCTCCTGATCGCCGCAGGGCTGTTCATTCGCAGCCTCAAAACACTGAAGGACCTCGACCCCGGCTTCCGAACCGAAAACGTTCTGGCTTTTTCTCTCGATCCCACGCGGAGCGGGTACACGCCGGAGCGAACTCTTGCGTTCTACCGGCAGCTCAAAGAGCAACTCGATCAGATACCGGGAGTCCAATCGTCGAGTCTAGCCGTCATGCGCGTGCTCGACGAAAGCGAGTGGGACAGTTGGGTAACCGTCGAAGGATATCAGGCGGCCGCCGGCGAATGGGTTGATCCGCACATGAATTTCCTGACTCCCGGCTACTTCGACACGCTCGGCGTGCCCCTGCTCGAAGGCCGTGATTTCCGTTACACCGATAGCAAAGACTCGGGCAAGGTCGCCATCGTAAACGAGAAGTTCGCCAAGCGATACTTCCAGGGAAAGAGCCCCATCGGCCGTCACATCGGAATGGGCGGCGATCCCGGCACTAAAACGGATATCGAAATCATCGGCATGGTCCGCGACACCAAATACGAAAACATGCGCGCGGAAATGCCGCTGGGAGTCTTCCGCCCCTACCAGCAGATGGAGTTCGCCCTCGGAATGACGGCGTACATTCGCACTGCGAGCGCCCCCGCGCAAATGTTTTCGACCATCCGGCAGCTCCTAAACCGGATGGACCCAAATCTTCCGGTGTATAGCATGCGAACCCTTCAGGAACAGATGCAAAACTCGCTTTCGACCGAGCGCCTGGTCGCCACTCTCACCAGCGCCTTCGGACTGGTCGCCGGGATTCTCGCGGGAATCGGGATCTACGGCGTGATCGCGTACTCAGTCACCCGCCGGACGCGTGAGATTGGAATTCGCACGGCGTTGGGAGCGCAACGCATCGACGTCGCCTGGCTGGTGATGCGTGAAGCGCTGCTGATTGTTGGCCTTGGTTTGCTGGCGGGGCTGCCTGCCGCCTTCGGCTTATCGCGGCTGGCGCGCACGCAGTTATACGGAATCTCGCCGGGCGATCCCGCGTCAATGTTGGCGGCAGCGGGAAGCATCCTGCTGATTGCGCTGATTGCCGTGTATGTGCCCGCGGCGCGTGCCACGCGCGTGGATCCCATGCGCGCGTTGCGGTGGGAGTGAGGTTATGGGATTGGATGTAACCTTCCCCTATAAGGCGAGTATTGCCTTAGGGAACACTGTGGACACGAGCGACAACGCCCTGATGAGTGCGGTGACGGCAGGGACCGTCTCCAAACTCGCCATCTTGTTCGAGCGCCATCATCGAGCCCTCTATCGCTATTTCATTTCCATGACTCGCGATCCACAGACTTCCGAAGATCTCGTGCAAGACGTATTCTTCCGGATTTTGCGTTATCGCGCTACCTATGATCCCGGGCATTCGTTTACGGCGTGGATGTACCAGATCGCCAAGAACGCGAACGTGGACCGGCTCCGCCAAAAGCGCGGAGAAGTGGTCGAGATGGATGAGCTGACGATGGGAAATCGAGAGCCAGCGAGTTCCGACCCCGATCCGGAAGCTTCTGCTGTCCTGGCGCAGGACTTGAACCGGGTCCGGCAGGCGATGGAACTACTGCCTCCTGAAAAGCGCGAGATTTTGGTGTTCTGCCGCTTCCAGGGAATGAAGTATGAGGAGATTGCCGAAGTGCTGGGTTGCGGCGTTGGAACAGTAAAAGTTCGCGTGTATCGTGCCATGCGCGCGCTGGCCGAAATCTATTCCACTTTGGCGGGAGAAAAAGCATATGACTTGCGATGAAGCGAAAGCTTGCTTTGCCGGCGACTGGTGCGGATCACTGCGGCCACCGGAACGGGACGAGTTGAAGCGACACCTGGAGGACTGTCCCGCGTGCCGTCAAGAAGCCGAAGGATTGGAGAGTCTGTGGGCAAAGCTCGATTCCCTGCCCGCCCCGGAACCGCGGCCGGAAATGCGCGAAAGATTCTACGCGTCTCTCGGCGCTTACGGGGATGGATTCTCTGCGGCGTCCGCGCGGGGCCGGCAGAAAGTTGCCATCTCCTGGTTACCTATGAGCATCGCCGCCGCTCTGTTGATCGGTCTAGGTTTGGGGTACGCCGTCAGTTCGCAAAAAAGTGGCCGCGAGAGCACAGAGATCGCGCAGCTTCGCAGCGAGGTCAACGGCATGCGGGAGCTAGTAGCACTCTCACTGCTTCGCCAGCAATCGGCAAGCGAGCGCCTGCGCGGCGTCAGTTGGGCGAATCAAGTGGAGTCCTCGGACGGGCAAGTTTTAAACGCCCTGCTCGATTCGGTGAATCACGATCCCAACGTCAACGTGCGCCTGGCCGCTGCGGATGCGTTACGCACCTTCGCGATGACATCGGCCGCGCGCACCGAGATCGCCAGAGCGATCGTTCCGCAATCTGCTCCCCTGGTGCAGATCGCGCTGATCGATCTGGTGGTGGACTTGAAAGACTCGGCCGCCGTCACCGAGCTAAGGCATGTTGCCGGAAACGATTCGCTAAATCCCAGTGTTCGCGAAAGAGCGGCCTGGGCGGTGGAGAGGTTGCAATGACATCTAATTTTCTCAAACTAATAGCATTTTTCGGAGTGGCAGCCATACTCGCAGCGCAGGATGCTGCGCCCTCGCCGCAACGGATCACGCTGCCCTTCAGCGATGCTTCCCGTCCCAAGAGTCTAACCGTGGATATTCCGATGGGCTCCGTAAAAGTCACGGGCTATGACGGCAATGATGCGGTGATCGAATACTCCGGGCGCGGCGACGGCCCACGCCACAGGGCCCGGCAGGAGGATCTGCCTCCCGGAATGCACCGGCTGGATCAACCCACGAATACCGTGGAGGCCACCCAGGAGAACAATGTCGTTCGCGTCAAAGGCGGCACCTGGGACCGGCTTGATATTCAAATAAAAGTTCCCAAGCAGACTACGCTCGATCTCAAAACGATGAACGGCAGCATCTCCGTCGAAGGTATTTCCGGCGAAGTGACCATCGATGCGATGAACGGACACATAAATGTGCAGGATGCTGCGGGACCTGTGGTGGCACACTCCATGAACGGGAAAATTACGGCGTCCCTAGCCCAATTGTCCGCCGCGAAGGCGTCCAGCTTTTCGTCGATGAACGGCAGCATCGAAGTGACCTTGCCGGCCGATCTCAAAGCGCGCCTCAAGATGAAGACCGATCACGGTGAAATTTACACCGACTTCGACGTGAAGGTCGATACCGCCGTCGGGTCGACACCTCTCGTTTCGGATGGTCGCGCGAAAAGCGGCGGCATGCCACTCCCCCCTTCGGACCGCACGTTGTACGGAACCATCAACGGCGGCGGCCCCGAGATGCAGTTCATCACTTATAACGGACGGATTGTCATTCGCAAGAAGTAGTCCGAATATGAGAAGCACTTCCAGCACTCGCGATCCGCGAATCGACCCCCAGCGTGGCGACGAAATGCGCTGCGGCGGCTTGATCCGGCGTGTCATCCGCCGCGAAGGCGCAATGCTGTGGTGCCGGTCTGGAGGAATGCCGTATCGGATCAGATTGCAGATCTGGAGGAAATGGTCTAGCGCATCTCTGCAACAAGTCCATCCAGCGAACTCTTGAGGCGCGCCGGCGTCCAATGGAAGTCGGTCAGGAGCACGTTGCCAATCTCTTCTTTGCTCTTGCCGGAAGCATTCAACTCGTGGACGCGGTTGCGGGTTCTCTCCAGCAGGTTTCTGAAATCCACTAGATCCTGTTTGGTGCCGACGGGTCCATGTCCGGGAATGATGGTATCGAAATCCAGTTTCAGCACGTCGTCGAGAGTCTTGGTCCATTCGATGATGCTCCCGCCCGCCGAGTAATCGATGAGCGGGGGGAATTCGTCTCCGCGCACGCACATATCGCCGGTCGATAAGCACGCGCTGGGCTCTGAACAAGACTACAGAATCGCCATTGGTATGCGACCGCCCGAAATGAAATGCTTCGGCAGTGTCGTCGCCGAGGGTAACCTGCAGGTTATTCTCAAACGAAATCTGCGGCAAGCCCGGCATCTTGAGCTGGACCATGTTCAGCCGTGCCTGCTTCGAGATCATCAACTGCGCGCCCGTCGGCAGCATTTTCGCGTTGCCGCCGGTGTGATCCCCATGCTGGTGCGTATTGATGACGTAGCGGATTGGTTTGTCGGTGATCGTCTTCACTTTGGCTAGAATGCCGTCGTGATCCCAGTCGTACTTGTCGTCCACCAGAATCACGCCGTCTCGCGTGACAAATACCGTGACATTCCCGCCGGCGCCGCTCACTTCGGGCAGGGGCGAGATCTCATAAAGATTCTCCCGTATCTTCTTCAGGTTCAAATCTCCGTGAACTGGCTGCTGGGTGCGTGCGATCCAGATGCCGCTCAGCAGGACCACGCACAAGCAAAATCGTAATAGAGATAATTTCTTCACGGCGGGAAGTATATCACGCCAGCCTTGGCTCTACGAGCATCGCGTCCTCACGAATCTGGCGGGTGTATACTCGGAAAAGTAACGTGGAACCTGAACTAGAGATTTCGATTCACTAAGGAGTAAACACATGAAGAGAGCAATCCTGGCATTCGCATTGGTAGCGGGCTTCTCAACCGTTGCGATGGCCGCCGAGTTCAAGGGCTACATCATCGACGAGAAATGCGCCGCGAAATCCGGAATGAGGGGTAACGTCGACTGCGCGACGGCGTGCCTGAAGGGCGGATCTCCCGCCGTTCTGGTCACCGAAGCGGGCAAAATCTACAAGCTCGACGACCAGGCGAAAGTAGTGCCTTTGGCCGGCAAGCAGGTGACCATCACCGGCAAAATGACGGGCGATACTATCGCCGTCGCCAGCGTTACCGAATAGTTTCTCCGCTTTAACCGCCGCTTTTCAAGGGACGCGATCTTAGATCACGTCCCTTCATGTGCCCAAGTCGGCACAGGGGGCGCTTTGTCCAAAAACCGGGATAGAATCGGGCATGCGACACGTGTTGAATCGGGCCGCTTGGTTGCTGCTAGCGGCTAGTTGCGCCTTCGCTCAGCAACCGTCGATGCCGGATAGCCACTCGGCCAACTTCCCAGCCGGCGGCGACATCCCCGACCTGCCCAAGGCCCCGCTCTCCTCATACGACTACGTCCGGCGCGAAGTCATGATCCCCATGCGCGATGGCGTGAAGCTCTTCACCGTCATCATTCTTCCCAAAGGCGCGCACGACGCGCCGATTCTGCTCACGCGCACGCCGTATAACGCTGCCAAACGGACGGAACGCAACCAGAGCACCCACATGCTGGCCGACCCTTCCGCAGGGAGACGAGGTCTTCGCCGCCGACGGCTATATCCGCGTCTTCCAGGACGTGCGCGGCAAATATAAATCGGAAGGCGAATACGTGATGACGCGGCCCGTCCGCGGCCCGCTCAACCCCACCGCAACCGATCACGTTACCGACGCCTATGACACCATCGACTGGCTGGTGAAGAACACGCCGGAATCCAACGGCCGCGTGGGCATGATCGGCTCCTCCTATGAAGGATTCACCGTGGTGATGGCGCTGCTCGCGCCGCATCCCGCTCTGAAAGTGGCCGCGCCGGAGAGCCCCATGGTTGATGGCTGGATGGGCGACGACTGGTTTCACTACGGAGCGTTTCGCCAGATCAACTTGGACTACTTCTCCGAGCAGACCACCAAGCGGGATGCAGGCGATCCCACTCCGCGCGACGCCTATGACGACTACGAAGAATTCCGCCGCGCCGGCTCGGCCGGCGACTACGCCGAGACACGCGGTCTGGATCAACTGCCGTGGACGCGGCGGCTGATGGAGCATCCGGCTTACGATGCGTTCTGGCAGGGCCAGGCGCTGGATAACTTGGTCGCGGAGCATCCGTCGCAAGTCCCCACCATGTGGATTCAAGGCCTGTGGGATCAGGAGGACATGTGGGGCGCGATCCACTGCTATCTGGCGCTCAAGAGCCAAAGGCCAAGCGGATCACAATTATCTGGTGATGGGACCGTGGCGGCACAGCCAGGTGAACTACGACGGCTACAATCTCGGCCCGCTGAAGTGGGAAGGCGACACCGCGTTGCAGTTCCGCCGCGATGTGCTGAAGCCGTTCTTCGATCAGTATCTGAAGACCGCTGCGCCCAAAGCCGATACGCCGCCGGTCTTCATCTACAACACCGGCGAGAATCATTGGGACCGCTTGAAGAACTGGCCGCTCGCCTGCGAAAACGGCTGCGCCGCGCCGCTGAAGCCGCTCTATCTCGAAGCGGCCTTCGGCTTAGGCTTCGAAAAGCCGGGTGCCGGCGACGCTGCGGCGGATTCCTATGTGTCCGATCCCGCGAAGCCGGTGCCGTATCTGCCGCGGCCGGTCCGCTTCGCCGATTCCGACCGCTGGAAGCCGTGGCTGGTCACCGATCAGCGCATCGTCGCCGACCGCACCGACGTGCTGACCTACCAGACGCCGGTTCTCACCGCGCCCGTGCGCATCAGCGGCGCGCCGATCGCGGACCTGTTCGCCGTCCACCACCGGCACCGACGCCGATTGGGTGGTGAAGCTGATCGACGTCTATCCCGACGAAGTTCCCAGCCAGCCGGAAATGGGCGGCTATGAGCTGCGCGGTCTCGATGGACATTTTCCGCGGCCGCTACCGGGAGAGCTTCGAGCATCCGTCGGCCATTCCCAGCGGACAAGCCGGAGCGCTACCGCTTCGCGCTGCCGACCACCAATCACGTCTTCCTGCCGGGCCACCGCATCATGGTGCAGATCCAGTCGAGCTGGTTCCCGCTCTACGATCGCAATCCGCAGACCTACGTCCCCAACATTTTCTTCGCCAAGCCGGCGGATTATGTGAAGGCGACCGAGTCAGTGCTGCGCTCGCGCGATCACGCCAGCGCCGTGTGGCTGCCCGTGGTCCCGTAAAGCTTCCCAGCGGCGCTACTTCCTTTTGGGCAATGCTTTCCCGATGGAACGTGATATTCTCTGTGAAAAGGAGTCAGCCAATGGAGCCAACGAAACCCAAACTGCCGAGCGAGGCAATAGAACTCTACAACCTCTTTATTCACGGCGAGATCAGCCGCCGCGCCTTTATGGACGGCGTGCAGCGATTTGCCGTAGGCGGTCTGGCGGCGGCGGCGATTATCGAGGCGTTGATGCCCAACTACGCGCTGGGGCAGCAGGTGTCCAAGACCGATGACCGGATCAAGGCCACCTACGAGACCGTTCCGTCGCCGCAAGGGCAACGGAAGCATCAAAGGATATCTCGTCCGGCCTGTCAGCGCCGACACGCGCGATCGCGAGACCGCGACGAAATTGCCCGGCATCATCGTCGTCCACGAAAATCGCGGCCTGAATCCGCATATCGAGGACATCGCGCGGCGGTTCGCCCTCGCGAACTTCATGGCGTTTGCGCCGGATGGACTCACCTCGCTGGGCGGCTTTCCCGGCGACGACTACAAAGGCGGCCAGATGTTCGCCAAGGTCGACGGCAAGAAGATGACGGAAGATTTCGTGGCCGCCGCGATGTGGCTGAAATCGCGCGCCGACTGCACGGGCAAAATCGGCGCCACCGGTTTCTGTTACGGCGGCGGCATCGCCAATACCCTGGCCGTCCGGCTGGGAGCCGATTTGGCGGCCGCCGCGCCGTTCTACGGCGCCGTTCCCGCCAAGGACGACATTCCGAAGATCAAGGCGGCGATTCTGGTCCATCACGGCGAACTCGACACGCGGCTGGCAGCGACGTGGCCGGCCTACGACGCGGCCTTGAAGGCGGCCAACGTTCCGCACGAAGGCTATATCTATCCCGGAGCCGTTCACGGCTTCAATTGCGATGCGACGCCGGAACGCTACAACAAAGCCGCGGCCGACCTGGCCTGGCAGCGCACCATCGACTGGTTCAACAAATACGTGCGCGCCTAACGGCCGCGTAGACCGGCCTGGACAGTACTTTTGTCCATCTGGGAGGGGTACGCCGGTATCAATCCCATTCGCGCGTCCGCTGTTATACTCCTGACTTGATCGAGTTCTTTACCCGAACGCTGGTTGGGCGGTTCGCTTGTCTGGCAGTGCTGCTGGTGGCCGAGGTCACGGCACTGTCGGTTTGGGTGGACAGCGATACCCTTCCGCGCACCGGCCATTTGCTCCCTCTGCTGCACGATTGGGGACCCGCCGTGGTTCGCGGAGCCATCGCCTTCGCCGCGGTGTTCGTAACGTTCGCTTTTCTAAAGTGCCGGGCGGCGCTCGAGAAGCGTAGCGTTACTTCCCATCCAACCCCGCTGGCTCGCGGCGCATGTTTTATTCGCCCTCGGATTTGTTTGGGCTTCGAAGCAACTCTATTCCGGCCAGTTGCCGGATCTCAATCCAGACCTATTGGTATCGGCTTGGGCCATGACCGGTCTGGTCACGGTGGCGCTGGCGGCGTTCACGTTCCTCGCGATCAAGACCTGGCGGCAGATTCTGGAAGCTACCGGCTCGCTATGGGCGGTCGCGCTTTCCACCGCCTTGATTGCCTCCGTCTTCACGCGGCCGGCACGCGCCCTGTGGGAACCGGCAACCCGGTTGACCTTCGCAATGGTCAGGTTCATGCTCTCGTGGGTCTTGCCCGCGGCGACTACGGATGCCGCGCGCGCCATCATTCATGCTCCGCACTTTTCGGTGATTGTTGCTCCCGAATGCTCGGGGCTGGAGGGCGCCGCCCTCATTCTCGTTTTCACTATCGTGTGGTTGTGGCTGTTCCGGCAGGAGTCGAGATTCCCATGGGCACTGGCCCTGCTCCCAGCCGGCGTGGCCGTGCTCTTCGTACTCAATGCCGTTCGCTTGACGGCCCTGGTTTGGATCGGCAGCGCCGGCGCACCGAAAATCGCGGCTGGTGGATTCCATTCCCAAGCCGGCTGGATCTCCTTCAACGCAGTGGCCTTCGGACTCTCCATCGTGGCCCGCCGTTCCCCTTGGTTTTCCACGCGCGCCCACCCCGCGGTCGAGCCCACCCGCACGGCTGAAGACGCCACCGGAGCGTTCTTGATTCCGTTCCTAGCGATTCTCGGTGTGGGCATGCTGGTGCGCGCAGCATCCGCGGGATTCGAGTCGCTTTATCCGCTGCGCCTGGTAGCGGCTGTAGCGGCGCTGTGGACCTTTCGACGCAGTTACAATAATTTGGATTGGCGCTTCGGCTGGTCCGCTGCGGTCACGGGCGTAGCGGTATTCGCTTTGTGGGTGGGCCTGGAACGCGTTCTCGGCGGTGCCTCCCCTGCCAACCCGATTCCCGTGGCCCTCGGCAACATGAGCGCGAGCGGCCGAGTTTTTTGGCTGACCGCGCGCGTACTGGCTGCTTCCATCACCGTGCCCATCGCCGAAGAGCTGGCCTTCCGCGGCTATTTGATGCGCCGACTGGTGGCGGTCGATTTCGATAAAGTTGATCCTCGCCACTACACCTGGTTCTCGCTGGCACTCTCGTCAATCATATTCGGCGCGATGCATGGGAGCAGTTGGCTTGCAGGCTGCGCGGCAGGATTGGCCTACGGCTGGCTGTATGCGCGCAACGGCCGCATCGGCGACCCCATCGCAGCGCATGCGATCACCAACATCCTGCTCGCGGCGTGCGTCCTTGCATTCCACCAGTGGCAGCTCTGGTAATGGCTAGCAACCCGTAGCCCGGCCAGTACTCACAAACGCCACTTTTGTCTTGTGCCTCATGTGTATCTGTAGTACAACTACTCATAGCCCTATGGGGCTTTCTCGGAGGAGACTACCCATGTTGAAAGTTCTTGGCTTCGGTCTTTTATTGGTAGGCGCCGCAAGTTCCGCATTCGCAGGCACGATCGTTGCGCCCGAAATTGACGGCACGACAGCGGCATCGGCAATGGTGCTCCTTTCGGGCGGATTGCTGGTTCTGCGGGCACGCCGCAAGAAATAAACGCGGCGGCTACGGGCGCTGCGATTTTTGATCGGAGGAGAAAATCATGTCCAGACTTATTGGTTTCAGTTTGTTGCTGGTGGGTGCATCGAGCTTCGCCTTCGCGGGCGCGACCATCGCACCCGAAATCGACGGTGCCTCGGCGGCGTCGGCGGTAGTGCTGCTTTCCGGCGGATTGCTGGTCCTGCGGGCACGCCGCAAGAAGTAAATTCGGTTGACCATATCGAGTTCGAAATCGATCGGGGGAAATTGTGTACAAATTACTTGGCTTGAGCTTGCTGTTGATGGGCGCCGCTAGCTCCGCTTTTGGATTGAATGTCGTCGCACCAGAAATCGATGGAGCTTCGGCGGTATCGGCGGTAGTCCTGCTTTCGGGCGGATTGCTGGTTCTGCGGGCGCGTCGCAAGAGATAATCGCAGCCGGCATTGCGAAGGCTGCGAATTTAAGTCGGAGGAAAGTATGATCTCAAAGCTGATTGGCTTTACCTTGCTAGTGACGGGTGCAGCAAGTTCCGCATTCGGCGCAGTCGCCATTGCGCCTGAAATCGACGGCGCATCGGCGGTCTCCGCAATCGTGCTGCTTTCCGGCGGACTGCTGGTTCTGCGGGCACGGCGCAAAAGATAATCCCGCCCTGCGGCATGCTGCAATTTTGATCACTGGAGGAACTATGTCCAAAATTATTGGTTTGAGTCTGCTGCTGGTGGGCGCCGCGAGTTTCGCCATGGCGACTCCGGTTGCCGCACCGGAAATTGACGGCGCGTCGGCAACTTCGGCCATCGCCCTGCTTTCCGGGGCCTTGCTGGTTTTACGGTCCCGCCGCAAACGCTAATTACTGCTCGTCCGGGACTTTGAAGGGAGTTGCAAGCATGAAGGCCAGCCGCAAGCTGCCTGCATTCTTGGCGCCCTTGAGCCCTGTCGGAAACTGCGCATCGCCTGTTGCCGTCGAAGGCGCGTAGGTTCCGAGTAATCGATCCCACCACGGGAACGTCTCCCCCAAATTACGCCGCTGGTCCGTCTCTTCCATCGAATGATGGATGCGGTGCAAGTCCGGCGTCACCAGCCATGGGCGTAGCGCTCTCTCCAGTGCTGGCGGCAGCGACGCATTCGCGTGCTGAAAGAAGCTTTGCGCGCACGACATCAGTTCGGCCGCAAACACCGCAACCGGTGGAAGGCGCAGCGCCAGGATCGCCAGCAGCGCGGCGCCTTGCGTCAGGATGGTCTCGATCGGATGCGCGCGCAGTCCTGTCGAAACTTCGAAGTCCGGATCGGAATGGTGAACCTGGTGCACCCGCCACAAAATCGCGGTCGCATGCTGCAGCCGGTGGATGGCGTACTTAACGAAGTCCAGCAACAGCAGAGTGACCACAAAGCTCGCGAATAACGGCAAATGCTCCAGCCAGGTCAGCCCGTACTTACTGCGTTGAACCGCCATCGCGAAGAGCACCGGAGTGCTGCGCAGCAGCAACATCGAAGTCAGCGAACCCACCACCAGAAGCAGTCCATGATTGCGCCAGCGCAGCCCCGCAGGGACCAAAAGCGTTCCCCGCGGCCGAACCGATTCCCACACCGATACGCCCAGAAACGCCGCCGTGAACGTGGACCAGTACGCGTAGCCTTCAGCCTGTCCCCAGTTCGCAATCATTTGCCGTGATGCCTTCTCCAGGTTGTGTCACCGGGTGGTGCCTGTCAAGAGGTACTTTCGGAAGAGCGGTACCTGGGCGCGCCGGACTGCACACTCGACGCCGTTCGATTACGGCTTGACCGGACGAAGCTTAACGACGCGCTTGGTTCGAGTCTCAGCCACGTAGATCGAGCCATCCCGGCCGACCGCAATATCGTGAACCGCGTTGAATACCGGATCGCCCGGTTTCCCGAACCCGATGGACGCAACGATATTCCAGTCGCGGTCGAGTTTGAGAACCCCGGTATGCGAGGTATCGTAATCGGCGCGGCGAACTCCCAAATAAAGGAAACCATCCGGGTCTGTGGCCACACAGAAGACGCGTCCGGTGGTTTGAGCGCCCGGCACTCCGGTCCATTGCCGCTTGAACTTGCCCTCGCGGTCGAAGAGTTGAAGCCGCGAATTCTCGCGGTCGGCGACCAGCACGTCGGTGCTGCCGACCACGAATACCAATCCGTGGGGATTGCTGAATTCGCCCTCGCCCGAGCCTTTCTTGCCCCATTCCTGTAGCCACTTTCCGTCGCGGTCAAAGAGCGCCACCCGGCTGTTCTTATAGCCGTCGGAAACATAAAAGGTTTCGTCCAGGCGGATGGCGATATCGGTGGGCTCGTTGAAGTGGGTGGCATCCCAGGCTCCCACCCGCGGCTCGCCCAGCGCGAAAATCAGTTTGCCGTCGTGTGTGAACTTGAACACCTGCTGCAAGGAGACGTCGGTCAGGAAAACATTGTTCTGCCCATCGATGGTGATGCCGTGCGGCACCATAAACGTGTTCGCGCCCCACGACGAAATGAGTTTGCCGCTATCGGCGTCGATCTCCAGCACCGTGGGCTCGGTAAGCTTGGTAGTTGCCTTGATGTCGAAGCCCCGGCCGGGTCTATGGAAAATGAATACGTGGCCATTCACGTCGACAGCAACTCCGGCAGTCTCACCAAGCTGCACTCCGGCAGGAAGACTCGGCCAGTCTTTCACTTCTTCGTATCGCGTGACGTCCGCCGCGGAAGCTGAGCCGCCCCAGCCGGCCGCGAGAAGGGTCATCATCACCAGTACATTGCGCATCCTACCGATCATACAATGGGTCACGGAATATTGACGGCGACCGAGCCGCCCGTCACAGGCGCAAGTTCCGATAAAATAAGTTTGCCCAAAAGGAGCGTATGCCCAAAAAAATAGATCCCCTCAATAAGAAAAACTATGGTGCGGTGAGCACCATGCTCACGGTGAGCGACATCAAGGCTGCCGTGAATTTCTATCAGAAGGCGTTCGGCTTCGCCAAACGCGGAATCATGAAAGGGCCCGGAGGCCAGCCGATTCACGCCGAGCTCGCGCTGCGCGGAACCACGCTGATGCTGGGCCCCGAGATGGAACAAATGGGCGCCCGCAGCGCCAAGACCATCGGCGCGTCACCGGTGACGCTCTACCTCCTGACGGAAGACGTCGACAAGACAGTTGCGAAAGCCGTGAAGCTGGGAGCAACGCAGAGGGGTACGGTCATGGACATGTTCTGGGGCGACCGCTGCGGCACCATCGTGGACCTGGACGGCAACACCTGGATGATCTCCACTCATAAGGCCGAACCTACGCCTCAGGAAATGAAGAAAAAGATGATGGAAGAGATGCGCGCGCGGAAAGCCGCCGCCGGCAGCGGAGCCTAGGCGCTATTTGCGTTCGGGAACGACCCAGAGAAAGAGACGGTGGCTACCGAAATAGTAGTCGTCGTTAGGATCGTCTTTGACCACAATTTCGCGCATTGGTTTCCAAGCGCCGATTTCGAAGGTGTTGGAGACGATGCGCGTACCGGGCTTCAGGGCTTCCAGTTGCGGTAGCAAGCGCTTGTTGACCGCGGGCAGCAAAAACAGCGTAACTACTGTGGCCTCGCGGAAGTTGGACTGAAATAGATCCTGCTCCCGAAATTCGACCAGCTTTTCGACGCCCACCTGTCGCGCGTTCCTTTTCGCCTGACGAACCAGAGCTGGATCGATGTCGATCCCCACGCCGCGCGCGCCGTAGCGCTTCGCCGCCGCAATCACGATCCGTCCGTCCCCACAGCCGAGATCGTAAACGACATCGGAACGCTTCACCTCCGCCAGTTCCAGCATCGCCTTGACCGCAGTGTCCGTCGTCGGAATATAGGGAACGTCAGGCTTGCGGGATGGACTGGCTTTCTGAGCCAGGCCGAATGACGCGCTCAGCGAGACTGCAAGAACGAAACCAAAAGACCTTCGCATGAGTTCAGACACGGTGCTTACACGATGGTAGCTGAGGTGCGCGTTCGCAAAACATACTATCCTGGTTTTCGATTGGGGGAGCAATGGCAAGCGCAAGCCGGACAACATTTCATCTTGCAACGAGTGCGATTATCATCGCAGCGCTCGGAGCGAAGGCCGACGCCCAAGCGCCGAAGTATCCGAAGCCGACCGAACTCCCCAATCCCTATCGTTTGGCCGAGGGCTGGCCGACTCTTCCCAAGACCATGAACGGAGGCCACTGGGGCGAAGTCATCCGCGTGCACGTCCATAGCGACGGCAACATCTGGGTCTTTCACCGCTGCTTCAATACCGTGCCGCCGGGCCACGCCACCTGCATCGGGCGCGGCGCGGCCAATCCGCCAATTTTGGAATTCGATCCATCGGGCAAACTTCTGAAGAGCTTTGGCGCGGGGCTGTTCGCCTATCCGCACGCCTTCACTCTCGATGAGCAGGGCAACCTGTGGACCAGCGACGTCAACGATGAGGCGACGGTGCTCGGCATGTCGGCTAAGAACGCGGACGGCGTTGTCATGGGCCAGGAGGTTCTCAAGTTGAGCCCCACAGGGAAAGTGCTCATGATGATCGGGAAGGAAGGCGTGTCCGGGAACGGTCCCGACACTTTCGACCGTCCGACCGGCGTTGCGATTGCGCCCAACGGCGACGTCTTCGTGACGGATGGCCATGCGCCCAACCAGCACAACTCCGCCCGCGTCGTGAAATTTTCCAAGGATGGCAAGTTTATCAAGACCTGGGGACACCTGGGGCCTGCGCCCGGCGATTTCGACGAGCCTCACGACATCTTTATCGGTGGCTCGCAGGGCCGGGTGTATGTTGCCGATCGCAAAAACAACCGCATCCAAGTCTTCGATCAGGATGGCACGTTCATCGCTGCGTGGAAACAATTCGGTCAGCCGAGCTCAGTGTTCGTGAGCAAGAACGACACCATCTACGTGGGCGCATCCTTCCCCGATTCGTCAGCCAGGAAGGGCCAGTTGCGCGGCATCGTGGTCGGCAACGCCAAGGACGGCTCGCTCAAGGCTTTCATCCCCGACCCCGCGGACCCAGACAAACTGGATGTTGGGACAACGGCGTCCGGCATCGCGGCGGATGACGCAGGCTCCATCTACGCGGCGGACGTAGCCGCGCACAATTTACGGAAGTACGTCAAGGTCAAGTGAGATACCCAAATGACATCTGACAATAAGCCCGCTCACCCCTCGCGGCGCGGATTCATTGCGGCGGCAGGACTCAGCGGATTGGCGCTAGCCCGTCCCGCCATCGTGCAAACTGATTTCTCGGCGCTTCCGCCCTACGGCAACGGCACGTTGCCACCTGGCATCCGCTCGCGACAGATCGCCAACGTGAACGGCATGACCGTACACATTCTAGAAGCGGGATACGAAACGCCGGGACGGCCCGCAGTCCTGCTGTTGCACGGCTTCCCGGAACTTGCCTATAGCTGGCGAAAAGTGATGCCGTCGCTGGCGGCCGCCGGCTATCACGTGATCGCCCCCGATCAGCGCGGCTATGGCCGTACTCTCGGTTGGGACGATTCCTACGACGCCGACCCCGACCCGTTTCGTATTCTCAACATGACGCGCGATGCCATCGGTCTGGTCTACGCGCTGGGCCACCGCTCGGTAGCCATGGTGGTTGGACACGACGCCGGCGCTCCTGTCGCATCCTGGGCGGCGCTCATCCGGCCTGATATCTTTCGTTCCGTCACCATCATGAGTTCGCCGTTCGAGGGCGCTCCCTCGCTGCCGTTCGATACAGCGAACGGGGGGCCCCTGCCACGGCCGCCCGCCAACGACGACGAGCTTGATGCCGAGCTCGCGAAGCTCAACCCGCCGCGCAAATACTATCAAAACTATCAGCGCACCCGTGGCGCCAACGACGACATGCTGCATGCGCCGCAAGGCCTGCATGCTTTTTTCCGCGCCTACTATTTCTCCAAGAGCGCCGATAATAATGGCAACCACCCCCATCCGCTGAAGGCGCGCACCGCGGCCGAGATGGCGCAGATTCCGAACTATTACGTGATGGAGAAAGACAAGGGCATGGCCGCGAACGTTGCGCCTTTCATGCCGTCTGCCGAATACATCGCGAATTGCAGATGGCTGACCGAAGCCGAGGTCGACGTCTACGCCACAGAATATGGCCGGACCGGTTTCACCGGCGCATTGCAAGGCTATCGCGTCCGGCGCGGCTCCGACCCCAGAAGCATCGCCGAGATGCACACGTTTTCGGGCCGCACCATCGATGTGCCATCGCAATACATCGCAGGGAAAAGCGATTGGGGCGTCTATCAAACGCCTGGTGCGGTCGACAAAATGCGCACCAGCGCTTGCACACGCATGGTCGGATTCCATCTTCTCGACGGCGCCGGACATTGGGTACAACAGGAGCAGCCGGAACGGGTAAGCACGTTGCTGGTTGAATTCCTGCGGGAATCCGCGAAGGCCTAGGCAGCCAGAAGCAAGAGCGCTGTTTCCAACCGCACCGCAAGTGCTGCATCCGCATATCGAATTTCGTTGCGTAGACCTTCCATTGCGATCTTGAAGCATCGCGAGAGTTCAGCGCCGTCGAGTTGCCGAACCAAAGAGCCCTCGAACCTGGCTGCGACTTCCTTCGGCAACTGGTCGATACCGCGCGCATGCACAGCAGGCAGGCCGTGACGAATGCAAGCCAGCGCCAGCGCGTTATCGCGGATGCCGCTGACCATGTATTCCGCCTGCCAGAAGTTCTGCCTGGCAATACAGCTCCGCGCGTGCAGACCGTACAGCCATCCCATGCCTATGAATCCGGCAGTGGACGGTGGCGGCACATGCTGAGGCTCACCCGCCTCGCCAGAGACCAGCCGGAAGGTTGGCGCCGACGCTCGGAATTCCGCTGCAGGAACAAAGGCCAGATCGACTTGCAAAGTGTTCGCAAGCAGAAACACGCGATAAATCCACGCACCGGCATTGACGTCAAGATGATGCAGAGCCCCATGCCGGTCGTACATGTGTGCGGTCCAATCGGAGAGAACATCCGGCAGTTCACCCGCATCCCTGACGCCAAAGGCGAGATCTATATCCGACCATCGATCTTCGCGCGACGCCGCAGCCGAGCCGGTGATCGCAACGCCGCTGATACGCAGATCATGAGCGGCGCGTTCCAGCAGCCCGCCGCGCAGCCGCTCACGTTCTTCCGGAGTAAATATTGTGCTCATGGCTCAGGGCAGGCAATTTCTTCAATTCTAGTGGAGAATATCATCATGCAGAGACGCACTTTTCTCGCTACGCTTGGTAGCGTGGCAGCCACCAAGTCCGCGCAAGCGAAGGTCGGGAACATAGAATTCGGCGGGTGCGCGAGCGCGGCCCACTTCGATACCGCGGTTCGCTTAGGATTCGACTACTTCGAAATGGAAGTTACCGAAATCTCGCAGATGGACGACTCTCAATTCGCCGCGCTCAAGGCGTACGTTCTGGCGTCCCCTATCCGCTGCCGCGCTTTTCGAAGTCTCATCCGCAAGTACCAGGTGGTGGGCGAGAGCGCCAGCGCGCAGCAGGCCAACGTGAAAGCTTATCTTGAGCAGAACCTCGACCGCTGCCGTCAGCTCGGTGGACGAGTGGTCGTCTGGGGCAGCAGCCAGTCGCGCAATGTTCCCGACGGTTTCTCGCGCGACACGGCGTGGAAACAGATGAAAGAGTTTCTCCACCTCTTGGGAGACATCGCGCAGCGAAATAATCTCATGATCGGCATCGAGCCGCTACGCAGGCAGGAATGCAACATCATCAACACCGCCGCCGAAGCGATGAAGTTGGCGCATGAAGTGAACCACCCGAACATCAAGATCATCGTCGACTTTTACCACCTGCGGCAGGAACACGAAGACCCGGATATTATTCGTGTCGCGCAAAAAGACATCGTCCACCTGCATTTCGCCAACCCCAACGGCCGCCGCTGGCCGCGCAGCGCCACAGAGGACCCGCAGTATCAGACATTTTTCTCGCTAGTGAAAGAAATTGGATACCAGGGCGGACTCTCTATCGAAGGCAACGGAACCTTTGAAGACGATGGCGCCGCCAGCCTGCAATTCTTCAAAGATATGCTGGCGGGTTAAGTTCAACGGCCATGTTTTATAAAGCCACTCTCCGGCAGCGTCGAAAATTCATCCGGCTGAGGTTTTGGAGCCGGCACGCGTCGCGCCGGGGAAGCGGCAACTGTGGGTTTCGGCAGTTCAACCTGATACGGCCGGTATGGCGTTAACCGCGGCGGCCACACGTCCGGCTCTAGCAGCAACGCGGTACGTTGCGGGTAGTAATCCATCAACTTCCGATTTTCGCTATCGCCCAGATCGAGGGCCCGAACCGCTTTGGAGCGGTCGATATCGGCGGAGTTGTGGATCCATTCGTGAAATCCGTGCCGTGGCGAGTAGTGCACAAACACCAATTGCTCGCCCGCCATCTGCTCCAATTGTTGATTAACGCCCGCGCGCCCCTCGGCATCGCCCCAATTGATGAAGTGCGCGGTGTCGTACCATGCGGTTGCAGTCAGCAATTGTTGGTCCCCTGCCAACTGCACTCCGTACAGCAATAAGAACCAAGCTGTATACGACAGGAAGACGAGGCGCACAGCTTCCCCGCCGAACCGCAGTTTTCCGAGCTCACTGAGTCCAATAACACTCATCAGAACGAAAATGCAGGCCGCCACCGCGATGTAATGCGGATAGAAGTAGGGATAGAAATTTGTACCCAAACCAAACACCAGCACGGTCGCTAAAACCCAACGTGATCGGATCTCGCGAAGTGACGCCAAAAAAGCAATCAAGGCCGGGTACAACGGCGGATAGAAGAAGAAGCGATATAGACCAATATGGTCAGCGAGACGCGATACGAATCGCGCCGGTGTATCCGCACCATCCCCATGGATTGCCGACTGCGCGCGATAGTCGAGCTGCTGCTCCGGTGTCAGAGTCCGCTGCGGCACCGGGTTCGCCTGGAACGTGAACGTCGCGGGGACGCCATACTGTGCCCTGCTCAACATGTAAGGAAGCGTCATCCAGTGTCCCGTCACCACCCGATTGTGCAGCAGGCTCATCCCCGCAAAGGGGGCCGCTGCCAGCAATACCGTCGCGATGATCCGCGCCAGCTTCCAGGTCTCGGCGCCGCGATGCAGCATCAAGAAGTAGAGCCCAATACTCAGCGCCGCCAGCGATGTCTCAAACGGGCGCGTCAGCCATGAAAGACCTAGCCCTGCGCCTAGCAACACGGCTGGAACAAACCCGCCAGAGCGGAGCCGTGGCAGCGCTCCGAACACCAGGCACCCGGCGATCCCAGCCGCGGCCCCGCCCCAGTACGTGTTCATCCATTGGCTCAGCGGACCGAACTCGCAAACCGCGAACCATCCGCCGGCCAGCGCCCACAGCGGACTTACCCACCCCAGCAGCATCCAGTAGCACAGGCCGCATAGCAGCGCCTCCGATAGCAGCACTCCCGCCCACGCATGACCGGTGAGCATTTGTCCTGCGGCGAGAAATAACCCCTGACCGGGCGGAAAAATTGAGCTGTAGCGCGGCTCCTGCAATACAAAATTCGCTTCGAAGAAACGCTGCATGGCATGCGGCGGATTGGCGAGCCGGAAGTGCGCCAGGGTGTCGGAAAGCAGAAGATAGCTAAAGTCGTCCGCGCCGGCGGGAGTGGGTTCGGGATGATGCGGCAGCAGCGCGAGCCGAAGGAGCACAGGTGCGGCTGCCAATAAAACGCCACACCAGACGGGCCTCGCGGCCAGCCTCCGCGCTATCCGTTCCGCTGGGTGCCGCAGCAGCACTCCCGCAACCATCGCTGACGAAAACAGGAGCCATAGCACGTCGGCTTCAACCATCATCGTCAAGGATTACACAGCTCCGCGCATTTCGCGGTATGGGCAGCGATTCAGTTCGACGCGGCCCCAGCGCCCTTCGCCAACCAGTCGCCCGGACTTTGCGGCACCTGCGAACACGGCTTCACAGTTAACTTTCCATCGCGGTACTCGCCGCACGTCCCCGCATTGCTTTGGACAGGCGGTTGGCCTGGCGATTTCGCCGCCGCCGGCGCCGCAGCAAGAGTCTTGTCAGCAGCCTTGGGGCTGGTCTTCGGCGCTTCCGCCGCGGGTGGGATCGCAATTGCTGCCTGCCGCGGCTCCGCAGGACGCGCCGGTAACGCAGCAGCGGCCTCGCCAGGCCGGGGCGCCGCTAAATCCACCACCGGTGTCACGCCGGACCGGGAAGAGATCTGTCCGTCCTTGAGCGAGATCGCGCTCACTTCCTTCCCGTGATTTCGCGTGTACACCAGCGTCTCTACATCATGCCCGCGATCGATCCCTGTGATCGACACCGCCGGTTCCCCGTACGTCTTCACGACGCTTTCGGATTGCGTAGCCGCGGGAGTCGGATCGACCGCAGCCATCGCCTTGCTCGCGGGCCCGGCCTCTCGGGTTAGGGCAGGCTCGACAACCGCGCGCGCTTCAGGAACACGCGACTTGGAAGGTTTCGGAGCCGGCTTGGTTTGAACCTGCATACTCGCTTCCGGCAAAGACTCCGGCTGCGCCGGCGCTATTCCATTCGAGGATCGAAACGGACGGATCAGGTCAATTCCGATGGGCCACATCGCGACGGCCGCGATCGCAATCACGCATACCAGGAGCAGACCAAAAGCAAACTTCATGCTGACCTCCTGTCCAAGCTTCCGCGCAAGACGTGGCTTCCTGCTGCCGCTGTGAACGTCGAGATTCTCTATCCCGCTCACATTGTATATCGAACCGCGGACTGCGGTCGTCGGAGAAATTAGCTTTCAGTACTAGTAGTAGGAGGGGTTCGAAACGTCCGCTGGCTAAAAAGTCTTTGAAGACTCTGGCCGGGCTGCCGGGATTGAGAAATCTCGACACAGCCCTGGCAGTCTGTGCTCTCTCATTGCATTGCCTTGCCGGTGCACAGCCGACGGATCACGCCGCTACGTTTAGAAGTCCGATGGTTGGCTCGAAAGCCGCCACAATATCAATACCTACAGCTATGTGCCTCTGCGAATGAGGACCGTTTGCTTTTGCGAGCGCATACGGCACCTAGGGCCATTAGGCCGATCCCGGCCAATAACAGCGAA
This sequence comes from Bryobacterales bacterium, assembly GCA_963793395.1. Classification (GTDB taxonomy): domain Bacteria; phylum Acidobacteriota; class Terriglobia; order Bryobacterales; family Bryobacteraceae; genus Palsa-187. The sequence continues at coordinate 94,609 of CAWCAP010000009.1, read as the reverse complement.
CTGGGCTCTGGGACAGCGGTCGCGGTAAACGAACCGTATTGTCCCGGGGGCACTCCGGAGTCGGCACCGGAGTTCGGGTTGTCTACAAGGCCAGTCGCATTCGCGAGCCCTGCCGCGTAGATAATCGGGCCGCCCCCCACGTCGCCGTTGCTCCAAAACTCACCAACGTAGCCTCCGGGTCCGGCTATATTAAACGCAACGCCATAGATGTCGAAGAGGCCTCCGGAAAATGGATAGGTCAGTGTGGGGACGCCGCCGATGAGGGTGAAGCAGACCGCCGGAGAGTTCCCTGCCGGGTAAAACACGTCGTCGAAGGATAAACCACCTGGGGTAGATGCAAAACCGGAGTCTAGAGGATCGTTCACATACGATATCGGGGTGTAGAGACCGGTAATCGCACCGGAAACATTAACATTTGTGTCCGAAAAGATTCCGGTGATACCGGTGATCTCATAGCCGGAGGGATTCGTAGAGTTCGTGGTCTGCGGCCCAACTGTGAGCACGCCGGTAGCGGTGATCCCGTTTCCGTTGAACGAGAAGTTAAATTCGTCTGCCATCGCCCCTGGCGCAACCGCAACTGCCGACGCTAATCCAAGCAATGCAAAATAACCAATATTCATTTCTTCACTATAAGGTTCCCGCCAACGATGTGCAAGGATGCTGATAGGGATTGGCATCGGCTAAGCCTCGCCCCGGATATACCACCTTGTCCGTGGTCACAAGACAAAGGCACAGGTCGTTCGCCGCATCCAGAGGGTCTTCGAAACACTCACGCGAGCGCGCTACTTGGCGCAGGCGTTCCACAGGAACCAGCTCACGACGGCGGGAATTTACTTCCATGCGCTGCCAAATACGGACGGGGAGGTCAAAATGGGCGAAATAATCGCCGCGAATTCCGCTGGAACGACTCCGGTGGCTACGGCTGGCTACAAAAACGATGCTCTAAAGCAGTAACTCTCTTACTTTCAAACACAGGTCTGGTCGGGCTGCCGGGATTTGAACCCGGGACCTCTTGCACCCCAAGCAAGCGCGCTAGCCAGGCTGCGCCACAGCCCGATATGAATGACTTACAGCAAATCAACAGATGTTTGCACGCTTGCCTTCCGTTCCTCGGCTCGATAATTCATCGAACGATTTGCGAAGCAGCGACATTACCTGAAGGGGGTCACTCCACTTACTCTAGCATGGTACAAATGCAGCCTTCAGGCTTTCGGCCGCTTTTCAGCGCGAATACGAAAGGGCGTGCGAATATCCCGCAATCATCTCGGGTTCACGGCAAGGAAAGCCTTGGCGAACTGGTCCACGTACTCTTTGACAATGTCGCTTACCTGAAGAACTTTATTACTCCCAACCGAGCCAACGGTGGCCACACTCCACGTAGGCGCGAAAAAAATGTCTAGCGAACTGCGTTCCAACGCGACCCGCTGCATCGACGAAACCTCAATGAAAAAGGGCCATACGCTCTCACTGCTGCTAAGCACAAATGCACTCACGTGGAGATAGGGTCCGCCCGCTGTTGTAACCCACTGCTCCCGGCTCAACACGGGAACTCCGGCCCGGCGCAATTCTTCTTCAGCCTGATTCTGCAGATCGGCTTTGGTCAAGCCCGCCTTTTCTATGGCGGGATCCAAATCGTCCACCACAACGAAGACGCCGGGAAGACCCTTGAGGGAATCCCTGGATGCTTGGTCGTCAGCCGCAAACACCTTTGAAGCCGGGCACAAAGCCAGGGCTGCGAGTAGAACTATCTGGATCTTGACCATCGTCGCCCGATTTTATCATTAGCAGCGCGCCGCTTCGGGCGCCCAAGTCAAGGCGCCGTGCGCTTTTCTTGCTTCAGAATATCGAGCCGGCACTTCGAACCATCGGCATCGGTGACGTAGAGCTTACGGTCCTCTTGCGAATAATGGATTTCTTCCCCTTGGAACAGCAGGCACCAACCGTTCCACGCATGCCTTTCTTCCACCGTATAGGTGGAATCATCCCCGCGAATCACCAGGATGAAAGAATCTTCCGCAACATGATGCGGCTCCGTAGCGCCGCTTGGGTACTCGATCCCGGTCAAGAGTGAATCGGCGGCTACCTTTCCCACCTTCCAATCCCGCTCCTTCGCGGCTCCGAGTACCAGCGCGGGAAATATCAGGACACACAACCACAATCGTTTTTTCTTCACTTGCTTGCAGCGTACGCGAGTGCCGCCTGCGCCACATCGCCCGAATGACCTAGCGGCTAGGCGCTAGGAAGCGGCCGTCGCGCGAACTCGTGGTTGGTGTTGGCTGGTTCGAACCGGTTGGTTTGAACTGCCCGGTTGGTTCGAACTGGTATGATACCTGGACGATGGAGGATAAAATCATGAGAGTTTCAAACCGGTGTCTCGCAGTGGCCGCATTGGCCGCGACGGCACTGTTCGCGCAGGCGCAAACCGACTATTCCAAGATTCAAATCAAGTCCAACAAGCTGGCGGACAATCTCTATACGCTCGATGGCGCGGGCGGCACCATTGGCGTGCTCACAGGTCCCGAAGGCGTGTTCATGGTGGACAGCCAGTTCGCCCCCTTGAGCGAAAAGATCGCGGCGGCGATCAAGCAGATCTCCGGCGGCCAACCGATCCGGTTCCTGATCAATACGCACGTGCATGGCGATCACACCGGCGGCGACGAGAACTTCGGCAAGATGGGCGCGACCATCATCGCTCGTCCCGAGCTGCGCAATCGCCTGGCGCATCCCGCTCCTCCCGGAGTGCCGATGCCCGCCGCCGGATTGCCCTTGCTCACCTACACCGGCAGCCTCACGCTGCATATGGATGGCGAAGAGATCCACATCTACGCGATCCCGCGCGCGCACACTGATGGCGACACCATCATTCAGTTCGTGAATGCCGACGTGATCATGACCGGCGACTTCTATCGCTCGGTTCAGTTCCCTAACGTCGATCGCGCCAACGGTGGCTCGCTGCTCGGTCTCGAAGCCGGCCTGGCCCGCGTAATCTCGCTGTGCGGTCCCAATACCCGCGTGGTTCCAGGACACGGTCCCATGGTGGATCGCAACGCGGTCATGGCACATCGCGACGTCGTGCTCGCCCTGCACAAGAAGATCGCCGACATGTTGAAGCAGGGCAAGACGCAGGAAGAGATCATCGCCGCGAAGCCCGCCGCGGAATTCAGCTCGCGCATCCAAGAAATCGGCACCACGGACGACCGCTTTGTGGGCCAAGTGATCGCCGAACTGAAGGCGAACTAGCCGCCCGTCAGGCCGCCGTCAGCGTCAGGATCAGCTCTTCCATCACGATTCGATCATCGGGCCGCGCGTCACGCAGCGCGCGGTCCGCGTCAAACAGCTTTCCGACCGCGCGTTCCAGTTTCGATTTCGAAAACGCCCCCACCGTCTGCTCGATTTGCCGCGCGCGTTCCGGCCACATGCGCGCTCCCAGCTTGGTGAAATGCGCCTGAATCTGCGCCGCGTTCCGCAAGCCGGCCTCGCGCGCGACCAACGCCGTGCGAAACTGCGTTGCCAGGAAAGTCAGAGCCAGCGGCATGTACTCGCCTTCGCGCGCCAATGTATCGAGGATCTCTAGCGCGCGCGTGCGGTCGCTTCTCCCCAACGCCGCCACCAGCGCAAAGATGGTGGTGGCCTGCGCATCCGGCACCAACGCCGCAATATCGTCCGCCGTTACTTTGCGCGTGCCGCCGGTGTAGAGGTACAGCTTCTCGATCTCCACCGCGATGCGCGAGGCGTCGCCTCCGGTTGCGTCCAGCAGCATGGCCAGTTCGGCCAAGCCCAACTGCAATCCGGTTTTTTTCGCCAGTGCTTGCGCCAGAGGACCGCACCGCTTCGGGCGCAAACGGGCGGAATTCGACCTGCGCCGGAATCGCCGCGAAATGTTTCTGGACCCGCTCGATCTTGGCCTTGTCCTCGCCATCAAAACCGTAGCGGCTGGATTCCAGCACCACCACCGTGCCCGGCGTCGGTTCGCGCAAATAAGCCGCAAGCTGTCCCGCGTCTCCCGCTTCCCCGCCCTCGTCGGATTCGGCGGCCGCCGCCGCGCGCCCTCGCGGCAAGATCGCTTCAGCGCTGCCGATCCAGATCACGCGTTGCGTCGCAAATAAAGAAAGTGCACGGGCATCATCCAACGCCGCCGCCAGCGGGACTTCGCTCAGATCGACCCGCGTCAACCCGGACTCGCGATCCTCGGGCGCAGACCCCAGCACCGCATCAAGCAACGCCTGCCGGCAACGCTCGCGCTGATACGGCTCCGGCCCTAGGAACAAATACACCGCAGCGGGAGCGCCCTTCTGCAAGCTCTGTAGAAATTGATCCGGCGTCATGATCCGCGCTAGAACGCTTCCAAAATTGCCGACACCACTTGCTTCGCCGTCTGCTCGCTGGCCCGGGCGAGCGCTGAATCGCTCTCCTCGAAATACGCGGTGGGATTAATCGAAATTTCGTAGCGCTCGCGAATTTCGTAGTAGGGACGGCTGTAGAGAACCTTGCCTGTGGCGCGCTCCCGCAAATTCAGCCGCAGTCCCACATGCACTTCGACCGCGCTGGCCGTGCCGGTCGCCGGATCGAAAATAGTGGGGAAGGACTGGTAGCTCAGCACCGCCCCTTCCAGAATCGCGTCTGCGGAATTGGTGTCGGTGACGATGCGATACCGCGTGCGGGAAATAAACTCGCGCGTGATCGCCTCCGGCAGTTGATCGGTCAGCTTATAACGCGTCGTAACGTTGCTGAATGCAGGAATGGCGATGGTGTGAATGGTTTTCGGGATCAGGTCGCCCTGCCCCCCGACGTGATAACCGCACGATGAAGCCAGCAGCAAAACGCCGGCCGCAGCGATGACGCAAGCCAGCCTCACCGCAGGAAACCTTTCGCGACGGCCAGAGCATTCTCGGCCACCAGCCGCAAATTATCCGACACCATCCAGATCCAGCAGGCGCGCGGTTGATTCGGATCGGCGGCGATCGCGCCCACGCTGAGCCCGCTCATCCCGGCGACGCTCACGTTGGTGGGCGGGTCATCGGAACGCACATCGAACCCCGCCGTGGCCAGCCCTTCGGTCAGCGTATCGAGATTAGGAATCTCCTCAAACTCCACCCATATCGAAAAACTATGGCCGTGAAACACCGGCGCTTGGATCAAGCGCAGCGACGGCATGGGGATCGACGGATACAGCGCCAGCAGCGACGCCACATGCCGCAGAATGCGCTCTTCCACGCCTTCGAGCGGCTCCAGCGCTTCCTCGCCATAACGCGCCAGCAGATTGAAGCCGAGCTGCGCGTCGAACACGTCCGTCTTCAATTTCTGGAACGTGAGGACGCCCACGGTTTGCTGCCGCAGCTCGTCGAGACCCTTCTTGCCGCGCTCGCTCGCCGGCTCGAACACATGAATGATGGATCTCCGCACTGGCGCGATTTTCGCCAGGCTCGTAAGCAGCATCGCGCAGGCGATCGCGGCCGGATGCGCGATCACCGGAATCAATCCCGGCTCCGGCAGTGAACGCGTGGGCTCCGCTGTGGGCGCACGCAAGCGCGCATGCGGTTGCTCTTCGAGCGCGCCAGTCAAATCGATCAGCACCGGCCCGTCCGGCGGATTCAGCTTCAGCGCTCGCCGGCTCGACGCTTCGGATCCCGCCAGGAACGCCACTTTCGATCCCGTCAGACTCTCCACCGTCAGCGGCACCAGCGCCAGCACTTCTTCGTCATCGGCGCCCAGCATAGTGGCATTTTCCGCCGCGGCCGAGATCAGTTCGATATGCGGTGCGGGTTTGCCGTGTTCCAAAAGTTCGCGCACTTCTCGGGCCAGCAGGCTGTCGCCGCCGACCAGAGCCACGCGCGCGCGCGTTGCTTTCTCAGCCAACTTGATGCTCCGGTTCCGGAGGAGTTTCCGGCTGCGGACGCAAGCGCCGCCTCACCGCTCCACCAATTCGAATCGCCACGCCGACGCCAACGTAACTGATCGCCAGGATCAGCAGCACCGGCTGCGAAAAATTCCAAATTAGAAAAATAAGCACTCCCATGAAAACGATGCTCAGCGGCGAGCGCGGTTGGGTGAGGCTCAGATCCTTGAAACTGGGATATCGCCATGTGCTCACCATGAGAAATGCCAGCGATCCCAGCAACGCCAGCCACAGCGTCGAAATCATCCAGTTGTGGATGGGTTCGCTACCCGAAGCGTAGATGACGGCCACCACCGCGGATGCCCCAGCCGGAATCGGCAAGCCAACGAAGTATTTGCGATCCGGCCGCCCGGGATTTTTCGGCACCGGGTTCTTCTGAATGTTAAAGCGCGCCAGCCGCGCGGCCCCACACAACATAAACAGGAACGCGACGAAATATCCGGTGTGGCGCAGGTATTCGAGGACCTTGGGGTTAACCGACGACGGATCGACAAACTGCACGCCCCACGTAAACGCCAGCACCGCGGGCGCGATGCCGAAGCTGATCGAATCCGCCAGCGAGTCCATTTCCTTGCCGAATTCGCTCACTGTATTGGTCAGGCGCGCGATGCGCCCGTCCAGACCATCCAAAAAAACCGACCAACCAATCGCCACCGCGGCGTTTTGAAAGTGATGCGGAGCCGCAGCCACGTCGCTGATCATCGCCATCGACCCCAAAAACGATTCCATCAGCGCATAAAAACCCAGGAACACATTGCCAGCCGTGAACATCGTGGGCAACGCATAAGCCGCGCGCCGCGGACGGCGATCCGGTGAGCGCGGATCAATCAGGCGATCCCGCCAGGTCTGTTTGATCATGCGGCACCTCTCAAACGCGCCAGAATCCCCGACCCGCCAACCACTCTTTCACCGGCCTTGACCAGCACTTCCCATTCGGGTCCCAGAAACACATCCATGCGCGAACCGAATTTCATGAGTCCGATTCGCTGGCCCGTTTCCACCGTATTTCCCGGCTGCACGTAGCACAAAATACGGCGCGCAATCAGTCCGGCGATCTGTTTGAACACGACCCGCGTGGGCTGCCCCGCGACGACTCCGTCGACAATAATCACGTTTTGTTCATTGGCCGCGCTCGCATCATCGCCGCTGGCCACTAGAAACTGACCCTTCTTATACGTTACCGACGCTACCTTGCCCCCGATAGGCGTGCGATTCACGTGCACGTCGAACACGTTCAGAAAGATACTGATGCGCAGGCCACCCGCGTCGTCAGCTTTGATCGCCACCACTTTCCCATCGGCGGGCGAGACCGCGTATGGGCCGGCCGGGACCACCCGCTCCGGATCGCGGAAAAAATTCAGGCAGAACGCCGCCAGCAGGTAGAACGGAATGGCAAACGGCCAGCTCAACAACCAGGTGATCAGCGCACCCGCTGCACCGAGCCCCAGCGCGTAGTAAATGCCATAGGAAACCATTTCCAGTTCCTATTGTCGCATTCCGGCGCAAGAAGAGAGGCACGCGCCGCACCGGTGCCCCGTGGCTACTTCGGCTTCGGCGGATATTTATCGATCGCCTTCCGCACCATATCGTCGAGCTTGCCTTCGATCTTGGTGCCATCGCTCTTTTCTTCGCTGGCGATGCCGCGCCATACCAAAGATCTCGTGCCAGGATCGCGCAAATCGATCACCAGCGTGCCTTCGGTGTATGGCACGCGAACCACCCGCGTGCCGAATCCACGCCATCCCGCCGGGTACGATTCGAGTTCCGCCTTCCGCACCGATCCAAAGTGATAGCGCACGTTCAGATCCGACCGGCCCGTAGTCATCTCCAGGCCCCGCGCCGTCAGGTCGCGGATGATGTCAGCGTCGATCCGCTTCTTGACCAGCTCACTGTTCAGCGCCGGATTCTTGCTGTTCAATTGCCCGTCGCGAATGGCGAATGTCTTGTACCTGGAAAAATCAGCAGCCTGGTCAAACTCGACCGTGATCTTCTGGGCGTAAACGCCAGCCGCCGCAAGCAGGATCAAAACCGGGACTTTCATCATGCCCACATTCTATGCCAATTTCAACGTGAGCGAAGCGATCACACCGTCGTCTTATTGCGCCGCGCGCGCCACGCGATCGCCAGCAGAGCAATGGTCAGCATTGCGAATGGCGCGCCCAGCAATTCCACCGCTTGCACATCCACCGGACCCTTCATCATTCCCGCGACGCCCAGCATCAGCACCACGCCGCCCGCCGCGCCCGGAATCACTTTGCCAGGCCAGATGAACTCCGCGTAAACGCCGCACAACCCCGCCACCACCAGCAGCATGTCGCGCATATATTCAGCTTACCGTTACTCTTAAGAGGAGTGCCGTACAATCGCATCCTGGTCCGCGCCACCAACTGGCTGGGCGACGCCGTCATGTCCCTGCCCGCGCTGCGCGCGCTGCGCCAGCGCTTTCCGCAGGCCGAAATCGCGATTCTGGCGAAGCCCTGGGTGGCCGATCTCTATCAGCGCGAGCCGTTTTGCGACCGCATGATTCCCTACACCGCCCGCACGTCTCGCCGAAAAATGGGCCGCCGGACGCGCCCTCGCGACGCGAGAACTTCGACTGCGCCATTCTTCTGCAGAACGCCTTCGAGGCCGCCGCCGTCGCATACCTCGCCGGCATTCCCGGAACGCATCGGATATGCGCGCGACGGCCGCAGTCTCGCTGCTCACGCGCGCGATCCCGGTGCCGCGCAGGGGCGAAATTCCGCGCCACGAGCGCTTCTACTATCTGGAACTTCTTCATCGCGCCGGCATTCTCGATTCCCTGCCCGAGAACGATTGCATTCGTCTGGATGGCGCATCGCAGTCGCGCGCCGCCGGCCTCGCCCGCTTTCACGAACTCGGCATGGGCGGGACGATCGTCGGAATCAGTCCCGGTGCCGCCTACGGAACCGCCAAACGCTGGCTGCCGGAGCGCTTCGCCGAAGCCGCCACCAGCGTCGCGCGAGAACTCGAGCATCGGTCGCGATCTTCGGATCGAAGGACGAGCGCGCCTGGTGCGCGTCCATCGCCGCCGCGATTCCCGCCCCGGTTCACAACTTCGCCGGCGAAACGACGCTCGCGGAATACATCGATCTAGCGGCAGCCTGCCGCGTGTATCTCACCAACGATTCGGGCGGCATGCACGTCGCCTCGGCGCTAGGCGTCCCCACCGTCGCCATCTTCGGCGCCACCGACGACACCACCACCGGACCCACCGGTCCTCTTGCGCGAGTGGTTCGCGAGCCGGTCGAGTGCAGCCCCTGCCTCAAGCGCGAATGCCCCATCGACCACCGCTGCATGACCCGCGTCAGTGCGGACCGGGTCGCGAAAGCCGCTCTCGATCTCGTGAAGTCGTGTTGAAATAGTATTTTGAATACCAGCGCCGATCGCTTCCAGATATTGGTGGTGCGCCTCAGTTCGATGGGCGATGTGATCCACACGCTGCCCGCCGCCGCCAGCCTGAAGCACAGCATTCCGAATAGCCGCCTCACATGGTTGATCCGCCCGCGCTGGGCGCCGCTGCTCGAAGGCAATCCTTATGTGGATGAAATCATCACCGTGGAGCGCTCTTTCACAGCCTCATTCGCGGAAGCACGCCGTCTCCGCGCCCGCCATTTCGATCTCGCCGTGGATTTCCAGGGACTCATCCAAACCGCGGCCCTCGCCGCCGCCGTCAAGCCCGCGAAACTCGCCGGCTTCGATCGCAAGCGCGTTCGCGAACGCCCCGCCGCACTGTTCTACTCTTGCGAAATCGAAACCCGCGCGCAACATGTGGTCGAGCGCAATCTCGAACTCGCCGCCGGAGCGGGCGCGTCGCAGCTTCTGCGCACCTTCCCCTTGCCGGCGGGCTCGCCCGAAGGCTCGCTGCCCGCCGGAAAATTTGTTCTCACCAGCCCCTTGGCCGGATGGGGCGCGAAGCAGTGGCCGGTCGAACGCTGGTCCGAGCTGGCTGCCATGCTCGATCTGCCGCTCGTCGTGAACGGACCTCCCGATGCCGCGTCCGCGTTGCAACAAATTCGCGGCGCGCACGTGCATCTCTCCGGACTCCCCGGCCTGATCGATGCCACGCGCCGCGCGCACGCCGTCATCGGCGTCGATAGCGGCCCTCTCCATCTAGCCGCAGCCCTCTCGAAAACCGGCGTCGCGATCTATGGACCCACCAATCCCGCGCGCAATGGCCCTTACGGCGGAACCATCCGCGTGCTGCGCGCTGCCGATGCCGTCACCGATTATTCGCGCCGCGCCGCGCCGCATGCAAGCATGCTCGCCATCACTCCGCACATGGTGGCCGATACACTCGCGGCCGTTCTCGAAGCCAGCTCCGCAGGTTGCCGCGCGTGATCTTTTCCAAACCCTACGCCGACGCGGTCGCGAAACTTCGCGTCACCTGTGGATTCGTTCTAGTAGCCGCGTTCCTATGGCTCTCCGCGCCCACGCTCGCGTCACTCGCCGCTGGAATTCCGGTTTCCCTCCTAGGCCTCGCCCTGCGCGGCTGGGCCGCCGGGCACTTGCAAAAAGACAGCACGCTCACCGATACCGGACCCTACGCCTGGGTGCGCAATCCGCTCTATCTCGGTACGCTCACCACCGCCGCCGGATTCGTCATCGCCTCGCGACGCTGGGAGCTGGGCGTTCTGTTCGCAGCCGTCTTCCTGCTGATCTATTTGCCCGTAGTGGATCTGGAAGAACAACATCTCGCGCGATTATTCCCTTCTTACTCCACGTACATGCAGCGCGTTCAGAAGTTGATTCCGCGTCTGCCGTATCCGATGCCCGAAGATCCCGTCAAACATTTCCGCTGGAGTTTGTACCGCTACAACCGCGAGTATCAGGCCCTGCTGGGATTTCTCGCCGGTGCGGCTCTGCTGTTTTGGAAAGCGCTGCGGGCCTAACTCCGCCGCTATTCGCCGATTTCGATCGACGCGCGCAGATCCTGCCAGTCCGGCGCGGTGACGGGGCGCGTGGTGCGTTCGATCGGGCTGCTCATGTCCTTAGACTGGAACGGAGCCAAATTGGGAGCCGTGAACTGGAACCTGCAAAGCGGCGGCTGTCCGGCTTTGGCGTCTGCCGCATATAGGGTCACGTAGACCGTCACGCCGGAAAATCGCGCCGGCGAGTGATTCACCACCAGGTATTGGATCTCCGTCTTCTTGGCCGCATCCGTCTGGATGCGGAAGCCCGTTACCTCGATGGCTTTCGCCAGCGGGGAGGCGCCGGCGCTTGAAACGTCCGGCGTGGAGACCACCGGCACGGCCGGGGTAGCGGTTTGCGCAGCCGCCACCGGCGGAGTCGCATCGGCGTTCGGACGCACCACCGAGATGACACTCGTAAAGCCCGCGCCGAGCAGTGTTCCCATAATTAACGCCGTCGCCATCCAGCCCGGGATCAAGCGCTTCTTCACCACCAAGAATGCGGGAGGAATCGACTGGAACTCGCGGTCCAGGAATTTCACCAGGCGGCGTGTCAGCATGGGCCCCGGCAGACTCGTGCGCGGACCGCTTTCCTTCTTAAGTAACTGGCCGGTCGGGACCGCCGGACGAAGCGGGCGTCCCTCTAAAGGCGAATAGTTACCCAGCGGCGCCAACGGCGGCGCTGCTTCCCACGCAGGCGTCGACGGCCGGGCAACTTCGGGCGACACCGGCAGAGCCAATAGCTTTGCACCCAACGGCGGCTCGGCAGCCTGCGGGAAGTGCCGCAACGGCAGTGGTAGAGGCGTGGTCAGAACCGGAGGCGCCGGAGCCGCCTGCCGCTCTGGTTTCGGCGGCAACGGGACGCGAGGTTCGGCGCCAGCCGGGCGCAGTTCCGCGATAAAGGCTCGTAACGAATCGGGCACCCGGGGCGCGGCGCGCATCGGAAGCGGTAGCGTATCCTGCGATGGCGGCGGCTCAGGAGGGCTTGGGTCCCGCATCGAGTCGACCATCGAGGATAGATGGTCCAGCGGATCGCCGCCCCTGGAGGAAACTCCGAATTGCGGCAGCAGCGTGTCTTCCCCGGCATCTTGCTTGGCCTTGGCCACGCGCCGCGAACTCCGGGCTGCCAGCGGTGACGCCGATTCGATGCGGGCCGCCAACGCCGGGGGCGCGCTGTCCGATGGCTCGGCCGTCGCAGCCGCTGTCGTCGCAACATCGGTCTCGGCAGTCTCGGCCGGGGTAGTCGCGACTGGCGTGATCACGGCCAGCGCAGTCGCAGCCGGCATAACAACAGCAGGGGTAACGACAGCAGGGGTAACGGGTTGGTATGGCTTGGGATCCGGTTGCGTTCCCTTGGCCGCCACGCTCACGGTGCTGGCCGGCGCCGCGGCTTCTCTTTCCGCGCGCGCGGATGCTTCCACTTCACCCGCGAGCGCAGTGTCCACTGTGGCTGCAGCCGGATCGCAAGCCGGACATTCCCGTATTGTGGGAGCGATCTCGCGGCCACACTCCGGGCAGATCCAGTGGAACATGCCTTCTAATCTACACGTAGAATCAGCAATTTCCCTTCAGTTACACACCCTACTACCAGCAGTCTAGGAACCTTAGCGGCGCTAGGATTCCGACTCAGGGAATGTATCAGGCGCCGCCGCCGGACCCTTTTGGCGTTGCATCCAGCGCTGCATGGGGCGCCGTCCAGCGTAAATGAGCACCGCCAACAAAATGCCCACTACTGAGCGTAAGTCAGATACTCGTGAACCAGATCCGCCACCGCGCGCCACTTTTCGCCGATCACATAACCCAGAGTGAGAAACACCGCCACCCAGGTGGCCGCGCCTCACCAGGCGTACAGCGCGAAAGTGGGAAATTCCAGTTTCGAGGCACCCGCGATAATCGCCGTGAAGTGCCGGACGCCGGCGATGTAATATCCGCCAAACAACGCCCAGTGCCCGCTATGCTCGAACCAGCCGTGTACCCGGTCCAATTCTTTTGCTCTATGTGCAGGTACCGGCCGAAGCGGTGCACCACCGAGAGCCCAGCCGTCCGACCGATGACATAACTAATAGTGATGCCGCAGCAACTCCCCGCCAGTGCCGTGAAGTAGGTTCCGGGAGCGCCCAGATGGCCCCGTGAAATCAGATACCCGCAGAAGACCAGCAGCGTCTCATCGGGAATCGGCAGGCCCACAATACCCAGGATCAGGAGTCCAAACAGCGCCCCGTACCCGTACGTCGCCACCCACCCGAACACCGCCTCCATGTGACCCCACGATAGCGCAATCGAGCAACGTCTTCTCCTCCGGGCGAAGCCCGAAATGTGGAGGTTCTAAATGCGAAGGCGGGACGTGGATTCGCATGCAGCGCGATTGCAGCGCCGTCACGGTGCGGGTGCAATGCGGATGCGAGTGCGGTAGCAGCCACCCGCCAGGCCGCCAGGTCCCCGCGGCCTTTTAACCCGCGCTCAATCCCGCCCAGGAGTGGCAAGCGTAGGCGCCGGCTTGAAAAAATCCAGAAATCGGCGCTTGGAGGCTGCCTGTTTCACCCCCGGCTGGTCCATTAACTGCGCCGCAAATTCCGCAAAACTCTTGCCCAATTCGGTGCCGGAGTCCAGCAGCTTCCCTTCTTCAACCGCATGATTCACCGCCAGATAATTGTTGGGGAATACCCGCATCACCGGCACACCCAGCAATTCCTCCACTTGCTCTTTGGAAAACAGCGGATTCTTTTGCATCCGGTTGAGCACCATCGCGACGCGCGCGCTCAAGCCCATGTCCTTGAGGAACGCCATTTTTTCGCGCGCCAGATGCAGCGACGGAATCTCCCCGGTGCAGACCAGCAGAATGCGTTTGGATTCCTGCATCAGTTCGAGCGAATATTTCTCCAGATTTCCCGAAAGATCGAAGCACAACACCTGATAGCTGCGGCGCATGAACGCCACCAGGTTGGCCATCTGCGCGGCGTCGATGCGGTAGTTGGGATTGAGGCGGCCGGCATGCAGCACATCCATCCCCTGACCGGCGTCACCAGTTGCGGCCATAGATTTTCATCCATGTCTGCGGACCGCTCGCAATGGCGTCCGGCACCGAATGTTCGTTGGTCAGTTTCAGCATGAAGCGCAGCATGCCGGAGCTCAAATCGAAATCCGACAGCAACACCCGCGTATTCGGCCGCCGCGCCAGCGCCGCGCTCACGTTCGCCGCAATGGTCGACGTGCCCACTCCGGCCTTCGACGGCAGAAACGAAAAAATCTGGTTGGTGGATTCGTACACCGCCGGCCGCTTGTCAACATTGCCTTGATACTCGCCAATGTCTCGATCACCGTCCGCGTTTCGAACGGCTCCGCCAGGAATTCGCGCACCCCCGCCCGCATCGTCTCGCGCAGCACCGCCGGGTCCAGCGTTTTGTCGAAACCCACGATCTGCAGCGGCTCCCTCCGCCTCCAAATTGCGGACCACCTCCAGGCCTTTGTTCAATACCCCAAAGTCAATGAAAAGAATGTCAGCAGCCAGCGCCCGCACGCGTGCGAATCAGTTCGACGCCCGTCGGATAATGGTCGAGCGCGCGGGTGATCTTCACGTGCCCGCTCGCCACCAGCGCGGCCGCCAAATTTTGCCCAATCTCCTGGTCCGGCGAAATGAGGATGCTGCGATACACTCAGGAGTCGCCATATCGTCCTGCTTTCGGCTGACCTATTAGGACGGCGGAAGAGGGACAGATATCCTTAGGCAGGCGCTAGCCACCCCTCCCGAAGTCGGATTGCCGGGGACTAGGATACTATCCCTCTTCCACGCAGTTTTGCCTTCCGGATATAATTGATCCCAGTGGACATCTACGACGAAATCGTGCGTCTGCGCCGCCTGGGTCAGAAGTGCGCCGTAGCCACCATCGTACAGGTGAACGGCTCCATCCCGAGCTATGAAAGCGCCAAGCTGCTGGTGCGCGAGGACGGCTCCATGCTCGGCACCATCGGCGGCGGCTGCGTCGAAGCCGAAGTCTGGAACGCGGCCCGCGAGGTGATCGACACCGACAAGCCGCAAGCACCTCAACTTCAGTCTGGGCCAGGACGCCGCCTACGACAACGGCCTGATCTGCGGCGGCCAATTGAACATTTTCGTCGAGCCCGTTACGCCGCAGCCGCGCGCCTTTATCTTCGGCGGCGGCCATGTGTCGAAGAGCCTGTCGAAGGTCGCGAATCTGGCCGGATTCGCCACCGTCATCATCGACGACCGCGAGGCCTTCGCCAACAACGAGCGTTTCCCCGAAGCCGACGAAGTCTACGCCGAAGAGTACGAAGAGCGTCTTCCCCAAGCTGCCCATCACCTCCACCAGCTACATCATCATCGTCACCCGCGGCCATCGCGACGACATGCGCGTGCTGCGCTGGGCCGTCGACCGACGCCCGCGAAATACATCGCCATGATCGGCAGCAAGCGCAAGACCATCTCGGTGGTGAAGGAGCTCGAAAAAGAAGGCTTCCCGCGCGAGCTGTTCGAGAAGATCTTCGCGCCGATGGGCCTGGAAATCGGCGCCGAGACCCCGGAAGAGATCGCGATTTCGGTGGTGGCCGAGATGATCGCCATGCGCCGCGCGCCGAATGCGGATTGGCGGTCGCTTTCGAAATCCGATTTTCGCCCACGACAATCTGCGGGCGCTATTGAAGTGATCGCCGGCATTATCCTGGCCGCCGGAGCCTCCAGCCGCATGGGCAGCCCCAAAGCGCTGCTCGATTATCGCGGCGAAACTTTTATTCAAAGGCTGGTGCGCGTGCTGTCGGCAGTGTGCGATCCCGTGATTGTGGTGCTGGGCTATCATGCCGACAGCACTGCGTCCGCGCATACCCGGCGCCGCCATCGTCAGTCAACCCCGCTCCCGAGCGCGGCCAGTTGAGCTCGCTCCAAACCGGACTCGCCGCTCTGCCGGCAGACGCCGAAGGATTCCTGTTCACGCCGGTCGATTCGCCCGCCGTCGAAAGCGCAACTGTCGAGCGCCTGGCCGACGCATTCCGCCGGCGCGATCCGCGCGACGCTACTCGTCATTCCACGCATCTAACGCCCAGGGCCTCAAACGCGGCCATCCGGTCTTCGCCACCCGCGCCATCGCCGATGAATTGCTGGCGCTGCCGCCCACGGCGCAGGCGCGCGACGTGATCCACGGCCACGTCCCCGAAACGCTTATATATCGATGTGGACGATCCCGGCATCCTCACCGATATCGACGACCGCGAAGCCTACCGCCGTCTCACGGAAGCCGTGAAATGAAGCGCGCGTTCATCGGATTATTGTCGTTGGGCGATCGCCGCACTCGGCGTCGCGCTGCCGTATGCACCGGTCGATTTCCTGAAGGCTCCCATCGAGCGCGCGCTCGCACGCGGCCTCGGACGCAAAGTGGAAGTCGACCAGGTTTCGCTCACCCTTTTCTCCGGCCCGGGCGCGTCGCTCGACGGCGTCACCATTCATGACGACCCGCGCGCCGGCATCGAACCGTTCGCCTACGCCAACACGCTCGACGCGCGCATCAGCCTGCTGTCACTGCTGCGCGGCCGCTTGGAATTTTCCAGCCTGCACCTGAACGACGCCACCTTTAACCTGGTGAAGCCCGACGGCGCGCCGTGGAATTTTCAGATGCTGCTGAGCCAAACGGTCGCGGCCGGCCATGCCGCTTACCCGGCCGCCGGGACGAATCCGGTGGGTCCCGCACTGCCTGTGATTCCGGCGACCCTGCCGGCCATCAAGATGCGTGGCGGACGCGTCAACTTCAAGTTCGCCGATACTAAATCCGTGTTGTATTTCGATGACACCGATCTGGAAGTCGCGCCGGGCGAAGGTGGCGCCGTGGAACTGCGCTTCTCCGGAGTGCCGTCGCGTACCGATCAAGGAACGCAGAACTTCGGACACTTCTATGTACGCGGCAGCGCCACTCCGTCCGCCTCGGGGCAGCAGTTCAACCTCCAAGTGGAGCTCGAGCCCAGCGCGCTCGACGCGGTCGCGCGCCTCTTCGACAACGGCGACGCCGCACTCAAAGGCCTGCTTTCGCTGGACGCGCAAGTCTCCGGGCCGCCGTCCAGCCTGGACGTCAAAGGCACTCTGCTGCTCGAGAACGCCGGCGAGTGGCGCGTAGGATACAAAGGCAAACTGGATCTGGCCGCGCAGACGCTGGAGTTGGATTCCATTTCGCCTCCTGGCCTGAATACCAAGTTGCACGCCAGTACGCGCGATTTGCTCACTACCCCGCAATGGGAAGTTTCGGCGGACTTCAACGATGCGCCGCTGGGATCGGGAGTCGAACTCGCGCGGAATCTCGGAGCCCCGCTGCCTCCGAAAATGGCCGTCGAAGGAACGGTGTCCGGCTCCGCTCGCTACCGCAATAACGAAGGCATGGGCGGCAACCTCGAAGTGCGCGACGCCGCGGTGAACCTGCCCGGCGCGGCGCCGCTGAAAATCCCCACAGCGACAGTTTTCCTGAAAGGCAACAGCATCGTGGCCGGCCCGAACACGGTGAACATCGGCAGCACGGATACCGCGGATGTCGAAGCTGTGTATCAAGCGGGCGAAGGTGGAGGCGTCGAAGTCAAGTTGATGACGCACCATATGAACGTCGCCGATCTGCGCGCGCTCTCGCCTTTGGGTGTGGGAGCGATTCCGCTGCTCGACCGCATCTCAGACGGCACGTGGCGCGGGAACTTGTCTTATGCGAACCCGGACCCGTCCTCCGAAAAAGGCACCTGGTCGGGCGATTTCGAAATCCAGAACACGCGCCTGGATGTCGACGGCCTGGCGGACCCCGTGCGCATCCAGTCCGCAGCCATCAGCGCGAAGGATCAAAGCGTGGCGGTGACGCGCATCCGCGCCAAAGTGGGCAGCATCGCATTCGGCGGCGAATACCACTGGGGCAAACAAGATGACGGCGAAGAGCCCCAGCCGCAGACCTTCCGCCTGCAACTGGCCGACGCCGACGCGAAGGAACTCGATCGCCTATTTCAGCCCACCATCTCACGCGAAGGCGGCTTGCTGGCACGCACTCTGCGCCTGGGCGCGGCCGGCGCCACACCTGACTGGCTCACGCCGCGCAATGTCGAAGGCGTTCTCTCGATCAACGCATTAACGTTGGCCGATACGCGGCTCAGTATCGATAGCTCGCGGCTCACGTGGGACGGAGCGTCGGTGAAACTATCCGCCATCCGCGGGAAAGTGGCCGATGCAGCACTCAGTGGCGAACTGCGCGTCGACCTCGCCGGGCGCGCTCCAGCCTACCACTTTGAAGGCGACTTGGACGACTTGCCCTACAAAGGCGGCAAACTCGATTTCAAAGGCAAAGTATCGGCGGAAGGAAACGGCCCGGCGCTGTGGACCAGCCTAAAGGCCGACGGAACCTTGAGCGGACGCGCCATTGCTTTTTCTTCCGACGCCGAATTCCGCCGTGCCTCCGGACGCTTTCAGATGAACATGACCACCGCAGGCCCCCGGTGGAAGCTCTCCGGCCTGAAAGTCACTCAAGGAAACGACAGCTAGTCAGGGGAAGGCACGACTCAAGCCGACGGCCGGCTGGTGCTGGATCTCTCAAGCGGCAACCGTCAAGTGACCTACCAGTAGCGCGAGCCGGACAGCGTCAGTTCTCTTTGTCGTGCGACGAGTACTGCTGCTGCGGCGGATTGAGCTTGATCTCGATGGTGCGTTCGTCTTCGCTGACATCGAAAGTATCGCCGAAAGTCTGGTATCCCTTCGCGATTACCTGGATCCGGATTTGGCCCTTAGGCATCTCCGGAATATCCGCGACGCCTTCCTGAGAAGACCGCATTTCCCACGTCGTCCGCACCATTTTCCCCAGCTTCACGACCGAGCGTCCACCGAAGCGCACGATCACGTCGGCGCGGTCGATCGGCCTGCCGGACCTGGTGGTCACCACGATCTTCAACTTGGTCAGATCGCCGGCCGATGCCGGAATCGACAGGGGCAGCGACAGAGCCAGTATTAACAAGAGTCCCCGCATGTCCGGTATTATCGCATGGAGGTTTTCATTAGACTAGTCGTGAGCGTTATGAAGCATTCTCTAACCGTTTCCCTAGCCGTGCTGTTCGCCGCCATGCTCCCCGCGGCGCCTTCCGGCGAAGAAGTCTACAAGGCCCGCTGCGCCGCTTGTCACGACCAGGGCTCGCCCCGCATTCCGCCGCGCGATGCCCTGCAGAAGCTCTCCTCCGCGCGCATTCTGCGTACCCTGGACTTCGGATCTGATGATGAGTATCGCGTATCCGCTCAAACGCGATGAACGCGAAGCCGTCGCCAACTTCCTGGGCGTGGCGGGCGGACAACTCGAGGCACCGAAGAACGCTCTGTTCCGCCGGCAAGCGCCCGATGGCAGGCACAGGTGCGGGCAACTGGAATGGCTGGAGTCCAGCGGATGATAACGCGCGTTACGTGCCCGGCGATAAGGCCGGTCTCAGCATCGGCCAGTTGAGCAAGCTGAAGCTCAAGTGGGCTTTCGGATTTCCAGGCGACATCATCGCCTTCGGAGCCCCCACCGTGTTCAACGGAACCGTGTTCACCGGAAGCGCCAGCGGCAAGATCTACGCGCTAGACGCCCAGACCGGCTGCACGCACTGGACGTTTGAAGCCAATGGCCCGGTGCGCTCGGCGATCCTAGTGGTGCGCAACGGTCCGCGAACGGTGCTGATCTTCAGCGATCAAATCGGTTGGGCTTATTCGCTGGATGCGGCAACCGGCCGCCAGATCTGGCGTAAAAGCGTTGCGGTTCACGAGGCCACGCGTCTCACCGGCTCGCCCGTCGAGCACGATGGCGTGGTGTACATTCCCGCAGCTTCATGGGAAGAAAGCCGCTCGGTCGACGCGCAATACCCTTGCTGCACTTTTCGCGGGAACGTCACCGCGCTGCGCGTGAGCGATGGTTCGATGGCATGGAGATCCTTCATGGTCGACCCGCCGATGAAGACCGGTGTCACGAAGATGGGCACCGCTACCTATGGGCCATCCGGCGCCGGCATCTGGTCCGCCGCCGACCATCGACGCCAAGCGCGGCGTGTTGTATGTAACCACCGGCGACAACTATTCGCATCCCGCCACGAAAACCAGCGACGCCATCGTGGCCCTCCAAATCAAGACCGGAAAAATCCTGTGGGCCCGGCAGATACTCCCCGACGACGTCTACAATTCCGCATGCGGCGACAAGAGCCGCCGCGAATTGTCCCCACGATCCCGGCCCCGACTACGACTTCGGTTCGTCAGCGCTGCTGGTCCGCACCCCGGAAGGAAAAGAAATGCTGGTAGCCGGACAGAAATCCGGGTATGTCTTTGCGCTCGACCCCGCGCAAAAAGGCAAGATCCTGTGGCAGAAGCGCGTCGGCAAAGGTGGCGTGAACGGCGGCGTGCAGTGGGGCATGGCCAGTGACGGCCAAAAAGCTCTATGCCGCGACGGGCGACTCGCTGAAAGCTCGCCGGCGGCTCGCGCGCGGCGTCCGTGCTCGGCAATGCGAATTACGATCCCACAGCAGGCGGCGGCCTGACAGCTCTGCGCCTAGGCGATGGATCGCAAGCCTGGTTCGCGCCGCCACAAGCGTGCGCTCCTGCCAAACCCGGCTGCAGCCCCGCGCAGGAAATGGCCGTCACCATGATCCCCGGCGTGGTGTTCTCCGGCTCACTCGATGGCCACATGCGCGCGTTCGATGCCGAAGACGGCAAAGTCCTCTGGGACTTCGACACCGTGCGCGACTTCCCCACCGTCAACGGCGTCGCCGCCAAAGGCGGCTCCCTCGATGGAGCCGGACCCGTGATCTCCGGCGGCATGATTTTCATCAACTCCGGCTACCCGCGCAACGGCGGCATGGCCGGGAATGTGCTGCTAGCCTTTGGCACGGAATGAAAACCACAGAAGCCGCGGGCTCCATCAGCGCGCGTCTCGACCGCCTGCCCGCCACGCGCACCATCTGGCGCCTGGTGGCGTTGCTCTCGCTCGGCGGCTTCTTCGAATTCTACGATCTCTTCTTCACCGGCTACATCGCCCCCGGCCTAGTCCGCAGCGGCATCCTGACAGCCTCCACCCGACGGCCTCTTCGGCACCACCGGCGTCGCCAGTTTCGTCGCCGCCATGTTCTCCGGACTTATTCCTCGGCACTGCACTCTTCGGATTTGTAGCGGACCGCTTCGGCCGCCGCACTATCTTCACGTTATTCCCTGTCTCTGGTACACCGTCGCCAGCGTCATGATGGCGTTCCAAAGCGACGTTTTCGGACTCAACCTGTGGCGCTTCATCTCCGGCATCGGCGTAGGCGTGGAATTAGTCACCATCGACACCTATCTCTCTGAACTCGTACCCAAAGAATTACGCGGCCGCGCCTTCGCCTTCAACCAGACCATTCAGTTCTCCGCCGTGCCAGTAGTAGCGCTGCTAGCGTGGCTGCTTGTGCCCGCGCATGCCGCTCGGACTCGACGGCTGGCGCTGGGTAGTTTTAATCGGAGCCGGCGGCGCAGTCTTCGTCTGGTGGATTCGCCGCAGCGTCCCCGAAAGCCCCCGCTGGCTAGCACAGCAAGGAAGACTCGACGAAGCAAAAGACCATCCTCGACGAATTAGAAACCCGCATCGCCATGGAGTCCGGATTCGTCCTCCCCCACCCCGCCAAGTCGGACCCGCCTCCCCCGCGCGGCAACTTCGCCGAGATCTGGAAGCCGCCGTACCGCACGCGCACTTTAATGCTGATCGTCTTCAATGTTTTCCAAACCGTCGGCTTCTACGGATTCTCCAAGCTGGGTGCCGACGTTCCTGATCAAGCGCGGCATCCCGGTCGTCAACAGCCTGGAATACACGTTCCTGATCGCCATCGCCGCCCCCTTCGGCCCGTTAGTAGCCTACAAACTTGCCGACAAATTCGAGCGCAAATGGCAAATCGTCCTGGCCGCGCTGGCGGAGCGTTGTTCGGCGTGCTCTTCGCACAAATGACGCAAGCGCCATCTGCTGATCGTTCTGGGAATCCTCTTGACCATGTCGAACAACATTCTGTCGTTCTCGTTCCACGCCTATCAAGCCGAACTCTACCCCACCCGCATCCGCGCGCTGGCCGTTGGATTCGTCTATTCGTGGAGCCGCCTGTCCGTAGTATTCAGCGCGTTCGTGATCGCCTTCGTCCTGGACCGCTTCGGCGTCCCCGGCGTCTTCACCTTCATCGCGGGCAGCATGGCTGATCGTGATCCTTGCGATCGGACTCCTAGGCCCGCGCACCAACGAGCCTCGCTCTCGAGACGATTTCGAAATAAGCTACTTCTTGGCCGCCGGCGGCGCCGGCATGCTGGCCTGGCGGGCATCACGCCGTTCATGCGCGCATAAACCACCATCTGCCCGTAGTGATCGAAGGTGTGGGACGTAGGGATACTCGCCGTAAACACGCGCGGCATGGTGCCCCCGAACGGCGACTTCACATTTTCGATCTGATTCTGCGCCGTAAGCGTGGCGATCGATTTGTGCGCGAAATCGAAAGCGCCCTTCAGGTACTCCAACACCTGTTCCTTGGTGCGCACCGAATCCGGACCATTATCGCCAGTCGCCAGTTTCCACCGGCGGCTTCTGGTTCAGCGCCGGCGCCGACACCTGATAAATAATCGTGGCCAGATGTTTCACCTGCTGCCCGAACGTCCGCACGCCCGTGAAAGCGCCAGCTGGTCGGCGCGAAATTGTACTTCTCCGCCGGCATAGCCCCCGCCAGCCCCATTACGTCGCTTTCGGCGCCTTTCAACTGGCCGTCGTAAAAAGCCGCCAGCGGGTCAGCCGCAAAAACAGGGGCGCCGCACAGCGCGAGCATCAGCAAACTCAATTTCAAGGTGACTTCCTCCAGCAATTAGGATACACGCATCACGCAAGAACGGGAATGTTGAAGCTAGCCACCGATGTTATCCTGACGATAGGCTTCGGCATGGCAATCGGAACACGGTCCTACACTCGCGGCTATCTTTCTTCGAGCGGCCTTCCGCCGGGAATCCGCGCGCTGCTGATCTCCAACGTCGCGATCTTCGTCATCTACTTCTTCGCCGGCCGCGGATTGGCGCGCCATGTTCGATATGCTGGCGCTGCGGCCCTCCGACGTAGTGACTCATTTCTACCTCTGGCAGTTGGTCACCTATTTGTTCCTGCACGGCGGGATCGCGCACATCTTATTTAACATGCTGGCGCTGTGGATGTTCGGGACCGAGTTTGAACGGCTGTGGGGGACCAGCCGCTTCCTTCGGTTTTATTTCTTCTGCGGCGCGGGCGCCGGATTGTGCGTGATCGTCGGCAATTATCTCTTTGGAAATCCCGAAGTCGCCACCGTCGGCTCTTCAGGCGCGATTTACGGCATTCTGCTGGCTTCCGCGGTGATGTGGCCGGATCGCCAGATGCTGTTCTATTTCCTGATTCCGCTCAAGATGAAGTATTTCGTCATGATCATCGGGGCCATCGCCTTTTTTAATTCCTTTAACCCCGCCAGCCCGGTTAGCGATGTCGCACATCTGGGGGGCATGCTCTTCGGCTACGTCTTCCTGAAACTTCCGCGCATGCGCGATGCGACCCCATCGGCACGCTGCACGAGTCCTACCGAGCCTGGAAGCTGGAACGCGCCAAGAAGAAGTTCCAAGTCTACATGCGCAAACAAGGTTCCGACCGCGACCGCACCATCCACTAGGATTTGGCCGGCCGCCTTGCAGCACGCGCCTTGCAACCCCTGAACCCCGCGCGTTTTTTGCGTCATAATTTAGGCATGAAAACCGCGGGTTCTGGTCGCCATGCTTTTGGGCGTGCTTGGACTGACGGTGTTCATCGGCGAACACCTGGGCCCAACAGGGTCCCAACTCCGATTCGAGCACCACTGTCGCGCGAGCCGCGCAAACCCGCCGCCAACGGCAATGCCCGCCGCGGAGCCCGATCAAGCCCAAGATTCCCTCAAAATTCAACAAGCCCAAAGACGCGTCGCTCCCCGAAGGCGTGCCCACCTTCCGCTCCGACGCCATCACCGTGACGGTCGACACTGCCGTGCTCGATAACAAAGGCCACTTCATCCCCAACATCCCGAAGCAGAACTTCCGCGTGCTGGAAGACGGCGTGCCCCAGCAGATCGCCGGCTTCTCGCTGGGCGAAGCGCCCATGACGGTCTGCCTGCTCATCGAATTCTCCAACCGCTTCCAAAGTTTCTATTCCCGAGCCTGGTTCCAGACGCTGACCGCCGCCTACGGCTTCGTGCAGACCCTGAAGCCCGACGACTATGTGGCCGTCATCGCCTACGATCTACGTCGAGGAAATTCTTTCCGACTTCACCAATGACCGCCAGCAGACCGCCGAAGCCATGGCGCGCCTGCGCATCGCGGGCTTCTCCGAATCCAACATGTTTGATGCCCTGGTCGACACCGAGCAGCGCATGCAAGATATCGAAGGCCGCAAAGCCATCGTTCTGATCTCCTCCGGCATCGACACTTTCAGCAAATTGACTTTGACAAGGCCCGCCGTGCGGTACAGGACGCCGGCGTTCCGGTCTACACCATCGGCCTGATGCAGAGCGCTGCGCGAGATGGCCGACGCCTCCGGCGCCATCGGGCACCATCGCGCGAATGGACTTCTTGCAAGCCGACAACCAGATGCGAACTTTCGCTTCAGAGACCGGCGGCATGAGCTATTTCCCGCGCTTTTGATGGGGAATTTCCCGGAATCTTTCAAAGCATACAACAGACCCTGCGCAGCAATTACGTACTTACCTACAATCCCTCCAACCAGGCGCGCGATGGCAAAGTGCGGCGCATCAAAGTGGAGCTGATCAATCCCGAAACCAACGAGCCCGTGCGCTTAACGACGACAAAGGCAAGCCCATCAAGTATAAAATCGTTGCAAAGACTGGCTACACCGCGCCGCGCGAAGTGGAGTGACGCGGCCTTTCGTCATACAATCGTAACCTCGACGCGCAACAATCTCCGCGTGAATTGTAGTGGCGCGATTGTCAAGCACTCAATCTTCTCCGTTTTGAGTTTGTTACAAAATCGTTGACACAGTTTCGGCGCTCTGCTAAATTCGCGATGTTCCTCGCACAATGATTTCCCGAAATTCTTCACCTTCATCTACCCGCGCGCGAATTCTTTTAGTGGATGACAACGCCAACGGACTCGCCGCTCGCAAGAGCGTGCTCGAGGAGCTAGGCTATCGCATCGTCACTTGCACCAGTGGCGCCGACGCCTTGAGCAATTCGCTTCGCCCGAAGTTCGACCTGGTAGTGACGGATTACAAGATGCCGCGCATGGATGGACTGGAGCTGATCGGCCGTCTGCGAAAGTATACGCCCGGACCTGCCCATCGTGCTGGTCTCGGGTTACGTCGATACCCTAGGGCTGAACGAAGCCTCCACCGGAGCCGACGTAGTGATTCAGAAGAGCGCCAATGAAGTTTCTCATTTGGTTCGCTCCGTGAACCGCCTGCTGCGCCGCAAATCACCAGCCAAGAAACCTCCCGCCATCCCAAGCCGCCGCACCCAAAGTAAAACGCAAGGGCGCCGCCAGCTAGGTTGGGCAGAATTACTGACTAGTCGTTTTTAATGACTATGTGCTACACTCGTGCTGTGCAGCAAATGAACGCATCCAAATTCAAGGAACAGTGCTTAGCCGTGCTCGACCATCTCGATCCGGAAGGCATCATCATTACTAAGCACGGTAAGCCGGTCGCCCGCCTGATTCCTGCGGATAGCGCCTGCCAGGATCTGATCGGCAGCATGAAGGACAAGATCCAGATCCACGGCGACATCCTGTCGACAGGTATCGAGTGGGATGCTCAATCTTGATACGCATATCCTGATCCATGCGCTGACGGGGAGTCTGACGCCCCGTGAGACGAGCACTGCTTTCGCGTGAATCCTGGAGCATCTCAGCGATTGTATTGTGGGAGATTGCCAAGCTTTCGCAACGCAAACGCATCAGCCTCGACTTCGATTCCTCGGAATGGACACAGGTGATGGCACGGGTCCGCATCTGGCCGCTGGATTTAGCCGTGGCGCGCGCCATTGCTAAGCTCGATTTCGAGAGCGATCCCGCCGACGAGATCATCGCGGCAACCAGCTTGGTCCATCGCATCCCACTCGTCACCCGCGACCGCCGCATCCGGCGGTCGAAACTAGTTCCCTTGGCGAAGTGAACATTCGCCGCAGGCGCGTCTCGCTGCCGCCTTTCACTTGCCCCGGCAGGCGCGTTGCATTTACTCTGTAAGTTCACCCCCAAAACTCACACCATGGAAATCACACGCATTATAGGACGAGAAATTCTAGATAGCCGCGGCAATCCCACCGTTGAAGCCGACGTTCACTTGGCCGACGGCAGCATGGGCCGCGCCGCCGTTCCTTCCGGCGCCTCCACCGGCGAGCATGAAGCCGTCGAGCTGCGCGATGGCGACAAATCGCGCTATCTCGGCAAAGGCACGCGCAAAGCCGTGACGCAATATCATCGAAGAGATCGCGCCCATCGCTCACGGGCATGGATGCGGAACAGCAGATCGCGATCGACCGCCACATGATCGCGCTCGACGGCACCGCCGAACAAGGGCCACCTGGGCGCGAACGCGATTCTCGCCGTTTCGATGGCCGTCGCGCGCGCGGCGGCCGCATCGCACAGAGCGCCGCTCTACCGCTATCTGGGCGGCGTCAACGCGTGCCTGCTGCCGGTGCCGATGATGAATATCCTCAACGGCGGCGCGCACGCCGATAACTCCGTCGACCCGCAGGAATTCATGATCGTGCCTTACGGCGCCGACGAAGTTTTCCGAAGCGCTGCGCTGGGGCGCCGAGGTCTTCCACACGCTGAAGGGCGTTCTGAAGAAGCGCGGCTATTCGACCGCGGTGGGCGACGAAGGCGGCTTCGCGCCCAACCTCAAATCGAACGAAGAAGCGCTCGAAGTGGTGCTCGAAGCCATCACGCTAGGCCGGCTACAAGCCGGGCGACCAGATCGGCATCGCGCTCGATCCGGCGGCCAGCGAATTCTACGACAGCGACAAAGAGAAGTACGTTTTCAAGAAATCCGACAAGAGCGAGCGGACCTCCGAGCAGATGGTCGAAGTTCTGGGCCGATTGGGTGCGCCAGTATCCCATCGTTTCCATCGAAGACGGCATGGCCGAAGACGACTGGGCCGGCTGGAAGACTATGACCGATCGAGCTGGGCGACAAGATCCAACTGGTCGGCGACGATCTGTTCGTCACCAACACCGCGCGCCTGGCGCAAGGGCATCGAGAAAGGCATCGCCAATTCGATTCTGATCAAGGTGAATCAGATCGGCACGCTGACCGAAACGCTGGAAGCCATCAAGATGGCGGCGGACGCCGGCTACACCGTCGTGACTTCGCACCGCTCGGGCGAAACCGAAGACCCGTTCATCGCCGACCTCGCGGTGGCCACCAGCGCGGGCCAGATCAAGACCGGTTCGGCCAGCCGCACGGATCGCATCGCGAAATACAATCAGCTGCTGCGCATCGAAGAAGAACTGGGCTCCGGCCGCGCGTTACCCGGCCGCAAGGCGTTCCGGCAATGATGGCACGGCATGGCGTCCCGCTGATTCTGACCATCCTCGACGGCTGGGGCTTCTCGCCCGCAGGCGCGGCCGAAGGCAACGCCATCGCGGCCGCGCGCAAGCCGAATTACGACCGCCTGCTGCGCGAGTTTCCGAATACGCTGGTTCACACCTCCGGACCCTACGTTGGCTTGCCCGAAGGCCAGATGGGCAACAGCGAAGTGGGGCATCTGAACATCGGCGCGGGACGCGTCATCCACATGGACGTGACGCGCATCGACCTCATGATCGCTCACCGGCGATTTCTTCAACGACCCGACGCTGCTGGCCGCCATGCAGCATGCGCCGCACCCGCCGCCTGCACCTCATGGGCCTGCTCGAGCGATGGCGGCGTGCATTCCATGAACACGCACCTCTACGCGCTGCTCGAAATGGCGAAGCGCGAAGGCGTCGACCGATGTCTGCATCCACTGCTTCATGGACGGCCGCGACACGCCGCCCGAGAGCGGCGCCGGCTTCCTCGAGCAGCTCGCAGCGCGAGATCCGCCGCATCGGCGTGGGCCGCATCGCGACCGTCTCCGGCCGCTACTACGCCATGGATCGCGACAAGCGCTGGGAGCGCATCGAGCGCGCCCGTACCGCGATGGTCGACGGCATCGGCGAGAAAGCTACGCGACCCCGTGGCCGCCGCCAAGCGCTCCTACGAAAAAGGCGTGACCGATGAGTTCATCGAACCGGTGGTGATCGTCGACGAGCGAAACGAACCCGTCGGCCTCATCCGCGAAGAGGACGCCTGCATCTTCTTCAACTATCGCGCCGACCGCGGCCGCGAGATGACGCAGGTGCTTACCGAGTCACACGCTAAAGCTTCACTTCACCACCATGACGCAGTACGACAAGTCGCTCAACGCGCCGCTTTCGTGCTGCTCGCAAGAACTGCCCACCCACATCCTGGCCAACGTCATGGCCGAATTGAACTGGAAGAATCTGCGCGTCGCCGAGACCGAAAAGTACGCGCACGTCACCTATTTCTTCAACGGCGGCAATGAGAAACCCTACGCCGGCGAAGAGCGCGAAATGGTGCCCTCTCCTAAAGTTGCGACCTACGATTTGAAGCCGGAGATGAGCGCCGACGGGCATCACCAGCGTGGTCGACCAGCGCCATCGAGAAGCGCGATTTCGACGTCATCGTGATGAACTTCGCCAACGCCGACATGGTGGGGCACTCGGGCAAAATGGAGCCCACCGTGAAGGCCGTCGAAGTCGTCGACGCCTGCCTGGGCCAGATCTACGACGCCCTGCGCCGCAAAGGCGGACGCTGGATCATCACCGCCGACCACGGCAACGCCGAAATGATGATCGATCCCGTGACCAAGCGGTCCGCACACCTATCACACCACCAACCCGGTGCCCTTCATCGTGGTCGACGAAGCCCGCCGCCCGCTGCGCGCCAACGGCGCCCTGCAGGACATCGCACCCACGCTTCTCGCCCTCTTCGGGATCAAACCGCCCAAAGAAATGACGGGCCGCGATCTGCATATTCTTTAGTGTGCGGCCGCACGGTTTTTACCGAGTTCCCGAACCGTCCGAATTTGCCTCCGAACGGGAGGCCCCATCGCACTTTGCACTCGCACGCGTTTCCTAGGACGGCCGCGCTCGCGCTGCCGGTGTTCCGATGGGAGAACCCGACACTTCGATCCGACCTTACGGCCCGGGGGCGCAGAGGCGGCGCCAGGCAAAGCGGCAAGTGGCTGGCGCGGGGCGAGAAAGAGACGACGGCCCCGGAGTGAATGCGCGGGTCCTACTTGGTCAGTGCTCGAATCTGATCCACCGCGTACTTAATTTTGTAGTTGATGAAGACCTCGCCCATTTCGGGCGTGGCCTTGGTCTGATCGCCCTTCACGCCGAGCTTGCCGGTATCGTTCACCAGCTTGCCGGGACGAATCCACTTGTGATCCTTATCGACGAACATGACTTCGGAAACGTCGTCGGTGCCGGCGTGGTTGTCGACGGGGAGATTATGTTCGGGCAAGTATTTCCGCATCGCGTCTTTCTCTTTGAAGTAGAGGTCGGGGATGTAAAGCACGCGGATGCCTTTGGGCTGATACAGCCCGTCGAGATCGGCGGCGACGCGCTTGAGTGCTTCCTGTCCGCCTCCGCCGTGGTCGCTCATGAGCACGACGTTCTTGAAACCGGCCGAGATCGCGCTCATCGCGACATCGTGGGCGATCAGGCCGAACGCCTGTTCTGAAACGTTGATGGTGCCGGGGAATTCCATGAGTCCATTTTTCGCGACGGGATCGCCGTTGGGCGCGAAGGGCATGGGGGATAGACCAGCGCGTTGCCGAGCTGTTCGGCGATTTTCTGGGCGGTGTATGCGCGATGAACAGGTGCTTGCCGAGAGCGACTCCGGGTCCGTTTTCTTCGATGCTGGCGGCGTAATAGATGGCGGTGGTCTTGCCGGCGGCGATGGCGTCGCGGACTTCGGTCCAGGTCATGTCTTCGATCAGGAGCGACTTCGGCTGGGCGAGCAGTGCGGCGGGGAGAAGCAATGCAGCGAGGCAGAGTTTCATAGGAAGAGCATAGCGTAAAGCGGCGGCGGAGGCAGCGGGGGACAGGTGCGGTGAAAGATCGTGGCAGTGGAATGATAACTGCTATCAACTCTACGGTCCGTTCAACATGTTCCATGACGTCAACAGTTTTTCGGCGCGCGGCGTGGCATATAGACACAGACTCCGTGTCAATGTGTTCCATACAGCCGGGGCTGTACGAGGCGGCCGGGTGTATCGGAGCAACGATTAATGCATAAAGCGCTGTGTTTTTTCCTCTTGGCTTTCTCTATGTTTGCGGGCGCCGAGGATTTCACGATCCAGACATTTGCGGGGGGCGGGATTCCTCAGAATATTCAGGGAACTTCGGCGGTGCTCGAACCAGGCGGCCTCGCGGCCGATACAAACGGCAATGTATTCTTCACAGTCGGCAGCTTAAACATCGTACTGAAGCTGGATACGAATGGGGTTCTGACCCTGGTGGCGGGAAACGGAACTCCCGGTTTCAGCGGTGACGGCGGCCCCGCCACCAGCGCACAGTTCTACCAGCCGTCGGGCATCGCGGTGGATGCGGCAGGCGATGTGTTCATCCAGGATTACGGCAACGCCAGAATTCGGATGGTTAGAAACGGAATCATCACCACGGTTGCCGGAGGCGGTTATTACACGGCCGACAATATTCCGGCGGTGAACGCTCAGTTATCGAGCACAACGTTCACAGCGGATGCGGCGGGAAACCTGTACGTCGAGGATCCCGGCCCCGGTTACAGCGCCACTCCTACTTGTTGCCGTATCCGCAAGGTCACGAACGGCACGATCACGACGATTGCGGGAAACGGCACATTTGGCTATAGCGGTGACGGCGGACCGGCGACCAGCGCTCAACTGGAAGGCCCGGGAGCCATGGCCGTCGATGCCACGGGCACGGTTTATTTCTCAGACGCTGGCTTCGGCGATACACCTTTCGGGTCTAAACCTGTTCCTGGACCCTGCACCTGTAATATCCGAAAGGTTCAAAATGGCGTCATCAGCACGGTTGTATCCGGCCAGGCTCCAAGCGCGATGACGGTAGACGCAGCGGGAAATCTCTTTTTCGTTAGCGCGGGCGGCATCTACGTCGGCGGAAGCGTGATCCAAGAGATTTCGAATGGCGTGACTACCGCGATCGCCGGGCTTCAAGATCCACTACCCGGAGGCAGCATCGGAGACAATGGACCCGCGACAAGTGCGTATCTGGGGAGCGTAGGAGGTCTCAGCTTCGACGGGAAGGGAGATCTTTTTATGACATCGAGCGTTAACCTTCCGGCGCTTGGCGGACTAATACGCAAAATTTCGAACGGCATCATTACTACGGTCGCGGGAGACGCTACCGGCGTCCCACCTCCGGTCGGAGATGGCGGGTTACCTGTCAACGCCCAACTCCTTGACCCCAACGCTGTCGCGATGGATCCGGCGGGCAATGTTTATATTGCCGAGTCGAGTCGCATCCGCGAAATATCCAAAGGCGCAATCACAACGATCGTGGGAACGGGAGTGTCGGGATTCGGCGGCGATAACGGCCCCGCGATCGATGCTCAAATAAACAATCCAACGGGCATCGGATTTGATCGGGCAGGAAACCTCTACATTGCGGATCGGGGCAACGACCGGGTTCGCATGGTAGACACGAACGGAATCGTTACCACCATTGCGGGACCCGGAACTTTCGGCTACGACGGCAACGGCGGTCCGGCGACCGCCGAACAATTGGGTGTCCTTACAGGCCTTGCAGTCAGTCCCGGCGGGGACGTCTACGTGAGCAACGCTGACGCGGTTCACCCGATGGTCTGGAAAATATCGAACGGCATCATCAACGCGGTGGCCGGCGGCGGGACAAATTACGACGACCCTGGCCCCGCGCTAAGCACCACATTGGCTCACCCCGCTGGTTTGGCTCTAGACGCGGCGGGCAACCTCTACATCGCCGACACCTACAGCGGACGAATACGGGAGGTTTCGAACGGCGTCATCACGACGGTAGCAGGAAGTGGCGGAGCCCCGAATTCTTCGAGCGGCGATGGCGGCCCGGCCACAAGCGCCCAGTTGGGTTCCCCGATAGCGGTTGCCATCGACGCACTGGGACGTATTTATGAAGGCGAGTCCGGGCGTGTCCGCAGGATCGCGAATGGCATTATCAATACGGTGGCGGGCAACGGAAGCACCAATATCGGAACGTTATCCGGAAACGTGCCCTCGGGCTACTCCGGTGACGGTGGAGCGGCGATCAGTGCGATGGTGACACCGGCAAGTCTTGCGATCGGTTCGAACGGGCAAGTTTATGAGACGGAGTCGTATGCAGCGCGAGTGCGCGTGCTCACTCCTGTTACGTTTTCCGGCGTGAGTTTTAGCGCGAGCCCGAGCCCGATTCCAATCACCGCGGGAAGCACGGCAGGACAAACGACCCTGAGTTGGAACGCTCCAGGTCACAGTTTGGTGCAGCTTTTCGCGAATGGGATTTTCTTCGGAAATGCCGGATCGAGCGGTTCCGTCGCTACCGGCAATTGGGTGAACGATGGAATGAATTTTTTCCTGGTTGATCCGGCGACGGGCGCTCCGCTTTCAACGGTGACAGTGCACACGTCGGGGGCGGCGACCACGAGCCCAGTGGCCTTCACGGCGAATCCGAGTCCGATTACGCTGGCGGCGGGAGCTAGTGTGGGCGTGACGACGCTAAGCTGGAACGCTCCTGGGCATAGCGCGTTGCAGATTTGGGTGGACGGCGTGTTGTTTCAGGCAGGACTTCCGGCGAGTGGTTCCGTCTCTACCGGCAACTGGGTCGGCGACGGTACTTCATTCGCGCTGATGGACAGCGGGCAAACGATCGCTACTCTCGTCGTTCATGCGGCGGCAGCATCCGGTCCGGTAACGTTCACCGCCAGCCCGAACCCGATCACGCTGGCTGCTGGGACCACAGTCGGCGTGACGACGCTTACCTGGAATGCGCCGGGAGACAGCGGATTGGAGATATTCGTTCACGGAACAATTCTGTTTGCCTCCGGCCTTCCCTCAAGCGGTTCCATCGTTACTGGCGATTGGGTCAGCTATGGAACGGTCTTTACACTGCTGAACCCGGCGACCGGGCAAATCATTGCAGGGTTCACCATGGGAGCCCAGTGACACCCTATATCGGAGATTCTATGCGGAGGCTTTTCGGATTTTTGGTTGTCGTTTCGGTTCTCGCCAGCGGTGCGAGCGGGGAGGATTTCACGATCCAGACGTTCGCCGGCGGCGGGCTGCCGGAAAACATTCAAGGCACTTCGGCGGTGCTCCATCAACCGTCTAGCATCGTGACCGACGCAAATGGCAACGTATTCTTCGGGGCCAGCCCCTACATCATTCTCAAACTCGATCCGAACGGAGTATTGACGCGGGTGGCGGGAACCGGAACTCCGGGCCTTAGCGGCGATGGCGGCCTGGCGATCAACGCCCAACTGAATAGCACTGGGCCTTTAGCGCTGGATGCGGCGGGGAACCTCTATATCGGGGACGACGTCGACGGTAGAATTCGAAAAATCCAAAATGGAGTCATCTCCACCATTGCGGGCGGCGGAACTCAAACCGGCGACAATATACCAGCGCTTAATGCTCTGTTGAAGAGTATTAACGACATTGCGGTGGATGCCGCGGGGAACGTGTACTTCGATCCGTTAGACTGCTCGCAGGTACAGATCGGATCGTACAACTGCATCGGCAGCATTCGCAAGATCTCGAACGGCATCGTCACGACGATCGCCGGAAACGGTACCTGGGGCTACAGTGGCGACGGAGGCCCGGCGACCAGCGCGCAATTGGCGGGCCCGGGCCTGATGGCTATCGACGGCGCGGGCATACTCTATTTCAACGACTTTGGACAGAAGAACGACGTGACTCCTCAACTGCGTTACTCTCACATCCGCAAGATCCAGAATGGGATCATCAGCACGGTTACAAATGCGGCCTCATTGGCAGCCGTGGACCAGGCAGGAAATCTCTATCTGGCTGCCGTTAGCCCTGGTCAGACTTTATATATCCAGGAACTTCGAAATGGTATCACCACAACGATCGCCGGGGCGATGGATTACACTCCCGGACAAAGCCTCGGAGATAATGGCCCTGCGGTTGATGCGGTTCTCGGTGGAGTGCAAGGAGTAAGCGTCGATAGGGCGGGAAATGTTTTCATAACATCGAGCGGGCAGTCCACGACGATTCCTCCGAGTTTCGATGTCGTCCGCAAAGTATCGAATGGCATGATTACAACGGTGGCGGGAGGCGCGCTGGGCTCCATGGCTTCCATTGGAGACAACGGGCCGCCGGCCGGTGCGCAACTCTACTTCTTCAAAGGCGCCAATAACTACGTTACAAGCGGCAACGTTGCGATGGATGCGGCGGGTAATGTTTATATTGTGGAATTCAATCGTGTCCGCAAAATATCCCAGGGCGTGATCACGACCGTGGCAGGGACAGGGCTGGCCGGCTTCGCGGGCGATGGCGGTCCGGCGACGGAGGCTCTATTAAACGATCCCTGGGGCATTGGACTGGACGCCGCGGGGAACCTTTACATCGCAGACCAGGGCAACTTGCGGGTTCGCGAGGTATCGAACGGAATTATCACGACCATCGCGGGAAACGGAACTCTGGGCTACAGCGGTGATGGCGGCCCGGCAATCGGCGCGATGATGGGGGTCGGAGGCCTGGCGGTCAGTCCCGGCGGAGACGTTTATGTGAGCGATCCATATTATCGCCAGGTGGTGCGCAAGATCTCCAACGGCATTATCACTACGGTATCCGGGGGTGGGACGAACTACGGTGAGAACATCCCTGCAACCAGTTCCGGATTGTCTCAGCCAACAGGACTGGCACTAGACGGGGCGGGCAATCTTTACGTCGCTGAAACTTTCTTTAATCGAGTGCGGAAGATCTCAAACGGTATGATCAGCACCGTCGCGGGACTCTCCCCAGGACCGGACAGCGGTGATGGGGGGCCGGCTGCAAGCGCCTCGGTAAATTTCCCGACTGCTCTTGCCGTCGACGCCCTGGGTCGACTTTATATTGGCGAGGGGCTACGCGTCCGAAGGGTAGCGAACGGCATTATCAACACAGTGGCCGGAAACGGAACCTACGGCTACAGTGGTGACGGCGGCGCCGCCACCAGTGCAGCGGTCAACTCGGGTGGTCTGGCCATCGGTCCGAATGGACAGGTTTATGAGGCCGATCTGCTGCCGTGGCGGGTGCGGGTTCTCACGCCGGTTCCCGTCCCCGGCTTGAGCTTTAGCGCGAACCCTACTCCGGTTCCAGTCGACGCCGGGAGTACGGTCGGACAGACGACGCTGAGTTGGAGCGCTCCGGGATACAGCTCGTTGCAGATTTTTGCGAATGGATCGTTGTTTGCGAATGTGGGAGCGAGTGGGTCTGTGGTTACCGGTAACTGGGTTGGCGACGGGATGAATTTTTCACTGGTTGATCCGGCGACTGGCGCTCCGCTGTCTGTTGTGACAGTGCATACGACAGCCGCGTCGGTGACAACCGGTCAGGTGACGTTCACTGCGAATCCAAATCCGATCACGCTGGCTGCCGGAGCCAGTGTTGGCAAGACGACGCTGAGCTGGAGTGCACCGGGCTACACCGCGCTGCAAATCCGCGTGGCAGGCGTGCTGTTTGCCGCGGGCCTTCCGGCGAGCGGGTCCATCGACACTGGCAATTGGGTCAGTGATGGACTGCCGTTTACGCTGGTTGATCCAGCGAGCGGACAAACTATCGCGACGCTCACGGTCGCGGCGAAATAATGCCGGCCGATCCGCTACTTCTTCGCAGGCGCGGCGTTGTAAGTCTGGCCCGGGAAAGTCACCTGCAGGCGGATGCCATCGGGATCGAAAAATTCATTCAACGTCCCCTGCGCCGACATCTTCGCGTTCGCGCCCAGGTCCTGCACGACTTTCAGCGCCGCGGCGGCGTCGAAATTATCCACAGCCGCGCTGAAGTGGTCGATCTTGGGCGGCTTGGTGGGCGCCGGATTATAGAGCAGGATTCGGGTCTCGCCAGCCTGGAATGTCGGCTGCGGCGGGTTGCCATTTCCGGGCGTGGACTGGCCGAGCAGCTTGCCGTAAAACTCGGACGAACGAGCCACGTCGCTGGTCTGCACCGCCAGGTGGTGCATGCCGGTGGTGTGAAATAGAACTTCCTGTTTCGGCCCCTTATCGGGCGTGGTGTTCTTGATTTGCTTCCAGGACTCGGCGGCGACGATCTGCACGCGGATGCCGTCGGGGTCGACGACGAAGAGTCCGTCATTGCCTCCGGTCACTTTTATTCCGGTCTTCTCGATGGCGCTCTTGAGCGCGGAGGCGTTGAAATTTTCGATACCAATGGCAAAGTGATCGATGCGCTTGGCTTCGCCGGCCGCAGCGGGCGCGATCGACAAATAGCATGGACCCAGGCGCAGGTAACGGCGCGCGGTCTTGTTATCTTTCAGGACTTCATTGCCGAAGAGGCGGCGGTAGAAGATCATGGCTTTGTCGATATCGCCCACCGCGAGCGAACAGTGGTCGACGCGAGTTGCGTGGAGGAGTGCCCCTCCCTGAGCGCGCGCCAGCGGCATCGCCGCCGCAGCCGCACCGAGCATAGAAAGCGCATCGCGCCGAGTGATTCGATCCAGTGACATGTGACCTCCCAAGGGCGGCTTTCCGCACCCAGCCCCAGACGGTTATTGTACCTGAAGAGTGCCCGCAGTATTCAGCCGCGCCGCGGAATCGCGCGACTAGACGTGCCGCTGCGCATCGCTTATAGGCGGTGGCCGGCGGTTTGACCCGGCAGGTCCGACTACGGTATCCTTAAACTTCGCATGGCAAATACTGTATCTGCGCTCAAACGCGTGCGCGTGACCGAACGCCGTACCCTGATTAACCGCACTCGCAAGACCCGTTTGCGTCATGGCATCCGGGCGATGCGGCGGCTGCTGGAGACCAAGAATGTCAAAGGAGCCACGGAGTTGGTTCCGAAGACTTATTCTTTGATCGATCGCGCGGCAAAGTGGGGCATCATCAAGAAGAACACGGCCGCACGTTATAAGAGCCGGCTGACGATCCGGCTTCGCAAGCTCGCTTCCGCGTAAGGCAATCCGCAAAGTTCAGCAGGGAAAACGCCGTCAAAATTGACAGCGCGCGGCGGCGTTTGCTGTAATGAGATAGCTCGCGTCCCATCGTTCCTCGGTAGCTCAATGGTAGAGCATTCGGCTGTTAACCGAAGGGTTGTAGGTTCGAATCCTACCCGAGGAGCCAAATCCACTCCTACGAAAATGCTTCGCCTTCCGGCTGACACCCGGCCAGCCCGAACGCGTTAGAATCGCCAAGTATGCGGGCGGAATCGGTTCTCTTCACTCAAGGAATAGGCATTGGCAAATAAAGTCATCATCACCTGCGCGATCACCGGATCGATCCATACGCCGTCGATGTCGCCGTACTTGCCGCTGACCCCGGACCAAATCGCTACCTCCGCCATCGAAGCGGCGGAGGCCGGGGCGGCGATTCTGCACTTGCACGCGCGCGATACGGAAAATGGCCGCCCGTCGGGCGATCCCGATATCTTCCTTAAATTCCTGCCACGCATCAAAGCGGCTACGAACGCGGTCATCAACATCACCACCGGCGGCGCCATCACGATGACCGTCGATGAGCGCATGCGCGCTGCGCTTGCGTTGAAGCCGGAGATGGCGTCTCTGAACATGGGTTCCATGAACTTCGCGTTCCACACGGCGGCGCGGAAAATCCAGGAGTGGAAGTACGATTGGGAAAAGCCGTACGTTGAGGGCACTGAAGGCAACATTTTCCCCAACACGTTCCGCGATATTAAGCGCATGCTCAAACTGATCGGAGAAGGCTGCGGCACGCGTTTCGAATACGAATGCTACGACCTGGGGCATCTCTACAACCTGGCGCATCTTCTGGACGAAAAGCTGCTGACGCCGCCGCTGTTCGTACAAACGATTTTCGGCGTTCTGGGCGGGATGGGCCCTGACCCGGAGAATTTGATGCACATCCGGGCGACGGCCGACCGCTTGCTGGGCCGCGAAAACTACTACTGGTCGATCCTGGCGGCGGGCCGTCACCAAATGCCGCTGGCGACTATCGGAGCGATTATGGGCTCGAACGTGCGCGTGGGCTTGGAAGACAGTTTGTTCCTGGAAAAGGGAAAACTTGCCAGGAGCAACGCGGATCAGGTGCACAAGATCAAGCGCATCCTCGGCGAATTGGGCATGGAGTTCGCTACACCGGACGAAGCGCGCGCCATGCTGAAGCTGAAGGGTCCGGAGAACGTCGCGTTTTAGCTTCGCTGCGGAGGATCGCTTGGGTGCGGGTTGCATCGTCTCCTGAGCGTATACTTGACTCACCGCACGAAGGGTGGTTCTACCGATGACAAGATTGCCGGCGATGGCTGCCTTTGGCCAAAGCATGGAAGACGCCAAGCGCCGTCTACTGTGGCACGGAATGTTCTTGTTCCTGCTCGGACTCCTCACGGGGTTCGCGGAGCAGAGTTTCAACAATCCGCGCATGGGCCTTGCGGCTCACTTGGAAGGACTGATGAACGGAACCTTCCTGATCGCCCTAGGAGCTATTTGGGCAGAAGTGAAGCTGTCTCCAAAATTGAAGGGCGCGGCATTCTGGGGCGCTCTATATGGCACGTACGCAAATTGGGCGATCACGACGTTGGCTGCGATTCTCGGTACGGCGGCCATGTCGCCGATCACCGCGAATGGCCACAGCGCGCAGCCGTTGTACGAGGCCGCCGTATCCGCCGGCTTTGTATCGGTGGGGATCGCAACCGTGATTTCTACTGTCCTGGTTCTTTGGGGGCTGCGGCGAACAAAACTTGCGTGACTCGCATGTTCTCCCCACGCCGGATCCGAATTGCTGCTACGCTCGGGACGGACTAGACACGGGGAGAAAAACCAAAATGATGAGAGCCGTAAGACTGCTGCCGTTTCTCGCGGCGACGTATTTATTTGCCTTCGCAGCGCCACCGATGTACCCAGGCTCTCAGGGGATCGACGCGCTGAACGATGCGGCGAAAAAGGCGGGCCAAAACACTATGGCCTACAACACGCCTGATCCGTTTGAGAAGGTCTACGAGTTTTTCAGAACCAAAGGCACTGAGGAGCAGCAAGCCCACAGGGTCACCGCCAACACAAAATTCGCGATGATCATGTTCAAGGATGACGGGTACACCGTGGCGATCAGTTGGAAGGAAAGCAGCAAATCCAACGGGACGGTAATCCACGTTGCCAAGGGCGCCCCTATACGCACCGTTCGAAGCAAGGAGCGGCAGAGAGCGCTATTTCGCCAAGTGCCGGCAGCGTAGTGTAAGTATGCGCGGCGCCGGGTGGGATGCGAATACCCAAAGCTCCGATCTGGCCGTTGAACGGAGTATCGAACTCAATGGTGCCGCGGGTATTGGCTGTCGAAAGATATCTGTCTGTCACCAGCGTGAATTGAATGTGACCGTTCGCGTTCAGGCTCAGGAGATCGGTTCCGATCTGGGCACCGGTGGAGTCGCGAATGGTCACCGGAATATTCACCGGTCCCGTCGATACTGCGTTCACCGCGATACCAGTAGCGGTCCCGCCGGTGTTGTCGAAGGCGATCATGTAGCCGTGGGCGTTGCGGCTCTCCAGCGGCACCACGGCCTCCTGGTTATTGTGGCGGAAGATCACGAAGCCGGCGATATTTCCAGGCGAGGTGACTTGTGCCGATCCGGTAAGAAGATTTGGCGCGCCGTTACTCACGATGATCCGTGTCGCTCCCGCGGCGAGGGTTTGCGTAA
Organism: Bryobacterales bacterium; assembly: GCA_963793395.1. GTDB lineage: Bacteria > Acidobacteriota > Terriglobia > Bryobacterales > Bryobacteraceae > Palsa-187. Next base: position 54,904 of record CAWCAP010000009.1, on the reverse strand, counting down.
CCGAAAACGTTGACGTTGGCGTACCGCCGTTGGGCTGGGGAAATGTCAACGGCAGCGACATCAGAGCCCCGGTTTGATCGGCGAAGAAGCGGAGGTTGAATTGCGCCGCGCTGGTTCCGGTATTCACGAGTACGAAAGTAGTTTGCCAGCCGTCGCCTCCCGAAGCCAGATGCGCGATGCTGCCGCCTCCGGTCCCGACGTTGGCCAAAGCCGGAATGGTGGTGAGCGCGTTATTCGGCGGCGAGAAGCGGAGTCCCAGGACGCTGATCTGCCCGCCTGCCGGCGTATCGAACTCGATGGTGCCGCGTATATTCGCCGTCACCGGGAAGCCGGACGTGGGATCCGAGAGAACGAAGGAAACGTGACCGTTGGCTGCCACAGAGATACTGGCCGTTGGAGCGCTGATCTGTACGCCGTTGTCATCCCGGATAATCACTGGAACGGCGGCGTTGACGGCTGACAAATTCACGAGAGCCACGCCCATCACCAGCCCGCCGGTATTGTCAAAAGCGAGCAGGTAGGAGGGCGCGGTGCGCGTCTCCAGCGGCACCACGGCTTCTTGCATGGTCACGGTCTGATGAAAGATCGCGAAACCATCCACTGGCCCGGAAGCGGCGAGCTGCGCGGAACCAACCAACACCGGCGGCGTCTGCGGTCCCGCGGTGCTAACAGTCAGCGAGGAGTTCGAAGCCATTGCCCGGTCGAACGAAACGGCTTGCAGCGGAAGAAGTACGCCGGAAGGCTGCGGAAACGCCAGGGGCAGAGACAGCGGCCCGGTGCCCGAAGGATCACTCGCGTCACCGAAAAAACTTAGCCGTGCGGTGGCCGGACCGGTGCTCTTGTTCACCAGCGTGAAGGCCGTCGTCCAGTTTTCTTCAGCCGCTAAATGTGCCATAGAGCCGATGAAACCCAGGCCAGTGATCAGTGCTGCTTCTTGTTCCACTTCGAAGGGAACGTCGGTGACGGACATGGTGGCGGTCCGGTCACCGCCGGTATTGTTGATGACCTGATAACCAATCGTCCCGCTGCCGGTGCCGGTGGTGGCGTTTGTAGGGACGACCCAGCTTGGAATATCGAATAGCGACCAAGCGCAATTCGGCGCGGTGCTGACGCTGATCGTGGAGGTTCCGCCGAACGATCCGAACCCTTGTCCGCTGGGGTTCAGTGTGTAAGTACACGCCGGGCTGGCCGTAGGGATCTGAAGTTGAATCGAGACGCCGCCGAAGCTCACGGTGTCGTTGTTGCCGGGCGCCGCTCCGGTTGCCGTGAGTGTCACCGTCAGGCTGCTGGTGGAAGCGAAATTCGTTTGACCCGTCACGGGTCCAGTGATTCCGGCACCAGCAAAACCGCCGCAATTCAAAACCAAGGGCGCGCCGGTCGAGGTAATGGTCAAGCTATAGGTGGCCGCTCCCGTGACGCCGCAGGTAATGCTGGCACTCAGTCCGCTAATGGTCGGCTGCCCGTCGGAGGTCACGAAATTGAGGGTTTCGGTGAGCGATTGGAGAGTACCAATCCCAGGACCCTGGCGCACTACCGGAGGAGACTGCGTTATCTCATATCCCGGATTCTGCGGATCTTCGATGAACGCCGCCGTGGGCGCGCCACCGCCGCCTCCAAACAAATTCCCGGTGGGCGCATTGAGCAAAAGTAGTGTGTTCGCGATCGAGCACGGGTACGGGCTGACTCCCGTCGTGCACGACAAATTCGGCAAAATATAACCGATCTGCACGACATCTCCTTCCGGAAGAAACGTTCCGGTCGGCGAACTCAAGGGGCCACTGATTGTGGCCAGCGTGCTGGAAGAAGAGTTTGTGAAGGATACGTTATCCAGCGCGCCGCTGATCGCGGTGTATCCGGTCATCTGCATGTCCAGCAGCAGGGCGCCCTGCGTCGGGCGGTACAAAAACGGTGTAGTGAACGAAATCACCATGTCGAAGGGGCAAACTAAAGGCCCCAGGCAACCTGGACTGGTAAGCGTCACCGGCCCCGAGTACACGAGCGTGCTATCCGAACCGGCGTTGACCTGAAAGTTTGTCGATATGAGAGTCTTCCCGCCACTGTTGTTGGGAGCGTTCGGGCTGGTCGAAAGATAAAGGTTCAGCGTGGGGATCGACGCGTTCACGGCTCCCGTGCCAGGGAAGGCTCGAAATGCAATTTGATTGATCAGGATGGGATTGGCCGGGAACTGGCCAGCATCGATCAGCTCCTGTGTGCGGATATTGATATTCGTCCCGCCCAGCAGACCGGGGGATGTTCCGGGCTGATTGATTTGCGCATTGGGCGCGATTACAAATGTGTTAGCGGATGCAGCAGCGGACAAAATTCCCAGAACGAAGATCAATTTTGTCGCATTCATGAGGAAGCCTTTCGCGGGAAATCGATACCGGAGCCCTATTTATATACTGGCCTTGCCGCATCCTGCAAGTGCAGGCGCGCAGTCTACGCTGGGCCAAGCATGGCATCGCCGAGAGCCGTGAGCCCGGACAATGTGTGTTCGATGCGAAGTCCCGCTATCCAACCAGTGTCTGCGCGCTGGCAATACATCACCTCTCCCAGGAGCAGATTATTGGCGTAGTCGACCCTCAATAGCGAGCCGATTCCGAGCGGCTGGGCGAGATAAAGCTGGGTTCCGCCTTTGCTTACGTTTCGAATTTCACCCTGAAGAACTTGAGTAGTTTCTCCAAGCATGGTCACGACGGCGGAGTGACTCAGCTCGTGGCGCTGAGACTGTCTTTGATCCGTTTGCGGGTCGAGCGCAAGAGGCGCATCCACGACGATGGTTTGCGATCGCATACCGACATCTTCGGCGTTTTTGCCAGTAAAAGCGATAGATCATCAGCCCTAACTACGCTAGGGCCTATACCCTAGAGCCCAGTACCGTACTTCCCCGGGAAGGGGGATCGGTGGCAAGGGTGTCCGTGCTGCTCCCGTTTTATGATGATTCGCGTTGTATGATTGCGATAAGTACTCGCCCACGTATGACGAGCTGGAACCTATGCAGCCATCGGGTGATGTTACAAGGCTTCTTTCGGCTTGGACCAACGGCGATCAGCAGGCGCTGGATGGGTTGATGCCGCTGGTCTATGGGGAACTGCACCGCATCGCACGGCGCTGTTGGGGGAGCCAGCCTCCGGGGCACACGCTGCAACCTACCGCGCTGATTCATGAGGCTTATCTGAAGCTGGTTGGGCAAGGCCAGCGGACTTTTGAAAGCCGGGCGCACTTTTTCGCGGTGGCTTCGATGGCGATGCGGCAGGTTCTGGTTAACCACGCGGAGGCTAATCTCGCGGGGAAGCGCGGCGGCGGAAAAGAAACCATTTCGCTGGAGGATATCGAGCCGGCCCTGCGTCAAGAGGCGAAGGAAGTGCTGGCGCTGCACGAATCTCTCAAGGAGTTGGAGCGGATCGATCCGCGTAAGAGCCGGGTGGTCGAGCTGCGCTACTTCGGTGGGTTGAGCATCGAGGAAACCGCGGAAGCGCTAGGGGTTTCGACAATCACCGTGACGCGGGACTTCCAAGCGGCCAGGGCATGGCTGGCGCGCGAGCTCGGCGCGGGCGATGCCGGCGCGCCAGGACTTCGCGAACCATGACTCCCGGCGAGTGGCAGAAGATAGAGAGCCTCTATCTCGACGCCAGCGCCGTTGCTCCCGCGGACCGCGCCGCGTACCTGGATCAGGCTTGCTTGGGCGATCTGGCATTGCGGGCGGAGGTCGAGAGCCTGCTCGAGGCGGACCAGAAGCGCGGCCGGTTTCTGGAACTTCCGCCGTCGCTGCTGGCGGCGGATCTCTTGGCTCGCAATCCTACGGCGCTTTCGCCGGGCCTGCGGGTCGGCGAGTATGAGGTTCAATCGCTCATCAGCATTGGCGGCATGGGGGAAGTTTATCTGGCGGAGGACGTGCGCTCGGGGCGAGCGGCGGTGCTGAAGATTCTGCGGCGGCATTTGACGGCTGACGCTCACGCGGTGGAGCGATTTGAACGCGAAGCGCATGCGGCCGGGACACTCGATCATCCGAACATCGTGAAGATCTACGAGTTCGGGACGTCCGATGCGGGCGTGTTCATCGCGATGGAATGGGTGGATGGCGAGACCTGGCGCTCACTCATGAGCGCGGGAGCGGTGCCGCTGGCGATCGCGGGCGATTGGAGCCGGCAGGCAGCGCGCGCTGTCGCTGCGGCGCACGAGGCGGGGATTGTCCATCGCGACATCAAGCCGGACAACATCATGCTCAGTAGAGACGGCGTGGTGAAGATTCTGGATTTCGGCCTGGCTCGATTGGGCGAAGGTGCCGCACCTGACGCCGAAGCTACCGGAGCATCCGGAACAATCTCGGGAACGCTTTCGGGAACGTTGCCGTATATGTCGCCGGAGTTGCTGCGCGGCGAGCGCGCATCCAGCGCATCGGACGTGTTCTCGTTCGCGTCGGTGCTCTATGAATTGTTTACCGGGCGTCACCCCTTTGCGGGGGAAACACCGTTGGATGTATTCGAAGCGATCGAGTGCCGCACACCGGAAGCGCCCTCCTCGCGGCGGTTGGGAATTCCTCCGGCGCTGGATCGGCTGCTGCTGGCGATGCTGGCGGGTGAGCAAGAGCGACGCCCGTCGTCCGCTTCTGTGGCCGTCGAACTAGATGCGATTGTCTTTCGGCGAGTGACGCCTTTAGAGGAGCTTCAACGAAATCATAAGTTCTTCCGATCTCCGACCGTTGTGATCCTGCGCCGCCGCGCCGCCCACCGAGAACGTGGTGTTCAGATAGGACGAAATAACCACCTTGAAATCGACTTGCATGCCGGCGTCGCCGAAGAACTGCCGGTCGGCGGACGAGGCCATGTTGCCGACGATCACGCCCGAGAATAGCGTGAGCCGCGCCCAGTTGCAATACAGGTAGGTGTTGCCGAAGTGCCGGAAGTGTTTGGGCGGCAGGTTCCACTCGACCATGGTCTTCGCGAAATCCGTCGCGCCAATTTGATCCAGACTGACGCCGGGAAAACTGTAGTATTCGCGGTAGCGGCTCACTTCCTGGTGGTCGATCCAGTTGTTGCCGAAGCCTCCGAAATAAAAGTTGGCGAAGGGCTGGGTGCGGTCGCCGAAGGACTTGCCGATAGAACTGCGAATCCATACCGGTGAATTTCGCAGCGGCGTCAGGAACCCGTAGTCGTAGAGACCGTACAAGCGCGGATAGAAATCGCCGTTGACGGCATTGCCTTGGGTCGCCAGCTTCCAACGGATTCCTTTTTCATCGTCCACGGCTCCCAGCGATCTTTCGAGCCGCGAATAGGTGAGCGAAATCTTGCCGGTGAGAAATTTGTTGAAGGGGGCCGAGACGTTTTGATAATCGGGTAAGCGGTCCAGGCCGACGTAGCCGGCCACATCCCAATCCAGATCCAGGGTACGCGGCGTTTTGTAACGAAGAGCCTTCTTGTAGCCAACTTCGCCCGCGAAGCCTTTGAGACTTTCCTTGGTGGGGCCGAATAGATCGTAGAAATCCGTTTTGTTGTACGCCGCGCTGATTCTCCAGCCCCAATCGTGGAAGTCCAGGCCCGCGTGCGCGCGCTCGCTGGCCTTGAGGACGGAGTCCGGCGAATAGCCCGCGGTCAGGCTGAGACCCGCAAGGCCCAAGCCGTCCGAAAAATTGATCCGGCCGCCGTAGGCGACGGAATCCTTGTATCCCTGCACGATCGGGTACACAGAGGTTGGCTGCAAATTGTGCAGCGGCTTGAACTCGCCAGCCTTAGTAGTGAGCGCAGCCACGTCGATGTCGGCCGGCGGCGGTAGCTTCCAGGCGCGGACTTGCGGGTATTTTTCCACCACCTGCTGGCCGAAATATCTCACGGCGCTTACGTCTTCAAGGGGCTTCGGGTCCTGCACCACGACCGGATAGAACCCTTTCGCCGTGTATTCGAAAGCCAGCAGGCGGCCGTCGGGCAGCAGGCGCGGCCAGAAAAGGCCGGTCTCGGCGTTAGTCAACACTTCCATGGCATGAGTGGCGACATCGAAGCGGAAAATATTGGACGCGCCGGTGAAATAGGAAGTACCGTAAAGTTTCGTGCCGTCGGGCGAGAAGGTGAACGACGCGGCGCTGCTGAATTCGAAATCGTGGACGGTTTCCATGGCGGCGTCGCCGGCGCGCAGTTTGTCGAGTTGGAATAGGACCAGCTTCTGGCGTCCGCTTGAGTCGCCCGTAATCGCGCTCATGAGCTTGCCGCCGGGCGAGATATTCAAATCGAAGACGTCGATGCCGTAGGGGAACGTGAACCGGTCCGTGGCCTCTTTGTAAGGCGGAAGAGTTTCCGTCATGATCGACAATCCGTTCACATGCCGCACGCCCCAAAGTGAGCGGCTCACATTGTCAAACGCCAGGTCGCCGGCGCGATACTTGTCGATCAACAGTGTTGCTTTGCCGGTAGAGAGGTCGTAGACATTCAGATCCCGCCATTCGTTGTTGTTAGACGTGAAAAAGAGCTTGCGGCCTTGCGGATCGAACGCCAGCGAGGACACGTAAAACAGAGCAGCGCCCTCAATGTTATGCAACCGCGTCTCCTTGCCAGACTCAGGATCGATGGCCGCCAGATGGGCCATGGGGCCGGGATAGCGCACCGCTGCCAGAATTTTATGGGTTGTTCTCGTCGTAGAAAGCGTTGGAGACCGAACCCAGCGCCAGCCCTGAGACTCGCTTGAGGGGAGTGACCGGATACTTGCGAATCTCTGCCAAATTCCCCTGCTGCCAGGTCCTCTCGGTTTCGATCCAATGCGACCATTCTGAGTCGATCGACTTCCCGAATACTTTTCGGAACTGCGCGGTGAAGTAGCCTTTGCTGCCCTCGCCGCTGCCGGCCCACTCGATGACTTTCTCCGGCCCATATTGGATCGCGAGATAGCTCATGAACCGGGTCCCGTATAAGTAAGAGTTCACGCCCACCTGGAAATCGATGGTAGTTCCCTCGGCCTCGAGTCCGACGAGATCGTAGATATGGCTGTTGTCGCGCACCATGGTGCGAAAAACCATTTCGTCGTATCCGCCCAGCGACCGGCCGAGCCCGCCGGACATCCAGGTTTCCATGAACACCGCGAGCCCCTCGTGGTACCAGCGCGGAGCGTAGCGTCGCGGAACCGTCAGGTAGCCGTAAAGCATGGAGACAGGGTCGGCGGCGTCGGGTGTCACCTTACTCGAAAACAGGCCGGCGCCAAACAAGCGCCGGAAAAACCGGTCGCTCCCTCGCGTTCCGTCCATTTCCACCACGTGGGTCAACTCGTGGCTCATCAACCAACTCATGCGTTCGTTCGAAGGGGCAGTTTCGTAGATGTAGTTGAAGGGCGCGATACCGACGTCAACATGGTTCTGCGGAATCACGTCCGCGCCGCCGTGGCCGTAGTCGCCGAAATCTTCCAGCAGGATGGTCACTTTGCCGTCGGGCTGATAGTGGAAGGTCCGTTTGTGGAATTCGAAGGCGTTGTCGAAGGCACGCATCAACTGCGGCGCGAGGTAAGTAAAGTGGGGGTCGTAAAAGAGGAGCCGCAGATCGTTGGTGTCGATTTCGCGCAGTTGCGCTCCAGCGGGCGTGACTACCGCTGCAAAAAGCAGGAAGGCGAGCCGGGGTCGCAATTTTCAGTATCTCTTACGGAAGGGGAACCTGCGCGGCGAGGCTGGCGCCCTTTTACCGGCGGCCAGCCCCAGGGATTTGACGCCGCTAAAACGAGCCTTACAACTTATTGCTGCCTTCTACTTTCGAAGGTGGCGGAGTGCACAGCGCTCTGGAATTCAGCCGAACGCAACATGCTCTGGAAGTTGGCAGACTGCACCATGCTGCTAAACGCAGCCGATTGCATCATGCTTTGAAACGGGGCTGACTGCATCATGCTGTTAAACGCCGCAGACTGCAGCATGCTGTGCAATGGCGCAGATTGCACCATGCTGTTAAAAGCGGCTGATTTCACCATGCTCTCGAATCCGGCCGATTTCACCATGATCTGAAATTCGGCGGAATGCACTGCGCTTTGGAAATCGGCGGAGTGCAGGGCACTCTGGAACTCGGCCGTCGCGAACATGTGTTGGAATTCGGCCGACTGCAGCATGCTCTGCAACTGGGCTGAGCGCAATGCGCTTTGGAATCCGGCTGAGGAGACCAGGCTCTGGAAGTCCGCGCTGCGCAGTAATGCTGCGAAGCTCGGGTCCTTGGTCAATTGCTTGAAGCGCGGGTCGTCGGCCAACGCTTTGAACTGGCCGATCCGGTACAACGTCTCGAACTCCTGGTTGGATGCCGCATCCACCGCCGTCGCCGCGGCATTCGAATCGCGATAGACATCGCGCTGGCCGATCGCGCCCTGGACCGACGGAGTCGAAACCGGCGACGAGTTCCGGGACATGACCACCACTCCCACCGCCAGTAAGGCGATGACTGATGCTCCACCCACCAACAAGTAAGTCTTCTTGTTTCCCTGGGACATTCGAGCCTCCTAATTTTTGGAAGCGATGTTTCCGCTTCTGCTAGTAATAACAGGAACTGGCGCCGGTTTGCGTCATCCCGTTTAAAAAAAATCGTAACCTCATTTTCATCTTTTGCGCATGGCTCCGGCAACTTGACGCCCCCAGCCGGGTTGAACGATCCTGAAAACTACGTGACTATCGAATCGACCCATAATGGCGCCAGCGTGGTTTTGAAGGTGATCGGCCGCATGGATGCCGGGAATGCGCAGGCGTTCGAAGAGGCCTGCACAGGTTGGGTCAATCAGGGGACCAAGAACCTTATTATTGATATGAGCGAGCTGGCTTATGTCAGCAGCATGGGGCTCAGGGCTTTCGTAGTGGTCGGTAAATCATTGCAAGAAAAGGACGGGACGCTCCGGCTTTCCGGGCTCACGGGCTTGGTCAAGCAGGTCTTTGAAATCACCCGGCTGAGCAACGCTTTCCCTATTCACGATTCGGTGGACGCTGCCCTGGCGGATGTGTGAAACATGCCGGATGCCATCCCAGCCACGCCGGACGCAAACCCATCGGTGAGTTTGGCGGCGGATCTTGGTTCGTTAGGGTCAGCCATTGAATTCGCGCGGTGCGGGGCGGTTGCGGCTGGACTGCCGGAGGACTGCTGGGGCCACCTGGACCTGGTGGTCGAGGAAATCTTCGTAAACGTCGTTCGCTACGCATACAGTGCGGGAACGCGCGGCGTGGTCGAGCTCACTTATTCTATTCCGAAGCCCGGGTTGCTGAACGTCGAGATTGCCGACCAGGGGGCCGAATACAATCCCCTGACATTGCGGGAGCCGAACCTGCCCGACTCCTTAAATGAACGCTCGGTCGGCGGGTTGGGCGTTTTTCTGGTCCGGCAGTTGACGGAGTCTCTCGACTATCGGCGCGATGGAGAGTGGAACCGTTTACGCTTCGGCATTTCGGCGGTGTCCTCCACCTCCGCGGGACAGTGATTCCCATGCAGCTTGCGGCCTTACTCAGCCACGCTGTGGCCTTCGTTCCGGTCCTGGTCTTCCTAGCGGCCCTGCGGTTAATGGACAGTTACAAGCTGGTTCCCGGCAAGCGAATTCTAGTTGCTTTGGGCTTCGGCGGCGCGGCGGCGGAGCTGTGTTACGGGATCAATTCGGCGGCCTTTCATTTCTTCCAATCCTATGGCATCGATTATGCGCGTTTCGGGGCACCGGTCCTGGAGGAATTGATCAAGGGCTGGTACTGGATGTTTCTGATCGCAACGGCGCGGGTCGCGTTCATGGTGGACGCGGGAATCTGCGGCTTCGCGGTGGGCGCGGGATTCTCGTTGGTGGAGAATTTTTTCTTTCTGCAAGGGCAGGCTGCCCAAGGAATTTTGGTGGCGACGTTGCGGGGATTCGGAACCGCGCTGATGCATGGAGGCGTCGCTGCGATCGCCGCCATGGTCACGATCTTTCTCTCTGAGCGGAAGGGCTGGCGCGGAGTTCGGCTCTTCGCGCCGGGACTGCTGATCGCCATGACGATTCATTCGTTCTTCAACCAAGGGCTACTGTCACCGGTGGCGTCGACGGTCGTGATGCTGGTGTCGATGCCGATCCTGATGGCCGCCGTTTTCCTGTGGAGCGAGGCTTCGCTGCGGCATTGGCTGGGCGACAAACTGGATCACGACATCGAACTGCTGAACATGATCGCAACCGGGGAACTGCACCGCACGCGTTCTGGAACCTATCTGCAATCCCTGCAGGATGTTTTTCCGCCGGCGATCCGCGGCGACATGCTGTGTATGCTCCAGCTCACGATTGAACTCAGCGTGCGCGCGAAGGGCGATATGCTGATGCGCGAGGCCGGGATTGAGATCGCGCCCGACCCGGAGATCGAATCGCAATTTCAAGAACTGGCTTACCTGGAGAAAAGTATTGGCCGGACCGGGATGCTGGCGGTGGCGCCGCTGCTATCGCAAACACCGCGCGATTTGTGGGAGATGCGGCGGCTCGCGCAGGGCCGTAGCCGGGCTTGATGGGGTTGCGGGCGCGAAGACTACTTCCCTGCCCTATCGGGGCCTTGCGAAAGCATCTTTAATTTGTACAGACCCTCGCGAGCGGTGATGTAGAGCGTGTGTTTATCCGGCCCCGAAAACGCGAGGTTAGAAGGCGTACGCGGCACCTTGATGGTTCCGAGCGGCTTGCCCTTCTTGTCAAAAACCTGGACGCCGGCGCCGGTCGCGACGTAGACACGACCTTCGCGGTCAACCGCTATGCCGTCGGCCATGCTAATACCGTTCGTCAACTCCGGGATTTTTGCAAAGGCACTCTTGATGATGCCCTTGCCTTTGTTCTTCCCCTTCTTCGGCGCAAGATCGATAGCCCAGATGGTGTCGCCCAGCGTGTCATCCATAAAGAGAGCCTTGCCATCCGGCGAGATTGCCAGACCGTTGGGGAAAGCGAGCTTATCGTCAACCAGAAGCGGCTCGCGTGCGCCGGTGCTGGCCGCGTAATACACCTTCCCGCGGCGGTTCGGATCCGCGGGGAGCAGCGGCGCTGTCCCTGGGTCAGTGAAATAAAAGCCGCCGTGCGAATCGAAAATAAGATCGTTAGGCGCGCCTAGCGGTTCGTCGCCCACTTTATCGAGCACCGTCGCCACCCTGCCGTTCTGATTGCCGCGGCTGATCAGTTTCCCGGCGCCCTCGGCCGCATATAACTCGCTCGCGTTCAGCGCCAGTCCGTTCGCGCCCAGCGTGTTTCCGCGAGCAATCGTGATCTTGCCATCGGGGTCCATATGGTAGATGGTTTTCGAGCCGATGTCGCTAAAGAAAAGTCCACCATCGTAGGTGCCCACCGGCCCTTCGGTAAATACAAAGCCTTCCTTGACCAGTTCCGGTTTCTCGCCGGGCGCGACGACGCCGGGGATCCCAGCCGATGTTTGCGCCGGCAGCGGGAGCGTGAACGCGGCTAGGGCGAGTGCCAAAGGCAGGGCAAATCTCATCCTTCTACTTTAGCGTGCCCGCCATAGGGGCGAACGTCAGGGGACAATGCGCGGCAGACCGGGGCTGGTGGATTCACGGCGCCATTGCCATAGCCGGATCACCGCGTACCACAGCAGCCAGACCGCTGCGCTCGCAACGCTGCCCTGCACCGCGCCGGGCGTGTCGATCAGGATTCCGAGCAGCCCGTTGCCGATTACCGCTTGTGGAAGATTGACGCCGAAGTACGCGATCGACAAAGGATCGCGTACGAATCCCAGCCAGCCGCTGGAGCCGGGGAACGACGTCGCCCACAACATGAACCAGCTCCAGGCGAGCATGGCGGTGGGCCACCAGTAACGAAGGGCGGTGCGCCGCGTTGCCGCTTCGCGGGCGATAAGATGCGCCAGCCAGCGCCAACAGCCGTAGCAGGCCAGCGCTCCGATGAAAGCTCCGGCGATTTGGCGGGGACCCACGCGTTAGGTTCCTGACGGGGCCGGCGGATGGCCGGCCATTGAGAGTTGCCACGTTAGACCCTTTGCTATTCTGGATGCCAGCCCATGAACATCAAGAAGCAGCGGCTGCTGACGCCGGGCCCGACACCGCTTTATCCCAAGGCGTTGCAGGCCATGCTGGGCGCGGATATTCATCACCGCACCAAAGACTTCCGCGACTTGTACATCGTCCGTGCTGGCGGATCTGAAAGCGGTGCTGGGCACAACGCATGATGTCCTGATTTTAGCTGCCTCGGGAACTGGAGCCATGGAGGCGTCCGTCACCAACTGCTTCTCGCCGGGCGACCGCGTCATCGTATGCAGCGCCGGAGTGTTTGGCGAACGTTGGGTGGCCTTGACTCGTGCGTTCGGTCTGGACCCGGTGATCCTGACCGCGCCTTACGGATCGGTTGTGGAACCCGGCAGCGGTGGCGGCGGCGCTGGCTGCGAATCCCGATGTGAAAGGCGTCTTCGTACAAGCGTCTGAAAGCTCCACCGGAGCGGCCCACAATGTTCGCGCCATGGGTGAACTCGTCCAAAAAACGCCGGCTCTCTTTATTGTCGACGCGATCACGGGCGTGGGCACGATGCGGCTGGATATCGACGCCTGGGGTTTGGATTTTGTCATTAGTGGATCGCAGAAAGCATTCATGCTGCCGCCGGGGCTGGCGTTGCTTGCGGTGAGTCCCAAGGCGTGGGATCGGATGGAATCGGCTAAACTGCCGCGCTACTATTTCGATTTGCGGCGCGAAAGGAAAGCGGCGGCCAAGGGCGAATCGGCGTGGACGCCGGCGATTTCGTTGATCTTGGGTTTGGCCGAGGTCCTGAAATATATCAAGACCTTGGGCATGGATCAGTTGGTCTCCAACGCGCAGCACTTGGCGGCGGCGACGCGTGCGGCTTGCACGGCGCTGGGCCTCGAATTATTCGCGCCGGCGAGTCCGAGCGGAGCAGTCACTGCTGTCAAAGCGCCGCCGGGGTTGAGTTCCACCGCCATCGTGAAGCAATTCCGTGAGAGATTCGGCTCCATCATTGCGGATGGCCAGGCGGAAATGGCAGGCAAGATCTTCCGCATCGCCCATCTGGGATATTTCGATGTGGTCGATCTTTTCGGCCTGATAGCCGAATTGGAGTTGATCCTGGAAGCGAATGGTGTTGCTGTAAAGCTGGGCACCGGCGTGGCTGCGGTGGAGCAGTATTACGCCGAACATATCGCGGCTCGAAAGCAGCCGGTAACAGTTTAGGGAGCCATGAAGATTGTAATCGCAGAGCCGTTGCGCGCAGCGGGAATCGACATCTTGAAGGCGCAGCCGGGTTGGGAGATCGTTTCCTCCAGCCCGGCCGAGTACACGAAGCACCTGGCAGACGCCGAGGTGTTGATCGCTTCGCGCGCCGGCGAAAGTTACGGCGGCGCAAATTGCGATCGGCGAAGAAGCTGCGGGTGATTGCGTTCGCCGGAGTGGGCACGGATTTTGTGGATCTGGACGCCGCCACGGCCGCCGGCATCCTGGTGATGAACATGCCGGGCGAAAGCGCGGTCGCGGTGGCCGAACACACGCTCGGCCTGATGCTCGCCATGGCGCGGCAGATTCCGCAAGCCATCGTTTCCACGCGCGGCGGCAAGTGGGACGGCAAACGTTTTCTGGGAACCGAGCTGCGCCGCAAGACGCTGGGCGTGATGGGTCTCGGCAGCATTGGGCGCGAAGTGGTGCGGCGCGCGCGCGGTTTTGAGATGAAGATCGTCGCCAACGATCCGTACGTCAATTCCGAAACCGCCGCGGATCTGGGCGTGACGCTGGTGAGCCGCGAAGAGCTTTACCGCCAGGCCGACTACATCAGCTTGCACGTCGCGCTGACCACCGAAACCCTGGGCATGCTGAATGACGAAGCCTTCGCCAAGATGAAGACCGGCGTGCGCATCGTCAATTGCGCGCGCGGCGAACTGGTCGATGTGGCGGCGCTGCGCCGGGCCATTGAATCGGGAAAAATCGCCGGCGCCGCGCTGGATGTCTTGCAGACCGAACCTCCGGAAGCGGGCGAGCCTCTGCTGGCGCTGGATCAGGTATTCGCCACGCCGCACATCGGCGGGTCCACCGAAGAGGCCGCGGAGTTGATTGCCGTGCGCCTGGCCGAGCATCTGATCGAATATTTCAACGAAGGCATCGCGGTGAATGCGGTCAACGTGCCCGCCATGACCGAAGAAGCGTATCGCGCGGTGGCGCCCTTACGCAGCGCTCGCCGAGCGCCTGGGAACTTTCGCCGCGTACGTGGCGACGGCAAATCCGAAACTGGTCCGCTTGGTCTATCACGGCAATTTCAGCCATGAAAACGCCCGCCTGATCCGCAACGCGGGACTCGCAGGCGTCCTCAGCCGCTCGCTGGCGCGCAAGGCAAACGTGGTGAACTCGCTCAAGCTCGCCGCCGATCGCGGCCTCAGTTACGCGGAGCGCTTCGAGCGCCGCACGCGGCACATGGATTCGCTGCGCATTGAACTCGAAACCGATAAAGGCCTCACGACGGTCGAGGGCGCGATCGTGATGGACCGGCCGCGGCTGCTGGCGGTGGATGGCATCCGCTGCGAAGCCACGCTCGCCGGGCACTTGCTCTATTTGACCAACGCGGACGTGCCCGGAGTGCTGGGCTACATCGGTTCCGTCACCGGGAAGAACAACGTCAATATCGCGACGTTGTCGCTCGGCCGCCAGGAAAAACCGGACAGCCCCGGCGAGCCGCTTTCCGCTGTGACATTAATCGAAACCGATCAGCAGGTGCCCGATTCTGTGATCGCGCAGTTACTTGAGAACAAGGCGATTCGTGTAGTCCGCTCAGTGGAGTTCCGTCCATGACGAAGTTCGCGCTCGCGATGATTGCTCTGCCGTTCGCAGTTCAGGCGTTGTGGGGACAAGACACGCCGCTCTATTCCCTGCCCTACAGCCCGAGTCTGGATCTCTCCTCGATGGACCGTGCGGTCGATCCGTGCGCCGATTTCTACCGCTATTCGTGCGGATCGTGGATCAAGAGCAATCCCATTCCGCCGGATCAGGCGCGCTGGAGTGTGTATTCGAAACTCACGCTGGAGAATCAACGCTTCTTGTGGGGCATCTTGCAGCAAGCCGCGCAGCCGTCTGCTTCGCGCAGCAAAGTGGAAACGGAAATCGGCGATTATTTCGCGGCCTGCATGGACGACGCGGCGCGAGAGAAAGCCGGAGCGGCTCCGCTGCGCGCCGATTTGGACAAGATTGCGGCGCTGAAGTCGCTGCGCGATTTGGCCGCGTTCGTGGGCGAAGCCGGTCTCAACACGGTTGGGAACGAGTTGCTGTTTGGCTTCGGCTCCAGCCAGGACTATGCGGATTCTTCGCGCGTGATCGGCTTCCTCACCGCGGGCGGATTGGGGTTGCCCGACCGCGACTACTATGTGAAAACCGACGCCAAGTCGCAGGAGATCCGGCAGCGTTACGTCGAGCACGTCCAGCACATGCTGGAGCTGTCCGGAGAACCGGCAGCGCAGGCGAAAACCGATGCGCAGACGGTGATGGAAATCGAAACGGCGCTGGCGAAAGCGTCGCTGACGCGAGTGGATCAGCGGGATCCGCACAAGCTGTTCCATCCGTATACGCTCGCCAAGTTGCAGAAGCTCACGCCGGCGTTCCCTTGGAAAGCGTATTTCGCGGCATCCAAGATCGGCGTCCCGCCTCTCAATGTCACCGAGCCGGACTTCTTCGTCGAGATGCAGGCGCTGCTGAAATCACGCAGCCTGGACGATTGGAAGGCTTATTTGCGCTGGCACATGGCACATCTTCGCGGCGCCACTGCTTTCCGACGCGTTTGTCGTCGGCGAATTTCGATTTCTACAACAAGTATCTGCGCGGCGTTCAACAAATGCAGCCGCTCTGGAAGCGCTGCGTGCCGCCGTGTGGATCAGGATCTAGGCGAGGCTCTCGGCCAAGTATTCGTCGAGAAGACTTTCGGCGGCGATACCAAGACCCGGACCGTCAAGATGACCAAAGAAATCGAAACGGCCATGCAATCGGAAATCGAGCAATTGCCGTGGATGGGGCCCGCCACCAAGAAGAGTGCGCTCGAGAAACTGCACGCCGTCGCCAACAAGATCGGCTATCCCGATCACTGGCGCGATTACAGCTCGATCAAAATCGTGCGCGACGATTATTTTGGCAACGTCGCACGTGCAACCGAGTTTGAGAACGCGCGGCAACTGGCGAAGATCGGCAAGCCGCTCGACCGCAGCGAGTGGCAAATGACTCCGCCGACCGTCAACGCTTACTACGATCCGCAGATGAACGACATCAATTTCCCGGCGGGCGTGCTGCAGCCGCCGCTGTACGATCCGAAAATGGATGACGCGCCAAACTACGGCAACACCGGCGCGACCATCGGCCACGAGCTGACGCACGGCTTCGATGACGAGGGCCGCCAGTTCGACGCCAAGGGCAATTTGAAAGATTGGTGGACCATGCAGGACGCGCTCGAATTCGGCAAGCGCGCGTCTTGCGTCTCGGATGAGTATTCGGGATTCACCGTGATCGACGACATCAAGATCAACGGCAAGCTGACTTTAGGCGAGGACGCCGCGGATCTGGGCGGCACGTTCCTGGCCTACCTGGCCTGGAAGGAAGCGACCAAGGGTCAGACTTTGCAGCCCATCGACGGGCTGACGCCCGATCAACGCTTCTTCATCGGCATGGCGCAGTGGGCCTGCGGCGATGAGCGCACGGAAAGCAAGCGCGCCAACGCCATCACCAATCCGCATTCGCCGGATGAATATAGGATCAACGGCGTGGTCTCCAACATGCCGGAGTTCGGCAAGGCTTTCGCCTGCAGCGCCGGGCAGCCGATGGTTCGCGCCCAGCAATGTAAGATCTGGTAGGCTGCGCGCCGGTTTGTCCCGCCACTTTGCTAGAATTGAATTTAATCCCCCCATTTAAGGAGAGCGCGTGGCCGCGCCGCCATCGTCGAGAATAGTCGCCATCTATCCGGGCTCGTTCGATCCGATCACCAACGGACACCTGGATATGATTTCGCGCGGCAGCAAGCTGGCGGATCGCCTGATCGTGGCGGTCCTGCAGAACCAGCGCAAGACCAGCTTGTTCACGGTGGAAGAGCGCGTCGAGATGCTCACCGAAGTGGTCAAGCCGTATGCCAACGTCGAGGTTGGTTCGTTTCACGGCTTGCTGGTCGATTACGTGGCCAGGCGCGGAGCGAATTTTATTTTGCGCGGCATTCGCGCGATTTCGGATTACGAATATGAATTGCAGATCGCACACATGAACCGGCTCCTCAGCCCTGGCGTTGAGACCGTGTTCCTGATGGCGGCGGACGCGTATTCCTTCGTCAGTTCGCAACTGGTGAAAGAAGTGGCCTCGCTGGGAGGCAACGTTTCCGAACTGGTGCCGCCGCTGATTGAAGAGCGCCTGCGCAGCCGCGTCGCGAAGTAGAATTTAGAAGGAGAGCAGTCAAGCAATGCCAACAACTCAAGCACTAGCCGACAGAATCTCGCTGATCAGCGCGTCGTCCACCATGAAAGTCGCCGCCGACGCCGACCGTCTGCGCCGCGAAGGCAATGACGTGGTCGATTTCGGAGCCGGTGAGCCGGATTTTCCGACGCCGCAGAATATCAAGCAGGCCGCCATCGACGCCATCAATAAGGACTTCACCAAGTACACGAATACCGGTGGCACGGAAGAGCTGAAGCAGACCATTTGCGATAGCCACAAGTCCGACTACGGCACTTCCTACAACACCAAGGAGTGCATCGCCACGGTCGGCGGCAAGCACGCGATTTTTAATCTGACGCAGGCGTTGGTCGATCCCGGCGACGAGGTCATCATCCCGGTGCCCTATTGGGTCACTTATAAGGACGTGGTGAATTACGCCGGCGGCAAGTGCGTGTTCGTTGACACCAATGAGCAGGAAGGTTTCACGCTGACCGCTTCTATGGTCGAGCGTGCGATCACGCCTAAGACCAAGATGATCATCCTCAACTCGCCGTCGAACCCCAGCGGCGCAGTTTTCGATCGCGGTGAGATGGAGCGCATCGTCGCCATCGCCAAAGATCGTGGGATCTGGGTGATGACCGACGAATGCTATCACCGCTTCCTCTATGAGGGCGCACCGCATTCTCTGGCGGCAATCCCGGGCGCGAAGGAAACGGTGCTGGTGGCCGGATCGCTTTCGAAAACTTACTCGATGACCGGCTGGCGTATTGGTTTTGTGCTGGGACCCGCGCCAGTAGTGAGCGGGATCGCGAAGCTGCAAAGCCACGCTACATCGAATCCGACTTCGTTCGCGCAGAAGGGCGCGATCGAGGCGTTGCGCGGTCCGCAGGAATCGGTCGGCATCATGCTGGCCGAATACAAGAAGCGCCGCGATTACGTCATCGGCCGGTTGCGCGCCATTCCGGGCGTTACCGCGCAGATGCCGCAGGGCGCCTTCTACGCGTATCCGAACGTGAGCGCCGCTTACAAGAACGGGATCGCGAACTCCCTGCAGTTTTCCGAAAAACTGCTGGCGGAGGAATTCGTCGCCGTCGTTCCGGGCGAAGCCTTCGGCACCAATGATCACGTTCGCATTTCGTACGCGACGTCGATGAAAGAGTTGGAGCGCGGCCTCGACCGCCTGCAGCGCTTCATCGCGGCCCGCGTCTAAGGGCGGCTACCCGATACATGCCGCTCCGCAAGCTGGAGCCCGCTTTCCACGGGCGAGTGTGGGGGACCCGGGATCTGAATCCGTGGTTCCCTGACGCTCCCACGCAAACCTCGGAGCTTCCTATCGGCGAGGTTTGGTTTGAAACTCCCGAAGTCCCGCTGCTGGTGAAGTTTCTTTTTACCGAACAGGACCTTTCGGTACAAGTGCATCCCGGCGACGATTACGCCCAGTCGCACCACAACTCGCCGGGCAAGACGGAAATGTGGCATGTCTTGGCGGCGAAAGAGGGCGCGAAGATTTCCGCCGGCTTCCGGAAACCGGTGACGCGGGAGCAGGTTCGCGCCGCTGCGCTGGATGGCAGCATCGTAAACCTGCTCGAATGGTTCGACGCCCATCCCAGGGACAACTTCTTTATTCCGGCGGGCACGGTTCACGCGATCGGCGCCGGACTGACGATCTGCGAAATCCAGCAGCGCTCCGATATCACCTACCGGCTTTTCGATTACGGGCGCGGACGTGAATTGCATCTGGAT
Source organism: Bryobacterales bacterium (assembly GCA_963793395.1). Classification (GTDB taxonomy): domain Bacteria; phylum Acidobacteriota; class Terriglobia; order Bryobacterales; family Bryobacteraceae; genus Palsa-187. Next base: position 35,824 of record CAWCAP010000009.1, on the reverse strand, counting down.
AGCTCCTTGGCTGTGAGTCACTTAAGCCCACACACCGCACGTGGCGCTAGAAGTGTCGTCTGTCCCCATTTCGTGACCGAGCCGCTGGAGATCGCGGGCCGACTGCCACTTTCGCCACCGTCCCAAAATGAACTCCTCATCTGTATTGAGGGCGAAGGGGAAATCGGCGGCCAGTGCATTCGTGCCGGCAACGTATTCCTGCTTACGGTAAATCTGGATATGACAGAAATCACAGGGTCATTACGGTTATTACGCACTTTTTCGCCGTCCGCGTGAGACGAACCCCCGTTATTTCGCACTATAGCTAAAGGCTACTTAGTACGAATTATTTAGTAGGACACAATGATCACACCACAGATTCGCAGTCGTTTAGCGCTCGCTTTCACCGGACTATTTCTGGTAGCCGTCCTTGTGCAGGGCCAGGGGATAGACAGCACATTGATGGGGACGGTGACGGATTCTTCCGGCGCCGCCGTGCCGGGCGCTCAGGTTACGGCAACCAACCGCAGCACCGGCGTCATCACTACCGCGTCCGGCGACGGCGTGGGACAGTTCCGCATCGAGCATTTGCTGGTGGGATCTTACGATGTCTCTGCAAGCGCACCCAGCTTTGCGCCGCGCACGGTCGCGAACGTCGTGCTGCAACTGAATCATACGGTGAACGTGGATTTCCCGCTGGTACTCGCGACGGCTTCGACTACGGTGCAGGTCATTGACGCGCCGGCGCCCATCGATACCGCGTCCGCGAATTTGGAGACCACCTTTGAAGAACGCGCACTGATCGCCCTTCCGGCGGCATCAGGGGGAAGCGGGTTTCTGAATTTGAGCCTCCTGAGTGGCGGCGTGGCATCGTCCGGAGGCCTGGGCCAAGGCACGGGGCCCAGCATCGGAGGCCAGCGCCCTTCCGGCAATCGCTTTTATATCGAGGGCGTGGATAACAACAGTTACTTCGTCACCGGCCCCCTGGGCACGGTTTCAAACGAGGCCATCTCGGAGTTCACGGTGTCGCAGAACCACTACGGCAGCCAGTACGGCGGCGCCCCCGGAGGGATCTTCAATGCTGTGGTCAAAAGCGGCGGAAATGAAATTCATGGTTCGCTCTATGAGTATCTGGAAAACCGGAATCTGAATTCCTTGGATGCGAACTTCGCGCGCGAAGGACTCACATCGGTGCCGCGCTTTGATAGTAATCGCCTGGGGGCGACCTTCGGCGGTCCGATCCTGAAAAACAAACTGTTCTATTTCGGAAGCTTCGAATATAATCCCACGGGCTACGCGTTTTCGCCTCTCGACGAGGTGGATGCTCCCACCGCCGCGGGATTTCAGGCGCTGAACACGCTCCCTGGTTTGAACAAGGTGAACCTCGGAGTGCTCACAAAATATCTGCCGGCCGCATCCACCCCGACAGGATCTGTTCAGGTCTTGAATGCCACGATCCCGACCGGTCCCCTGTCCATCACGGCTCCCAGCTATCAGAATTGGTACCGCGCTGTAGGGAGCGTGGATTGGGAAGTTAGCGATCGCGACCGCGTTCGGGGGCGCTACCTCTATAGCCGATTCTCCGGAATCGATACCAGCCAGGTCAGCATTCCGGCATTTTTTGCGACGGTGCCGGACAACACGCATCTGGTTTCCCTTTCCGAATACCATTCGTTTTCCGGCACCCTGCAAAATGAATTTCGCGCCGCTTATAGCCGGAACAACGACCAGCGCTCCGCCGCCAACGTCACATTTCCCGGACTCGCTGGTTTTCCGACTCTCTATTTCGGCGATCTGGGCGACAACGGTCTTCAGATTGGACCCAACCCGGGCTACCCGTCCGGCCAGATCCAGGACGAATTGCAGTTATCAAACAGCATTACAAAAACTTTTCAACGTCACACGATTAAAGCCGGATATGACTTCCGCGACGTAATTCTGCCAACCTCTTTTGTGTCCTACCCGAACGGCGATTATTGGTATTCGTCGCTGGAGCGGTATCTAACCGATCTCGCGCCGGATTGGTTTGGCGAGCGTTTTGTCGGCGCCAATGGACCTCTAACGGGTCCGATGCCGGCGGGCTTCCTGCAGAATGCCGCGTACTTGCAGGACGATTACCGCATTCTTCCGAACTTGACCCTGAATCTAGGCGTCCGCTACGAATATGTCACGGTTCCGGTTCTTTCCCGCGCCCAACGGTTGGACGCGATCGCTGACGTGCCCGGCGTCATTACGTTCCGGGAGCCGCAGCCAGGCGTAAACGATTGGTCGCCCAGTTTAGGTTTTGCGTATTCGCCGGGTAAGAGCGGCGTCTGGGCCATCCGCGGTGGATTCAGCCGGGCCTTCGATACCCCTTACGGAAACCTGGCGGCCAACTCAGCCCCTGCATTCTATGGAAGCGAATTGTTTGCTGACTTGAACAGCAATGCCCCTAACTTTCTGGCCAGCGGCGGCCTGAACCGGACTTCAGGTTTGTTGTCCTCGCCCGCCGCGGCGCGCGCCGCGACCACCGGGTATACGCCCGATCAGACGCGTCCTTACGCGCTCACTTACACGCTGGGCGTGCAGCGCCTGCTGGGCCACGATTACACTTTCGAAGCGCGCTACACCGGCACCCGCGGAGTTCATCTTCTGGTGCAGGAGCAACTAAACAGCACGAGTGCCGTGACCGCATCGAACAGCATCCCGACGTTTCTCACCATGCCATCGGCCGCTGCGTTGTCGGCGCTTACTTTGACAACCGGCGCGTTGGAGGCGGTCCAGAACAACCCGCTGAAGCAGTATGGGTTCTCAAATCGAATCACGGCCATCGAGCCCGAGGGGAACTCGAAGTATAACGGGCTGGTTCTGCAAGTCACCAAGCGCTACTCGCGGAATTTTTCATATCTTGCGGCCTATACCTGGAGTCATCTGACGGACGATTCGACGGCAGATATCAACTTCACTGCTCTGACTCCCCGCCGTCCGCAGAACTTCGGAAACTTGAGCAGCGAATGGGCGAGTTCCATTCTCGACCGGCGCCAGCGCTTGACTATTTCGCCGATCTTCGATTTCAAGCCATTCTCGCGGCGTAGCTGGATACTGAAGAATCTGGTGGGTAACTGGAATTTCGCGGGTACATACACATATGAATCGCCGGAGTACGGCACCGTGCAGAGCGGCGTGGATTCCAATTTAAATAATGACAATGCGACCGATCGGGCCATCGTTAACCCTAACGGCATTGCGGGCATCGGCAGCGGAGTGCAAGGCTACGACCGGAATGGCAATCCTGTACCGTCAACTTCAACCGCGATTGTGGCCTACGTTGCGAACAATCCTAACGCCCGATACATCGTGGCGGGTCTGGGCGCGTATGCGAACGGCGGACGCAATACCATGCCTTTTGCGCCCATCAACAACGTCGACGCGTCCGTGCGCAAGGTATTCGATATCAACGAGCAGAAGCGCTTCGAGATCGGTGCGCAATTTTACAATCTGCTGAATCATCCGCAATTCGTACCCGGATCTCTGAACGACATCGCCCCTTCTCCGAGTACCAACCGCGCCTTCCTGATTCCCGGCAATGCGTCGTTTGGCCAGTATCAGCAGGCTTTTGCGAGCAACTCCCGCGTCATCCAGCTTGTTGCGCGCTTCACCTTCTGAGGCGCTGGAGTCTAAGAGAAGAACAAACGCCACGCCGTGACGGTCAAGGCGTGCGTCACCATGGATGCACGTATGCTGCGCGCCTGCCGGTACGCCATGCCGTAGAACATTCCGGCGACTCCCGCCAGCACCGCAAATCGCCAGTTCGGGAATGCGCGGTACCACAGATGGACTGAGCCGAACAGCAGCGCTGCCAGCAGCAGCCCTGCCCATTCGCTGCGCAGCCAAGCCGCGATCCACTGCTGCAGCAGGCCCCTGAAGAAGAACTCTTCGCCCAACGCAACCACCCATAAGATGCCGAAAAAGGTTGCCAGGCCGAACAAGGTGGTCCTCTCCCATCCCGCGTAGTGCAGATGCGGACGCGAAAAATGGAGCGCCCAACCTGCCACGGCAGCTACAGGCACGAGCGCCGCGAAATAGAGCACGCCAATCTTCCATTCGCGCGCCGCGGGCCAGAAGCCAAAGCCAACGTTTTTCATGCGGCGCACACTGAGAATCGCGAATATTCCGGTGCGAAACCACATCAACTGGCCGAGCAATCCCAACGGAAGCGCCGCCAGCGGACTCGCGTAAAGCGGCGGGATGGCACGCGCCAGCCACACCGCGGCAATGAAAACCAGAAAGAGAATATCCACTGCGGTCTGGTGCGGGAACACCACGTACCAGAACGACGCGACTACTGCCAGAGCCGCGATCACGCCCAGCGAGTGCCACGAGAAATTCCGTAGTGCAAGCGCCGCCAGACAGTAAGGAGTCACCGCGGCAATCACCAGTGAGACCGCGACTCCGGCCGGCGGCAATTTTTCCAGGCGGAGACGCAGCCGTTCCACGCCCATCGTGAAATACAACGATACTTCAAGCAGGAAGGCGGGAAGCACGGCCAGCGCGGTCGCCCACGGGATGCCCCGGTCTTGCGCGTAAAACAGCGCCGCGACTGCGCCCGCCGCCCACAGGAGCGGAAAGGCGAGCAACATTCTGTGGGTTCATCGTAGCATGAGGTTCAGCCTTATCCGCGCCCATCACGGTCGAGATCACGAGCGGCAGCCGTGCTCGCGATCTGTTATGTTGATTGACGATGAGAATTGGAATCGTCTGCATAATCCTGCTGCTGACCGCGGCATTACTGCCTGCGCAATTAACGGCCCCAAATGCCACCGGCGTCACGCTGGGGCACATTCATCTGATCGTGAAAGACGTCGACGCGGAAACTCGTTTTTTGGTCGATATGCTGGGCGGCACCGTGGTGATGAACGGCAAGCTTACCGAGGTCCAGTTCCCCGGCGTCTACATTCTGCTGCGCCAAGGCGACTCTAGCGGACCCAATGAAACGGCGGTAGTGGATCATTTCGGTTTCATCATTAAGGATCTGCCGCCGCTGATCGAAAAGTGGAAGGCCGCGGGCTGGAAAGTGACGCAAGCCGCGGCGGCGCGGCTCCACAATCAGGCTTACGTGACGGGACCGGAAGGCCTTCACATTGAAGTGTTCGGCGACCCGGCCCTGCCTACTCCCGTACAGATGGACCACATTCATTACTACCTGCCAGCGGATGACGTTCCAGCGGTGCAAGCCTGGTATGTGAAAATGTTTGGCCTCGAACCGGCCACGCGGGAAAGCGTCTCCCGGCCCGGAAACTTCATGGCCACGGCTCTGTTCCCGAACAATATGAACCTGTCGATCGCCACTGTCCCGGCCGGCGCGAGCACCGTCAAGCGCGGCCCGACCAAAGGCCACTTGATCGATCACATCGGATTTGAGGTGAAGGATCTCGACGCTTTATACAGCAAACTAAAAGCACAAGGCGTCGAATTCGAAGGACCCGTGCAGCAAAGCGCCAACGCACCGCACTTGAAGACGGCGTTCTTGTCCGATCCGTGGGGCGTGCGTATCGAATTAACCCAGGGTTTGTCTCCAGCGAAATAGTTGCGGCTTTAGGCCGGACTCAGCTTCAACAATTTCACGCCATTCGTCCAGGTGATTTTCCGGAAGACTTCAGGTGTGGTGAGTTGTTTCAGCAGTGTCAGCGTTTCCCGCGCCAGACATTTGCCTGTGGTCCGGGGAACGAAATCCGCGGTAACGCCGGTTCCATGTCCGTCAGTGCACGGACAATCGCTTCCGAAGATCAGTTTGTCCTGGTGCCGGTCAAGAAACCCACGCATGAACTCGGGATCGCGATACAACGCGGTGTTGCAGGAATTCGCCGACATATCGCCGTACAGGTTGGGGAATTCGGCGAGCCACTTGTCGCTCAGTCCGCCCGGCTTAATGCGCCCACCCGGATAGGCGATGTCCTTCGGCACGCCGGCGCTAACGTTCGACCAAAATGCGTCTGCGTGTCCTAAGATTGTCGTGCGCGGATACGCCTTGAGGATGCCGCCCAAGCGCTCGAAGCCGGTATTGAAAACACCCTCGCCATCGAAATGCGGAATTTCCTGAAAATGGATAGTGACTGGAACCCTCGCCTCCGCCGCCAGGTCGTAAATCTTGCGCATCTCCGGGCCGTCGAGCGCGACGTGATACTTGATCTCGCCGATGCCCATCGCACCTTCTTGCAGGGATTTCGACAGGACCGCGATGGCGTCGGGTTTGGTAACATCGGCGCTGGCAAAGCGCACGAAGCGGCCGGGATGCGCAGCGATGGCTGCCTTCGCGGACTCCTCAAAGCGGCCGGAGAGCAGAACCGCCCGCGTCTCGCCGGAGCCCTCGGCGTGATTGAAAACTCGTTCCGGGTTCTGCCCCGCGTGAAGATGGATGTCTAGAACAGGACCGCCCCAGATCTGCGGGCCCTGCGCCTGTAGTTTTAGCGCCGCCGGAGCGAGAAGTGCCGCGGAAAGAAACTGGCGTCGGTTCATGGCTAGAAAGTATATCCGAAGGCCGAGGCAGGCGCCTCGCGTAGGGCGTGATAGATTGAAACATAAAACAATGTTTGCCGGTCGCGTTTTAGCGATGATCGCTGTTTCCGCGGTTCTGGCTTCGGGTGCGGACCTGAAGGGCACCTGGAGCGCAATCGCGCCGACGGGGAACTTGGCCGGGAGCTGGACCGCACAAGTTGACCCTAGCGGCGGCGTGGCAGGCGCATGGATGGTCCAAGATGCCACCGGCACGATCTTGATGCAGGGCGGCTGGTCGGCGAGCAAGTCAGCGCAATCTTGGAATGGCGCCTGGAGAGCCACGATCTCCGGACGCGCCGGCGAATACGCCGGAACATGGACCAGCTCCGTATCGCTCTCGCCGCAGGCTCACGTGGCCGACATGCTTGAGTCCGCGCTGCGCGCAGTGGTCACCGGAACGTGGAAGGCGGGTCCACGCTCCGGCGCATGGTCGATTCGAACATCGCCCTGACGGGCAGGTATTACGCCGCCGCCTTCCCTTCCCGGATGAATGCCGGCAATTCCGCATTCACTTTGTCGTTGAGCGTCGAGCACATCCCGTGCGGCGCTCCCCCACAGTCAGAGGCCTTGCTGAGACTTCGATTGAACCGTTTCGCGAAGCTTCTTGTTCTCCAGTTCCAATTCTTCAAGGCGGCGCTCCAAGGGCACCAGGGCTTCCTTGATCTGTTCTGCTGTGAACCGAGGCGTAATGTGCTGCGGACAATTCCAGTCAAACGCTTCAACCCGGATTACATACACGCGTTCGATCGCGGATTTATCGGCGGGATCGCGCAGCCGCTCGATCCACTCCCGGGCCGGCTCACCCGTCAATATCTCGGCGCGGCCTAATATCTTCAAGCGCGCCTGCTGTGGGTAATCGACCATAATCAGGGCGACGCGATTATCGGTAGTGAGATTGCCAGTACTGATATATTGCTTGTTCCCCGCAAAATCGGCGAAGGCGATGGTCTGGTCGTCGATCACCTTGAGAAACCCCGGGTGTCCGCCCCGATGTTGAATGTAGGGCCAACCGTTCGCGCTGACGGTGGCCATGTAAAAGCTATCGCGCTCGGCGATGAAAGCAGTTTCATCCGGGCCCAGGCGATCCGGAGCACCGCCAGATTCCGCCCTTGCATAATGACGGCGGCTGCCATATTTTTCCTGCAGCGCCTTAACGACGGGGGTGAAGAGTAGAGATCCGAAATTATTTGCCACGGCTAAACCTCCGGCGGCAGACGAGTCCGCGAACCCTCTCCAAACACCGTCATTTTAGCGCAGTGCCGGCTGGCAAGCGGCGGAGCCGGAAGACGTGATCCAATAGGAAGTGGTGAAACCATTGAAGGTCTTAGCCGTCATAGAATCGAGCCCCTATGCACGCACCCGATGAAACCCCTGTCGATCCGGCAACTGTCCAGGAAGGCGGGGAGCAGCCTGCGAGTTCGCTCCGTGGACGGCGTTCCACCCTGCAGGGACCGACGTCGGCCATAGCGGCAATTTCGTGGCTGCGCGATCTGACGGTGAGCGTACTGATCGCGGTGGTGGTGATTCTGTTCCTGTACCAGCCGGTGCGCGTGGAAGGCACCAGCATGATGCCGGCGCTGGTGGATCAAGAGCGTATCTTTATCAACAAGTTTGCCTATCGCTTCGGCATCTCCGATATTCAGCGTGGCGATACCGTGGTGTTCTGGTTTCCGGGCGATCCCTCGAAGTCCTTCATCAAACGCGTGATCGGCGTACCGGGAGATAAGGTGCAAGTGACCGATGGCCAGGTTTCGGTGAATGAGAGACCGCTGGATGAGCCGTATGTTCCCGACGCCTATCGCGATCATGTTTCGACGCAGTCGCGCGTGGTGCCGCCAGGCGAGTATTACGTGCTGGGCGATCATCGCAGCTCTTCGAACGACAGCCGGATGTGGGGCACCGTGCCCCGGCACTACATCTACGGCAAAGCGGCGTTCGTTTATTGGCCGCTCGACCGGATGGGCTTGCTGCGTTAACATCGCGCAACGCTCGCACATTAACACTCTTGACTTTCTCTGCGGAACGTCTACACTAAGAAACTAACCTCCCCTGTTCGTTTCAGAACCCAAACCCCCGATTGGGACGTACGTAGCGATAGCTCTGCCTTTATGTCCTTCGGCAACGCTCCAGGTTGGTTCGCGCTCACGGTCCGGCCGAATCATGAACACTCGGCCACGCGTGGCTTGAGCAATCAAGGCCTGGAGACTTACCTGCCGGTTTACCGGGCGCGCAAGCGTTGGTCGGATCGCGTGCGTGAATCGGACGCCGTGCTTTTCCCAGGCTATGTATTCTGCCGCTTCGGGATGCGCGAAAAGCTGCGCGTGCTGCAAGCGCCCGGCGTGAGATCCATCGTCGGCTCGGGCAAGGAACCGGTTCCAGTGGAAGACGACGAAATTTCCGCGGTGCGCGCGGTGCTTTCTTCGGGCCGCGTAATTGCACCGTGGCCCTATATGCGCATCGGGCAAAGCGTGGTGATCGAGCACGGGCCGTTCGCGGCGCTGCGCGGCGTCATCCTGCGGACCAAAGGCTCATGGCGGGTGGTGGTGAGCGTCGAGGCGCTCGGCTCTTCAATTTCAGTAGAAGTGGACGGCGACATGTTGTCGCTGGATGGTACCGGCTCCCCGCATGGGAACCAAGCGACGAGTTTTCTCCAAAGAATGTAAAGCCGCCGCGCTGCGGAGCCTGGAGACGGGTGCTTCGGCCACCGAAGTGGCCCGCGCTCTTCAGGTGAATCCCAATGTGATTCATCGCTGGCGCCGCGAGGCGTGGCGTTTCGGAGAGCAGGCGTTTGCGGGCTATGGAAACAGCCGGACGGAAGTGGCTCCGCGAACCCGCGCAGTGATGTTTCGCCTCACCGACGTCGAGTTCGAAAACCTGGAAAATGCCAGGGCAAAAGGCGGGGCGCGCAGCTTGTCGGATTTTGTTCGTACGCAAGTGCTCGGCGGAACCGATCAGCCGTCGCTCGCGAAAATTGAAAGCAAGTTGAACGAGCTGGCGCAGACTGCGCAGCAGATTGCATCGGCGGTCCGCCGATTTGAAGATTCCTGAGTGATCCCGAGGCATATTTTATGGCCATTACCAAACCGCGAAATCGACTTTTGATTTTTCGCCTGACGCAGGAGGAGTATGCGACCTTGCAGGCAGCCTCGTCGGAAAAAGGCGCGCGCAGTCTTTCGGAGTTTGCGCGCGCACAACTATTCGGCTCGCTCGACGCGCCGGCGCTGGGCCAGCAACTGGGCGAGTTGAAGTCCACCGTGACGCGGATCGCGCAGATGCTGGAGGGAAACTAATGCGCTTCGTAATTTTGCTGACGCTGACGTCCGCTGTAGCGCTTGCCCAGGTGCGCGTGCAACCCATGGAGGATGCCAGCAAGGAAAATCTGCCGTCACAGAAGTTGGGAGTCGACGATCTGGTGGCGGTTTCCGTTTACGACGCGCCGGAACTCACGCGGACGGTTCGCGTGGAAGCCGACGGCACTATTCATCTTCCGCTGTTGACCAACGGCGTACAAGGCAGCCGGGCTATTCGCGCACGACGTGGAGGCTTCGCTCTCCGACGCGCTGAAGAGTGAGCAGATTCTGGTCGACCCGGTAGTCAAGGTCACCGTCGCGGAATATCACAGCCGTCCGATTTCGGTGATGGGAGCGGTGCGCAAGCCGCTTACGTTCCAGGCCGTAGGTTCGGTCACGCTGCTGGACGCGCTGGCTCGAGCCGAAGGGCTGAGTCCGGAAGCAGGCACGGAAGTTCTGGTGAGCCGCCCGCAGCCTTCTCCCGATTCGCGCGGCGAAGTTTCGGCGACATTGGTGGAACGCATCCCGCTCAGTCGCCTGATGAAAGACGCGGACCCGGCGGTCAACTATGAGTTGCACGGCGGCGAGGAGATCCGCGTGCCGGAAGCCGGCAAAATTTTCGTGCTAGGCAATGTCAAGAAGCCCGGCTCGTTTCCGGTGCACGACGCGGGCGACAATTCCATCCTGAAAATGGTGGCGCTCTCCGAAGGCGTGCTGCCTTACGCATCTAAGCAGGCGTACATTTACCGGCGGGATGACCGCGGCGACAAGCATGAGATCCCAGTCGAGTTGGACAAGATCATGCAGCGCAAGTCGCCCGACGTCCCCTTGCAGGTCGACGACGTCCTTTACATTCCCGACAACAAGTCGCGCCGCAACGCCGTGAACATTATCGACCGCATCACCAGTTTCGGTGCATCGACCGCGTCCGGCGTCTTGATCTGGCATTAGTAGGCAGGATTCATGAGAAAGCTAGAAAACAATTTGCCCGCAGTCGCGAGGCCTTTCCATATTCCGCAGCCGCCGTTGACGTTGGATGCGGAATTCGAAGCGCAAGCCGCGCACGTCCCGCTGGCCCATTATTTATGGATTCTGCGGCGGCAGGCCTGGAAAATCGCCGCTTTCGTGGTGGCCACGGTTCTGGCGACGCTGATCGTTTCGCTGCGCCTGACGCCGATCTACGAATCGACCGTGTCGGTCGATATCGACCGGCAAGTGCCCGACAGGCGTGCTGGGCGAAGAGGCGACGCGGAGCGCCACCAACGATGCCGACCAGTTCATCGCCACGCAGGTCAAGCTGATCGAATCCGACTCGGTGCTGCGGCCCGTGGTGGATAAGTACCGCTTGCGCGAGGTGGAAGAAGACGCGCTCGAAGAGGCGGTCGATCAATCGGCCACCAGCCTGGAAGCGCCCGTGATCCTCAAGCATTTGAAGATCACGCGCCCTCCGAATACTTATATTCTGCAGATCAGCTATCGCTCCTCCAACCGCCAGCTTGCCGCGGATGTGGCGAACGAAATCGCGCTGTCGTATCTGGCGCACACCTATCGCATCCGCTATAAAGCCACCGCCAGTCTTGAGCGATTTCATGGAGCGGCAACTCGAAGAGCTGAAGGCCAAGATGGAAAAGTCCAGCGCGGCGGTGGCGCAGTTCGAGCGCGAGCTCAACGTCATCAATCCGGAAGAAAAGACCAGCATTCTGTCGGCGCGCCTGCTGGAATTGAACAGCGAATACACCAAAACGCAGGCCGATCGGGTGAAGAAGGAAGCCGCCTACGACTCGGTGCAAGGCGGAACGCTCGAAGCCGCGCAGGTTTCGACGCAAGGCGACGCTCTCAAGAAACTGACTGAAAATCTGAACGACGCGCGGGAGAAATTCGCCGAGGTGAAGAATCATTACGGCCTGAATCATCCGGAGTTTAAGAAGGCGCAGACCGCGCGTGCAGGAGCTGGAATCGCAACTCGCCAGCACCGGAGCCAGCGTCCGCGCAGCGCGTGGAAGTCGAATATCGCGAAGCGGTGAATCGCGAAGCCATGCTTGGCCGGCGCGGTGCAGGAGACCAAGACCGAATTCGACCGCCTGAACTCGCGCTCCTTCGAATATCAGACGCTGAAGCGCGAAGCCGACGGCGACAAGAAGCTGTACGAAGAACTGGTGCGCAAGATCAAGGAAGCGGGCATCAACGCCAGCTTCCAGAACAGCTCGATCCGCGTGGCCGATCCGGCACGGCCGGGATTGAAGCCGGTGTTTCCGAAAGTCTGGCTGAATCTGTTGCTGGCGTTCCTTTCCTCGGCGTTCCTCGCCGTGGGAGTTGCGGTGGTGAGCGACGTGCTGGACAACACCGTGCGCGATCCGGATCAAGTGACGCGGCTGATGAACACAGAGGTCATCGGATCGCTGCCGGCGGTGAAGGACTGGCGGCGCAGGCTGAGCCCGATCAACGCGCATACCAACGGCGCGCATTCACGGCATACTCGGCACTGGCATCATTCGAACGGTCACTGAATGGCGCTGCGCAACGGCAAGATCTGCGGTAGAAGTTGTCGCGGCGGAACCAACGGGCTACGCAGGCGCTCTCGACCTATGAAGAGGCCATCCGCACGCTGCGCAATTCTATCCTGCTCACCGATTTCGACCGCCGCTTGCGCAGCATTCTGCTGACCAGCGCGTCGCCCTCGGAAGGCAAATCGACGGTGGCCGCGCACCTGGCCGCGACGCACGCCGGACAAGGCAAGCGCACGCTGCTGATCGATGGCGATCTGCGCCGGCCAAGTGTCCACCGCCTGTACCAGGTGCCCAACAGCGTGGGCTTTCGAACGTTCTGCTGCAGCAGATCTCCTGGCGCGATGCGCTGGTGCACATGCCGGAACCGGTAGGGCTGGACATCCTGCCGGCAGGTCCTTCGACGCGCCGGGCGTCGGACTTGATCGGAACTGGGCTGGCCGAATTAGTGGAAGAGGCCGCGCGCGAATACGATCTGGTGGTGTTGGACGCACCGCCCCTGCTAGGATTCGCCGAGCCGCTGCAGATGGCGAGCGTTGTGGACGGCGTGATTATAGTGGCGCGCGCCGGCGATACCAGCCGGACGGCACTGGCTCCGTGATCACCACACTGGCGCGGCTGCGGGCGAATCTTGGTGGGCGTGGTGCTGAATGAAGTGCACCGCGAAATCAGCCCCGGCTATTACTATTCGTATTACAACCGCTACAGCAAATACTACGCGAGTGAGGTGAAGTCCTCGTGACCGGGGTCAGTGACGCGAAGACAGCTTCCGCGAGGCCGCGATGGATCGGCGAAAACGAGTCCCCGCCGTTGTCTAACCCAGACGCACAAAGAGCCCTCCGAAAGAGGCTGTGGTCATTTGTAAATTCCATCCCGGGACAGGTGGGATTGCGAAACGAGTCAGTTCGCCGGCAATGGATTGAGCAGGCGTTGCGCCGGGTTGTTTCCGGTTCGAGAATTCTGGACGCAGGATGCGGAGAACAGCAATTCCGGAAGTACTGTTCGCACCTCAATTACGTCGGTCAGGACTTCGCCAAATACGATGGCAAGGGCGACGGCGTGGGCCTGCAAACAGAAACCTGGGACCATGCGACGAACGCGCCCGACTTGATCTGCGATATTGCCGCGATCCCGGAGGCGAGCGCCTCTTTTGACGCGATCTTATGCACAGAAGTCCTGGAACACTTGCCGAATCCAGTAGAAGCAGTTCGCGAATTCTCAAGGCTTTTGAAACCCGGTGGAGTATTACTGCTGACGGCGCCATTTTGTTCCATCGCGCATTTCACTCCGTATTATTTTTCAACCGGGTTCAGCAACTACTGGTACCAGACGCACCTATCCAATCTGGGCTTCGACATCGTTGAACTGTCGCCGAACGGCAATTTTTTCGACTATTTGGCACAGGAGCTCCGGCGGCTCCCCACAATCATCAGAAAGCATTGCGGCTGTGTGGTGGGTTCTTTCTACCTCATCGCGCACATTGTCCTGGTGTTTCCACTCCTCGCGATTCTTAATTGGATCGCAAGCCGGGAGCATGGCTCGTCTGGTCTTCTCTGCTTCGGTTATCACGTGGTAGCGCGGCGGTCGATGTCATGAACACTTTCTGGAGGAAGCTGTTTGCGCCGGAAGTGATCTTCACTGCTTCCGCGATGGCGGCTTTGTCGCCATACGTCTTTTGGCACTTCGGTTATAAACCGCGCCTGGGGGCCAGTCTGGAGCCTACGTACATACCGGCTCTCTTGTGGAGCTGCGGACTTCTCTCATTCTTGGCAGGATGCCGCCTCGTCCGGAAAAAGCGCGGCGACAGAATCCGGTTTCGACTTTCCCAGCGCAACATACCGATGACGCTCCTACTCGGCGCGGGCCTGGCAGCAGTTTTGATCCAGGTCTATTTTGCCGTTCAGGAAGTCTACGGAGCCGTTCCATTATTCGACTATTTGTCCACCAATGGAGGCGTTGAGGTCGGGACGGCAAACGAACAACAGCGCTACTCAGGATTTGGCCAGCTCGGCTTACTTACCGCGTCCTTATATGCGTTAAACGCCCTCTTCCTTCTGCTGATCCTACAGTGGCTGACCTGGCGCCGTGGTTCTCGGATACTCATTGCCCTTTCGATCCTCGCGATTGCCTTTGCTCACTTGCTGAACGCGAAGAGGCAAGGACTCTACTCCGCACTCTTCTACCTTCTGGTGGGGTTAAGCATCTATTTCGGCGATCCCATTCGCCCATTTTCAGCGTTGCTCCATCTGCGGGGCGCACGTATGGTGACGAAACTCGTGCTGTTTTCAGCCGGCACCGCGCTCATCATTGCTTTTGGATACATCGCATCGATCCGCACCCGCGGCCGTGTCGAGGCAAGCACGGAAGAAATTGTTACTTACCTGCAATATCCCTTGTTAAATTTTGAAGCGCAGTGTGTGGCTGCGGGGCTGGGCCCAGGGGACTACAAACTGTGGGGACCTCTGCGTAATCTGACACCCTACAAATTTGGCGAACTAACCGACGCTTTCAGTTCTTCAACGCCCAAATTGGTCTCCAGCGCTCCGGCGGGCATTTACGAATCAATACATTGGTGTTGGGGAATTACCGGAGTGATTCTTTACTCCTTCGGATTGGGGCTGGGCGCGCGCTGGCTCTACGATCGCAGCCTAAGCAGCCTCACGTGTTTGCTGTCGTATTGCTACAGCGCAGTTGCGCTGGCAATGGCGCACAGCAACAATCAGGTGCTCATTCTTTCTTACATCCCGGTCCCTTTGTTCTTCGTGCTTGTGCTCAGGTTAACGATCTCGACGGAACGAGGCACGCTGCGAAGTGACCGGCATAACCTCAAATCGGAAACCAGACAGCATCGCGCCCGAATTTGGTCTCTCGTTGGCCGGTTGGGTTGAAGCATGCCTATCACCGCTGAAATACCGCGCCACGTGGAAAGTCCGGTGGAGAGAATCGGCGCCCTGGACTCCGTTCGCGGTATTGCTGCGCTGTCGGTAGTGTTTCATCATTGCCTGGTCGTGTTTCCTGCATTCTGGCTGGTGTATCAGAAAGGCAAAGTGATTCCCTCGCCTGCGATTTGGTGGGTTGCCTATACGCCCATACACCTGCTGTGGGGCGGGCTTGAAGCAGTGATTGTATTTTACGTATTGAGCGGGTATGTCCTCGCCATACCGCTGCTCAGACCCAACGCACCTTCGTATGCCGCGTTTACCGTAAAGCGCTTTTGCCGAATCTACATTCCTTATGCAGGATCGATATTGATTGCGGCAATCTTGCTGAATACCACGTCGACTTACGGTCTCTGGGATTTGAGCGCCTGGTTTAATGGCGTTTGGTCCAGGCCGGTAGAGTGGTCAACGATAGCGGATCACTTGCTGATGCTGGGAACTACCGAATGGAATTATGTGAATCCAGTCGTGTGGTCATTGGTTCACGAAGTGCGAATTTCTATCCTATTCCCCGCTTTGATCTGGATTGCCGTCCGGGTCAAGTGGCAAGTGCTCGCCCCTCTAGCATTTTTGGGATCGGGTTCGGCAAAGCTGATTCATCACTTCGCCCGTTTGGATGGGATAGCTGCGTCCCTAATGGAGACGGCTTCCTATCTGTTCCTATTTGTCGCGGGTGCGGAACTGGCGATCCATCGTTCCGCCCTTAAGCGTCGTGTGGAACAGCTTGGAGTAGGCCGTCAATGGACCTTGCTTGTGATTGCGGCCTTGCTGCTCAACTCGCGGTGGAATGTTTTCAACCTCTCGCCGGAACTGCAGATAGTTCTGGTGTGGACCGGAGCCATCGCTATTGTCGCCTTGATCAGCAACCCGGGGCCGTGGGAGGGGATCTTGCAGCATGCAGGGCTGCGTTGGTTGGGAAAGATTTCCTACAGCCTGTATCTGGTCCATCTGGCCGTTCTGTTTGGGATGCTCTACACTTTCCACGGACGCATTCCTAATCCGGCAATCGTCTTCCTGAGTGTGCTTGTGTCGCTTCTGCTCGCGGCACTATTTCACAGGCTGGTCGAATCGCCGTCTCTAGATCTAGGACGGAAGCTAGAACGCCGGCTCACACGAAATGTGATTGCTTTCGACACGGTTTCACGAGACAGCGCCATCAAGCAAATCGCATGAAGATCCTCTGCGTCTTCGGCAAATATCAATACGGCCGCCCCGCCTTAGGTATTGGAATTGAATACGCAGCCTTCACTTCGGCCCTGCGACGGCTTGGGCATGAGGTAATCCATTTCGAATCCTGGGATCGCTGTCTCTATTCCGATTATGCGGAGCTGAACCGGAATCTTTTGGATTGCGCGGAGCGAGAAAATCCTGACGTGCTTTTGGCTGTGCAGCGAGATTATGAGATTTGGACAGAAACGCTCGACGCAATCCGTGACCGCGGAATCATAGCGATATCCTGGACGACCGATGACTCATGGAAGTATCGCGAGGTCTCGCGCTTTATCGGCCATCATTACGATCTCATCACTACCACCTATGACCATGCGGTCTCCCAATACAAGTCGGATGGAATCCCGCATGTCATGTTGACGCAATGGGCCGCGAATGCAGATTGGTTGCAACCCCCTCGGCCGTCCGCAGACTGCCGATACAACGCCAGCTTTGTGGGCGCGGCCTACGGGACGCGCCGTGAAATAATCGCGGCACTCAAAGCCCGCGGCGTCGTCGTGGAGTGTTTCGGGGACGGATGGCCGCGGGGTCCGGTGGCCGTCGAGGATATTCCGCGAATTATCCATGAGTCGCGTGTCAGTTTGAATTTCTCGGAGGCGTTCAAACAGAAAGCACGCCACCAGATCAAGGCCAGAACTTTCGAAGTCCCCGGCGCCGGCGGGTTGCTGCTGACGGAGTATGCACCGGGGCTGGAAAAATTTTACAACCTCGGTTCGGAGATTCTTTCCTACCAGACCATCGACGAATTGGAAGGCCAGATTCGCGGCCTGGAGGCCAGCCCGGTGCAACGGGATGCGATCGCCCGGGCTGGGTACCGGCGTACAAAGGCTGAGCACACGTACGATCTGCGGTTAGCACAGGTTTTGGACGCCGCTATCGAGATGACCCTTATGAAAAAGCCGGCCGTCGCATCCCAAGAATTCAGCGGAGCGCTCCGCCGCTATCGAGGAAAATTCACTTTGAGACCGTTAGGTACACTGCTGTCCGCGGCCTGCTCCACGATATGGGGGGCGGAACGCGGTCAACGGGCTGCTCGCCGGGCTCTCTTTGAGCTTAGTTGGCGAATGCTCGGCAAGAGCACCTTCTCCGCGAAAGGTCTTCCGGGACGTTTGTTTCCGCAAATATAGCTGCCGTCAGATGGATATCGCCGTACTGATTCCCGTCTATCGCAACCAGGCCGGTCTGAACCGCAGCCTGGCGAGCCTTGCCGCGGCAAAAGGTTCGTTCGATGTCGTCATTGTGGATGACGGCAGCGCGGATCCGATCAAGGCGCCACGTCAGTTAAGGGCCGACGCGCCCATCACGCTGTTGCGTCTCCCCCGAAACCAGGGGATTGCGGCGGCGCTGAATCATGGGCTCCGGCATACCTTGGCGGGAGGAATCCGGTACATAGCGCGACTCGATACCGGAGACACCGTAGCCGCGGAGCGTTTCCGGGCACAGCAGGCATATATGGATGCAAATGCGGAATGTGCCGTGGTATCGTCCTTCGTCGATTTTGTCGACGCGGAGCAGGCGCACCTGTTTCGCTATCAAGCTCCCACCGACCATGCGGGGATTGTTCGACGAATGCGGTTCAACAATTGCCTGATGCATCCGGGAGCAATGATGCGGGCAAGCGCCCTGGAGCAGGCGGGGCTGTATCGCGAGGACGTTCCGGGGGCCGAAGACTACGAGCTATTCCTGCGACTCGCGCGGCGCTTCAAGTTGGCCGTGCTGCCGGATGTGCTGACGCAGATGGAGTACTCGCTCACGGGACTGAGCATCGCTGGCCGGCGGCGTCAACATTGGCAACGATTGAGACTGCAATTGCGATATTTCGATCCGGCTTCGCCCTATAGCTTCTGCGGAGTGGGGCGCACCCTGCTTACCATGGCTTTGCCTCACAATATTGCCCTCCAATTCAAGCGCGCGTATCTCCGGTAAGGTTCGATGAAAATCCTTCAACTTCTGGAATCCGCGGCGACCGGCGCAGGACGCCACGTTGTGGATCTCACTGAAGGCCTGCTGGCTCGTGAGCACGAGGTGCATTTGGTTTATTCGCCGCTGCGCTGCGACCAGATGTTCATCGCCGGCCTCGACCGATTGAGAACCAACCGCAACTTTCATACGTCGCCTCTTCCCATCCAGCGGCATCCCAGCCCGGGCGACCTTCCGGTTATTGGGAAGCTTCGGCGTTACCTGCGTACGCGCGGTCCCTTTGATCTGCTCCACTGCCACAGCACTAAAGCAGGGTTAATCGGTCGCGCGGGACTCATCGGGCATTCCGTGAAACGGCTGTATACGCCGCACGGCTTCATGAGTATGGATCCCTCGGCCTGGCAGATGCTGACGCGAATCGCTGGCGGAATGGAGAAAATCCTTGCGAAGTGTGCGTCCGGCGTGGTGGTTGTCTCCCGCGAAGAGTATGCGCACGCCGTCGAAATAGGAATCCCGCCAGCTAAACTGTGCCTCATTCCAAACGGGGTTGTTCCCACCACCGCTGCCGACGTCGAACACCAGCGATCAAATTGCCGCCGTGATTGGGGGCTACGCGAGGGCGACGTCTGCATCGGGTTTGTCGGACGTTTTGCTTCGGTTAAAGCTCCGGAAATCATGCTGGACTCCTTTGCCGCTTTTCGCCGGCGCAGCCGCGTTTCAGCGCGTCTGGTGATGATCGGGGACGGCCCGCTCGCGGAGTCCTTGCGGGAGCAAGCAGCGGACCTGAATCTGGAGGGCGACATCCTCTGGCTAGGCGCACGGGACGCCAGGGCCCTGATGCCCGGCTTCGATATCTTCGCTCTCACCAGCAAGTCGGAAGGGCATTCGCTGGCGGTTCTGGAGGCAATGGCGTGCGGTCTGCCGATCGTCGCCACCAGCGTCGGCGGAATCGCGGATACCGTGCAACCCGGCGTCAACGGATTCATTGCGCCGGTGGGCGATCGCGAAGCCATCGCAAATGCATTGACAAAACTCGCGGACGACCGTGCACTGCGTGAGCGCATGGGCCGGGCCTCCCGCACCGTGTCCCTCAACTTTTCCGCGGATCGCATGGCGGAGCAGACCCTGGCTTTCTACCAGGAGATCGTGGCGGATACCTTTGCGGGTAGGACTGCTTCGCTTTCGAAACTCGCGGCCTCCGGTTAACATGTCGCTCCTGCAGCCCAGTTCCATCGCCAGAGTCGCCGGACTGAACCAGGTTCCCGCGAGCCGGACGGAATCCGCATCTAAAAATACAGCGCGCCCCTGGCTCTGCAGTTCTCTCCTGCTGCTGGGCGATCTGGCGGCAGTAGGGTTTGGAGCGTTGGTCAGTATCCTGATCTGGCCGCACTTCAGCGCCGGACTCAGTTCCGGGCTGTATCTCAGACTGTGGCCTGTATTGACGCTGTTCCCGTTGGCATACGCGGCTTCAGGGCTTTATCCGGGCTTCGGGCGCAATCCCGCGGAAGAGTTGCGGCGGCTGACGACGGCAACCTGCATGGTCTATCCAGCGTTGGCGGTTACGGTGTTTCTTCTCAAGGATGCTCCCACATATTCTCGCGGCGTCTTCGTGACGGTGTGGATGCAGACGCTCGTATGGGTGCCCTTGCTGCGGTCGGTGGTGCGCTCCGCGTGCGCTCGCAAATCCTGGTGGGGATATCCGGTAGTGGTGTTGGGCACATCCGGCGTGGCCGCGGCGCTCGCCGATTCTCTAACTCGCCATCCGGAATTGGGACTGAAGCCTGTGGCCGTCCTGGCCGATCCCGAACTCGCGGCGCCGCTAGCCGTTGACGCTGGCGTCCGGCACGTCATTTTTGCTTTGGCGGGCGTGCCGCAGCCCGTGGCGCGCGAATTTTTCGACCGCTGCAGCGAGTTGTTCCCGAATATTATCGTGATCCCCGAGGTGGCCGGCTTATCGAGTTTGTGGGTGGAGGCGAGGGACCTGAACGGCGTCCTCGGCCTGGGAGTTCAGCAGCGCTTGCTAATGCCCGGCCCGCGTGTCATCAAGCGCGCGCTGGATTTGGCCTTGGTGGTGATCCCTGGAATCCTGTTACTTCCGGCAATCGCGGCTATCGCTCTTGCGATCAAGATGAGTTCTCGGGGCCCCGTGTTCTACGGCCAAACCCGGCGCGGACGCGGCGGCGGTCCATTCGTCGCCTGGAAGTTCCGGTCCATGTACGCGAACGCAAGCGAACTTCTGGAACAGTGCTTTGCTTCCGATCCGAACCTCCGCGAAGAGTGGCGTCAATGCCAGAAGCTGCGTCACGACCCGCGCATCACGCCGCTGGGCCGTTTTCTGCGACGCACCAGCCTGGATGAGTTGCCCCAGTTGTGGAACATCGTCCTGGGGGAAATGAGCTTCGTGGGCCCGCGGCCGATCGTTTCGGAGGAAATCTCGCGTTACGGAGACGGCTTCGCTCTGTATGCAAAAGTGGCTCCCGGCCTGAGCGGAATGTGGCAGGTGTCAGGACGCAACAACCTTTCGTACGATCAACGCGTAACTTTGGATCTCTACTACGTGCGCAACTGGTCCGTATGGCTTGATCTTCATATTCTTGCCCGGACGATCAGAGTCGTTGTACTGGGCGACGGCGCCTACTAGCAGCTAAGCATGTGGCTAGCTGCAATTCTCGCATTCGGAATTCTTACGCTGTGGGTCCCGGCCCGCTGGGCGCTGAGCATTTTTCAAGTAGCTCTGTTTGCCCTCGCGGCCGTCAGGATCATCCAGCGGCGCGCCCTCACTCTTCCCCTCCCTGGACTGTTGATTGCGGCGGCCGCTGCGTGGGGCGCGCTGCAGGTGGCCGCCGGTTGGTCGGTCGATCGTGTCACTACTCTGGATGCCGCCCTGAACTGGGTCACGAATCTTGCCGCTTTCGCGCTCGCCGCGGATCTATACCGGAACCGGGATCAGCGGGATCACTTTTTACGCTCCGTATTAATCTTCACCGGCATCCTGGCTGTGGTTGCGATCTTCACCTTCCTGACGTCGCCGACGGGCAAGGTATTTTGGATCTTCGATTCGGGTTCCGAATCCCGCGCCCTCGGCCCATTCGTCTACAAAAACCAATATGCCGCCTTCGTGGAAGCTGTCCTGCCATTGGCGATTCTTGGAATGATCAACGACCGGCGGCGTTTGCTGCTACATGCGATGATCGTCGCGACGCTCTTCGGCTCGGTGGTCGCCGGCGGCTCACGGGCCGGTACGTTCCTATGTCTCGCCGAAATTTTAGCGATCCCAATCATCGCATCTGCCCGCAGCGTGATCCACGGCGCAATGCTCGGGCGAGTGCTCCTGGGAAGCTTGGCCGCCGTGGCGATTCTGACCGTCGTGGTGGGATGGGAGCCTCTCTGGCAGCGCCTGCAGGAACCACATCCGTATTCGCTGCGAAAGGATCTGGTGCTCTCTTCCACCGCAATGGTTCGCGACCGCCCCCTCACCGGCTTCGGACTAGGCACGTGGCCGGAAGCATATCCCGGCTACGCGCGATTCGACGACGGCACGTACGTCAACCAGGCCCATAATGATTGGCTCCAGTGGACAACCGAAGGCGGCCTGCCGTTTCTGGCGTTGATGCTGGCGATCGCTGGTTGGAGCGTTTTGCCCGCCGTGCGGTCACTTTGGGGAATCGGCATCCTCAGCGTGTGGCTGCACGCGCTCATCGACTATCCGATGCAACAGCGGCCGGCGCTCGCGGCATTCTTTTTTGCGCTGCTCGGGACGCTCGCTGCGACTACCGCGCGGGACGGCGTGCAAACAACTCCGCGGTCGAGTCCTGATCGATGACCGCCCACGCGGTGGATTCGCGCAGTCGCGCCGAGAGTGGCGATCGGGCTTCGATCAAGACCTTGTCGGTCTGATAGCGATCCAGAGTTGCCGCCCAGCCCGCTTGCCCGCTCAGGAGCGCGTTGACAGATCGGTACATTGCGACTCCATAGAAGGCACGATCGTCGTAGAAAACCTTCTGGCGCGGATAATTCGCGTAGAGCAGATAGTCTGCCCATTGATCCGAAGTGAACAATCGGGACGAAGCAAGTTCCGGATGACGGGATACCAACGCAACCGGGAACATTTTCGTGTCGAATCCGTTGGGCCACATTTCCGAGGGCGTCCAAAAGAAGACGGCGGCCAGCCCCACCAGCAGCCAGATGCTATTTCGGGAGAAAGCCGCGCGTTTTTCCGAAGACAGGCCGTCCAGGATGCGCGCCGCGGAAGCGCGCGGCTGCCGCGCCACCCACGCTTGCCAATAAGTGGAGACTTCCGCCGCGATCATCGGCGCCGCCAGAACCACGTAGACCGTACTGTGCCGGATCGAGATTAACGATGCATACGCCGTTCCCATGAGTAGTATCGGCTCCACGAATCTCCTGCGCTGCAAGTAAAGTCCGCAGAGCGCCAATCCCGCCAGCAAAAATCCCAGGTAAAATAGCTGCGGCTGTGAGCGGAACGTGGGAGCCTGAAATTCCTGAATGAACTCGGTAGTGCCGTTTCCGTGCAGATACGAAAGCACGTCGAGATGCAATTTATAACCGAACGGGTTTGCCAGTGTCGCCAGGGCGCAAGCCGCGGTCAACCACGCATAACGTACCGCCGCAGCACGCGAGCCTTCCAGCAGACTTCCTACGATCAGCACTCCCAGGTAGACGAAAAGGATTGTGAATCCCGGATGAAGATTGACCCACAGCACCGTCATCACAGGAAGTATCCAGATCCAACGCGTCGGCTGGATGCGGTCCCGTGTGACGATACCGGCCGTGACAGCGAGGAACAACAATGTGAACAGATGCGGCCGCGCATGATAATGGATCAGCAGCGCATTTGAAGCCAGCAGGGCCACCAGCACCGACAGCAGCACATCAGCCCCTGCCGCCATCATCGTGCGCAGCATGGTCACAATCAGCGCCGCGATCACGACCCCGCACACAAACACCATGCCCTTCAGACCGAACGCGTGATTCAACTGCGCGAACAGCACCTCGCTGCCCCATTCATATGGAATCCAGGGAGCTCCCGGCTGCGTAAAAGAGAATGGATCGGCAGTGGGCACTGCGTGGTGGTCGAGAATCCAGTCACCAATCGCAATATGGATCGCCGTGTCGCCGTCCCATAACAGGCGGCTCCAGCCGGTCCCGGAAGTCATGAAAGACCACGCGATCACCGCCAGAAAGAACATGTCGCACAAGGACGGGCTGAGCCAGGTGAACGCACGCTTGCGAGGGGCGACCAGCGGCAAAGTTTCGAGAGTGGCAGAGCCCATTGGGACGGTTGAGGCGGAAGTCTCCTCTTACTTCTATCGGCCGGATATGGAGGGTTCCTTAGGCACCCGTTCCGCCCGGCGGACAGTTGCGGTAGCCTCATAAAAGAGTATGAAAACCCTGATTTGTGTTGTTCTCGCGCTGTTCCTCGCCGGGTGCCAGCGCAACCCCGCGGCCCAGCCGGCCAAAGAGTATCAGATGCAGGGCGAAGTGATGGCGCTCGACCCCGCCGCGCATCTCGCCACCGTCAAAGCCGGAAAAATCGAAGGCTGGATGGACGCCATGACCATGGAGTACCCCGTCAAGGACCCCCAGGAATTCGGCAAGCTGAAAGTGGGCGCAAACATCCAAGCCAAGATCACCGTGCAGGGAACCGATTACTGGATTTCTTCGGTGAATTCCGAACCCGCGAAATAGATGCGCTACGCGCTGCGCTGCTCGATTTCCTTGTTGCTCTGCTCCGCAACGCGGCTTGGTGCCAGACCGCGCCCCCGGCGACCGAAGTCGAAGCCGTGGTGACCACCGACCTCGGCACCTTCCGCTTTGAATTTGCACCGGACAAAGCGCCCAAGCACGTCGAGCAGTTCATCGCGCGCGCCCGCCAGGGCTACTACGACGGCGGCGCGTTTCACCGAGTCGTCGCCAACGGCATCGTTCAGGGTGGCGATCCGTTGTTAAAGAATCCTAAAACACCGAAGGCCTTGTGGGGAACCGGGGGTCTCAGCCTTCTCGGCAACGAGTTCAGCGATATGAAACACGAGCGCGGCGTGGTCTCCACCGTCAGCATCCCTGGGAAAGCCAACAGTGAAGGCGCGCAGTTCTTCGTGTGCGTCTCGCCGCAGCCGGCGCTCGACGGCAAGTTTTCCACGTTCGGCCGCGTCACCGAGGGCATTGACGTGGTGGAAAAGATCTCCCAAGTCCCCGCAGACGCCAATGGCATCACGGAAAAACCAGTACGCATCCTGAAAGTGACCATCGAGAAGAAGCGCGAGGAGCCGTTTGTTAATGCGACCATGGACGAGCTCCGCAAGACCGTGACCCTCAAGACCACCCTCGGCAACATCAAGATCAAGATGGAGCCCGATTGGGCGCCGGAGAACGTGCGCAACTTCCTGAAGCTGACGCAATCCGGCTGGTACAACGGAACCGTCTTCCACCGCATCTCGAAAGACTTCGTAGTGCAAGGCGGAGCGCCTGCCGGACGCGCCTCCGGACCCAACCATTACGCCGACCGCTGGGTGCGTCCGGTGAAGGGCGAATTCCGAACCGATGTGAAACACGTGCGCGGCGTCATATCCATGGCGCATGGCGACGATCCAAATTCCGCCACCACTTCGTTCTTCCTGATGCTAGGTCCCGCCACCAGCCTGGATGGCCAGTTCAGCGCCTTCGGCCGCATCGTCGAAGGATTGGACGTGCTGGACGCCTTCGCCAAGGAAGACGTCGATGGCGAGACTCCCAAGCGGCGGCTGGAACTTGTCGAGGCGTCCATCGACGCCAACTAAGTCTCGAACACCGGCAGCGGATCGACCTCTTCAGCAGGCACCGGTTCCAGCGGCAATCCGGCCCTTCTCCACGCGCGCAATCCACCCGCAATCACCGCAACGTGAAATCCCCGCCCGATGAGTTCCTTCGCCACGCGAATGCTGGTGGCGTCGCCCACGCAAGTGCAGTACAGATACACCATCCTGCCATCCGGCGGCGTTTCGAGCCATCGCTGATTGAGCGCATTAGGCTCCAGTCGCTTGGACCCCTGAATTCGCCGGGCCTTCTGATCGTAATAACCGTGGCTGCGGACGTCGTATATCAGGGCGTCCTCTATCGAGATCTTGCGCGCGGCGTCACTAGGGTTCACGCGCGGGATAGAGCCGAACGTACCCGCCTTGGTCCAGTTCCAAACCAGATAGATCAGGTAAGCCGACGCTACCAGGAAAACCACCCACCCCATCACCCGGCTGAACGCTTGCATCGCTCTCGTGATCGGGCCGACGGCATCGCCGAATAGAAATCCCAAAGACCAATATGCTCCCACGTAAAGCCCGGCGCCAACGGCATCCAGCCCGGCGAACTGCGTCCACCGCATGTTCATGCTACCCGCGAGTGGCGGAGCCATGGTGTTGATCCCCGGCACGAATTTTGCGAACAGCAGCAACCTGCGGCCGCGTTTGTAGAACAGGTCCGCCGAGCGCAAAATGCATGACTCCGGGTTGATCGTGAAGCGGCATAAAAGTCCCAGCAGCCACCATCCCGAATAGCGGCCGAACAGGAACATCAGGCTATCGCAAATCAGAATGACTCCCAGCGAGCCTCCAACCGTGGCGACCGCGCTCAACGATCCGTGCGCGCTGGCCGCCCCGGCAAGAAGTAGGGCAATGGCAGCAGGTACCGGAAAGCCCACCGCTTCCAGGAACACGGACGCAAAAAGTATGGCATATCCGTGACGCGCCAGTTCCGCGAGTATGAAATCCATCGATCGCCCTGAATGGGCCGGCGCCGGTCTCAAGTAAGCCCGTGCCAAACCCTTGCGACAAGTCTAGCAGGCGTCCGCCGCCCCAACAAACATTGGGATTTTCAAGAAAATACTACTTTCTTCCGGGCGAATTTCCGATATAAGATAGCCCAATGAGGAAACTGCTGAATTTCGCGGTTTTGGCACTGCTCGCCAGCGCCGCGCGGGGCGCCGAATCAAAGTGGATCCGGATGCCGCTGGCGGACCTTGAGATTTACAGCAACACCGGCGAGCGCGATACCCGGCGCGTGCTGCAATATTTCGAGCGGGTCAGAAGCTTCTTCCAGCAAGCCGCGAAGTTGAGGAGCGATTCGAACAGCGAACCGCTTCACGTCATTGTGTTCAGTTCGAAGAAAGAGTACGCGCAATATCGTCCGTCTGAGGCAGCCGATGCGTTCTATACCCAAATCGCGGGCCGCGATTATATTGTGCTGGGCGGCGCGGATGACTCCGTCTTTCCCATCGCGGCTCACGAATACGTGCACTACGTGGCCGGGCAAGGCGGCCTGAAATTGCCCCCCTGGCTTGGCGAAGGATTGGCCGAGCTGTTTTCCACGCTGGAGCCGGAGGGCGACAAGGTCCTGGTTGGCAAGCCGGTTCAAGCCCGGGAGCGGGCCCTGCTCCACGAAAACTGGGTTCCGCTTGCAACGATTGTCGCCGCCACCCACGATTCAGCGATTTACAACGAGAGGAGCAAGGCCGGAAGCCTCTACAACGAAGGTTGGGCGTTGACCCACATGCTCGACTTGAGTCCTGAATACAGTCCGCGTTTCGCCGCCTTCCTGGATGAAATTCAAAAAGGAACGCCTTCCCGGCAGGCTCTGGAGCAGATCTACGGAAAGCCGTTGGCCTCCTTCGATAGAGATTTGCAAAAGTATCTACGCAGCAGCATGTTCGTAGGCAAACTATTCCCGCTGAAAATTGAAAAGGCCGAGAACGTAGCCGCCGAGCCCGCGCCGATGTTCGACGTGAAGCTGGCTCTGGTGGCGCTCGGCAGCGCGCGCCAGAAGGAAGCTGAAGTCCGCAAAGGGCTCGATGAACTGATCCACGACGACCCCAGCCGCCCGGAGCCCCACGTTTTGCTGGGCTATCTGGCATGGCGCGCCGGCCAGCAGGACCAAGCGCTCACGTCGTTTCAGAAAGCCATCGAACTCGGCGGCCGGAACGCCGAGATGTTATGGGCCTACGGCCGGATGGCCTCGAAGACGGACGCTTCGCAGGCGATGCTGGCGCTCAATTTGTTGTTGACGGACGAACCTTGGCGCACTGATGTGCGTCTGGCGCTGGCGCAAATTCAAGTGAGCGCCAAGCGGCCCTTGCAAGCGATCGCGACCTTAAGCAGCATGAAGTCGGTTACCCCCGAGGACGCTCCCCGGCTGTTCCAGATATTGGCGTACGCCGATCTGGAAAGAGGCAACCGGCCGGCATCCCGGATCAACGCGCAGCGCTGGCTCGACCACACCCAAGACACCGCCGGAAAAGCGGACGCCAATCGCCTGCTTCATTATCTGGACGAACAGGACGCAGCCGCCGCGCGGCCTGGATCGCCGGCAACAACGCCCGCTCCAGTTCTGTCTGCTTTGGACCAGGACGACACCGACCCGATCCCCAAACTGGCGCGCACGGAGCCTCCGCCGCCTGATCGCGAGCCGGACAGTGCGCTGCCGTCTATTTCTGGAAAGCTGGTAGAGCTGGATTGCGGAGATGCGCATCCCAAACTGGTTCTTGAAACTGAGAATGGACGCGTGTCCTTTGTTATGGACGATCCCCAGGAGGTGCGAGTCACCGGGCTGCGTAACGGTACGATCGATATGAAATGCGGTCCGCAAAAGCAGGTCGGGGTGCGGATAGAATACGATTCGCCTGCGGAGGCCACACCTGGCGTGACAGGAATCGCGCGCGCGATTCACTATGAAGAGGCTGGCAAACGATAGCCAGTGGCAATCCAAATCGCGGCAGCGCCGACGATTACTTCTTCTTGGTGTCCTTATTCAACCACTCTTGCCAGCGGGACGGCGGAAACGCGAAGAGAGTGATCAGCGCCACCATCAACAAAAGCACTACAATGAGGAAGAAGAGGGCCACGAAGGTACCTGTATATAGCTTAACGTAACCCGTCCGTACGCAAAACGTCTGAAAAGACAGAGGCTCAAGTTTGGCACTCAAAGTGCCGATTATAAGGGCAGGTGAATGGTATGGACATACTGGGCGACCGCAAGTTTGTCGAGGTACCGGGAACCACCTTGCACGAGCTGCCTCCGCTGCTGGTGCGTATGTCTCCCCACGTAAGCCGTCTGGACCGCGTCATGGACATGGCGAACCAGCTGATCGAGCAGGAAGACATGATTCCGCTCCGCCTGGGAGCCGGTGGCTGAGGCCGACATGGACCGCCGGCGCATGGATCTGGCGGTAAATCTGGTCGACCAGTACCTGGCTTTCGTGCAGCATTGGCAGTGGGGCGACAGCATTCTCGAATGGATTCGCCAATGCGAGACTACTTTCGATACGCGCGTGGACCTGCGCAATCTTTTGCGGGCCGACTTGTGGCCGCACGCGGGGCGGTCGAGCTTCGTGATGCTGCTGGAAGATAAATCGGTCGAGACCGGCGGCGTCGGCATCGAAAAAGCGATGGGGATGCGGCTTACGTTCCGGCAGCCTCCGCCGCTCAAGTGTTTCTCTAACCAGTTTCTGTTCTATCTGAATTCGTCGGTGGCGAACAGCGCGTATCAGACTTGGTCGCAGATGAGCCCGAGTCCGATCAGTTCCCTGCCGCCGGAGCGGTTTCAGTTTCAAGTGCTGGACATGAATCTGGAGTAAATCGAGCCTTCATGGCTACCGCGCGGCGCACTTCGATATCATGAATGAGGATGCGGGACTCCTTATATACCCCGCCGGTTCCGCTTTCAAAGCTGGTTGAAATTGAAGCGGGTCCTGGGCGAGGCGATCCGCGGCAAGCCGGAAGTGCTGCGCCTGTCGCTGGCCTGCCTGCTGGCGCGCGGGCATCTGCTGATCGAAGACGTCCCGGGCGTCGGCAAAACCACGCTGGCGCAGGCGCTGGCGCGCAGCGTCGATTCCAGTTTTCACCGCCTGCAATTCACCTCCGACATGCTGCCGAGCGACGTGCTGGGCGTCACCATCTACAACGCGCACACGCAGGAGTTTGAGTTCAAGCCCGGCCCCGTATTCACGCACTTCCTGCTGGCCGACGAAATCAATCGCGCCACGCCCAAGACGCAATCGGCGCTGCTCGAAGCCATGAACGAGAATGCAGGTGACGATCGACGGGCGCTCCTGGCCGCTGCCGCAGCCCTTCATGGTGATCGCCACGCAGAATCCGGTGGAGCATCACGGCACCTATCCGCTGCCCGAATCGCAGCTCGACCGCTTCCTGATGCGCATCCGCATCGGCTATCCCGACCAAGCCGCCGAGCGCGAGATCCTGCGGCAGAGCGCAGAACCGGGACTCGATAAGATCCGCCCCGTGATCACGAGCGAAGACCTGCGGCATTTGCAGGAAGCCGTGGGGCACGTGACGGTGGACGATGCGCTGGTGGATTACATGCTGGCCATCGTGAAGCACACCCGCGAGCACGAAGCGCTGGCGATGGGCGTGAGTCCGCGCGGCGCGCAGGCGCTGTTCCGCGCCTCGCAAGCGCTGGCCGCAGTGGAAGGCCGCGATTACGTGACGCCGGACGATGTAAAGCGCATGGTGGTTCCGGTGTTCGCGCACCGCGTTCTGCTAGCGACCCGAGCCGCTGCCGGACAGCGCTGGGCCGGCGCCGCCGAAAAAGTACTGGAAGAAATCCTCACGCTGGTGGACGTTCCGCTTTAGCGACAACCCAAAATGAAAACAGCCATTATCGGCCTGCCCATGGTAGGCAAGACCAGTTTGTTCACGATCCTGACCGGCGTGCACGAGAACGCCGCGCGCATGGGCACGCTCGAAGCCCGCGTGGGCATCACCAAGGTTCCCGACGCCCGCGTGGACGCGCTGGCGAAGCTCTATCAGCCGCCCAAGATCACCTACGCGACGGTCGAATATCTCGACTTCCCGTCCATCTCGAAAGAAGCTCTGCGCGACCCCAGCTATCTGGCGAGCCTGCGCGTGGCCGACGCCCTGGCGCACGTGCTGCGCGTGTTCGAGAGCGACACGGTGCCGCATGAAAAAGGCTCCGTCGATCCCATGCGCGACTTCGAAGACGTCGAGATCGAGCTGATGCTGAGCGATCTGGTGGTGGTGGAAAAGCGCATGGAGCGCGTGGACAAAGATCGCAAGAAGATCAAGAATCCGGAACTCGATCAGGAATTCGCGCTACTGGAACGCCTCAAGGCCGAGCTCGAAGCCAACCGGCCGCTGCGCGGCCTGGAATACAACGCCGAAGAAGAGAAGCGCATTCGCGGTTTCCAGTTTCTTTCGCAGAAGCCCATGCTGTGCGTGCTCAATCTGGGCGAGAAAGACGCCGGCCGCGCTGCACGAAGTCGAGGAAGAATATCGCAAGGGGCCGTTTGCCGGGACGCAAGAACACCGCGGTCACGGCGATCTGCGGGAAGATCGAAGCCGAACTGGCCGAACTGAAACCGGAAGAAGCCAAGGAGCTTCTGGCGAGCTATGGACTCAAGGAATCCGGCATGGAGCGCCTGATCTCGGCGACCTACTCGCTGCTGGGCCTGATGTCCTTCCTGACCGCCGGCGAAACCGAAGTGCGCGCCTGGACCATCCCCATGCACAGCCGCGCCGTCAACGCCGCGGGCGCGATCCACAGCGATTTCGAGAAGAAATTCATCCGCGCCGAGGTGGTGAACTGGCAAGCGCTGCTCGATCATGACGGCTATCCCGGCGTCAAGGAAAAAGGCCTGCTGCGCCTCGAAGGCAAAGAGTACATCGTCAAGGACGGCGACGTGCTAGTGATCCGGCACTCATAAGAAATCCGAACCCGAAGCACGACCAAGCAAACCAATCCCCGTGCCGTGTGTACGGCGTCTCGGTGCTTTGGTAATCGTAAGGCAGCAGTCCAGCGGTTTGCACAAAAGCAGGCATTCTCTCGACAATGCGCCCTGCCGGGTCGATCGCGGCAGTGATGCCGTCATTGGTAGCGCGCAAAATCCAGCGCCGGTTTTCCGCGGCTCGCATTCGCACGATCTCCAGGTGCTGTTGATGCGCGAAGCTGTGGCCGAAGTAACCGTCGTTGGAAAGATTCACCAGCACTTCAGCGCCGCCGTGGACAAACTGACGGACCAAGTCCGGGAACACCGATTCATAGCAGATGAACGCGCCCAGCTTATGTCCATCCAGCGGGAACACCACCACTCGTTCGCCCGGAACAAAGTCGCCGATCTCTTTTGTGATCCGGTTCACCCAACCGAACATCGGCGGAATGAATTCTCCGAATGGCACCAGGTTGATCTTGTCGTAGCGATCGACGATCTTGCCGGAAGAATCCAGCATCACCGCAGAATTAAGCGGCTCCCGCTGGGGCGTGAATCCCACCGCGCCGAACAGAAACGGAACGCCAGCAGTTTGCGCGATTCGCGCCGTGTAATCGCGAAACGCAGCATCGCTCACATAGAAAGGCGCCGGCACTTCCGGCCAAAGAATCAGAGCCGCCCCCTGGGCTTGCGAGAGCGTTGCCAGCTTTTGCTCCGTGTCGCGAACGTTATCATCCGTCCATTGCAGTTCAGTATCGATATTAGGCTGCACCAGCAGCGCTCTCCGCGACCCTGCCGCCGGACTCGGCGCACCGGGCAGCGCGATTAACACCACCAGCGCCGCCAGCCACAACAACTCACGCCGAGGTTTGCGCACCAATAGGAGCGCGAGCGCGCAACCCAGCATCGCCAGCACAAAAGACAACCCGTAAACGCCTGTAATGGGAGCAAGCCGCATCAACCAAGGCATATCGATACCGGCGTTACCCAGTTCAAGCCACGCAAATCCGAAAAAGCCATGGGTGCGCTCGATGCCGGTCCACAGTGCAGCCACGGCCGGAATCGCCCACCAGCGCGGCATCAGGAAACCGGCGAGGGTTGCGAAAACCGCCATGTGCAATCCCTTGTAGAGACCGAACAAAACGAACGTGCCCCATCCGCCCCACGGTCCCATCCCCCCGTGGACATCCATGACGAATTCGATCCAAGGGCAGACGCCGCACCAGAACACCGCACCCGCCGCCCATCCATAAAACCACCTGCGTTTCCAGGAATGTTCGCGCGCGCAAGCGATCAGGATAGGTGCGAGCGCCACCGGCGCCAGCCAAGTGAAATTGAAACCAGGAAATAACAGAACCAGCAATAAGCCGGAAAGTAGCGCCAGAACCAGATTCACTAAAAAGTCCGGCGAATGGCGGCGTTGCCCGGGAACCCCTCGCCTTGCAGGTCCGCGCGCATCTTGTTGGCGGTGGTATCGGTGATCGGCCCCACCAGGACTCGGAAAGTTCCGGGCTTCTCATCGATCTCCGCCGCGATCGCCCGGAATTTTTTCTTGCGGAGAACATCCACCATGATGTCGGCTTCGTGCTGGCTGGTGGCGGCTAGTTGCAGATAAGTCTGCCCCGCAACCGGATGGCCGCCGGAAGCAGTACGCGGCTCCGCCTTAGGCTCCCGCTTCGGCGGCTCAGGATCGCGCTCCACCGCAGGCGCCGGAGTCGCTGGTTGCTGAGGCGCCGTCTCCGTGGGAGTCGAGGGGACAGGCGCCGGCGTGGCATCTGCGGTTTTCGCGGGCGCTTCCGTTGCGGGCGGCCTGGCATCGACGCCCGGGGCAGGTGTGACTTCGGCCGTCACTGCGCCCGTATTCCGTCCCACGATGTAACCCATCGTGAAAAAAACTCCAAGCAATATTACGACGATGAAGAACACGCTGAGCAACTGGCGGTTCCCCAGGATTAACTCGAATTCGCCGTCTTCGTTTTTGGGCAATGCAACTTTCCTCCGCCGGGGCGCCTAATAGGATCTGCTCCTTCCGTTATACTAACGGATACTATTCCGCGTGTGCCAGCGTCTCTCCTATCAATTCTGGTTCCTCTCTTCAACGAAGAGGAATATATTGCGCCCATCCTGAGCCGTGCGCTGGTCGCGCCGCTTCCAGACGATATGGAGCGCGAGATCATCGTGGTGGACGACGGTTCCACCGACGGCTCCGATCGCATCGTCGAAGAGTATGCAGCGCGTCATCCTGGCTTGGTGCGTCTGCTGCGCCACGACCGGAATCGGGGCAAAGGCGCGGCCATCCGAACTGCCGTCGCCGAAGCTCGCGGCGAGTACTGCCTGATTCAGGACGCCGACCTGGAATACGATCCCCGCGAATACGAGCACCTGCTGAAACCCTTGCTCGACGGTAACGCAGACGCCGTCTACGGTTCGCGTTTCATGATCGTCGCCGAGCGGCGCGTCATGTATTACTGGCACTCCCTGGCCAATCGTTTTGTAACCGAATTCTGCAATCTGGTGGCGGATCTGAATCTCACCGACATGGGCACCGGCTACAAAGCCTTCCGTACCGCCGTGCTGGCCGAGACGCCGCTGCGCTCTGACGGCTTCGGATTCGAGCCCGAGATCACTATCAAGCTGGGGCGCCGTGGTGCGCGCGTTTACGAAGTTCCCGTGAGTTATTACGGCCGGACGTATGAAGAGGGCAAGAAGATCCGCACCCGCGATGCCTGGGCAATTTTGGGAACCATCGTCCGCTTCTCCTTCACCGGGGATCTATACAAGGACCCCGGTGCACGCACTCTACATGCGCTCTCCGCGGCCCCGCGCTTCAATCGCTGGATGGCCGATACCATTCGTCCGCATGTGCGCGACCGGGTGCTCGAAATCGGCTCCGGCATCGGAAATCTGACGCGTGCGCTGGTACTCGGACGGAAGCGCTACGCCGCTACCGACATCAATCCCGAGCATCTGGCGCGGCTGAAGTCCCGTTTCGTCCATCGCATGAATCTGGAGTCGCATTTCTGCGATCTGACGCGCGCCCAGGATTTCCAGCCGTTCCTGGGCGACATGGACACCGTAATCTGCCTCAACGTTTTGGAACATGTCGAGGACGATCACGCTGGGCTGGCCAATATTTTTTCGGCTCTCAGTCCCGGCGGCCGCGCGATCGTGCTAGTGCCGGAGGGGCAAAGCGTCTTCGGGACCATCGACGAAGCGCTGGGCCACTTCCGCCGCTACTCCGAAGCGGAGCTCAAAACCAAAATGGAGCAAGCCGGATTCCAGGTGGAACAGATCATCCGCTTTAACCGCGTCTCGCGGCCCGCGTGGTTTGTCAGCGGGCGCATTCTGAAGCGCCGCAGCCTGGAGTGGAACCAGATGCGCCTCTACGACCGCTTTGTCTGGCTGTGGCGCCGCATCGACAAACTTCTGCCGTGGCGTCCGACCTCCATCATTGCGATCGCCCGCAAGCCCTAAGCTGGCGTGGCGGGAGCGACAGGAGCAGCCGCCGCAGCCTGCGCCGCTTTGAATTCCTTGAACGCAGCGCGCGCGGTGTGAATCTGCTGCACATGCTTTTCCGGATGTTCGGCGAAGATGCGGAGCAGATCCCGTAGCGTGATGGTTCCGCGCTTGCTGTGCTGGCCCGTGCGCGCGAAAGTCTCTTCCGGCAGATCCTTTAGCAGTTCGTAGTTCTCCGCCCGAGTCCGTCGAAACGTATCGAGCGCCTGCGACAGTTTCCTTTTGCCGTAGTCGAGACGTTCCGCCCACGCGTCTTGATCAATCGCCGGCAGCACCGGGTTATCCTCAGCAATCACCTGCCGCAACCGCATCGACAGAACCTCTTCGGTATCGGCAAGGTGGCACACGATGGTGCGTACACCCCACTTGCCTTCGGCTGGACGGAAATCCAACACCGGTCCCGCAGCGCCCGTGGTGGCGACGGCAACCAGTTCCGCTCCGCGCCGGAATCTCTCCAACAAATCTGCGAGTTCACTCATTTCCGGATATTGCCTCTGGTCTCAATAATAGTCGGCACACGACATGTAATAGCCGCACTGCTCACAGAACAATTTGCATTTGCGCTCGGCCAGCCGCCGGCTGCAAACCGGACAAAACAGCATCGGCTCGCCATCGCTGCGGGAGCTCGATTCCACCGGTGTCTCTGGCTGGGAGTTTTCGTTCACCGCTAGACCATTATAAAGCGATCTGCTCCAAGCACCGTCCGAATCCGCCGTGAAACCCGCCTCATCGCGCTGGGTATAATGAAGCCAGCTTGACCCGAGGAGCCTCATGAAGCTAAGCAAAGGTTTGATTTTTTTTGCCCTGGCGGCCTTGAGCGTGGCGCAGTCCCGGCGTGAACCGGATCGTCCTTTGAAGCAGCCCGTGCGCGGAGTGCACGGAGCGGTAGCCGCCGGCAGCGAGTGGGCCACTGAAGCCGGGATGCACACCTATTACAAAGGCGGCAACGCGGTGGATGTGGGCGTCGCCACCATGTTCGCGGGCTCGGTGAGTGAACTTTCGCACTACGGCTTTGGCGGGGAAGCGTCCATTCTCATTCGCACCAAAGATGGCAAGGTGCACTCGATCGCGGGCCTCGGCACCATGCCGAAGCTGGCCACCGCCGAGCTGTTCCGCAACCGGCCGTTGCAACCGTTTGAAGTGTCCGAGCGTGACCCGGGTGGATTAAAGGGCATCATTCCCGGA
>CAWCAP010000008.1:0-57545 GCA_963793395.1 Bryobacterales bacterium | reverse complement strand
AAAGAAGGGCGTTTCATCAAGTCCTGGGGCTCGAAGGGAAAAGCGCCGGGGCAATTCGACACGTTGCATTCAATTGCCACGGACGCCGAAGGCAACGTGTATGTAGGCGATCGGGGGAATCGCCGAATTCAGGTTTTCAATAACGACGGGGAATTTAAAACACAGTATCTGAACGTAGGTGCGCCTTGGGCTATTTGTATTTCGCCCGGTGCGCATCAGTACCTCTTCAGCTCCAACTCCAACGACACCGGAGATATGGAGAATGGCGAAATCTACAAGATGGAGCTTAACGGGAAGATTATCGGGAAGTTCGGAACAGCGGGTAAACTTCTGAAGGAATTCGGGTCGACACATGAACTCGATTGCCGCAGCCCGAACGAAATCGTTGTGGGTGAAATCACCAATTGGCGAGTGCAGAAACTGACACTGCATTCCAACTGAGCGGTGTATCGTAGCGGTGCGATTTAGCAGTAGCGGTGTGATTTAGGCTTTAGGCTTACGAAGTTTTTGGGGCAAGAGTAACGGTCGGACAAAGCTAGCTAAAGGGGGCTAGTCTATGCAACATTTCTTCAAGAGAGGTAGGCTTTTTGCGGCCATTTTGGCCGTTTTAGGGGCATTGACAGTTTGGGTGCAGCCAGCCCACGCGCAATTACTCCAAGGCAGTATCACTGGCAACGTAACCGACGCGAGTCAAGCGGCGGTGGTGGGCGCGAAAGTCGTAGCCACCGAACAAACCACCAACTTCACTCGCGACACTACAACCAATGGGGCTGGCGGATATAACCTTCCGACGATGCCGCCGGGCCTTTATACCATCACGGTAACGGCGCCTTCTTTCCAGACCAGTACCGTAACCGGAGTCCGTGTTTCGCCGGAAGAAATAGCCCGAACCAATGTGGTTCTGAGCATCGGGCAGTTGACGCAGAACGTGGAAGTCTCGGCTGACGCGATTGCGTTGCAGACGGATCGCGCCGACATCCGCGACGACGTCACAGCGCGCACCTTGCAGAATGTGCCGGTGCCTCCAGGCCGAAACTATCAGATGCTGTTCGTGACGGTCCCGGGCGTCTCGCCACCGACGAATTCCAATTCGTTTACCGCCAATTCCAACCGCGGACTGATTATTTCCGTCAACGGCGGCAGCACCAATACCAACACGGTGCGTGTTGACGGCAGCGGCACCTTCGATATGACTGCCTTGACAGAGCCCCAGTTCATTCCGGCGCTCGAAGAAATCGAGAACGTAAGCATGTCGGGCAACTCCTTCGACGCCGAACAGCAGACCGGCGGCGGAGCGGTGAACATCACCGTCAAGAGCGGCACCAATGCCACCCATGGCGTGTTGTTCGAAGACCATACCGATCAGCACATGCAGGCTTACCCGTGGACGGCCAACCGTTCCCTGCCGAATCCGAAGTTTATCGACAACCAATACGGCGGCACCATCGGCGGAGCCATCAAGAAAGACAAATTGTTCTACTTCGCGAGTTTCGAAGGAACCGGCTTAGTTCAGGTTTCTCCATTCCTTGCGGAAGTCCCCACGGCGCAGATGAGGACGGGAAATCTTAGCGGTTCCCCGAACCCGATCTACGATCCGACCACGGGCAATGTCTTTGGTCAAGGCAGAGTGCCTTTCGCCGGCAATCTCATTCCTTCGAACCGTATCGACCCCGGCGTGCAGGCCCTGCTGAACTACAGCGCGGCCAACGGAAACCTGTGGTCGCTGCCGAACCAGGCCGGAATTGGATCGGTGGGCCTCACCAACAATTTGCTGACGAACGGCGAAACTTATTTGCGGCGCGATCAATCCGCCGGCAAGGTCAACTGGAACCCCACCGCGAAGCTCAGCATGTTTGTGCGTTTGGGCTGGGGCAATAACGCCTGGACCACGCCGACGCAATTCGGAGATTTGGGTGGACCCGGTCTGTCTC
Source organism: Bryobacterales bacterium (assembly GCA_963793395.1). GTDB lineage: Bacteria > Acidobacteriota > Terriglobia > Bryobacterales > Bryobacteraceae > Palsa-187. The sequence continues at coordinate 55,614 of CAWCAP010000008.1, read as the reverse complement.
AAACCAATACGGCCCAAGGATCCGGCGCAACCAACGTTTTCAATGGCACTGTTTCCGGGACGTACATCATCAGTCCGAGCTTGATCTTCGATGCGCATTACGGGTATGACGTGAACATCGCTGTCAGCAACCAGCCTGCGCAGAATTTGAATCTTGGCGGTCCCACCCTCATGAACATTCCGGGCTTGAGCACTGCCGGGCTGCCTGCGTACAAGGCGCTGCAGCAGGGCGGATTACCGTCCCTGACGATCGACGGAGGCATTTCGCAGCTCGGTTCCGTGAGCCGCTTCCAACCGCAAGACTATTGGGATCCGGAAAGAAACTACGATGCGAACCTCACTTGGGTCCGCGGAAATCACAATTTCCGGTTTGGCTTTGACTCCGACATTCAGAATTCGCGGGAAAGCCAATATCAACCAGCCAGCGGCAGCTACATCAGCGGCGCCGGCGGCTTCCATTTCGCCGAGCAAACGACGGAGCTCTGCACCGCTCTCACGAACGGGACTTGCAGCACCTCCAAGGGGACGGAATACAATTCGTTCGCCGCGCTTCTGCTGGGCTACTCCCAGGATTCCGGCAAGATCTTTCAATGGCCGGATTATTACTACACGCACACCAAGTACTTCGCCGGATATGCCCGCGACCAATGGCAGATCTCGCCGAAGCTGACGGTGAACCTTGGAGTCCGCTTCGACTACTTCCCGGTTCCGGAACGTAATGGCACCGGCGCCGAGTATTACGACCAAAGCACCAATAACATGGTGATCTGCGGAGTCGCGAATACTCCCACGTCCTGCAACATCTTCAACAAGAATCAGGCGAATTTTGTTCCCCGTATCGGCATTGCCTATCGCCTTGGCGACAGAACGGTAATCCGGGCCGGCTTTGGTATGTCGACCGATCCGACCAACATTTTCGGATTGGCCAACCGCCGCATCAACTTCCCCTACATCGAAGGCGTGATTCAGCTTCCTCCGAACATCATGTCTTATGCCATCACCCTTCGCCAGGGAATCACCGTGCCGCCGAATCCATTTCCTTTAACCACCGGACAGGTGCCAGTGCCGGGGACGGCGGGTCTGTTCGATTTCAATCGGGCGAACTTCAGGCGCGCCTACGTTGAAACCTACAACTTCACGATCGAGGAACGCATCAGACCCGGTTGGACTGCCTCGGTGGCCTACGCGGGTTCGCAACAGAAGGATCCGATGTCGTCTCTCGAGGAAAACTGGTCCCCGATCGGCACCGGTACCGCCGGGCTGCTGCTAAACAATGCGATCGATCAGCGCATTGCCAGTACCCCTCTTTTGGGTACGCAAGGCGGCACAAACTACAACGCCCTCCAGGCGCGGACGCAGGGACGTTTTAGCGATCTCACGATCAGCGCCGGCTATACCTGGAGCAAGAACCTGGGGTTCATCACGCCTTCTTCCGTACAGGGAGGGGCGGCCATGCCCTGGCTCTACCGGACTTATAACTACGGTCCGGTCACGACCGATATCGCGAGCAACCTTGAGTTGACGCTGATATACGAATTGCCTTTTGGAAAGGGTAAGCACTGGGCATCCACTGGCAAGAAGGCTAATGTCATTGGTGGGTGGCAGCTCAGCGCGCTGATGAGCGACTACAGCGGGTTGCCGTTTAGCGTGGTTGCCAACAACAACCTCAACGCGAACAATTCCTATCAATTCGCCAATTGCTTGGGGACGCCGATCAAGACCGGGACGGTCTTGAACTGGTACAGCCCCTCGACCTTTGGTGCGCCATCGGCTACAGGCTTTGGTAACTGCGGCCAAGATACGCTCCGCGGCCCCGGAATTATCAACAGCGACGTCAGCCTCACCAAGAAGTTTGCTTTCCGGGAGCGCTGGAACTTCGCGTTCGTCGTTGACATGTTCAACGTTGGAAACGAAGTGCATCACGCGAGACCGGGTTACACCGTGCAGACGGGAACCACCAGCGCCAACAACGTCCAGAACAGTGCGTTCATGAACATCACGAACATTGCGAATACTGGACGCGATGGACTGGATCAGCGAACCTTGCGGTTGAGCATGAAGGTGACCTTCTAGTCGAACTCCAATTCGCTTCGATGGGCGGTGTGGCTTTGGCCATGCCGCCCTTTTTTTGACGTCTCCTCGATGCGCCATCCCTTGCCGTGCTCGCAGGCACTTGCGGCATAGTTGGACACTGGGTAGAATTGATCGAGTCTAATGCCGAGGGGGCCGGCCGCAGAGTAAGATGGCAAACGCGACAGGAACCGTGTATGAATTTGGCTCTTTTCGCCTGGATACGGCCAAACGTCTTCTAACTCGAGAGGGCGAACATCTCACCCTCCCGCCGAAAACCTTCGACCTTCTTCTGCTCCTGGTGGAAAGCCGCGGACGGGTCTTCGCCAAGAAAGAACTCATGGCCGCGCTGTGGCCGGATACCTTTGTGGAAGACGCGAATCTGTCTTTCCAAGTATCCGCGCTGCGTAAGGCGCTCGGCGGAGAAGGAGCGGAATGGATTGAAACCCTTCCACGATACGGTTACCGTTTTGCGGGCGAGGTTCTCGAAGTAAGCCCGAATCACGGGTCGGACGCGCCGGTTTGGACGCCTCCGGAAGTGGTTGCGGCAGCTCCGCCCCCGGAGATTCCGGTCATCGTCCGCGACCGGGTGCCTTCCTATTACTGGGTCGCGACGGCGGTGGTCACGGTTTTGGCCGGATGGCTCGCCTTTGCGCATTTTCGCGAGACGCCACCGGCGGAACGAGCGGTCAGTTTCCTGATCACGCCGCCGGACCTGGTCACTACGCCGGACGCGGATTCGATCGCCATCTCGCCAAACGGTGACCGCGTCTTATTTATTGGCGTGGGTCCGGACGGATCCAAACAACTTTGGATGCGCGAGCTGGGTTCGCTCACCGCCGACATTATCCCCGGAACCGAATTGGTGGACGGAGCTTTTTGGTCTCCCGACGGACGATCGATCGCTTTTTTCGCGTCCGGGAAATTGAAAAAAATGGATCTGCAGAGCGCGGCTCCGCAGACGATTTGCGACACGCCGTCCGCACGCTCGGCGGGAAGCTGGAGCCAAAACGGCGACATCCTCTTCGAGACGACGGAGCGTCCCGAAATTTACAGCGTGTCGGCGAGTGGGGGGATGCCGAAGGCGGTGACCCGGCTGAATTCCTCTAACCATGAAATCCATCATTCGGCGCCGCAGTTTCTGCCGGATGGGCGGCATTTTATCTATTTCGTACAAAGTGAGCGCCCGGAGAATTCCGGGATCTACATAGGTTCGTTGGATTCGAAAGACAGCCAACGATTGACTAACTCCAATGCCAATGCCTCGTATACGCAAGTGCGGGGGACTTACTATTTGCTTTTCCCGCGCGATACCAACTTGATGGGGCAGGCCTTTGACGTGAGTGGCCGGGAACTAATTGGCACTCCGTTTGTTGTGGCGCCGCGGTTGTTGATCGGTCTGGGTGGTGGTCATCCGCGCGCTGCCGTCGCCGTCTCGCAAAACGGGGTATTGGCCTACCGAACCCGGGTGGACACAGGATCTACCGACCTGGAATGGTACGACCGCAACGGAAAACGTCTCGGTGCGGTGGGCGAGTCAGAGGAATATTCCAACCCAGCGCTTTCGCCGGATGAGAAAAAGCTGGTGGTATCCCGCATGGATCCGCAAATCCGGACGCGCGACCTGTGGTTGTATGACTTTGGAAACGGCGGGTTCTCGCGGTTCACGTTCAGCACGGCGGACGAGACCAATGCGGTGTGGTCTCCGGACGGCAAACGTATCGCGTTCGACGCGTTTCATGACGGAGTGGTCGACATCTACGAAAAAGAGGTCGCCGGCGGTATGGAGCCCAAGGTACTGCTCCATAGCAATGAAAATAAATATATTTTCGATTGGTCGCCGGACGGAAGCGTACTCCTCTTTAAGATGGGCACCGCTACTTGGGGGCTCCCTAAAGATGGCGGGAAGCTTTTGGGACCTTATGCAATGGACACGCCCCGGGTTTCGCCTAACGGGAAATGGGTAGCCTACGCTTCATACCAATCCGGACGATCCGAGGTCTATGTTCAAAGTTTTCCGCCGTCGGGTGACAAGTGGCAGGTTTCGACGATGGGCGGAATGGAACCGGCATGGCGGGAGGATGGCAAAGAGCTGTACTATGCCAACTCCGACAATCTATATGTGATGCAAGTCAAGACGGATTCAGGCGCGTTTGAGCCGGGCGTCGTGAAGCCTCTGTTCTCCATCCGGCTGGAGAAAACCGAGCGGCGGGCGCGCTTCCAGGTAGCGGACAACGGGCGCCGCTTTCTGGTGAACGTGCCTCGGGAATCGTCATCCCGCATCATAATTTCGACGAATTGGCTGCCGAAACCGGTCCGCGAATAGCGTTGTAGTAAGGAGCTGCCGGCTGCGGCTTGTGACTCTAGCCATATTGGCAGGGTGCTACAAACCTTTGGATTTAACAGGGATACCGGCATTGAGGTCCCGCTTAGGGTTTACTTTGAGTTCGCTGGGGATCGCAGTACCTTTGCTGATACCTTCCAAAGGACTTGCTGAATTTGTAATGCATACTATCAACATGGGCGCAGCCCGACTTGAGAATCCGGCTGAACAGCCGATTCAGGCGGTAGAGGCGCTTTCGGGAGGTTTTGAGTTATGCACCAAGTCGTTTGCAAAATCAGACAAGGCTACCGAAGCGTCGCCTTGTCCGGCGCATTTGCCCTCATGGCAAGTGTGGCGCTTTTCAATCCCAGCTTGCAGGCGCAGCAAGTTTCCGAAACGGATGTGCAGGCGGCGCTGAAGCGCTGCGGCCAATGCCACGGACCCACGCTGCAAATGTCGAAACTCGACCTGAGCACCCGCGCGGGAATGCTCAAGGGAGGGGAAAAAGGCCCCGCCATCGTTCCGGGCGATGCTGAAGCGAGTCCCCTTTATCGCCGTATCTCCGGGCTGCAGGCGCCGGCGATGCCGATGCCGCCGGTTCCGGCGTTGAACGCGCAGGAAATCGAGCTGGTCAAGAATTGGATCAATCAGGGCGCAAAGTTGACCGATGCTGCTCCGGCTGCCGCCGCTGCCGTGGCGCCTGGGGCTTCGACGACCTATCCCGGCGGATACACACCCCGTGTGATCACGGATGCGGACCGGTCATGGTGGGCGTTCAAGAAGCCGGTGCGCAATACGCCGCCTACCGTGCGCGATGCCAACTGGAGCCACAATCCGATCGATGCGTTTGTTGCCAACATGCGTGAGCAGAAAGGTCTCGAAGGCGCTCCTGAAGCGGACCGCCGGACTTTGATCCGCCGCGCTTATCTGGACTTGATCGGCTTGCTGCCGCCGCCCGAGGAAGTGGAAGCCTTCGTAAAAGATCCGGCGCCGGATGCGTATTCGAAGCTGGTCGACAAGCTGCTCGCCTCGCCGAATTATGGCGAACGCTGGGGCCGCAACTGGCTGGACGTGGTGCGTTACGCGGATAGCTCCGGTTTCGAGTTCGATATCACGGTGGAAAACGCCTGGCGCTATCGCGACTACGTGATCAAGGCCTTCAACGAAGACAAGCCTTACAACCAGTTCATCATTGAGCAACTGGCCGGCGATGAGCTCGACAAGCCCACTCCGGACAGCTTGACTGCGACGACCTACTACCGCGTCGGTCCGAGAGTTCGGTTCCGCGAGGCGAACTACCCGTCTTATCGCTACGACTACATGGACGACATGGTGCGCACAACGTTCCAGGGTTTCCAGGCCCTCTCCGTCAACTGCGCCCGCTGCCACGACCACAAATTCGATCCCATCACGCGCCTGGATTACTTCAAGGCCGTTTCGGCTTTCTGGAGTTATGTCGATTACGACCAGCCGCTGGTTCCGAAGGATCAAGTCGACGCGTACAACGCCAAAGTGAAGGCCGTTGCCGACGAGATGACGCCGATCACCCAGGAGATCGCACGGCTCGAAAAGCCCTATCAAGAGAAGCGCCGCGAACAGCAGGTGCAGGACGCGCTGAAGAAATTCCCGCCTGATATTCAGGAAGCCATCAAGACTGCACCCGAGAAGAGAACCGAAGGCCAAAAACTGCTGGTGGCCCAGGTAATCATCACCGGCGACGACGTCGACCCGGACAACCTGGTCGCGGATGCGAATGCGTCCGCTAAAGCCAGAGCGGCCGCTAAGGCGAATCAAGTATTCGGAGCAGGTAGCGAATACAATCGCCGGGCGCTGAAGCTGAGTCCCGAAGACGAGAAAAAACGAGCTGAGTTGCAGGCGAAGATCGCTGCACTCGAAGAGAAACTACCGGCTCCGCTGCCCACCGCCGACGGTGTGCGGGACGGAGACTACCGGTTGCAGCCTGACGGGCTCGGCGATTCACACATCCCGGGAACCGGACGTCCGGATTACGGATTGAAGTGCTGCTTTATCCCGGCGGTTGGAACCAAGTTTGAGGTTCCACCGGTTTACTTCGCCGCGAACAGCGACGACATCAAAATCAATGCATCGACCTTCCCGGTGCAACCCGGCTTCCTGACGGTGTTGACGGATCCGAAGAATCCGGCACCGACCGTCGACCCGCCCAAACGGAGCGACTATGTCACCAGCGGACGCCGCCGGGCGTTGGCCGAGGCCATTGCCTCCCCCGACAATCCGCTGACTGCCCGCGTGATGGTGAATCGCATCTGGGCCTGGCACTTCGGAACCGGCATCGTCAGCACGCCGGGCAACTTCGGAAAGATGGGCACCCTGCCATCCAACCCGGAACTGCTCGACTGGCTGGCTACGGAGTTCGTGCAGAAGGGCTGGAGCGTGAAGGCCATGCACCGGCTCATCATGAACTCGGAAACCTACAAGATGGCCTCGGCGTTTTCGCGCGAAGGCGATCTGAAGGCCGATCCGACCAACGTCTACCTGTGGAGATTCCCGCCACATCGCGCCGAGGCGGAAATCATCCGCGACATTACGCTGGATGCCAGCGGCAAACTGAACCGTCAGTTTGGCGGCGAGCCGTTCTTCCCGGCGATCCCGGCATCGCTTCGCGCCGATCAACCGCGCGGCGTCTGGGAGCTCACGAAAGAAGAGCCTTCCACCTGGCGGCGCGCAGTTTACGCTTACGTGAAGCGCGGCCTGAAATATCCGATGTTCGAAGTATTCGACGAACCGGATCTCAACGTAACCTGCGAACGCCGCGCGACCAGCACGGTGCCCACGCAAGCGCTGACGCTCCTGAACAATGAGTTCACACTGAAGCAGGCGGGTTACTTCGCCGATCGGGTGTGGCAGAGCGCCGGCTCGAATCCGGAAAAGGAAGTCACCCAGATGTACCGCATCGCATTGAGCCGGGATCCCAATCCCAGCGAAATGCGGGTCAATCTGGAATTCCTGAAAAAGCAAACCGACGCCGCGGCCGCGAAGAATGCGGCGGGCGATAGCGCAGCGCGCTCGGCGCTGAACGATTTGGCTCACGTGACGCTGAATCTGAACGAATTCGTCTATATCAAGTAGGAGACTTTCCATGTTTGAAAAACTCAATGAACGAAGCCGCAAAGAACAATACATTTCCCGGCGGAAATTCTGGATGGAAGCCGGCATGGGAATTGGTGGCCTGGCTCTGCTTGATTTGATGAGCCAGGACAAACTGCTGGGTGCGGAATGCGTAGCGGGCGCGAAGATCGATTCGCCGTTGTCGCCCAAGCCCACGCACTTCAAACCCCGCGCAAAGTCGGTGATCTCGCTCTTCATGAGCGGCGGTGTCAGCCACATGGACACCTTCGATTACAAGCCGGCGCTCGAAAAGTACAACCGCATGCCGATGGAAGGGCACGGCGACATCAAGGTTCGCCAAGGCTATCCCGGGCCTTTGATGAAGAGCCCGTTCGCGTTCAAGCAGTACGGGCAATCGGGCGCATGGGTATCGGAGATTTTCCCGAACATCGCAACCATCGTCGATGACCTGGCGTTCATTCATTCCTGCCAGGGCACTTCGAACGATCACGTGATTTCGCACTACGAGTGGAACACCGGATCGATCCAGATGGGCTTCCCGAGCGTTGGTTCCTGGGTAACCTATGGCCTCGGGCAGCGAGAACCAGAACCTTCCGGGTTTCGTGGTGGTGCTGGATCAAAAAGGTGGCCCGTATGCGGGTCCGCCCAACTGGCAGAACGGATTCCTGCCGGCGGCCTATCAGGGAACGGTATTCCGCTCTAAGGGCGATCCGATTTTGGATCTCTCGGCTCCCAGCCAATACATGAGTGCCGACCAGCAGCGGGCGCGTCTGGATCAGATGGATCTGCTCAATGCGAGCTTCGATGAGCAGTACCCTGGGATGTCGGAACTCTCGGCCAGAATCTCTTCTTACGAGTTGGCCTATCGTATGCAAGGTTGTGCGCCGGAAGCAGTTGATCTCTCATCGGAGAGCGACGAGACCAAGCAGTTGTACGGCATCAACGATCCAGCCTGCGCGTCTTATGGCAAGCAGTGCCTGCTGGCCCGCCGCCTAGTCGAGCGCGGTGTGCGTTTCGTTCAATTGATGAGCGGCGCTTACGTCAGCATCGAAGATACGTGGGATGCCCACGCCGATATCGTGGCGAATCACACCAAGCACGCGAAAGAAGTGGACAAGCCCATCGCCGGATTAATCACCGATCTGAAGCGCCGTGGCTTGCTCGATTCCACTGCCGTTATGTGGCACAGCGAATTCGGCCGCATGCCGATTTCACAGCGCGGAATGGGCCGGGATCACAATCCGGGTGCCATGACCATCTTTATGGCGGGCGCCGGAATCCAGGGCGGCCAGTCCATCGGCTCCAGCGACGAGGTCGGCTACAAGGCGGCCGATCAGAAGATGACCAATCACGACGTTCATGCCACACTGCTTTACCTGTTGGGCATGGATCACAAGCGGATGACCTATTACTTCAACGGCCGAAACATGCGCTTGACCGATGTATCCGGCGAGTTGATTCCGCAAATCGTCGGCAATATCCAAGCCAAGGCGTAAAGCCAAAGCTAGTCCGGGATGGCCGGAAATGAATTGAAGAGCGGCAGGGTGCTGAGTCAAGCGGCCTGCCGCTTTTTACATTTTGGTTACACCGGAGGCTGTCCCACCGTGATACTTTCATACTGAGGAGCGTATCCATGAAAAAGCTGTGGAGTCTGCTATTCGTTTCCATGACCGCGACGGTGATTGCGCCGCAAGCTAGCGCGCACTTCAAACTGCTTGAGCCGGCATCCTGGCTGCAGGAGGATCCCAAAGGCGATCCGCAGAAGATGGCTCCGTGCGGCGGCACTTCGGCCAACGCCGGGACACCCAGCGGCGCCGTGAACAAGGTCCAAGGAGGCGAGAAACTCCACATCAAACTCATGGAGACGGTCTATCATCCTGGATTCTATCGAGTGGCGCTCGCGGTGAACTCGCGCGATGAGTTGCCGCGTGATCCTGAGGCGAAGACAGAGCAGACGGCGAACGGCCCGCGGTCGATTTCGGCGGCAATTCAGTATCCACCGACGCCTCCGGTGCTGGCGGACGGTTTATTCATGCATGTTGCGAAGTTCGCGTCCGAAGTCGAAACCGACGTGGACATCCCGAACATTAATTGCTCGAAATGCACGCTGCAGATCGTGGAGTTCATGGCTTCGCACGGTCTCAATAAAGACGGTGACTTCACTTATCACCATTGCGCTGTTCTGCAGATCACGGCGAATCCCAGCAAAGCCATCGACACCCGCTTCCCGGCTGAAAAGCCGTAGGCGGCGCGTTCATCCGAGCGCTCAGATTGCTTCCGGGAAAAGGCTGCGCTCGATAATTGCGCAGAGGATGTGGCCCACGGCGATGTGGGCTTCCTGAATATGCGCGGTGCTGGCGCTGGGAATGCGAATGACGATCTCCGCGGCGGAGACCATTTTGCCTCCAGTGGCTCCGGTCAGGGCGATGGTGTGGATGCCGTGCGCCGCGGCGTAATTCAGCGCGCCCAGACGTATTCTCCGAATCTCCGCTGGTGCTGATGCCGACAAGCACATCTCCGGGCCGTCCGAGAGCTTGCACTTGGCGTTCGAAAACTTGCGCGAATCCAAAATCGTTGGCGCTGGCCGTCAACATGGATGTGTCGGTGGTGAGTGCGATTGCGGGAAGTCCGGGACGCACAAAATCGTGAGTAAGGCGGATGACGAGCTCGGCGGCGATATGCTGGCAATCGGCCGCGCTGCCGCCGTTGCCGCACAGTAATAACTTACCGCCGTCGCGCAGGCTGGCGGTGATGCGGGCCGCAGCCGACAGAATATCCGCTTCACAACTTTCCAGAACCCGCTGTTTGGTTTCGATACTTCCCAGCAGATGATTGCGCAGTAACTGCCCTGCGCCATCCCACAGCCCGGAGTGCGATTGAGTGCTCTTGGGCTTCAGGGATTTCGCCATTTCGCGGTTCAACTTTTCGACCCGAGCAGGGCGGGAAGGTCCGCGACGCTTTGGATGATATCGGTATGCGGTTCTCGAGTAAGCTGTTCCCGGGTGCCAACGCCGGAAAGAACTCCCACCATCCCGCGCACGCCGGCGTTGCTCGCAGCCTGTAGATCGAGGGGCGTATCGCCGACGGCCATCACCTCGGCGACGTTCTTCACGCCAGCCGTTTCCATGGCGTGAAACAACATGTAGGGAGCGGGCCTTCCTTCGGCGACATCGTCGCTCGCGACCATTGCCGCGAAGTATTTTTCCCATCCCAGGCGGTGAAAGATTGGCATCACGATTTCGTGGTCGAAACCGGTGGTGGTGGCGATCAAATAGCCGCTCTCGCGGAGCTTTCGGATGGCTTCTTCGGCGCCCTGGATGGGCGGCACGGTCTTATACGCTTCGTTTACCTGTTCGACGAAATCCCGGTAGATCGCGGCTGAAAGTGTCTGCCGGCCGGCCTCGTCCAGCTTCGACTGCTGGTCGACGAAGTGGCGAATCACGGCCCGTTTGGCCGCGCCTCTCCAGGGTCCGATCTCTGCGGCGCTAACCGTGATGTCACGCTTCCCCATGGAGCTGCGCAGGGCATCCACGATGTCTCCGTGATCCTGGAGAATAGTACCCCCGACGTCCAAGGCAACCAGGCGGATCTTAGGGGGCTGCGCCCCGGAGGACGAGCCAGCCACCACCGCCGCCGCGGCCAAAGCCTTTAGAGTATGTCTCCTGGAGAGTTTCAAGCTGCCTCCTCGCTCAACAATACTCTACCAGTTGATGCTTGCGCCGGGCTGGCCCATGAAGGCTTTATGCCGAATGCCGAATATCTTTGGCTAGTCCGAAAATAAATACTGGCCGATGTAGCCGTTAGGAGCCATCTTGCCGTCATAACATACGCGATACGGCGCGCGACAAGGCGACCATGGCCCAGGGCATATGACGCGGCATACGACAATCCGGTTGGCCTTTGTCCTCAGCAGTTTGCTGACCGGCCCGGTGCTGTCCGCCCAAGTAGGCCCGCTACTGATCGATTCGCCCGCTACGTCGGAAATTGGGGCGGACGGCGCTGAAGCTCCTGAGATCGCCCCGCTGGAAAGTACACTGCCTCCGCCCGAGCCCGTTTCAACCCGGCTGTTCGGCATCATTCCAAACTACCGCGCTTCCGAAATGCTGGAGACCTACAAGCCGCTCACGACGGCCGAGAAATACCACATGGCGTTTCAAGACAGTTTTGACTGGCCGAATTTCTTTCTGCTCGCAGGTTACGCGGCGCAGTCGCAGATTGCGACCAGTGGCTTCCACCACAACGGCGGCTTGCCGGTGTTCGGTGAATATTATGCCCGCGGATTCAGCGACCAAATCATCGGCAGCTATGTCACGGATGCGATTATGCCCACCCTGCTCCACGAAGACCCGCGATACTTCCGGCTGGGAACCGGGACTTTCTGGCGGCGAATTTATTATGCGAGCTCGCGGATTTTTGTCACCCGGTTGGACAATGGCAAGTCGAGATTCAATATCACTGAGATCGCAGGCAACATGGGGATCGATGCGATTACCACCTTTTATTATCCCGACAGCCAGACGGCCGCGAAAGGCGCAGAACGTTTTGGAATGCAACTGGGCAACGATGCGTTCTCGAATATCCTGACCGAATTTTGGCCCGATATCAAACACCGCTTGCGGCCCATTCAACATCGTCTCTTTCCTCGTTAGGCGCTCGATTGTTGCTTGCGATAGAATAGTGCGGCTATGACGCCTTCGCACGCTGCAGCCGAAACACGCACTGCCGCGTTTAACCGCTGGCTCATTCCCGTGGGAGCGGTCGCGGTTCACATCTGTATTGGTTCGGTGTACGCGTGGAGCACGTTCAACCGGCCCATCCACGCGATTTTTCCTAATGACCCGTGGTGGTTCAGCCCTCCCTACACCACGTTCACGGTGGCTCTGGTGCTGCTGGGACTGAGCGCCGCGTTCGGAGGTCCATGGGTAGAGCGCCGCGGACCGCGGGTGGCTGCAACGACGGCCGCATTGCTTTTCGGAACTGGACTGGTGATCGGAGGCATCGGCCTCGCCTTGAAACAATCTGTCCTGGTGTTTCTAGGGATGGGCGTGATCGGCGGAATCGGATGCGGGCTGGGTTACATTGCTCCGGTGAGTACTCTGGTGAAGTGGTTTCCGGACCGGCGCGGCATGGCGACAGGCATGGCGATTATGGGGTTTGGCGGCGGTGCGTTCCTGGCCGGGTACTTGAACGTATTTTTCATCGCCAAGCTAGGCGTGGCGCAGACCGTGATCGCGCTGGGGGTTACCTATTTGGTTGTGATGCTGATTGGCGCGAGCATCCTGCGGCGTCCGCCGGAAGGCTGGCGTCCGGAGGGTTGGACCGCTCCGGTCAAGACCGGCAAGATGATTACGGACCGCAGCCGCACGCGGAACCAGGCGCTTGGAGTCGGGTGCAATTTTATCTGTTGTGGGGCATCCTGTTCATCAACGTGACTGCCGGGATCGGGATTCTGGCGCAGGCGTCCCCCATGATGCAGGACTTGTTTCAGAAGACTCCGCTGCAAGCGGCAGGCGTGGTCTCGCTCATCAGTATTTTCAATGCTTGTGGACGTTTGTTTTGGGCATCGTGCTCGGATTTCATCGGGCGGCGTAATACTTATCTGGTGTTCTTCACGGTGCAGTTTGTGCTGTTCCTGTTCATTCCGGGTTTGGCGGCGAGCGGGAACTGGGGACTTTTTGAGGCCAGTCTTTTCGTTGTTTTTACGATGTATGGAGGCGGTTTCGCAACCATCCCAGCGTTCCTGGCGGATCTGTTTGGGCCCGACAATGTAGGCGCGATTCACGGGGCGTTGCTTACGGCCTGGAGCGCCGCGGCGGTAGTGGGTCCGGTGATCATTACTGAGTTATCGAATAGCGCACGCGCCGCTCTGCCGCCTGGGGCGAGTAAGGTTCATATCTACGACAAGCCGCTGGAAGTGCTGGCCGCGCTGCTTGCGATTGGGTTCGTTCTCACGATTTTGGTGCGGCCGTTGGCGAAGGCAGACGCACTGACCACTTCCGCTGAGGCGGCCGGTGCTCGCTAACTGTTCGCGGCGGCAGGCGATAAGGACATTGGCGGCCGCGATGGGCGCCTTGCCGTCGCTGTCCCGCGCGGAGTCCGCGAAGCGCGGCCGTATCGACGTTCATCACCACATGGTGCCGCCGCTGCTGGATGTGTGGGCGGCGCGGCACTGGTCACCCGAGGTTTCGCTCGAAGCCATGGACAAGTATGGGACCGAGACGGCGATGCTTTCGGTTACCGGACTTCCTCCTGCTTTTGCGGATCTCTTTTATGACGGCTCGGAGAGAGCGCGCGGGTTCGTCCGGAAGGTCAATGAATACGGTGCGAAAGTGGTCAGCGACCGTCCGCGGCGCTTTGGGTTCTTCGCGGCCTTGCCGCTCCCCGAGACGGATGCAACGTTGAAGGAAATCGAATATGCTCTCGACACCTTGAAAGCCGACGGCTTTGCAGTGTTTTCCAATACTGGCAGCAAGTGGCTGGGAGATCCCGTATTTTTCCCGATCTTCGAAGAGCTCAATCGCCGCAAAGCGGTGGTGTTCATTCATCCCTCTGTTCCCAACTGCTGCCGTAATCTGGTGACTGGGATTCCGGACACCGTGCTGGAATTCGATTTCGATACCACGCGCGCGGTCACGAGTCTGCTGTATAACGGCGTGCTGGGGCGGATGCCCGACATCCGATTTATCGTGAATCATTCAGGAGGGGCTGTGCCGGTGATGTCTGGCCGCATTCGCGACGAGGTCCGGGGCCAGGATGGCATCGCGATTCCGAATGGGCAGGCTGGAGCTTGGGATCAGATGAGGAAGTTGTATTTTGAAGTGGCGCACGCGGCTTATCCAACCCCGCTTGCGGCGCTGATGAAGTTCGCGCCCGTGTCGCAGTTTTTGTTTGGGACGGACTTCCCGGTGTGGCCGTACAGTACTACGGCGGATCAGCTTCCGAATACTAAGCTGCCAGTGCACGTGAAGCATGCGCTTGATCGCGGTAACGCGGAGCGCTTATTTCCGAGACTGAAAGCGTAGTGCGACTACCTTGGACTTCCATTTGCGGAAGCGATAGAATTCGGATCGTATTTTGCGAAGGAGAAATTCATGACCTACTCCGTCCGGTTCAGCGTCGCGCTCTTCGGAGTTGCTGCGATTGCGGCGGTGGGAGCCACCAACGAGCCCAACGCACAACCCAATCCGTACAACACCGTCGAAAACTACTTCAAGATGCCCGAGGGACGGACTTGGGGCGCGGCGGCAGGGGTCAGTCTCGACTCGCACAATCACATTTGGGTGGCCGAGCGCTGCGGTGTGAATTCGTGCGCCGGATTCGAACCTGGCGCCGATTTTGGAATTCGATCAATCGGGAAAACTGCTGAAGAGTTTCGGCGCTGGCATGTTTGTATTTCCGCATGGGCTGTATGTCGATAAAGACGACAACGTTTGGGTTACCGACGGTCAAGGCAAAGACGGAAAAGGCCAACAGGTTTTCAAGTTCAGTCCCGATGGAAAAGTCCTGCTGGCGCTGGGGAAGGCGGGAGTAGCGGGCGACGGGCCGGATACTTTTAATCAGCCATCGGCGGTGATTGTCGCCCCGAATGGCGATATTTTCGTGGCCGACGGGCACGGCGGAAACACCAACGCGCGTATTGTGAAGTTCGACAAGGACGGGAAGTTCATCAAGGCGTTTGGACAGCACGGGTCGGGCCCTGGCGATTTCGCCGTGCCGCATTGTCTGGCGTTCGACAGCAAGGGACGCCTGTTTGCCTGTGACCGCGGCAACAATCGCATTGAGATCTTCGATCAGGATGGAAAGTTCCTCGACCAATGGACGCAGTTCAGCCGGCCTAGCGGAATCGCCATCGATAAGCGAGGGATGATTTACGTGGTGGATTCCGAGTCCAACGACAAGAATCATCCGGGCTGGAAACGCGGCATGAGAATCGGCAGCGTGAAGGATGGCGCGGTGATGGCGTTCATTCCGGACCCGCAAGATGCCTCGCAAGGCAGTACCACCGCAGCGGAAGGCGTTGCCGTGGACGCGAAGGGTGCGATTTACGGGGCGGAAGTGGGACCGAAGGATCTGAAGAAGTACGTCAAGAAGTGACCGCCGACGCGGGCTTCCGGTCGCCGAAAAGCTGGTATATACTTAATTCGGCTAGACTTACGTGCTCCAGGTGTCTTCATTATTATCGCGGCGCGCTGCTGGCGCTCTCGCGGTGCTCGCCGCCGCTCTCGCTCCGCAGGGACGCGCGCAAACGCAGCCAGACGCTGCCTCGGTGTCGGCGCTGTTCGCGCAATACTGCGTGGTCTGTCACAACGATCAGAAGCGAACTGCAGGAGTCACCCTGCAAGGTCTGGATCTGAGCAACATCGGCGACCATGCTGGTTTGCTTGAGAGAGTGTTGCGTAAAGTGGCGGCGGGGCAGATGCCTCCCGCGGGAATGCCGCGTCCCAATTCCGCGCGAATGACGGAGTTCAGCAAATGGCTGGAGACTTCGCTCGACGCTGAGGCTGCCGCGCATCCCAACCCAGGGCGTCCGGCAATTCACCGCTTGAACCGGGTGGAGTACAGCAACGCGATTCGCGATGTTTTCGGTTTGGATATTGACGCAGGCTCGCAGTTGCCGGTGGATGATTCCGGCTATGGGTTCGACAACATCGGCGACGTGCTTTCGTTATCGCCGGCGCTGCTCGACCGCTATCTGTCGCTTAGCCGGAAAATAGCGCGGCTGGCGGTGGGCGATTCTACTCAGAAGCCCTCGGAAGAGGTTTTCGAACCGCGCCGCGAGCCCAACCGGGGAGTTGCCGCGGCGGTTCCTATCAGAGCGGAGTGGATGAGCGACGATCTGCCGTTCGATTCGGCAGGCGGGCTCTCGGTGCGCTATTACTTTCCGCTGGATGCCGAATACTTGATTCGCATCCGGCGCGGGACACCAAACACTCCGATTAAAATCTCGCCTTTCGAAGTGCGCTTGCCGATGAAGGCGGGGCCGCACACGATTGGCGTTACGTTCCCCAGGGAATCGTTGAAGCTGGAAAACGTCGAGCCGTCGATTGCGCGGCGTTCCGCTTATCTATCGAGTGAACGTCCCGAAACGTCGTCGGCTGGGATGGACCTGCGCGTTGACGGAGTGAGAGTGAAGCGATTCGCGCGCCCGGATGATGGGGTTTCGCCACCGATATTAAATTTGGGAATTGAGGGGCCTTACAACACGACGGGCCGGGGGGACTCGCCTAGCCGGGCCAAGATCTTCGTGTGTCATCCGGCGGAGCGTGCGCAGGAGAGCCAGTGCGCGCAACGGATTCTGGCGTCGCTCGCTCGCGCGGCGTATCGCAGGCCGGTGACTGAAGCGGACTGGAAGCCATTGCTGGCTTTTTACCAGAATGGCCGTGGTAAGGGCGATTTCGATTACGGAATTCAAAGGGCGATCGAGGCGATGTTGGTCGCTCCCGATTTTTTGTTTCGCGTGGAGGCGGATGGGGGAGGCCTGAATCACCGGGTCAGCGATGTCGAACTCGCCTCGCGGCTCTCGTTTTTCCTGTGGAGCAGCGTGCCCGATGAAACACTGCTCGCGCTGGCGGAGAAATCGAAGCTGTCGAATCCGGCTGAGCTCTCGCGGCAAGTCGACCGTATGCTCGACGATCCAAAGTCCTTGGCGTTTGTTAGCAACTTCGCGGGGCAGTGGCTGCAGATTCGCAATCTCGCCACCGTGCGGCCGGACCCGATCGCCTTTGCCGATTTCGACGAGAGTCTCCGCTATAGCATGCAGCGGGAAACCGAATTATTCTTCGACAGCATCGTGCGGGAGAACCGTAGCATCTTGGATTTGCTCGGCGCCGATTACACTTTCCTGAATGAGCGACTGGCGATCCACTACGGCATTCCTGGTGTCTATGGGTCGCAGTTCCGGCGGGTAGCGCTCACCGATCCGAATCGCGGGGGCTTGCTGGGACAGGCCAGTTTGCTGACGGTGACTTCGCCTCCCAACCGCACTTCGGTCGTGCAGCGCGGCAAATGGATTCTCGATAACTTGTTGGGCGAGCCGCCGCCTCCGCCGCCGCCGGACGTGCCGGCGCTGGATGCTACCACTAAGGGCGCGCGAAAATTGACGCTACGCGAGGCGATGGAATTGCATCGCGCGAATCCAGGGTGCGCGGTGTGCCATCGGAATATCGACCCGCTGGGTTTTGCGCTGGAGAACTACGACGGCATCGGTGAATGGCGCTCGAAAGACGGCGAGTCCGCTATCGACGCTTCCGGCAAGCTTCCCGATGGAACGCAGTTCGATGGGCCGGCGGCTCTCAAGAAAGTTTTGGCCACTGGACGGCGCGATGAGTTCGTTTCGACGGTGGCCGAGAAGCTCTTAACGTACGGCCTGGGGCGGGGTGTAGAATACTATGACATGCCGGCCGTACGGACGATTTTGCGTCAAACAGAGGCCAAACAGTACCGGCTCCGGGACCTGATTTTGGCCGTGGCGAACAGCGTTCCATTTCAGATGAGGAGGTCGGCGGACCAATGATCATCACTAAGAAACACCTGCAACGCCGCGTGTTTTTGCGCGGTTTGGGGACCACTTTGGCGCTCCCGTTTCTGGACGCAATGGTGCCGGCGTTCGCTGCTCCTAAGCTCGGTGCGGCCAAACCTGCGGTGCGCATGGGGTTCTTATACGTGCCGAACGGAATCATCTCGGCGGGCTGGTCGCCGTTGGGCGAAGGCGCAAACTTTGAGTTCGGCTCAACCATGAAACCGCTGGCGCCTTTTCGCGAGCACACGCTGGTGCTGAGCGGGTTGGCGCAGATTCAGGGGCGTTCCTTTACAGACGGGCCCGGCGATCATGCCCGCGCGGGCGCCACTTGGCTCACCGGGGTTCATCCTAAAAAGACTGAGGGCGCCGACCTGCGCGCTGGGATCTCAGCGGATCAAGTGGCGGCGCGTGAGCTGGGCAAGGTAACGCAATTCGGCTCGCTTGAATTGGGCGTGGAAGCTCCGAGTCTGGCCGGGGGATGCGATTCGGGCTATAGTTGCGCTTACACCAACACGATTTCCTGGCGCAATCCGACTTCGCCGAATCCGGTGGAAGTCAACCCGCGCGTGGTCTTCGAGCGGCTGTTCGGAGACGGCGACAGCACGGATCAAAAGTCGCGTTTGGCGCAAATGCAGGAAGAGAGCAGCATTCTGGATTTCGTCAAAGGCGGCGTGGACCGGCTGGAGACCAAGCTGGGATCGGGCGACCGCAGGAAACTCACCGAATATCTAGATGCGATTCGCGATATCGAGCGGCGCATTCAAAAGGCCGAGCAGCAAAGCGCATCCACCCCGCTGCCCGCTATGGATCGTCCCGCGGCCGCTCCGGAAGAATTCGCGCCGCACGCGCAGTTGATGATGGATCTGATGGTGATTGCGTACCAGTCCGATCTGACGCGCGTGATCACGCTGATGCTGGCGCGCGAAGGCAGCAACCGCAGTTACCGCGAAGTGGGTGTGGCGGATGGTCATCATAATTGCACGCATCATCAGGATGACCCGGTGAAGATTGCGAGCACGATGAAGATTAATACTCACCACGTCGAGCAGTTGGCGTACCTGGTGAACAAGATGAAGAACACGCCGGACGGCGATGGCACGCTGCTGGATCATTCGATGCTGCTTTACGGAAGCAGTCTTTCCGACGGCAACAAGCACACGCATGTGGATCTGCCGGCCGCTGTGGTCGGCGGCGCGGGTGGGACGCTGAAGGGCGGGCGGCACATTCGCTATCCCGAAAACACGCCACTCAATAATCTGCTGCTTTCGATGCTCGACAAGTCGGGCGTTCGCACGGAAACCCTGGGCGACGGCACCGGCGAACTCGCGCATTTGTCGGATATCTAGCAGGTAGCGAATGCGGTCGATCTTCTTGATCTTTGTGGCCGCGGCGCTGTGCCGGGCGGCGACGGATTACTCGCTGATCGACGCTATCAAACGTCGCGATAGCAAGGCTGCCGACTTGCTGATCGCCAAGCGCGCGAATATCGACGCCGCGTTTGCCGGACGGCGCTACGGCGTTGGCCTGGGCGGTGTTTCTCGACTTGCAGGACACTGCGCTAAAGCTGATCGACGCCGGCGCGAACGTCAACACCGCGGGCGACTACGGCGAGACGCCGCTCACTTTGGCGTTGGCGAACGGCAATACTGTCCTCTCTGCGCGCCTGCTCAAAGCCGGAGCGAACCCGAAAGCCCAACGCTGGAATGGCGAGACCACACTGATGATCGCGGCGGGCGCGGGCAGCGTGGAAGAAGTAAAGCTGCTGCTGGACGCGGGTCTGGACGTGAATGCGCAGGAACACGAGAAGGGCCAGAATGCGCTCATGTGGGCCGCGGCGGAAGGGCATCCTGACGTTGTGGATCTTCTGATCCAACGCAGCGCCAACGTGAACGCGGCCAGCAAGAAAGGTTTCACGCCCTTGATATTCGCGACGATGAAGAATGACAGCGCCTCGATCCGGCATCTCATTAAAGCGGGGGCGGACCCCAACTACGCTTTGCCAGACAAAGATAAAACCAAGATGCTAGCTGTGGCCGGCGCGTATCACAGCACCGAGGCCGCGATGGCCTTACTCGATGGAGGCGCCAATCCTAATGTCGCCGATCACTCTGGGCAAACGCCGTTACACATGGCGGCGCAGGCCGGCTCGTTGGATCTCGTCAAAAAATTGATCTCCAAGGGCGCCGATCTGAACGCCAAGACCGCAAAAACTCCGCCTGCCGATGATTTTGCTTTTAGGCGAGCGGGCGGGGAACAGACTGCGCTGCTGCTGGCGGCCAAGTCCAATCACGTGGACGTGATGCGCACGCTGATCGACGCGGGGGCCGACGTCAAATTGAAAAATCAGGATGGAGCAAGTTTGTTTCTTGCGGCCGCCGGCAGCGGTCACATAATGGCCGCCGAGCTCGCCTATCAATACGACAAGGACGTCAAAGCGGTCGATAACTTCGGCTACACCGCGATGCATGAGAGCATGAGCGGCACGGGGAATCTGGCGACGCAAACGGAGCTCACGGAACTTGTGCAATACCTGGCCGGCATCGGCGTGCCCCTCGACGAACCAGACAAGCGCGGAAGAACTCCCATTCAGATTGGCGACGTTATTCCGCTGGATCAACCCATCCAACGGATCGCCGACATCATCATCAGCCGTGGGGGCAAGCCACGTTACTTTCCCAAGGAATACGTGAAGCCTGCAGCGGTTGCTGCGTCAAAATGAGTCTCCCACCGTAGATGCAGACGGCTTCCGGTGGGGCTATTTTGATTTTTCTGTTCCCGCGTTCCGCATTTTCCGATACGTTATCCGGGCCAAGTAAAAGTCAGAGGCGGCTCCGATTAGCCAGAGACCGCCGAAGATCATTCCGGTATGCGGGTTTGTCTGCCCCAATGAGTCGTTGGCGGCGATAAGCGAAATACCGTTTAGCGAGAAAAAAAGTCCAGCAACAAAAAGACCCACATTCGCACTTTCGGATTTTTCAACTTAACGTCCCCTCCCTCAAGCGCGATCCATTACACCCGGCACTGCTCTTTTTTGCCCCCATTCACCGGTTCCCATCGAAGCTACCAGATTCGATACCTCCCGCATCCCAGCCCGCCCATCCGGTTTTCATCGGTAGTTAGCGGGTGTATACTGGCCGTCGATTCCAAGGAGCGACCTCGCCATGACCAGAACACACATTGCCGTCAAGAGTTCGAAATATGCCGGTATCGCGGTGCTAGCAGCGATCTGCATGGCCGCATGGATGGGCCGGAGTAACGGGCAGCAAGGTTCGACATCCGTGACTGTCAAAGCCGATGAGATCGGTGGCGTTGTGAGCAGCAGCAAGGGTCCCGAGGCGGGTGTCTGGGTGATCGCCGAGACCACCGACTTGCCGACGCGCTATATCAAAGAAGTTGTCACGGATGACCGCGGGCGCTACCTGATCCCTGCGCTTCCCAAGGCGAACTACACGGTTTGGGCGCGCGGCTACGGCCTGGTGGATTCGCCGAAGGTGCAGACCGCTCCGGGTAAATCGATCGATCTGAAGCCCACGATTGCGCCGGACGCGAAGACAGCCGCAAAGTTGTATCCCGGCAACTATTGGTACTCATTGATGAAGGTGCCGGAGAAGAACGAATTCCCAGGCACGGGTCCTGGGGGCAATGGTATTTCACCGAACGTGAAGAGCCAGGGGCAGTGGATTCACTTGGTAAAGACCGACAGTTGCGAATCCTGCCATCAGCTCGGTGGCGAGTACACGCGCACCATTCCGGCGCTGTTCAAGAATTTCGATTCTCCCGCCAAAGCTTGGGAGCGGCGCGTGAAGTCTGGTCAGGCGGGCTCGTCGATGGTGGCAGGTTTGGGGCAACTGGGGCCGCAGCGCGCGACGGCCGAGTTTGGAAGCTGGAGCGATCGCATCGCGCACGGTGAAATACCGGCGCAGGCTCCGCCGCGTCCGCAAGGCGTCGAGCGAAACATCGTGATCACGCAGTGGGATTGGGCCGATCCCAAGAGTTATTTGCATGACGAAATTTCCACTGACAAACGCAACCCGAGTCTGAATCCGAACGGCTTGATCTATGGATCGCCTGAGGAAAGCCGGGATGCGCTGCCGGTGCTCGATCCGGTGCACAACACTACTAGCTGGGTGAAAGTTCCGTATCGCGACGCGAATACTCCCGGCCAGCCGAAACCGCTCGAAGCGTCGGCGGTCTGGGGCGACGAGGCCATCTGGGATAGCCACGTCACGGTTCACAATCCGATGTTCGACAACACAGGCCGCTTGTGGTTCACTTCCCGCCTGCGTGGGCCGGATAATCCGGCGTGGTGCAAGGCAGGATCCAGCCAGCCGTCGGCGAAGATCACGCCGGTTGATCGCTCTGGCCGCCAGCTTGCGGTTTACGATCCGAAGACCAAGCAGGTTTCGCTAATCGATACCTGCTACGCCACGCATCACCTGCTGTTCGCGGAGGACGCCAATAATACGCTGTGGACCAGCAGCGGCGGCGGAGGAGGAGTGGTCGGCTGGCTGAACACGAAGGTATGGGATCAGACTCACGACGCGCAGAAGGCGCAGGGATGGACCGCGCTGGTGCTCGACACCAACGGGAACGGCAAGCGCGATCCTTACGAAGAGGTCGATCAGAATGTCGCTGTCACCGCGACTGGCGAGAGCCTCGGCAGTTCCGCCGCGTTGCCGCGGATCGCCACCGATCCCAAGAAGGACACGCGACTCAACGCGGCGTTCTACGGCCTCGCGATCGGCAGCGATGGGTCGATCTGGGGCAGCGTGCTCGGATTCCCGGGCGGGATCGTGCGCGTGGCTCCGGGCTCGAACCCTTCGGAAACTGCGCTGGCGGAATATTACGAAGTGCCGTATAACAATCCCAAGGCGAAGGTGCAAGGCTTCTCGCCGCGCGGCATGGATATCGACCGCAACAACGTGGCCTGGGTGGTGCTGGGCAGCGGGCATCTCGCCAGCTTCGATCGCAGCAAGTGCAAAGGCCCGCTGAACGGACCGAAGGCTACGGGGCAGCACTGTCCCGAAGGTTGGACACTGTATCCGTCGCCGGGTCCGAACTTTAAGAACGTGAAGGACTCAGGCAGTGTGGATTCGCACTACTACGATTGGGTGGATCAGTTTGACACGTTGGGTCTTGGCAAGAACACGCCGATCGCCACCGGCAACGGCAGTGATTCGCTGCTGGCGCTGCAGAACGGCAAGTGGGTGGTGATGCGCGTGCCGTATCCGATGGGCTTCTTCGCCAAGGGAATGGACGGGCGCATTGACGATCCCAATGCGGGATGGAAGGGCAAAGGTGTGTGGACCACTTGGGGGACGCGCACTCCGTTCCATTCGGAAACCGGCAAGGGGACCATGGATAAGGTGGTGCATTTCCAGGTCCGGCCGAATCCTTTAGCGGATTGAGCTTTACGACGACATCGTGCTGCTACCGGCCCTCGACCGGCCTAAAATAGGAGACAATAAAAAGCTATATGCGATGTCCAGTGTGTGACGCTCTTGAACGCGAACGCATTTTGATGAATCAGGTTGAAGCGAGTACCGTTTTGCAGCAGCGGTCCAAGCTGACCCAGCGTCCCAGCGCCAATGGAGCGGATGCGCAGCCGGATCAGGACCTGGACGAGGTCATTCGCTTTAGCAGAAAGTGCCAGGCGAAGATCGCGTTTCGTCTCCAGCGGCATCAAGATCGCGTGCACGCGGCGTAGATTTCATCTTTTCCCCCACGAGAGTCTTATACTGCCAGTCGCGTTAATCCGCAGCCGCTCCCCTTATGTCCGCCAGCGATCTAAAACAGCCGGAGACGCCCGAGGCAAGAGCCCAATGGGGGAAAACTGCCGGAACTCCGGAAGAACAGCTTTTCCTGCAAGGCCCGCACGGACGCGGTTTTGAACTCGGCCGCGCGATTCGGATCTTTCGCGAATTGATTCATGGCTTCCGCGCGCTGCACTTCGTCGGTCCGTGTATCACGGTTTTCGGGTCGGCGCGCTTCGCGCCGGGCAGCCGCTACTATGAGCTAACGCGTGAGCTGGGGGCGAAAGTTGCCGCGGCAGGTTTCACGGTCATGACCGGCGGTGGACCCGGCGTGATGGAAGCAGCTAACCGGGGCGCCAAAGAGGCCGGTGGTGTTTCCATCGGCTGCAATATTGTCCTGCCGCAAGAACAGAAGCCCAATCCATACCTCGATAAGTTTGTGGAATTCCACTATTTCTTTGTACGCAAAATGATGCTGGTGAAATACTCCTACGGCTTCGTGGCAGCGCCGGGCGG
The DNA here is from genome assembly GCA_963793395.1 of Bryobacterales bacterium. GTDB lineage: Bacteria > Acidobacteriota > Terriglobia > Bryobacterales > Bryobacteraceae > Palsa-187. Next base: position 31,326 of record CAWCAP010000008.1, on the reverse strand, counting down.
ATTCGGGACTCTGGATGAATTGTTTGAGGTCGCGACGCTGATCCAAACCGGAAAGATCAAAAACTTTCCGGTGGTGCTGCTGGGTGTCGAGTACTGGACGCCGCTGATTGATTTCATTCGCGGATCGCTGCTGATGAACGCAGCGATTAATCCCCAGGACCTGGAGCATCTACTGGTAACGGATTCACCCGCGGAGGCCGTGGGATTTATTCAGAAATCCGCGACTGAGAAGTTCGGCCTGCGTTATGTTCCGCGTCGTCCGCGCAAGTTCTTGTTTGAACGTGGCATTTAGTTGCTGATTTAGCGCGCGCGAATCCCTTGACCGGGACGTGCATCCGATTGCAGTTTGCCATCCCGGACTACAAAGGTTCCGCCGACCAGGACGTAACGAAAGCCTTCCGAATATTGCGCGGGCTTTTCGTAGGTGGCTTTGTCGATTACGGTGTTGGGATCGAATACCGACAGATCCGCATCGGCTCCGATCTTGACCCGGCCTTTCTGACGCATGGCGGGCGTGAAGGACTCGAGACGCCGTGCCGGCAGAAGCGAAGACTTGCGGATCGCGTCCATCAAGCTGAGCACTTTTTCCTCGCGCACGTATTTGCCCAATAGACGCGAGTAGGTTCCGGCGGCGCGCGGATGCCCCACGCCCGCTTCGAGAATGCCGTCGCTGGCAATGATCACCTGAGGCCGGGCCAGGATGAGACGTATCATCTCCTCGGTGTTGCTGAACATCACCACGGTGCCGCTTTGCTTACGGTAGCGTTCGAATAGCTCCGGATTCAGGCGTTCGCCAGTGGCGGGCCACATGAGATCGCCATAGTCCAAGTGCTGCCGCTGCTGCCAGCCGGGATCGAAGAGAGCCGATTCCAGACGCGTTGCGCCGGCGATATAAGGATAAGATTCGGTAGTGATATCGAGTCCGTGGAGACGCGCGCCCTCGACCATGCGCAATGCTTCCGGAGTTTGGCGCATGGCGGCGCTGTTCAGGTGAACGACGTGCAGGGAGGCTCCCGACACGACGGCGTCTGCAATCACTTCCTGCAAAGACCTGACGACGTCGCCACTCGCCCGCATGTGCACGAACACCGGCCGTTTGAATTCGGCAGCCAGATAAAACAGGTTGAGAATCTCGGTGGGGCCGGCGGTCGGGGTGTAGGTGAGGCCGAGGCCCATCCCTAGAGCGCCTTCATCGAGTCCTTTTTTGACGGCCGCCTCGATGGCTTTTTGTTCCTCGGGAGTCGCGGCGCGGGTGTTCGCGGCGTCACGCGGCAGGAATTCGCCGCTATCGTGCATGACGGCCATGCGGGCCGGAATGTGGCCGGAACTGGCTCCAAAGTTGATCAGCGATTTGCCCTCGCGCGCCGCATACCATTCGCTCACGGGCGAGACTCCGACTTCGAGTTCCAGTGCAGTAGTGACGCCGTCCATGGCTTTATAGCCGGCAGCTTCGAGAGTCTGTGAGTGCTGATGAAGATCGATAAATCCGGGCGCGATCACCAGGCCTGCGGCATCTACTTCCACCTTGCCGCGGAGCGGACGGGCCGAGATCGCGGTGATCTTGCCGCCGGTGATGCCGACGCTACGCACGGCGTCCAGACCGGATTCAGGATCCATCACGCGGCCATGTTGCAGAACGACATCGTAGGTCTGCGCGGCGAGAAGGGAAGGCAGCAAAAACAGCAGGAAGCGCATGAGGCTAGTCTACAAGAGCTTGCGGGGAGTTAGGATGAAGACACGCGGGGTCCATGCGGCTCATCAGTATCGGCGAGATTTTGTGGGATGTGATCGGGGGCCAGGAACACCTGGGCGGCGCCCTGCTGAATCTATCGGTGCATGCTTCGCGTCTGGGCCACGATGTGTCTCTGGTGAGTGCCGTGGGCGCGGACCAGCGCGGCGACCGTGCGCTGGAAGCGATGTCGGGGCTAGGCCTCGCGATCGATTGCGTTCAGCGCTCCGAGGAATGGCCGACCGGAATCGTGACGGTAACCGTGGCTGACGATGGACAGCCGGAATTCGAAATCCACCGGCCGGCGGCGTACGATTCCATGCAGCTCGATAAGCGCGCGCTGGAACGTCTGACGGCGCGCGATCCGGATTGGGTTTGCTTCGGGACGCTGCTTTCCATGTATCCGCGCGGACGCGATACGCTGTTTGAGGCTATGGGTGTGCTTCCCCAAGCCCGGCGTTTTTATGATGTGAATTTGCGTCCCAAGTCTTTCACTCGCGAATTCGTGCTGGATCTTTTAGGACGGGCAACCGTCGTGAAGCTCAATCAGGACGAGGTGCATGCGCTCGACGGAATGTTGGAAAAACACCATCGCATGCTGGAGGAGTTTTGCCGCGATCATGCGGCGCGCTTCGGCTGGGAGGCCGTCTGCGTTACTCGTGGGGAATTGGGTTGCGCCCTGCTGGTGCACGATCAATATGTAGAAGTCCCCGGGTACCGCGTGCAAGTCGCGGACACAGTAGGCGCGGGCGACGCTTTCTCCGCTGCGTTTCTGCACGGACTCGGCGCCGGGTGGCCGCCGGCGCAGATTGGCGATTTTGCGAATCGTTTGGGTGCCGTTGTAGCGAGCCGTCCCGGCGGCGCCGCGCCGTGGTCGCTCGATGAGATTGAAGCGCTATCGCAATCGCGTTAGCGTTTAGCGGGCTCCAGGCCGCTTTCCTTAATGGCGGAGTAGGCGGCCGGTGACGCCAGCCAATCGATGAGCGCCTTGGCCTCCGCCGGATGCTTTGAAGTTGCGGGAATCCCTGCGGCGAACACGGTGACTCGCTGCGCTCCGGGCGGCAGCGGCCCCACGATGTCGATCCCTTTCACGGGCCGCAGCTCACTGATCTGCTGGAAGCCGATCTCAATCTCTCCTCTCGCCACTGCTTCGCCCACCGGATCAGCCTCAATCTTCCTGCTCTTTCCGCGGATTTGATCGGCGATCCCAAGCTTCGGAAATAATTCAGTGGACAGGTAGACGCCGCTGGCGCTATCGGAATACGCGAGCGACTTTGCCGCGAGCAGAGTGCGCTTGAGCGCGTCGATGGTGCTGATGTCGGGCTTGGGCGCTCCGGCTTTGACGGCCATGCCGATGACGGATTGCACCAGATCAACTTGGCTACCGGCGCGGACTTTACCCTGCTTGATCAGATCACCGAGCGCGGGCGCGGCCATGATCACCACGTCGATCGCCTCACCGCGCTCCAGGCGCAATGGAATGGCGTTATGGGTGGTACCCATCGACGGCCCGTACTCGGTTACAAGCTTGTTGTGAGTCGCGCGTTCATAGTCGGGGACCAGCTTCAGGTAGGCGGCCGTGAATGCTCCGGAGGTCACCACGGTAATTTCGGCCGCCGGCGCTGCCGCAACGGTGAGCAGCACACACGCCAAAGCCCGCGCCAAACACCCGTTAGAAATATTTTTCATGGCTCGTATCATTATGCTCCAGACGTTCACATCGCCGCGCCGGACTCTGCTTGGATGTAGAATATCTGCATGCCGCGCCGCATCGCCTTGTTGCTCATCTCCACGCTGGCCTATGCCGGCGTTACCCGCGTCGAGATTACTCAGCGCCACGATCTCGCCCTGGTGAACTACGAAGAGATTATCGGCAAAGTCTATTTTGCCGTCGATCCCAAGCTCCCGCACAACCAGATCATCGTGGACCTCGACCGCGCTCCGCGCAATGCGAAGGGGCTGGTCGAATTCTCAGCCGATCTGTATGTGCTGAAGCCCAAGGATGCCGCCAAGAGCAACGGCACCGCGCTGCTCGAAATCTCCAATCGCGGCGGCAAGGGAATGATGGGCATGTTCGATCTCGCGGGATCGGCGCCCCCTCGGACGGCGGCCGATATTGGCGATCCTTTGTTGTTCCAGGCCGGCTACACGCTGGTATGGGTGGGCTGGGAGTTCGATGTTCCCGACGAGACGAATATGAAGCTGTACGCGCCCGTGATCCGCGGCATCACTGGACCGGTGCGCGCTGAAATCATCGTCGATAAACGCGAGACCACGGCATCCCTGGCCGATCGCAAACAAATCCCGTACTCGGTCGCCGATCAGGCCTCGGCCACGCTCACCGTGCGCGATCACCCCGCCGGTCCGGCCACTTTGATACCGCGCGATCAGTGGAAATTCAACGCCAGCGCCACCGGCATCGAGTACGCCGCCGGCTTCGAACCGGGCCGCATCTACGACGTGGTCTATACCGGCAAGGACCCGGCTGTGGTTGGACTGGGACCCGCCGCCATCCGCGATTACATCGCGTATATGAAGCAGCAGGGCGAGGTAAAGCGGGCCATTGGCTTCGGCACTTCGCAGAGCGGCCGCTTCCTGCGCAAGTTTCTCTATGATGGCTTCAATGCCGACGAACAAGGCCACCGGGTCTTCGACGGATTGTGGGCGCACGTCGCAGGCGCCGGCCGGGGCAGCTTTAATCATCGTTTTGCGCAGCCCTCGCGCGATGGTCACACGTGGATGAACTTTCTGTATCCCACGGACACGTTCCCGTTCACCGATGAGCCGGAAACCGACGGCGGCATCACCGACAGCATGCTGGCGCGCGCGAAAAAAGACGGTGTCGTGCCCAATATTTTTTACACCAACGGATCGTATGAATATTGGGGACGCGATGCCGGCTTGATCCACACCAGTCCCGACGGCAAGAAGACAATCCCGCCGCCGCCCACTACACGCATTTACTACATCGCGGGTACCCAGCACGGCGCCAATGCGAAGCCCGAAAAGAATGGGACGCAAAACCGTGCCAATCCGCAAGACTACCGCTTCGCGATGCGCGCGTTGCTGGTCGCGATGAACTCCTGGATCACGAATGGAAGCGCGCCCCCCGACTCCCAAATCCCACGCGTCGATAAGGACAACCTGGTCGCGCCCGGCGCTCTGGCTTTTCCGAAAATCCCCGGCGTGAATCTTCCCTCCGAACCCAATTTCGCGTTGCGTCTGGATTTCGGTCCCGATTTCGCGAGCAAAGGCATCGTGGCTTACGAGCCGCCTAAAGTCGGCAAAGCATTCCCCACACTGGTTCCGCAAGTGAACCGCGACGGCAATGAAACCAGCGGCATTCAGTTGCCGGAGCTCGCCGTTCCGTTGGCGACTTACACTGGATGGAACTTGCGCGATGCCTCCATCGGTTCGCCGGAGGAGATCCAGAGCATGGTCGGCTCTTTCATCCCCTTCGCCCGCACCAAAGCAGAACGCGAAAAAACCGGCGATCCCCGGCCGTCGATCGAGGAACGCTATGCGAGCAAAGAAGATTATCTAAAGAAGGTCGAGACCGCTGGCAAACAATTGGCTCAAGCGCACCTGCTGCTCGACAGCGACGTCGAAAAAATCAGGGCCCGGGCCAGCGCGCGCTGGGATTCACTCATGCAGTGATGCAGCCCCGGAGTGACGCGAGCACGCGGGCGGCGCAGCTAGCCGGCTTGGTCGGCGCCCGCGTCGTCGAGGGCCCGATCTAACAATTCCACGCGCCAGTTTAAATCCTGGATATTACTGAGCAGGTACTGTCTGTTTTGCGGCCTGCCGGATTTCAGCTTCCGGCTCAACCGTTGCTCCAGATTTCGAATCCCGAGCAGTTCGTCGGCGATCCACGAAGTCCTGCCCAATATCATCGGATCATCTTGGCGCAGGTGATTCTTGTGAGTATTCACGGGAGTCGTCATAGCATCTCAAGAACCAAACGCGCCGCTGCCCGGCCCCAAAGAGTACTGCACTTATTTCAGGCCTGGACTGTCAGAATTGCCGCTATGCACCTTTAGCCGGGCCTTTCTCATGTGTTGTCTTAGGCTTCAGGCTGGCATTCCACTTGCCTTGATACTTGTGACTCGCCTGCGCCATTCGGCGGCTGGATCAATTCAGGGCGAACAAAGAGTGAATAAATTAAGGCCGGCGCCGGTGCCGGCCAAGCGGAGTGTACACAATGCTTGGATGGTTGACGGTCTTTGGAATGTTGACGTTGGGCAGTGCGATGAAAATGATTTTGGGTGCGGGTCCGACGTTCGCGACCGTAACGGCTAGTTTATTGTTTGCGCTACTATTCTTCCTCTGTCTTTTGACGCGGGCGGTGCGCGGCCGCGCTTGACGTTCCAGGGTCACATGACGGCCCAGCGTCGCATGACAGCCTCAAAACGGGTAGTATTTGCCATCTATTCTTCCGGCGAAGAGGCCGAAAGAGCATATCGAACAGTGTGCTCGGCGGGCCGCGGGCGCGTCTGTTTGCTGTTGACGCCCAACACCAAACCCAATCCACGGTCGAAATTGAGCCGCTATGGCGCGCTGCAGTTCGACGGCGAGAATGTGGTTCTCGTAGAATCCCCGCGCGCTGAAGTTCAAGCCATTGTCAAAGAACTCCGCCAAGCGGGCGAGCCCTCAATTTTCATGCTGGCGGAGCAGGCAGCCGAAGCTGCGCCTGTGGCGACGCCCCCGGCTTCTCCCGCGTCCATCGAGGAAATGGCGCATAACTGCTCCGAGCGTCACAACGCCTCGCCGCTGCTGAAAAAGGAAATCCTGTCCCGGTTGAGCCAATGCGAATTGGAGTTGGAATCCGTACGCGATGGTTTATCCGAAGCCGCGCGTTTGGACCACACCTTAACGGCGTCGGCGGAATGGTTGCTGGACAACGCGTATCTAACCCGCACCAACATTGCTGAGATTCGCCGTTCCCTGCCGCGGAATCATATCCGGTCGCATTCCCGCCAGTACGGCTATCTCTGCGTGTATGAGCTGGCGGCCGATCTGGCGCGCTATTCGGACAATGTCGTCGACGACGCCAATGTTTCCCAGGCCCTTACCGAATATCAGAAGTGGACGGCGCTTTCCATCTCCGAGCTGTGGTCGTTACCCGCTGCTGCTGCGGTTGTCTCTGATTGAATCGCTGACGCTTCTGGCCCGGGGCGTGGACCACGCGCAACAAATTCGGGAGGCCGGGTATTTCTGGGCCAATCGATTGGCGGTCAGTTCCCGCCGCGATCCGGAACTGTTTGACAATGTCCTGCACCTGATGGAATCCGAACCGGTGGCGGGCGAGCCGTACTTCGCCACCTGCCTGGTGGAACAACTCCAGGATGAGGATCGCGCCCTGGCGCCGGCGCAGCAGTGGATCGAAGCGCGGCTCGGCACGCCGCTCGCCGAAGTGGTTCGGAACGAGCATAATCGCGAGGCAGCGGAGCGCCTGTCGATCGCCAATGCATTTGGCAGCTTGCGCGCGCTGGGGAGGCTGGACTTTAGAAAGATCTTCGAGGCGACCAGCCTAGTGGAAGCCGAGCTGCGCACCGATCCCACTCACGCACACAGCGATTTTGCGACGCGCGACCGGGCGCGGAAAATCGTAGAACAAATTTCGAAGCACAGCGGAACCGCCGAACTGGAAGTGGCCCGCCGCGCGAACGTGCTGGCACGTCAGAGCGGCCGTCCCGAAGCTGCGTCGGTGTCGTACTTCCTGTTGGCAGAAGGGGTCACGGAACTGGAAAGCGACCTGGGCGCGCGGATGCCTTTCCGTACCCGCGTAACCCGCACCGTCCGCCGCAAAGCCACTCCCATTTATCTCGGCAGCCTGGTGGGCCTGACCGCATGGTTCCTGGCATTGGCGCTGGCGTTCGCTTGGGACTTAGGTGTCCACCAGCCGCTTATGCTTGTGATCTTAGGCAGCCTGGCGCTATTTCCACTGAGCGAGTTGACGGTGCAGATTATTAATGCGCTGGTGATTTCGCTGCTGCCGCCCGATCCGCTGCCCAAGATGGAATACAAGGACGGAATCCCCAGCGATCACGCGACGCTGGTGGTGGTGCCCATGATGTTGTCGAGCACCGAAGTGGTCTGCCTGGAAGTGGAAAAGCTGGAAGTCCGCTTTCTGGCGAATCAGGAAGCCAATGTATTCTTCGGCCTCTTTTCGGACTTCACGGACTCTCCGGAAGCCACGGCGTTTGGGGATGGCGAAGTTCTCGCGGCGGCCCGGCAGGGCATCGAACAACTGAACAGCCGCTACACCGGCGGCCGCTTTCTTCTGTTTCACCGGCCGCGCGTTTGGTCCGAGACCGAGCGGTGCTGGATCGGGCGTGAGCGCAAGCGCGGCAAGTTGGAAGACCTCAACGCGTTCCTTTGTGGCGAAGGCGACGCGTCCATCCAGATTGTAGGCGAGCTGCCGTTACCCATTCGCTACGTCATCACCTTGGATGCCGATACGCAGTTGCCTCCGGAGAGCGGCAGGCGTCTGATCGAGACGTTGGCGCACCCGCTAAACCAGGCAGTTCTCGATCCCGTGACGCACGTCCGTAAGCGTGGGTACGCGATTATTCAGCCGCGCGTCAGCATATCTCTACCGGGCGCGACGGCGACTCACTTCACGCGAGTGTTCGCCGATAGCTTGGGTACAGACCCGTATTGCCAGACGGTTTCGGACGCGCAGCAGGATCTGTTTGGGGAAGCCATCTTCCACGGCAAAGCGATCTATGATTTGCGAGCTTTCCGTCAGGCCGTCGGCGACCGCTTCCCGCCGGAGACCCTGCTGAGTCACGATTTGATTGAAGGCGCTTACGCCGGGGTGGGCCTGGCCAGCGACATCGAGCTGTTCGAGCACATGCCCACCGACTATGCCACCTATAGCAAGCGCCAGCATCGCTGGATACGCGGCGATTGGCAGATCGCGCCGTGGATGCTGGGAAGCGTGCCTTCCGCCCAAGGGGGCCAAGAACGAAATCCGTTAAGCGTCATCAATCGCTGGCGGATTTTTGACAACTTGAGGCGCAGCCTGGTGCCCAGCGCATCCATGCTGCTCCTGCTTTTCGGCTGGCTGACTTCCAAGGCCCCCGGTGTCTGGAGCCTGCTGGTGGGATTGGCCGTAGCGATTCCCGCGGTCGCACCGTTGTTCGAACGGTCCGCCAGATACTTGCACGGATCGATACGCGGATGGCGGGGAGCGTTCGACGAAGTGGTGCGGGCCGTTGTGCTGATGGCATTTTTGCCGCATGAGGCGTGGCTTTCGGCGGATGCGATCGTGCGCGTGGTCTACCGGCGATGGATCAGCCGCCATCATCTGCTCGAATGGCAAACCACCGACAGCGCCACCCGAAGCCAATCTCAGCTCAGCTCCACCATGCGCCACATGCTGATCGTGTATGGATTCGCGGTGGTCCTGATGGTCGTCACCCGGGTGGAAAACCGGTTCGCTCCCACCGCGTTCTTTCTGGGGCTGTGGGCGCTTTCTCCGCTATTAATGCACTGGCTGTCGCGTCCCGCGCGCGACTCTCGCCGCTATCGCTTCGAGATCGGCAACAACGCGTACCTGAGAATCATGGCGCGGCGCACATGGCGCTTCTTCGATGATCTCATCGGCCCCGCGATGAACTGGCTTCCGCCGGATAACTCGCAACTGGCGCTGCATATCGAGGTGGCCCCGCGTACGTCGCCCACGAACATTGGTCTGTGGCTCACTTCAGCGCTGGCGGCGCGCGATTTTGGATACCTGACGCCGGACGATTTCTGGCGCCGCTGCTCGCAGACCATGATCACGCTGGAGCGTCTGGAGCGGTATGAAGGGCACTTGCTGAACTGGTACGACACGCGCACGCTCGCGCCCTTGGAGCCGCGCTATATTTCGACCGCCGACAGCGGCAATTTGCTGGCCTGCCTGTGGGTGCTGGAGCAGGGATGCCAGGACACACTGCACGCGCCCGTGCTCGGTCACCAAAGCCTGCGCGGACTCGCGGATACGCTTGTCGGTTCTGCGCGCGGCCTGCGAATCGGAGCCGCTTACCGCTGTGCACATGAGCGCACTGCGCCGCTTGCTGCGCGGTAAATCGGAGGGCTACGCGGTAATCGGCCGGCTGCGGCTGGCCTTGGCGCCGATTCAGCAGTTGCGGGAAATGCACACCGGCGAGGAGGTCTGCTACTGGGCATCGCGTCTCGAGGCGGAGTTGCGATCCTGGACCGAGGCGGTAGATCTCTACCTCAAGTGGATGGAGACTCTAATGCGCGCTCCCGAGGCCACCGTGCGCGTGCTGGGCGAGCAGGTGGGCCGGCTGCGGCGCCGCGCGGTGCGCACGGTTCCTTCGCTGCATGCGCTGGCTTCCGGCCATTCCGGTCCAGTAGATGAAATCTTGACGCGCCGCCTGGACCCCGGATTGCCGTCGGAAGTGGCCGGATGGTTGAGTCAACTGAACACGGAATATCAGGACGCCCGCGCCAATGCGGCCCGAACGGTCGCCAATCTAGAGCACCTCGCCGCCTCCGCCGAGACCCTCGCGACCGGTATGAATATGCGCTTCCTGTACGATCAAGAGCGGCGCATGTTCGCCATCGGATACGCCGTGGGCAGCCCCGCTGTATTCACCAGCCACTATGACTTGCTGGCCAGCGAATCGCGCATCGCGAGCCTGGTCGCCATGGCGAAAGGCGACGTTCCGGTGGAGCACTGGTACTCCTTGTCCCGGCCCTGCGTGCCTTCCCGCGGCGGCCAAACATTACTGTCGTGGAGCGGCACAACCTTCGAATATTTGATGCCCGCGCTCTTCACGCGGCTTTTCGCGAACTCGCTGCTCGAAGATGCCTGCCGGGATTGCGTCGGCCGGCAGATCGATTATGGGAACCGGATGAATGTTCCGTGGGGCATTTCGGAATCCGCCTACAGCGCCCTGGACGCCAATCAGACCTATCAATATCAGGCGTTCGGAGTGCCGCAACTGGCGCTCAAGCCCGGCCTGGACGCTGAGGGACTGGTGATCTCGCCGTATTCGACGATGCTGTCGCTTCCTGTAGAGCCCGGCGCCGCCGTGGGGAACTTGAAACGTCTGGAAGAACTTGGGCTAGTGGGACCGATGGGATTTTACGAAGCCATCGATTTTACGCGCACGGCCAAGCGCCAAGGTGAGCGCGGCGTAATCATCTACGCCTATATGGCGCACCACCAAGGCATGAGCCTGCTGGCGCTCGACAACACCATACACCGCGGTGTCATGCAGCGCCGCTTCCACGCCGATCTGCGTATCCGCGCGATAGAATCCGTCTTGTTCGAGCGGATTCCGCTGACGAATTCCTCGCTGGAGAAAAACACCAGCGCTACGCTGGCCGTCCGTCCATCGACGACGGAAGAACCCGCCGAGCGCATTTGGAAGGGGACCAGCGCCGTCCCGCATGTGCACTTCTACGGCAACGGCCGCTATTCGCTGATGGTGACGGATTCGGGAGGCAGCTATAGCCGGTGGAACGATCTGGATCTGTCGCGCTGGCGCTCCGACACCACCCTGGATGCCTGGGGCAGCTTTCTGTATATCCGCGACACGCGCTCGGACGCGCTGTGGGCTGCTGCCGCCAAGCCGGTCGGGAGTCAGTTGGGTTCGGCGGAAGTTCACTTCTCGGCCGATCGCGCCGGATATCGCCGCCAGGTGTTTGGCATCGAGACCATCATGGAAGTTACCGTGGCGCCGGAGGATGACGTGGAGCTGCGCCGGATGAAGGTGATCAATCGCTCGATTCGAACCCGGCCGCTGGAATTCACCAGTTATTGCGAGCTGGCGTTGACGCCCCACGCGGCGGACAAAGCGCATCCGGCCTTCGCCAAGATGTTCATTGAAACCGAGCGGACTGCCGACGACATTCTGCTGGCTCAGCGGCGGCAGCGGTCGCCCGAAGACCCGCAAGTGTGGACCGCCCATTTCTTCGTGGGAGCTCCCGGCAAGCTGCAATCAGAGACTGACCGCGCGAAGTTTCTGGGCCGCGGCAACACCGTGGAATTTGCCGAAGCCCTGCGGCGCCCGTTAACAAACTCGGCCGGGATTGTTCTCGACCCGGTGTTCAGCCTGCGCTGCCGCGCCACTCTGGAACCGCTCGCCCAAATTGAATTTGTGCTGGTGACACTGATCGCGAATTCGCGCGAAGAGGTGCTGAACCTCGCGGCGAAATATCGCCGTCCCGAATCCATCACGCGGTCCTTCGAGATGGCGTGGACCCGCAGCCAGTTGGAGTTTCGATACCTCGGCATCGGCCCCACCAAGAGTCATCGCTTCCAGGAACTCGCCGGCAATCTGCTCTACGCGAATCCCAACCTGCGAGTGCCCGGAATCAGGCTGCAGCGCAACCGGCTGGGGCAATCCGGTTTGTGGGGTTATGGGATTTCCGGCGACCTGCCAATGGTCATCGTGATTATTGCCGATGTTCGTTCGCTGCCTCTGGTTCGTGAGCTTCTGCTGGCCCACACCTATTGGCAAATGCGCGGGTTCCGCGCCGACCTCATTGTTCTCAATCAGGAAGCCCCCAGCTACGACCACCCGCTGCATCATCAGCTACAGCGTCAACTGGACGCCCATCCGCGGGCAGCCGGCGACAATCAGCGGGGCGGAGTGTTTCTGATCGATTCGAGCGAACTGCCGCAGCCTCAGTTAGACCTGCTTCTGTCCGCTTCACGGGTGGTGCTCACCGGCAACCGCGGATCGCTGCAACAACAACTTGCGATCGCTACCAAGAATCCAGATCAACCGGCGTTTGTCCGGTCCGGCAGCGGCGCGGAGGAGCCTTCCGTCCCATTGCCGTTTTTGGAGCTTCCTTACTTCAACGGGCTGGGAGGCTTCACCAAAGACGGCCGCGAATATGCGGTCTATCTGGCTCCCGGAAGCAAGACTCCCGCACCGTGGTCCAACGTCATGGCCAATACGAACTTCGGCACATTGGTGACCGAGAGTGGCTTAGGATTCACGTGGCGCGGCAACAGCCAGACCAACCGTTTGACGCCGTGGCACAACGATCCCGTGACGGACCCGCAATCGGAAGTGATTTACTTGCGCGATAACGATAGCGGCGCCTGCTGGACCCCGACGCCGCGGCCCATTCGCGAGAATGATGCCTACCGGGCGCGCCACGGCCAAGGCTATACAGTGTTCGAGCACAATAGCCACGCCATCGGCCAGGAGCTGACAGTCTTTGTGCCGCTGAACGACGACGGTACTGGCGATCCCGTGAAGGTGTGCCGCCTGCGGCTTCGCAACGATTCTTCGCGCCGCCGCCGGGTCACGGCGCTGTATTTCGCCGAGTGGGTGCTGGGGACCAATCGCGAAGATCAGCAGCCGCACATACAAACCATTTACGATCCGGAATCCGGCGCCCTGTTCGCCCGGCAATCGTGGAACGGCAGTCAGACCGATCAAATTGCATTCGCGGCCGCCAGCCCTCGCGCGGCATCATATTCAGGCGACCGCACGGCGGTGCTGGGGCGCAATCGCGCGGCATCCAAGCCGGCGGCGCTGGAACGGATACATCTCGATAACCGCGCAGGCGCGGGGCTCGATCCAGCGGCGGCGCTGCAGATCGAAGTTTCGCTCGAGCGCGGCGCACAAATGGACGTCATTTTCCTGCTTGGCGAGGCCGCGAGCGCCGAAGAAGCGCGGGCCATCATCAGCCGTTATCAAACGGCCGAGCAGGTGGAGCAGGCCTACGGCGCGACGCGCAAGTCTTGGGAAACCACACTAGGCGTTTTGCAAGTGCGGACGCCTGTCCTGTCAACCGACTTCCTGTTGAATCGGTGGCTGCCTTACCAAGCGCTGAGCTGCCGCTTTTGGGCACGTTCCGCGTTCTATCAATCCAGCGGCGCTTTCGGCTTCCGCGATCAGCTTCAGGACTCGCTGGCCTTTGTGTATGCGCGCCCTGGAATTACGCGGGCGCACATCCTGCTTTCGGCCAGCCGGCAATTTATAGAAGGCGACGTGCAGCATTGGTGGCATGCTGATACGGGCATGGGAGTGCGCTCCCTCTGTTCCGACGATCTACTGTGGCTGCCCTACGTGGTGTCGCACTACGTCGCTGTCACGGGAGACACCGGAATTCTGGACCAGGACGTCGCGTTCCTGGAAGGGGAGCCGCTGAAGCCGGGCGAGCACGAGCGCTTGTTTGTCGCGGAAGTTTCGACGCACACGGCACCACTGTGGGAACACTGCCGCCGTGCGATCGAGCACGGCTGGAAGCTCGGCTCGCATGGACTGCCTCTCTTCGGCAACGGCGATTGGAACGACGGGATGAATCGCGTCGGCATCGAAGGGAAGGGCGAAAGCGTTTGGCTGGCGTGGTTCTTATTGCGTCGTAGTCGATTCATTCGCTCCGTGGATTGAAAAGCGCGAGCCCGGCGTGGTCGCGGAGTGGCGCGGGCGAGCGGCGATGTTAAGAGATGCCATCGAATTTTTCGCCTGGGATGGCGATTGGTATCTTCGCGGATTTTTCGACAACGGCGCTCCTCTCGGTTCGCACGTAAATCCGGAGGCCCGTATCGATTCCATTGCGCAGTCCTGGGCGGCAATGGCAAAGGCTCCAGCGGCGCGAGTGCGCACGGCCATGGAATCCGCCGACCGGATTTTAGCCGATAGCACCAATCATCTGGTACGGCTTTTTACTCCGCCCTTCGACCACTCGACACCGCATCCCGGCTACATCATGGGTTACCCGCCGGGCTTGCGCGAGAATGGCGGGCAGTACACGCATGGGTCGCTGTGGATGGCCATGGCATGGGCGCGGCTTGGCGAAGGCGGCGCTGCGGTGCGCCTGCTCACCATGATGAATCCGGCGGAGCACAGCCGGAATCTGGAGGATGCGGCCCGGTATCGCGCAGAACCGTACGTTGCCGCGGCCGATGTATCGACTGCCGTTGGAAGAGAAGGGCAGGCCGGCTGGACCTGGTACACCGGATCAGCAGGCGTCATGTACCGCGCCTGGATCGAAGATGTTCTGGGATTCAAGCTCCGCGGCGATCTTCTGACTCTTTGCCCCGCGTTGCCGGAAGACTGGCCCGGGTTCGACATCACCTATCGCTACCGCGCTAGCGTGTATCAAATCACCGTGCAAAAAGATGCTTCCATCGGGGCAACTACGATGTCTGTGGATGGCGGCGACTCGGCGGTTCGAGACACGTTTCAACTGAACGGCGACGGCGGCGCGCATCGCGTCGACGTCCGGATTCCCGGTAAAGTGCGCTCGCGTCCCGCGGAGGCCCCGGCTCCGGCTCGGCGATCCAGCGGACCAAACCCTCGTCCTCGGGAAGCGCTAACGCATCCGCGCGCGCCGGCCGCGTCCGCAGGATATATTGTATGGAGGAGTTACCCATGCGCGCCTGGAAATACGCACTTTTGATCCCGCTCGCGGTTGGCCTGCTGACTGCCGCCTACGAACGCACGCACACCGACCATCTGATGGTGGACGCCGCGAAGAACTACCTGGTGTCGCTCAATCCGGATCAGCGCAAGCTCACCTCTTTCGCTCTCGACAACATGGACGAACGAACGCACTGGCTTTACACGCTGTTTCTGCGCCATGGCCTGACGCTTCGCGAAATGACCCAGACGCAGCGGAATCTCGCCGAAGCGCTGGTCGCGGCCGGTCTTTCATCCCAGGGACTGGTGAAGGCTCACACCATCATGAGCCTGGAAGAAATTCTCTTCATTCTTGAGCAGAACGGCGACATGGAACGCGATCCCGGCAAGTATTTCGTCTCCATCTTCGGAGAGCCCTCCGAACACGGCACTTGGGGATACCGCTTCGAAGGGCACCATGTGAGCCTCAACTACACAATCGTCGACGGCAAGATCGCTTCCTCGCCAAGTTTCTTCGGCTCGAATCCGGCGAAGATTCTGGAGGGTAGGCGCAAGGGCTTGCGTGCTCTCGCTCGCGAAGATGACCTGGGTTACAAGCTGGTCGACTCGCTGACCGGCGAACAGCGCGCTGCCGCCATCGTGGATAAGGAAGCACCCGGCGACATCCTCACCACCAACACCCGCAAGGCCGCGTTGAGCGGCCAGCCCAATGGCCTGGCGTACGCCAAGATGACGGCGCCGCAGAAGGAAGCCATGGACGATCTAATCGCCGAATACGCCAACGATTTCCCGCCGGAGATCGCCACGCAGCGCATCGAGCAATTCCGCCGCTTGCAAGGCAGCGCGTTCTTCGCCTGGTCCGGCCCTGTCGAACCCGGCCAGAAGCATTACTATCGCATACAGACTCCGGAGTTCCTCATCGAGTTCGACGAAACGCAGGACAACGGGAATCATATCCACAGCGTGTGGCGTGACTACAAGAACGACTGGGGCGAAGACCTCCTCGCCGCCCACTACAAGGCCAGCCACTGAGTTAACGCCGCTCGAAGATTTCGATGCGCGGCGTCGCCGGGTTAAGCTCTGCGTGCTCCGCATAGCCGGATTCGGTCAGTTGACGCTGCCGCTCCGCGATTGAATTCCTACTTTGGTAAGGGCTCACAGCCAGCGCTACCCGCGACGCTTGTCCGGGAGCGCACTCTCGATTCGCCAGATCCGGGACAAAAAAAACGTACAGGTTTCGTGAATCGGGTGGTGAGTAAACCACACACGGTTCGCTCGCCAGAATGACGGCGGCGGCGCGCCAGTCCTCGCGTGGGCGGCGGAAGAAGTTGATGTTCCCGATGAGTAGTGCGATAAGAAGCGCGACCGTGAGGCACGACGCGGGGCGGCACGGCAGCGCTTCCACCCCCGCAGTGAACAGTAGCGCCAAGGGCGCCAGCACGAATATCACTTGGCGGATCGCGAGAAAGTAACCGAACCACGCGTCGGCCGCCACGGCGCAAACAATCGGCACTGCAAAATACAGTAGCCACAGCAACCAGTCTGGTCGCTTTGTCAGACCGTATGCGCACCCCGCTAATACCAGCAGGGAACCGATGTAGCCGGCGGCGATCAGCTCTCGCAGGATCATGGGGACGGCGCGAATACCGATTGTCCCCTTGAGCCGGCCGATCTCGACGGCGGTGTGCCACGACGCGGCGGAATGCAGGTACCAAGGCGTAAATATCAGTCCTGCGATTCCCAGCGCGAGTGCCGCCGTTAGCAGCGGCTGTCGGCTCCGCGTTTCCAGCGACACGAAACCCGCCCATGCGAGATGCGCCAAAGGCACGAACAGCATGTATGGGAAGGTAAACAGGCCAGCGATTATGCACAGTGCGTACAGGGTCGCGCGCGACGCTGATCCCGGCCGCTCCAAAACGCACAAAAATGCGACTGTTGACCACACACTGAGGCACAGAGCTAATTCGTATGGCCGCGCTTCCAGCGCATAGCGGAGTTGCAGTGGAAACAGCGCGAAGATGGCGGCCGCCAGGATCGGCCGGCGCAGGCCCATTTTCTTTGCCAGAACGAACACCCCGGCGCACGCCACGACGCTCGAGATCGCCGATGGCAGACGTCCCGTGAAAGCCGAGAATCCCAGCAGATGCACGCTCGCGAACTGGACTAAATAGTTGAGAGGAACGTTCCCAGAGACTTTGGGCACGTAGTCCAGAACGTCCGCAATGTGATCCATGCGCGCGACGATCAAATCGTAAATTTCGTCGAGCCACAGCGACAGGACCGGCAGTAGTGCAGCGAGTACGCCAGCATAGATCGTCAGAAATAGAAAAAGCCCGGCTCGCGAGTTGCCTGTGAGCCGGGCCTTCATACTAGGAGAGAGCTTATTCCGCGGGCGCTTCGCCTTCGTCTTTACCCTGGCGGAACGCATTCATGCGTTCTTCGCGACGCTTGGCGCGTTCGGTCGCACGCTTAACCAGCTCCGAGCCCACGAGTTCGAGCATCGCCTGCTCTGCGCCGTCGCCTTTGCGGAATGCCCAAGCGAACCACGCGCGTGTAGCCGCCGCTGCGCTGGCCGAAGCGAGTCCCCAGCTTGTCGAACAGCTTCTGGACCGCCGCGGGAGTCTCGAGAAAAGCCGCCGCCTGACGCCGCGAGTGCAGCGTGTCGCGCTTGGCCAGCGTAATCATTTTATCCACCAGCGGCTTAATGGCTTTGGCCTTGGGGATGGTGGTGATGACGCGCTCATGCTCGATGACGCTCGTCACCAAGCCCTTGAGCAGCGACTTGCGCGAACCGGCGTCGCGCTTGAGTTTATAACCGGATACTCCGTGTCTCATATAGTTTCCACCCTGTAATCCGGCTTATTCAACCGCGGGACTGGCCTCTTCTTCCTCTTCTTCGTCGTCATCAACATCGTCGATGCTATATTCGCTCGGCGAAAGCGGTGTCCGATCTGCGCCGGTGCGCCGCTGGGAGAAACCAGGCGGCCCTGCGCGTCGAACTTCATACCGAAGGTCAAGCCCAGACCGGACAGAATTTCCTTGATCTCGTTCAGCGATTTGCGGCCGAAGTTCTTGGTGCGCAGCATCTCGGCTTCGGTCTTCTGCACCAGGTCGCCGATGGTTTGGATATTGGCGTTCTTGAGGCAGTTGTAGGAACGGACGCTCAACTCCAGTTCTTCGACCGAACGGTTGAGCACTTCGTTCATCTGGCTCAGCGCGCGCTCGGCCGGCTCTTCGGCCGTCTCCGGAAGTTCTTCGAAGTTGATGAAGATGGTCATGTGATCTTTCAGAAGCTTGGCGGCCTGGCCGATCGAATCGGCCGGCGAGATCGCCCCGTTGGTCCAGACTTCGATAGTCAGCTTGTCGTAGTCCGTGGTCTGGCCCAGGCGGGCGGCTTCGACGGCGAAATTCACTTTGCGCACCGGCGAATGGACCGAATCGATCGGAATGTAGCCGAACGGCAGATCCTCATCGTTATTACGGTCGGCCGAGACGTAGCCGCGCCCGGACTTCAGGCGCATCTCGATATTCAGCTTCCCGCCCGGCCCGACCGTGGCGATGTGCATGTTGCGGTCGAGCACTTCGATGTCGCTGATCGGTCTCGATCTGCCCGCTCATCACTTCGACCCGCCGTCGTCGCCTTCAGGCGAACGGTGCGCATGCCCTCGCCCATCATCTTGAAGGGCACCTGCTTCAGGTTGAGGATGATGTCGGTGGCGTCTTCGACGACGCTCGGAATCGGGCTGAACTCGTGCGCCACGCCGTCGATACGAACGGCGGTGATGGCGGCGCCTTCAATCGAGCTCAGCAGCACGCGCCGCAGGCCGGTGCCGATGGTGGAACCGAATCCGCGCTCGAACGGCTGCGCGGTGAACATGCCGTAGCGTTCGTTGAGCGTTTCGGTATTGGCGACCAACCGCTTTGGTTTTTGAAATCCTTTGAACATTTTTTGACTCCTCTATTTTCCGAACGCCTACTTCGAATACAATTCGCCTATTTTGAATAAAGTTCAACGATGAGCTGCTCGTTCAACTGGATCTGCACCAGGTCCTCGCGCTTGGGCTGGACAGCACGCGCGCCCTCAGATTCTCGCGATCCACTTCCAGCCAGTTGGGGCTGGGCGCGTGCGCCGTGGCGTCGCGGGCGTGCAGAATGGTGGGGTTCTTCTTGCTGGCTTCCCGAACTTCAATGACGTCGTTGGGCTTTACCAGGAACGAAGGGATATCGACGCGGTGTCCGTTCACCTGGACGTGGCCGTGGCGCACCAACTGCCGGCTTTGCGCGCGCGAAGTGCCGAAGCCCATGCGATAAATGACGTTGTCCAGGCGGCGCTCCAGCATGTTCAGCATGTTGTCGCCGGTGATGCCCTTCATGCCGCTGGCCTTCTCAAACAGGTTGCGGAACTGGCCTTCGAGCAACTGATAATAACGGCGCGCCTTCTGCTTTTCGCGAAGCTGCAAGCCGTAGCCCACGATCTTCGGCTTACGATCCTTGCCGTGCTGGCCGGGGATAAAGTTGCGCTTTTCGATGGCGCACTTCTCGGTGTGGCAGCGCTCGCCTTTCAGGAATAACTTCATGCCCTCGCGCCGGCATTGCCGGCAAACGGGACCAATATATCGTGCCAAATCAAACCTCCCTAAACTTCAGTCAGGTGCAGTTTACGGCCGGAAGGCCTTCTTCCTGCTTCATTCTTCACCCGTTGCCGGGCTTACATCAAACTCTGCGTTTCTTCGGCGGACGGCAGCCGTTGTGCGGAATCGGCGTGTGATCCTTGATGATTCTCACTTCCAAGCCCGCCGTCGACAGCGCACGCACCGCCGACTCACGGCCCGCTCCAGGACCGCTCACTTCCACTTCTACAGTCCGCAAGCCCGATTCCTTGGCCTTATTGGCCGCCGTCAGCGAAGCCTGCTGCGCCGCGAAGGGCGTGCCTTTTCGCGATCCGCGGAATCCCAGCGAACCCGAGCTCGACCACGAAAGCACGTTCCCCATCGGGTCCGTGATGGTGATGATGGTGTTGTTGAAAGACGCCTGCACGTGGACCACGCCCACGGGGACCATCTTCTTTTCCTTCTTCTTGAAGGTCTTCTTCTTGCCGCCTTTGGCCGCTGTCTTCGCTGGTGCTTTGGTCGCCATGTGTGATTTTCAGCTCTCTCTCGTCTGCGCTTTAGGTCTTCGCGCTGGCTTTCTTCTTATTCGCCACGGTGCCGCGCCGCGGACCCTTGCGGGTGCGCGCGTTGGTGTGCGTGCGCTGGCCGCGCACCGGCAGGCCGCGGCGATGCCGCATGCCGCGATACGAGCCCATCTCGATCAGGCGCTTGATGTTCATCGAGATCTCTTTGCGCAGATCGCCTTCCACCGAGCCCTCGGCTTCGAGAATCGTGCGGATGTGATTGATCTCGTCTTCGGTCAGGTCCGAAACTTTTTTGTCGGGATTGACCCCCGCCCGGTAGCACAGCGACTTGGCGCGCGTCCGCCCGATGCCGTAGATATAGGTGAGACCGATCTCGGTCCGCTTCTTCGCCGGTAAATCAACGCCTGCTAAACGCGCCATGTGGTTTAACCCTGCCTCTGCTTATGCTTCGGATTGGTGCAGATCACCCGCACCACGCCTTCGCGGTGGACGATCTTGCACTTGTCGCACATTACTTTTACCGAAGCTCTTACTTTCATATCAACCTTTCGTCAACAACTCGACAATTCTTCCACGCGTCCGGTCATGCGGCGAAAGCTCCACTCGCACCCGGTCCCCGGGACGCAATCTCACAAAATTCACTTTGGTTGCGCCGGCTGCATGCGCCACCACGACATCCTCATTCGCCAGCTTCAGCCGGTACGCCGCGCTGGGTAGCAGCTCGACGACAGTGGCATCTTCCGCCATCACGGCCTCGTCAAAACCCAAGGCCCTTCGGCCGTCACCGCCACCGTATGCTCGAAGTGCGCCGAGTATTTTCCGTCCTCGGTCACCGCCGTCCACTTGTCCGGCCGCACTCTGCTTCCCGGCTTTCCGGCGTTCACCATCGGCTCGATCGCCAGCACCATTCCTTCTTTCAACCGCGGATTCTCATTCCGCCGGTCGACGTAGTTCGGAACCTGCGGCTCTTCATGCATCTGCGTTCCGATGCCGTGGCCCACAAACTCCCGCACTACCGAAAACCCGTTAGCGGTCACATGCCGCTCCACCGTCCCGCAAATATCGAACAGCCGGTTGCCCGGCCTCACTTTGTCGATCGCCAGTTCCAGCGATTCGCGCGTCACCTCGATCAACCGCTTGGCTTCCTCGGAAATCTCGCCCACCGGGACCGTAATCGCCGAATCGCCGTAATATCCGTTCAACTGCACGCCGGTATCGATCGAAACGATATCGCCGCTCTTCAAAATCCTCTTCTGCGACGGCATCCCGTGCACGATCTCCTCATTCACCGACGCACACAACACAAACGGAAACTTCGTTCCCGCCGACGGATTCGAATAACCCTTGAAAGCCGGCCGCGCGCCCCCTTCGGTGATCATCTTCTCCGCCGCCATTTCCAGGTCGTAGGTCGTAACACCTTCCTTGACCATCTCTTCAAGGTGCTCAGAACCTTCTAAACCAGCAATCCCGCCGCGCGCATCTTCTCGAGTTCAGGCTGATTCTTACGAACGATCATGATGCTGCGCCCTGCTTACTTAAATTCAACCCAACCTCAGTTCCGATACCCCTTATCCTTCAACATCCCTTGAATCAACCTGGCAATCGCCTGCGGACCGCCCGATCCCGCGCCATCCACTTCCCAGACATCGAACTTGGATGCCCGAAAGTACTCCAACACCGGCGTGGTCTGCCGGTCATAACCCTTCATCCGCTCCGTCACTACTTCTGCCCGGTCATCGTCGCGAACCACCAGCGTCGACCCGTCGTAATCGCAAACTTCCGAAACCGTGGGAGAATTCGGCGTCAAACTGTAGAGCGCACCACACACCGGACACTGCCGCCGTCCGGCAAGTCTCGCAATAATAACATTATAATCGACTTTCAGGTGCACCACCACGGCCGCAATTGCCTGCGCCTCAGCAGCTCCGTCAGGATCTCCGCCTGGCTCACCGTCCGCGGATAACCGTCCAGGATGAACCCCGTCTCGCAATCCGGCTCTTCAATCCGCTCCGCCACCATGGCATTCACCATCGCGTCCGGCACCAACGTCCCGCCTGCAGGATCCTTTCCACTTGCAGCCCCAACTCATCCCGCGGGCCACCCTCTCCCGCAGCATGTCGCCGGTCGAGATATGCGGCAACCCAAGCACGTTTTTCAACAGCTTGGCTTGCGTGCCCTTTCCCGAACCCGGGGGACCAAAAAGGATCAGGCACAGCCGGTTCATTTACGCGGCGTTCCGGCGGCGGCTTAAATCCTGCTGCGGCGGCCGCGGATCCGGCCCGCCCGCGGAGTAAATCCTTCGTAATGGCGCATGATCAACTGCGCCTCAATCTGGTTCACCGTATCCATCGCCACGCCGACCACGATCAGCAGCGAGGTCCCGCCGAAGTAAAAATTCACGCCCAGGCCGTCCAGCAGCCAGCGCGGGAAAGTGCGCGTCGATCCAGTTGCCGATCAGCGGCAGACGCTGCAGCTTGATGCCGGAGATCATGATCTGCGGCAGCAGCGACAGAATCGCCAGGTACAAGCCGCCCACCACCGTGATCTTGGTCAAGATCTTGTTCATGTAATCGGCGGTGTTCCTGCCCGGACGGATGCCCGGAATAAAGCCGCCGTACTTGCGCATGTTGTCCGCCGCTTCGTTGGGATTGAAAATAATCGACACGTAGAAGAAGCAGAAGAAAATGATCAGCGCCGTGTACAGCAGATAGTACAGCGGCGGCGCGCCCGCCATCGCGCCCAGCATGCCGCTCAGCACGGGCGAATTCTTGACGAACTGCACGGTAGCCAGCGTCTGCGGAAACGCCAGCAGGGAACTGGCGAAGATCACCGGGATCACGCCGCCGGCGTTGACCTTCAGCGGCAGGTGCGTCGACTGCCCGCCCATCATGCGCCGCCCGATCACGCGCTTGGCATACTGCACCGGAATGCGGCGCTCGCCGCGCTCCACCAGTACGATAAACCCGACCACCGCGATCATCATCACCACGATGATAACGACCTGAAGCAGCGTCCAGTCGCCGGTCTGAACCTTGGTGACCATTTCGACGATCGCGCTCGGCAGCCCGACCACGATGCCGGTGAAGATGATCAGCGACATGCCGTTGCCGATGCCGCGCTCGGTGATCTGCTCACCCAGCCACATGATGAACGCCGTGCCGGTGGTCAGACTCAGCATCGTCATCAGAGTGAACCCGAACGCCCGGATTGCGTCACGAAACCCTGCTGCGCGCCTTGCAGCGCCATCGGCGATGCCGAAGGACTGCATCAGCGCCAGGACCACCGTCAGATAGCGGGTCCACTGCGTGATCTTGCGCCGCCCGATTTCGCCTTCTTTTTGCAGCTTTTCGAGCGTCGGCACCACCACGGTCAACAACTGCAGGATGATCGACGACGTGATGTAGGGCATGATGCCCAGCGCGAAAATCGTCAGCCGGCGGAAGCTGCCGCCGCTGAACAGATCGAGATAGCCGAACAACGAGCCCTGGTTCTGGCGGATGAATTCCTCGAACCGGTTGGTGTCGATGCCCGGGGTCGGGATGTGCCCGCCCAGACGATACACCGCCAGCAGCGCCAGCGCGAACAGGAGCCGCTTGCGCAGATCCGGAATGCGAAAGACATTAGCTACGGCTTCGAAGAACTTCATGCCTGTTGACTCCTGCGTTTTAAAACCCGGCCGCTTACGCCTGACTCCCGATCACTTCCGCCGTGCCGCCGGCGGCCTGAATCTTGTCGAGCGCCGACTTGGAAAACACATGCGCCTTCACCGTGATCTTGCGCTTCAGCTCGCCCGCGCCCAGAATCTTCAGGCCGTCTTTCAGCTTGCGGATCACGCCCAGCTTCAGCAGCGATTGCCCGATCGAAAGTGTCGCCTTCCAGCGCCTCCAGCGCGCCACGTTCACGATGGCAAATTCCTTGCGGAAAATATTGGTGAAGCCGCGCTTCGGCAAACGGCGATGCAGCGGCATCTGGCCGCCTTCAAATCCGCGCATGCGCGAATAACCCGAAATCGACTTCGCGCCCTTGGCGCCGCGGCCGGAAAACTTTCCGCGGCCGGTGCCCATGCCCTGGCCCAGGCGCCGCTTCTTCTGTTTTTGCCCGGCGGGCGGTTTTAGTTGGCTGAGGTTCATGTGTTATCCTCGTGCTCCTATTCGACGATCGCCAACAGGTGCGGGACCTTCTTCACCATGCCGCGGAACGCCGGCGTGTCCGGACGCTCCACGATCCGGTTCATCTTCCGCAGGCCCAGCGCCCGCACCATCACCTTATGCTTTTCCGGCGTGCAGATGATGCTCTTGATCAATTTGATTTTGATGGTTCCCGGCATGATCTATCTTCACCTTATCCAGAGCCAGCCCGCGCAGCTCGGCGACTTCGCCCTTGTCGCGCAACTGCTCCAGCGCGTCGATGGTGGCCTTCACCACGTTGTGCGGATTGTGCGAGCCGAGCGACTTCGTCAGCACGTTCGGAATCCCCACCGCCTGAATCACCGCGCGCACCGGGCCGCCCGCAATCACGCCCGTTCCATCCGGAGCCGGCTTCAACAGCACGCGTCCGCTGCCGAACTCGCCCAGCACCAGATGCTGAATCGTGGTCGCCAGAACGTTCACCTTGCGCAGATTCTTCTTGGCCGCTTCAATGCCCTTCTTGATCGCCGCCGGCACTTCCTTGGCTTTGCCGGTGCCGAAGCCGACGATCTTCGCGCCGGGATCGCCCACCACCACCAGCGCCGAGAAGCTCAGATTCTTACCGCCCTTGACGACCTTGGTGACGCGGTTGATCGACACCACCTGTTCCTTCAGGTTCAGGCTGTTGGCGTCGATGCGCTTGGCTGTAGTTGTCGACATTCTGATTTAAAACTCCAATCCCGCTTCGCGGGCCGCTTCGGCCAGCGCCTTCACGCGGCCGTGATACTGATACCCGCCGCGGTCGAACACCACGGCCTTGATCCCTTTGTCCTTGGCGCGCTCGGCCACCAGTTTGCCGATGGCTTTGGCCCCCGACATGTTGCCGCCGTTCTTGCCAGATGTCTTCTCGGTCGACGACGCCGCAACCACCGTGTGTCCCGCTACTCGTCGATCACCTGCGCGTAAATGTGCTTCACGCTGCGGAACACAGCCAGCCGCGGACGCTCCGGCGTGCCCTCCACCTTGCGGCGGATGCGCGTGTGAATCCGCAGGCGAATGATATTTTTAGAATCCCGTGATGCCATGTTACTTGCCTCCCGCGCGCCGGTCTTGCCGACCTTCTTGCGCAGCAATTCGCCCACGTAACGGACGCCCTTATTCTTGTACGGATCCGGCGGACGCAGCGCGCGCATCTTCGCCGCCACCTGCCCGACAATTTGCTTGTCAGACCCGGTGAGCGTCAACGGCGTCAAATTATTCGCCGGCTTGTCGACCTTCATATCCACGCCGTCCGGCAGATAAAACTCGATCGGATGCGAATAACCCAGCGTGAACGTCGCGATCCGGCCCTTCACCTCGCAGCGGTAGCCGATCCCGAAGATGGCCAGCTCGCGCGTGAAACCGGTCGAAACACCCTGGATGGCGTTTGCCGTGAGCGCGCGCGTCAGCCCATGCAGCGCGGCTTTGTCGTCGCCATCGCGCAGCACCGTGAGCACGCCGTCCTTTTCCGAAAACGTGATGCCCTTCGGCACCGGAACGGTCTGCTTGCCCTTTGGCCCTTCCACCGTCAACTGATCGCCGACCTTGATCTTCACGCCCTTCGGCATCGGAATCAGCTTTTTTCCAACTCTAGACATAAAATCTTTCTCCGCGGCCTACGACTACCAAACGTGACACAGAACTTCGCCGCCGACGCCTTCCTTGCGCGCCGACGAACCCGTCATCACGCCCCGCGGCGTGGTCAGAATGTTGATTCCCAGGCCGCCCAGAACGCGCGGCACTTCCTTCGACCCGACATATACACGGCAACCCGGACGCGACACGCGCTCGATCCGCGAGATCACCGGCACGTTGCCCGGCGTGTACTTCAGGTAAATGCGGATGGACTTCTTGTTGCCTTCTTCGGTCAGCTTGAAGTTGGCAATGTAGCCTTCGTCCTTCAGGATCTTGGCGATGTCCGTTTTCAGCTTCGATGACGGCACGTCCACTTTCGCATGGCGCGTGGCCATGGCGTTGCGGATGCGTGTCAGCATGTCGGCGATCGGATCGGATGTAGTCATTCTTAGTCGTCCTCCTGCGTCACTTCTACCAACTGGCCTTGATCACGCCGGGAACTTCCCCGGCCAGCGCCAGCGCTCGGAAGCAGATGCGGCACAGCTTGAATTTACGTAAATAACCCCGCGGCCGCCCGCAGCGCAAACAACGGTTGCGATGCCGGACCGCCAGCTTGGGCGTCTTCTTCTCTTTGGCGATCGCCAGTTTGGTGTCGCGCGCAATCTTTGCAGTAGTCGCCATGAAATCCTTTACTTGCTGAAGGGCATTCCCATGTGCTTCAGCAGCGCCTGTCCCTCCGCATCGGTCCGAGCGGTGGTGGTGATGCAAATATTCATTCCCTTGGTTTTCTCGACTTTGTTATAGTCGATCTCCGGGAAAATCAATTGATCCTTCAGGCCCAGCGTATAATTCCCGCGGCCATCGAAGGACTTGGTCGACACGCCGCGGAAATCGCGCACGCGAGGCAGAGCGACGTTCACCAGGCGGTCCAAAAATTCGTACATGCGATCGCCGCGCAGCGTTACCGCGCAGCCGATGGGCATGTTCTCGCGCAGCTTGAACGCCGCGATCGACTTGCGCGCCTTGGTGATCACCGGCTTCTGTCCGGCAATGGCCGTCAGTTCGTTCACCGCGCCGTCGATCAGCTTGCTGTTCTGCGTCGCCTCGCCCATACCCACGTTGAGCGAGATTTTTTCGATCTTCGGCACAGCCATGGGGTTCTTGTAATCGAACTCCTTGGTCAAGGCCGGAACTACTGTTTTGAGATAAAGCTCTTTCAGCCGCGCCATATAATTTCCTATTTCTTATCCAACAACTCGCCGCCCTTTTTGGCGACCCGCACCGTGTGATTGCCTTCCACCCGGTAACCCACCCGCGTGGCGACTCCGCCGGCGGTCATGACCATTACGTTTGAAATTGCGATAGAGCTCTCGCGTTCCGCGATGCCGCCCTTGATCTGCTTCTGCGGATTGGGACGCGTATGCCGCTTCACCATGCTCACGCCTTCGATCAGCACTCTGCCTTTAATCGCATCCACCTGCAACACCCGTCCGGTCTTGCCGCGATCGCGCCCGGCGATGATCTTAACGGTGTCGTCCTTTTTGATCTTTACCTTCACCCGGATCTTGGGCTTATTTTGATGCCGTGGAGGAATTCTACGCGCCATGGACTAAATAACCTCCGGCGCAAGCGATACAATCTTCATGAATTTCTTCTCGCGCAGTTCGCGCGCCACCGGGCCAAACACGCGCGTGCCGATCGGCTCGCCGATTTCGCTGATCAGCACCGCGGCATTGGTATCGAAGCGGATATAGGTGCCATCCTTGCGCCGGGTTTCCTTGCGCATCCTGACCACCACGCAGCGCACGACTTTGCCCTTCTTGATCGCCGAATCCGGCGCGGCTTCCTTCACGCTGGCCGTAATAATATCGCCCAGGCCCGCGCGCAGCCCCAGATCGCCGCCGCGCGGCAGAATACACTGCAGCCGGCGTGCGCCGCTGTTATCGGCGACCTCAAGGATTGTCCGCATCCCGATCATAAACTTATCTCCTCAACCTTCCACTGACGACGCGAGAGCCTACTTGCCCTTGGTCTTTTTCTTTACCGAAGGCCGCAGCTCGCGCCCCGGCTGAATACCGATGGAACTCAAATCCGTAGTTACCTGAACCGCCTTGCGCATCACTTCGCCGAGCTTCCAGCGCTTCAGTTTGCTCATCGGACGGCATTCGATAATGCGCACCACGTCGCCGACCTTCGCCTGGCCCTCTTCATCGTGCGCGTAAAACTTCTTGCGCTTGCTGACGATTCGCTTATACAGCGGATGCGCCACCCGCCGCGTGACCTCGACCACGATGGTCTTGGCCATCTTGTTCGCGACCACATGTCCAACCTTTTCGTTCTTGTTGGATTTTTCGACCGTGCTGCCTGTTTTGGTGTCCGCCATGGGTCCTATACCTTACTCGCCTTTTTGGCGGCCGGTTTCTTCGCTGCCGCTTTGGGAGCCGCCGCTTTCTTCACCGCAGCCGTCTTTGCCGCAGCCTTGGGAGCCGCAGCCTTCTTCGCCACAGGTTTAGCCGCCGCTTTCGCCGCCTTAACCGGCTTGGCCGCGGGCGTCACCGCCTGCCCCAGTTCGCGCTCGCGCTGAACCGTCAGCATCCGCGCGCGTTCCTTGCGCAAATTGCGCAGCTTGGTCAACCCATCGGCCTGCCCCATCGACAACTGGAAGCGCAGCCGGAACATCTGCTCCGACGCTTCTTTCAATTGCTTGGTGATCTCGGCCGCGTCCAGGCCCCGTGCTTTTTCCGCGTTCTCTTTCATGCGCCGTTACTCCGCCAGTTCCCGCGTGACGAACTTTGTCGGCAAGCCGATCTTTGCTGCCGCCAGCTTCATTGCCGCCGCCGCGAGTTCCTTGGTCACGCCTTCCATCTCGAACAGAATCTTGCCCGGACGCACCACTGCTACCCATTGATCCGGCGCGCCTTTACCTTTACCCATACGAGTTTCAGCCGGCTTCTTGGTGATGGGCTTGTCCGGAAACAAACGGATCCATACCTTGCCGCCGCGCTTGATCGAACGCGTCATCGCCACGCGAGCCGCTTCGATCTGCCGGTCGGTGATCCAACCGCACTCCATGACCTTCAACCCGAAATCGCCGAAAGCAAGCGAGGAACCACGCCAGGCCTTGCCACACATGCGACCGCGCTGCTGCTTGCGGTATTTGACCTTCTTCGGCATCAACATGGCTTACTCTTTGCCTCCTTCAGGCTCGGTGCCCTCGGGCTTGGTTACTTCGGGCGCCGCAGCTTCAGGTTTCGACTCCTGCTTCCAAGTCGGCGTCGTAGGAGCGGCCATCGGCGGCAATATCGGAGCGGCAGTGCGTTCGACTGGCGCACCTTGCACGGCTCCATGCTCTGGTGCGGCTGCAACCGGACGCGGCCCACGATCACGATCACCACGATCCCGGTCACGATCCCGCCGTTCGGGACGCGGAGCGCGTCGCGGCTCCGGCTCATTGCGCAATCCCTTGCGCGGCCCACCCGGCAGAATCTCGCCCTTGTAAACCCAGCACTTCACGCCGATCACGCCGTAAGTGGTGTGGGCTTCGGTAAAACCATAATCGATATCCGCACGCAGCGTGTGCAGCGGAAGCTGCCCTTGCAGATACCATTCGGTACGCGCGATTTCGGCGCCGTTCAAGCGGCCCGACACGCGAACTTTGATTCCTTTGCAGCCGAAACGCAGCGCTGAATCCACCGCTTTACGCATCGCACGCCGGAACGCCACGCGCTTTTCGAGCTGCAGCGCGATCGATTCCGACACCAGTTGCGCATCCAGTTCCGGCTTATGCACTTCCTGAATGTCGATGAAGATTTCGCGATTGGTCTTCTTCGCCAGATCGCTCTTCAACTTTTCGATCTCAGCGCCTTTGCGGCCGATGATGATACCGGGACGCGAAGTCGAAATCGTAATCCGCAGCTTGTTGCCGGGACGATCCACTTCAATCGAGCTGACACCGGCGGCCTTCAGCCGGTCGCGCAGCGAAGCTTTCAGTTCCAGATCTTCCTGCAGCAGCTTGGCGTAATCCTGCTTAGCGAACCAGCGCGAGCGCCAGGTCTTGGTGACGCCCAGCCGGAACCCGTAAGGATGTATTTTCTGGCCCATCTAGTTTTTGTCCCCCACCATCACCACAATGTGCGCCATCCTGCGCTGATAGCGATACGCGCGCCCCATCGGCGCCGGCCGCACGCGCTTCATGCGCGGGCCCTCGTTGACATAGCACTCGGTGACGAACAACTTATCGACGTCCACATCGCTCGACCGATTCTCGGCATTGGCAATCGCCGACCGCAGCACCTTCTCAACCGTCGGCGCGATGCGCTTGTTGACGGTGCGCAAAATGTTGATCGCCTCGCCGGCCTTCTGGCCGCGGATGAGATCCACCACCAGCCGCGCCTTCTGCGGCGATGTTCGAAGATATCTGGCTTCCGCTCTCGCTTCCATATTTTCCTTATGACGCCGGCTTAGCCGTCTTTTCCGGCGCAGCCTTGGCCGCATGACCCTTGAACGTGCGCGTCGGCGAAAACTCGCCCAACTTGTGCCCCACCATGTTCTCGGTGATATACACCGGAATGAACTTCTTGCCGTTATGCACAGCCAGCGTGTGGCCGATAAACTCCGGCAGGATCGTCGAGCGCCG
Organism: Bryobacterales bacterium; assembly: GCA_963793395.1. Classification (GTDB taxonomy): domain Bacteria; phylum Acidobacteriota; class Terriglobia; order Bryobacterales; family Bryobacteraceae; genus Palsa-187. Next base: position 743 of record CAWCAP010000008.1, on the reverse strand, counting down.
CGACCAGGTGCGCACCACTTTCTTCTCGCTCTTCACGTTCATGGCCTCCATCTTCTTCATCAGGTGGTCGTCGATGAACGGCCCTTTTGCTAACGATCGTCCCATGTTTATTCGGCTACCTCTTTTTCGTCTTCCGCGTCACGATCCACTTGTCCGTGCGCTTGTTGTTGCGGGTCTTGAAGCCGCGCGTGGGCTGGCCCCAGGGAGTCACCGGATGCCGTCCGCCGCTGGTTTTGCCTTCGCCGCCGCCGTGCGGGTGATCCACCGGGTTCATGCGAGACGCCGCGGTTATGCGGCATCTTGCCCATCCAGCGCTTGCGTCCGGCCTTGCCCAGGCTGACGTTTTCGTGCTCGACATTGCCCACTTGGCCGACGGTCGCCACGCATTCGACCAACACCTTGCGGATCTCGCCCGACGGCAGCTTCAGCAGCGCGATGTCGCCTTCTTTCGAAACCAACTGCGCCTGCGCGCCGGCCGAGCGCGCCATCTGCCCGCCCTTGCCCGGCTTCAACTCGATGTTGTGAACCACCGTGCCGGCCGGAATGTTCTTGAGCGGCAGCGAATTGCCCACCAGAATGTCCGCCGTCGGGCCCGGACGTCACCTTGCGGCCGACTTCAAGGCCCGCCGGAGCCAGAATGTAGCGCTTCTCGCCATCCACGTAATGCAGCAGCGCGATGCGCGCGCTGCGATTCGGATCGTACTCGATCGACGCGACCACCGCCATGATCCCGTGCTTGTCAC
>CAWCAP010000007.1:0-70603 GCA_963793395.1 Bryobacterales bacterium | reverse complement strand
AATGGACTGGGAATGAGCTGGTGGGCGGTCGGCGGACTGCTGGCGTTGGCAGGGCTGGGCGAATTCCTGGAACTGATCGCTGGAGCTGCCGGGGCTGCCAAGCTCGGTGCGAGCCGTCGCTCAATTGTACTCTCCATATTCGGCGCGATGGTCGGAAGCGTTGGGGGCGCCTTCGTCGGCGTGCCTGTGCCAATAGTCGGTCCCATCATCGCTGCTTTGGGCGGCGGAGGCGCTCGGCGCGTTTGCGCGGCCATTACCTGGGCGAAACCTGGAAGGGCCGCTCTGATATCGAAAGGCTCTCGATCAGCAAGGCCGCCCTGATTGGGCGATTGCTCGGCACAGCGAGCAAATTGCTGATTGGGGCTGCGATGATGGCCTATGCAACTGTGGAATTTTTCTGGCTGTGAAGCCTTGCCTCTAAGTCGCGGCCGAAGTGCCTTCTTTGTGGCCCCCCGGCCCGGAGCCGGGGCCTGGGCTGGGTGAAGCCTGTCCGGGCCGCTGAGGTCGTTGAGAAGGAGTACCCGTCAGAGCGCCACGTTCCACGCCCAATCGTGCACCCAACATAACATTCTGTGAAAGAAATGGTTGCGACGATTCGGCACGGCGGGACTCTGAAAACGCCCATTTTTCATGGATCACAAGCAAAACCAGGGTTCGCCCGGCAAGCCGGGACTCCACCCTTCGCTATCGAATTCGGCCCCTGTGGGGCCGCGCAAGGTGGTCCGCCGCGTTGTGCTCGGGACTGGATCACGCAGGTGTGGCTCCCGGACCTTGCCCTGCCAGCACTGTCCCGTTTTCTCTGGCCAGTGAAGGCCCGACTTGGTTCGCGAGTCGGACGTGGAACGCGACCGGGTGACGCCCCGTTGGGGCTGATCGCTGACGGTGGGAACCGCAAATCCAGGGTTCCGCCCCGGCAAGCCGGGGCTCCACCCTTCGCTATCGAATTTGGCCCCCGCGGGGCCGCGCAGGTCCTACGGACATCGAGGCATCGATTAATGCCCCTTCTTGGAACCCTTTCTTGCTTGTCGAGGACGTCGAGGGGGTCGAGGACGTGTCGGTCACCGTGCTGCTCGAATTCGAAGTGAAAGAACTGGAATTCGTGAGCGAACCTTGACCGCTCAGCAGGCTGGCGATGTCGTCGGGGATGTCGTTCGGCGTAGCCGAGATCGCCCTCGATTTCGCCGAGCAGCGAACCCAGCAGCCCACCCCCGCCGCCCGCGCCGCCGTGGCCACCGGGCCCGCTGCCCAAGAGCGTGGCCGGCTCCGCCGTCAGGCTGATTTCATCCAAGAGGACCGTGGCGGCGGACGCTTTCATCCCCTTGAACACGATCGTGATCTTGCCGCCAGGGACGCTGAACGCCGCGGTCGTGAACTTGGTGTAGTTCGTGCCGGCCGGCGTCACGGTGTCGATCGGCACAGCGTTATTGCCGACGAAGATTTCCAGCGTCTGACCGGGGTGCACGGCCGACTGGGCCGCCAGGAAGCTGCGTCGACGTAGGCCCTTCCCCAGCGTGACCTGCTGGCTGATGCTCGATTGCCCCTGCACGAAACCGACCTGCAAGCCTTGCGGAGGCCGGGGGTTCCCGCGGGTATAGTCACTCGTGTTGCTGAACGCGATCCCGCGAACCGAGTGGTTGACGCGTCCGTGAAGGTCCAATCCACCGTGTTCTGCGAAAGCTGAAGCCATGGTTGAAGCCGCCGGTCAGACCTTGCACGGTGCCCCACTCGAAGCCGGGGTCGCGAATAATGCCAATCTCGGGAGTGCCGAACGTGTAAGCGTAGGTCTCGCCCGGTTGGGAGACCAGATTTCGAATCAGGGGACGGGAGAGCGTCACCGTGACGGCGCCGGTCGTCGGGTCCTGGACCACGCTCTCGACAGTCACCTCTCTCCCGCTGCAATTCCGGGGCCGGTGATCTGAATGTTCGTGAGCGGCCCGATCTTTTTCAGTGTGTTGTAGGCATCGGCCGCGCCATTCCCTGGATCGAGGACGATGGTGTCGCTCCCTGATTGTTGGCCAACACCGTCCCCATATAGACGAGTGACCCAAAGAAGGAATATGTGGGTGAACCGGAAGCAGCCCCCACGGGGTTGGTCAGGACCAGTGTCCGGCCCGCCGGATTATTGGACGGAATCTGAGTGAACTGAATCGTCGTCCCCATTTCACGCCCGTGCCGTTCACCATTGTGCCCAGGATGTTGTTGTTGTAATCGTACTGGGACGTCTGATAGACGACGGCGGGTTCGTCAGCTTGGTCAGGCTGCTGGAGTGCGTCGTCGGGGCGGGCAGCTTCGACGTCACCACGCCGTACGGCGCCATGGCCGTGTAGGGGTCTCTGCTGCGGCAGTCCGGTCGAGGCCCCTTCAGTTCCGACGGCGATGTCGACCGAGTTGGCCCCCGTGGCGTTGACGTTGCCCACGTCATCGTCGAGGGCGAACGCGTAGCCCGAGAGGCCCAGCTTTTCGATGAATGAACCACACGAACGGATCCAGGTTGAACACATTGAATTCCTGGTTGCCGGTCTCGGTCGCCGGGTCCGGATACCATGCGACGGATCCGAATAGAGCGAGCTGGTGAAGTCGGGAACGCCCCGCAATACCGATTTGCTCAGGACGGTGAGGATCGTCGTCACGTCGTGTTGCCATAGGGCAGGAACGAAGTCCCCAGGTTCCCGCCGATGATATTCGACAACAACGGGACCCAAGCATTGGGACGAGTTCGCCGGAACGCTGTCGCTCCAGGCGCCATCACCGTGTAGACCGTTTGGGAGAATGCCAGGGCAAACGCCTGGTCGGAGCCGGGAAGTTGAAATTCTTAAGCAGCGGAGTCTTCCAGTCGGGTCGTAGCCCGCAATCGACGTGACGACGGTTTGGCAAAGTTGAAGGAAATGTGCCGTTGGTCGGCCGCTTCGCTGAGGGTGATTGTCTTGTTGTCGGCTCCCGACCGACAGGATCACGCAGTGGTGCCGGGCACGCCGCCGACGCCGCTGACGGTGATGGGCATTCCCGGCACGAGCCCCGTCCGCGCCGCCGTCGACTGCGTAAGGATGTTGCCGTTGATCGTGCCGCCGACGTTGGTCGCGGCCGTGGCGGGAGGGCCGATCGTCGTCGCGTAATAGTTCGCCCAGGTGTAGAACAGGCTGGCGATCTTGCTGCCCGCGTAATCGTTCGGCTCCTCGGAGAAGGTGTAGACCAGGTTGGACGTGGCGCCGGACGGCAATGGCTTGTTCAGTTGCACGCCGATCACCTGGTTCTGGTTGTTGGTGTACATGCCCGTGACGGTGCCCAACGACACGGGGGTGGTCTGACCGCTGGGGACGTAGCTCACGTCAAACTTCTGGTGCGTGCCAAGGCGGCCTGGATCAGCCCGAGGAGATACGTGTTGGCGTCGTTGGTGTTGAGCCCCAGGTCGTTGCCCTGGATCGCGTGTTGGGGATCGCCGCCGATCGAGAACTGGGTGGGAGAGGTGCCTTCGCTATTGAGCTGATTGAGCGGCAGATCGAGCGACGAACCGTCGGCAAAGCTCTGCTTGAAGGCGAAATCGCCCAGGGCCGCCGACCCCACGGGGCTCGCCAAAAAGATGTTTGGCCCACGGCAGCTTGACCAGGTTGTCGGGGTTCGGGCTGTATATTGCGGATAGCCGTTGGTGCCGAAATAGTCGCCCAGGTCCTGATTGCCGTTGGCGAACGCCGCGAGTTGGGTCTGCAGGTTCGGAAGCGTATCCGCCGACCCGACCCAGCCGTACGGTGCCGAGCGCTGGTCAGGGAGTTGGGGATCGGGACGTCGGGGGCTTCCATAGCGACCGGCATGAAGATCGTGTCGACGAACGAGATATCGTAATCGGCCAGGTTGAAGTGTTGGCGCTGAATCCCGTTCCGGCGGGCAGTGCCCAACAGGTACTGGAACCCCGTGGGCGTCTGGCTGGGGTTGTAATAATTGCTGCGGAAGGTGACTTCGCTGAGCTGGAACGGGGCGTCGTTGCCGGGGTTCTGGGCGTCAACGCGTGATACCACATCACGTCGCCGTTGTTCGACGTGCCGTCCGGCGTCGTCAGGCTGAAGTTCGGGCTGGTGTAGCGGGCCGTCGGCGAAATGGGGGCGTTGTTCACGTTGGAAAACGTGTATTGCTGGACGGGTTCCCCGCCGGTGGCGTTCGCCGACAACTGCACATAGTTTTGATTGGGACCAGGGTGATGGTCAGGCCCGACGCCGGCAAGCCCGCGCCGGTGACCAACATGCCGTTCGTCAAGTCGGTCGGCATGTGCCACTGGAGCGAGCTCGGCATGTGCTTGGAAGTGTTGTCGAACGTCGTGTAGATCGGCTGGAAATACAGCCGGTCGAGGTGCGCGGGATCGACGTAGGCGAAGTACGAGGCCTGGAGGTTGTTGTCGTGAAAGAAAAACGAAGCGCCGGCCGAGGCCCCGTCGGTCGCCGTTTGAAACTGGTCGGCGCCGTCGGTCGCGAAGTTCACCCGGCCGCCGTCCCAGAAGGCGATGGGCACCACGACCGTAATGCTGCTGTTCGCCGGCAGGCCGGCGTAGGTCACGCCGTTCTGGGTGTAGCCGATGTAGCCGCGATATTCCTGGTTGGCCGGGTCGTACGGATCGGAACGCGCCGGTGCCGACGACTGCGCGGTCATGGGGTCGCTGGGGTCCGGCGTGCGGCTGTTCTTGCCTTCCAGGAACGGATAAATCGTCTGGTCGCTGTTGTTGGAGATCGTCAGCGTCTTCTCGTATTGCGTGTTGATCTCGTTCGGCAGGTTGCCGTAATAGTAGAGCACCTGGTCGGCGCTGGTGATGCCGGGGGTGTTGCCCGGCATCAGGATGGGGTCGGACGACAGCAGCACCCGTTCTTCCAGCATCCAGTCGCGGGCGGGCAGACAATCGGCGAGCCGTGCCGCGCGGTGGGCGTGGTTTCTGAATGCGGCAGGGACGTTGTTTGAGGCGGGACAGCCAGTGGGTGAGCGTCATGGGTGTCTTCTCCAGCGCAGAGTCGGGAGTGATAACCGTGGTTCCCTTTCCACCGCCGCAAAAAGAGGCACCCAACCGTATTTCGCGGCAACTCAAAGCTGGACGGGCAAGTCTTTTCGATGGGAGGTTCGCATTTCTCGGACGGCGGGAAGAATTATCAAGCCTCACGGGGCAGGAAACTGGGAGATTGGCGAAAAGTTTACAGGCATTTGCCGGGTCGGCCGGAGCGCACACGGCCGTCGTGGCGTGTGGACGGCAGCGGCCCCGGCTTGAAGCAGCGCGACAATGAGAACTCACGCATCCCGATCGGTCGTGATTCGGGTTGGGTGCCACGCAACGTCGATTCCCGAAGGTCGACTACTTTTGACTGAAGCGCCTGTGGGTGCTGGAATTGAGGAGGCAGCTAGCCGGAGGTTTTGGATGCAAAAATCGCCGTTCTTCGCGATGATGGAGTGGCTCAAACCCATCACTCAATCAAGGAAGAACGGCGATGAAAGCATCACGGAAGTTGCGGCAGTTACGGAAGCCCCAATCGTTGATGGGCTACCTGCGTGAGTTTCTCACGCCTCAGGTCTGGAAGCAAGCCAGACAGTCGAAAGGCAAGCGACGGAGCAGTCCCCGATGGGATATGCAGCCGCTGGTGCTTGTGCTGTTGTCGATGACCTGGGTAGCCGGCGATTCTCAGGAGGAGCGGTTTGAGTCGGCTCGTGGCTTCTACGTGATGTGTTACGAAGCACGAAGACGCCCTGGGAAGACTTGCCAAGGATTCCAGAAGGCGCTGGCACGACTCCCGTTGCGGCCGCTGCGAGCCTTGGCAGCCGGTGTTCGGCAGCAGATCCTGCGATACTACGGGGAGCGACTGCGAATCGATGGTTTCATTCCGATGGGCTGCGATGGATCACGAGTCGAATGTCCCCGTTCCGTCGAGTTGGAGGCCCACATTGGAAAGTCGAGCAAACAGGGTTCGGCTCCGAACCTGTGGGTGACCGCTTTCGTACATCTGGGACTGGGACTGTTATGGTCTTGGCGGCTGGGAACGGGAACCGCGGATGAACGGTTACACTTGCGACAGCTGTTATGCACCTTGCCGCCTCGCTGTCTGATTGTGGCCGATGCCGCCTACATGGGTTACGAATTGGCTCGGGCCATTGTGCGTGAAAATCAGGCTTTTTTGCTGCGAATGTCCTCGAAAATGTATCTCTACACGATGGAACAAGTAGAACTGAGCAAGTGGGACGAGGGGACAGTGTTCTACTGGCCTGAAAGCGCGCAGGGAAAGGAAGAACCCCTGCGCTGCCGCCTGATTCGCATCAAAGCCCGGGGTCAGACAAAGCACGATGTGTGGCTGCTCACAAACATCCTCGACGCCCGGCAACTGTCCGCCGCGAATGCTGGCAAATTCTATCGCTGGAGGTGGCGTAATGAAGGTCTGTTTCGGACCTACAAGCGGACGCTGAACAAAGTCAAATTGTGCAGCCGCACCGTCCGCCTCGTACATCGCGAAGCGGAAGCATCGTTGCTGGCCTTGCAACTGCTGTTGGCCCACGCCGATCTCGCTCTACGCTCCCGCGGAACGGAGGGCCAGGAAGTCGTGAGCCCCCGTAAAGTCATCCTGGCCATTCGGCGTGAGATGACACCGAATTCTGGCCGCAGAAACCTGAGTTATTCTCGAAAGCTGCAGAAATGCCTTGCAGACCAACGTCAACAAACAAGTCCCAAGGCCACTCGCGAGTGGCCACGCCGAAAGCCGCACAAGCCTCCCGGACCTCCCGTTGTCCGCACCCTCAGTAAGAAACTGAAAGCATTACTGGATGCAAACCTACAAGCCGTATGAGAGTGGCTTCCGTCACAGACGTTGCGTGGCACCCAAGAGAACCACAAACTGTGAGGGCGAGCCATGTCAACGCGGGCTGCAGCCGCCCTTGCAAGTGTGAACAAAGGTGGCGCTCGGCCATCGTTTGCGGGTTGAAGTGCCTGGCATGTTCTCTTGCCCGCGGCGGGCGAGCTGCAGCCGGAGCTGAGGATCGCAGACCAGTTGTTCGAGCTTCTCCGCCAGGTCGGCGGCGTCGCCGGGTTCGGCGAGCAGGCCCCCTTCGGTGGCCAGCGCCAGCATTTCCACGAACGCACCATGCCGCGGCTGCACCACCGGCACGCCGTTGGCCATGCCTCCAACACGTAGAGGCCCTTGGGCTTGCGATAGACCGTCGGCACCGACAGCACGTCCAGCGATTTCAGGAACTCCACCTTTCCCTCGCGGCCGGGGCTGCCGATGTAGGCGAAGGCAGGGCCGAGGTCGGCAGCCGACCGGCTCAATTCGCGAAAATAGTCGCGGTGCGTGATGCCCCAGGTAGCCGCCCGCCCGCATCTCTACGTGGGGATGCTTCCGGTGCAGGATCCGGAACGCGTCGAGCAGGCGGTGCAGCCCCTTCTCGGGGCAGATCCGCGAAGTAGCCGATCGTGAACTGCCCGTCGGGGCTGTCGTGCGGTTCGCCGTCGTGGCCTTCCAACTCGATGCCCAGCGGCAACAGGTCGAAGCGCTCGGGCAGGATTTCCAAGTAGCCGGACATGAAGTCGCGATAGTAGCCGCTGTGGGCGAAGAACCCGTCGAAATGCGGCATCAGTCGCCGCATCTCGCCAGGGCCTGCGACTTGTACGGTTCCACGATACTCTCCAGAAACATGTCGTCGCCCTGGAGCATGCAGCAGACCGGCCCGGGAAAACTTCGCTTGAGCGCCGGCACTGTGCTCCAGGCTTGGCCGACGTCACCGACCCGAGTCTGATCGACCCGTGGGGCATGTCGTTCAGCACGACCAGCCCATACTGGGTTACCAATCACGGAAAGGGAAACACGACGGTTTATACCAACTCGAATACCACCACCGGGGTGACGATCTCAGCGACGATTGTGACCATTCCGCCCGCGGCCGGAGGCTCGTCTCCATCGGCGGCCACAGGCCAGGTCCAGAACAGCACCACTGGATTCCTGCTCGCCAACGGCACCAAAGCGTCGTTCATCTTTTGCACCGAGGATGGCACCGTTTCGGCCTGGAACGGCGGGACGGTGGCGACCGTGATGATCGACAACTCTGCGGCGGGTGCCGTTTATAAGGGCATGGCGATCGCCACCAATGGCACGGCTCCGATGTTGTACCTGGCGAATTTCAGCAACGGCACGGTGGACGTTTTGGACACCACGTTCAAGCCGGTGACGGTTGCGGGAGGTTTCGCCGATCCGAGCCTGCCTGCCGGTCTTGCCCCATTCAACGTCTGGAATTACAACAACCAGTTGTACGTGATGTATGCCAAGCAGGACCCGACCAAGAAGCTGGACCAACCTGGGATCGGCAACGGCGCCGTTGATATTTTCGACCTGAACGGGAATCTGGTGCAAAGGCTGACTTCGGGCGGCCCGCTGAATTCGCCCTGGGGCGTCGCGATTGCTCCGGCGGGGTGGGGAGCGTTCGGAGGCGCAGTGCTGGTGGGCAATTTCGGCGACGGAAAGATCAACGCGTTCGATCCGAAGGCCGGCAGCCTGCTGGGAACGCTGCAGGATACGACTGGAAAGGCGATCTCGATCCAGGGCCTGTGGGCGATCTTGTTTGGAAACGGGGGGAGCGCGGGCGACGTGCGGTACCTCTATTTCACGGCGGGGATCTTTAACGGCACAACGACGCAGCACGGGCTGTTGGGGAGCCTGGCTCCTCCCGCGCAGGTGATTAGCGCGCTGAACGCGGCCAGCTTCGCGGCCGGCGCCATAGCCCCAGGCGAGATTTTGGAGCTGTCGGGAATCACGATCGGCCCGCGCCCGGCGGTATCCTCGGCAGTTTCGCCTGTCGGGACTTCGTTAGGTGGTACGTCGGTGACCATTAACGGCACGGCGGCGCCGATTTTGTACACGCAGGCGGATCAGACCAACGTGATCGTTCCGTGGGCGTTGACGGGCACCAGCGCCAGCATCGTGGTGACGCAGGGAACCACCGTCAGCCAGACGCTGACCGTGGCGATAGCGGCGGCGGCGCCCGGCTTGTTTTCCTCAGGCGGAGCGGCGCTGGCCTGGAATCAGGACGGAACGCTGAATTCGGCGACAAACGCCGCGCCAGCCGGGTCGGTGCTGGTTCTGTATGCGACTGGATTAGGGCAGACCGATCCGGCCGGCCAGGACGGCTCGAAGTACGGCTCGCTGGTGCTGGCGGAGACCATCGCGCCGGTGACGGCGACAATCGGTGGCAAAGCGGCGACGGTGATTTACGCGGGGTCGGCCCCGGGGCAGATTGCGGGAGTGATGCAAGTGGAAGTTGTCGTGCCGGCGGGGGCGGGGACCGGATCTGTGCCGGCGGTTATTTCGTCCAGCGGCGCGAGTTCGACGGCTGCGCCGGTCTACTTGAAGTAAACGGTAAAGGTAGGGGTTCCATTGGCTGGGCAAGGAACCCTTACTTAGGCGAGGGACTGTCCGCGAGCTCCTTCACTACCCCAGGGCAGCCCGATGATAGGAACCGTAATAACCCCAAGCTGACGAGTCTGTGTGAAAACTGGCTCAGAATCCGTGTGGGCGGGCTATTTAGCCGGCCGCATGCTTCCAGCAGGCTTTTCAGTGGTGAAAACAAAAGCCACCCGGAGGGCGGCTGCTGGCTTGATAGGCCGCCCCACATTCAAAACTGGGCTTTTCACACCGACTCTGACGCATGGGGCTGGACGACGCATCTCCCGCCGAGCAGCCGGCTTGCCCCACCCGGACCTCACTATCTGGGAAATTGCTCCAAGCTACTCGCATCTGAGTGCCGCCACTGGATCCAGGCGCATCGCCCGGCGGGCGGGAATGTAACAGGCGGAAAGCGCGACCACCATTAATAACAACGCCACTGCGGCATAAGTCAGCGGGTCATGAGCAGTCACACCGAAAAGCTGGCTGGCAATCAGGCGGGTTAATCCCAATGCCGCCAGGCCGCCGGCAGCCACGCCGGCCAACGCCATCTTCGCGCCTGCGCCCAGGATCAGGCGCAGTACGTCGCTACGCTGCGCTCCGAGGGCGATTCGCAGGCCGATTTCGTGCGTGCGCTGGCCGACCAAATAAGAAACCACGCCGTAAATCCCGACGCAGGCGAGCACCAGCGCGAGGCCCGCGAACAGGCCAAGAAGTATCATCGAGAGTCTGCGCGGAGCAAGGGCGCCGGCGAGGACCTGGTCCATCGTCTGCACCGCATAGACGACCTCGCGAGAGTCGATTTCCTGAACGTTGCGGCGAACAAGCTTCATGATCGAAGCTGGATCGCCCTCGGTCCGAACGACGACCGCGGCGCCTCCCGCGGCTAGCGCCATCAGCTTCTCGGGCATCTGCATGAAAGGGTAAAAAAATTGCGACTCAATCGCCGTCTTGGCGTCTCCGCCCGGCCCCCACTGTTTTATGTGTCCGACGACTCCCACGATTTCGGCCTGCACCTCGAATTGGGCCAGATGCACTCGCTTCCCGATGGGATTTTCGCCTGGGAAGTAGGTGCGCGCGAAAACGTCGTCAATGTCGATCACCAGCGGAGCGTGTTCATTATCTTGCGGAGCGATGAAGCGGCCGCGTTGAAGCGTCATTCCCATGGCCTCATCAAAATCCGCTTCCACCAGATAAAACATCGAGCCAGGCATCTCCGCTTCACTGGCCGGCTTCGGCCGTCCCTCGATCCAGAACGGCACCGCGGAGTCATGAATCATGGGGCGCGAGCCCAGCGTGATGGAAACGGCGCGCACGCCTGGAATGGAGCGGATCTTATCGTGGAACTGACGCAGGCGGGCGCGGGTTTCGGCCGATGTGGTCTCGGGCGAGGACGGCATCGACACACTGAAAGTGATGGCTCCATTCGGCTGGTATCCGGGATTCACGCGCCACAGTGCCGCGAGACTGCGAAGCATCAGTCCCGCGCCGATGAGCAGAACGAGGGTCATCGCGACCTGGACTACCACAAAGGCGCCTTGCAGCCGATGGCGTGCGCCGCTTAAGCCGCGGCCGCCTTCTCTCAAGACCTCTTGCAGATCCACCCGTGAACTTTTGAGGGCAGGGGAAAGTCCGAAGATCATCACGGCAAACAGCGACAGAGCCATCGCGAAGAACAACACGCGGCCATCGAGCGAGATTTGTTCCGCGCGGGGCAACGTCCCCGGCAGAAGATTGGCCGCCGCTTTCACGGCGCCAAAGGCGAACAGCAACCCAAGCATCCCGGCGACGATCGACAGAAGAAAATTCTCGGTGAGGAGTTGCCGGACAATGCGCGTGTGACTCGCGCCCAGGGCCGCGCGAACGGCAAACTCGCGCGAGCGCCGTGTCGCGCGCGCCAACAGGAGATTCGCGACGTTCGCGCAGGCAATCAGCAGAAGGAAACCAACGGCCGCGAGAAGAACCAGCAAGAGCGGCTTGACATTGCCGACGATATCCTCCTTCATGGTCACCAGCGTGATCCCGACGGCCTTATTCGAATCCGGAAAGGCCGCGGCCAGATCGCGCGCAACGACCCCCATGTCCGCTTTCGCCTGCTGGAGGGTAACTCCCGGTTTCAGCCGCCCGACGACGTGTGCGCTGACGGAAATGCGGCGATCGCGAAACGACGCATCGTTCCACTGGCCGATGGGTGTGTAGACATCGCGATCCTGGCCGTAGAATCTAAAGTTGGCAGGAATCACGCCGACGATAGTATAAGACGTCCCATTGAGAACGAGCGATTTGCCGATGACCTCCCGGGAGGCGCCGAAGGCCCTTGTCCAAAAGCCACCGCCGAGAATCACAACCGGCCCTGCCCCCACCTGATCGTCCTCCGGCCGGAACATGCGGCCAAGGACTGGATTTACGCCAAGCGTGGGAAAAAAGTCGGCGGAAACCATATACCCGCTCAGGCGTTGCGCGTCCGTCGTGCCGCTCACGCTGTAATCCTTGTTTCGATAGATGGCCATCGACGCGAAAGTACGGGTTTCGCGCTGCCAATCCAGAAAGTTCAGATAGACCGGCGGGCTCTTCTCGTCCTCTGGCCTTTTTTCGGAAACCGCCACCAGTTGTTCTGAATGTGGATACGGCAAGGGGTTGAGCAGCACCCCATCGACGACAGAGAAAAGCGCCGTGTTGGCCCCAATCCCGAGCGCCAGAGTGAAAATTGCAATCAGGGCGAAGCCGGGAGACTTCAACAGTATCCGCACGGCGTAAGGCAGATCTTGTGACAGGATCGTCATTGCTGGATTTTATGTCATTCCTGGCGCGGGGTGCTGCAATTCACGGTGGCCTTGCAATACCGGAAACCTTATGGCATAGTTACGCTAATTCTCCAAAGGAGCCAACTGGAATATGAATAAGCTGGTCGAGATTGCTGCCCTTGCCGCCTTCGTAATGGGCTCCGCAGCCTTCGCGCAGTCCACCGACAACGCCTTCATCAAGGCCGCGGTCCTGCCGCTTCCGGAGTCGCTACGGGCCGGGGCCACGGTCGTCAGCTACCAAGATGGCACGTATACCACGGCGCGAAAAGGCTCAAACGACATGGTCTGTATTCATGAGCAGAGCGAGGGAACAGGGAAGGCATACAAATCCGGCAAGATCTTTTGGGCGCACTGCTATAACGAATCGATTTTCGCCATCATGAAGCGTAGAAACGTTTTGAGGATGGAATTGGCGCGCGGCGGGAAAACCGTCGATGCCAAAGTGCTTGACGAAACCATCGAGAGCGAAATCAAGTCCGGCAAACTGAAGCTCCCGCCCCACACCACAATTGGATTCCAGATGAGAGGACCCCTGAGTGGCTACAATGCAGCCACAAATACCACGACCGCCGAGATCAAATCGTGGCAGATGGTGATCATACCCTACGCTACAGGGGCCAGTCTTTCCCTTCCCGAAGAGCCTACGCCAGGTTTGCCGTGGGTAATGGGTTCCGGCGGCCCGATGGCGCATATCATGATTGAGCACTACTGATTGAGCACTGGCAGTGGGGCCGCCAATTTATGGCGGCGCGCCGGCGTTCATGCAATCCCATCTGGATCTGTATCTCGAAAACGAAGTGGCTTCAAAAGGGCCATCGCCGAAACGAGGCCAATAATAGTTTCTGCTTTTGTTCGCCCGCTGAGTTTTCCAAAACCTGCCGATGAGTAGGCATGGACCGGCGGCTGAAGCAACGTTTTCCGACGAACTTGGCGGCGATCGTGACCGATATCGCGTCACCGGATCGGATCGCCTCGGGCCAGATTGTGAACGTTTCGCAGTCCGGTATCTGCGCCAGCCTTTCCATGCGGCTCGCAGTGGATACGACCGTCAAAGTGCAGATCGGAGACTGCAACCTGTTCGGTCATGTGGTTTACTGCGACGACGAACCGGCGTTTCGGACGGGGATTGAAATCGTGCGGGTGCTGATTGGCGAATCCGATCTCGCGCGACTGGTGAACGCCATCCTCACGGAGACCATGCCGAACATGCCGGGAGTCGTGGCGCTCTCCTCGAAGTGACTCCAGCGTCGGGAGTGGTCCAGTACGGCGGATCCACCCCTGCCGCCACTTGTACTAACGGGGATTGGGAGCTGACGCCTATTCCCAGGTGTTAGTCGCCAGCCTATGATCGACGCATATGCTTCTCGCCCCGATATCGATCCTCCTGGGCATTCTGGGATTCGCCCTTCTGGTTGCCGGTCTAGACTTTGTAAAGCGTCGCGCAGGACAACGAATTCCGACGGCGATACGGCAGCCAATCCCGCCCGATCCTGTTCCGGAGATCGTCCGGCCGCAAATGAATGTAGTCGCCGAATCGCGGACAGTCGCGCCTATCGGGGGCATTGCCAGTCTGCCGTACACGATTCACGCCGCGGCGGGTTTGCCGTTCGCGGAGTTGCTCACGATGCCAAAACCGGATCCCAGGCGACCGCCAAATCGAGAATACGTTCCCGATTCTGTTTCATGGTGGCAGGAAGCATAGGTTCCTACTCGGCGGGCTCGCGGACCTTCGCGAAAGCGATGATGAGCAGGACGAAGGAGACGAATCAAGCCCAACGCAGCCGGAATGTGGCAGAGCTTCACGATGAGTTCCTGCCATGGCGCCGCGCCTGTCGCTCCAGCCTGCTTTGCGGCGATGGGCAGCATCTGGTTGGTGCCCCACCAGGAATTGGCCACCTCCGACAGGGCCATGAGCCAGGTCAACCACGCCGAGATCACCATCACCCACAAAGCCTTCCGTCCAACGCGATTGGGTACCGCGAGCAGAAGGATGCCGACGGCCATGAACAACAGTCCGTTGGTCTCGAACTGAATGTGCGCGCCCAAGGCGAGCCGTGGAAACGGCGTCGCCGGCGGGGCGAACCCCCACAGCAGTCCGGCCAGAATAAGCGCTAAGCCGTGAATCAGAATCTGTCTACCGCCAGTTTGAATGGTCATCGCTGTTGGTTAACCTCCTGGAACCCAACTGATAATTCTTGCTGAAGAGCCCTTCCTCCACAAGCACGATCAGTGGATCATTCGCGCCGCTCGTGGGCTTGATGGCTTGGATCATCGCAACTGCTGCGGCTCCTTCTGACGCCATGTAGTTCCTCCTAGTGCCCTGGCGAGTGAGTCTATCACGAGCCGCCCACTGGGAGACGAGCGCGTCCCTTTCGCCATCGCATTCGAGGCCGTGTGTAGGGCGGCCAATTTTGGCTGCAGCCGCATTTCAGGCGGCTTTGGTGGTTGTCGAAAAGCCTGCTCAAAGCAGGCTGCAGCCAAAATTGGCCGCCCTACAGGAAGCGCAGCAAGCTGCTAAAGTAGGCCGGAAGGAGACTTAACCGTGCAAACCTTCCGCAGATGCTCCATCACGGTCGCATTCGTCGCCGGCGCGCTCTGCGCCGCCGATGTCGGCAAAGAGTCCGTTCGCAAAATCAACATCGGGATGTATCTCGACATGGTTAACGTGTCCGATCCTGAGATCTCTCCCGACGGCAAGCAAATTATTTTCACCCGCCGCTGGGTGGACAAGATGAACGACAAATTCGAGTCGGCGCTTTACATCATGGACGTGGATGGCAGCCGCCAACGCTTTCTGGCGAAGGGTTCGGGAGCGCGCTGGTCGCCCGATGGATCGCGGATCGCTTTTATGGCGGAAGGGGAACCCAAAGGGAACCAGATCCATGTCCGCTGGATGGATGCGGAGGGAGCCATTACGCAGATCACCCGCCTTGAAGAGGCGCCCTCCGGAATCTCCTGGTCGCCGGACGGCAAATCGATCGCCTTCACAAAGCTGGTCGCGCAGCGCGAGACGTGGAACATCAAGCTGCCTCCACGTCCCGAGGGCGCGAAGTGGACCCCCGATCCGACCATCGTCGAGCGGCTTCGCTATCGCGCGGACCGTCAGGGCATGTTGCCCAATGGCTTCCGTCACATTTTCGTGGTGTCGGCCGACGGCGGCGCGCCGCGGCAATTGACCACCGGAAATTTTAACGACGGCCCGGCGGGCGGACCCGGCGGCAGCGGCCTTTCCTGGACTCCCGATGCCAAAGAGATCGTCTTTGGCGGGCTGCGCGCGGAAGACGCCGATTATCGCCCCAAGGAAAGTTACATCTACGCCGTCGATACCAATAGCGGAGCGGTCCGCCAGCTGGCCACCCGCAAGGGGCAGAATCAGAATCCAGTGGTCTCGCCGAATGGACGCTACGTCGCCTATACAGGCTACGATTTCGTGATGCAGGCCTGGAAGGATTCCGACCTGTACGTGATGAACATCGACGGATCGAACCCGCGCGTTCTTACGCCGAAGCTGGATCGCACGCCCACCGGGTTGATCTGGAACGCGAACAGCAGCGGGGTATATTTTAATGTCAGCGAGAGCGGCGGCCGCAACCTGTACTACGCCTCCCTCGACAACGAAGTGCGAAAAGTGACGAACGGCTCGCACGTGCTCACTGTCAACAGCACCACCAAGAATGGCCAGGCGGTGGGCCTTCTTACCTATTCCGCGAAGCCGGCCGATATCGTCACCTTCGACCTGGCGCGGCCGCAGCCGAAACAACTCACCGCGGTGAACGATGACTTGCTGCGCGGCGTCAAACTGGGTAACGTCGAGGAGTTCAACTACACCTCGGTCGACAATCTGAAGATCCAAGGCTGGATCGTCAAGCCCCCGGATTTCGATCCGCAGAAAAAATATCCGATGATCCTCAGCATTCACGGCGGGCCGGCGGGGATGTACGACGTAGGGTTTAGTTTCGAATACCAGGATCACGCGGCGAACGGTTACGTGGTGGTCTACACCAACCCGCGCGGTTCCACCGGTTATGGAACCGATTTCGGCAACGCCATCAACTACGATTATCCGGGCAAGGATTTTACCGACCTGATGAAGGGTGTGGACGAAGTGATCGCGCGCGGCTACATCGATTCGCGCAATCTTTTCGTGTACGGATGCAGTGGCGGAGGCGTGCTCACGTCCTGGGCCGTGGGCCATACGGACCGGTTCGCGGCGGCGTCGGCCAATTGCCCTGTGACCGACTGGCTTTCGTTCGCGGGTATCGTGGACGCGCAGCCGAACTATTACTCGCTCTTCTTCAAGAACCCACCCTGGGAGGACCCCACGGAATATCTGAAGCACTCCTCAGTGATGTATGCGGGAAACGTGAAGACGCCGACCATGCTGATGACGGGAGTGCTGGACATGCGCACGCCCATGCCGCAAACAGAGGAGTTTTACGAAGCGCTCAAACTACGCGGCGTCCCCACCGCCATGGTGCGGATGAACGGGGAATACCACGGCACCGGCTCGATCCCCTCGAATTTCATGAGAACGCAGCTTTATTTGCGCTACTGGTTCGAGAAGTACCAGAGGAAATAGGCCGTCCTTCAGCCGCCAGCATGGCGAGAATGAGGATGACCCAGGAACCGAGAGCAGGGCGTGAAAACGGGTAGTCCACGATCGCATGTAGAAATACAGCCAGAATCCCGAGGCCCCAAACCGTGCGGAACGCCGGACGCAGGCACCATAAGAACAATGTAAGCATGACGACGCCGAGAGGAAAGCCTCCTTCGGCGGTCCACTGCAACCAGTCGTTATGCGCCTGGTTCGCGAAGATCCCGACGTCGATAAGGGCGTATTGCGGATAAACCGTCGGCCATGTTCCGAGGCCGGTGCCAAACCACGGGTGGGAGCGAATCATCTGCACGGTGGACAGAGCCAGTTGGCGACGAATGCCAAGGGGGTCCGGCGTCCAAAGGCGCACCCACACCGATTCCCATCCCACCACCGCCGTAAAGACACCGAGAATGATTCCCATCCTTGGATCGCAGCGATCTGGTTCACTACACGACGGCCACAGTCGAGCACAATCTCACGGAAGGCATCGTCCTGGTTGTGTTTATCCTGTTCCTGTTCCTGGGGAACCTCCGCGGCGCCCTAATCGTGGCTCTGACCATTCCTTTTTCGCTGCTGTTCGCATCCATTTGTCTCGACCTCAGAAAGATTCCGGCCAACCTGTTGTCTCTGGGCGCGCTCGACTTCGGAATGGTAGTGGACGGCGCGGTGGTTATGGTCGAGAACATTGTCCGCCACTTGGGACAACCCAACCCCAGCGAGAAAACAGCGAAGCAGCGGATCTTTGAGGCTGCACATGAGGTCCAGCGCCCGGTTTTCTACGCGATCGGCATCATCATCACCGCCTACACTCCCATCTTCACCTTGCAGCGGGTGGAAGGACGATTGTTTAAGCCCATGGCCTGGACGGTGGCGTTTGCTCTTTTAGGAGCGCTACTTTTCTCCATGATTCTAGCGCCGGTGCTGGCCAGTTTCTTGTTCCCCAAGGGAACCAAGGAATGGCATAACCCGCTGATGACGTTGCTGACGCGGATCTATAGCAACCTGCTAGGATTCGCGATCCGCTGGCATTGGGTCACAGTGGGCGCGGCGGTGCTCAGTCTGGCAGGCGCGTACGCGCTCAGCCAAGCCATCGGGTCGGAGTTTCTGCCGCACCTGGACGAAGGCGCGATCTGGGTTCGCGGCACCCTCGCGCCGAGTACTGGCCCCAGTGAAGGCATCCACCTGGCGAATCAGGCCCGCATCATTCTGGCTTCTTTTCCGGAAGTCACGGTGGCCACCAGTCAAGTCGGGCGGCCCGACGATGGTACAGATACCACCGGCTTTTTCAACACTGAGTATTTTGTCGACTTGAAGCCAAAGGAACAATGGCGTCCGGAATTCCGCCAGCGCAAGGAAGATCTCATCGCCGCCTTGAATCGGGAGCTGGCGCGGCTTCCCGGCGTGATCTGGAATTTTTCGCAACCCATCTCGGACAACATGGAGGAGGCCGTCAGCGGAGTAAAGGGTGAGCTCGCCATCAAAGTTTACGGCGACGATCTCAAGACGCTTGAAGAAAAGGGCGACCAGATCGTTGACATCATGCGCACGGTCAAAGGGATCGAAGATCTGGGTCTGTTTCGGGTTCTGGGCCAGCCCAATTTGAACTTCACGGTGGATCGCAAAGCGGCTTCGCGTTTCCAGATCAACGTGGCCGACGTCCAGGACGCCGTCCAGACCGCCGTTGGAGGCAACGCGCTCACCCAGGTTCTGCAGGGCGAGCAGCGCTACGATCTGGTGATGCGTTATCTGCCCCAGTACCGTGGCACCAAAGAAGCCATCGAAAATATCCGCCTGCTGGCGCCTTCCGGAGAACGCGTTTCATTAGGCGCAGCTCTGCACAGTCGAGGTAACCGATGGCGCCTCGGAAATTTATCGCGAGGGAAATCAGCGTTATATCGCGATCAAATACAGCGTGCGCGGCCGCGACCTGGGCGGCGCCGTTCAGGAGGCCATCCAGAAAGTCGACCAACAGGTGAAATTGCCGCCGGGCTATCACATCGATTGGGCCGGCGAATACGAAAGCCAGCAGCGTGCTCAGCGGCGGCTGATGATCATCATCCCGCTCACTCTGCTTCTGATCTTTTTGATCCTCTACTCGATGTTCGGCTCCATGAAATGGGCCAGCCTGATCTTCGGCAACGTGGCGATCGCACCCATCGGCGGCATAGTGGCTTTGTATTTGACCGGAACCAATTTCAGTGTGTCCTCTGGCGTCGGTTTCCTGGCACTATTCGGCGTTTCCGTACAGACCGGCGTGATCATGGTGGAGTACATCAATCAACTGCGCGCGCGCGGGCACACCATATTCGACGCCGCGAAAGATGGCGCCATCCTGCGCTTGCGGCCCATCATGATGACCATGCTGGTGGCGACTCTCGGCCTGTTGCCGGCGGCTACCTCGCACGGCATCGGCTCGGATTCGCAGCGCCCCTTCGCGATTGTGATTGTCGGTGGCTTAATGGCGGCCCTCATGATGAGTATTTTTCTGCTGCCGGCCCTCTATGTCTGGGCCGCGCGGGATGACGATAAGCTACCTCGCGTGGATCCGGAATTCGTGGAATAAAAGTAATGGCGATGACTCTGCTCATCAGCACGATCGCCTTCGCCTTCGGGGTTTTCGCTGCCGTCTCTCCGGCCCAAGCGACGAAGCTTTGGGGATGGAAACACCTGAATCAACTCAGGCCTAGAGATCGGATGCTCTACCTGCGCTGGTACCGCACATTCGGGATCACACTTGGCCTTTCGGGCGTACTTCTTGCTCTAGGCGATATTTTTAATTGGCGTTGACGGGAAGCCACCGCGCTGCGAACGCGGCACGGGTCAGGAAATGGCGCGACTGGGCTTAGATGATGATTTTTGGGTACAAGGCAGATACGGCTGGCCGCGCGTGAGGGCCGCTATCATATCGTCATCGGGAATCAAATCGATGGGCTTGTTGAGACACGCAGCGCATTTTGCCGCAAACCGGCAGGATGTTCTAGACGCGCCCCTCCGATGGACTGGCAAAAAAAAATGGGGAAGGCCGAAGCCTTCCCCTTAATTCCACCATTCACTACTTGTTAGTTTTCGAGTTCGTCAGCATACGTCTGAGTGGTACGCTGCAGTTCGAACGCGTTTGTCGGAACGATCGCGTTGTTGGTGAGGATCGTGCCGTAACGGGCCTTATCGAGCACCAGGCCAAGGTAGGTCTGCGGATTCAGGCCAACGCCCGAGATCGAAGCGATGCCATGGCAGTATTGGAATTCAGACTGCGCGATGACATAACCCGCGAACGGACCAGGGATCGGCTTCAGACCATTGCCTCCGGTCTGATTCCCGGCCACCGTCGAGGACGGGCTGATCACGAACGCCATATACGAGCCCGGCGGAACCGCCACCGACTGCTGCGACGGGATCACCGTACTCGCACTCGTAGCGCTGCCGAAGGTCGTCGGATTGTAGTTGAAGTCCGCCGTCCCGAAGAACCAGAAGGTGACCTTCCCGGACTGCGGTGAGGCCGTGAAGCCAGCCGCGCAGGAAGAACCACCGCAAGGATCGAGCGACGTATTCGCTACCACGATGCTGGTATTGATGGCCGAGTTTCCAACCACCCAGGGGAACAGCATGTCGCAGGCGCACTTGCCGTAGGTGTACAGGCTCACCGGAGGTGTGGGGAGCGGGTTATCCACGAAGCGCGGAATCGGGAATGCCGAGGTCAACAGTTCCGCCGCGCCCACGCCCGGAGTGCTGGTGGCGTAGTACGGAGCGAAGCTGGCGACTGCGGTGCCGGTCACACCCACTTGCGGGGTGCCACCCACCGGCGGGTTGGCATTCAGGTTGACGGTCGGGTTGACGTACACCACGACATTCGCGAATTCGAGAGCGTTCGGATCTGCAAACGCTACTTCGTAAACCACGATGCCGTTGCCGTTCGCATCCAGAGTGATCGGGCTGGTGCCGCCGATTCCGCTGGTCGCGCAAGCCGCGGTGCTGCCACCGTTGCCATGAGCGTCGGTGCCGCATATCAGAACGATCGCGCCCGTGTCATTGTCGGCATTGATCGCACCGGTCTCGAGGTCCACTTCGATCGGCACACTGGGATTGCTGCCAATCGGGATCCCTGCGAAGCGGATCGCGAAGCGCGTACCCTGCGAAACTTCACCGGCAGAGGTGATGCCAGTGGCGTGGGCCGGGCTGGTGAAAGGCGTTCCGACAGGAGCTGTTCCGTTGGAACCAGTTCCCGGCGGGGGGTTGCCAACCGCCGGCGGTCCAACTACCGGGAGGGTGACATCGGCCGCATCGAAGTTGATGCCGGTTTCCGTGTTATACAGGGCGTTCGGCACGTTCTGGTTAATGTCCGGGCTGGTCAGCAAAACTCCGCCGTTCCAGGTATAGAACTGGCCAGGTATTCCGGGCGGCGTACCATTGGCGATAATCTGCGCGAAGTTACGGACCTTAAACGCGGTCGGGAAACCTTCGGAGAGCAGGATCGAATTCGTGGTATAGCCCGAGGTAGCGTTGCACTGCAGGAAGGTGGCTGCACCAGTGAGCAGATCCACTTGACCCGTGCTCTGGCTTACCAGCAAACCGATGCGCACCGTGCCATTCTGCACGTTCACGATCTGGTTACCACCAAAGTTGGTGCCGTTGAAGGACACCGTCGTGTTGATGGTGGTCAAGCTGAAGGAATTACCCAGATTGTAGACGTTCAGTGCAACCGAGTTCACGCGCAGGTTGGTGATACGCATCGTGCGGGTCGGGGTGCAAGTCACACCGGCGCCGCAACCATTCTCACCATTGCCCAACACGGTCGGTCCCGGAGGATCGATGGGCACACCGATGAACTGAATGGCCTGTCCAAACGAACCGTCAACCAACCGTCCCTGGAACACGTTCGGACGGGCTGCGGTGCCGGTGTAATCGCCGGTGCCGTCGCCGTTCGCCGAAGTAATGTTGCAGGTCAGATCGTTAGGCGTGAGTTCAAAGGGCGCGCCACCGCTGCCGCAGTTCAGCAAACCGTTGCCGCTGGTGGACGAACCGGCTTCATCCATGATCAGGATCGCTTCATCCCAATTCGGATCGTCGCTGGTCTGGGTCAGCTTGCTGGTGATCGCGGTGTTGGTTACGAACACCGTGATGGTCGCCTTCGGAATCGACGTATTGACCGTGGTCGGAATCCCGCCCGTGCAGGTGATAAACACGTCACCGGCCAGCGCGGTATACTCCTCGGCCCGAATCAGTGGGTTGTTCGCTGAGCCTGCGCACTGCATCAGCGTTGATTGTGCGCTTGCCGGGGCCGATAACCCCGCCAGGAGCGTTACTCCAGCAAACGCGTAAAGCCATTTGCGAAAATCTGCCATTTCCTTCTCCTTGTGAATTGTTGGAATTGAATTGATGGAAGTTCTCTTGTTCAACCTGAGCCTCAATCTGCAATCCCCTTAGCTTTGAAGAACCTCGGGAACCGAGCTTCCCAGCCGCACTTCACTCTGGCTGATCTTCGCTCGACTGCTGTCTTTCTCCAGCTCATCTTGATGGACTTCTTTTTACTTCTCTTTTTCCTCTGTGCTCGCGGGAATGACGGCGCGTTTCACCGCCCTGCCCTGTTGTACTACTATTTCAACTGCTTTGGATTCCTCGGACGCAGTCAGACTCTATAGATAACATTCAACAATGGCTCCCGTCAACCCGGAATATCACTAACCGTTGGGCCCTGCAGGGGCGCAAGCCGGGAAATGAGGTGATTTTAACGTTCCGGGGCTAAACCTTGCACCGGAACTGTCGTTTAGAGATACAGATGAATAGGAGTCTTCACTTAAGCGGTGAGGTGAGACCCTGGACTTCTTTGAATATCCACAGCAAACGAGCGACTCCCGCAGTGCTTTAATAGTGGGAACCGCAGCCGGTAGGCTCTGACGGGTGTCACAGCCACCGGGCCAAGGAGGAATAAATGCTCTCACTCAAGGCAATACGCGCGATTACTCTGGCCGTGGGCTTGGTTGTTATCGTGGCGATGCTTCCCGTCGCGCAGGCTCAAGTCAGCATCGGTATTGGCATCTCCGTTCCTGTCGCACCTCCCGCGCTTCCGGTCTACGTTCAGCCCCCTCTGCCCGCACCAGGCTTCATCTGGACGCCGGGTTACTGGGCGTGGGGCGAGGCTGGCTACTATTGGGTCCCTGGCGTCTGGGTCCGGCCGCCAAATGCTGGCCTCCTTTGGACCCCTGGCTACTGGGGCTTCGGGGGCGGCGTCTACGGCTGGCACGCCGGTTATTGGGGGCCCCACGTCGGCTTCTATGGCGGTGTGAACTACGGCTTCGGATATGGTGGCGTTGGATTCTTCGGTGGTGAGTGGCGCGGCGGCGTGTTCGCCTATAACAGCGCCGTTGCGAATTTCGGCGCCGTTCGCGTAAGCAACGTCTACGTGAACCGGACTATCGTCGAGCAAAATACCATCGTCAACAATAACCATGTCGCGTTCAACGGCGGGCCGGGCGGTGTCAGCCGCGCGCCGAGCGCCGAGGAACAGCAATTCAGCGGCGAAAACCACTTCCAGCCGACCCCCAACCAGATGCAACACCAGAACAATGCCGGTTTGGATCGCTCGCAACTAGCCTCCGTCAACCAAGGACATCCGTCTACTACCGCAATGTCACGCCCCATCGCCTATCGCCAGGTTGCGCAAGAGCACGCGGCGTCCCAGCCTATCTCGGCAGCGGATCGTACAGCGGGCCGGAGCTATAACCCCAATACGCGTGAAGCGAACCAGGACCAGCGCATCGCGAATGGCCTCCGCTCAGGTCAAATGACTTCCGGTGAAGCCGCCCGCGCCGAACGGACTCAATCCCGCATCGATCAGCAAGTGCACAACGATCGTGTAGCAAACGGCGGAACATTGACCAATCAAGAGAAACAGCAGGTGAATCGCGAACAGAACGGTGCGAGCCGGCAGATATACAACGAAAAACACAACGGAAACACGATTACGCCAAACGCCGTCGACAATCGCGAAGCCAACCAACAGCAGCGAGTCGCGCAAGGTTTGCGCAGCGGCCAGGAGACCTCGGGCGAAGCTGCTCGCTCCAACTCTAATCAGGCAGGCGTTGCCCAGCAGGTTCACAACGAACGGGTCGCCAATGGCGGCGCGCTCAACCAGCAGCAGAAAAACCAAGTTAACCGGGAGCAGAACGCGAACAGCCGGCAGATCTACAGACAAAAGCACAACAACGCAAGCGTGCCGCCTCCCGGTAAACGCGAAAAATAATTGACGCACAAGTGAGGCCTGTCCACTGCGCGGCCTTCACTTCGTGCAGAATCGCGCCGGAATACAGCGCTAGGAAGCCCGTCGAAAGCCGCAGGGCCCGGTAACGGGGCATTTTCCCGCGGATCGGATCCGCTTCCGTCATTCCCGCAATACGGGAACAATTCCACGCCGGTGGCCGCGTCGCGGTAGCCATATGCCATCCTGGCCTTGAAAATCCGGTTTAACACTACTAATATAGGAGCCTACTGAGGATTGTGCATGCTATCCAAACGACGATGGCTCGGAGCAGTGGTGGTTGTACTGGCGGTCAGATTAGGCGCCGCCGATGTCGAGGTCAAAAGCCCAGCGCGGTCGCCGCTCGCCGATGCCGTCCAGCATGGCGACGCTCAGGCTGTCCAGACGCTACTTAAGAATAAGGTTGATGTGAATGCCCCGCAGCCCGACGGAGCGACCGCGCTCCACTGGGCTGCCTACCGGAGCGACGCCGAGTCGGCGGCCGCTCTTATCCGCGCCGGCGCGAATGTCAATGCCAAAAACAAGTACGGCGTCACGCCACTTGCTCTCGCATCTGATCAGGGCGATGCGGCGGTGCTCGACCTCCTCCTAAAGGCGGGTGCGAAACCGAACGACCCCATCAACTTCGTTAACACCGGCGAGACGCCTGTGATGCACGCGACGCGATCAGCGAAGGTCGACGCGGTCAAGTTGCTCGTTAAGGCCGGCGGCGACGTGAACGCGAAGGAGAACTGGAACGGTCAAACGGCGCTGATGTGGGCAGCCGCCGATGGCAATAGCTCGATGGTGAAAGCTCTTCTTGACTTGGGCGCCGACATCCACGCAAAGTCCCACGCGGGAACCACGCCGTTTCTATTCGCCGTGCGCAATGGAGACCTGCCCAGCGTGCAGGCGATGCTCGCGGCGGGCGCCGACGTCAACGAGAAGCGATCGGGCGATTTCGCGACACCGCTGCTCATCGCAATCATCAATGGCCATGCCGATTTGGTCGACTTGCTCCTCGACAAGGGCGCTGATCCAAACGCTGAAGGTGGCACCACGGAGGTGACCGTTACGGGCAGCAAAGCGCGCGAAGTGAAGCTCACACTCAAGACGCCCACCTTCCGCGAGCAGCTCCGCGACGTCGGTAGCAAAGGGGACAACGGCCGGAACAACTCGTGGGGCCGTCCGCTTCAGGCCGCCGTGCACGTCGCCAACTGGCACGTGAGCGACATCCTTATTACTGTCAACATCGACCGGATTCGCATTATCAAATCGTTGCTGGCGCACGGCGCTGATGTAAACGGCCGCAACACCGACATGGAGCCTCGCTGGGAGGGCGCACGTTACCGGCGCCGTCTGGTGGGAGCTACCGCGTTACTGCTTGCGTCCTATTCCGCCGATGTCGAGGTGATGCGGCTTCTGCTAGAACATGGCGCCGATCCGAAAATCAACACTGGCCTGAACATCACGCCGCTCATGGCGGCGGCGGGAATCGCGTGGGCATCGAACCAGGACCGGGCGACTGAAGCGGAAGTGCTCGAAGCGGTGAAGCTGCTGGTAGAAGAACAGCATCTCGACGTGAATTTCGTGGCCGACACTGGAGAGACGGCGATGCACGCCGCCGCCTATCGAGGGGCCAACAGCGTAGTGCAGTACCTGTTCGACAAAGGGGCGAAGCTCGACGTGATCGACAAGAGCGGCCGAACGCCGCTGGCCGTCGCCGACGGCGTGGAATACGGCAATTCGTTCGCTGCGCAACCGCAGACAGCGGTGCTGCTGCGCAAGCTTGGCGCGAAAGAAATTCCCTGTCCCGGTTTGTGTCCCAACATGATTCCTAAAGAAATGCTGCCACCGGACGACAATCCTAAAAAAGCAGCGCCGGAGGATGCTGTTCGATGAAACGCAGGTTGACGTTCCTGATCGCCGGCACGTGCGCGATCTTTGTAGTGGGGTACGGTGTGCGCGCCAAAGCGCAGCAGTCGACGTCCCAAGCTTCGGCTGCCCCGGCAGCGCCGCAGGCCGCCGCGCCACAGTCTGCTGCAGAACCGGCCTCGCCGGCCGCCGCCTCTCAGGCGGTGGTCAAGAAATACTGCTATACATGCCACAACGACAAGCTGAAGTCGGGCGGCCTCGCGCTGACCGCTCTCGACATCTCCGCCCCGGCGAAGAACATCGAGTCGTGGGAGAAGGTGATTCGCAAGCTGGGGACTGGCGCCATGCCGCCCGCGAAAATGCCGCGTCCGGACAAGGCGACGGCGGATGGCTTGGTGCGATATCTGGAAACGGAGCTTGATCGCGCTGCCCTGGCCAACCCTAATCCCGGACGTCCGGGTCTGCAGCGGCTGAACCGCACCGAGTACCAGAACGCAATCCGCGACCTGCTGGCCCTCGACATCGATGTGGCGTCCATGCTGCCGGCCGACACTGCCGGTTACGGCTTCGACAACAACGCCGACGCGTTGACGCTCTCTCCCGCGCTTACGGAACGGTACCTCAATGCCGCCGCGAAGATCAGCCAAGTCGCACTGGAACGTCCCCGTGGCGTGCCGACACCTGAGACGTTTTTCGAACCGACCGATCGCAGCGAAGCGGGCCGGTTCAGCGACGAGATGCCGTTCGGCACCCGCGGCGGCCTGGCCATTCACTATGTCTTTCCCGCCGACGGCGACTACTTGATCGAGACCCACCCGAAAGAGAACGGCGCCAACGATGGGTTCGAGAACTTCTCGACCGAAATTCATCAGCTCGATATGGCCATCGACAGCGTCAACATATTGTCGGCGGGGCTCGGCGGACCGGAGTGGAGCGGGCGCAACCGGCTGGGCCCGAAGCGGATAGAGAACGAGCAGAAAATGCTCGAGAAGATGAAGATCGTGGTGCACGTCAAAGGCGGCGAGCATCTGGTTCAGGCGTACTTCGCCGCCAAGACAGCGACGGTTGCCGAAGACCTGTTTGACCCGTCGGTTCGACGCGAGCCTTATCGGCCCGTGGGTGGCGTACCCAAACTTTCCTGGCTGCGGATTACCGGACCGTTGAGCGGCACAGCGTCCATCAGTACCGACACCGATAGCCGGCGCCGCGTGCTGATCTGCAGCCCCTCATCGGCGACCGACGAGACGTGCGCCAAGCGGATTATCTCGACGCTGGCACGCCGCGCCTATCGTCATCCAGTGACCGATTCCGAGATGGAAGTCCTGCTGCTGCGGTATCGCGCCGGCGCCAGGGACGGTGGCTTCGAGTCGGGCATCGAAATGGCGCTGCGCAAAGTCCTGTTGAGCCCGAAGTTTCTCTTCCGGTTAGAAAGCCAGCCGCCGGACGTGGCTGCCAACACGCCCTATCGGCTGAATGACATCGATTTGGCGTCGCGGCTATCCTTCTTCCTCTGGAGCAGCATCCCGGATGACACGCTTCTGGACCTGGCGGCGAAGGGAACGCTGCATCAACCCGAAGTCATGCACCAGCAAGTAAAGCGCATGCTCGCCGACCCGAAATCGCAGGCCTTGGTCGACAACTTCGCGGGGCAGTGGCTGCAAGTTCGCAATGTGCAAACGCATCAGCCGAGTCCCGAGACCCTGTTCCACTTCGATGACAACCTGCGAAAGGCGCTCGAAGAGGAAATGAGACTGTTCTTCGCGAGCATTATCCGGGAGAACCGCCCGATCACAGACTTGCTCGACGCCGACTACACGTTCCTGAATGAGCGCCTCGCGAAGCACTACGGGATTCCGGGCATCATCGGCCAGGACTTCCGCCGCGTGACCTTGCCCGCGGACAGCGTGCGCGGTGGTTTGCTCGGCAAAGGCGCGATCCTGATGTCGACGTCGTACCCGAATCGGACCTCCGTGGTGATCCGCGGAAAGTGGATTCTCGAGAACGTCTTCGGCACGCCGCCCCCGCCTCCTCCACCCAATGTCCCTGCGCTGGCGGAAGAGAAAGATCCGCGGAAGGTTCTTCCCATGCGCGAGCAGATGGCAGCGCACCGCGCGAACCCGGTCTGCGCCGGTTGCCATTCCCAGATGGATCAGTTGGGCTTCGCCCTCGAAAACTTCGATGCGATCGGCGAATGGAGAGCGATCTATCCGTCTGGAACAAAGGTTGACGCCTCGGGCCAGTTGCCTGACGGCTCCAAGTTCGACGGCCCGGTGGAGCTTCGGAAAGTGCTCCGCCAGCACTCGGATCAGTTTGTAACCACGGCAGAGGAAAAGTTGTTAACCTATGCCCTAGGCCGCGGTCTGGAGGCTAGCGACACGCCTGCATTACGCGCGATCAAACGAGGTTCGGCGGGCGACAATTACCGCTTCGAATCGCTGATTCAGCAGATCGTCGTGAGTGTTCCGTTTACCGAGAGAATGTCGGTGGACATGAGTAGCAATAATAGTGCTAACTAGGCCCGGCCTGAAGCCGGGGCCGGAAGTTGTTAAGCTGGAAAGGTTGAGGAGGCTGGAATGATCATTACTAAGGTAGCTTTGCCACGGCGGACTTTCCTCCGCGGGATGGGTGCAGTTGTGGCCCTTCCGTTTCTGGATGCGATGGTGCCCGCCCTCAGTGCCGCATCGAAAGGCGCGCCCCGGTTTGCGACAGTCTATATCGGAAATGGCGCCAACATGGGTCAGTGGACTCCGGCCACGGACGGCGTCAATTTCGAATTGTCGCCGACGCTCAGCGGGATAAAGGCTTTCCACGACCGCCTGACGGTGTTCACCGGGCTCGACAACTATCCCGGGACCGACCAGGGCGACGTTGGCGGACAGCACCCGCGCTCCGCACCAGGGTTCATGAGCGCAGTACATGCGAAGCCGACCGAAGGCGCTGACCTCCAGGCAGGCACCACCATCGATCAGATCATCGCCGGTAAGATCTGCACCGACACCAAGCTTCCGTCATTGGAAACGACGGTCGACCGGATCGACGTCGTCGGCGCGTGCGATCACGGCTACGCGTGCGCTTACATGAACTGCATGTCGTGGAGAACCCCGACGACTCCGCTGCCTTCTGAAACGAATCCCCGGTTCATCTTCGAGCGGATGTTTGGCGTGGGCAGCACGGTGCAAGAGCGCTTGACCCGTGCGAAGGAAGATCGCAGCCTCCTCGACGAGCTCACGGAGGAGATCGCCGACCTCCGCCGCAATGTCGGCGCGCGCGACCGCGCGAAGCTCAGCGAGTACTTCGATGCCGTCCGCGACGTAGAGCAGCGCATCGTGAAGGCGGAGTCGACCAACAGTGACTTCTCCGTGCCGGATCAGCCGGTGGGCGTGCCCGGCACGTTCAAGGAATACGTGGAGCTGCTGTTCGACCTGCAGGCGCTGGCGTTCCAGGCCGATATCACGCGGGTCAGCACCCTCATGATGGCGCGCGAGAACACCGGCCGTGCGTATCCGGAAATCGGTGTTCCGGAGGCGCATCACGCCACCTCGCATCACGACAACAACCCCGAAAAGCTCGCGGCCTACGCGAAGATCAACGCGTATCACATCCAGATGCTGAATTACTTCCTCAAGAAGCTGGATTCGATTCCGGATGGAGATGGGACGCTGCTCGATCGCACCATGGTGCTCATGGGCAGCGGGATGAGCGACGGCAACGTGCACAACAACTACAACGTGCCGGCCATCGTCGTGGGCGGCAAGTCCATGGGCATCCGTGGCAACCGCCACGTTCGATATCCGAAGGGCACTCCGCTGGCGAACCTGATGCTGGGTATGACGGATCGCTACGGCGTCCACATAGACAAGTTCGGCAACAGCAACGCTGCGATCGATCTGACGGCCATCTAGCAGCGTCCGTTCGAAGCGGCACACGTTAAAAAGCTCAGGAGATCAGGCGAGCATATCGCCAATCTTCTGAGCTTTTTGTTTTAGGGGTGCCATGTGGGCGGAAGCGGCAGCTAAGAGTGGACCGCCGGACGCAATTCCGTGCTCACGCAATCGCGAACCGGTCAATCGCGAGCGCGGTGTACACTGATAGAGATCTTGAAACTTAGAGGGAATCCTGGAAGTCCGCGGAAGCGGCGCTTGCTATTTGCGGCAAGCTCTGGCCGATCATGAAACGTGTTCTCCTTGCAGTATTCTTTCTTTTTTTCATTCTTCACCTGGCGGCCCAGCAGACTACGGGAGTTTTGAGAGGCGTCGTTACCGATCCGAGCGGCGCGTCGATCCCGGGGGCGGTTGTGACAGTTCGGAACGCCGCCGGCCAGAATCGATCGGTCACGGCAGGGGACAATGGCAACTTTGTCTTCCGCGGGCTGCAACCCGGCAACTGGACCGTGGAGGTGACCGCACCCGGTCTGGCTCAGCACGAAACCCGTGCGGTTTCAATCGAACCCGCCAACAATACTCTCAATCTTCAAATGGAAGTCGCCGCCGGACATCAGGAAGTCACAGTGACGGACACGTCGGAGCAGGAGATACACCTCGATCCGACGGAGAGCGCATCGGCGCAGGTGATGCACAGTGACGATTTGGCATCGCTTGCCGATGACGCTGACGATCTGATAACAGATTTGCAAGCGCTGGCTGGACCGTCAGCGGGATTGAACGGAGGGCAGATTTTCATAGACGGCTTTACGGCCGGCGACGGGACATTGCCCAGTAAGGATGCCATCCGCGAAGTTCGTGTCAATCAGAATCCGTTCTCGCCGGAGTTCGATACCCTTGGCACCGGTCATATCGAAATCCTTACGAAACCAGGAACCGACCATCTACGGGGTGAGGCGTATTTTGGCTATGGCGACAGCCTCTTCAATTCGCGCAATCCCTATGGCTCTCAAAAGGCGCCATTCAACTTAAAGAATTTCGGCGGGAGCCTCGGTGGACGAATCAACGCCAAGGGCTCGTTCTTCCTGGATTTCGACCAGCGTTTTATCGACAACGGCGAAGTGGTCAATGCGATCACGCTGAATCCGCAGACGCTGGCCATTGTGAGTTCATTCAGCCCCATTGCGGTGAGTCCATTGCAGCGCTTATACGTAGGCGCGCGCATCGATTACCAGTTGAACGCAAAGAACACGATGACGGTTCGTTATGAACCCAACTTGAACACATCGGATAATGCCGGCATTGGAAATTTCACACTGCCTTCGCAGTCGTACCGGTCTTCGATGATGGAGCATTCCGTGCAAGCTACGGAAACGATGCTCGCCGGCGCCAGTACAGTGAACGAAACGCGCTTTCAATTTCGCCATCAAAATGCGACGCAGACGCCCGACAGCAGCGATCCGTCCATCGTGGTGGCGAATGCCTTCAATGGCGGCGGCGCGTCAGCCGGACTGCACGACTTTATTCATCATCACTACGAAGTTCAGAACTATACAACCAAAATCACGAACGCGCACACTTGGCGATTCGGCGCGCGGCTGCGGGCAGTGTCGATCGTGGATAAGTCCGGGCAAAATTTCAACGGGACCTATACTTTCGGCGGCGCGTATGCTCCCGTTCTCGGTGCGAATGACCAGCCCGTTGTGCCAGGCGTGATTTGCAATCCGGCCACTCCAGCGGAGGGCTGCACGACCATCACTTCGATCGAGCAGTATCGCCGGACGCTTTTGTTCGGGCAAATGGGTATGCCGGCGCAGATGATCCGCGCGCTCGGCGGCGGAGCAACTCAGTTTTCGATCAATACCGGCGATCCGGTAGTGTACGTCGGCGGCGTGGATGCCGGTTTGTTCGCCGGCGACGACTGGAAAGTGAAACCGAATCTGACGCTCAGTCTCGGAGTGCGATACGAAACGCAGGACAATATCCGGGACCATTCGGACTTCGCGCCGCGCGTCGCCTTTGCATGGGCGCCAGGCGGACCGGCGAAGAACAAGACTCCGAACACCGTGATCCGCGGAGGATTCGGTATATTTTACGACCGCTTCTCGGAACAGAATATTTTGGTCGCGCAGCGCTACAACGGAATCAATCAGCAGCAGTTCATCATCGTCAATCCGGATAGCTATCCGGCGATTCCTTCCCAGGCCATGCTTGAGGAATCCGGAACGCAGCAGATCGTCCATACCATCAGTTCGTCGGTGCGCGCGCCGTATGTGATGCAATCCTCAATCGGCGTGGAGAGGCAACTGCCGAAAAAGACGACTCTCGCGGTGACCTATACGAACTCGCATGGGTTGCATGAATTGCGTTCGCGCAATATCAATGCGCCATTCGCCCCTGGCGTATATCCGTACCCGAATAAGGGTCCGATTTACGAGATGGAATCGACCGGACTCTATAACCAGGATCTCCTGCTGACAAACGTCAATTCCCGGCTGACTTCGAAAATTTCTCTGTTCGGAACGTATTCGTTGGCCAACGCCCGAAGCAACACAGACGGATTAAGTACGTTTCCCGCCAATCAGTACAGCATGCTGGGAGAATATGGTCCCGCATCGAACGACATTCGCAATCGGGTCTCGTTGGGTGGATCGATCACTTCGAAGTTCGGCCTGCTGTGGAACCCGTTCATCATTCTGCAATCGGGGGCCCCGTTCAATATCACCACCAGTCAGGATATTTACAACGATACGGTTCTGACCGCGCGGCCGGGATTCGCCACTGACCCTAATCAATCGGGAGTCATCTCCACATCCTACGGGTCGTTCGATCCCGATCCTGCGCCAGGCGAGAAAATCGTACCCCGAAATTACGGACGCGGCCCGGGAGAGTTCGCAGTCAATCTACGCTTGTCGCGTGCGTTCGTCTATCGCGAGCACAAGAAGCTCACCTTATCGGTTTCGGCTCGGAATCTGCTAAATCACCTGAACCCGGGGCCCATCGTCGGCAATATCAATTCACCGCTGTTCGGAGAATCCAATCAAATCGGCGGCAATGGCGCGTACGCGGACGGCGCCAACAATCGCCGCCTCGAGTTTCAGGCTAGATTGGCGTTCTAGGCAGCTCAGAAGAACAGCTCGGATTCACTAAGATCTTGGTGAAGTTTGGGAACCCGCTCGGACTTCCTTGCGTCTATTCGCCTAGATTCATGCCTGCAATCTCAACGTCGCCTCGGAACGCACCCTCACGGGGTTGGCTTGTAAGGCCCGGCCCATTTCTTGCCGCCGAATGCCGGAGGACCGTAAGGCCTTCCGCCGGCTCGAATCGCCATTTTACCCGGTGCGCGAACGTGCCGGATCTCGTCGCCGTTGTATACTGAGTCACGAGCTCTCGGGTACAGCCCCGAACCATGAGGTCTAGTGCCGATATCGGAGGTATTCTAGTTGAAAAGTATTTTTGTGCTCACGCTGCTCGTTGCCAGTCTTGGCAGCGGAGCGTCGTATACCTATGCCATCCTGGACGTCCAGGGATCCGATGCTAATAGCACCACTCCCAATGGAATCAATGATTCGCGCACGGTGGTTGGAACCTACTCGATCACGCAGCAATGCCTGCATATCTTCTGCTCTACCCCCTACGGCTTTACCTGGAGCAACGGCACGTTCACAAGCTTTAGTTTCCCTGGAAGTAACAGCACGGTGGGCACCGGGATCAACAACAGTGGCCAGATCGTTGGTTACTATACCACTACCGCATTGACCCCGCAAAGCTCAAACGGATTCATCGACAACGGCGGTTCGTTTACCACACTCAATGTTTCCGGAGCGGTCCTCACCCAGCCAAGAGGTATAAACAACTCCGGCCAGGTGGTGGGATTTTTTCAAGCTCCTTCCAACCAATCCCCTGCCGACCATGCTTTCATGTACAGCGGCGGCGCCTTCACGACTTTCGACTACCCGGGGGCAACATATACAGAGTTCCAGAGTATTAACGATTCCGGGAGCATCACTGGGGTCGCGGGAATTGGTGGCACTACGGCATGTTTCGTGTATTCGGCAGGCGTGTTCACGGTGATAAACACGTCGGCCTATCCGGCCTATTTTTGTAATTCGGCCGCCATCAACAATAGCGGCCAGATCGCTGTCACTTTGGGAACGCGAACTTCCGGGCTTACCCCATTATTGGGGCTTCTAGACGCCAACGGCGTCTTTACTGCGATCACCGTTACAGACAGTACGATAGATTCGGCCACGGGTCTTAACAACTTGGGTGACGTCGTTGGTTTGGAGAACACAGGTCTGTACTATGGCTATGTCGCGCTTGCCGCTACCAATAGTGGCGCCACGCTAACTTCGCTCAACCCTAATGTGACCACCGTGGGCAGCCCGGCGTTTACCCTTACGGTCAACGGCTCTAGTTTTGTTTCGGGTGCGACAGTGCAATGGAATGGTACGCCGCTTTCCACCAGCTTCGTGAACGGGACGCAGGTGACGGCGGCAGTGCCAGCCAGCCTGATCGCAAGTGTGGGCAGCGCCAGCGTAACCGTAGTGAACCCGGGAAGCCCAGCTTCGAATACGCTCGCGTTTAATATCAACCCCGTGGCTGTAGTGGGCCCGGTCATCACTTTGCTGAGTCCGGCCTCGGCTGTCGCCGGGGGATCGACGTTCACTTTGACGATCTCCGGGAGTAATTTTCTATCCTCCGGGGGAATTTTCACCTCTGGGCCCTTGGTGCAATGGAATGGCTCGCCGCTTGCGACCAACTTCGTGAGCGCCACGCAATTGACGGCGACGGTGCCCGGCAATCTGATCACGAATATCGGCACCGCCAGCATCACCGTGCAGAATCCCGGCGGGTCACTTTCGAACTCCGCCACTTTCACGATCGCGTCGACGGCGTCCCCGCTTACGATCACTGCGCCACAGACCCTGCCACTGGGATCGGTGGGCACTTTCTACTCGCAATCGCTTACCGCCGCTGGAGGCATTCCACCCTACACCTGGTCGCTGGTCTCGGGAGCGCTTCCATCCGGACTTTCGCCAACCACCTTGGGTCAAATTTCGGGCAACCCCACTGCTGTGGGAACTCTGAGCTTCACCATGAAGGTAGTGGATGCGGCGTCTTCGACCGCGACCCAAACCTTCAGCCTGAGCATCGGCAGTTCGCAATCATTCACCAGCGCTCTTCGAGTTCCGCAGATTTTGGATGGGTCTGGCTGGAGTGTGCGGTTCGCAATCGTCAACACGGATCAAGTTCCGGTCACTTACACCTTCCAATTCTGGAATCAGAACGGCACGCTCCTGCCATTTCCCATCCTGAACGGAACGCCGGGAGTGCTGACGGGCACGCTGGCCCCCGGGGCTTCGTACTTCGCGCAGAGTCCCGGAACTTCCACCATCCTGCAGCAGGGCTGGGCGGAGATAGCCAGCAGCGGACAGATCGGGGTCACGACGATCTATCAATTCAATGACGGAAGCCAGAGGGATTCAATCGGGACTGAGATCGCCACTTTATCCAGCAACAGTATCCTGATGCCTTTTGATAACACGCAGAATGATGTGACAGCCGTCGCGATCGCGAACACGAATTCCACACAGACGATTACCGTGTCCATGTTGTTTGTGACCGACGGCGGGGCGCAGTCCAACGCTTCATTGGTTCTCCAGCCGCATACCCAGCAAACTTTTGTTGCGCCGATTTTAAATCCCGCAGTCGCGGGGGTTCGCGGTTCCATTAAGTTCACCGCGCCAACAGCCGACATCTCGGTAGTGGGATTGGAGTTCACGCCGACCGGGCAGTTTACCTCGCTGGGGACGTTCTAGTAACGCCCCCTTCGATAGAACCGGCTGACGAGGAATTCGCTCTCCAAACGCGCGCTACTGTAAAGTTTGTTGGAAGACTCTAACGATTGTTAGAAAAGGAGCGCTGCATTATGAGCTGGCTTTCGCTGGTGTCGTACTTCTTTGGGGGCATTTTCCTGGCAAACGGCATTCCCCATTTTGTAGCCGGCACCATGGGGCGCCCCCTCCAAAGCCCCTTCGCTAAACCGCCCGGCAAAGGGCTCTCTTCTTCAACCGTCAATGTTCTCTGGGGTTTCTTTAACGCGGTCGTCGGATATCTGCTCACCATGCACGTCGGAGACTTTCATCCGCGGGCAACCAGCCACATCCTGGCGTTCGGTCTGGGGGCGCTTACCATCAGCACCTTTCTGGCGCGTCACTTCGGCCAGTTCCATGGGGGCAACACGCCTACGCGCGCATGAACCTTCTGGGCTCGTACCGCATCGCCACCGCCCCGGAGCTGAACTCTTTCCGGCTCACCAGCCTCAAGTCGATATGCTTCGACAGGCCCGCGAATACCGCCGGTCCGTGTCCCGCCAGCCTGGGCTGCACCACGAACTCATATTCATCGATCAATCCCAGATCCGCCAACGCCAACGGGAGCTTTACGCCTCCCACGAACAATCCCTTACCCGGCTCCCGCTTGAGCTGCTGAACAGCCGTCCCTAGATCCCCGCGCACCAGCTCCGCGTTCCAATCGACCCGCTGTAGGGTGCTCGATACGACGTACTTCTTTGCCGCGCCGATGGTCCGGGCGAAGGGCTCCATCCAATCCGGCCTCCCCATCGTCTGCGCCGGCGGCCGAAACGCGGCCTCCATCATTTCGTAAGCCACCCGGCCAAAGAGGAGGGCATCGGCCCGCTCAAGGTTTTCGATGGCGTGGCGATGCGAGTCTTGGTCCGCGGGTATTGCACGATGATCGCAGCACCCGTCCAATGTGACATTGATGGAATATCGAAGGGGTCGCATTACACAAGCGTACCGCCCGATGGATTGGAACTACTTCGCTGGGGACATTCCAGTAACGGCCCCTTCACTAGAACCGGCAGCAAGGGGGCTACGCCGCCACCCGGATGCACCCAGATAAAATTCCTCGCCGATCTCTCTGACCGCGATGCGTTCTTCGGCCGAACCGGACGCCAGCAGTAGGCGCTCAATCGGCTCGTCATATGGTTCGTCGCTCAGTTTGAAGGTTCGGTGGTGCACCGGCAGCACGAACTCCGCTCCCGCATGATTGGCCATGGCAAGTGCCTGTTCCGGATTGCAGTGTGCATGAATCCAGGGATCGTAGGCGCCGATAGGCATGATCGCCAGATCCACGGGCCTCGAAGTGCGCACCTGGCGAAAAAGGTCCGTATATGCTGTGTCCCCCGCGAAGAGAATCCGGTACCGTCCGGCCTCAATGAGGTACCCGTTGTATCCGCGATGGACATCGGTGCGCGTGCGCGCGCCCCAGTGCTTGACCTCCAAGGCGCGAACGTTCGCAATTCCCACGCGGCGCGATTCGCCCCATCTCAATTCATGAACTGCCTGGTAGCGTTTCGCCCGCAAAAGATCGCTGGTGCCCGCAGCGGTGATGACAGTGGTCCTGAGATTCTCCAACTTTCGCAAACTCGGCCGGTCAAGATGATCCATATGTGCGTGCGAAAGCAGGATAAGATCCGGCACAGGCAGTTCCAGTGGAGTCACGGCGGGATGTACCAGTCGCTTCAGGCCCACGGTGTAGGGCCCGATCTTGATACCAATGCGTGCGCTGAAAACCGGATCGGTAAGAATCGTGAAGCCATCTATATTAATGAGGACGGTGCTGTGACCGATCCAGGCTGCCTGCATCCCTTCTCCGCCCCAAGCGGAGACACGTGGCGCGAACGGCGCGGCTTTTATTTGACGTTTCCGGTCCTCGGAAATACGTCGCCACAAAATCGGTGTGGCCTGAAAAATGAATTCCGCGAGAGAACGTACCTTCCGGGCTGGCGTCAAGATTGTAGACACGAATCTACCCATTCAGATGCGGCGAAGCCCAGGTAGGTTCACATATTCGCCAATACTTGCGCAGATCCACCTTACGGTCGAGCCCCATGCGCCTGGCGATCCACCGCCAGCCGTCCGGGGGGCACGTCAAGTTGACTCGACGGCGATTTGGCCTTGCGCCTATCCGCCTAATAGTTGGGCCCACCGTGAGAGCGCCCATAGCCTCCGAAATACCATCGCAGGCCGACGGTCGAGTAAAGTCCATACGGCCCGGCAGTCCCGAGGTCCGTCGCACCCAAATTCCCCCCGTACTTGCCTAACCATTCAGAGCGGTGCTGGACCAGCCTGAACTCGAAGTGCATCGGCAATTCCACCCCCACGCCGACACTGCGTTCGTAAAGCATCGGCGCGAAGGACGCGGTATAGTTCACCTGCGGTACGTTGCTGCCAAACGAGAACCTCGGTTGGTAGAAGAAAAATGCATGCCGCAAGAAAGTGCGGCCGAATGGTTGTATCTCCAGGTAGGCGCTGATCATGTACCGGGAATAAGCTGTGCAAGTTGTGCTCACGGCCCCTCCAATAGGCGTCGGTCCGCAACGGCCCAGGTCGGGTTCATTGTGCGGCGGCGCGCCTTCAAAATCGGTGAATCCGCGCAGCCAATCGTGCGGAAGCAAGGTTCGTCCTTCAGGCACCCCATAATCCCAAAATGATGACTTCGCCGGCGGCGGTTGCTCCTCTTGCGCGTGTCCCGGAACGGCCAGCCACCACATCCCTGCGATCAAAACGATCTGAGATTTTCTCAAAATGCTCTCCTTTGTATTCGCTGCTTCGCGCTCTGTCCAACCTTGGTTCGCCGGGACTCGCATCACGGATGAAACTGTTGATAAGTGCAGCCCGGTTGCTTCCGATTACGCCCTGTTCCTGAACCAGCACTGAAATTTATGCTGTTAAATACTGCGGGGGATAAGAGTGAAGACTCGACAATCGCGAGCACGGCGGCAATCGCGCCAGCACCCGCAGGCATCCCCGTCTGCGATGCGGGTTACCTATCGTTGTGAAGCATTTTGCCAACCCGTTCGGGCCATGCTATCACAACCTGTCAATACAGTCTATGAAGTATTCGGGATTTCAATCCCGGACAAAGGCGCGGAGCCGCTGCTTTACTTCGCCAGCGCGGGCAACGTGGTGTAAGTATGCGCGGCGACCGCCGGGATGCGAATCCCCAGCGCGCCGATTTGCGCTCCCACCGGAGTATCGAACTCAATCGTGCCGCGTTTATTCAGCGCGGCAGCGTACCGGTCCGTCCCTAGCGTGAACGCATAATGCCCATTCGCCGCCAATGTGATGGTGTCCGTCGCAAGCTGCGCGCCGGTGTCATCCCGCACCGTCACCGGAATGTTCACCTGCCCCGCCGACACCGCGTTCAACGCAATGCCCGTGGCCGTTCCATTCGTGTTATCGAAAGCGATGATGTAACCGCCCGCATTGCGGCTTTCGAGCGGCACCACCGCCTCCTGCCCGTTGTGACGGAAGATCACGAAACCGCTGACGTTTCCAGTGGTCGCAAGCTGCGCCGATCCCGTGAGAAGCTGCGCCGTAACACCGCCGCTGACGATCACCAGCGTCGCTCCCGCCGCTAATGGCTGTGTAATCGAGGAGGCCGCTGCGTCCGCGATGTTGCCCTGCGGAAACGTCATCGGCAGCGACAACGGAGCACCTGTCGTATCGCTGAAGAAATTGAGCGTGGCCGAAGCAGCGCTGGTCCCGGTATTGACCAGCACAAAAGTGGTTTGCCAGCCATCGCCGCCGGAAGCCAGATGCGCGATGCTGCCGCCCGCCGTGCCGACATTCGCCATGGCGGGAACCGTGGTGAGCGCGTTGTTAGGCGGCGTGAAGCGCAGACCCAGCACGCTGATCTGCGCCCCAGGCGGCGTATCGAACTCGACCGTGCCGCGCTTATTCGCCGTCACCGGAAATCCTTGCGTCGAATCGGACAGCACAAAGGAAGTCTGATCATTCCCGCGCACCAAAATAGTTGCACCCGAAGTCCCAATCACCGTGCCCGTATCGTCCCTAATCACTACTGGGACATTTATGTCTTGCGCCGAGAGGTTCGCCAACGCCACGCCCAAAACCGCCCCTCCAGTATTGTCAAAAGACAATAAATAGGAACTCGCGTTGCGCGTTTCCAGCGGCACCACGGCTTCCTGCTGTGTCTGAATCTGATGGAAAATCGCGAATCCATCCACCGCCCCCGTCGCCGCCAATCGCGCCGAACCCGACAGAACCGGCGGTGTCTGCGGACCCGCGCTCTCGAAAATCAGCGAAGCCTTTGCGGCCAGCGTCCGGTCGAATGTATTGGCCCAAAACGGACCGCTCGCCGGCGGAAGCTGCGGAAAAGCCACCGGCAACAAGAGCGTGCCATCGGAGCTCCCGTCGAATATCGTCGGGAAAAAACTCACTCGCGCTTGAGCCTGAGCCGCGCCCTTGTTGACCAACGTGAACATCGTGGTCCAATTCTCCTCGGCCGCAAGATGCGCCATCGAACCAATGAAGTTCAGACCTGTAATGACACTCGATTCTTGTTCGATAGTGAAAGTCTGTCCGTTGATGGTCAAAGATCCTGACCGGTCGGGTCCGGATGTGTTGGGGAAGATCGAAAAAGTAACCGTGCCATTGCCAATGCCAGACGACGCGCCAACAATAGAAGTAAAACTCGGATTTCCATCTACCGCCCAGACACAACCGGGTGGGGCCGCGATGGTGATCGTTCCGGTTTCCCCCGAAGTAGCCGCCATATAAGCGGTAACGGCCGGAAAGGCCTCACCACTCGCACTCAATTGATACGAGCAATCCGGCGAGAGAGTGGCTACATAGGGTCCAGTACCGGCGGCGGAACTCTGACCCTCGATCCCGAAAAATACCGTCCGGCCGAAGAAAAAAGGCAGACCCCAATCGAATGCAGGGAAAAACCCATCCCCTCCCAGGTCGTTAAAGGCTGTCTCGGGGACTGGATTCTGTGCCGAGGGTAAGACCGAATTAAGAAGGCTCGCCCCGTTCGCGATGGTGAAGTCAACGCTCGAGGAAACGGAAACACCGGAACCGTTAGGATTAAGGCCGCTATTGACCGCCGTGAAATTCACCGGGGACTGCGGGCAGTACAAGCCCACGAAGATGCCGCTACATTCGGGCAGTCCGGTCGCCATCGAGCCCAGGAAGAAGTTCGCGTTCGAGCCGCTATCGATAAAACTTCCGGGATACGCGTTGCCCTTGAAGGTCGTGGTGAAGGCTCCGGTTTGATCGGTCCCGAACGCCACCGCGCCATTCAATGCGTTGTTCGATTGCGTACCAATGCCAAAGATCATGGACCCGGTCAAAGCCGTTGACCC
Source organism: Bryobacterales bacterium (assembly GCA_963793395.1). Classification (GTDB taxonomy): domain Bacteria; phylum Acidobacteriota; class Terriglobia; order Bryobacterales; family Bryobacteraceae; genus Palsa-187. Next base: position 29,629 of record CAWCAP010000007.1, on the reverse strand, counting down.
TGTCGCCACCACCTGCGGGAGGACGATCGAGAAGCCATTATTGTCCTGCGGAAACATCCATACCGGATTTTGCAGTTGCGAGGTCAAATCCGCTGAAGCAATCGTGCAAGCCGACGGCGTGCAGCTCCAATAGGCCGGAATGGACGTCCCCGAACTGCACAAGGTCCCGCAATCCTGGCGCAAAAGGCCGACGCCGAGTATGCCGTTAAAGCCCAGCTCGCTCACATCCTGCGCGGGATAAAAATAATCGCCGTCGCTGCAATCAAAAGGCGCGTCGGGGAAAGATGCGACGCCTACAACCTGAATCGGTACGGCAGAAGCCACCTCTCCCGCCAATTTGACGTCCGCCTTCGCCAACGGACCCCACATGTAACTGTAATTGGCGAACTGGGCGCAGTTTCCAATGGAGTTATTGCTTGCGTCCTTACTATACGGCAGAGTGAGCGTGACCTGCGAAGACAAAAGGCGCAGGCCGACAGACCCGGTATCGACCAGAACGTGATCGATATTTTGGCAAGTGCTGGTCCCTGGCACACAGACCGTTACCGTCGTAAACAGAGCGTTGGGATAGGGAGCTAAATGGCCGCTGGTGGTGGGGCCGTAATCCACCGTGACAGGTTGAACGTTATTTACAGCAACGGGCGCTGACTCCGCGGAGCCATGGAAAGAACTGCCGCCATTACCGTCTTGATAGGCGGAGGCTGTGAGGCTCATCATCACAACGGCCACGGCTGTCATCACCGGCTTATTTCGCACTTTACAGCCTCCCGCAAGGCGCCATCAGGCGGCCTAATAATGAAATACTAAACTCTAAATGGGACCCAATAGACCAAAGCGATTCGCGTAACTTTCCCTTTAACTCCGCCACCACGCAAGACGGCTGTGCCTCATCGAATAACTTCCGGAGAAACACCGCTCGGCAGCATGGAGTTCACATAAGCGCGCCCCTGGAAAGCGCGCATGTGGCCACCCGTCTCGACCACCAGATCCGAGTTATGAACCGCCGCAGGCCTGCGCCCGGAGGATTTGGGCTGCGCCCGCAGAGTATCCCGAAATTCGGGGCCATACGATCCCAGCAACTGGGATAAATCAGGGATTGCCGGACCACTCCAGGAAACTCCAAATACTCTGCCGGCGCGGGTCACATACTCCCGGACCACGCCGCCATCCGCGCGGCTGATCTCATGAACCGTGTACTCCGGCATCTCAATCATCCGGCGTTTCGCTTGAAATTTGACTTGATCGGCCGCCACCGATTCCGCGGAACCGCCGAGCGCAGCCCATCCCGGCAACGCGCCCGCAGCAACCGCGCAGAGAAAAAAGAAAGCCCGAATCATGAACCCAAATCCCCCCGTGCCAAACTACTATATCCGAATTCGGGCTCCTAAATCGTGCCGCATTTGTAAATAATCGCAAACTGCCTTCGCCAGTCGAAAAGCTTAGTCGAACTTCGAAAATGCATTACCGGATCACTAGGGCTTCGGGGGGGATTGTCAGCCCTCGGCTGCCGCGTTACCGTGGCATCATGCGCTCTTTTGGACGCTGGGGGCCGGATACCGGGCAGCATCCATAGCGCACGGTGAAAAACAAAGCAGCGATTTAGAGTAGTATGATCCCAATGCTTCTCAATCCTTGCAGATCCCGCGTTTCTTTCAGAACTGACGGAGCCAAAGGAGCCGAGCGATGAACCGATTCGAAAAAAGCTTTGGAGTGGCGATGGGGCGTGGATTCCATCTCGCGCTATGTTCGGCTGCGGCGCTCTTCGTCATGCAAGCCCCGGCGCTGGCGCAGTCGATGCACACTCGTCATGTCCGCCCGGCAGTAGCGCGCGGCCAGGCAAGGTTCTTGAACCTGTTGCCCGCTGCACAATCCATGCGCCTGGATATTGTGTTGCCGCTCTCCGATCCCGCGGGCTTGGATAAATTCCTGCAGGATCTCTACGATCCCTCCAGCCCTTCCTACCGCCACTTCCTGACGGTGTCCGAGTTCACCGCGCAGTTTGGCCCCAGCCAGCAAGATTATGACGCCGTGACTCGCTACGCCACATCGAACGGCCTGAATGTGGTTGGCGGTTCGCGCGACGGCATGGATGTGCAGATCGAAGGCTCCGTCGCGGTGATCGAAACAGCTCTCAACGTAACCATGGGCGTCTACCAGCACCCCACCGAGAACCGCACCTTCTATGCTCCCGACCGTGAGCCCACCCTGGCTCTGCCGTTCCCGCTGTGGCACATCTCGGGCCTCGACAACTTTTCGATCCCGCATCCCATGCTCGCCAGCAAGACCAGCTACGCGCAGGCCCACGGGGTGCGATCCCGAGACAGTCGTCTTCACGCCACCACCGGTTCCGGCCCTCGGCTTCTTTCTTAGGCAGCGACATGCGCGCGGCCTATTACGGCGGAACGGCCCTCACCGGCGCCGGCCAAAACCTCGGATTGCTCGAGTTTTACGGGCACCGATCTGGCCGACCTCACCACCTATTTCACCAACATCGGTCAAACCAACAACGTGCCGGTCACCCTGCTCTCCACCGACGGCACCAGCACCAGTTGCGTGTATTCAGCAAGAGGCCGCGGCGATTGCGACGACACCGAACAGACGCTCGACATGACCCAGGCCCTCGGCATGGCTCCCGGACTGGCAAGTCTGGTGATGTACGTCGGGTCCACCGATACCGCAATCATCAGCGCCATGACGACCCACAGCCCGCTGCCCACCACCATTGGCTGTTCGTGGGGCTGGACGCCGGCGGACCCGACCACGCTTGACCCCTACTTCAAGAAGATGGCGGCCCAGGGACAGAACTTCTTTGTCGCGTCCGGCGACAATTCCACCTGGTCGCATCCGGAAACGCGACCGCCTGGCCGGCGGACGATGCGTATGTCGTTTCCGTCGGCGGCACGGACCTTGTCACCACCGGCGCGGGTGGCGCCTGGGCATCGGAAACCGCGTGGGCGGATAGCGGCGGCGGCATCTCGCCGGACAACATCGCGATTCCCTCGTGGCAGCAGCTTCCGGGCGTGATCAACTCCAGCAATAAAGGTTCCACCGACTTACCGCAACGGCCCGGACGTTTCGGCAAACGCCAACTTCACGCTTTTACGTCTGCGCCGACCAAACCGCCTGCACCGCCAACGAATATGGCGGGACCAGTTTTGCCGCGCCCATGTGGGCCGGTTACATGGCTCTGGTCAATCAACAGGCGGCAGCCAACAGCCACCGACGCTCGGCTTCATCAATCCGGCTATTTACTCCTATGGGTGTTCGTCAAGTTACGCCGCCGATTTCCACGACATCACCAGCGGCACGAGCGGCAGCTATTCGGCAGACACCGGCTACGATCTGGTCACCGGCTGGGGCAGCCCGAACGGTGCGGCCTGATCGAATGCGCTGGCGAACGGCAGCAACGCCCGACTTCACTCTTTCCGCCTCGCCCACTTCGGTTTCCGTGGCGCAGGGCGGCAACGGCGCTCCACCATCACCACCGCCGTTTCGGGAGGCTTCAACTCGGTCGATTGCTCTTGGCGCGTCCGGCCAGCCGACGGGCGTGACCGTGACCTTCAGTCCCACGTCCATCGCCGCGCCGGCGCGGGAACCTCGACCATGACCTAACCGTGGCCACGAGCGCCGCCACCGGCACCTACACGATCACCGTTATTGGTACGGGCGGAACCGAGGCGCATACGGCCGCGGTTTCTTTGACCATCACCCCGGCGGTAGCTGCCAATTTCACCATCTCGGCGTCGCCCGCGTCGGTTAGCGTGGCGCGAGGCGGCAACGGCACCTCGAAGATCACAACCACTGTCTCAGGCGGCTTTAACTCGCCGATCGCCTTGTCCGCAACCGGCCAACCCGCGGGCGTGAACGTGACCTTCGGTCCCCCGTCGATCCCGGGCGCGGGCACTTCGACCATGACCATCACCACCCCGCACAATACGGCCCCCGGAAGCTACACCATCACGGTGAAGGGCACTAGCGGCGCCACAACCCGCACGGCGTCGGTGTTTCTAACCGTCAGAAATTAGCGCGCCGCGTTCTGCCAGGCGTCCTTCAGGACGCTTGGCCGCTAGCGCTGGCGGCAGTAAGAGGAGCGCCCGGATTTTGCATGGGAGCGGCGTTCTTCAGGGCCATCTTCGTTTCTTCGGCAAGCGTCAAAAGCCGCACTGCGTATTCCAATGCGCGGCGGCCCGCCTCCGTCAGAACGATATTCCGCGAAAATCGGCAGCGCTCAAATAACGTAACGCCCAACTGACTCTCTAAGCCCTTGATGTGCACCGTTACCGTTGCCTGGCTATAGCCTAGCTGCACCGCCGCGCTGGTGAAGTGCCCGGTGGAGGCGACTACTCGAAACGTCGCCAGCCGCTCCAGAAAATTGCGGTCGGCTCCCGTCCACAAGCTCGGCCGGCGCTTTGCTGCCGGTGCCGATTGCGCCATGCCTCGAATACCCTGATTGCGGATCAGGTCTTGGACTCTATCGGGGCTATCAGTTTGCATGTGTGCAATTGTATTCCGTCCACCGCTCAAATTTCATAAGGAAAGCATCAAAAGAGTATAAAGAAATCATAAAGATCAATGAGCCTCCCGGCGCATTCGGCTCAGTCTTTGGATCTCCTTCAATACGAAAACTTTATTTGGACGGACTGAGTGGGCCCATCGAAATATTCTATTGGCCGTGCGAAGTTTCCAGGTATAGAATTACGCATGGCATTACAATCCCATTCAAGCTCCGTCGCTTGTTTGCCGGCATCCCAGCAAAGGAAAACCACGACTCGGATTTCGATCCATCGTTTTCCGCTGCGCCGGTCGAATGCTTGGCTCTAATCGCAAAAGAAGTCGATCGAACTTCTCAATTTGAACAAGGAGATCCAATGGCGGAAAAAGAACCTCAAATGCAAGCGACGTTAGGCCTCACCGGCCTGACCATGAATGCGATGGCGCTGATTGCCCCCGGCGCCTTTCTGTGGCTGACCTTTGCGATCCAGGCGAATACCGGCGCCACCGGCCCCGCAATGTGGGCGGGCATCGTACTCGCCTTGCTGCTCTGTCTGGCAACCGCTGTCTGCTACGCGGAGATGGCCAAATTGTATCCGGGCACCGGCAGTTCGTATTACTTCGCGGAACAAGCCTTCCTCAATCACGACAAAATGTGGCGCTACGCGCGCTTGTCGAAATTCATCGTCGGTTGGGGCTCGCACCTCTACTATTGGATCTATCCCGGAGTGATGGTCGCCGTCATGGGCGTTCTCGTCGGCTACCTGGTCGGCACCATCTGGCCGAACTTCATGAGCGCCTCGAATCCCGGACCAGTGTTCATGGCGCTGGTTGCCGTGGTGTTCTCCTTCGCAGTCGCCTGGATCGCCAGTCGCGGCGTTAACGGATCGACCGCCGTAAACATCGCCATCAACGTGATCCAGATCACCGCGCTGGTTGTGTTCTCGGTGATGGCTCTCGGCTACCGCGCCAACCATCCGCCGGGAACTGTCGCCTATCAGTTTGATTCGGCGTCCGGCGACGCTTACGATTACGAGTTCTTGACCACGTCACAAACCGTGAACGGCGCCGCAACCGACGTCATCGTTCGCGACGACAAAGGCAATCCCAAGCCCAAGCTGGACGCAGCCGGCAAGCCAGTGCCTTTCCACATCGACTATCCGGCTCATGACGACAAGGGCATGTTCCTGAGCCACCCCAACGCGGGTTCCGTAGTCGGAATTCACAACTTCGGTTGGGTATTCGTGCAGGCAACTGTGGCGATCCTGATTCTGGTCGGCTTCGAATCCGTAACCGCCATGGGAGGTGAAGCCAAGAACCCCAAGCGCGACGTTCCGATCGCTGTCATTACGTCTCGCTGCTGGTACAAGGATTGTTCTGCTATTTGTTTGAGTACTTCGCCGCGAATTACTTCCTCAATAGCGGGTATCCCATGACCAGCGCGACCGGCTCTGCCGCGCCCATCGGCGACATGATGGTGATCGTCGGCGATGCGATCCTCGGACCCGGCAACGGCCGCACCTTCATGCTGATCGAAGCCTTCACGGTGTTCCTGGCCATCATTGGCACCACGCTTTCCTGCATGAACACCGCTGCGCGCGTCACCTACGCCATGGGCAAGGACGATGAAGTACCGGAACACTTCGGCCTTCTGCACTCCGAAACCCTCACCCCGCATCGCGCCATCTGGACTCTGGCCGCGATCTCGGCCGTGGTCGGCGTGGTTGCCGTGCTGGTCCCGTTCGGCGATGCCGGCGCGCTCGCGGACTCCGCCATCAAAGGGCTCGCCACAAGGGCTGTTCTCCAGCGTCGGATATATGTCTCACGATGCCATGGCGGCGCTTCCCAACACGCTGCTCACGGTAACGCTGGCCTCTAACTTCGGTACATTCCTGTTGTATATGCTGAGCTGCTTCATCTGCATCGTGGCATATCACAACCATCCCAACTACAGCTTCGTGCGCCATCTGCTGATCCCGGTATTCGGATTGGTAGCGAATCTGGTGTGCATGGCGTTCTACATCATCGGGCCCTTCATGGGATTCGGCACGGCGAAAGAACCGCTGCTGGCTCTGGGAATCGCGCTAGTATGGGCCTTGTATGGCGGCATCTACTTCGTGCGTGCCAGCAAGACGAAGGGCCGCACAACGCTGGTCGGCGAGCGTGGAATGGGAGCAACCTCGTAACTCCTCAGACGTTAAAGCAAGAGGTTCGGGCGGGCGCCATGCCCGCCCGTTTTTTTCATAGGGACGTCCATGCTTGACGTAGAGTTCGCCCAACTTTCGGATTTCGGAAAATCTCGCGATCACAACGAGGACTACCTCGGACACGCCGCGCCCGATAGCGAGGAGCACGCGCGCACCCACGGCTGGCTCTTCGCATTGGCGGACGGAGTCGGCGGCCACGACGACGGCGAGGTCGCCTCTCGCGCCGCGATTGAACACCTCACCAGCGGCTTTCGCAAAGCCCCTAAAAACGAGCCCCTCGGCGCCCTGCTCACACGCTTGGTGAAGGAAGCCAATCTGTGCGTTTACGAAAAAGGCAAGCGTGCCAGCACCGGAGGCAGCAACATGGCAACCACCATCGTCGCCTGCGCCTTGCGCTATGACCGCGTCGCTGTCGCTCACGCCGGCGATTCGCGCTGCTATCTGATCCGCGACGGCAGCGCCACCCTCCTAACGCGGGACCACACCGTCGCCAACGAACAACTGAAACTTGGTATTCTATCCGCCAAGGAATTCGCGACCTCTCCCAACCGCCACATGCTGGTGCGCTCGCTCGGCAACGACCTGTTTGTAAACGTGGATCTCGCCGACTTGCAAGTGCTCCCGGGTGACGTATTGGTGATGTGTTCCGACGGACTACACAACTCCGTGGAAGGCTCGGAAATGGCCGCTCTCACCAGCCGCGGAGCCGCGCTCGACAACGCCGCGCGCAGGCTCATCGAGCTTGCCAACGATCGGGACGGTAACGATAATATAAGTGTTTCGATCATTCGCATTCGGGACGTGGAGCGTGTAGGCATGTACCGGGGGCGGCCTTACAAGCTGCGCTGATCGCTGCAAGCCCTCTGATCCATGAAACCCATTCATCCCGGCGATCTCCTCAATCAATACCGGATTGAAAACTTGGTGGCCCGCAGCGGCATGGCGTCGATTTATAAAGCCACCGACATGCAAAACAATCAGCCGGTAGCGATCAAGATTCCACATCCGGAGATCGAAGGCGACCCCGCACTATTCGAACGCTTCCAGCGCGAAGCCGAAATCGGCCAGACGATGGACCATCCCGGCGTCATGAAAGTGCTGGCCTACAACACTCGCGGCCAAGTCTACATGGTGCTCGAATGGGTGGAAGGCCGCCTGCTTCGCCACATCCTGCATGAAGAGAAGAAGCTGCCGCCGGAGCGCGCCATCAAATTGATGGTGGAAATCCTGCGACGCCCTCGACTACATTCACCGCAACGGCGTCGTGCATCGCGATCTGAAGCCCGAAAACATCATGGTGAATACCGAGGATCACATCAAGCTGATCGATTTCGGCATCGCCGGAAAAGCCGGCGCGAAGCGTCTGACCTTCGCCAAGCTGTCGCAAGTCATGGGCTCGCCCGATTACATTTCGCCCGAGCAAGTAAAGGGAAAACGCGGCGATGCGCGCACCGATTTGTACGCGATGGGCGTCATCCTCTACGAAATGCTGACCGGCGAGACCCCGTTTTCCGGACCCAATCCCTTCGCCATCATGAACGACCGTGTCTTGAACAATCCGGTCCCCCCGCGCGAAGTGAATCCCGAAATCTCACCCGCTCTGCAAGAAGTGTTGTACCGCGCGCTCGAGCGCGAACCCTCCAATCGCTATTCGACCGCGAATGAATTTGCCTGGGACCTGGAGCATCTGGATCAAGTCGAGCCCGCCGAACGCCTCGAAATGCGCGAATGGAAAAAGCGCAAAACCTCGCTCGCAGGCCAAGTGCTGTTCTACGCAGCGATGGCGCTTAATCCCCATCGTGATTTTTGGATTGCTACTTTTGGTAGCCAAGCACACTTAACGCTGCAGGAAATCGTCGTTGTGGCTCACGAAATCCGGATACGCTCCCGCGCCGAGCTCATGCAGATCCAGTCCCTGCCGCTCGCCTTCCGGCGCCACCCGCATCGGGAAGAAGCGGTCTACTAAACGTGTAAGCGCATACGTGAGCGGCAAGACGAAACCCAGCAGCGACGCGACTCCGGCCATCTGCGCCAGCCACTGCCCCGATGCACTTCCCTCCGGAAACTTTCCCAGCAGCGCCACGGCGATCACACCCCACAGCCCGCCGATCAAGTGCACCGAAATCGAGCCGCCCGGATCGTCTATCGTGAGGTGCAGCTCCAGTAACTCGACACTGAAAGTCACCAGCGCCCCCGCGATCAGTCCCACAATCATCGCCGCCGCCGGAGGCATCACGGCGCATCCCGCACTGCTGGCCACAAGTCCGCTGACCCATCCGTTCGCGCACAACGACGCATCACTCTTGCCAAATCGAATTCTGGTGATCGCCGCCACCGCCAGCATTGCCGCAGCCGCCGCCAGCGTCGCATTCACAACGATCAGCACTGACCGGCCAGCCTCCGCGCGAGCGAACAAGATCGCGCCGGCGCAATCGAGCCCGATCCATCCCAGCCAGGCCAGAAAACATCCGAGAAGGATCAGCACCGCGTTGTGGCCCGGAATCGCCATCGGCATGCGCTCAGAAGTATACTTCCCGCGCCGCGGCCCCAGCACCCAGGTCACCACCAGTGCGCTGATTCCGCCCACAACTTGGATCGGCGCCGCGCCTCCCACGTCTACGAATCCCTGGCCGATCCCGTAGTTCGTGCCAAGCTGCGCCAGCCATCCGCTCCACACCCAATGCGCAAACAGCGGATAAGTCCACGCCGCGAAAACGGTTGTCGAGACGCAAGCCGCGCCCAAGCGCCAACGATCCGCGCCGCTGCCCAGCGGGATAATAGCCGCCACGCCCACGCTCATCATTCCCAGTAACGCCGCCAGCGAACCAGGCGATCCATCCAGCGGCAGCCCGCGAAAGAAAAAATGGCTGGCAGCAATCCAATTCCAGGGCTTCCCGCGAACAAGAAACTCGTACGCCGGACCGCCCGGATACCCCTCAAACGCGAATCCGATCACAAAAAATACAACTGCCGCCAACCCGAACACGCACAGCGAACTCAACATCATGTGCGCCGCATTGCGCGAGCGGCCGAGACCCGCGTTGATAACTGCCAGCCCCGCCGCCGCAAATGGCACCAGAAGAATAAAAAAGAGACACAGCCCCGCAGCCATTTCAGTCAACGCTAGGGCCGGAGCAGGCGTCACTCCTTTTCACCGTGCGGGATCAAATGAGAGCGAACCACCAGCGTCACCCCCGCCAATTCGATACCCAGCCCTGCGAGCGCAAAAGCCGTCTGCGCCGCAGCCTGCAGCAACGCGATCGCCGCCAGGACGATGATCCAACCCGCAATTTGCAAGAAGAATCCAAGCAGTCTCATGAAAAGGATGGACCATTATAACAACGCCTACCAAACAATCGATTCCCGCGCCCAACCCTCCGCCACTCCGCCGATTATTCTAAGCTAGGGGGTTCGGACATCGCATATGCAAAACCTCAAACCAGTCGACGTCGCCATCATCGGCGGTGGCTGGACCGGCCTCATGATGGCGAAAGAGATCACCACCCGCACCGGTCTTGTCGGTCACGGTCCTCGAACGCGGCGGCCCGCGCAAGACCGCCGACTACTCGCAGGACATGGACGAGCTCGACTACGCCATCCGCCTGCGCATGATGCAAAACATCGCCGACGAAACCATCACCCACCGCCACTCCACGCGCGCCTCCGCCGTGCCCGTGCGCCAATACGGATCGTTTCTTCCCGGCACCGGAGTCGGCGGCGCGGGCGAACATTGGAACGGCGCAGCCTGGCGATTTCTTCCCACTCTCTTTACCCTGCGCTCGCATTTAACCGAACGCCACGGAGCCGCCAAGCTGCCCGCCGACCTCGCCGTCCAGGATTGGGGCGTCACTTACGACGATCTCGAACCCCACTACTGGCGCGCCGAACAAATGATGGGCGTCGGCGGCAAAGCCGGCAACCTGAACGGCAAAATCGTCGACGGCGGCAATCCTTTTGAAGGCCCGCGCCGCTCCGAATATCCCGCTCCCGCCGCTGAAAAACTCCCACCTTTCGGTCCTTTTCGAAGCCGCCTCCAAGAAGTTGGGCTATCGCCCTCACACCGCACCCGCCGGCAAATCTGAGCCAAACTTATAAGAATCCCGACGGCATCACTCGCCCCGGATGCGCCTATTGCGGCTACTGCGAGCGCTTCGGCTGCATGATCGGCGCGAAATCGCAGCCCTCCAACACGCTCATGCCCGTTCTGCAGCGCCGCAAGAATTTCGAACTACGCACCGGCTGCTGGGTGCGCCGCATCGTTCATAAAGACGGCAAGGCGACCGGAGTTCAGTACATCGACGCCCAAGGCAACGAAATGTTCCAGCCCGCGTCCATCGTAGTGCTGTCCACGTTCACGTTGAACAACACGCGCCTCCTCTATCTTTCGAAGATCGGCACGCCCTACGATGCCGCCGCCGGCAAAGGAACGCTCGGCAAAAATCTCACGCACCAGGTAGACGGCAACGTGCGCGTCTTCCTCGACCAGCCCCTGAACGCATTCATGGGCACCGGAGCCCTCGCCATGCGCATCTCCGAATTCGATGGCGATCATGGGCTCACCGGCTCCGAAGGCCTGCTGCGTATGGGCATGATCGGCGTGCTGTCGAACGGCAACCGCCCCATCGATAGCTTCGACGCCTCGCCCCGCGGCTCCGCAAATGCGAATTGGGGATCGGGTTGGAAAGCCGCCGCCCTCAAATGGCGCGACCGCAACGCCGTCATCGCGATGTCCGGCGAGCATCTCGCCTACCGCCAGAACTTCATGGACCTCGACCCCACCTACACCGACAAATTCGGCGATCCGCTGCTCCGCTTCACTCTCGATTGGACCGAACACGAATACCGGCAATCCGAATACGCCAAAGAAATCGGCCTCAAAATCGCCTCAGCCATGGGAGCCGTTCAGTCCGAGCCCCTCGGCAGCCGCGCTCCCTATAATGTCGTCGGCTATCAAAGCACGCACATCCAGGGCGGCACCGTGATGGGCACTGTCCCCTGAAACCAGCGTCGTCAATCGCTATCAGCAGCACTGGGACATGCAGAATTTGTGGGTGCTGGGCGCGTCATGCATGCCGCAAAACGCATCGCATAATCCAACGCTGACGATCTTGGCGACAACCACCTGGGCCGCCGATGCCCTGATCGATCGCTATCTGAAGCATCCCGGGAAGCCTGGCCTGACAACTAACGGTCACTTCTTTTCACGAGTTTAATTTCGAAAAGTTTAGGCCATAACTTACCCGTCACGAATAGCCGATCGTGCTCGGCATCGTACGCGATCCCGTTCAGCACATCCACCGCATGCGGCTGCTGAGCAATGTCCGCCGAGCTAAGCAGTCCAGTCAGATCGATCCAGCCCACCACTTTCCCGCTCTTAGGATCAATGCGCGCGATCCGCTCGGTCTGCCACACATTGGCATAAATTTCGCCCTTCACCCATTCCAGTTCGTTGATCCGATCCACCGGATAACCCGCATCCGTGACATCGATGCGACCCGTCTCCTGCAGTGTCTCCGGATTCCAAACTCCGAATGTGCGATGTGCCGTCATCCATATATATGTTCGTGCCGTCCGTCGTAAACGCCCAGCCCTCGCCCCTGTAATGGAACTCGCCCGTCTTCTCAAAGGTATTGAAATCGTAAATGAATCCGATTTCCGTCTTATAAGTGAGCTGGTAGAGTTTATCTTTCCACTTCACAATCCCTTCGCCAAAATAAGCCTCCGGTAGCGCGTGATCCTGAAGCACTTGGCCGGTTTCCAAATTCACCTTGCGAACGAAAGAGTGCATCTCCAACCCAGTGCTCTCGTATAGAAAACCGTTGTAGTAGAACAGTCCTTCAGTGAACGCCGTCGGATCGTGCGGGTATGCGTGGACCACCTCATACCCGTACTGTGCGACATCGGCGCCTGAACCTTGACCACATCCGACGCATCCCACCACCACAGCCAGCACCATCAGTAAACGCATATACGTGATATAGAATACCGCGCTCGCTGCCACTCGAAGCCGCAGGCCGCAGCGTAATATACTGAGTGTTGCGCCAAGCCATCCCGACAAATCTGTGGGCAATCTTTCTAACAGTCGCAGTCGCGTGCCTGGCTCAAGAACCCGCGCCGAACGTCCCGCCGCCTGACGCCCCCGCTCTACCAAAGACGCCGGTCCCTACGCCCAAGCCGGAAGCCGCTCCCCCGCCCATCGCCGAGGAAAAGCGCACCGAATTAAATCTCCTCGGCCAAACCGACGTGCAAGCCGGCGAAAGCCGCCGCAACGAAAACATCCAATTTAATCTGATCGACAACAACGCGCTCAAAGACCTGAACGCCCGTCTCGGCACCACCGCCACCGCCATCTCCGAATTCCGCCCGGAGCTGCATTACTTCGGAACGGAATTCGGCAACAAACCCGCCGGACTCATCCAACTCGATCCCGCCCGGCACTCGCGCGACTTCCACGCCGGATTATTTTTCACCCGCAGCGACAGCATCTTCAGCGCCCGCTCCTTCTTTCAGGTCGGAGGCGTAAAACCCGGTCACGAAAACAATTACGGCTTCGCAGCGGGAATGGGCCTCTGGCGCGGCGCGCATCTCGCACTGAGCGGCTCCAGCCAAAAACTGCGCAGCAACGTGAACGGCAACGTCCTGGTCCCACTCCCCAGCGAACGCACCCCTCTCGCCACCGACCCCGCTGTCTACAAATTAATTCAGCATTGGATCGACGCCTATCCCACACTCCCGCCCAACCGCACCGATATCGATCCCCGCGCGCTCAACATCAACTCGCCGCAGTCCATCAATACCGACGCCTCCACTATCCGGTTGGATCAAGACCTCAGCGCGCGCGACCGCCTATTTCTCAGCCACATCTTCACCAATCAGCAAGTCAACGCATTCGAGCTAGTCGCCGGCCAGAATCCCGATACCAATACCAAATCCCACTCCGGCCGCGCCACCTGGGACCACCTATTCGGCCTCGCCTCCGCGCTCGACACCACTTTCGGATTCGACCGCACCCACTCTCTGCTAGTTCCCGAACCCAACGCCGTCGGACCGCAAGTGATCATCGGCACGTCTTACCAAAGCCTCGGACCCACCGCCACCGTTCCGCTCGATCGCATCGTGAATCGCTTTCGCTACGCTCTCGTCTACCGCCGTCAACTCGGCCACCATTCGCTTTCCGCCGGCTCTGAGTGGGATCGCGATCAGACCGACGGCCACGAAGCCTCCAGCGATCGCGGCAATTATTATTTCAAAAGCGATTTCGGCCGTGACGCCATCACGAATTTCCGCCTGGGTATTCCCAGCCGTTACAGCGTCGGCCTCGGCGACGGCAATCGCGCCTTTCGCCAGTGGGAACAGCAATATTTCATCGGCGACAACTGGAAGGTTCGTCCCAACTTCACCATCACCACCGGCGTGCGCTATCAACCCGTCACTGGCCCCACCGATGCCGACCACGTGACGCCTACCAACTATCAATGTGATTGCAATAATTTCGCGCCGCAGTTTGGACTGGCCTGGCGTCTCACTCACGGCGGCATCCTGCGCGCCGGCTACGGCCTGCAATATGGCGAAATCTACCCGCAGACCTCTGCAGCAACTGCGCTGGGACCCTCCCGGATTTCTGAAAGTCGAAGTGCCCGCGCCCCAACTCCTCGACCCTCTAGCAGGCACTTATCTAGGACCCGGCGCGCGTCACACCGAATTCGATGTCCCGAACAATCTCGTCGCACCCTATTCGCACGAGTACAGCTTCACTTGGGATCCGTTGCCAAACCGCCCCTGGAAAGTGCAGCTCAGCTACATCGGAAGCCGCACCCACAAGCTCTTTATGATGTGGTTCAACAATCGCGCCGTACCAGTTCCAGGAATTCCGCAGACCACCGCCACCGTCACCGAGCGCCGTCCCGATCCCCGCTATTTCGAACTCCGCCAAGTACGCAACGCTTCCAACGCCTACTTCGACGCCGCGCGTGTTGACCTAAAAGCGCCCACCTGGCACGGTCTCATGCTCGACGCGTCCTACTGGTTCAGTAAAGCACTCGACAGCGGAAGCAACTACACCAACATGGCCGCCGGCGACGAAGCCCGCCAAGGCTATAGCCAATCGCAAGATCCCGTGGAGCAAGACCTCAAAGCCGTAAGCGCCTTCGATCAATCCCACGCCGCCACCGTGCGCTTTCAGTACGCGATTCCCAATGCCAACAACCGTTTTGTCCGGCGCGTCGCTAGCGGATGGCGCATCTCCGGCGTGTTCCTCGCCAAGACCGGACTTCCCTTCACTGTTATTTCCGGTTCCGACGGACCCGGCTCAGGAAACGTCGACGGCAGCAATGGCGATCGCCCGAACTTGCTAAATGCCGCGATTCTCGGCGAAACCATCGGCAATCCCGACACCTCGCAGCGCTTGCTGCCCCGCTCTGCGTTCGGACTCATCCAACCGACCGACGCGCGCGGCAATCTGGGATTCAACACCTTCCGCCGCGGCGGTATCCGCAACATGAATGCATCGCTCGCCCGCTCCTGGCCTCTGCATTCCGAAATGAATCTAACCGCCCGCGCCGATTCGATCAACCTCTTCAACACCCCGCAATTCGCGGAGCCCGGTGATGACCTCAGCTCCCCCGCCTTCGGCAAAATCACCAACACCCTGAACGACGGCCGCAGCTTTCAGTTCACACTGCAACTTCAGTTTTAAAAAGTCGAAGCGGCCTACGCCTTATTCAGCGGAAACCGGCAAATAAATTGCGGCGCGGTTCCCTGACTCGGCGTGCGTCCCCCGCCCAGCCCCGCATCGCAGTAATACACGTAATCATCTTTAATGCACATCCCATGCGGATCCGGATCGTTCGGCGCGATCGTATAAATCTCCAGGATCTTGCCCGTATCCGCATCGATCTTGTGCAGCACGCGATTCCCCGCCGCCAGCACCCACAGTTTCCCGCCGTACCAATTAACGCCGTGCGGCGTATCCATCTTGAGCGAGACCATCCGCAGCATCCGCAGCCCGTCTTTCGGATCCGTCTCCAGCGCTAAATTCTGCGACGGCGCCAACACCCACAGCTTGTCGGTCTCTTTCACATAAGTGGTTCCGTGCGTGCTCCCCCACGGCGACTTGTAACCCCACACCTGCTTGCCGGTCTTCATCTCGCACTTGACCACTTCGCCGTACCGCCGGTCGAACGGACGATCGAACGCACGCTTCGCCGCCGCCGTACCCGCACCGTTGCAGCCGATCCACAAAAACCCGCCGCCCACCGCGAGCCCGCTGGTATTGTGCGCCTGCGCCACGAAATCTTCCATCACCTTCCCGGTCTGCCAGTCGAGCTTATTGACGCGTTCCGAAACCTGATCGCCCACCCATAGCCCATCCGGCATCGCCTCCAGCGCATTCGGGTACCGGTCGGGACTCTTAAACAGCTTCTCGACCTTCGCCTTATAAGTCGGCGCTTCCACCTTGCCGCCCGACTCTTCCTGCGCCCGCACGAATCTTGGCGCGACTACCGCCGCACCCGCCGCCGCCGCGACCCCTAGAAAATCTCTACGTTTGACGTTCATATAATCCGCTTTCAATTATGCACCAAACGTACGCGGCGAGCTACCGAGCCACCGTCCCCAAAGCATTTCCGATGCTTTTCGTGATAGTGTTTCCAAGGGAGATCCATTTGGATGCAAATTATGCAAATCAAGTACACCACCTGCGCGCTGCTGCTCACTCTGGCCTGCTTCACCCCGCTCCGCCCCGCGCAAGCGCAAACCCTGACCGGCGCCATCGACATTCACGCGCACTCCGATCCCGACGGCACGCCCCGCTCGATCGACGCCATTGATCTGGCGAAACTCGCCAAGAGCCGCGGCATGCGCGCCATCGTTCTGAAGAATCACTACGAACCCACCGCCTCCCTCGCCTACATCGTTCGCAAAGAAGTGCCCGGCATCGAAGTCTTCGGCGGCATCTCCCTCGATCTCACCAATGGCGGCGTCAACCCCGCAGCCGTCGAATGGATGACCAAAGTGAAAGGCGGCTACGGACGCGTAGTCTGGTTCCCGACCTTCGACTCCGAGCACAACGCCGCCCCCCAGCATCGCCCGTTCGCCCCCGTTGCCAAGGACGGCAAGCTGCTCCCCGAAGTAGTGAAAGTGATCAGCATCATCGCGCAACATAACCTGGTATTGGAGTGCGGCCATTCCTCGCCCGCCGAATGCTTGCTCCTCCTCAGTGAAGGCAAGCGCCAAGGCGTGAAGAATATGGTCGTGACCCACGCCAACAGCAAACTGGTCGACATGTCCATTCCGCAAATGCAGGAAGCCGTGAAGCTAGGCGCCTATCTTGAATTCGTCTACGTGAAGCCGGGCTCCGAAGAAGCCCAAGCGCATCTAAAAGACATTCGCGCCGTCGGCCCCGAGCATTGCATCATATCCAGCGATTTAGGACAAGCCAACAATCCCCTTCATCCCGATGGCCTCCTCGCCCTCTATAAATATTTCGTCCAGCAAGGACTCACCGTTGCCCAGATCGACCAAATGGCGAAAGCAAATCCCGCGAAAGTTTTAGGCCTGGCTCCTTAACATGCGTCTTCTGCTGATCCTCGCCGCCGCGCTCCTCGCGAGCTGCGAACAGCCCCCTAAGCCCCCGCCGCGCGACGCCACCAAAGAACCCCAGTATCGCGAAACCGTCGATCAATTAACCGCCATGAACCGCGAAGCCGCCAACGCCTTCGCCACCGGCAAACCCGACCAAGCCGCCGCACTCATCGAAAAAGGCGAGCCCCTAGTCGCCCGCCTGCTATCCGTCCCCAACCCGACCTTGGAAGCCGCCATCGCCGCCTCTGACCTCGACGATCTCTACGGCCGCATGCTCCTCTCCAACCGCCACTACGGCGACGCCCGTCTCCTCTTTCAAAAAAATCTAGCCCGCTGGAAACATTGGCAGCCGCAAACTCCCCAAACCGCGCAGCTCCTAAAGCAAGCCGAGTCCGCCATCGCCGAGTGCGACCGCCACATCCTGGAATAATCTGTGTCCATCCGTGTTCATCTGTGGGCAAAATTCCGGCCGCAGAGTCACGTCTGATACAATTCGCACTGATGTCACGATTTCGCTTTCCCGTCGCCGCTCTAGCATGCCTGCTTACTCTAGCCCAGGTTTCCGCGAAGGCCGCCCCCGCCCTGCAGATCTACTTCATCGATGTAGAAGGCGGCGGAGCCACACTCGTCGTCACCCCCACCGGCGAGTCAATGCTGATCGACGCCGGCAACGCGCCTCCCAACGCCGAGCGCGACACCAAACGGATCTACGCCGCCATGCAACTCGCCGGCCTGAAGAAACTCGACTACCTGTTCATCACGCACTACGACACCGATCACGCCGGCGGCGTGGCCACGTTAGCCAAAATGACCACCATCGGCAAATTCGTCGATCACGGCGATATGGACACCGCCTGGTTCCAGAACCCCAACTTTGACGAGCGCTGGAAAAACTACGTCGCCGCCTCCGCCGGAAAACGCATGATCGTCAAGCCCGGAGACATCGTTCCCCTCAAAGGCGTGCGCGTCCAAGTAGTCTCCGCGAACGGCGAAGTTCTATCGAAACCCATCAATGGCGGCGGCCAACCCAATCCCTACTGTGACAATGCCGAGCAGAAAGATCCCGACAAGAGCGAGAATTCCCGTTCCGCCGGCCTGCTACTCAGCTACGGCAAGTTCAAGTTCCTAGACGTCGGCGATCTCACCTGGGATAAAGAAATGGCGCTAGCCTGCCCCGTAAACAAACTCGGAACCGTCAGCCTTTATCAAGTCACCCATCACGGCTTCTGGCACAACGTGTCCGGAGCCCCACCCCACGTGTTCTCGATCCAGCCCCAAGTTGTCGTCGTCAACAACGGCCCTCGGAAAGGCTTCGATGGCCCGGAGAAATTTGAGAAAGTCACGAAGATCCCCGGAATCGAGGGTATTTGGCAAGGCCACCTGTCGTTATTCAACGACCAGGACCACAACACCAAGCCCGACATGATCGCCAACCTGGAACCTTCCGAACAATGCCAGGGCCACTATATTAAAGTCGCGATCGAATCCAACGGCAAGTTCACCGTCACCAACAGCCGCAACGGATTCAGCCAAACCTATCAGGCCAGATAGCTACCCGACTTCTTCATTCGCGCGCCGCAACAGTGATCGCATATAAGCAATGATGTACGCCGTGCCCGCTCGCCGCATTCCGGACTCGCCGACCAGTTCCGGAACGTGATCCGGCTCCGCTGCGCCGGTAAAACGCACCTCGCGCAGCGCCTTCATCACCTGGTACATATCCATATAGCCGTCATCCGGAAACGTCTCGACGAAATGCGGCAGCGGCGAAGTAACGTTCCTGAAATGCACTTCAATCAGTTTGCCCCGCGGCCCGAAATCCCGGATCATCTCGAACACGCTCTTACCCATCTTGTCGCCGCCCTCTGACCAAGTGCCGGCGCAGAAAGTCAGCCCCCAGTACCGGCTGCCGTTGGAAAGCTGCTCCGCCCGATGGTAGCCCTCATAATTCGTGAACAGCTTGGCCACCCCATTCATCTTCGCCAGCGGCGGATCGTCGGGATGCAGCGCCAGCGTCACTTTCGCCTCCTCCGCAGCGGGCAACACCGCCTTGAAGAAGTACGTATAGTTGGCCCACATTTCCTCAGCCGAATACTCGCGATCGAACATCTGCTTTTCCACTTTGTTCCGGAAATCGCTGACGTCGAATTCGCGAGCCTTATACCCCCGCCGCTCGACGATGTTTGTCGTGTAAGTATTCCCCGGATGAAAATCGTAGGACGCCACCGGAATACCCAGCCGTCCGCAGTCGCGCAGAAAAGTGCGATAGATTTCGATGTCCTTATCGCGCCCCGGACGCCCAAGCTGCACGTTCAACGACCGGTAAGCCGACTGCACACAGGAATAGATTCCAATCCCCTGCTTCGCGAACCGTTCCTGCATCGCCCGCAGCTTATCGAACGGAACTTCTTCATCGCCAAACTCAACCCGAGCCCAGCGCATTCCAATCTGTTTTAGAAAGAGGATATCGTCATCGCTCAGCCGCGAACTAACGCGATGCGCGATCTTCGTATTAGCCGGATCGAATTCGTCGAGCCGCTTCGCCTTACTCTGCGCCCGCCCGATGACTCCGCCAGCAAAAGGAGCAGCCGCGAGTACCGCAGCTTGTTTGAGAAAATCCCGCCTCAGCCCCACGCAACAAATCCCGCAAACGCCTACGGGAATACCGCAGTAATGTTCCGCTTCGGAACCTCGCCCACCGGAATGCGCATCGTCTCTTTCATCGTCTTGATGTCCACCACAGACACCGAGTTCGACGCCGCATTCGCCACATAAGCAGTCTTCCCATCCGGCGTCAGCGTCACCCAGTCCGGAGCCTTCCCAACATCCGCCCCGCCCAGAACCTTCAAGTCCGGAATCGAATACGAATACAGCGCGCTGTTCTCTCCGCTATTCACCACCAGCGTCTTGCCATCCGCCGTGACCGCCATCCCATGTGACGCATTCCCGCCCACGTGGACCGCCGTCTTACCCGCCTCCAGCGGAGGATTCGTGATCCGCTTGATCTCCTTATGCGTCGCGAAATCCACCACCGCAAATCCGTTGAAATCGGAAAGCTGCACAAAGATCCACTTCGTGCTTCCATCCGGATTGGTCGCAAACGCCATCGGGCGAATACCCAGATCCATCGTCAGCCACCACACCGGCGTTTCCGTCTTCTGGTCAATCACCGTAATCGTCTTGCCCGCGATGGACCCGCTCACCACGAACTTGCCATCCGGCGTGACGTAAGTATTATGCACAGCGCCCTTCGCCGGAATGCTCTTCACATTCGCGAGCGTAGCCGTATCGATGACATCCACCGAACCCGGCGCCCGCGCAATCGAAACATACACCCGCTTTCCGTCTTTACTAATAGCGATGTTATTCGGATGCCCGCTCAACGGGATGCTCTTCGTGACCTTCAAGGTCTTCGTATCCACCACATCCAGCGTGCTCTCACCCTCATTGCTGATGAAAAGAGTCCGTCCATCCGGCGCGCTCGCCGCCCCATGGTTTACTTCAATGCCATGGATGATCCCCACCACCTTATTAGTAGCCGGATCGATCACATGCACATCGTCTCCCGCGCTATTGGTCTGAACAATACGAACCGAAGTCGCCGCCAACGGCACAGCAAGCAGCAGTAAAAGATGCGTCAAACGAGGCCGGATCGTCAATTTCATAGTGGTCACGCGCTCCTCAGGGCTGAACGAAGTTTAATAAGGATAGAAGTTCGAGTCAAGCGCTAGCGTGCCTCGGTAGTCCGGTCATAGCGGGGAGATAAAACTCCCGGGTCTAGCCTTTGGAAGATCGACCCCTGGCGGAATGTAAGGGTCGGCGCTGAAAAACTGGTCGTGTATCCAAGCCAAATATCCAACGATGTCCTTCCCTAGTGGAGCTAATGCTTCGTTTGATATACCTGGCCGCGCAGGGATCACTGAGTTCGGCATATTTATAGCGCCATTTTCGCGTTGGTGAAGGAGTACATTCACGGCAAGAAAGTAGGCCATTAGTTTCGCGGTTGGCCACGGTATAGTGATGCTCGTGTGCTGATCCACGCTCGACTTGTTGTCTCTTTGGTCGAGCTGACCGAAGATGATTTTAAAATCCCATGCGCTTGTCTCAAATTGTATGTTGTTCGCATAGAGCGAGGCAAAATCGTCATCGCGCCGAAATAGTAACGTGCCGGTCTGTTGCTCATCCATAGAAGCCTCAGGCAATCCTTTGTTTTTGGGTTTTATCTAGCCGTGACCTTCGGCGATTTGCTCTTAGGCTGGCATAGCGAACATCGTTAATGTACACAATATTATTTCCTGCTGGGGTGCTGACTTCGCCCGACACAGACGAGCTGCCAGATGCCTCTGGATTGACTGTGATCGCACTAACCGTATGTTCTATCCCCGCTAGGTATGAATTGACGCTGTGCGCCGCCGTTGTGGTTGCAACGCTTGAGGCAAAGATAGCCGGGTCGATGGTAAGAGCCGAAAAGGCTTCAGAAAGAACTTGTGTCTGAAGTTCCAGACTCTGCATTGCCGGTTTCATACTTTCCGCTATGTCGGATATAGCCATTCGCCACGATTTCTCATGCTCTTCAAGTGCGGCTAGTACCGGAGCCAGAGTTGCCGTTGCGTTCCAAGCTATCTTGTATTGCTCGTTAGCTTGAGTCACAGCAGATATCAGATCGCTCAATCTCGGAGTGACGATAACGGGAGGCTCGACGAGCGAAGCCAGCGCCGCAATTTCCTCAGTTTTCGGCTTGTCGGCCTCCTTAAATTCCGGGTCATCCTCAAACCGTCTTCGAAGAAGTGACTCACGGCTAAAGTCATCCACTTCTTTCCAGAGCGTTCCAAACTCCTCGAAAGTGACGCGAAGTCGTAGATCGAAAGCCTCTGCCAGTCTGCGTAAAATCGCAATGCTCCAACGGTCATAATTTGCGCTTTCAATTCTGGAGATACCAGCCTGCTTCGTCCCGATTTTAGCGGCGAGAGCCGCTTGGCTCATGTTCTGCTCCTCGCGAATAACTTTTATCTGGGTCCCGATGCTCAGATTAAGCTGCTCATCCGCGTAAGCATGCCGGAACTTCCTATCCGCGAGCTGTTTCTTCAGGCGGTTCCTCAAAGACACGTTTCACCCTCCGTCTCAGTGGATCTGCTATAACGAACTCCCGGTTTTCCTTGGCTCTCTCGATGGTATTGGGCGGGGCAAACTTCCTGTCTCTCTCCGTACAGCCAAATAGAAGTGTATATTCTCGCGAGTCCATGTTTACCGGACCCCGGCAAAGGAGCAAGCGCGGCGCGACACGCCCGTTGAGCCGGATTTTCTTTATGTGCGGCGATGGCGTATCCGAAAGTAGATCGGTCGATAGGTTTGGGCCATTCTTTCGCAGCGCATCCAGCTTGCGCAAGAGTCGCGCCCGCTCGGGAACCTGTAGGCTGGTAAGCCAGTCCTCGATAATATTGACTCCGCGATGATCGCAATAATCGTAGATGTCCCATGCCGACTCTCTCTCAGTCATTGTATCACAAATATGTTATCATGACCATTTAAACTTAATCACAAATTTGTTATATTACGTATGTGGAAGCAATTAAACAAAAAACCAGCGTTTCAGTCGCCAAGCTGGAAACGCTAGCCCTAGCTCGAATGGCCCGCGCTAACGGCGTAGGTGGCCTACCCTTGGGATTGATCGAGAGGCGGAGTTGCTTTGACTCACTGTCATTTTGGACGTAGCGCCGGAAGATAGCAAGGTCCAATTTCAGGTGCCGCAACGGCAAAAGCCGAGAGCGTTACTGGCTCGTAGAGTTCGTCACCATAGAGAAAGCCGCTGTTCGCGGGGGTCCTGATCTCGCGAAGGTCAGCGCCTCGCACGTAGAGCGCAAGAATCGATGGCTCCACCAGGAGTGCAACCGACTAACGCGGTTCCTCTGCCGCGTCCGCTCCCAGTTTGCGCGTTACCCAACGATGGAAGCCGGAATCACGAATCGGATTTGGGGATTGTCGGATCGTATTCTCACCGCTGTGACCCACCACCCTTGGCTCGGAAATGCGTTCCCCACAATGGATCTGCCCGAACCGGGCCAGAAGGAGCGAAGAAATCCCGCCTAACTACCCTGAGTGGAAGCAACCTTCAAGTGTGAACCCACTTTCGAGAAGATCGCGCTAATGCTGTTCGCCACTCCCGGAATAGTCGCACCGGCCGCCACCGCCACAAAACCAGCCATCAAAGCATATTCGATGAGATCCTGCGCGTGCGTGTCTTTCCACACCGCAACCTTATATAAGACGGTCATGATTGATCGTATGTCAGTTTTCCGCCAGGCACACTCCGGAAGATACCCCGTTCCCCCGGTGTAGGCTATCTAGAACGGGCACCCCCTTTTGAGGGGGGCCATACCTAGAACTTCACAGTGACCAGGCAGTTTTTACCATTAGACGAACTCATGGCACTCCTAGCTCTTTACAAACCCATGCACCCGCAGCCAGTTGAGCAATAACTTCGGCCACTCACTCAGCGCCGGATCGCCCATCGCCAATCCAACCCCGTGCGGACCGTTTTCAAAAACGTGCATCTCCGCCGGCACCCCCGCCTTCCGCAGCGCCAAATAGTAATAAACACTATTCTCAGCCGGAACCGTAGTATCCGCATTGGTCTGGAAAATAAACGTCGGCGGAGTCTGCGCCGTCACCGCATTCTCCATCGACATCATCTTCGCCAGCTCCGGCGCCGGATTCTCACCCAACAAGTTCAGCTTCGAACCCTGGTGCGTCCATGCCTCCGTCAACGAAATAACCGGATAGCAGAGAACAGAAAAATCCGGCCTGCTGCTCACCCGATCCACCGCGTCGCTCGCATCCGGCTTGCCCGAATCAAAGCGCGTCGATGCCGTCGCCGCCAGATGCCCGCCCGCCGAAAAGCCCATAATGCCAATGCGATTCTGCGCGATGTGCCACTCGCCCGCATGCGATCGCACCATCCGAATCGCCCGCTGCGCATCTTCGATCTCCACCGGATGGTGATAACGCGGCCCCAGACGATATTGCAACACGAACGCGGCCATGCCCATCGAATTCAAATAATTCGCGATCTGCCGGCCTTCACTATTCATCGACAATGCCCGGTATCCCCCGCCCGGCAACACGATCACAGCCGTCATATCCGTCGCATTGGACCGCGGAAGATACACCGTCATCTGCGGGATGTCGCTCTCCGCCGTCCCCTGCGCTCCCGGCGCCGCGCCAGTCCACAATCGCAGCACCTGCAAATCTTGAACCGGCAGCGCCGCCGGTTGCGCCGACGCCACGCATATCGAAAAAATCCCCGCCCACCAAATGTGTTTCATGTGTTCCCTCTTCCCTACGGCAAAGCGAACGCCACGATGTTCGCCCCCGCCGCAATCGCCACATATTGCCGGCCCGCTACCGTATAAGTAATCGGCGACGCTTTAATAATGCTGCCCGCGCCGAAATGCCACAGCGCCTTCCCGCTCTTCGCATCCACCGCCGCGAAGCCCCCGTTGCT
This sequence comes from Bryobacterales bacterium, assembly GCA_963793395.1. Lineage (GTDB taxonomy): Bacteria > Acidobacteriota > Terriglobia > Bryobacterales > Bryobacteraceae > Palsa-187. The sequence continues at coordinate 4,849 of CAWCAP010000007.1, read as the reverse complement.
CTCCCCATAAAATACCAGCCCCGTCGACGTCGCCAGCACGCCCGAGTAGTTGCTCTCCACCGGACCAATCTGCGGAATCTCCCACGCGATCTTGCCCGTCTCAATATCCAGCGCCCGCAAATACTTCATCGCCGGATCGCGCGGATCATCCAAGAACCCAAATCCACCCTGCTTAGCCTGCCGGTACTCGCTGCAATCCTCCACCACCATCACGTAATAAAGTTTGGTCTGCGGATTAAACGCCGTCGAATACCAATTCGTCGCCCCGCGCACCGCCGGACAAGTCTTCACTCCCCCCGGCGTCGTCTCATTATTCGATGTGACCTGCGGCCGCCCCGCCGCATCAATCGCATCCGACCACGAAAGCTTCTTCACGAACGGCTTCGATAACAGCAGCTCCCCGTTCGTCCGATCCAGCACGTAGAAATAACCATTGCGATTCGCATGCAGCAGCAGCTTCCGCGCCCGCCCATTGAACATCGCATCCACCAATACCGGAGGCTGCACCGCATCCCAATCATGCAGATCGTGCGGCGTGAATTGAAAATACCAGCGCAACTCTCCCGTCTTCGGATCCAGCGCCAAATCGCAATTGGTATAGAGGTTATCGCCCGCGCGCTCAGTTCCATCCGTATCCGGAAACGGATTGCCCGTCGGCCAATACAGCAGCCCCGTCTCTTCGTCATACGTGCCAGTCAACCAAGTGGACCCGCCACCCACCCCAATCGCATTGCCCTTCCACGTTTCCGAACCCTTCTCGCCTGGCTTCGGCACCGTCCAGAACCTCCACACCAGTTTCCCCGTCGCGATATTCCACGCTCCGATGAATCCACGAATCCCCTCGTCCCCTCCGCCCACCCCCGACATCACCAGATCGTTCACAACCAAAGGCGCCGAAGTGGTCCCATAATGTTGCGGAGTCTCCGGCATATAAACGTCCCACAACAGCGCCCCCGTCAAGCGATTCAAGCACAGCATATGCGCGTCATCGGTCGTGAAGAAAACCCGATCCCCGCTCAACGCCACTCCCCGATTCGCCCCCAGCGCCGCATCCGACGAAACCGTTCCCGGAGGAGTCCGCGGCCGCGTGTACCGCCACATCTCCTCTCCCGTGCGCCCGTCAATCGCAAACACTTGATTGGGACCAGTCACGTACATCACGCCGTCCACCACCAACGGCGTCGTCTCCAACGGCGAATATTGAACCGGATAAATCCACCGCACTTGCAGCTTGCCAACGTTACCCGGCGTGATCTGATCCAATGTCGTGTAACGATTCCCGTTGAGGTTGCCGTAATAAGTAGGCCAATCCCCGCGCTTCGGATGCAGAATCGCCGCGAAATCCCCCGCCGCCGCTGCCGCAACCGCTTCCTTAGCCTCGCCCCCCAGCCTGCTCAGCCACGCGATCAAATCCCGCTTTTCATCCGCGCTAGCCTGCAGCGCCGGCATCAACGACCCCGATTCAAGAGTCACCTGCCGGTACTCGCCCTCACCCAACGAATGCAACTTCCCATCCAACGTTTGCAGCAGGACGTTATGCAAGCTGCGGCTGCGCGCAAATCCCTTCAGGACGCTGCCGTCTTTCAGCGTCACATCCGCCATCCCATAACCCTCCGCGATACGAGCCGATGGATCGCTAAGCGCCGTCTCCAACTCCGCCAGCGTCATCCGCCGACCGGCATTTGAAAGATCGGGACCATGAGAACTGTTCCCCCTCCCATTCACCGCATGGCACGACGCGCACTTCCCCTGCCCAAAGAAAAACCTCTCCCCCGCCGCCACATCGCCATCCGGCCTCAGTTCAAACGCCGTCGCATTGAGCGAATGCACGTAACTCGCAAGCTCCCGGATCTGGTTCTCCGGCAGCGGAAACGCCGGCATCCCACCCGGAGTCCCATTCCTGACGATCGCCATCACATCCTCAACCGAGCGCGTAGCCAGCCGCTTGTCATTCGCCAGCGCCGGACCGCGATCCCCGCCCTTCGCCTCCGCCCCATGACAGACCGCGCATTTTTCGGTGAATAGCGCGTTCTGCGCCGCCGCCAACCCAGCGCCCCAAACCGCGAATACGATCACAAACTTGAAGGAACAGTGCAGATATGCGCGTGACATCCATACGAACATATCAGACCCGCAGCCGCGTCACGCGCTCGGCAATAATAAGGTATCCACTATGACTTGGCTCAACGATCAATCCGAACTGATCGGTTACTGTGCGGGGACACTAACCACCATCGCCTTCTTGCCGCAGCTAATCCGCACCTGGCGAGCCGGCGGCCAAGCCCTCTCCGGATGGATGCTCGCACTCTTCGGCACCGGAGTCAGTCTCTGGTTCATATACGGCCTGCTACGCAACTCCCGCCCCATCATGCTCGCCAACGGCGTGACCGATTTGCAGGTTCTAATCATCCTAGTGTTGAAACTGCAACGCGCCAATCGCGCGAAAGCAACGTAGCCATTCGTTCCATTACTATTGCGGCCAGTCCACCCTGCCATTCCCCAAACATTTCGGACCAAACGTGATATTCTCGATCAAACGGAACCGAAATCGTGCGAATTTTAGCCGCTATTATTCTCGCGCTCGGAGCGGCTTTACCCGCATTCCCGCAGACCGGCGTTGACCCGCCCCTCACCGCTGAACAACGCAAACTCAATCTAGAATCTCTCGAAAAAGTCTGGACCACCGTGCGCGACAAGCATTGGGATCCCACCCTCGGCGGTGTCGATTGGACCGCCGCGCACGCCGCCGCTCTCGCCCAGGTCCGCTCCGCCCGCACCATGCAGCAATCCCGCGCGGCCATGAGCGAGATGCTCGGCAAATTGAAGCAATCCCATTTCGCGATCATCCCTTCCGATTTGTATAAACAAATCCAGCCCGCATCCAAAACTCGCGCGCCTGGCGGCAAGCCTGAGACCAGCGGCCCTCATCCGAAAACCGGCGCCGATTCAGAAACGCGGGAAGAGGAATGCGGTGTCGGAATTGAAGCCGCGGTCATCGACGGTAAAGCGCGCGTCATCGCCATTGAAGACGGCTCGCCGGCCGCCCGCGCCGGAATAAACCTCGGCTGGGAATTGGTCTCAGTCGATGGCGCCGGCATTTCTCAAGCCCTCCTGTCACTCGCCGGAGCCGACATCCCCGAACGCGAAATGTATGAGCGAGCCATCATCGAGCAAGCGTTCCTCGGACCTTTAGATGAATCCGTCGACGCCATATTCAACGATGGAAATGGCCAGGCGCATCGCATCAAGCTGAATCGAGTCGAGCCCAAAGGAAACTTGGTTCAGTTTGGAAATATTCCGCAAACCCGCGTCTGGATCGAAGCGCGCCAGTTGGATGGGCCCATAGAATATATTCGCTTCAACCTCTTTCTCGATCCCGAGCACCTCATGCCGGCCTTTGAGAAAGCCGTTCGCGAGTGCTTCAAGTGCCAGGGCTTCGTGATCGATCTTCGCGGCAACCCCGGTGGAATTGGACCCATGTCCATGGGTATGGCAGGGTGGTTCGTGAACCACCGAGGCCGGCGGCTCGGAACCCTGAAAGCCCGCAACTATACCCTCGATTTCGACATCAATCCGCGGGGCGACACCTTCGACGGACCGCTCGCCATCCTAGTCGACGGCGGCTCGGCATCCACTTCTGAGATCTTCGCCGCAGGCCTTCAGGATCTGAAGCGCGCACGTGTGTTCGGCACCCGGACCGCAGGCGCCGCGCTGCCCTCCGAATTCGCCCGCCTGCCGAATGCAGATGGCTTCCAGTACGCCGAAGCGACTTATACTTCGCGCAACGGGCAGGTGCTCGAAGGAACCGGAGTGACGCCCGACACCATCGTGAACCACACTCCGGAGTCTTTGTTGTCAGGACACGACGCCATCTTGGACGCGGCCGTGCAATGGATTAAATCCAAATAGGAAAGGATCCCCCATGAAGTTGCTCGCACTCATACCCGCGCTCGCGATGCTGGCCGCGGCACAGACAACACCGCCCCCACCCAAGAAGTCCGCACCGGCCGGCCCGCGTAGCGCCGCACTTCCCGATGGAAAGACGATCCTCGCCAAATCCGCCGAAGCAACTGGCGGCGCGGACGCCAGAAATTCCATCAAGACCCAAAAACTCGTGGGCAAATTGAAAATGCCGGATGCCGGTATTTCCGGTACTCTCACTGTCTATCGCGGCCAGCGCGGTGAGACCTACCAGATCATGGAATTACCCGGAGCCGGCAAGACCGAAGTCGGCAACAATGGCGAAGTGGAATGGGAACGCTCCACCTTGACCGGACCCAAAATACGGCGCGTGGGAAAATCGCCCACCGATCTTCTGCAGCCCGACCCCACGGATCTCGCCGTCGCCGACAGATTTTTCAAAATCGAAACTGCCGGCATTGCCACCGTCAATGGCAAGCCCTGCTTCACCGTTCACCTCTGGCTCACCAGTAGCGCTCCAATGGAAACCGCGTGCTACGACCGCGAGACCTTTCTGCCGGTTCAGCTCGAAATGAATGGCAAGATGCCGGTCAAGTTAACCATGGGCGACTACCGCGCCGTCGGCGCCTCGAAGATGCCCTTTCTGATTGAGACCGAGACCATGGGCACCACCGTGCGGCTAGAGATCGAAACCATCACGCTGAACGATCCCCTGCCGCCCGAAGCAATCGATCTGCCCGAGGAGATCGAAAAGCTAGCCTTCCATTCTCCTGTCGAAGTTCGCGAAGTGGAGGTCGACAAAGATCGCCCCACCTTGCGGCACCGGCCGCAACCAGAAGCCAAGTAGCAAGAGAAGAAGGATCACGATACCGCCGGCCGCGCTGTGCCCTAACCTAAAACTTAGAGAACCGGTTCCAGGAGAAATCAT
>CAWCAP010000006.1:0-213801 GCA_963793395.1 Bryobacterales bacterium | reverse complement strand
AAATGCTGGAGTTGGTGGAATCCAACGCGCAGCACAGTTTCGAGCAGCGCTTCCGGGTGCTGAAGCCGTCCTCGATGGCGATCCAGACGGCCCTGCAAGACGCGTTGAGTTTGGAAGCCGCGCCGCAGCGCATCGAATGCTTCGACATCTCGCACATTCAGGGCACCGACAAAGTGGCCAGCATGGTGGTGTGGGAAGACGGCCGCATGAAGAAGTCCGATTACCGCAAGTTCATCATCAAGACCGTGGAGGGCAATGACGATTTCGCCTCCATGCGCGAGGTGATCACGCGGCGCTACGGCCGGCTTCAAGGAAGAGAAGCGCCGCGGCCGGGGTTGGTTCTGGTCGATGGCGGACTGGGACAACTGCACGCGGCCGCGGAAGCGCTGGAAGCGCTGGGCATCACGGATCAGCCGCTGGCGTCCATCGCCAAGCGCGAAGAATGGATCTACGTGTACGGCCAGGAAGACGAGCCCATCGTGCTGGACAAATTTTCGCCGGTGCTGCATCTGATGCAGATGTGCGCGACGAAGCGCACCGGTTTGCGGTGACGTTCCATCGCACGCGGCGCAACGCCAGCCGTCTGCACAGCGAGCTGGATCAGATTCCGGGGATTGGCGAGAAAACGACGGCCAAGCTGCTACAGCACTTTGGAAGTCTGGAGCGGGTTCGGCAAGCTCCGGAAGAAGAACTGGCGCAGGTCGCGGGCCGGGCCGCGGCTCAAAAAATAAGGACGGGACTCGCTGAACGATCGAATCCCGTCCTACCCATGAAAGGCCTCGATTAAAATAACTCGCCGATTTGCTTGGCTGCCGTGCGGGCTTCCAGGTGGATCAAACCTGCGTTGCCGTCTTGCGGACTGAGCACGGCCAGAATCGCTTTAGAGCCGGCGGCATAGACGAAGAGAGCGCCCTCGTCGGCGCGAACCGAAACTTCGCCCAGATTGCCGGCGCCAATATTGTCGCTGATCTTGCGCCCCAATGTGGAAGCGGCCGCGGCCATTGCCGCCAAGCGGTTGGGATCGGTGCCGTTGGTCAAAGCGTGCGCGATCGGCAGCCCTTCATTGGACGCCAACAGCACACCCTTCAACTCCGGAATCGCATTGCGCAGGTCTTCCAGAGTCGCCTTCAAAGTCTCGCCCTTCGCCATGAGTGCTCGCTCCTAAGCCCAAAATCTCCGATTGTCTTGGGGACTAAATTGATCTATCGGCACATAGGGAAATAACTGTAGAGCGGCTTAAGCGCGGTTCCGATGCCCTTTCGAGCCTCCGCGATTTGGTCTGAACAACTTGCATCTGGCAGCGTAAGGCGGGCGTGTACGCCCACTTCGCGGGTGCGTAGTGTGATTGCCCCGCGCCGCACTAAGGTCTCTGCCTGAGATCCAGGGGATAAGTGCTTTACCGCAGAGAATGCCCACATTTGGGTCTTTTGGAGCGGAACAAAAAAGCCGATCACTCTAAGGTATGCGGTGTCTGCAATGCGGGAAGGCCATTCCTCTGCTCAAACGTCTGGGTGGGAGCAGTGAATTTTGCTCCGAAGCGCACCGCCGCGAATACCAGAAAGAATTCAGCGATCTTGCGCTAGGCCGCCTACTGCAATCGCGGCCCGCCGAGTTCCGGATGCAGGCGGAGGGAGCGTCGATTCTGGCGGGCGCTACCGCCCCGGCGGTAGATCCACCCGCGACTGCGGTGAATGGTGCGCCTGCCCTGAACGGAACCCCTGCTGCGAACGGAACACCGCTTGCCGCAAAGCCAAACGCCGCGGCTACGTGGGCCGAAATGGAGCGTCTCGCGATTACGCTGCCCGCACCTGCCGCGAAGCCTGCGGGGATCGCGAAGCCGGAGCCGCCACCGATGACCGCGGCGAAGAACGGAACGCCGCCGGAGGCCGCTTCGCAATCGGTCATGTTGCAGCCGGCCAGGTCGCAGGAGCCAGTGCCGCAATCGTCCGCTTCGCAACCGGCAACGGCGCCGCCGGCTGCCATCCAAAAACCGGCTCCCGCGGAATTGCAATTCGCGCTGGTGGCCGCACCTGAATTCGAACATGCCTTCGCGACGCTGGCTCCTGGCAGGCCGCACCACCGGCCCGACATGTCGCTAGCGGAGTTGCCGCACGGCTTGGCCCTCGCATGGGAGAGCGCCGTCGGAATCGCCAATTCAATCACGCGCCCTGTCGAGAGCAAGCTGGACCTGCGAGAAATGTCTCGCACCGCTCCCAAAATTGCTCTGGACCTGCGCATCGTGCCTCCGGATTCTCTGGAAATAGAAAGCCAGCCTCTCACCATTACGGCGGCGCCGGCATTGCCGGCTGAAGCCGCACTGTGGTCCGGCTCCCATTGCGACTTCGCGGGCGAGCTGGCATCTTTGAGCGGCTTCGCGGATGCTCAGTTCGTGCACTCGGATTTCGAAGTGCCCGCTCTTGACGAGATCTTACCTCCGGAAATTCAACAGGCAGCGGTTGAAAGCGTGCCGCCAGAGGCGATCGAAGCAATCGCGGTGGAATCGCCGAACGTTGCGCTTAGCCCCACGGTGCAGATGCCCGATCCGGAATTCGATCCCCTGCCCGTGAGTTCCATGGGAATTGCGCCGGGGAAAACCAAACCCGTACCGGTGTTTGGTCCCACGCTCATTGGCACCGGAACGATTCAGATCCCGCAGCCTGCGGGTCTGCCGCTGCGGCCGCTGATGGTGTTGTCTACGGCAACCATCCCCGCTGTCGAGCCGAAGCATCGTAACGCGGATGTTCTGCGCCCGCGCCCGGCGTTTTCCATCGCGTCCGAGGTTCCACAATCTACCGCACCCGCCGGGCCTTCCGCGGAACTCAATCTCGGCTTGCCGGAGCTGCGCATGCCCGTTCCCAGTGAGGGAATGCCGCAGATGCGCAAGATGATAGCCGCCGTCGCGGGCGTGGCAGTGCTCGGCGCGGGACTCTTTTTTTTCCTGGGTAAATCGAGCGATGCCGGATCGAAATCGCCCACGCCGGCTGCCAGCGCCGCAGGCAGTCAATGGATCGCGAACTTCGCACCCGATCCCAAGCGGCAGCGCAGAGTCTCGCTGCTGCGATCCTCGATGAACCTTCCGGCATATCGTTTGGATTTTGAGAGTTCCATCCAGATGAAGGCTCTAGGTTGGGTTTACCGCGCGCGGGATGCCAAGAATTTTTACGTCAGCAAAATCGAATTCAAGAAGCCCGGAGTAAATCCGGTGTATGCGCTGGTGCACTACGCCGTCATCGATGGCGTGGAACAGCCGCGGGTGGAAACGCCTCTGCAGGTGTCGGTGCCGATGGGCGGACTTTACAAGATCCACTTTGAGGCGGTGGGAAACCGCTTCACAACCTGGGTGCAAGGTCAGCAGGCGGAGCAATGGACCGACCCGCGGCTTTCGTCGGGGGGCGCAGGACTGTACGGCGAAGGTTCGGAGCAATCCGTCCTGCATGGCGACTTTGTGGTTACGCCGCTACAGAATTAGAAAGAGCTTGAGATAGGAGACGCCAGCATGGCGCAGGATAATCCGGCAGACAAACAGCAAGTCTTCTTCGTCGACGACGATCTGATCGAGCGTCTTCTGCGCGGCGATCCGGCTCCAGTGCCACCAAAGCCGCAGCGGCCGGCTTTCTCAAGCAGTCTGGCTCCGGCCATTGAGCTGGCGACCGCCGGGAAGATCGACGAGGCGGTGCAGAAGCTCGAAGGCGCGCTGGAGAATGCGGAGAACGCTGGCGGCGAGAAAGCGGCCGAAATCCATAACGGTCTGGGCCATCTTCGCTTCGAGCAAAAGGATTGGAACCAAGCGGAACGGCACTACGCGAAGGTAGTGGAGCAGGACTCGAAAAATGCCGCCGCGCATTACAATCTGGCGTTGTGCCTGGAGCGTCAGCAGAAGTTCGAAGCCGCTGCACAGGAGTTTGAAACGGCTCTGGCGATCGATCCCCAGCGCTGGCAAGCGCAAATCGGCCGCGGGCTGTGCCTGCTCAGGTTGAACCGCGCGGACGCGGCATTGCCGTGCTGGGATGCGGCTCTCAACGGCCTTCCGCCGGCAAAGAAAGACGAGCGGCAGAACGATATTCTGTTCGGCAAGGCGGTGGCCCTGCATCAACTGGGGCGTCTGGAGGAAGCTTCCGATTTATACAGCCAGTCGTTGCTGGCGAATCCCAACTCCATCGACCTGCTGGCGAACCTGACAACGCTTGCGATCGCGCGTAAAGATTCGAGCAAGGCCAAGGAGATCGCAGAGCGGCTGCTGAAGATCCAGCCGGAGTCGCGCGTGGCCCTGGAGGGTCTGGCCGCTACCGCGCTCTCGCGGGGCGACTATGGCGCCGCCGTTCAGCATTGTTCGCACCTGATCAAAGTCGCCGGGAATTCTTATGAGGCGTGCTTCAATCTGGGCGTGGCTTATCACAAGACGGGCCGTTTGGAGCAGGCCGCGAACGCTTATCGCGAGGCGCTGCGTCTTCGTCCGGGGGCTGCGGAGGCCAATGCCAATCTGGGCGCCGCGCTGCAGGAGCGGGGCGACGTGGCAGGCGCGCGGGATGCTTACCGGAGTGCGCTGGAAGGCTCGCCTGAACTGCCGGGGGCATTGTGGAATCTGGCAATCGCAGCGGAGCGCGAAGGGAACGTACAGGATGCCGAGGAACTTCTGGAAAGACTGGTGAAGGTCCAAGCGGACTGGCAGGACGCTTCCTTCCGCCTGGGATACCTGCGCCTGAGACGCGGCGAGTTCGCGGGAGCGGTGGATTGTTTTGAAGCTTGCTTGAAACAGCGTAAGGACTGGCCGGAGGCGCTGCTGAATCTGGGCGTCGCATCCTGGAAATTCGGGGATCTGGACAGCGCGGCAAACGCTTTCCGCCAGGTTCTGTCTAATAATTCAAAGAATCCGGATGCCCTTCGGTATCTTGCGGCCGTCGCCATCGAACAAAAGAACTTGACCGAAGCCCGCGAGACCATCGGCAAGCTGGGGTCTCTGGGGCCGGCTTCGCCGGAGCTGCAATACAACCTCGGCCTCTTGCTGCAATCCACCGGCGACTTCAGCGCCGCCGCCGATTGTTACCGCGCCACCTTACAGCACAAGCCGGAGTTCACGGCGGCCATGATCAACCTGGGCCATGCCCTGAAGGCGACCGGGCAGGAAGAAGAAGCTCGTCATGCCTGGAGCCAGGCAGTCGCAGCCGACCCCTCTCTCGCCGCGAAATACGTTCAGTAGGGCGAGGGCAGGCTATGATTGAGGTTTGAGTGAGAAGAAGTCACGCAGCACCCGGTCCCGGGTTCTGCTGTTGGTTATAAACCTCGTATCTCTAGCGAGCCTGGTCTGGACTCTGCGCGGCTCCCACCTATCCGAACTTAAAGACGATCTGCTGGAGATGAACTGGTGGTGGATCGCTCTCGCGGTTGTGGCGGACGTGTCGGTCTACTTCTGGCACGGGCTGCGCTGGCAGACTCTGCTGCGGCCGGTGGTACGTCTCAAGTATTGGGAGCCGGTACGCGCGATCTATGTGGGACTGTTCGCCAATGAGGTGCTGCCATTCCGCGCCGGCGAGGTCCTGCGCTGTTATCTGCTGGCACGCAACCCGCAACTACCGCTCTCCGTTTCCCTGACCAGCGCCTTGATTGAGCGTATCTTCGACGGCATCTGGCTCTCCGTGTGCATCATCCTGATGCTGCGCTTTACGATGATCCCCCGCAGTCTGGGTTATTTGGTCGACGGAGCCTATTTTTTGGGAATTTCGGTACTGGTGGTGGCGCTGGTTCTGGGCGTCATCATGTTCCGGCGGCACGAAACGCGCGCGGCGTTGGCGGGCGAGACCGGATGGCGGCGGCAACTGCACGTGCTCATCGATGATCTGGAAATTATCGGGCACTCGCGCTACCTGTGGCTGTCCTTCGTCCAAAGCCTGCCCTACCTGCTTTTGATGACGGTGCCGATTTATGCGACAATGCGCGGATTCGGCTTCGATTCGTTTTGGGGAATCGCGTTTGTGCTGATGGTGGTGCTGCGGTTGGGTACAGTGGTGCCGCAGGCTCCGGGAAATTTGGGGTTGTTTCAAGTCCTGGTGGTTGAAGTCATGGAAAAAGTCTTCAACTATGCGCATGCGGATGCGGCGCGGTTCTCGCTGGTGCTGTGGGGGATTGTTACATTGCCGCTGCTGATTGGCGGAGCCATCTCGCTGGCAGTTACCGAAGGTAAGTTGAGCGACTTGCATAGCGCGGCCACCAGCGAGACCAGCCAGATTACAAGCTCGCGCCCATGACTTTTTCGTAGACTGCCCAGGTTTGCGCGACCGCGGAATCCCAGGTGAAGTGCGGGACACGCGCGCGGCCGCGGGCGATCAGATCTTCGCGCAGACCTTCGTCGCCGGCTAGACGCGTGAGTGCGTGGGCGAGTTGGTCGATATTCAGCGGGTCCACTAAGAGCGCGGCATCGCCCGCCACTTCGGGCATGGCCGAACATTGGGACGTGATCACGGGGACTCCGTGGGCCATGGCTTCGAGGATCGGCATGCCGAAGCCTTCGTCGAGCGAGGGGAAGGCGAAGATGCGGGCGCGGGCGTAGAGGGCCGCGAGCTGCTCGCCCGACAAGTGGCCGAGAATGTCGATGTCTCCGCGCCGCGGGCTTTCTTCCACGGCGCGCAGCTCTTCGGCTGCTCCGTAGCCTTGCGACGCGCCTGCCAGCGCCAGACGCCATCCGGCGGGGAGACGCTCAAAGGCTTTCACCAGGCGGCCTACGTTTTTGCGCTTCTGAATCACGCCGACGAACAGGACCAGGTTCTCGCGGCGGGCGACGCTAACGGCGGCGACCTCTGGCGACCCATGGGGCACAACGTGGATGCGCGAGGGCTCGACGCCTAGGAGCTGCTCCACTGCCAATGCGGTGGATTGAGATACGGCAATGATGGCGTCGCTGTTCGCGGCGGCCTGCCGGGCCTGCTCCGTGAAGCGCTCGCGGAATTCGGGAGACGAGTATTCGCCGGTCATCACGAACAGATCGTGGAAAGTGCAGACGGTGCGGCGCGATCGGCGGTCGACGCGTTGGTTGAGAGCGTGGAACAGGTCGGCGTGCGGCGCGCCTGTCAACAGGCGGCGGCCGGCGTTCGGCGGCAGCTTTTCAGAGAGCGACTTGAAGAGGCGGTGCGGGCGATAGTAGAAACGAAAGCGTTCATCGGGGTGCGCGCGGGTGAGTCCGGACATCATCTCGCGCGAATATACGCCGACGCCGGATAGATTTTTGCCGAGACTGTAAGTTGCGTCGAGGGCGATGCGCACTCGACTTTCATGGTCGCATGCACCGCGCCGTGGGCGCCAGACAACCCCGCAGGCACATGCGTTAGCCTGTCAAAGTGCTCCCTCGCCTGACCACCCCAGCCAAGATTCAGCAATTCCTGGACGAAGAGATTGCCTACAATCGCGAACCTCACGGGGCCACCTGCTACTCGCCGCAGACTGTTCTGCGCGAGCGTGTGGCGCATTGCATGGAGGGTGCGCTGCTGGGTGCGATGGCGCTGCGCAAGTTGGGATATCCGCCGCTGCTGGTGGATCTGGAAGCGGTGCGCGATTCAGACCACGTGCTAGCGGTCTATCGCGTCAATGGGCACTGGGGAGCGGTGGCGAAGTCCGATTACGCCGGGCTGCGCTCGCGCGAACCGGTCTACGCGACCATCCGCGAACTGGCGATGAGTTATTTCGAGCATTATTACAACGCCGCCGGTGAGAAGACTCTGCGCGCCTACTCGCGGCCGGTAAATCTTGCGCGCTTCGACCGCTCGCTCGCAATGGATGACGACGCTCGATGAAGTTTGGGAGATCCCCGGGCACTTGTGCGTCATTCCCCACACCCGTATTCTGACCCCGCCGATGGAGCGCAAGTTGGCACGCATGGACACGCGTCTCTATCAGGCCGGGCGGGTCGGCGGCGTCATGGAGCCGTTATTTAGCTGGCGGCCCGCCGCTTCCACTCGAACAGCATCACGCCCGGCGGCGACGCTGACGTTCAGAGACGCGACTTGTCCCGCCATGGGAATGCGCACCAGAAAATCGCAGCGCTTGGCGACGTGTTCGTGCAGGCCGCTGCCTTCGCCGCCCAGCACGATGGCCGAGGGCCGCGTGAATTCCACCTGGTCGTAGGAAACCTTGCCGCGTTCGTCGAGGCCGTAGATCCAGTAGCCGCGCTCCTTCAGCTCATCCAGCGTCTTGTTGATGTTGACCACGCGCACTACCGGCAGATAAGCCAGCGCCCCGGCCGCGGCGCGGCCGACGGTCTCGTTCAGTCCCGCGGCGCGGCGCTCCGGGATCACCACCGCCGCCGCGCCCGCCGCATGAGCGGTGCGAATGATGGCGCCCAGATTGTGCGGGTCCTCGACGCCGTCCAAGATGACGTGCAATCCGCCGGACGCCGCCGTCTCATCGATCGACGAATACTTCTCCGCCGCGCCGAACGCGATTACGCCTTGATGGAGCGCGCCATTCGCGGCCCGGTCGAGCCGGTCGCGCGGTTCCGTGCGCACCGGGATGCCGCGTTCCCGGCACAGCGCCAGCAATTCCTGCAATCGAGCGCCGCCGGCGCCCTTCGCGATCACGACGCGGTCCAGGGGCCGCCCGGCCAGCAGCGCCTCCCGAACCGGATGGATTCCTACAAGCGGGGACATTATCATAAGGGTACGTCATGAGTTCGCAAGAAGACATGATTGTCGGGCCCCTACCGGAGATCCCCGACAAACTGTATTTCCGGATTGGTGACGTGGCGCGCCTGGCGAACATCAAACCCTACGTCCTGCGCTTCTGGGAAACTGAGTTCCCGGGGCTGGGCCCCAAGAAGTCCGGCACCGGGCACCGGCTCTACCGCCGCAAGGATGTCGAGATGGTGCTGGAGATCAAGCGCCTGCTCTACCAAGAACGCTTCACGATTGAGGGCGCGCGCAAGTTCCTCGACTCGCGAGCCAAGCCGGAGCTGGTCCCGGTTGCCGCTGCACGAGGCAAACGCAAGAAAGTCCAGGGCGACCTGTTCGTCGCCGACCGCACCGCCGACCTGACGAAACTCATAGATAAGGTCCGTGAGGAGCTGCGCGCCATCGCGGTGTCGCTGAAATAGCCGCTGCGGCGCTGAACCGCTGCACTCGAGCTCGTGCTGCCGCACTGCCGAAGTACGCCGCGCGCCGCGCGTTCTGGCATAGTAACTCCGCACTAAACCGAACCCACACTCCCTGCCGATAGAATGGAACAGGAATGACTAGAAAAGTTCGCAAGGCCGTTTTCCCCGCAGCCGGGCTCGGGACGCGTTTTCTTCCGGCGACGAAGGCGCATGCCTAAGGAGATGCTGCCGCTGGTCGACAAGCCCCTGATCCAATACGGCGTCGAGGAAGCCAAGCTCTCCGGCGTGCAGAACATCATCATCGTCACCGGCCGCGGCAAGAGCGCGATCGAAGATCACTTCGACGTCAGCTTCGAGCTGGAACACCTGCTTGAGACGCGCCACAAGAAAGATCTGCTGGCTACCGTGCGGGCCGTATCCGACATGATCGACGTCGCCTACATCCGGCAAAAAGAGGCGCTCGGCCTGGGACACGCCGTCCTGCGCGCGCACGAGCTGGTGGGCGACGAACCGTTCGCCGTCATCTTGTCGGACGACATCATCGACGCCGAGACGCCGTGCCTGCGGCAGTTGCTGGATGTTTACGAGTTTTATTCGGCGCCGGTGCTGGCGCTGATGGAAGTCCCGCGCGAGAACATTTCCGCCTACGGCGTGGTGGATGCTGAGCCGGTCGCTCACAACGGCGGCCGCGACCGGCTGTATCGCATCCGCAATCTGGTGGAGAAGCCTAAGGCGGAAGACGCGCCTTCCAATCTGGCGATCATTGGACGTTATGTGCTGACGCCGGAGATCTTCCACTCGCTCGAAACCATCGAGCCCGGCAGCGGCGGCGAGATCCAATTGACTGACGGCCTGAAGCACATGCTGCGCAGCCGGCCTATCTATGGTTACAAGTTCGAAGGCAAGCGCTACGACGCGGGCGATAAGCAGGGCTTCCTGCAAGCCACGGTGGAGCTGGCTCTCAAGCGCCACGACCTGGGCGCGGAGTTCCTGGCGTATTTGAAGGGGCTGAAGATCTGAACGAGGCGGGCGGAAAATAACGGCGGCACAAAATAATAACGGCGACACAAATAATAACGGCCCCGATTGCTCGGGGCCGGTTGGTCAAACTCGCTATTGCGAGCCCGTTTTAGCTACTTCTTTTTCTTAGCAGCAGCTTTCTTCTTCGGGGCCGCTTTCTTCTTGGTTGCGAATTTCATCGTGTGATTCTCCCTTTACATCAAAGTACGCGCCACTCATAAGAGCACGCGCTTGTGTCCCCTTTATAAGGTGGATTGATTTGAATGTCAAGAAAAAAATGCACATCGCGGCTCGCGCCCGGCGTCCGCCGCGGAGGTCTCGATGACGGTCTGGCGCGCAAAAACGTAAGTGCGTAGAATTGTTTTAGGAGCCGCAAGCTTCATGAGAGTGTTTCGAAGGCCGATTCATGCGGGTTTGGTGATGGTCGCACTCAGCGCGATGCTCATCGCGGGCTGCGGTCATCACGCCGCGCGCGTGAATGCGCCGGTCGCTCCCGCACGCATCGGCAGCACGGAGACCGGAGTCGCCAGTTGGTATGGAGTTCCCTATGACGGACGGCGCGCGGCCTCCGGCGAGATTTATGACATGCGGCAACTCACGGCCGCGCATCGCCAGCTTCCGTTTCAGACGTGGGTCGAGGTCACGAATCTCTCCAACGGTAAACAAGTGGACGTGCGCATCAACGATCGCGGTCCTTTTGTGAAGGGACGCATCGTCGATCTGTCGCAGGCGGCCGCGCGCGATATCGATATGCTGCGCGCGGGAACGGCTCGCGTGCGCTTGAAGGTGATCCCGCCGCCGGTGATCATGCCGGCTGCATCCTCACGAACGCCGCCGGACATTCCCATCGAGCGCGCCGCCGCGCGAGCCGCCGCGCGAACCTGCGGAGATAACCGCGGCTCCCGATGTTGTACCGGCTGTGCCGTCCACCGAAGCGCCCATCGCCGAGGCCGCACCTCTGGTCACTCCATCCCCAGGTCACTTCACCCCAGACGACTTCGCGACCACTCAGGTCACGGCGTCGGCTCCGAGCGCAGAACGTGCCGTCACGCCGCCCGCCGTTACGGTGCCTCTCGCCGGCAATTACGCCGTGCAAGCCGGAGCGTTCTCCGATCCTGCCCGCGCCGAATCGCTGCGCGCCGTTCTTGCGGACCATTTCGCAGACGCCCGCGTCGCGCCGTTGACTGCGCGTACGCCTCCGCTATGGCGCGTGATCGTTGGCCATGGAATGTCTCGCGAGCAGGCCGCTGAACTCGCGATCCGCGTCCGCCGCGAAACCGGAACCGCCATCGTCGTAATGGAACCCGAGCGCGTGCCGTAGCGCCCCGCCGCACGTCGTAACCCGTACTACCCGCAACCGTGGGGATACCACTCACCCGCAAATGACTTACCCCACATCTCGGTATGGGGGACTTGAGGAAAGTCCGAATCAACCGTAGAGTTTATCTTTGGGAAACGCACCTCTATTAGGCCACCGTTCGAACGGCCGGGAACGAACATGTCAGCTCAACCTAGTGAAAGCCGTCATATCCTTGTGGGGCAATCGCCCCGGACGCGCCAAGTTATCCGTTTGATTGAGAAACTGGGCAGGTGCCGCTGGCCCGCGCTGCTGCTCGGCGAGACGGGCACGGGCAAAGAAGTGGTCGCCCGGTCAGTATCCATAATATTAAGGCCTCAGGGCCCGTTCGTCACGATCGATTGCTCTTCCATGGTGGGCCCCTTGATGGAAAGCGAACTGTTCGGCCACGTGAAGGGCGCGTTCACCGGAGCGGCCAACACCAAGTTCGGATTGATGGAGGCGGCCAACGGCGGCACGGCCTTTTTCGATGAGATCGGCGAGCTGCCGCTGGACCTGCAAGCGAAGCTGCTGCGGGTATTGCAGGAAAAAGAATTCCGGCCGGTGGGATCGCTCATCGACGCGGCGCTCGGATTTCCGCATCATCGCGGCCACCAATCGCGACCTGGCCAAGGAAGTGGAGAAAGGAACCTTCCGCCGCGACCTGTATTTCCGCCTGAACGTGATCAACATCCGTCTTTCGCCCCTGCGCGAACGGCAGGAGGATATTCCGGCGCTGATCAACCATTTCCTGACGCGCGTCGGCGGCAATTACAGCGTGACGGCCGAGGCCATGGAAGTGATGCTTTCCTACGACTGGCCGGGCAATGTGCGCGAACTGGAGAATTGCATGCAGCACATGGTGGCCGTGAATTCGGGCCCGCTGCTGCATGCGGCCGACCTGCCGTCGAACCTGCAGAATCATCTGCTCCAGAAGAAGGCGCAGTATCTGATGGCCGCTGTCGGCCGCGAAAGTGTTGTGGGTCCGGCCGCCGTCCCTGCCTGCGGCTATGCCGGCTTTCGAAGCATCTCGCCGTTAGCGTTGCCGCCGTCATCGGCAGAGCCGCCCGCGCCCTCCATCGTCCCGCTGCATGTGCTGGAACGCCGCGCGATCCTCAACGCTCTTGAATACACCAAAGGCGATCGCGCCATCGCCGCCCATCTGCTTGGGATCGGCCGCACCACGCTCTATCGCAAGCTGAAGGAATATCAGCTCGCGAGCTGATAACCCCGGCCACGCCGCGGCCAACTCTGCGATCATCGTCAGAGTATGGCTCAACTATTGTCTGTCGTCGCCCACATCAAGGCGAGGCCCGGTAAAGAAGACGACCTGCGCCGCGCGCTGCTCACGCTGATCGAACCCACTCGCGCCGAAGAAGGCTGCGTGCAATACGACCTGCATGTTCACGCGTCCGACCCCAGCCGCTTCGTGTTCTATGAGAACTGGACCTCGCGCGAACTCCTGGACCGCCATCTCGCGTCGCCGCATCTGAGTGCCGCAGTCGCATCCGCGCGCAGACTGGCTGGCCGAACCGCCCAGCATCGAAACCTACTGGCGCATCGCCTGATTGCCTGCGGCGCATCCGCCCAACCGGCGCGCGGACCGGCGGGCGTTTTTGCCTGCGGTATACTCACGGGCATGTGGGAGCTTCGGCTCGGCGACGAGATCGACGACTATTGCGTCAAATGCCGCCGCCTGACCAATCATTCGATCGTTTCCATGGTGGAGACGAAAGCCGCCAAGGTGCGCTGCCGCACTTGCTACAGCGATCACGACTTCCGCAATGAGCAGGCGCCTCCGTCTAAGAAAGAGTTGGCGCGCCAGAAGGAATTGTTCAACGCGGTGCTCGCGGGAGTAGCTCCGGCGGAGGTGACGGTCGAAGCAGCAGCCGAAGACCCGCCCGACGTTCCTGAAGTGTCCGCTGAACCGGAGGCCGCGGCGGCGCCCGTGAAAGCTAAAAAGAAAAAAGCTTAGCTTGGACGGGTGCGGTCAATGCCTGCTCCGGAGCCCATTCGCGCCATTCGTCTAACAGCGGGAAATACAAGCCTAGCCTCACGGGATTTCCTAGTAGAGCCAATATGCGGGCGTAGCGCTCCATTTGGTCGCGATAACGCCGTTGCTGCTCGTCGAGGAACTCTTCCAGTTTGCCGCCTTGGTGCTCGCTGGTTTTGAAATCGATAATCCAGCGGATGCCGTCGTCGATGAACGTTCGATCTACCAGGCCGCGCACGACTTCGCCGTTGACCACACCTGTTACCGCGTACTCGGAGTGTGCATCTTCGTGCGTTTCCAGTATCCAGCGGCCGCGACGGCTGGCTCGGATACGCGCCAGCGCTTGCCGCACGCGCTGCGCTGCCTCATCCACGTCGAGCGGAGAAACGCCCGCGTGCATCAGTGCTCTGCGGATCGCCGGGCCATCCGGCCCTGGGTCATCCACGCTTTTCATCCGCTGTACGAACGCGTGGACCACCGTGCCGGTGTGGCGCAGGTTCTCGCCCACCCATTCGAAACTTGGTTCGTGCGGCTCCGCTTCGGGGGGCGTCGCGCTTTGCCACGCAATTGGCGCGGGCAATTCCGGCAGTTGCCACGAATCCGGCAATCGGCGCAGTATATCGGGCGGCCTCTGGGCCGAGGGCGGCGCAGCTCCCGATCATCTCGATGGAAGAGAGCGCGTTCATCATCTGACAGTGCCGGCCACAAGTCGGAGAGCATCGAGCCCTTTGCCGGCTCCCCTTTATTTCCGACGTGCCCCATCAGGTGCAAACGCTTCTTCGCACGTGTCGCGGCCACATAGAGTTGCCGCGTGCGCTCCCAGTCGTTTTGCCGCCGGTCGAGCCGCCGCAGATAGCGGTACAACTCGTCGGGTTCGGCGCGGGTCTCGTCGATCGGCGCCACCAGGCATTCGAAACCGTCCGCCACGCGCCATTCGTGAAACAGAACCAGCGGTTTATCGTCTAGCTTCGGCCGGCGGCCAAGCCCGGGGACGATCACGGTATCGAACTCCAGTCCCTTGGCTTTGTGGATGGTCAGGACATGCAGTCCCGCGCCCACCGGATTCTCCGGCTGTGCGAAGAGGTCCGCGACGCGTTTGCGGAAGCGATCGAAATCGCGCACGTCCGCGCCGGATTGTTCCGCCTCCAGCAGATTGAAGTAGGCCGCCGCATCCTGCAACGCGCCTTCGTTCCCCTCCAGACACGCTGGCCCGCCGAGCGCCATCCACACGCGCTCCACCCAGCGGCGCAGCGGCCAACGCCCTTGCCCGGCAAACGCGTTTGTCAAGACATCGCGCAGACGCACCGCGCGCCGCTTGCCGTCGTCAGTGAGTGAGCGCAGGTCTTGCAGGCAATCCCAAATGCTAGCGGTCCCGCGATCGCGCACCAGAGCCTCCAGGTCCGCGAGCGTCAACCCGCACCACGGTGCGCGCAGGATGGACAGCCAGGCAATGCGATCCGCAGGATCGAGCATGGCGCGCGTGAGCGCTAACAAATCGCGCACGATGGAGCGGTCGGCCAGCGGATCGATATCCACCGCGCTAAACGGAAGCGCGGCGGCTTTCAGCGCCCCGGTGATCGCGAACAAGTGTGACCGCGCGCGCACCAGGATCGCAATCGACCCGTTGGGATCTTCGTTCCGCGCGGCGCGAATGCGTTCGATCACGCGAGCTGCTTCGAGCTGGTCTTCGCCTTCCACAAAACCGTCGATGGTGACGATGCCGTCCGGCTCTTCGCGCGCGGGCACGGACTCCGTGTACTTGACCGCCCCGGCCTCGTCATCGCTGGTGGCCGGGAAGCTGTTGGAGAACAATGCGTTCACGCGCTCGACGATCGCTGGACGCGAACGCCGGTTCAAGCGCAGCGCCAGTTTTGACATCGGTAATCCGCCGATGCCTTTTTCTTCCGCTTCCCCAAATAATCCGACCTCGGCTTGGCGAAAACGATAAATCGACTGCATCGGATCGCCCACCAGGAACAGAGTGCGGCCGTCCCCAGGCTGCCATCCGCCGGTCAATTTTTCGAGCAGTTCGAATTGCGCGCGCGACGTGTCCTGGAACTCGTCGACCAGCAGATGTTCGATGCGCGAATCCATGCGGTACGCAACTTCGGTGGGATTATCGATCCGCCCCAGCGCCTCGCGTGCGGCGATCCCCAGTTCCATGAAGTCGATGATGCGTTCCGCGCGAAAAACCATGCGGAGTTGCGCTACTGCCAGCCTCAGCGTCCGCAGCAGGGCGCGCAGGACGTCCCATTGGGCGTCGCTGTAACTCGGCGGCGGAAGTTCGCGTAACTGGCCGAGCGCTTCCAGCAAGCCCTCGCACTCCTGGAGCGCCGCGATCAAATCCGAGCCTCGGTTCTTATGGGCGGCACTAGCCGGGAGGGAATCCGCATTTCACGGTGAGCCCTCTGGGCTTACGCCACCCGTCGTCGCCGGTGAGTAGCACTCCGGCGAGGCTTCGCCAGATTTCAAGATCTGCGGCGACCGGGTCCGGCCACACCGTTACATCTTGAATTGCTGCATAAGCGGGATGCCCCGGCATATAAGAGGCAGCTTCCCGCGCCACCCTTACCCAAGCGCCGCGCAGATCTGGCGGGATCAGTTGATCCGCAGCGTGCAGGCCGTTGGCGACAGTGTCCGCCAACGCCCGCTCCAGTGCGCCGCGCGCCCCGTCATCGTCCAGCGTTAGTAAATTCACCCACTGGTCGCGACTGGCCAACATGGTCGCGATGAGATCGCGCGCATGCGTGGAATTGTTATCCAGGTGCCGCAGCAGCATCGTCAGCGCCGGCTGATATTCGGGATCGCTCTCGAGCAGCGTCTGGTGCGCGGCTTCCTGATACAACCGGCGCGCGTCTTCTTCGATACGCGGCATCCCGCCCAGGCGCGCGAGCCACGGCATCTCGCCGGTGATGGTCATGCATAGCGAGTCGATGGTCTGGACGCGCAGGCGCCCGGGATGTTCCAGTAAGTCCCAGGCTCAGTTCGCTGATCGCGCTGCAGCACTGCGCGCGCCAGCTCGCGCGTGATTTGCAGGTGCGATTTGTCCACCGGCGTTTCGGCGTTGGCGTCGCTGAGCGCGGTGAGAATGCGGTCCAGCATCTCGCCCGCGGCTTTGCGGGTGAATGTGATGGCGACGATTGCCTCCGGCTTCGTGACGATCGCGAGGAGCCGCAGAAACCGCTGGATCAGCAATTCGGTTTTGCCGGAACCCGCGGGCGCGCGCACGGTGAAGGATTGTGTGGGATCGAGCGCAGCCCTGCGCTGCGGATCGTCGAGATCGTGAAGAATGACGGGGCTACTCACCGGCTTCGTCCTCTGGCCCGCCGCCGGCGCGGACGTCAGCGATCCGGCATAGCGAGTGGAGATCGCACAGTTCACATGTCCTGCCGGGATACTTCGGATCCACCGCCGCGTCGCCACGCAGAAAACTGGACCCG
Organism: Bryobacterales bacterium; assembly: GCA_963793395.1. GTDB lineage: Bacteria > Acidobacteriota > Terriglobia > Bryobacterales > Bryobacteraceae > Palsa-187. The sequence continues at coordinate 196,936 of CAWCAP010000006.1, read as the reverse complement.
AGCTGGTCCACAACCCTGCGCCACTGCGGCTCGCGCCAGGCAAGCGCCTCGCCTGCGTGACCGAGCAGCCTGGTGTCGCCCGGCACGAGCTTGGCATAGAAGACACCTTCCACGTCGCGCTCGCTCTTCACTGTATAGAGCGGAAGTTGCGGCGCATCGGGCCGGTCGCCGTCCCAGTCTTCGATATGCAGGTTGTCGGAGGTTTTGTAATCCAAGACGACATACCTGCCGTTGGGCATGCGATCGATGCGGTCGACTTTCAAGTCGAGTTGCACGCCGCCGGCGTCGACGCTGCGCGGGGCTTCGCGTTCGATGACTTCGAAATCTGTCCGCGTTCGCTCTACATTCAGCCACTCGGCGAGCAAGGACTTCAAACGGTCATGCTCCAGCGCGCGCGAACGTTCGAGCGAAGTGTTCCGGTGCCGCCGGCTGAGACCGCTGTCCAGGGCCGCGCTGACGGAGCTTTCGATAGCGGCGTCGATCTCCTCCGCTGGCCTCTCCAGTAATTCGCGCCGCGACCGGACATCGCGCCAAAAATATTCCAGCGCCTTGTGGGCCACGCTGCCGCGCTCCGAGGGCGAGATGCCGATGTCGGGCGGATCAAACTCGCGGGTGCGCAGCCGATACTTCGCGAAAGCCCGGAACGGACACGCCGCCTGATCCGCCAGCACGCCCATGCCTCCGAGTTGAACCGTGCCTGGAGCCAACTCCGGTGCTTGGCCCACGGGCTGAACCTCCAGCGGAACCGCGGACGCGAAAATTCTGCGCAGGGGCGCGTCGAACACGACATCGGACGCCGGGACTTCGGGCAGGCTCTCAATCAGCGGGCTGGCACGAAGCTTTTCTTCGCCGGAAAATAATGGATAGCTGCACACCACCTCCGCAGCCGAAGCGAGCAGGCGTTCGGTCACGCGCCGGGCGTAAGCCAATTCGCGTTCGGGCGAACTGTGCGGCATGCCGGCCGAACCGTTGCAGAGACAACGGCAGAAATGGATTGGGGCGCGGCGCCTCCGGCCACACGCCGCCATGCAATCCCGCGATCCACAGGGCATCGAAACGCGATCCCGCGGCTTCGAGCATGTCCATGATCTGCACCGGAGCGCCTTCATCGCGCTCCGCGAAGCGCCGCCCGTGAGCAATGCGCCGCAGCCGGCCCAGCGCGTCGCTGTAAGTGATGCGCGGCAGCACCACATCTAATGCCGCCAGTTCCGACAACAGGTTCTTCCAATGCTCCACCGCCTGGTGCTCGGCGGGATTCAGAGGCCGCACTCCCGGCCAGCCCGCGCGCTGCAGGAGTTTGGAGAACGCAGCGCTCCACTCGCTAGGATGCTGGCGTTCGCGCAGTTCATTCGCTGCCTTAACCATCGCCGGGAACGCGCGGCGAACTGCCTCAACGTCGAAGGAAATCGCTTCGATTCCCTGGCGGCGGAGCTCGGCGTACAACCGCGACGCGTGTGCCTTGTCGATGCCCAGGAACGGAGAACGCAACAGCATCCCCGCTTCGCCGATGCGTAGCCCGGATTTCAGGCCCAGGATGAGCAAGGCTTCGGCAATGAGCGGGATTTCCGACGACGGCGAGCCCGCGGAGATATGGAATGCGGGGGCGGTGGCTTGCGTAAAATCTAACCGGCCATGGAAAACATCGTCGAAGATACGTTCGGTAGCGGCGGACACGCCAGCTAATCCGCGCACGATGATGCCGATGCGGGCGTCGGGATCGGCCTCCAGCTTTCGTCGCGCCCAAGCCGCAGCTTGGGTCAATTCTTCAGCAGAATCGCGCAAACCGACGCGGCTTCGGTGCGCCCCTCCTACCGGTGACTCGGCGCTCCACGCTTGCGCGCGGCACGCATCGAACAATCGGCGATCTGCGGGCGAGAGTTCGTCGAAACCTGCGTGAAACAGTTCACCGGGAACTACCGTTCCGGCGGTGACCCGATCCAGCAACGCTCGCGGAAGTTGGCCGGTAGTGATCCATCCGTTCTCCCGAAGTCTGCGTTCCACAGCCGGCATCCAATCCAGAAAAGCCTCGGGATCGCGGAGCCCGCGAAACTCCGCCGCCTCGCACCGCGCCTCCCAGGAATGCACCAAACTCCATGCCTGTGCCGCGGACGACACTGTCGCTGGAAGGTCCAGCAACTCATCTGCCGCATCCGACGCGGCGATCGCCTGCTCCCACAAGGCTTCTTCCTGCACAGCGCTCAGCAATACCGGAGTTTCGAATGGATCGCGATACCCACACCCCTGCCATACCCGCTCCAGCCACGCCCCGCGCGGCAGAATGTCCGGCGATTCCCAAACGCACAGCCCGCGCCGCCGTTGCCCGGCATCGTAATCCCGGCGCATCTGCCGGCTCAGGCGCGCATTGGCCGTGATCACTGTGCCTTGGGTGTAACGGTCCACGGCCTATGCTCCCGCCTGCCTCGCCAGCGCCCTATATTTGCGCAGCAGTTCGAATAGCACGACGCCGCCCGCGGTGGCGACGTTTAGCGAATGCTTGCTGCCCAGCATCGCGATCCGGATATGCCGGTCGCAGCGCGCGGCAACTTCAGGGCGGATGCCATCCACCTCGTGCCCGAAAACAATGCACACCGGGAAGGCCGGCACCCACTCAAACAAATCGACGGCATGCGGAGTGGTTTCGATCGCAGCTATCTCGTAGCCCCGCTCGCGCAGCCCATCCAGCGCAGGCAACGGATCACGCGCATGTTCCCAGCGCACCGTCTCCTCAGCGCCTAGCGCAGTTTTTCGAATCCCCGATTTCGGCGGACACGCCGTGATTCCCGTCAGCAGAAGTTTCTCGGCAGCGGCGGCGTCGGCCGTGCGAAAAAATGACCCGACGTTATACATGCTGCGCACGTTATCCAACAAAATCGTCACCGGAAGGGCATCGAACCCTTCGTAGGGCGAAGCCAGCGGCGTGGCGCGAAAGGGAAGGCGTTCCATCTTTACTGAACCGTCTGCTTCACCATGCTGCCACTATAGCGTGAGCGTAAGACGATAACCGGTGGCTATAATGGACCGTTGACGCTCTCGATCGTCATTCCCGCGTATAACGAAGAGCGCCGCCTTCCCTCCACTCTGGATGTAATTTTGGCTTGGCTGGACGCGGGCTCTTATCAGAATGCCGAGCTGTTGATCGTGGACGACGGCTCGACCGACGCCACCGCGGCTATCGTCGAAAAGCGAGCCGCTAATGAGCCACGCCTGCGCCTGCTCCGCAATCCCGGCAACCGCGGAAAAGGTTACGCGGTTCGCCATGGAATGCTCGAAGCCAAAGGCGACTGGATTCTCTCTTCCGATGCCGATCTTTCCGCTCCCATCGATCAACTTCCCAAGCTGCTTGCCGCCGCCGAGCAGCAGGGAGCGGCCATCGCGATCGGCTCCCGCGCGCTCGACCGCTCGCTCATCGGAGTGCATCAAAGCCAGTGGCGCGAGATGTCCGGAATCGTCTTCAACGGGGTTATGCGCCTGATTACGGGATTACCTTTTGCCGACACCCAGTGCGGCTTTAAAGTCTTCCGCCGCGACGCTGCCTCCCGCGTTTTCAAGCTGCAGCGCCTGGACGGCTTCAGTTTCGACGTGGAAGATTTATTCATTGCGCACACGCTGGGGATTCCGACCATTGAGGTCGCGGTGCGCTGGAATAATGTGGAGGGAACCAAGGTCGGCCTCCTGCAAGGGATTGCCTCGTTTCTCGATCTGCTGCGCATCCGCTGGAATTGGTTGCAAGGCCACTACACGGATTAAACTGAAGTAATGGCAACCAAAGCCCCAGTGAAAGCGAATGTCAAGGCGATCCCTCTACTCGATCTGACGCGGCAATATCAGCCTTTGCGGGAGCCGATACAGGCTGCTCTGGCGCGCGTGGTGGAATCGCAGCGTTTCATCCTGGGGCCTGATGTCGAACGCTTCGAGAAGCGTTTCGCAGAGTATTGCGGCGCGCGTCACGCGATCGGCTGCGCTTCCGGTACCGACGCACTGGAACTGGCCCTGATGGCCGCCGGTATTGGGCCGGGTGATGAAGTGCTCACCGTCCCATTCACGTTTTTCGCTACAGCGGGAGCCATCATGAGCGCCGGCGCGCGGCCGGTGTTTGTCGATGTTGAGCCGGATTCTTTCAACTTGGATATCCGGCAACTGGACCATGTGCTCGCGGCGCATCCGGCCATCAAGGCTATTCTGCCGGTCCATCTGTATGGCGGGTGTGCGGATATGGGTCCGATCCTGGAACGCGCCGCCGCTCGCGGAATTCCGGTGATTGAAGACGCCGCGCAAGCCGTGGGCGCCGAGTGGCGCGGAAAACGCGCCGGCAGCATCGGGACCATCGGCTGTTTCAGTTTCTTCCCGACCAAGAATCTGGGCGGCTTCGGCGACGGCGGCATGCTCACTACCAACGACGACGAGCTCGCGCGCAAGCTCAAAGCGCTGCGCGTTCACGGGTCATTCGAAAAATACGTGCATGAGTGGGCGGGCATGAATTCACGGCTGGATGCGCTGCAGGCTGCTGTTCTCGACGTCAAGCTGGATCATCTGGATGCCTGGAGTCACGCGCGCCAGCGTAATGCGGCTCTCTACCGCAAGACGCTCGCGGGAATTGTGACCCTCCCGGTTCAGCAGCCGCATCAGACCAGCCACGTTTACAATCAGTTCGTGATCCGTTGCGCGCGCCGCGATGAATTGCGAAAATTCCTGGCGGAATCGGGCGTGGGTACCGAAGTTTACTATCCGCTCCCGCTCCACTTGCAACCCGCACTGGCGGCGTACGGATACAAAGCCGGCGATTTCCCGGTGAGTGAACAGTTGTCCAAGGAAGTGCTGGCGCTGCCCATCTTCGCCGAGCTGACCGAAGAAGAGATCACCACCGTCGCCGGCTTGATCCGCGAATTTTACGGACGTGCATGAGTGCGCGTTTGCAGTCTCGCTTGCTCGCGGCATTTTTAGCGGCCGCCATTGTGTGCATCGCCGCGGATGATCTGCCTGCTCCTCCGCCCACGGCCAAGAAGCCGGTGACCGACGACTACCAGGGCGTGCAAGTTGTCGACGACTATCGTTGGCTTGAGCCTTCCGCCGACGCGGAAGTCCGGAAATGGAGCGATCAGCAAAACGCACGCACCCGCAGTTATCTGGATGGCCTGGCCAACCGCGCCGCGATCGTCGATCGCCTGCACCAGTTGAACGGTACGTCGTCCATCCGGTTCTCATCGATCATTTCCCGCGCGGGGCAGCTCTTTGCGCTCAAGACCCAGCCGCCCAAACTCCAGGCCTACCTGGTGACGCTGGCCTCGCCCGACGATCCGCAGTCCGCGCGCACTGTGGTTGACCCGAATGCGATCGATCCCAGCGGATCCACCACCATCGACTTCTATGAACCTTCGCTCGACGGCAAGCTGGTGGCTGTTTCGCTATCCAAGGGCGGCAGCGAAGAGGGTTCGGTTTCGGTCTTCGAAGTCGCCACCGGTAAGCAGCTTGGCGACGTCATCCCGCGGGTGAATGTTGCCACCGCCGGCGGCAGCGTGGCTTGGAACCGCGATGCGACTGGCTTCTGGTACACACGCTATCCGCATGCAGGCGAGCGCCCGGCAGCGGACTTGAATTTCTATCAGCAGATTTACTTTCACCGCATGGGCGCGTCCGCCGCGCAAGACGAATACGCCAACGGCAAACAATTTCCGCGCATCGCCGAAGTAGAGCTGCAATCTTCCGACGATGGCCGGTTCATTCTGGCCCGAGTCGAAAACGGCGATGGCGGCGAATATCTGCACCACATGCTTCTGCCCGACGGCCAGTGGCATCAGATCACGCGCTTCTCTGACCGCACCTCCGACGCCGCGTTCGGTCCGGATGGAACGTTGTATCTCCTCTCGCGCAAGGACGCGCCCATGGGCAAGGTGCTCGCCCTCGCGCCTCCCACGTTCTCGGTAGCCAATGCAAAGACCGTTCTCACGGCCACGCGTTCATCCATTGATGGATTCGTGCAGGCGGGCTCGCACCTCTACGTGCGCTTCATGGCTGGCGGCCCGTCCAAGCTCGTCGACGTCGAAGCCGGCAAGCCGGATAAAGCGATTGAAATCCCGGCGGTGTCCGCTGTAAGGCAGTTGGTTGCGTTCAACGGCAATCAGCTTCTATTCGAAAACGAGAGCTTCGTAGATCCCTCAGCCTGGTATCGCTACGATCCCGCGAATGGACAGGTCAAGAAAACCGCTCTGTTCCAAACTGCGCCTGCGGATTTCAGTGACGTCGAAGTCATCCGCCAGACGGCGATTTCCAAGGACGGAACGCATGTGCCGATCACCATCCTGCGCCGGAAAGGCACGAAGCTCGATGGCAAGAATCCCACGCTGCTCACCGGCTATGGCGGCTACGGCATCAATATCACGCCAACTTTTGCTGTTCGACGGCGGCTGTGGCTGGATCACGGCGGAGTTTGGGTCGTCGCCAACCTCCGCGGCGGCGGTGAACTGGGCGAGGCCTGGCACGAGCAGGGCCGCCTGACCAAAAAACAAAATGTTTTTGACGATTTCATTGGCTGCGCCGAATATCTGATCAAAGCCAAGTACACCAATCCCGAAAATCTGGTCATCGAAGGCGGCAGCAACGGCGGGTTATTGATGGGCGCCGTGCTGACGCAGCGCCCCGATCTATTCCGCGCGGTGGTCAGTCACGTCGGCATCTACGACATGCTGCGCGTCGAAACTTTTCCCAACGGCGTTTTCAACGTCACCGAGTTCGGCACGGTGAAGGAGAAGGATCAGTTTCAAGCGCTCTACGCTTACTCTCCCTACCATCACGTGAAAGATGGCACGGATTATCCGTCGGTTCTCTTCCTGACGGGCGCCAACGACGGCCGCGTCGATCCCATGAACTCGCGCAAAATGACCGCGCGATTGCAAGCCGCCACCCACTCCGGACGCCCCGTATTATTGCGCACCAACTCCAATGCGGGCCACGGCATCGGCGCCAATCTAGATCAGCTTATCGATCGGGACGCCGATGTATTTTCGTTCCTGTTCGATCAGTTGGGGATGAAGTAGAGCGCTCTAGAGTTTGTAGCCCGCCTGCGCGGCATCGCGATGAAACATCTTCACGGTATCCAGCGAGTGGTCATCCAGATCCTTGCCGACTAGCTCCAGCTTGTGCAGCAGATCGTGAGTAGCGGTGATGATGTGGCAACCCACGGAGTCCGCGTGGAAGATATTCAGCACCTCCCGCGGACTGGCCCAGATCAGCTCGATGTTCGGATGCGGACGCAGAATGTCCACCGCTTCGGCCATGATCGGCACCGGGTCCCGCCCAGTGTCGGCGATGCGGCCGGCGAACATGGACACATACGCTGGGGGTCCGTCCGCGAGCGCCGATGCGACTTCCTTCACCTGTTCGAGCGTCATCAGTGCGGTCACGTTCAGCTTTACGCCGCGCCGCGCGAGACGGCAGACCAGCTTGAGTGAACTCTCGCGCCGCGTGTTGGTAATGGGAATCTTGGTGTAAACATTCTCGCCCCAGCCGGAGATCATGAGCGCCTGCCGCTCCATCTCGGGGAATTCATCCGCGAACACTTCGAGCGAGAACGGGCGATCCGGCACTGCGGCCAGAATATCTTTGGCGAAGGCCTCGTAATCCGAAACACCGGCCTGGCGCATCAGCGTGGGATTGGTGGTGAATCCGCGAATCAGCGGGTTCGCATACATCCGCAGGATTCCGGCGCGATCGGCGCCGTCCGCGAACAATTTGACTTTTAAATCCCCTAGCTGCATTAGCCCAATCATAACGCGCGGCTCAAGCCGTCTAGTCCGCAACTCGATGTATACTGGGCCGAACGAGCATCGCCGCGCGCGGCGCTTCTTCTCCTTCCCTATGATTGTTTCCCGTACTCCGTTCCGCGTCACGCTCGGTGGCGGCGGCACCGATCTGCCCAGCTTCTACGAAAAGCACGGCGGCTTCGTGCTAGCGATGGCCATCGACAAGTACATGTACGTCATCCTGAACGTGCCCAACGCCGATCGCCTCATCCGCCTTCACTACACGAAAAGCGAGACGGTTGCGCACGTCGATCAACTGCAGCACGAACTCGCGCGCGAGGCGCTGCGGGCGCACGGGATCACTGACGCCATCGAGATCGCTTCCGTCGCGGATCTGCCGGCCGGCACAGGGCTCGGCTCGTCGAGCTGCTATTTGGTCGGTTTGCTGAGCGCCATTCGTGCGTACCTCTTGCGCCCGGTGCCCTTGCAGACTCTGGCCGAAGAAGCTTGTCACATTGAACTCGACGTACTGAAGCAGCCCATCGGAAAGCAGGATCAATACATGGCGGCGTTCGGCGGTCTCACGCAATTGGAGATCGATAAGTCCGGAACCGTGAAGGTAACTCCGCTTTCGCTGCCCGCTTACTCGATTTCGGATTTCGTTGCAAACACGCATCTGTACTACACGAAGACGCAGCGAAACGCCACCGACATCCTGGAAACGCAGAGCCGTAAGGTCCGTGAAGAAACCGGCGGGGCTGTCGAAAGCAATCTGTTGCGCATTCGCGACATTGGCTATGAGATCGCCGCCGCGATGAAGGCCGGGAATTTCGATCGCTTCGGCGAGTTGATGCACACTCACTGGATGGCGAAGCGCCAGCTCTCCGATAAAATAACCATCCCTGAAGTCGAGCGGCTTTACGATCTTCTGCGCGCGGAATATGGGGTACTCGGCGGCAAGATCGCGGGCGCGGGCGGCGGCGGATTCCTAATGTTGTACTGCCCGAAGAATGGCCGGCGTCTGATGGACTTCATGCAGAGCCAGGGGATGGAGCGCCTGCACTACGCGCCGGAGTTCGAAGGCAGCCGCGTGATCACCAACGTTCGCAACGCGCACTCCGAGCATTACCACACGCGTAACTGGTGAAGCGCATCGAGAGTGGCCCGCCTGCGCTTAGCGAGCCTGCGCCGGCGGCGTTTTGGGCGGCACAGGATTGTCCGCTTTCCCTTTCGTCTTCGGCGTGCCGATATGGTCGGCAAGCTGACCTCCGGTGAAGTTATCGGTGGAGCTCTCATCAATCTCCGGCAGCATGGTCGCGTTCCAGGCGTACCATTCCGCCGTGATTCGGTCATAAATATCTCTACGCCGCTCCTGAAGATTGGCGCGTTCCATCGGGTCCTCCACCACATTGAAGAGGAACGTGTTGTCGAGAATCTTCAGATATTTGTAATCGCCGTCTCTCGCGGCGCGCTGCGAATTCGCCTTGTAACGCCAGAAGAGCTTGCGCGCGACTGGCGCTGCGTTCAGGGCGAGCACAGGCAATAAGTTGATGCCGTCGGGCGGGAATGCGGGATCGGGTGACACGCCCGCGGACGTCAGCAGCGTCGGCAGCCAATCCATCGTGATCGCCACTTGATCCGTTGTACGACCTTGCGGAATGCGCGCCGGCCAAGTGATGATTGCGGGTATCCGCAGTCCACCTTCCAGCAACTCAGTCTTGCGGCCGGTGAAAGGCCAGGTATCCGCGAATCGTTCGCCGCCGTTGTCGCTGGTGAAAATGACGATCGTGTTCTCCGCCAGACCATTGGCACCCAGCGCCTCCAGAACGCGGCCTACTTGAAGGTCCATTTCCTGGATCATGCGCTGATAGGTCTTCTGCGTACCGCCGTCGAAATCGAACAGACTTGCTAGGCGCAGGCGGTTGGACTCCGCTTCGTCACCTGGCGCTTCCCACGGCCAGTGTGGCGCGTTGAAATGCAGACTCATTAGAAACGGGCGGCCTGATTTCGCATACCCATTGACGACATTTACGGCACGGCTGCCGAGCATGTCCGTCAAGTAGCCCATCTCGTGTACCTTTACGTCGTCCTCCCACAGATTTGAATCGTGCGCATAGTAATCGGACGCGCCTTCGCGAAATCCGTAGAAATGATCGTAACCGCTTTGCAGCGGACCAAATTTCGGGAGTGAGCCGAGATGCCACTTTCCAACAAGAGTGGTTCCGTAGCCAGCCTTCTTCAGCAGGGATGGCAAGGTGGGATGGTCCGGCGGCAGCCCCACATCGCGTCCGGTCAGCGGCTCCTCCAACCCGATCGGCAGCCGGTACTGGTAGCGTCCGGTGATCAGCGCGGTTCGCGTTGCCGAACAGACCGCTGAATTTGCGTACGCCTGCAGGAACCGCACCCCCTTCGCGGCCAGACCATCGATGTTCGGCGTGCTGATGTCGGGCCGGCCGTAGCACGAAAGGTCCGCGTAACCGAGATCATCGGCCATGATGAAAATAATATTCGGAGGTCCCAGCGCCCGTTGCCCGATTGCGTTGTCAACGCCGGACGCAAGCGCTACGGTCCCTAGCGCGGCGCTGCGCAGAAGTTCGCGGCGGGTCACCTCATCGGGGATCTTCATTTCAGCCAAGTCTACACCTGAAAGGAACCGGACACGGTCACGGCTGGCGCAGGATCCAATCGGCCGCTGCGCGGATGGAATCGACTTTGACCGTAGGCTGCACAGCAGGCGGTTTTTCACGATAGCCATAGTCGATCCAAACTGTCGTGCACCCGGCGCTTGCTCCGGCGTCGACGTCTCGCCAGCGGTCGCCGATCATGAAGCTCCGGGTCATGTCGATATCGTATTTTTCCGCTGCGCGCAGCAGCAAACCTGGCAGAGGCTTCCGGCAGTCACAATGATCGGAATCGTCGTGTGGGCAGACGAAGACGTCATCGAGCGGAAGAGTTTCGCGCAGCGCTTGATGGATCGCATCGACCGAAGCACGGCTCCGCGTACCGCGAGAGATGTCGGGCTGATTGGTGACTACGATTAATAGAAATCCAGCTTGTTTCAGGTCGCGCAGAGCGTCGGCGGCTCCGACGACGAGCCTCAATTCATTAACTCCGGACGGCGGATACGGCTTGCCGTCGCGCACGATGGCTTGATTGATCACGCCGTCGCGGTCCAGAAATACTGCGCGTTTGCCGGGCACTTTCTCAGACCACCGATTCCCACTTGGTTTGCTCCTGCTTCAAGTCGGGATGCGAAACCAGCAGATGCCACACGACAGCCTGAAAAGCTTCTGAATGCGGCGTAATATGTGCCGCATTCACGACTGGAATCAGCACGCACGCATCGGCCACTTGTGCGGTGTAGCCGCCATCGCGGCCCACGATGCCGCCGATCTTTGTGCCCACCGATCCGCGCATATTTGAGAGCCTCAACCAGATTCGGACTGACCTGTTTTTCGAGATTCCCTCCACCTACGGAAAAAATCAGCAGCATGTCGTCGGCGCGCAGACGGCTGACGCGCAGCCAGCGTTCGAACACGGTCGACCAGCCTTCGTCATTGGTGCGCGCCGTCAGCTCCGATACATTATCAGTGGGCGCATACGCTTCAATGCCCGTGATCTTGCGAAAATCGTTCACCGCATGCGAAGCGTTGCCCGCGCTGCCGCCCACGCCCAGAATGAAGAGCCTTCCACCCGCCGCGCGCGTTGACGCCAGCAGCGCCACCAGTCGATCCACCGCCTGGGTGTCGATTTTCTTCACGATCTGGACCGTTTCTTCGAGAAACTGCTGCGTGAATGTCATTGGCTTAGTATGCCTTACGATATGATGGGAGCACTCCCGTGAGCAATCGGCAACACCTGATTCCGGCGTTGGAACGCCTTAACACAGCCGTCGTGGGATGCGCCGGCGACCTGATGCTGGATCGTTTCGTCTATGGCGACGCCCAGCGTATTTCGCCCGAAGCGCCCATTCCGGTGTTGAGCATTCAATCGCAACAGTCGATGCTGGGGGGGCTCGGAAATGTGGTTCGGAATCTGGGCGCACTCGGTTCCGGAATCCGGCTGTTTTCCATCACCGGCGAAGACGCGGCCGCGGCGGAAATTAAAGAACTGCTCAAGGAGATCCCGGACTGTCAATCCTGGCTACTGAGTGAAGCGTCTCGCAAGACTCCGGTGAAGATCCGTTACATCGCGCACAGCCAGCAGCTATTGCGCGCTGATCACGAAACTACCGCGGCTGCGGGGCCGGAGCTATTTGCTGAACTCGTAAAGCATTTTCAGGAGCATGTCGCCGAGTGCACGGTCGTGTTTTTGTCCGACTACGCCAAGGGAGTGCTGAAAGGTTCGCACGCGCGCGAACTGGTCCGCGCGGCGAGAGCGGCGGGGAAGCCGGTGGTGGTCGACCCCAAGGGTCACGATTTTGCGCGTTACCAGGACGCCACGGTGATCAAACCGAACTTGAAGGAACTCGGGGAAGCCACCGGGATGTCCACCGTCAACGTGGACGCACAGGAAAGCGCGGCACGAGTATTGTTAGAACGGGCCGGCGCCGAATTCCTTCTGGTCACGCGGGGGCAGGCGGGAATGCTGCTGGTTCCGAAAGTGGGCCCGCGCGCCGAGTTCCCAGCACTCGCGCAGGAAGTCTACGATGTTTCGGGAGCAGGCGATACCGTTGCGGCGGTGCTGGCGGCGTCGTTAGGCTCGGGCGCCGGGATCACGGAGGCGGTCGAGCTGGCGAACATCGCGGCCGGCATCGTGGTGGGGAAAGTGGGCACGGCGGTCGCGTCGCGCGCCGAAATCGTTGGTGCGATCGAAGGCGAATCGCCCGCGGCGGTGGGCGGAAAGATTCTGCTGCTTTCCGATGCCGTGGAGCGCGTTCGTTCCTGGCAACACCGCGGCGGCCGCGTCGGCTTCGCGCAGGATAGTTTTAACCCGCTCACTACCCGGCATCTGAAAGCGCTCGAAAAAGCCCGCTCCGGCTGCGATCGTGTAGTCGTCGCCCTGACGAAGCTAGACCGCGAGAAAAACGCGCGGGCATTCCTGCTGGCGTCCCTGGCTTTCGTGGATGCGGTGGTGATCTGCGATTCGCACTCCGCCGCGCAAGTGGCGGAAGCGCTCGTGGCGGATCTTCAGATACCGATTCCCAGCGCTGCGGCCGGAGCGGATGAAGCGGCCTTGTTCGAGGCGGCTCCGCGTTAATGACCGTTACGGAAAAGATACGTTCCGCTGTCCAGGTCGATTCCTGGGTGCAGGCCGAGCGCGCTGCTGGCCGTAAGATTGGATTCACCTGCGGCGCCTTCGACGTCATGCATGCCGGCCACGCGGATTATCTAGCGCAGGCGAAAGCGCGCTGTGATCGTCTGCTGGTGGCCGTCAACAGCGACGAGTCTATTCGGCGCTACAAGAGTCCGCTGCGCCCGGTGAATCCGTGGAATGAACGCGCTTTTGTAGTGGCGGCTCTCGAAGCCACCGATTGCGTGACGATTTTAGAGGAAGACCGTCCGCTAGCGTTGATCGAGCGCTGGAAGCCCGATCTGTACATCAAGGGCGGAGACTATTCGGCGTCCGCGCTGCGTTCGAGCTCGGCAGTCGCGGCGTACGGCGGCGAGTCCATCGTCATCGCTTCCGATTTTCCATCCACCAGCACTACCGTTATGTTCGAGCGCATTCAGGCGCTGGCTTTGCATGATGCTCCGGTTCCCACCCATCCCAGCCACGCGAAGGGGCTGGTGCTGGTCGACCGCGATGGCACCTTGGTGAAGGATGCTACCTTCGATCCCGGCCAGGTAGAATTGCTTCCCAGCGTTGCCGAATCTCTCAAGCGTCTGCAGGAAGCCGGCTACCTGCTGTGCATCGTGAGCAACCAGCAGGGCATCGGCCTAGGCTATTTTGGCTACCGCGATTTCATCGACGGTAATCGAAAACTGCTGCGGCTGCTCGGCAAAGAAGGGATTGCGATCCGCAAAATTTATTTCTGCCCTCATTCCCTGGGCGAGCCCTGCGATTGCCGCAAGCCCGCGCCGGGACTGATTCTCAAAGCCCTGCGCGATTTCGGCGTTGCGCCGGAAAACACCTTCGTCATTGGCGATTCCACGGCCGATATCGAAGCGGCTCGCGCGGCCGGATGCCGCGGGCTTTACGTCGGCCCGAATCATGGTCAATATAAGGCAATTACTTTTGCCGATGCAGCCCGGACGATCTTGGGTTTGATGCACGCCTGAGCGGCTCCCGCGACCTGAGGATAGCGGATGATGGCCGGGAGAGCCGCGTCTTTTTCTAATTTGTAGTTGCTTGAGGGATTTGCCCGCCGCTAACACGCTTGCGATAAATCTGAATTCCGTACGGGCTGCCGCGCTTGCGGACGAAATGGCCGAATTCTCCGCTGACCTCGTAGTTGTCCTGAATCCACCGGTAAATCTTTTGATTGAAATCCAGGCCGAAATAGGGGACGCCATACTCGAAGTCGGAATGATTGGCGAGAAGGATATAGTCGACGCCGGCAGCGCGGAGTGCGGCGATATAGGTGTCTTCGTCTTCGGGCAACACAAGTCCGGGAGTGATTTGATACCAACGCGAAGGAGCCTCCGTACCCGAGAAGAAATACAAGGGCACCTCCTCAGGTAAGACCACTACGTGTTTTCCTAGGGCTTTCTGTTCTTTCATAAAGGCGATCGCGGGCCGAAACGCCGCCGCTTTATCGCGATTCGTGTAGATCGTTCCGTAATCCGTGTGGAGTGCGGAAGGAAGCCGGTAATCAGGAATGGGGACAGGTAACAGCGTAGCGAATAATCCTGCAGCTTCCACCGTCAACAGTCCGAACAGCAGCCGGCGCCCCACAACTCGCGGCAAGGAAGACGAGACCCACTCCAGGATGCTCACGAGAAGGTAGACGAACGTCAGGAAAATAACCGAGTTGTAGTAGATTGCGTAATTGCGGGGCTCGACTTGCACCATGATCCGGATCCCGCAGGCCAGCGCATAAGCGCCAACGGTAGCGAGGGCGAGATGCTCGCTTTTTCGAGTCTGCAGATATTGGATGGCTTTCCAAAAGAACAACAGGCACGCAAGCCAATACATGCCGATTGGGAAGAAAAGAAACTCGGCGTCCGAGCGGTTCCAAAAAAGATAACCCGCCCAATGAGAATGGCGGACGATTCCTAGCAGAGCAACCGCTATGGCAGCGGCCATTACGGCAAACACAAACCGGACCGAGAACCACCGTCTTGAAATGGCGGTTCTGACGACCCAGGCCGCGCAGAACCAGACCCCTAGGCATAACAAGTCGATTCCCATCGTGCTCAGGATCTCTGAAGGTATGAAGCGAAGACCGCGGTCCGCCACCCACCTCGCTCCAAACATCCGCATGAAGTAGGATCCCGGAGTGGATTGAAAGTTCTTGAACAGAATGAAATTTAGAGATAGGCGCCACACGAACCAACCGAAGCCCAGGAGGAAAATAACCATACCTGGAATGCACTGCAGCGCTTGCCGCCCCAGCAAACGAAGCGACCGATGTTTCCAATAATCGCCCAACAAGGCGAACGCTATCACCAGCCAGCAAGCAACGCCGAATTCCTGCTTTGTAAGCAGAGCCAGTCCGGCGGAAAGACCAGACAATAGTAAGTTTGGACCCTTCTCCTGCTGGAGGCGGCGGACCAGGAAATACAAAGATACGATGCCAAACAGCGACCCGTACGAAGCCGCATATCCGTAAGGAAGCACGTAGTTAAATAAACTCGGAGCGAATGCTTGCATTAAGAAGCCCAAAGGAACGAGGGCCGCTCCAACCGGAGGCATGAAACGCCGGCTCAATCCGTAAAGGACGAACGCGAAGCAAAGAGTGATCGCCAGCCCCGACATGTAAAGAACCACGAGATGCACGCCAAAAATACGAAATAGAAGAGCCTGTAAGTAAGGCGCAAGCGGAACATAGGGGAACCATAAATCGCGGTACAGCATTTTCCCCTGTGCGAGCATCGCCGGGACGTACATCTCGTGTCCGGTATCGATGCTAAGATCTCCCCATCGCGCCCAAGTGTAAATCGCGAGCCCGATAAAGACCGCAAACAGGAATGCGCGAGCTAGCCAATCCTCAGTCCGCCGCCCGGCCCCCAGCTTACCGGCTTCAGACGACACCGAAGAAATGCCGGGACTGTGCGTAGTCGCGAAATTGGGCGAGCGGGACTCTGGATCTGTAGACATCGATTAGACCTCGGCCGGCACTCTTTCCACCGCACGACGCACGCCGGATATCTTTATCGATTGAGATACGAGTGTCATAATCTCTTCACTTCTATCAGCGCAAACATAGGCCATTGATGTGGCCATACGGACATCCAATCGTCGATCTTTCGCCACAGCGCAAAAAGAGGCCTGGGCATCAATTGACGTCTTGAGACACCGCCGGAAACCAAATACCGAAAGGGCATGATTGGCCGTATCTCGCGAATCTGCAAGCTTGGAAACTCACGTTCAAGAATCGTCCGGTCGCGTTTGAAGATAATCCATGGCAGCGCGCCGTTCGCTCCCGATAGAGGACCCGTGCTCGGAAAACTCCAGTTTTCCGACATGGGATCAAACGGTTCATGATGGAGATATTTGTAGATAAATCGGGACCAAGTGGAGTTCCAGGGTTCAATCATAAGCAAGACCCCATCGCTCCGTAGGCATCTCTTCGCCTCTGCAAGGAAGGGCCTCGTTTCCGGTATGTGGTGTAAGACATCCACCATAACAATTGCCTTTAGACTCCCCGCGCGAAATGGCAATCGGCGCCCGTCCAAAACCGTTTGCACGCCATCGCACACCAAGATCTCGGATGTGATCACGCCGGGTGCATAATCCTGGAGGAATCCGGCGCCGGATCCTAACTCCAATATGCTTCCGGAACCCTGCGGTATTCGGCTGGCCAGAAGCGTGTACCACTCATCATAAATACACTTCAGGAAGCCATTTGTTTTAATGATCTCTCTACGCCGCTCCGTGGTCCGGGGGTCGTCGATACCGAGGTCTCGCGTCTTGGGATGATTGAGCACGGTGAGCCAGCCTCCAGTACCGCGCTTCTTATCGGGGACGGATTTCACAAAATACTGGGACTTAGATGAATTTCAGGCGTCTTGAGGCGAACAAAACCATCCGCAGTAAGATCATGCCGTGACGCCACCGCTGGATATTGGTATCGCCATAGGTTCTCTGCTTATAACGGATCGGCAAATCGACAATTTTCAGATTCAACTTAGCTGCCCCTAAGATTAGATCGAAATCTCCAAATGGATCAAAATCGCCGAAGTAATGGCGATTGGAGGCGATGAGTTCGTAGTTACGGCGGCTTAGAACCTTAGTACCGCAAAGGGTATCTTTTATCGGCTGGCCAAGCAGCCAGGAGAAAGCCAGTCCAAAAAATTTATTACCGATGAGATTGAAGAAGCGCATAGCCTCGTTTTCCATTGGATATACGAGCCGCACACCATTTACAAAGTCGCCCTTACCGGAACGGAGCACACGGAAGAAAGCAGGAAGGTCTTCTGGCGGGACCGTCAAGTCTGCGTCCAGAATCATGAGTACGTCGCCGCTCGCCGCAGCAAACCCGGCGCGCACCGCATCGCCTTTCCCTTTTCCTGTCTGGCGCAAAAGCTTGCATCGTTTTCCAGGATGCTTATCGACTGCGTTTGCAATAGCCTCATACGTGTTGTCACTCGAGTGACCTTCCACGAAGATAATCTCGGTGCCGCCTCCCATTTCAGGAACGCGGCGAAAAATCGCTTCGATGTTTCCAGCTTCGTTTCGTGCCGGCACGATTACACTTACGACCGGTTCGACTTCCCTCAACTCAGGCCGGGGCTGTGGCCGCGCGATGACAAAGTTTGTCAAGGCCAGAAAACGAAAAGGCGCGATTCTCGCGAGATATTTATTGCAGAAGGAGTGCAGTAAAGGCACACGGAGGGGAAGGAGAATCTCCTCCCAATGCCTAATAACCTCAAATCCGGAAAGATAGAGCATGTTCGAGAGATCCTCGACAGTAAGCCAATTCCGGCCGAGGACTGGGCTGCCCAGCTTAAGACGCTTGACTCCCGCCAACGGAAGTTCCCATACCCTGCTATAGGTGTTGATGATCACTCGTGTACTTGGTGAGCACCAACGACCCAAATTCTCCAAAAGATTTTGCACATTCCACAGGCCGTTTACCAGATCGGACAAAATGATGTAGTCGAACTTCTCATCCAGAGTGATATCTTCGACATCGCCTACGATGAAGCGCAGATCCGGGTGATGGAGCCGGGCTTTCTCCACTGTGGCTTTATCGAGGTCTATCCCCAATCCGACCGAAGGCTTCAACGATGCTAAAAGGTCGCCCTCCTGGCACCCTAACTCAAGGACGCGCTGGCCTTCGGGGATGATCGAGCCGTAAGTGCGACGCAAATGCTCATGGTAATAGCCGCCCATCCCGGCATGGCGGCCATCTTGGAGGGACGGTTGACCCGACTTGGGTTCGGCGGCGACTTCGCTCTGATCGGCCTCCGTCTCGCTTCTCATTGCGTAGTCCTCTGTGCCCAAAAGTACCAGCCACCAACTCCTTGTGTCAATAATTTAGGATAGGGACAGCCGGTCAAAGCCATCACCTGCCAGATCGTGAGTCGAGTGGATCTCGATGTGGAGTCATCGCGGGCGCAGCGGAGAAGGCTGATGCCAATGGCAGGTACAGTTGTAAAATAAATCAGGTCACTGAACAATATCGTTGACTATCTTCCTCCATTCCCGCCGCCACATCCCGGGCAGAGTTCGGGGAAGCCGTTTGCCGGTATGATCGGGCGCAGCGCATGATCGACGCAAGGTCGATTTACAGCGATGCGGGCAGTACGCGTAAGCGCTTGATCGCTCTAGCGATGTTCGCAGTCTGGCTTTGTGTTGTCTCCTTTCTTGCATGGACACACCTGGTTTGGCGCGATGAAGTAAAGGCGTTTTCGATCGCCGTGCAGCCTGGCTCGGTCTGGGCCATGCTTAAGGAACTTCGCTGGGAGGGCCACCCTTCGGTCTGGTATCTGCTGCTTCGGGGCGCGCATACGTTGGTTCCGCGCCCCGAGGTTATGCTGCTTGTCTCCCTCGTTGTTGCGGCCGTCGCCGTTCTGATTCTCGTGCTGCGCGCCCCGTTCAGCTTGCCGGTTCTGGCTCTGATTCTGTTTGGGCGTTTTTCAATGTACGAGTACTCGGTCATGGCCCGCAACTATGGAATTAGCATGCTGCTTCTCTTCCTGTTCGCGGCATTCTACGAGCGCCATCGCGATAGGGATCTTCTGCTGGGAGTGCTGCTGTTTGTGCTGGCTAACTGCAACGTGCTTTCCGCGGTACTCGCCGGCGGCCTCTTGCTCTTTTGGTTCGTGGACATCCTCGACCGCGACGACACTGACAAACCGCGGGATATCCGTATGTTTCTCTACAACGCGGGCCTGGCGGTTTGTGGAGTCGTAATCTGCTTCATCACGGTCTTCCCCCCGTTGGGCGATGCCATCGCGATAGACCGCAGCAGCATCACCTTCAAGACATTGATTGAGGCAATATTTCTGCCTGCGCGGCAGTTGGACTCCTGGGGCCTTCCACTTGCTGACCGGCTGGCACGCCATGTACCGCCGCTTGTCCCGGTGTTGACGATCGTCAAATCTTTGATCTTATTCGGCAGCACGCTGGGCCTGATTCGACGGCGCGGCGCTTTTCTTGCCGCTTTGACCACTTTGGTTGGGCTCTCGCTCTTCTTCGCTATTCTCAATCCCGGAGCGTATCGTCATCAAGCCCAATGGCTGGTCTTCTTAGTGTGTATGTACTGGATTGCAGCGTTCGGATCTGTCCGCAAAGAGCCCTTGCCGGTTGTCCAAAGGCAGCCGTTCTCCGGCCGGCTGTTATCCCTGGGCGCGGCGCTGTTCGTCTTGATTCTACTGCTGCAAGTGCAGTTCAGCGCCCAAAAGCTTTTGGGAATCGCGACCGCTCCGGTCGCCGCATTGGCGAATCGCACCAATAATGTGAAATCGATTCTCGCGGAGCATCCAGAACTCACGCAGTCGGTCATCATCGCAGATCCCGATTTTCTCTTGGAGACACTGCCCTACTATGTTTCAAACCCAACCTTTTTCGTGCGAGAACAACGGTATGGGAAGGTGGTCCGTTTCACACGCAAGTCCCGGCTGGAACTCAGCCTGGGCGATGTCTTGGCGAACGCGCGAAGCCTCCGGCAGGAGACCGGCAGGCCGATCGTGATTCTGCTGTCACATGAGATCGATCCTTCGCTGCCGGCGCAGACAGTTGAGGAGGGATACGATTGGACCTTCACAATTACTCCCGAGCAGGCACGCGCCTTTCAATTGTCAACGCGTCTTCTCCAACACCATACGCCGGCGGAAACGCCGGAAGAATATTACGCGTACGTCATGGACCAATGAGCTGGCTGTTACGATGCACGGATCATCCGTGATTCCGGGCGATTACTCCAGGACCTCTGTCATGGCAACGATTGAACGTTGACACTCGAGATTGTATTCCCGACATATTGCAGGACCAGAACACTCACTCCGCTGCTGCCCGGCGTGGTCACGTTGAAGGTCACCCAACCGTTGAAGTCCTGTCCTTGCGGGAACGCGGCAGCTCCGAATCCGCCAAAAGCCTGGCTGGGATCCCAGGAGAACACAATGCCAGTGGCGCCGAATGCGGGCACCTGGAAATCGTTATAAGTCACGACATTTCCGTTTTGATCGCGCAGCGTGCCTCTCACCGTCAGCGGAGTCGATCCCGGATTGTTAATCGCCGCCGACGCTTGTTGATAGGTCTGCGGATTCGCATTCGGGTCGGCGCTCATCGCCACCGGCGCCGTCCAGGTATTGGCGGCAACTCCTGCCTTCTCCGTAATCTGTGACGAGTACGCTTGGCCGCTGGGGTGCGCTAAGAACGCCAACTGCGGATTTGTCTGCCTGCGCAGCGTCGCGGGATCGAAGGAAGAATACTGCACCAGCACCGAGCCGAACGACAGCGAGCCCGGATCGGCTGGCTGGAACAATTCTGACCGTTGCTATCGCAGCCGGCCGGCGGATACAGGAAGTGGATATCCACCGATTGGCCGGCGCCCAGCGTATAGTTTGCAGTTTCGCCTACCTGCGTCTGGCCAGTGCGATTGTCGGTGAAATAGGCCGGCAAATGGTTCGCTAAACCGTTGGTTGTGGATACGGAAGGCAGCAGCGTAAAGCGAAGCTGCACGGCGCCGGATGACGGGCTCGGCGGGTTGCCCGCTTTCAAGCGGCTTTCCCAGCCGCCGCCGAAGACCACCCAGGGAAGCGTGTATTGAACCGTGCAGGATCCATCCGCGGCCATGGTGAATTCCGCGCAGCGAGTCGTGCTCGAACTGCTGGCGGGCGTACCTTGCTGACTCATATCCACACTTGAAACCGCATTCCCCACATACTGCAGAACCATCGCGGACACCAATCCGCCGCTAGGGGATGTCACCTGGAACGTAACCAGGCCGTTGAAATCCTGACCGCCCGGAAACATGGCTTGTCCAAATCCGCCGAAGGGCTGGCTGGGATCCTGTGAAAAGAGCAGAGCAACGGCGCCCTGCGCGGGAACCTGGAAATCCCGGAACATTACACTGACGCCGTTTTTGTCGTAGAGCGTCCCGCGCACGGTAATCGCCGACGTTCCCGGATTTGCCAGCGCCGCCGAAGCCTGCTGCGTGGCTTGCTGATTCGCAGCCGGATTCGCGCTCACCGAGACCGGCGCCGTCCACTGATTGGAGGGCGGCATTTCGCTTTCGGTCGTCTGCCAGCCGAAGTCCGGATTTGTCACGTTGGCCAACAAGGTTAATTGAGCCTTCGCAATGCCTCTCAAGGAAGCCGGGTCGCCGGCGACATACTGCACCTGTAGCGAGCCGTAGGAGCTGGTAGTGGGGTCCGGATAGCTTCCGCAATTTTGGCCATTTACGTCGCAGCCCGCGGGCGGCGCCTGGAAATCGATCGCGACCGATCCGCCGGCGCTCAGGATATAACTTCCGGTCTCGGCCTCCTGCGTCTGGCCGGAGATGCTGTCGGTGAAGAACGCCGGCATGTGGTTTTGTACGCCGCCGGTAGACGGTATCGCCGGAAGAAGCGTGAAGTTGAACTGAATGGTTCCGGCGCCGGAGCCGCTGTTTCCGGCATTCAGCCGGCTTTCCCAGCCGCCGCCAAAAGTTACCCAGGGCAGGACGTCTTGAATCATGCACAGGCCGCCGGGAGACGTCTGGAATTCCTGGCAATCTACCGGCGGTGCCAAGGCGATGGTGGTCTGCAGGGTTTGGCCGTCCAAACCCGCCGTAACAATGGCGCTCTGGCTGTTGCTCACGCTTCCCGAAATCGCATCGAAGGTGGCGCTGCTTTGGCCCGCTGGAACGGTGACGCTGGGAGGCACGGAAAGCGCTGTGCTGCTGCTGCTGATCGATACCACTGAGTCGGCCGCTGCAGCGGCTTGCAAGGTTACGGAGCACTTGCCAGCTTTATTGCCGGCGAGCGCGGAAGGCGCGCACAATATCGACTTGGGACCCTTCGGCGGGGCCTGGAGACTCAGCGTGAAAGTGCGCGAACCGCCATTCAGGCTAGCGGTCAACAGAGCGGTCTGAGCGGAAGGGACGGGACCGGGGTTGGCATTGAACGCCGCACTGCTGAGTCCGGAGCCGATGTTGACGCTGCCCGGGACAGTCACGATCGAGTTGTTGCTGGCGAGCGAGACGCTGACGGCGCCGGACGCCGCCGCGGTTAGGGTGACAGTGCAGCTCACCGGCCCCGGACCATTCACGGTAGCCGGTGTGCAAGTTAAGCTGCTGATCTGAGCGGCGGCTCCCAGGCTGATGGTTGCCTGCCGGCTCTGGCCGCTCAGAGTCGCGGTGACGATGGCACTCTGGCTGCTGCCGATGGTTCCCGAAGTTGCCGCGAAGGTGTTGCTGCTTTGTCCGGCTGCCACGACAACGCTGGCCGGAACGGTGAGCAATCCGTTGTTGCTCGCGATTGAAACAGTCGCTGCGCTGGCAGCGGCCTGGTTCAAAGTCACCGTACACGTGCTCGACGCGTTGCTGCCGAGAGTCGCGGGCGCGCAGACAATCGAAGTGAGAGTCGCGGAAGCCGAAGTGGCCGCGCTGAGCGAGAAACTTTGCGAAACACCGTTGAGGGTGGCCGTCAGCAGAGCGCTTTGATTCGAGGTCACAGCAGCGACGGTGGCCGTGAACGTTGCGCTGCTGGCTCCGGAGCCGATGTTGACGCTGCCCGGAACCGTGATGTTCGTGTTGTTGCTGAGCAGCGTGACGCTGGCTGCTCCTGAAGTGGCTGCGGTCAAGGTGACGGTGCAAGCCGCGGTTCCCGGTGCATTCACAGTAGAAGGGGCGCAGGTGAGGCTGCTGATTTGAGCGGCGGCCGCCAGACTCATCGATGCCTGCTTGCTCTGCCCGTTCAGAGTCGCGGTTACGGTGGCGCTTTGGCTGCTGGCGACCACTCCCGAAGTGGCGGTGAAGGTGGCACTGCTTTGTCCCGCTGTCACAGTGACGCTGGGCGGCACCGTCAGCAATCCGTTATTGCTCGCAAGTGAAACAGTGGCCGCACTCGCGGCAGCCTGGTTTAATGTCACCGTGCAGGTGCTCGACGCGTTGCTGCCGAGAGTCGAAGGCGCGCAGGCAACGGATGAAAGCGCCGCTGGAGCCGAAGCGTTGATGGTAAAAGTTTGGGAATTGCCGTTCAGGCTGGCGGTCAACAGAGCGGTCTGATTGGAATTCACCGCGGCGACAGTGGCGGTGAACGTCGCACTGCTGAGTCCGGAGCCGATATTGACGCTGCCAGGGACAGTCACGTTGGTGTTATTGCTCGAGAGCGTGACGCTGGTCGCGCTCGCAGCGGCCGAGGTCAACGCGGCGGTGCAAGTCGAAGTTCCGGGAGCGTTCACGGTGGCCGGCGAGCAGCTCAAGCTGTTGATCTGAGCGGCGGCGGCCAGACTGATGGTCGCCTGCTTGCTCTGGCCGCTGAGAGTCGCCGTGACGATGGCGCTCTGGTTGCTGCCGATGGTTCCGGAAGCTGCCGTGAAGGTGGCGCTACTTTGTCCCGATGTCACGTTGACGCTAGACGGGACCGTAAGCAATCCGTTGTTGCTCGCGAGGGAAACGGCAAGCGTACTGGCGGCGGCTTGGTTCAATGTCACCGTGCAGGTGCTCGATGCGTTGCTGCCGAGAGTCGAAGGAGCACAGGCAACGGATGAAAGCGCCGCCGGAGCCACCAGGCTCAAGGTGCTGGTCTTGGTGACGCTTCCCGCGCTGGCTGTCACGGTTCCGGATTGATTGCTGCCGACCAGCGCGCCGGTCGCGGTGAAACTATTGCTGGTCTGCCCGGACGCGACGGTTACGCTCGCAGGCACGGTGAGGCTGGCGTTATTGCTGGAGAGTGAAACTGCGAATCCGCTAGCGGAAGCCGCCCCGCTCAATGTCACGGAGCAGGAGGTGCTTCCCGGTGTATTAATCGTCGAGCTGGTGCAGGTGAGGCTGCTCAAAGCAGTGGTTGCCCCAGGGAGAGAAATTGATCCGCCGCCGCCGCTGGAAGTAATCGAGGTGCCGCCCGCCGTGGTCGCCACTATAGTTGTGAGCTGAATCGAAATCGGATTGCTGGAGGGATTCGCCGCAATTTGGAAGGTGGCCGACGCCACTGTGCCATCCGCAATCGTGGTGCTGTTAAAGCCGGCAACCAGACAGTTATTTCCAGAACAGGACAGGGACTTCCCCGCATTGGTGGTGGATGCTCCGGCCACCACGGTGACACCGGTAATATCCGAGGAAAAATTGAAAGTCCACTGAAGTCCAGCGGTCTGAGCGCCGCCGCTCGACGCAAGGGTGATGGGGACGGTGACTGTTCCGCCTGCGGTTCCAGAGGCGGATCCGACAGATAAGACTACACTTTGCCCAAAGGCAGCGGTTTGCAATCCTAGCAGGATCGCAGTAGTAAGAAGAATATTGCGAGTCACAATTGTCTATCGAACCGCGGCCGATAAGTGGGCAGTGGGATTTTTACCTAGGGTGTAGGTGGAATACCGTTAGGGGGGGCTTAAGGCCGCAACGGGGGGTAGTACTAATCCACCCGAAGGTAGCTAGTGACTGGCGCGGCAGACTGTGAGAAACATGCCGGTGCTGCATGCAGTTGGACACCGGTCAGTCATCTGGCCGATGGAGCAAGCCTCCCTCGCAGAGGCCCGGACTGACGCCAGCTCGCGCGCTAGGCATAACCTTTTATGCTAGGAGTGTCGATGGATGATCCTACTTACGTCACGTAGGCGCAAATGGGGGGATTGGCAATCCCGTGCTCGCGGACGTTGTAGAGGAGAAGAGAATGAAGTTCGGACTTATATTGATCGCTACTTCGATGGTTGCATGGGGGCAGGTCGCAGTAAACGCAATAGGCATCGTGCAGACCGGTCTGCCCGCAGCCCAAGACAATTTACTTGGCCCCTTGATTCCATCCGGAAATTCCCCGTGGCTCTATGGAGACCTGGCGGAGACCGCGGTAGCAAACAATATGGCTCCCGCCGCGCTGGCCGAAGCGCCGGTCCTGGGCACCGCGCTTCCTGGAACCGTATCGTGGACCTCCACTAATAACGTGATTACCACCACCGCCGATCTCAGCGGACTTCTGGCCGGCAAATCCTGGGTTGCCTTGGCCTGGAATACGATCGATGGAGCGGGTACGGGACGCGCCCTTTGCCCGATCCAAAGCGTCACGTCATCCACCATCACATGCTCTGAAAATCTGTTCGAGCCGACATCGTCTGGCGTGACAGCCTATCTGCTGCCTCCGGCGGATTCGACCGGTTGGGATTTCCAATCCTGGACCACCGAAAGTCCGTCGGTGAGTTGGAACTACTACGACGTCGCGATCGGGCTCTACCGGCTCTACTATCGAACAGGCAACGCGACCTATCAGACGCAGGCTAGAGCCTACGCCGACATTCAATGGCAGTGGGTAATCGATCATGGCTACCGCTTTGTGTCGCCCCGCGCGGCCTCCATGGTGAGTCAGTTTTTCCGGGCGCTGGACGGCCACAGCGAACGTTTCCCTAGCCTCTACAACGAGATTTCCAACCTGGTCCGTCTATGGGCGGATCCTTCGGCTAGCCCGAACATCGATAATCGCGAAGCCGGATATACGTTGTGGGACGTTGCGCTGGGGGCCAAGACCGATGCCGATCCCACGCGGCACGCGCAATACTGCTCGTGGCTTTCCACTTACACGAATACCTGGAATGCGAAGCAATCGCCGGACGGAAGCTGGGGCGAAAACGAATTTTCTCTCAATCCTACCTATGTGAGCGCTCCCGAGTCATTCACCAAACCGTTTGTCTACGAGACGTCGCCTTGGCGCATCGCGATCGACATCAAGGCTCTGGAAGCGGCCTACGAGTCTCTGAATGACACCACGGCGCAGGGCTGCAATAACCCGAGTCTGGCGACATCGACTCTGACTGCGATCACCAACGCCGTGACCTGGCAGAACAACTATGGCCGCGACAGCAATAATCGCGGCAGCTTCTACGAAGTCAATAGCCAGTCGGATGACCAGGACACCGTAGTTTCGGTGCCGGGAACCGCATCGATCAACGTAGGGTCCACCTCAATGGCCGGAAACGGCACCAACTGGGCCAGCGCCGGTTACTGCGACGGGACTCATTTTGTCGGCTTCCAGGCGACGCGCACCGTCTATAAGATTGCCTCCTGCGCCAGCAATACCGCCGCCATTCTTTCCGCCGCGTTTGGATTGTATGGCGAGACTGCAAACGTGTCCGGCGGCACCATCTCTATCGCGCCGTCGGCTGCCACCGGATGCCATTCTTCCGCTACATACTGTTTAGGCGCGTCTGGCGACCGCAATCTGACACGCACCAGTTGCGGGGCGATCGGATGGCTGTACTCGGTTACGTTGAGCTCGACCTATAAAGCCTGGGCGGACGAGTGCGTTTCCGCGACGCTCGGCGGCCCGACCGCCGGTTTGACCCAAGCGGCGAATATGGGCTTGATGATCTTGCCGTGCTCCGGCCCGGCGTGCGATGGCTTTGTAGGCGATACCATCGCGGCGGCGCCCAACTGCAGCACACAACCGGCGCCATGCATCTGGGGCACTTATCTTTACGGGAATCTCGGCAAAAACTTCGGCGAAGCCTTCGGTGCACCGGGCATCGATAATGAACTCGCGTGGCGCTTATATGTTTCGCCTTGCGACTTGAATAACGACGGAACCGTCAACGTCGTGGATGTACAACTGATGGTTAGCCAGGCTCTGGGAACCAGTGCCTGTGCAAACAGGCTGGACGGAGGAGCTACCTGCGACGTGATCGATGTGCAGCGGGTAGTGAACGCCGCTTTGGGCGGTGCGTGCCGGCAGGGGCCGTAACACACGCCGGCAGTTAGAGGCGGAGGCTGGCGAGATCCAACGGAGTTCCATCGAGAGAGCGGACGCCGTGCAACCTTACGTCGCCCGCCGCCGCTGCCACCTGTATGTAGTCATCCGCGACTTCGACGATGGTTCCGGTGGGCTGCCCGGACGCGGGACATGGGATAGCGGCCTGCACGGATGCGCGGACCCCGTTCAAATCGGCAATCGCTTCACCAATCGGGTTGGGCTCCGGATGAAACGCCAGCGCCCGGCAGAATCGTGAAATCCGCTGCGCCGTCCAATCCCACGAAATGGCCGTCGATTTCCACTTTGAAAACCCGTAGTACGTGCGCGCAGTGAGATCTTGCGGGGTGCGGGAAGGACTGCCCGATGCAAGCTCCGGCACCATCGCGTTAAATGCGCGGTATGCGGCCAGGTAGCACTTCATATTCAAACTGTGCACGGTGTCATCCTGCGACACGGCGACAGAACGCTGCTGCAAAATGTCGCCGGCATCCACTTTGTCGACCATGACGTGCCAGGTGACGCCATGCTGCGATTCGCCATTGATGATTGCCCAGGAAGTAGCGTAGACTCCCGCATAACGCGGCAGAGGGCCGTCGTGGTAGTTGATCGGGATTTTTGCAATCCGAATCAGCTCGTGCGGGAGCACCTGATAATTCACGATCGAAAACAGGTAATCCAGCTCCATTCCAGCGGCAAAATCGGTGAGCCCGGCTATTTCTGCAAAGTGCCGGACGTTGGCCGCAGCCGCCCAATCCTTCAGCGGGGCGCCCTCCGGGCTGCACACAGCTACCAGGGTGTGCCCCCGGCTCTGCAGCAATTGCGCACACTGCACGGCGAGAGCGGTTTCGCCGATGACAATCGAGCGTAAATTGGATGGGTTCACGGGTGTCTGGCCGCTCAAAGGCGCAGGCTCAGACACCCTGAAACTCAGGCGCCTGGCGCATGACGTCCGGCCAAGCCTTCGGATTAGCGCCGTGCTGCTGGAGAAAAGCGTACACCCACCGTTCCAGCCCGAACGCGACACACACGCTGTGCATCGGGCCGCCGCCTTCGACGGGAGTCGAGAAAGCCCGGCCGAAGAAATCGGAGTGGTAATTGTGCGATCCCACCGCGAGCCGCTCGCCTTCAGGCAAGATC
The DNA here is from genome assembly GCA_963793395.1 of Bryobacterales bacterium. Taxonomy (GTDB): domain Bacteria; phylum Acidobacteriota; class Terriglobia; order Bryobacterales; family Bryobacteraceae; genus Palsa-187. The sequence continues at coordinate 168,636 of CAWCAP010000006.1, read as the reverse complement.
AGCGAGATTTCGTACTTCGAATCCGAGCTCAACTGGAAATAGGTCTTCGAAATCGCATCGGGAGCGACGAAGAAGGGATCGCTGGCGGTGCGGATTTCGCCCGCCAGTTGGTGCTGCAGGAAAAACTCCGACATCATCTCGATGGATATTTCGCGCTGCGCGAGCACGTATTCGCGGTCGCCCAGGAACACCACTTCGCGCATGGTGAAATCCCACAGCCTGCGCAGGTCGGTCAGGTTGGAGCTTTCATAGCGGAAACATTTGCCGCAGATCCCGTACACCAGACCGGCCGCGGGCACGGACTGGTTCTGATGCATGTGATAAACGTGATAGCACACGGCGGGCGACAAGCAAGCTTCCGGCTTATCCATATCGGCCAGCGCCAGTTCGTCCACGTCGTTGGCATCCTGATGCCGGGCGCGGAACGCGTCGATGAGTTTGGATTCCTCGCGCAGGTGCGCCGCGAAAGTCACATTATGCGGAAAGGAGCGGAAGTAGTCGCAGCGCGACAGAACCGGCGAAGGAATCAGCGTGGGCGTGCGCAAAGGCTCGGCGCGCCAGGGATCCCCGAAGGCTTCAAAGACCCGATCGAAATAATCGAATAGCCGGAGCGGCACGCCGGATAGCGCCACTTGCCCGGTTCCCAGGAAGTGGACGCCATCCATCGGCACGTTGGCCGGGAAGGGCGGGCTCGCCGGGCTCGCGAAAACCACCTTGCGCTCCAGCGAACGGAGCGATCGAACAATGCGGTTGGCGGTGCGCTCCAGCGCGGTTTGCAGCTCTGCCGCTTCGTCATCTGGAGCCTCGAAATAAATCGCGGCGCCATCCTCGGAAAAGGAAACTTTTCCGATGGTCTTCGACAAGAAAGCCGCCTGCTTGCCGATTTCCTCGCGCGCCATTTCTCCGGCCGCGGCGTTCAAACGAACCGTACACTGCGTCATGCGCACTCACGCTTGCTGAGGTTTTGAATCATTTCGGACAGGCGGCGCGCGCTGCGCGCAGCGACGAATTGATCGTCCGGGATGGTCACCTGGAAGCGGTCCTCCAGCTCCAAGAGCAACGGAAGAGACTGCACGCTGGTGACGCCCGCTTCATAAAAATCTTGATCCGGCAGTAGTTGGCTGACGCCGGTTACATCGCGGATGGCGTTAAGAACGGCATCCAGGCTATCGAGATGGTCTGACATTGTCGGTGGCGGGCACAACTACGATGTTACCTCAAGAGGCTGGCGGCATTCACACTCGCGGCGGGAAGAATATCCCGCGTGTTTCGAGCAACTCGCCGCTTTTAGCCGCCGCCCGCCGCCGCTCCGCGGGGATTTACTCAGGCAGGAGAGTTTATGTACCGAATCTTATTCGCTGCGCTGCTGGCGGCCGCGGCTGACGGCCAAACCGTCCTAAGTCTGGATACGCAATCCAAGAACGTCGATTTCACCAAGGCCGCGTTTACACGGCCGGTGAAGACCGGGACTACCCTGCCATCCACTTGCTCGGTGGGAGACTTGTTTTTTCAGACCAGCGCCGCGGCAGGGTCGAATCTTTACGGCTGCGCCACCGCCAACACCTGGAGCGTGCAGTCCGGCGGCGGCAGCGGGGGCGGATCCCTCGCCATCGACAACAACGGGACGCTGGTGGGTGCGCGCAGCGTGATGAACCTGATCGGCGGCGTGGGTGTGGTAAACACCATCTCCGACACCGGCACGCAGATCAATGTTCAACAGAGCGTGGACACCAGCGTCATCCCGAGCAAGGCCACGGCGCAGAGCGGCGCGATGTTTCTGTGCAGCTCCGCCGGCACATCCAACGCCTATACCTGCGCGATGTCGCCGACTCTGCAAGGCTATACCAGCGGCATGGTGCTGGCGTGGAAGCCCAACGTGAACGGAGCTGGCGGCGCCACCACTTTGAATGTGGACACGCTGGGAGCGATCAGCGTGAAGCAAGCGGATGGCGTAACCGATCCGGCCAGCGCCGACATCGTGGCGGGACGCTTGTACAACGTCTGGCACGATGGCACGGTGTTCCGGCTGATGACACCCGCGGTGAACGTTGCCACCGCCGCCACGCAGCCGGCGTGCAGCGCTACACAGCGCGGGCGTTTCTGGCAAACGCTCGGCGCCAGCGGTGTGAAAGACACCGTCACGGTGTGCGCCAAGGACGCGAGCGACGCTTACGCATGGAGGTCTATCTACTAATGCCACGCCATCGCAAATTTGGTCTTCTTCTGCTGCTGGCGGCGGGAAGCGCGGCGCAGGCGTCGCAGTCGCTGAGCACGGGGTCGGGCACCGGCGTCCTTCCCAATAGTGCGCCTTTCACGAATCTCTCCAGCTTCCGCATCGAATTCCGGGTGCATGGGCCGTGGACTGTATCCACGTCGCAAACAATCTACGGAAGCAACTCATTCGCAGTGCGAACGCTGTACGGCGGATTTACGATCACGTCCTGGCAAGATGGTTCTACCGCTTGCACGGTCAGCCCGTCCGCCGGGACGGACGTGACGATCCGGCTGCAGCGGCTGAGCAGCGTGCAATTGACGGCAGAGGCGTTCGACAACCAAAGCGGGGCGAATTTGGGCTCCAACGTGTGCAGTATTCCTTCCTCCGGTACCCCCAACGATGGCGGGTCCAACTTCGGAGCCGGCAGCTTTAACGGAGATATTTCTTATATCCGTGCTTTTCAGGCCACTGTTGCGCTGGGCACCCCGCCGGGGAACACGACATGCGCCGGCGATCTACTGGATTTCGAGTTCGAAGGCAATGGCAACGACTGTTCGGGCCGCGGCCTGAATATGACCATGACGGGCGCCGCCTACATCTCCACTCCGGTCCTTTTGCCGTTGGCGCGCTTCAACGTCTGGCCGACGCTCAGCACCACTCGAGCCGGAGGAGGGTCTTTGCAACTCTCCAGCTCCTCTTTCACCTCGAATGACAACGCGACAATTTCTTACTTCTGGCAGCAGCTAGGCGGCCCGATCGCGGGCGTGTTTTCGAGCCGCACGACGGCCAGCCCCACCTTCACGGCTCCGCTGGCGGGGACCTACACAATCCAGCTTTCGGCGTGCGATTCCACGGGGCAATGCGCGACTCCCGCGCTCCTCAGTGCGGGCGCGGTTTCAACCGACCCCAAGGCCGTCGTGGTTTCGGGGCTGTCTCCCGTCATGGACAATCTGCTGGGGCCGGTGGTGATCGCGAATGCCACCGCGAATCCATGGCCGTATGGAGACCTGGCTGAAATTGGCGTCGGCACTAATATTGCCACCACGGCGCTCTCTTCCACGCCTCAACTGGGGACGCAACTGCCGGGAACCGTTTCGTGGGCGCCAGGGAGTGTCATCACCACCACCTCCGACCTGCGGACGCCCTTGACCGGGCAAACCTACATGGCAATCGCCTGGGATAGTATCGACGGCGCGGGAACAGGGCGTATCATCTGTCCGATTGCGAGCGTGTCGGCCACTCAGGTGACGTGCTCGGTGAATATATTCGTGCCCGCCGGAAGCGGAAAGAACGCGTATCTCATGCCGGGAACGGATTCGAACGGGCTCAATTTCCTGGCATGGCTGAATGGAAACCCGTCCACCATCTGGAATTACTACGACGTGGGCATCGCGCTTTACAGACTGTATTACCGCACTGGCAACAACGCTTTCCAGGCGCAGGCCAGGCAATTCGCCGATATCCATTGGCAATGGATGCTGGATCACGGCTACAACTATCCTTATCCGCGCGCGGCATCGATGGTGAGCCAGTTTTTCCGCGCGCTTGACGGCCACAGCGAACGTTTCCCCGGCCTGTATACGGAGGTCGGCCATCTGGTATCGCAATGGGCGGACCCGTCCGGGAGCCCGAATATCGATAATCGCGAATCCGGCTACACGCTGTGGGACGTCGCCCTTGCGGCAAAGACGGATGCCGATCCCACGCGGCACGCGCAGTATTGCACCTGGCTAAACACTTACGTGCCCACGTGGAACTCGGTGCAATCGGCGGACGGGAGCTGGGGCGAAAACGAATACTCTCTGAACCCAAGTTACGTATCGGCACCCAAGTCCTTCACGCCGCCCTTCCTCTATGAGGGGGCGCCGTGGCGCGAAGCAATCAACCTTAAGGCCATGGAGGCGTCGTATGAATCACTGAACGACACCAGCTCGCAGGGCTGCAACAACACCAGCTTGGCCGGATCGGCGTTGGCGGCGGTTAAGAAGGCCGAGGCGTGGGTGGTCAACTACGGCAGGGATTCGGTTGACCGCGGCGACTACTACGAAGTGAACAGTCAATCGGACGATCAGGATACGGTCTACAATCCGGCCGGAACCGTGGCGATCAACGCCGGGTCCACGGCCTTGGCTGGCACCGGCACCCACTGGATGACGGCGGGATACTGCGACGGACTCCACTTCGTTGGCATCCAGACACCGCGAACGGTTTACAAGATTTCATCCTGCGTTAGCGACACTTCCGCTACTCTTTCGCCAGCCTTTGGCCTTTATGGCGAGACGGTGAACGTGAGCGGCAGTGCGTACTCGGTTGCTCCTTCTCCCTCGACGGTATGCAATTCGCTGGCTACCTTTTGTTTAGGCAGCACAGGGGATCGCAACCTTACGCGCACTGGATGCGGAGCGATGGGGTGGCTGTACTACACCACCGGCACATCCATGTACAAGAATTGGGGCGACGAGTGCTACTCCGCCACACTGGGCGGCCCCTCTCTCGGCCCGAGCAGCGGCACCTCCATAGGCGCATTCGCCGCAACTTGCGCGGGCCCCTCCTGCGATGGATTTATCGGGGACGTGGTGGCGGGCGCGCGAGATTGCAACGCCGGTAATTCCGCGCCGTGCATCCCCGGAAGCTATGTGTTTTCCAACCTGGGCAAGAATTTCGGCGAGGCATTCGGGGCCCCAGGGATCGACAACGAGTTAGGCTGGCGTTTGGGCGGCGTGGCCCCCGCCGTGAACCGGACATTGTGGATCAGCTTCAACACAGCGGGCGTACCCCACGCGACTCAGGCCACGATCACGCTGATACAGCCTTCCGGTGTCACCGTCACGCAGACTTGCCCGGCTTCGCCATGCGCGGTGCAAGCGGACGCGCGGCAGGGCAATCACGTCGCACAAGTGGTGTATCTGTCGGCCAGCGGCCAGGCTCTGGCTAGCGGTGATCCGATGGTGGTGGTTGTGCAGTGAGCTATTGAGCACGCTGCCGCGACCGCTCGACTGCGGCGCAATGGATGCGGTACAGATTCTCCGCAAGAGCGCGCCAGTCGTACAATCGCGACACCACCTCGCGGCCGGACCGCGATAACCGCAGCCACAATTCGGGGGAGGCGGCTAACCGGCTGACAGCGGCGATCATTTCGCTCGCGGAATCGGCAAGCAGCAGGTGGGCGCCATCTTCGAGGTCAAGCCCCTCGGCGCCGAGCCGGGTCGAGATCACGGGAATACCAGCGGCCATGGCTTCAAGAATCTTCAGCCTGGTGCCGCTTCCGAAGCGCAGCGGCACTACCGCGGCGAGCGCGCCCGCGTAATACGGGCGCACGTCTGGAACCGTTCCAGTCACGCGAACTCGATCCGCGGCGAGCGCGCGGACCTCAGGCTTGGGATCGCGTCCCACGATCGTAAAGGACAGCGCCGGATGTTGCCGGCTTAGCTCGGGCCAGATATCGTTCACGAACCAGACGGCTGCGTCAACATTCGCGCTGTAATCCATGGAGCCGGCGAAGAGCAGGCTGGTTCGAGGCGCGCCGGGGTCCGTCTCTGGTGCAGCGAAATATTGCACATCGACGCCGTTGGGGACCACGTGAATTTCCGCTGCGGGATTACGCGCCTGGAGCCGGCCGTGCTCGCGCTCGCTGGTGACGGTGTGCACATCGCAGGCATCCAGCAATTGCGTCTCGGCGGCTTCCAGCAGGCTGGCTGTGCGCCAGGCATAGGCGCGCCGCATAGGGCTGGGGTTCACCTGGCTGTAGCGATGCAGAATTTCGGATTCGATATTGTGCCAATCCGAAAGAATCACAGGACGGCTCGCGGCGGCGCGGATCACCGGCAAATAAGCGCTCAAGTGCACGCCTTCGATCTGCACGGCGTCGAAGGAGCCGGCTTGGAGGATGTCAGCCAAAATGCGCGACACGCGCGCCGAAGAATAGTTCAGAACCGTGAGCGGGGTGGGGCCGATCAACCCGCGCACGAGTTTCGAAACCGTGTACGTGGCTTCGCGTTCTACAGCGTGATACGCCGCGAATCCGGAATCCGCCGGCGGTTCGGAAGACGCCTCCGCGGGATCGCGGAGCCCGAGATAAGTCACCGGGCAGCGGGCTGCGAGTTGGCTCGCTAGATAGTAGTCACGCAACTTGGCGCCGGTGTCCCGGGGCCAGCACTGACGCGGAGAAAAATACAGGATACGCATCGCGAGTGGCGGCTTTACGCGCGCTCCTTAACCGATCGGTAGACTTCAAGCAGCGCCTGATAGCGCGACTCGGGCGAGAATCGCTTTGCTAAGCGTTCGGAGGCGTTCGATACCAAGCGCCCAGCCAGCGCGGGATCTTCCAACACTCTAGCCAGCGCACTCGCCATCGCGGCAGGCTCCGCCGGCGGGACCAGCAGCGCGCTCGAGCCGTCTTCCACTGTTTCAGGCACGCCTCCCACCTTGCAGGCCACGATGGGCACGCCCGCGGCCATCGCCTCCAGCAGCGCATTGGGAGAACCTTCGCTGTGCGAGGGAAGCGCAAACACATCGGCCAGCGAATAATACGGCCACACATTCGAGCAGTGTCCCGCGAAGATGACGGAAGAAGCCAGCTCCGGCGCGGCGGCGGCACGCTCCAGATTGGGGCGCTCTATGCCATCCCCCACCAGGATCAGCCTGATTGTGAGCTGCGGATGATCGCGCCGCAGAAGACGCAGGGCGGCCAGTAGATCGGCATGTCCTTTTTCGGTCGACAAGCGCCCCACCGAAAGAATGACGCGCGCGTCCGCAGGAAGCCCCAGCCGCTGGCGCAACGCGTCGACATCCGCCTTAGCAACCGAAGGCGCGGCGGCCATGGCGTTGGGCACGATCTGGATGCGCTTCCGCGGCACGCCTCTCCCGACCAATAGATCCGCGAAGGGCTCGCACATGGTGACGGAAAGATTCGAGGCGCGCAGTGACCAGCGGTCGAGCTGGGTATACAAGCGGACTTTGAGATCCTCAGCGGTATCGCCATGATGGAAGGCGATCCAACCGCGGCCGCGCTGGAAGCCAGCCCAGCGAACTAGAAAATGCGCCTTCGGAGCGTGTGTCTGAATGATGTCTGGACGGCGGCGCGCAATGATTTCGCGCAGCACCGGGAGCACCGAAGAATCGAAGCGGCCGCGCTCCGGGATCACGTCCAACTCGATGCCCGCGGCGCGGACAGCGTCCAAGAAAGCATTCGATTCCGGGTCACCGGGAAGCGCTCGGCGGTGAAAGGCAGCAATCGAGATCGAGAGGCCACTGGCCGAGTCGGCCTGAACCATCTGGCAGAAGCGAATTAGATTCTTGGCCGGTCCGGTGACGGTTGAGGCTTCCACCAAGGCTAGAACTCGCAGTGGATTCACTGGCGGAGCCGCAGTTTCCTAGCACGGCCGGTGCAGGCGATTCCGGCATTAGCGCTCATTGCGAGCGCCTTTCGGTTCTCGGCGGCTTGCGTAGCCATCATGCGAATTTTGCCCGAATTACCATGGTCTTTCCGCTCATTGCGCCAAATTGTTTAGAACCTGATTGCCGCGAGTACTATGGTACCAATCTCGAAAATCCCAAACGGCGGACGCGCAGATTTGAAGCACTGCGCGGTGTTTGCCTGATAGTATTAAGAAACATGTCTTCGCGGGCAGCAGACGTCGTTTTCTCGACCCTCGCTACGTTAGGGGCGGAAACTTTGGTCGGCGACAGCTCGTGGAGAACCCAACGTCTTTTGGTGCTGTGCTGGCATGGTATTTCGAATCAAGACGAGCATTTGTGGCGTCCGGGTCTCTACATAACGCCCCAACTATTCCGGCGGCGCCTGGAAATTCTGTCCGAAGTGGGCTGCACAGTGTTGTCGCTCGATGACGCGCTTGCCAGGCTGTGGGCCGGCGATCTTCCGCCGCGCAGCGTTGCCATTACGTTCGATGACGGCTTCCACGACTTTGCCGACCATGCGGTACCGATCTTGAAAGAGTTTGGATTTCCGGCCACGTTGTATTTAACCACCTACCACGTCGACGATCAGCATCCGCTCTACAATCTGACCGTGTCATACCTGCTGTGGAAAGCGCATGGTCCGGGACGCAAACTCCCCGACGGGACGCCTATCAGCAACCATGTGGAAGCCGAATTGGCGGCGCAAGGCATGGTGCGGGAGGCAATTGCGGAGGGGCTTTCCACCGTCGAAAAAGACAAGCGGGCGCGCGACCTGGCTGGTTTTCTGGGTCAGGATTACGACGAATTGCGCAGACGCCGGATGTTGTCCCTGATGACGCCGGATAAAGTGCGATATGCATCCGACTCGGGCGTCGCTATCGAAGCGCATACGCATCGTCACCGGACACCGGACGATCTGGATCTGATGACTCGAGAGCTGCGCGATAACATCACGCGCATCGAGCAAATTACCGGCCGCCGCCCAGCGCATTTTTGTTATCCCAGCGGAGTCTTCAACGCGAATTACTTTCCGCTACTGGAGCGGGAAGGCTTTCGTTCGGCGACTACCTGCGACCGTGCGTTAGCCACGCGCGGTGGACACCGCTATATGATTCCGCGCTGGCTGGATAAGCAGAAGCACACGGAAAGTCACTATCGCGGATGGCTTTCGGGATTGCGTCCGCTGGTGGAGCGCTCTCCAGGAGTGTTGACGATGCGCTACTGGGCGAACTCCCGGCCGGAGCAGCCTGCGGCGCCCGCCGAGATCCGTCCGCTGCAAAAGAACTATCGCGGCTAAAGCCCCCGCCTCCACACCGTTGAGTTACTTTCCCGGCACAGGGGTGCTTTCCGCCGTGAAGCTTTCTTCGGAGGGTTACTTTTGGATCGAGGGCTGGGATTTCCCGCCCGCGCGATCGATCGAGGGGGTGATGATCGCGATCGCGTTGGGCGCGTTTCCAGCGCCGGCGCTCATCCCGAAAGCCTTTCCCATGGCCGACACCGCTCCGAATCCGCCGCACGGCGGCGTACCGCAAGCCGGCAACGGATCGGCGAAGTTGCCAGTGGAACCATCTGCTAAAGGACCGGCGCCGCGGCCGCGCTCGCCGGGTCCTCCGGCGGGACCGCCGTAGTCGGCTGCCAGCGATGCGATGGCCCAGTCGCGGTATTTCGCGATCCCGGTGGTCTTCCAGGTCCAGGCGTAGGCGGCGTGGATGTCGTGCGTAAGATTGCGATCGCCGGCCGGACCGCCTTCACAGTAATCGGCCTTCGAAAAGCACTTCTTGTCACCCTCCCAGGTGGCGAGCCATCCGAACCCCGAAGTCACGCCGGATTGCGCCTTGCATCGCGCCGGCCAGGGCTCGGCCATCGTCAACTGAGTGTCGGAAACCACCGCAACAACCTTGAACACCAGGCGGCAGTTGTCCGAGCCGGGGATTCCGATATATTCCGTGGGCCGATTCACCCGGTCTCCGGATATGGTGGGAGCGACGCCGTGGATCGCCCCGGGAACCTTCCAGAATACGGTGGTGAAGTTGGTTCCGGATCCGGTTACAGTGGTGCTGCCCGGCGTAACCGTGAGGGTTCCGGCGGTGTTCGGCAGAGAATTGTTGAATCCGCGCGTCGCAAGAGGGTCCTGGCCACGCGTTTCATAACCTACCGAATAAAGTTGGCCGCCGTTCGATCCGGTGCCGTAATCGTGCACAAAGTCGACGAAGCGGGTGGAGACCGGCAAGATCTTCGCCGCGGCGGCAGGGTTGTTACAGACGGCGGGATTGTGCAGCGCGTCGTAGGCCTGTTGCAGCCCCAGCAACGCAATGGTCGCGCGCCAGGGAGAGGACCCGTAACGCCCGTTATAGCCTTTGTATGGATAAGTCGGATTCTCGTTGTAGAGATCCTCTTCGAAGTTTCCGGCGTCATCCTGCGCGAACGGCCAGACGTTGGTGACCGAGTTCGCGATGGCCGTACACCATTGGGCGCGTACGGCGGCGTCCGGGCTCACTTCGGCGATCAGGGCGCCCCAGCGCAGCGCATAGCCGGCCTCGCGCGGCTCGATTTTGGAATTGGCCGGTAGCGGCCTGGTCCGATGGAACTGCTCCGTCCACCCGATCGGATGGTTCATGTAAAAGAGAATGCCTTTCCAATACTCGGGACGGCCGTCCAGCGCGCGCACGAGTAAGCCCTGAAGGGCGGCGTTGCGCGGGTAGAGAATGTTGTAGCCGTGATCGATGGCGTAGTGATACCAGCCGTCGGCGAGAATGCGCGCGGCATCGCGGTAGTCGTCGATGCCAGTTCGATAGTAGAGGCGGTACAGCGCAAGGGCGTCGTCGTAATAGTTCCAATTCGTGCTCACGCCCTGGTTTTCGCCCCAGAAAGTGTATTGCGAGGGGGTCACGTGGTAAGCGGGTACGTTGGTGAAAGGAAATGGATGCGGATACCCGGCCCGATCCAGCGATAGATGCGTATCGTCGGCGATGGCCGAGACAATGGCGCGCCACTCACCGTCCAGTCCATCCGGCGTTCGCCAGGGGAATGCCATACCATCGCCGGCTTTCAGCTCTTTTGTAAAGTGGGTTCCAGCGCCGATAATCGCGGGAGGACCGTAGTTGTCTCCGTTCGCGACAGCGACGGTGACCGTGCCGGTCAAGCGTGTACCCGCGGCCGGATAGACGGTCTGATACGGGATGAGGGCTTCGGCGTCGGCGCGCTCAGTGGCGTCGTACCAGGGCCAAGGTGACGAGCCCGAAATGCTGAGAGGTCCCAGGACCCGGCTGATGGCGGGATCGGGCACTTGAATCAGCCCGTCCGGCCCCACCGGCACGGCGCCAAGCTTGAGCTTGCGGCTGACGGACTTGCCTTGTTTGCCGGTAGCGGTGAGCTGCAGCACATAGGTTCCCGCCACGGATGCGAAGAAGTGCGTGGCAGCTTTCGCGGGTTCGCTGATCGCTCCGCTAGAGGGACCGCTCACCAGCGTCCAGGTGTAGGAGAGCGCCGCACCATCGATCGCTGGCAAGAAGGATGAGGCGTCCAGCGCGATTCCCTCCGGCCCGGTTGCGAAAGTGCGCAACGCGGAGTATGGGCCGAAGCCGGCTGCCGATGTCTGCCCGGAGCGAATGCTATCGGCCGGGGGGTATCCAGTTACAGAGAGCGGGTGAAGAGACTGCGAGGTCAGGGCCAACACGGGAAGAAAAAACGCCGCCGCGTACTTGGCCCAGATACGCACTGGCTTTATCTTAACCCGTATCTTGAGCAGTTCTTTATAACTTTAGCTCCGCTGTTTGACGGCCAGATGGCATAATAACATCAGATGCGGCGCTTCTACCGGTTTGTCGCGCTTTCAGACCACTGGTTTGCGCGGCTATTGCGCACGCTGTACCGGGGCGTCGACGCGTTCAGCGTACCCGCTCCGCGGTTGATCACAGCGCCGGTGTTGGGCCTGATGATCGCGGTCCGGACAACCTATTACTTTCTGCGGCGCGTCTTCATCGCGGAACCGCTCTTTAAGGTCTACTGCACCAAGTATGGCCGCCATCTGCACACGGGAATTTATGTTCATTGGGTTCAAGGTAAGGGCAACCTTACGATCGGCGATAACGTCTCCATTCAAGGCAAATGTTCGTTCTTTTTTGCAGCGCGCTACAGCGAACAGCCGCATATGGTCATTGGCGATTACACGAGCATCGGACATAACTGCTCCTTCACGGTGGGCAAGGAGATCCGAATCGGCAGGCACTGCCGCTTCGGCTCGGCGGTCGCAGTATTCGACGCCCCCGGGCATCCGGCCGACCCGGCAGCCCGCTTGGCGGGACTTCCCTCCGCCGACGGCGAGGTGCGTCCGGTCACCATCGGCGACAACGTGTGGGTCGGCACCGGCGCGGTTATCTTTCCGGGCGTGACGATTGGAGACGGCAGCATCGTGGCAATGGGATCGGTGGTGATGACCGACGTCCCCGGGAATACGATGGTGGCGGGAAATCCGGCACGGCAGGTACGCACGCTGGTTCCGAGCGTCGCAACCGGGCCAGTCGCCAAATCGTGAGCTGCGGCGCTGCATGTTGATCGTTCACAACTTCCGGGCATTCCCGGAGAAATGGCAATCCGCCACCGGCCAGCAGGGAACCAGCATTTATGCGGGCGCCAACGCGGCTGCGTATCTGGAGCATCGCCGGAATCCGGAAGCGTTCTTTGTAGTGAATGGCAACGTGGCGGTGGTGATGGAACTCGCCGCGCGGATGTTTGCCGGCGTGCAGCGGCCGCTGATCGCCGTGGATCTGGTTCTGCGCGAGCCCGAAGATTTCGCGAGCCGGGTGGCGTTGCCCGTGAAGAAGGCGCTGCTTGGCCGGGTGGACCGCTTCATTCATTATTTCCGTGACCTGCGGGGCTTGACGCGGGTCTACGGCATCGGGCCGGAACACAGCTCCTACGTGCCCTTCAAAGTGAACCTGGCCGACCGGCACGCGCTGGCTCCTGAGCCGGAGGGCGAATACGTCCTGTGCTTCGGCCGTTCCATGCGGGATTTCGATACCTTTTTAACCGCGATGGAAGCGCTGCCCGACATTCCTGCCGCCATCACCCGCCCGGACCCGCGGGTCTTCGCGGCCCACCACGCCCGCTTCACGCGCCCAATCTCCGCCATCCCGAAGAATGTGTGTGTTCTGGAGGACGATCGCACCGAGGAATCGGAAATCCGCATCTTGCGGAACGCCAAGCTGGTGGTGCTGCCAATCTTGGCGAGAAGCTTGGTGGCGAGCGGAATCAGTACCTGCCTGAATGCTTTGTTTTTGGAAAAATGCGTGATCGGCTCGGCGGGTCCGGGAATGTCGGATATATTTACGTCTGAGATTCTGATATTTCCGCCGGAGGATGCGAAGCGGATGGCCGAAACTATCCGGCGCGCCTGGGACGATTCCGCTTTGCGCCGGGCTACGGCCGCAGCCGGACGCCAGTATGCCCTTCAGGCGGGCGGCGAACCGGAACTTTATCAGCGCATTATCGACGAAATTACGCGCTGGGAACAAAACTACCCGCTGGCGAGGAAATTAAGCGCTGGCACGAACTAGCGCGTGACTTTCCTGCCAGTCAGGTCTTTGGCCCGCCCCGCCGCCTGCGGAATCTGGCGGCCAGCGCCGGCCCGGTGAGACCTTCGATCTCCAGCAACAAATACAGCGGCAAATGTTCTTCGCCCACTCCTATGCGCGGAATATCCCACAGGCTGGTGTCTTCGTCCACGAAGCCGCCGTAGGCGGAAAACAGCGCGGAGTAGCCCGCCTCGCGGATAAAATCCGTGGCCTCCGGCCGGATGTCTTTCATTTTGCCGAAGGGAAAGGAAAACAATTTCACCGGCTGTCCGATCATGCGTTCCAGTTGGGCGCCGCTCTCGACAATCTCGAAGCGGGTCTCCTCCAGGGTGCAGGTGCCGAGGTTCACGTGGTTTACGGTGTGCGCTCCGATCTCGAAGCCATCCCGCACCCAGTTTTGAATATCGGCAAGCCGGAAATTTTCATATTGGAAGGGATACTTTTCTACGTCGTGCTCGAAGGCGCGGCTGGTATCGACGAAACCGGAACTCACAAAAGCCGCCGCGGGCAATCCGGCCGCGGACAAAATCGCTCCGCCACAGGTATAGACATCGCGATACGCATCGTCGAAATGGATCAGAACCGAAGTCGGCCCAATGGCATCTTTCTTCTCGATATCGCGGGTCAGCTTTTCCGAGGATATGACCGGATAATTTTTGCGAATCGCCAGCAAGTGCGCGGCGAACATTTCGGTGCTGGCGGTTAGCACGTCTTGCGAGAAGTCGTTTACGCGGTGATACAGCAGGATCGCGGCGCGGCTGCGCTTGCGGGAGGCCCGCACTGCCCGATACAGGCAAAAATATACAGAAATATAAAATGCATTCTTCAGCACCACGAAGAAATCCGAGCGTGGAACCCGCCAATGCGGCAGGCGCTTGCGCAGTTCCTCGATTTCCTTCGCTGTGGGGCGCGTCCGGGACTTCCCGGTAATCGGTGGCTGGGGAATGCGCTGCGCAGTCCCTTCTTGGAGTTTTGAAACGGCCACCGCTAGTGTGCGCGAGCCTTCCTGGTCGAGCTTTTCCAGCAGACTCTCCGGAGTCTCGAGCGGAGAAATCTCCACCTCGGCGGTCTCGACCACATCTCCTGCGTCGAGCTTCGCACTGACGAAATGAACCGTAATTCCCGCGGTACGCTCACCCTCATACAGCTCCCAAAATCCCGGCGGCATTCCACGGTATTCCGGAACTTTGCCTTTGTGCAGATTGATGCTGCCCATACGAGGCACGCTAAAAACCTCAGGCCGCAGGATGCGCGTACCCAGCACCACGGCCAGGTCGGCTTGGCATTCGCGCAGCGCGGCTACCGCCTCGGGACTATTGAGGTTGCCCACGCGGCGAACCGTAAATCCGTAGCGCGCCGCGACATCTTGCAGCGTGAAGCAGCGTTCCGGGAAAGCTTTTCGCAGCAGTTGATCGATTTCGCCGCGCGACACAACGGCACGGGTTGCGAACTCGTCGGAGGCTACGCGCAGAGCCTTGAAAAAGCGGCTAACGGCGTATCCGATCCCCTCCCGCGCAATGTTGCGGCGCAGATTTTTAACGCGGCGCTTGAATGAATCGGGGCTGGTATCCAGCAGTACCGCGACGGGCTTAACCGCGCCGGTGCGGCACACCGCTTCGATACTTGCCCGCGTGGATCGCGTATCCGAGCCGGCCAGAAATACAATACGCAGTGGATCGCGATTCATGCTTCGGGAGCACAGATGACGGCTGCAACTATCCGCGCTGGTGCGCCTTCAGGATATCGCATACGTGATTCAGGATACCCGCTGGAGCAGAAATTCCATCTGATTTCCGGCGTAGCGATTCACTCCCGGCAGCGCGGCGAGATTCGCGGGCAGGCATAAAAGCCCGAATTTTGACAGCTCGAACGAAAAAGCTTGTGAGCGGCGGAAGGCCACCAGCTCGAATCCGCCCTTCCTAAACAGGCGTAGCGCGGTGGCGTAGCTGAATTCCCAGGTGTGTTGCGGGATGTGGCAAGTGGTCCAGGCCCACTCCCTGCCGATCGATTTACTCAAGGCCCGAAGGTAGCGCGAGGACGGCGACAAAATATCGGGGAACGTGACCAGAAAGTGGCCTCCCTCATTCAACAAGCCATGCACTTTGTGCACTTCAGCGGGAGGAGACAACGTATGTTCCAGAACGTCGGTCATCGAAATCAGATCGAATTTGCGCGACGAAACCAGCAAATCTTCCAGCGTTCCCTCTTGGATGGGAACGTGATAATTTTCCCGCCCCCATGCCGCGCTCGCGGTATTCAGCTCAATTCCCTCAGCCTGGTATCCGGCGTCTTTAAGCATTTTCGGAAACAGGCCCGTGGCGCAGCCCACGTCCAACGTCGCGGCCTTCGCTCTCAAATGCGGGCTTACGAAGTTAAGATAGCGCCGGTATTTCGGGCCGAAAGCCCGATCCATGAACGCCGGATTTTGCAGCTCGGTGTGATATTCGCCTTCGTAGAAGCTGCGCATCTCACGATCGGTGGGAGGCGGGTCCGTGAAGTGCAAGCCACAGGAAGAGCATCGCGCCAGGTGCCAGACCTGTTGGTAGGCGGTTCGAGTATAGATCCGCTCGGTGTTGGCAAGCCCGCAAAGCGGGCAGGCAGCGGGCTGGCTGTTTCGGTCCCCTTCAGTCTCAACCATCATGGGTAGGGAGCCGGCGAGTCGATTGCCGCCGCGCTATTTGGCCTTCAGGATAACGCAAAGGCAGCGAATCTCTCAAGTCGGGGAGCACAAATTTACTTCAAGATCCGCCCGTACAAGTCCGCCACCGAACGCGCAAATTTTTCCGCAGTGAAGTTCGTGAGCACGGTTTGGCGCCCGGCCTCGCCCAGACGCTCACTCAGCGCTGGGGACTGAACCAACTCGATCAGCCTGGCAGCCAGCGCCTCTGCGTCTTTATGTGGCGTAAGGAATCCGTTCACGCCATCGACGATTACTTCCGGGATGCCATCCACCGCGGTTGCCACCATCGGTTTCGCGTAAGCCATGGATTCGAGTAGTACCAGGGGCAAACCCTCGAAGTGGGTGCTCAAAACCGAGATGTCGAAGGCCGCGAGCAAGCGCGTTACATCCGTCCGATAATCGGTGAAGATAAAATACTCGGACAATCCACTTTTTTGGAGCAGTTCCTGGACGTATACGTAGTGCTTGCGGGTGAACTCATTGGCGGAGCAGTCGCCCGCCACCACGAACCGGACATTGGGGTCTGCCTGAACAACGCGGGCGGCCGCTTGCACTAAAGTGTCGTAATCCTTTTGCGGGGCTACCCGGGCGAGCATCCCGATGACCCGGGCCGAAGGCGATAGGCCTAGCTCGGCTCTGACCGCGCACCGGTCCTGCTCGATTTCTTCCGGCGGACGAGTAGTGGGAACGCGGATTCCATCGTAGATCAACGTGCCGCGGTTGGCTGGCACCCGGACCGGGAAACCGTTCCAGGTATCGCGAGAGACAAAAGCAAAATGGTTTACCGGCCGCACGAATACCCGATCGCGCCAAATCAGCGCGTCGGAGCGGTTGCGAATATGGCAGATTACCGGAACTCCCGCCAAACGGCCGGCCAGAGAAGCGTGCCAGGCTGCCTTGAAATCAGCGCAATGGACCAGGCTGACGTTGAGGCGCTGGAGTTCTTTCGCTAGAGCACGGGACTCCGCAAGAAAGGCTTTGCCAGGGCGCATGCTGGGTGTCGGCGCAGGCCAGCCAAGGACCGGACAGCCCGCGTCTTCAAAAAATTTGCGCAGTTCGTCGGTGTGTTCCAACAAAATCGCCACACTGGAGTATCCGTAGGGCTCGACCGCCTTCATTATCCGCAAGGTGGCTTGCTCAGTTCCGCCGACCGAAGGGAAAGGGAGGATATGGGCGACGAGCTTCGGAGGGGAATCGGCGGTTTGGGTCACTCTTTTAGAATAAGGCCTTGCAACGTAAACCGTCACATCGGAATCGTGACTACCGCGAGGGCTGAAGAGCGCGGCATTGAGTCGCGAGAGTTGAGTGATGAACCGGAGGGCGGGCGTTTTAGGAGTCTGTTAGAATCGAACTACATAGATGAGCAAGTGGCCTGTTTTGCTAATGGTGGAATCGCTTGGCCACGGCGGATGCGAACGGGATGCAACCAAAATCGCGGTGGGTTTGGACCGGAACCGCTTTGAGCCACACGTTGCGGTTTTCCACTCCGGGGGGACGCTGACCCCGCAGTTGGAAGCGGCGGGAGTCCCGATTCTGGCCTTGCCGCTACGCTCATTTATAAATTTATCCGCAGCCGTGGCGGCCCGTGAAATGGGCGCTTATATACAGGACCGTGGCATCCGACTGATACACGCGTTCGATGTTCCGTCGGACATCTTTGGCGCTCCCGTCGCGCGATGGTACGGGGTTCCGGCCGTAGTCACCAGCCAGCTCTCCTATCGTTCCATGTACCCGGCTTCGCGGCGCGCTGCTTTGAGACTGACCGACTGGCTCTCCGACCGCGTTGTCACCAATTCGCAAGCAGTGGGCGAATCCCTGCGGCGGAGCGCCGGATTCCCCGCCCGGAAATTATACCTGTGCTACAACGGCGTGGACCCGTCGAACTTCTATCCCGGCAGCGGCATTCGAGTGCCTGAATTCGAGGGAGCGTCGGCGATTGTCGGATCGGTGTGTGTCATGCGGCCGGAGAAACGCGTCGAATGGCTGCTCGAAGCGTTCGCCGAGGTTTCCCGCACCCAGCCTGGATTGCGTCTGTTGCTGGTGGGCAGCGGATCGGAGACGGGCCGTCTCTTAGAAGTGCGGGATCGTCTGGGCCTGGGCAAGATCTGTCATTTCGAGCCGGCGCGGCCCAATGCCGCCGATTGGATGCGCGGCATGGATATTTTTGTGAACGCTTCTTCGACCGAAAGTTTTCCAAATGCCTTGCTGGAGGCCATGGCATGCGGCTGCTGCGTCATCGGGTCGAAGGTGGGAGGAATTCCGGAACTGATCACGCATAACCAGGACGGGCTGTTGTTTGAATCCGACAGTCTGGCAGGTCTCACCGCCGCGATTCAGTTGGCAGCGAGCGAGCCGGACCTGCGGGCGCGGTTACGGCAACAAGCTGTCTTGACCGCCCGTCAGCGGTTTTCGATGAAGATCACCCTGGAGCGGACCGAGGCGCTGTATGAATCCTTGCTCGATCCGGCGGCGCGGCCGACAGAATCTGCCGCGGAGCAGCGAGATGGGGAAACCGTCCATGGACAATAGGCCACCTACGCCGGCCGTAAGCGTTATCGTCCCCGCCTACAAAGTGACGCCCTTCATTGGGGATACGCTCGATTCCTTGCGCGCCCAGACTTTTCGCAACTTCGAAACGATCGTGGTCAACGATGGGTGCCCGGACAGCGTCAATCTGGAACGCGTGCTCGAGCCGTACCGCGGAGAGATCGTCTATATCCGGCAGGAGAACCAAGGGTTGGCCGGCGCGCGGAATACCGCAATCGAGGCGTCGCGGGCTCCGCTGGTGGCGCTCCTCGACTCCGACGACGCTTGGGAGCCGGACTATTTGGCGGTGCAAACTGGCTTCCTTGCGGAGCATCCGCAAACCGACGTCGTTTCCCCCAATGCATTTTTCGTGGGGGAGACGCTCTTTCCGGGCAAGACCATGACGGATCTGTTCCCGCAACACGGTGAGATCAGCTTCCGCAGTTTGCTGGCTCGCGATAACCACGTTTTTGTGGGGGTCACGGCGCGGCGCGAGGCCATTTTGCGCGCGGGGTTATTCGATCCAGCGTTGCGTTCGGCCGAGGATCTCGATCTATGGCTCCGCATGACGCATGGCGGCGCCCGCTTTTCTTATCACGACCGGCCCTTGGTGCGCTACCGGGCGCGCCCGGATAGTCTGAGTAACGATCCCATCTGGATCGGGAACCATGTCCTGCAGGTGTACAGAAAGCTTTCTGAGACCCTTGACTTGAATGCCGAGGACCGGCGCTGCCTCGACGCAGCGATTCGCCACGAAGAGGCAAATCTCGACTTCTACCTCGGCAAGAAGGCGCTCTATGCCGGCCGGAATCAGGAGGCGCGGGAACGGCTCAGCCGGGCCAATGATGTGCTGCGCAGCCGAAAAATCTCCCTCGCCTTGTTAGCCTTGGGGATTGCACCCGGGCTGTTTCATAAGCTCGTGCGCTGGCGGAGTCCAACCGAATACGAATTCTTGCATTAAGCCGGCGCCTGAAACTGCCGATACTGAAAAGACGGTGAATTAAGCCGGTTTGCCGTTCCCGCGCAGCGTTCTGTATCGCCCTTCCGGTGAGAAGTCCCTGCGCACGAATATGTTAGAGTGAAAAATCGAGACCGGCTCGCTTTCATTTATATTAGCGTCCGAGGACCCATGCGGGCTTTACCAGCAGAAGAAGCTTTATCTACTTCGTTTTCAGGCCGTCCGGCCAAGAACATACGTCCCCCGTCCTTCGAGCCGTGGAGGATCTGGAGCGCCGGCCGCGAGCTCCTGAGGTACCGCGACCTGGTGGTCACTCTCAGCCTGCACCGGCTCAGCGTCCGTTACAAGCAATCCGTCCTGGGATGGGCCTGGGCTTTGGTTCAGCCGCTCGCGCTCATGCTGATTTACACCGTCATTTTTTCAGTGGTGACCAAGATGCCCGCCGAAGGCGTGCCCTACGCGGTGTTCGTTTATGCGGCGCTGCTTCCCTGGACCTATTTCGCCACCATCATGACCAACTCGGCTACCTGCCTGACCAATCACAGCCAGCTGGTCACAAAGGTCTATTTCCCGCGCGAAATCCTTCCGATAACTTACGTGGTGGCTGCATTTGTGGATTTTCTGGTGGGCGGGTTGGTGCTGGGGGGCATGATGCTCTACTACCACCTTCCGGTAACCCGCTACATTTTGTATTTGATTCCGATCGTCGCGGTATTGACCGCGTTCGGCTTGGCTTTGGCGTTGTTTCTATCGGTTCTGCAAGTGCGCATGCGGGATATCGGCCTGGCGATGCCGTTGGTCATACAGATATGGATGTTCGCCACTCCCGTGGTTTATCCGCTGTCGGCCGTGCCCGCCCGCCTGCGCTTCTACTACGACCTGAACCCGCTGGCGGGCACCATCGAAAGTTTCCGCCGGGTCCTCCTGCAAAGTAAGCCGCCCGAGTACTCGTCGTTCGCGGAAGCCACCGTGATCGCCGTGGTGCTGCTGCCGCTGGCCTACCTGTTTTTTAAGTACCGGGAAGCTTCGATGGCGGATTTCATCTGAGCGAGTCCGGCGCGATGTATTCCTTAAAGCTCGATCACGTTTCGAAGCGATACCTGATCCGGCAGGCGCATGTCGACGCTGCCCCGAAGGGCGTGGTAGCCCGGTTGCGCCAACGTTTCGGCCCCCCGAAAGTTTTCTGGGCGCTGCGCGACGTCAGCTTACAGATAGCGCATGGAGAAGCTGTCGGAATCATCGGGCCCAATGGCGCGGGCAAGAGCACGCTGCTGAAATTGCTGGCCGGGATCACCGCGCCCACCTCCGGTGAAATTTCGATCTCCGGCAAAATGTCGGCGCTGCTCGAAGTGGGTTCCGGATTTCATCCGGAATTGACGGGCATCGAAAACATTTACTTGAGCGGCACCATTCTCGGAATGCAGCGCAAGGAAATCACTGAGAAGCTCGACGCCATCATCGATTTCGCGGGCGTGCGGCCGTTCATCGACGTGCCGGTCAAGCGCTACTCCTCGGGCATGGTAGTGCGGCTGGGCTTTTCGGTGGCGGCGCATCTGGATCCCGATATCCTGCTGCTGGACGAAGTGCTGGCGGTGGGCGACGCCGCCTTCCAGAAGAAGTGCATCGACCGCGTACTGGAGCTCAAGCAGCGCTGCACCGTAGTGTTTATATCTCACGATCTCGCCGCCGTGCAGCAACTGTGCGAGCGCGTCATCGTGATGAACCAAGGTCAAGTGATTTATGACGGAGAGACGGCCGGCGGAATGAACGCCTATAGCGCGCTGGCCCGCTTCCGGGCTTCTCCTCCGCCTTCAGCGCAGGCCGTGGGCAAGACCGCCGAAGTCGTTTCGCTGGAGTTTCTGGACGGCCGCGGCGAGCCGGTCCACATGGTCAAAACCGGAGACGCCCTGCGCATTCGTATCGAATACAAAGCACGGACCGCCGCACCGGACGTCAGCTTCAACGTGTTCTTTTACGGAGCCGATGGCACCCTGCATTGCCAGTTCACTACCTGGCTTTCGGGAGAGACAGCCGATCTCGCGCCCGGCAACGGCATGGTCGAATTCTCCTGCGACGAACTGGGCTTGCAACCGGGTTCGTACCTGATCGACACCACCATCGAGCAGCATGGAACCAATCTGGACTGGCAGTACCGCTGCTCCACCATCCAAGTCAACGCCGGGAGGAACGTGAGGGGCATGTTCTATCACCCGCATACCTGGCGCGAAATCTCCGCAAGCAGCGTGCTTGCCGAGGAAAACGTGACCGCTCACCCGCGGAATCAAGTCTAAAAGCCATGCCAGCCGTTGCTGCGATCACGGCCTGTCTGTTGATGGCCTACGTGCTGGCGGGTTATCCACTGCTGCTCCGCTGGATGGTGCGGCACTGCGCCCGGCCGGTGCAGCGGCAGCCGATTGAGCCCAGCATTTCGCTGATCGTTGTGGTCTATAACGGCGAACGATTCCTGGAGGCCAAGCTGCAATCGGTGCTGGCGCTGGAATACCCGGCCGATAAACTCGAAATCATCGTTGCTTCCGACGGTTCCACCGATCGCACCGATGAGATCGCCGAAAGCTTCGCGGACCGCCAAGTGAGTCTGCTGCGCCTGCCGCGCGGAGGCAAGCCAGCGGCGCTCAACGCTGCCATCGCCCAAGCGCACGGCGAGATTTTGGTTTTGACCGACGTCCGGCAGCCACTGGAACCGCACAGCGTCGCGTGCCTGGTGGAAAACTTCGCCGACCCCAGCGTCGGTGTTGTCAGCGGCGAACTTGTGATTCGCGCCGGCGCGAGCCAGGAAGAGGCCGACATCGGCCTGTACTGGCGTTTCGAAACGTGGATGCGCGAGAGCCTCAGCTCCATCGATTCCATGTTCGGAGCCACCGGCCCTTTTTATGCGATTCGCCGCGCCCTGGCGGTACCGATTCCCGCGGACGCGCTCCTCGACGACATGCACCTGCCTTTGGCGGCTTACTTTCAGGGCTATCGCCTAGTGATGGATTCGCGGGCGCGGGCCTACGACATTCCCACGTCGCTCGAAACCGAATTCCGGCGGAAGATTCGAACGCTCGCCGGGAATTACCAAATCCTGCGTGCGTATCCGGCGTTGCTGGGTCCGGGTAACCGCATGTGGCTGCATTTCATGTCGTATAAATTCGGACGCCTGCTGCTGCCGTGGCTGCTGCTGATTTTGGCGGCTGCGTCGTTCGGATTGCCGGCTCCCTGGCGCGCGATTGTACTGGCAGGCCAAGCGGCATTTTATGGCCTGGCGCTAGCCGACGCCTGGATATTCCAGCCGCGTCTTCTCAAGCGGCTCTCCTCGAGCGCTCACACCTTTCTGGTGATGATGATCGCCACGCTGGGGGGGCTTTCCGTCTTCTTCATCCCGCCGCGAGCGCTGTGGAAGGTCACCTCCGCGGGCCCTTTGCCGGATGAAGCGAGCCGGACGTCACATTGAAACAACCCTGGTCCATCTGGTGGCGCGTGTGCGTGCGAGCGCTCGCGGTTCTAGGGCTCGCCCTTGTGCTGGTGACCTGTACTCCGTTGGTGGGTTGGTGGGCCGTCGAACTCGCGGGACCCTGGACGGATGCGCGCGGCGACGTGCTGATCGTGCTTACCGGCAATGTCCTGAGCAACGGCATTATCGGCGAAACATCCTATTGGCGCAGCGCCTATACGGTGATGACGTGGCGCGAGGGTGGATGGCGCCAGGTGATCGTGAGCGGGGGCGGCGGAGGCGCGGCCCTTCCGGTCGGCGAGGCGATGAAAATTTTCCTGGTGAGCGGCGGCATTCCGCCGGGCGCGATCGTGACCGATTCCGCGTCGCTCAGCACGCGCGAAAGCGCGCTGAATCTGGCGCGCATTCTTGCCCAGACGCCGGGCCGCAAGATTTTATTGACCAGCGACTATCACATGTTCCGTGCACTACGGGCGCTTCGCAAAACCGGCGTGATGGTAATTCCACGTCCGATTCCGGATGGCGCCAAGCGCGCCGGAACCTGGAATCTGCGCTGGGAAGTATTTCAGGATTTGGCGGTCGAAACCTCGAAGATCGTCTACTATTGGGGCCGCGGCTGGATCTGAAAGATCTAGGACAGCCGGGCCATCTCACGGTCCAGCGACCGGCTGATCGCCAAGGCCAGCCCGCTCATGGTCGGCAGATACATGGTGTAAGCGAGTGAGAGAAATATGGTCGCCGTGCAGAAGCCCACTATGGAAAGCTGGCAGCAAAAGCTAGCCATCGCCATGGACCGCAGCTCCGGACGATAGCGCGCGGCCTTATACACTTTTCCAAAAATCCGGAAGGTCATGACAATCGCGGCCAGATAGCACAGGAGCGCTGGAATGCCAACCTCGCTCGATACCTGCGTGTAGGCGTTATGGGTTACCTGCCAGGCGGCTTTCACACCCTCGCTCTTGGCGACCTTGGCTTCGTAGTCCGAAAATTCCCCCGGTCCCACTCCCAGCAGAGGATGCTGCAGCGTGAACTTTATGCTGGACTGCAACAAATGAGTTCGCTGGGCGGTAGATTGGACCGCTTCCATATCGTCGGTCTTATTCGTGAACAAGGTTCCGTAGCGGTGCAGCAGGGATTGCGGGAGCACCACCAGCATCAACATAAACATCGCGGCAGCGGCGGCTAGCGCACCTATCCGCACCCGGCCCGGCGCCCGAACCATCGTAAATGCGCATACCGCCGCAAAAGCGATCAGTCCGCCTCGCGATCCGGTAGATGCGCAGTAGTACAAACCGTAGCCCACGACTCCCAGGCACAGGATTCTGCGAATCCAGCCGCGCTCCGAGATCAGCATAACGAAAACCACCATGGGCAGTACGTAAAAAAGGTGCGCCGTAAAATCGTTGGCGTTCCCAATCGTGCCCAGTTCCAGGCTTAGCCGGCTATCGCTGTCGGGGTTCACCACGAACAACTTGCCGCTGGCCACGTTGACTACGCAGGCGAGCGCGATCGATATGAGAACCATCCTGCACTCTTTCCATGTCAGGACCAGCCCCCCGACGATGAGCAGCATGGGCAACTGCCCTCGTACATAGGAAAGAATGAGGGACACGGAGCCGCCGGGCCAAACGCTCAGCGGCGAACTCAGAACCATCCACAACGCAAGGCCCAGCCAAGCGTAGGTAAGCCGGGATCGCAGCACGCGCCGCAGGCCGCCGGTGAAAATTGCCAGCGCAAGCACCGGTATTCCCAGAATTCGTGCCAGGTGGGGATCGAAGTTCAAGGTCGTCGACACCAGCTCGCCGAACAGGCTGAAGCGGCAGAAAATAAATGCCAGCGCCAGGTAAAGCCCCAGCTTCCGCAGCGGGTTATCCAACTCCGATTGGCGGAGAGTCGCCTCGTTGCTCACGCGTTGCCACGGAGTTTGGATCAGCGAAGGCCGGGCTGCGGGGCGGGTGGTAACGGGCGGCTTAGTACCGGACGCGCCGGGCGCCGGTTTCCGAGGGGGAGGCAATACTCCAACCGGAGATGGCGAGACCGCCCCACGGTGGATCGGCTTGCTGTCCTTAAACCGGCTCATAGAAGGGGGCTCATCCACAACCATTGTGCGGGAAAGTTGAAGGGGCCGTCAATTGAACGGTTTGCCCAGTACTATTCGCCCAGGGTGTTCCACATGTGCTCCTGCGATAATAGCCTTGGATGTGCGGAATTGCCGGATGTGTAGCCCTCGGTGAGCCAACCTTAGCCGAAAATATCACGCGTGTGATGACGGATGCGCTCGCTCGCCGCGGCCCGGATGGCGAGGGGATCGCGGCCTGGCCTGGGGTGGCGTTAGGGCACCGCCGGCTGGCGATCATCGATCTCAGTGAAGCCGGCCACCAGCCGATGCTTTCCGAAGACGGCAGTATCGGGCTGGTTTTCAACGGTTGCATCTACAATTTTCTGGAGCTGCGCCCGGAGTTGGAGCGGCTCGGCTATCGCTTCCATTCGCGTTGCGATACCGAAATTCTGTTGGCCGGGTATCAACATTGGGGCATCGATAAACTGGTTGCCCGGCTGCGCGGCATGTTTGCCTTCGCTATTTGGGATCAGAACCGCCGCAAGCTATTTCTGGTGCGCGACCGTCTGGGGGTCAAGCCGCTGGTTTATTCCGCGACGGGCAAACGTCTGATGTTTGCGTCCACCGTGGCTGCGCTGCGCGCGACCGGCGCCGTGAACACGGAGATGGATCCGCAGGCCGTGCTGGAATATCTGGAATTCGGATTTGTCACGGACGTCCACAGCATTTATAGCGAGGTTTCGAAAGTGCCTCCCGCCACCATCGTGGAGTGGAGCGCCGAGGGCGGCATCACCACGCGTAGCTACTGGGATCTGCCGAAGACCGGCGAAGGCCCCAAGATTTCTTTCGAAGAGGCGCTGGAAGAAACCGAAAAGCGCATTATCGATTGCACGCGCTTACGGCTGATCGCCGATGTCCCCATTGCCGCTCTGTTAAGCGGCGGAATCGATTCCGCGCTGGTGTGTTGGGCGCTCTCCAAGCTGAACGCAAACGTTCGCACCTTCACCATGAGCGCGCCGGGCGATCCGTCGGACGAAACCGATGCCGCGCGCGCGACTGCCCAGGCTTTGGGTGTGCCGCACGAAGCGTTGGTGATCGACCGCAACGAAAGCGATCCCGTGGGCGAGCTGGTGGACGCTTTCAGTGAACCCTTCGGATCGCAGTCCGCTTTGGGAATGCTGCACCTGTCCGCCGCCATCAAGCCGGTGGCGACAGTGCTGCTGACGGGCGATGGCGGCGACGATGTTTTCCTGGGCTATCCGTTCTTCCTGTATGCGTGGCGTGCTCAACAGGTGGCCGCGCGAACCCCTAGATTCGCTCCCGAGATCTGGCGCAGGCTGCGCGGAATGGTGCCGGAAACCGGGTTTTTGAAACGCGCGCACAGCTTCGCGAACTATACGTTCGGCGGATTGGGACCTTATAACCGGGTGCGCACCGGGCTGCCGTATTTCGAAGAGCGGAGCCTTTTGGGCGAGCGCTTACAAGGTCTGCGATTGCCGCAGCGCGATATCCCGGAGTCATTCGATTCCGCGCGCAATTTGTTGGACGAGGTTTTTCGATATCACCGCCGAACCCATTTTGCGAGCGAATACATTCCCAAAGTTGACGCCAGTACGATGTATTACGCTCTCGAATCACGTGCTCCGTTTTTAGATCACACATTGTGGGAATTCGCGGCGGGGCTGTCTCCGGAGATTCGTTTTCAAGGCGGGCGGCTCAAGGCAGTCCTGCGCGAAATCGTGCGGCGGCGCATCGGGCCGTCGACAGCATCGCGCTCCAAGCAGGGCTTCCGCGTGCCGGTGGAAAAGTGGCTGGCGGGACCGTGGCGCAAGGATCTGGACGTGCTGCAATCCGGCACGCTGGTGGAACGCGAAGGTTACATTCAAGGCCCGGCACTGCATGCCGAAATCGATCGCGCCATCGCTGCCGGCGGCGCTTCGGAACAGTTGTGGTACGTGGCGGTCCTCGAACGGTGGCTGCAGAGCCAGCAGTCGGCGGTGCCTAGTCTCAGCGCGTAAGCGCGGGCAGCGTCGTGAATGTGTTCGCGGGAGGCGTTCGGATTCCCAGAACGCCGATTTGTCCCCCGGCTGGCGTGGAGATCTCCAGTGTGCCGCGTTTACCCGTTGTCACCGGGAATTGAGTCGTCAGTACAAACGCGCTGTGGCCGTTAGCCGCCAAGGAAATCGATCCGGTTCCGATCTGTGCGCCGGAGTCGTCGCGAATCACGACTGGAATACTGGCCGCCTGCAAGGAACTGGTGCTGATTGCGACTCCCGTGGCCGTTCCACCGGTGTTGTCGAACGCGAGTATATAAGAGCTCGCGGTGCGGCTTTCGAGCGGCACTACTGCTTCCTGCCCCGTAGGTTGATACCGGAAAATCACAAAGCCGGACACGTTGCCATTGGTTGTGAGCTGCGCCGATCCGGTCTGCAGCGGGTCCGTGTCCGCACCCGTACCTTCGACAACTAAAGTTGCCCCGGCGTCCATGGCGCTATCGACCGAAGACGCCGTTGCGGGAACGCTGGAGCCGGACTGCGGCGAGGAAAGCGGCAAGACCAGGGGATTACCGTTATCGTCAAAAAACGCCAGGTGAGCTTGCGCGGCACTCGCACCGGTGTTGACCAGAACGAAACTGGTCTTCCATCCGTTGGCGATTGCCATGTGAGCGAATGCTCCACCACTGGTACCGACGTTCGCCAAGGCGGGAACAGACGTCAGAGTTCCGGGAGGCGTGGTGCGCACTCCCAACACGCTGATCTGCCCGCCTGCCGGAGTATCGAACTCGACCGTGCCGCGCCCTCCCGCTGTGGCCGGGAACATGGCCGACAACACGAAAGCATTATGGCCGCTTCCTGGCACTGGTACGGATCCCGAAGCGATTTGAGCGCCCGTGTCGTCACGGACCACCATCGCAACGTTAGCCGCTTGCGCGCTGATGTTGGCCAGCGCTACGCCTAGCGCCGCGCCATTGGTGTTGTCGTATGCCAGCAAATAGGAACTGGCGTTTATGGTTTCCAAAGGCACTACCGCGTCTTGCGCGGTGGGGTTCAAATGGAAGATCCCGAATCCTCCCATGCCGCTGGTAGCACCCAATTGTGCCGAGCCGGATTGAAACGCGACGCTTGTCGAGGCAGCCGTCTGCACGATCAGCGAAGCGTTTGCAGCCAGCGTCCAATCCAACGTTGGCGTCGTGACCGGGCTCTCGGTGACGCCTTGCTGGGGCAGGACCAGCGGTATCTGCAATGGAGTTCCGTCATCGCCGAAAAGATTGAGCTCAGTCTGCGCGTTGCCGGTGCCGGTGTTGACCAGGGTAAAAGTGGTGGTCCAGTCCTGATTCGCGACCAAGTGAGCGAGGGAGCCGACCAGGCTAAACGCCGGCGCGCTCGTTTGGGTGGTCACGGCATAGGCGAGCGTCGCCGTTTCGGGCGCCGGCAGATAACTGTCTACCGCGGAAATTGTGTAGCGATAAATTCCGGCGACGGTCGGAGTGCCGGAGATCACAGCCCAATTTCCTTGGGTGGTGAGACTGATCCCCGGAGGCAACGCCCCAGCGCTGACACTCCAAGTGTAGGGCGGCAGCCCATGGGCCACCGAGCACTGCGCGGAGTAGTAAACGTGCAAGAGTTGAGGTCCGCTGGTGGGCGTGCAACCTATCGTGGGCGGAAGAATCAGGCTGATCGCCGCTCCCGAACTGGTTGCGGGGAGTGCGTTTCCCGCGGCATCGGCGGCACTGGCGGGAGCATTGACGATGGCGATACTAGCGCTCCTACTCGCTGCGGAGATTCGGAACGTGGCTGTGGCGAGGGCTCCATCCGGGATGGGTGTCTGGTTCTCCCCCCAAGCGACGCAGGTAGCGGCGGAAGCTCCATAGGCACACGTAATCGTCTTGCCGGAATTGGCGGCGGATGGACCCGGACTCAGCACCACGCCGGTTACGTCCGCTGGATATTGCAAGGTCCATATAAGGCTTGCGGGTTGGACGCCTCCGCCCGCAGACGTCGATATCGTCAGAGCTGCACTCGAGCCCGGTAGGGCGGTTGCGGAACTGAGCGATAGCGCTACCTGTTGCCCGAAGCTTTGGCTCGCGGCCAACAGAATCAAGCCGTGACAGATGACTACTTTTCCGAGCCAACCGCGCAGCGAGCGGAGATCGCGGAACAAAACAGCGTCCAGATGGACCTCCAAACCTGCCATTACTTTAAAAATCGGCCCTGCGCCTAAAGCACAGTAGACCTACTTAACCCCTCGTGGAGAATCTTCTACTTTAACGTAGAACCGGGGCGCCCGGTTTCTCCTAAAGAGGTAACGTTTACCGGTACTACCATCAAAGATTCTTGATTTGCGGACGCAGGAGGGATCTCCGTCCAGCCGCAACGATATTCAGCCCGGTTTATGCGGAGCGGCTGCCGTAGAATTCAGCGGCCGTATGTTATATTGATCGCACCCTTGCGACTGAAGCACTGGTTTGAGCGGCACTCGTTCTGGCTCATTTTTGCGGTTTCGTCCGTGATCCGGATCGTGAAGGTGCTGGCTGCGCCCCGCCCTCCGGGAACCCATCTTTCCGAGATGGAGAACATCGCGAGGTCGCTCGCGCTGCACGGGACTTTCGCCGATCCTTATTTGCTGCCCACCGGCCCTACGGCGCACACTGCGCCGGCGTACCCGATCCTGCTCGGGCTAATCTTTCTGCTATTTGGAACGGGCTATGCGGGCGAGGCTGCGAGTCGTATTGTCTCCGCGATTGTTTCTTCGGTTCAATACGCCCTCTTGCCGCGGGTGAGCACGGCGTTGCGTCTGCCGCGATTTACCGGCGCCGTCGCGGGACTGCTTGCGGCGCTCGCGCCCTATAAAGGATACGTCGAAGGTTCGCGCGATGCCGTCGATCAGCCCTATATTGCGTTAGCGCTGGTTCTGCTTTTTCTTTACACTTGCAAAGCTTGGTCTTCGCCGGAGGAATCGGTTTCGCCTGTTGCCCGTGGTATGTGGTGGGGATTGGCTTCGCTCCTCTCGCCGATTCTGGGCTTCGTGTTTGCGGCGGTCATCGGATTTGAGATGCTCGCTATGCGACGTCACGCAGGATTGATTCCGCTGCTGGCCGCCTTCGCCGCGATACAGGCTCCGTGGGCGATCCGGAATTGGGTTGAGTTCCACGCCTTTGTGCCCACTCGCTCGAATTTCGGGCTCGAGCTGCGCGTCTCCAACCGGCCCGAAAGTTTCGCGCTGATGGAAGACAACGTTTCGCACGGCGTGATGAGCCGGTTCCATCCCGGGCTCAATGAAGACGAAGCGCGCAAAGTCGCGGCTGAAGGCGAGATGGCTTATACGCGCTCGGAAACGGCGGATGCCCGCGCTGAAATCCTGCGCGACCCGACACATTTCCTGCGCTTGACCGGCGAACGTATCTGGCGATTCTGGCTCGCCCCCAGCCGCCGTTTCAAAACCACTGCGGCCTCCACCGCCATCACGCTGCTGGGGCTGCTGGGATTGTGCTTGCTGCCCTCAAGCCCGGGGACGCGCCTCACTTGGCTGATCCTTGTGACATACCCGCTGGTTTACTATTTCATTCAGGTGGATGCCCGCTACACTTATCCGCTCGGCTGGATCTTTCTCACTCCGGCCGTGTATGCCGTGATGGTGGCAATGCAAAGGCTCAGGCCGGCCCGGGGGCCGGAAGGGCAGCCGTCATGAGACATCGCGCGCGTTTTCCACTTCTCGCCGTAGGCGCGATTCTTCTTTTAGCCGCTGCTGTGCTGCTGGCGGAGCGCCTCGAAGACACCATCTTTATCCCGCTGGATCATCCCGCCATTCTGTATGAAGGCGCGACCACCGACCCTGTCGGACGTCTCGCAAAGCGCCTCGCCGATGGGCAGGTAAAGCTCGACTATGCACCCAACGGCTGGGGCTATTTGCCTGCTTTGCTCAAGGAGCTTGGTATCCCGACCGATTCGCAGGCGCTGGTATTTTCCCGCACCAGCATTCAGGTGGAACGCATCTCTCCGCGCACGCCGCGCGCGATCTATTTCAACGACGATTCAAGCGTGGGCTATGTCCAAAATGGCGAAGCACTGGAACTGGCCTCGCTCGATCCGCGCCAAGGCGTGATCCTCTACACCCTGGACCCCGCCCGTTCCGCGCGCCCGGTGATTGCGCGCCGCGACGATTGCCTGCGCTGCCACCAGGGCCCCGTGACTTTGGCTGTCCCCGGACTGCTGATCAGTTCGGTGCATCCGTCAACCGGCGGGCAGGAGCATGGCAGCGCGATGATGACGGACCATCGCACCCCTTTCAGCAAACGTTGGGGCGGATGGTACGTCACGGGAACTCACGGCGCGCAAACCCATTTGGGAAACAACCGGGAGTTGGTTGATCCCGTCCACCCCGGCGCCGATTCTCTCGATGGCACCCAGAACGTCACGGATCTCAGCCACTGGTTCGACACTTCCCGCTACTTGGTCCCGACCAGCGATCTGGTCGCGCTTCTGGTGCTGGAGCACCAGACCCGCATGACGAACCTATTGATCCGCATCGGCTGGGACGCGCGCATCGCGCAGCACGATGGCCTGCTCACTACCCAAAGCGCGCAGCTCAACGCCGAAATCGACGAACTGGTGGGATACATGTTGTTCGGGGACGAGGCGCCGCTGCGCGAGCCGGTAGGCGGCGTTTCCTCGTTCTCCAAGACGTTCCCGCAGCGGGGACCGCGCGATAAACAAGGTCGCTCGCTGCGCGACTTTGACCTGCAGACGCACCTGTTCCGCTATCCGCTTTCCTACATGATTTATAGCGCCGCCTTCGATGGCCTGCCCAGCTTCGTCCGCGACCGGGTCTATCAGCGCCTCTACGACATCCTTAGCGGCCGGGACGCAAGCCCGTCACATGACACAAACCCTTCGGTGGGCGGACTTTCCTTGAAGAATCTTTCCTCCGCCGACCGGCGCGCGATACTCGAAATCGTCCGCGAAACCAAGCCCAATCTACCCCCGTATTGGACTGCTGCGCCGAAGTGAGAGCGCCCGCGGACGCCGCGTGGTCTGCCACTTGCGGCCTTCTAACCCACCCATATGGCACATTTCTCCACCCCAGGCACTCGGTTTAGAATGATACTATCCGTCTAAGTGTCGGCAGTCAAAGGCCTGCCGCCTGTGATCGTAGCGGTTCCGGAGTGAGTCTATGAACATTACCGATCTCTTCATCAAGCGCCCCGTGATGACTGCGCTGGTCATGATCGGCATCGTGCTGTTCGGGATTGCCGGTTATCGCGCGCTTCCCGTCAGCGATCTTCCGAACGTCGATTTCCCCACGATTCAGGTGCAGGCGGGTCTGCCGGGCGCGAGTCCCGAGACCATGGCCACCGCGGTTGCTACGCCGCTTGAGCGCCAATTCGCCACTGTTGCGGGCATCGACACCATGACTTCCTCGAGCGGAGTCGGCACCACCAGCATCACCATCCAATTCACGCTGGATCGTTCCATCGACGGCGCGGCTGCCGACGTGGAGAGCGCTATCGCCGCGGTCTTACGGCTGCTGCCGCCGGGAATGCCATCGCCTCCCACGCTGCGCAAAGTGAATCCCGGCGATATGCCGGTGATCCTGCTGGGCCTTTCCGGGAACACGATGGAGCTTTCGAAGCTCGACGAGTACGCAGAAAATCTGATGGCGCAGCGGATCTCTTCGCTGGATGGCGTGGCTCAGGTAAACGTATTCGGCGCGCAGAAGTGGGCCATCCATGTGCAACTCGATCCGAGTTTGCTGGCCGCGCGGCACATTGGCATCGATGATGTATCGAGCGCTCTTCAGTCGCACAACGTGAATCAGCCCACCGGCACTTTGTGGGGCGCAAATCAAGCGTTCACTGTGCGAGCGAACGGGCAGCTCATGACCGCTTCCGCCTTCGGCGACATGATCGTGGCGTACCGCAACGGGTCGCCGGTCCGCCTTAAGGCGCTGGGGCGTGTCATTGACGGGGTTCAAGTCGATAAGTCCGCGAACACGCTTTACACCAACCGAGGTTCGGAGCGTTACATCATGCTGGCGATTCTGCGCCAGCCCGGCACCAACACAGTCGAAGTGGTGGATCGCATCAAGGCATTGATCCCGTCGTTCAGCGCATTGATGCCTCCGACGGTTCACTTGGATATCCAGATGGACCGTGCGCAGACCATTCGCGAGTCCGTCAGCGACGTGAAATTCACGCTGGTGGCGACCGTGGTGCTGGTGATTCTGGTCATCTTCTTATTTCTGCGCAACATTTCAGCCACTGCTATCCCCAGCTTGGCGCTGCCCATTTCGGTGGTGGGCACATTTGCCGCGATGTACGGGCTGGGATACTCGCTCGACAATCTCTCGCTGATGGCGCTTACGCTCTCGGTGGGTTTCGTGGTCGATGATGCGATCGTGGTGCTGGAAAATATTGTCCGCCACATGGAAATGGGCAAGCCGCGCATGGAGGCCGCTCTGGAAGGCGCGCGCGAGATCGGATTCACGGTCCTATCCATGACGCTGTCACTGGCCGCCGTGTTCATCCCCTTGATGTTCATGGGCGGCATCATGGGGCGTTTGTTCCACGAATTCGCGGTGACCATTATGGTGGCCATCTTGATTTCGGGCTTCGTCTCTATCAGCCTCACGCCGATGTTGTGCAGCCGGTTCCTAAAACCGCCTTCGGAGCACCACAATGCTCTTTACATGGCCTCGGAACGGGTCGCTCGACGGCGCGCGTGACGCTTATGGCTGGATGTTGCGCGGCGTGATGCGTCATCCTGCAATGACCATGCTGGTGGCCTTGGGGACGCTGGTGGGCACAGTATATCTGCTGGATATTACGCCCAAAGGCTTCATCCCCAGCCAGGACACGAATAGCCTTCAAGGAAGCACCGAAGCCGGCCAGGATATTTCCTTCGACGCGATGAAGCAACTGCAAGCTAAGGTTGCCGCCATCATGGCCAAGGATCCGAATATCGAACTCTTCGGTTCCTTTATGGGCCTGGGCGGCAATCAGAACTCGCCCATTAACCAAGGGCGATTCTTTATTCAACTCAAGCCGCGCAATAAGCGCAAATTGACCCCGGAACAGATCATCGAGGAACTCCGCCCTAAGCTGGCGACGGTGCCGGGCATCCGCGTCTATCTGGCGAATCCTCCCATGGTGCGCATTGGCGGCAACCAGATCCGTACGCTGTATCAGTTCACCCTGCAAGCTGCCGACCTGAATATGCTGTACTCTTCGGCCGCGGCTTTCGAAAGACGCTTGCACACCGTGCCGGGCCTCACCGACGTCAATAGTGACCTGCAGATTTCCAGCCCGACGCTCAGCGTCAACATCGACCACGACCGCGCGTCGGCCTTGGGCGTCACCGAAGGACAAATCGAAAGCGCGCTCAATGACGCTTACGGCCAGCCGCAAGTCTCCACGATTTATACGCAGGTGGATAGTTATTGGGTGATGCTGGAAGTTCTGCCTCAATACCAGCGCGATCTCACCAGCCTGGGACTTCTCTACGTGCGCTCGAGCAACGGGAATCTGGTTCCGCTGAACGCAGTGGCGTCGCTCAAGACCGGCGTGGGTCCGCTGACCATCCAGCACTTTGGCGAATTGCCTGCGGTAACTGTCTCTTTTAACACCGCACCCGGCGTGGCGCTCGGCGACGCCGTCGATCGCGTGCAGGCGTTGGCGCGCGAGACGCTGCCGGATACCATCAGCACTACTTTCCAGGGCACTGCGGCGGCGTTCCAAGCTTCCTTGCGCGGCATGGGACTGCTGCTGGCGCTCGCGGTACTGGTGATCTACATGGTGCTGGGCATCTTGTATGAGAGCTTCATCCATCCCATCACCATTCTTTCGGGACTCCCTTCAGCGGGGTTGGGCGCTTTCGCGACGCTGCTGCTGTTCCACGATGAGCTGAATATTTACTCTTTCGTCGGCGTCATCATGCTAATCGGCATCGTCAAGAAGAACGCCATCATGATGATTGACTTCGCGCTCGAAACCCAGCACTTGCACGGCACTCCGCCGCGCGAGGCGATTGTCGAAGCCTGCCTGGTCCGCTTCCGCCCGATCATGATGACCACCATGGCGGCGCTGGTGGGCACGCTGCCGATCGCACTGGGCTTGGGCGCAGGCGGCGAAGCGCGGCGCCCGATGGGACTGGCGGTGGTCGGCGGCCTGCTGACATCGCAGCTTCTGACGCTGTTTATCACTCCGGTGTTTTACACCTACATGGAGCGCTTCGCGAGCGGCGGCAAGAAGCGCAAGGACCGCAAGGCGGCCAAGAAACAATCGCAGCAGCCGTTGGAAGTGGCGCTCGAAGCGTAAAAGCTCAGCGGCGAGCGATGCCGCTACTCTTCGCAGATTTCAATCGTATTGCCTTCGGGATCTTGAACCTCGAAAAACTGCTTCCCTCCGGCATTTTGAATTAGGCCTGGAGCGCTGCCCTTCGAGACAAGTTGTTCCCGAGCTTTCTTAAGCTTTGACGAAAACAGGAGAGGATGCGGGTTCGTGCGCTCACAGCCGGCATCCCGCACCTCTTGCTGATCGCAGAGCAAGATCGTGGGCTCGTCATGACCTGGCAGGCGAAGTGCCACATCCGAAGGTAGCGGATCGTCCCAATCGCCTGGCGCACTGGTTTGCGAGCACTCAAACTGGTGAATCCACCAACGTTTCGCCAGCTCGATATTCGCGTAGCACATCACCAGCGAATCTACGGAAAAAAGAGCCATTCGATTTCTCCCAGTTTAAGGCAAATCGCCCTACCCCTTTGACATTATCTGCTCACGCCGCTAGACTTATCGACGATTAGCGACTTGTAGAAGGTGTGTCCAAGGAGCGTGTTATGACGCCTATTAAGCTCTTCGCGTTTGCTGCTTTCGCGGCCCTGCCCTGTGCGATTTTTGGTGCGGATGCGGCCACCTCCGCGGGTCCGGCGGAGGCCGTCAAAGCGGTTACGTTTGCAAAAGACATCGCTCCGATTTTCCAGGAACGCTGCCAGGAGTGCCATCGCAAAGGCTCGCTCGCGCCCATGTCGCTGGTGACTTATGAAGAAACCCGCCCTTGGGCGAAGGCCATCCGCCAGCGCGTGATTACACGGCAGATGCCGCCGTGGCATATCGATAAAACCGTCGGCATTCAGAAATTCAAGAATGACATTTCGCTGACGGATGACCAGATCGCAACCGTCGTCCGCTGGGTGGATGCGGGCGCTCCCATGGGCGATCCCAAAGACATGCCGCCTGCCAAGGAGTGGCCGGCCGCGAATGAGTGGAAAGCGGCGAAAGAATTGGGCCAGCCGGATCTAGTGATCAAGTCCGATCCCTACACCATGGCGGCGCATCATCAGGACGTCTGGTGGCGGCCGACTTCGAATATTCCCGTCACCGAGCCGCGCTGGGTGCGCGCAGTGGAAGTCCGTCCGGGAACTGCAGCCGGACGCAAGATCACGCATCACGCGGTGGCGTATCTGGTGCAGGACGATCCGTCGAGCATTGCTCCGGGGAACGATGCTGACCTGGGCGCGCGTTCGTTCCTGATGGAATGGGCGATTGGCAAAGGTTACGATCTGTATCGCCCGGACACCGGCAAACTGCTGCTTCCGGGTTCGCAAATTTCCTGGGACGTGCATATTCACGCGGTGGGCGAAGAGATTCGCGACAACGTCGAACTGGGAATCTGGCTTTATCCCAAGGGGCAGGAGCCCACGCACCGCACCTATTTGACCGGCTTCCAGGCGCTGCGCGGTTTTAAATCTTCTGACGGATCGCGCGTTAGGGCGGGCCGCAATATCGATATCGCACCAAATTCGCTTACCGAGGTGGACAATTACACGGTGCTGCCGAAAGCCGCCCAGTTGGAGAATTTCCAGCCGCATATGCATCTGCGCGGCAAGGCCATGACGGTGGAAGCGATTTTGCCGGATGGAACCGCGCAGATCGTCAGCCACGTCGGCAATTTCAATTTCAACTGGATGACCAACTATATTTACGCGGACGACGCGGCGCCGGTGTTCCCGAAGGGCACCATGATTCATGTCACCGCGTGGTACGACAACACGCACGCGAATCCGAATAATCCTGACCCGGATCAATGGGTCGGGTTCGGCGACCGCACCGTGGATGAGATGGGACACGCGTGGATGAACGTCACGTACTTGAGTGACGACGAATACAATGCGTGGGCAGCCAAACACAAGAATGTGCAATCGGCAGATGCTTCGGCTCGCTAGGAGCGGGAATTGCGAGTGACAGGACGAGTGTCCGGCCTGACGGCCGTGTTTCTGATTGCAAGTACTGTTGTGGCCTGGGGGCAATCGCTGCCGGTCGAGCCGGCGCGCGAAACTGGCTCCAGCATCACCGGCGCGTTTGAAGGCTGGTTCAGGAATTCCGACGGCACCTTCGGCCTTTTGCTGGGTTATTACAACCGGAATCAGACTCAGGAAGTGGAGATTCCTATCGGGCCCAACAATCGTATCGAACCAGGCGGCCCGGATCGCGGGCAGCCCACGCACTTCGTGCCGGGGCGCGGCTGGGGCTTGTTTACGGTGACGGTCCCGGCGGATTTCGGGCAGAACAAGATCATGTGGACGCTGGTGGCCAATGGCAAAACCACGGTGATCCCGGCCAGCTTGCATCCGGATTACGAGGTTTCGCCTTTCACCGAAGCGTCGGTTGGGAACACGCCGCCGATGGTGAGCTTCGACCGGGGCGGACCGGCGGGGCAAGGGCCGCATGCAGTTTCGACGGCGCGCTCCGCGAAGGTGGGGACGCCGATGGATTTGACGGTGTGGGTTTCCGATGACGCCAAGTTCACGTCTTCCTCCGGGGCGCGGCCCACGAAGGCGGCGTCACCGGTGACGGTTAAGTGGATTGCCTACCGCAGTCCGGGAGCCGTGAAGTTTGCGAGTGACCGTCCTCAAGTGGTGAAGGTGGAAGGCTCGGGTTCGACCGCGCCGTTCAACGGCAAGGCCACCACTACCGTGACTTTTAGCGAACCGGGCGAGTACGTTCTGAATGTGACGGCGAACGACTACTCAGGCGAAGGCGGCAATGGATTTCAGTGCTGCTGGACCACTGGCAAAGTCAAAGTCACTGTTCAACCTTAGGCCCACAGATGAACACAGATACACACAGATAACGCGCTCTCGAAAATTTTTTATCCGTGTCCATCTGTGTTCATTCTGTGGGCTAATTTATGATTTCAGCGACGCGGGGATTCCGGTGCGGTAGGACGGATAGACCAGCGTGATGCCCAGAGCCCGGCGGATTGCGGAGCCGTCGACGCGGCGGTTGGATGTAGCGCGGGCTTTGCTTCCCGCTGCGGGTTGCGGCACGGATGGCAGGTTGAGCAGGCGGGCGCAGAACTCGGCGATTTCACGAGTCGTGCACGGTTCTTCATCGGCGACGGGATAGGCGCCTTCTAGATTCGAAAGCAGAGCGGCTTCGGCATGGGCGGCGAGATCATCGACGTGAATACGGCTCACGTAGTTGTCGCCGGCGTAATAGGCGCCGCGTGGAAGAGATTCCTGGACGCCGCGGCCGGGACCGTAGATGGCGGCGGGACGCAGGATGAGTGCAGACCAGGGTCCGTCGGTGACACGCCGCTCCGCTTCCAGACGCGGCCGGGCGCGGTCGGATTCGGGATCCACTGGGGTGGTGTCGTCAACTTGAGTTGCGGTGCCGTAGACGGCGGTGGTTGAGAGATACACAACTCGCGCGGCGGCGGTGCCGAGGGCGTTGAGCAGATTCTCGGGTTCGGGGGTTGGGATGGAATGAAGGACCAGAACGCCAGGACGCAAGTGGGCGGCGAGATTATCCAGCGTGATGACGTTCGCGCCGAGTTGGGCGAGTGACGCCAGGCGCGCCGGAGTTCGCGTGGTCGCAGTGACGCGACAGCCGCGAGCGAGAAAGCGGCGGGCGACGCGTTGGCCGGTGAAGCCGCAGCCTAGGATCAAGATGTGATTCATGCGGTGAGGGCGCTACTCGGCAGTATACTCGGGCCGTATACTCAAGAAATATGCGGTGGGCGTGGATTTTGGTAGCAATGCCGGCGCTCTCGGCGCCTCCCACGTTTTATCGCGACGTTCTTCCCATCCTGCAAAATCGCTGCCAGGAGTGTCATCGCGCGGGGGAAATCGCTCCCATGCCGCTGGTGACTTATCGCGAGACACGGCCATGGGCGAAGGCGATTCGGGAGGCCACCCGAACGCGCAAGATGCCGCCGTGGTTTGCCGATCCGTGCTGCGGCAAGTTCTCCAATGACCGGTCGCTGACGGCGGTGGAGATCGATACTTTAAGTGCGTGGGCGTCGACAGGCGCGGCGGAAGGCGATCCGAAAGACGCCCCGAAGGCGCGCGAGTGGACCCAGGGGTGGAATTTGGGCACGCCGGATCAGGTGATCGAGATGCCGCGCGGGTTCGACGTGCCGGCGAAGGGCGCGGTGGAGTATCAATATTTCGCGGCTCCGACGGGGTTCACCGAAGACCGCTGGGTGCAGGGCGTGGAGGTGCGGCCGGGCAATCGGGCGGTGGTGCATCACGTGGTGGTGTATATCCGTGAGCCGGGATCGACGTGGACCGGAGGGCCGACCAAGTCCGACATTCTGACCGTGTATGCGCCGGGGAGTTCGCCCGACGTGTGGCCGCAGGGGATGGCCAAGCGGGTGAAGGCGGGGTCCGATCTGGTGTTTGAGATTCACTACACGCCAAACGGGAAGCCGACGACGGACCGCGAGCGCGTGGGTCTGGTATTCGCGAAATCGCCGCCTGAGAAAGCGGTGCTGACCCTGCAGATGGGCAACGATACGTTCACGATTCCTGCGGGCGAGCGGGATTACCGTGTGATGGTGGGCGGAACACTGCCGAACGATGCGCTGCTGCTGGGATTTTTTCCGCACATGCATTTGCGCGGAAAAGCGTTTGAATATACGCGCATCGCCGGCAACGGGCTGCCGGAGACGCTGCTGAAGGTGAGCCACTACGATTTTTACTGGCAGACGACTTACCGCCTGACGACGCCGCTAGCGCTGAAGAAGGGGACGCGCTTGGAATGGATGGCATGGTTCGATAACTCGGCGAATAATCCGCGGAATCCGGACCCGTCGGCCGAGGTGCGGTACGGGCAGCAGAGCTGGGACGAGATGATGATCGGGTTCTTCGATGTCGCGGTGCCAGCGGACATGGGGAAGGCGGATTATTTTGTGAGGTAGCGAGGCGGTCGCACCGGCCCGGACGGGAAGATGTATAGTGATTTCGAATCGGGAGGAGTAAACCGCTGATGAATCGCCGACGATTTGTAACTGTTTCAGGAGCTGCCGCTGCTGCGGGTCTGACTTCGATGCCGGTGGCTGCCGCCACGCCGGGACGGGCGCTGATGAAACTCGGCTGCCAGAGCGCGCCCACCAACGACGCGCATTTGAAGTACCTGGCGCGGTATGGGGTCCGCAATGTTTGCGCGTATCCCGAGATTGCAGGCGACCGCATTTACGCCACCGTCGATGAGCTCAAGCAGATGCGCGATCTGGCGGAGACGAACGGTATCACGGTTGACTGCACGGCTCCGCCCTTCCTGGAGTCGAGCCATATCGACAAGGAAAAACATCCCGCCATCATGCTGGCCGAGAGTCCGCAGCGTGACCGTGATATCGAATCGCTGCAAACCATGATCAAGAATTGCGCGGCGGCGGGGATTCCATCCATCAAATACAACATGAGCCTGTTGGGGGTGATCCGTATTGGCCGCACTCCGGGGCGGGGAGACGCAACATACAGCACGTGGCGTCTGAAGGACGCGCACCCGGCGACGCCACTGACGCGCGCGGGGAGAGTGGATGCCGAT
This sequence comes from Bryobacterales bacterium, assembly GCA_963793395.1. Lineage (GTDB taxonomy): Bacteria > Acidobacteriota > Terriglobia > Bryobacterales > Bryobacteraceae > Palsa-187. The sequence goes on along the minus strand of CAWCAP010000006.1, from coordinate 127,931 downwards.
GCCGCATGGGAACGCATCACTTATTTTCTGGACCGCGTGATTCCGGTGGCGCAAGAGTACAAGGTCCGCATGGCGTGTCATCCGCATGATCCAGGCGTTCCTCCGGAAGGCTACCAGGGCGTGGTGCGCGTGCTGGGAACAGTGGATGGGTTGAAGCGGCTGGTGAGCATTCGAGAGAGTCCGTACCACGGCCTCAATTTTTGCCAGGGAACGGTTTCGGAAATGCTGCAAGACCCGGGCAAAGAAATTTTCGACGTGATTCGCTATTTCGGGTCGCGCGGGAAGATTTTCAACGTGCACTTTCGCAACATCCGCGGGCGCCGCGATGATTTCGTGGAAACGTATCCGGATGAAGGCGACGTGGATTTCGTCAAGGCCATTCAGGTTTACAAGGAAATCAGCTACCCGTACATGCTGATGCCGGACCACGTGCCGGAGGCGGCCAGCGATCCGCATGGATTGCAATCCTTCGCGTATTGCTACGGGTATATTCGGGCGCTGATTCAAACGGCGCAGGCGAGTTAGAAGCGGCCTAGAACCGCGCGTCGGGCCAATCGAAGTCCGGCAGGTTTGCCGGATTTGAAGGCGCCACTACGTCGACCGATGCTCCGACCGCAATCGTCATTCCGTCGAGACCCATAACCAGAGGTCCGCTGTAGCCAGCGGCGCGCGTGCGCTGCAGAATGATCTGGTCGCCTTGCGCGCCGGGAAGGTGTTTCTTCACCACATGCGAGTAGACGGCCATGCGCGGGGCCGCGGCGCGGAAGAGAGCCGCCGCCTGCTCGGGACGCATCAGCTTGCCCAGGATAGGCGCGAGCGCCTCCGATTTCTCCATCTCGGGGGTGGCTGCGGCGACGTTGCTGACAATGACATCGGCTCCTTTGGCGATGTTGGCAATCGTGTCGCGATAAGTGGTGTCGCCGGTGAGCAGTACCGACCGCCCCGCTGCATCGACCCGGTAGCCCAATGCGGGATTGCCGTCGGCGTGCTCGACGGGGAATGCGGTGACTTTTGTGCCGGACACGTTGTAGACCACGGCCGCGTTGCCGGAAACTGCGATTTCGTGAACCGCTATGTCGAGGTATTCGCGTTTGAGCACGGCGTTGGGACGATTCTCCAGATCGTGTCCGTACATGCGGCGCATGCCATCGATCATGGCGGAGGTTCCGGGCGGTCCCCAGACTTCGAGTGAGGTTTTACGGCCGAGCAAAAACCACGGAGTGAGCCAGAGGGTGGGCAGACCTTCGATGTGATCGTTGTGCAGATGCGTCAGAAAAACGCGAGTTACATCCTGCGGACGCATGCGGGATCGGTAGATTCCATCGAGAGCGCCTCGGCCGGCATCGAAGAGAAGCAGGGCGGAGGGAGTTTCGATAAGAGTTGCGGCGCCGGCGCGCGCCGGTGTTAGTTCAGGGCCTCCGGTGCCGATGAGGCGAATCTTGATCTGGGCATGAAGCGGGGTGAGCAGGAACACGCAGAAGGTGAATAGGAGGGCGCTCCGGGAGATCATTTCCCCAGTTTCGCGCAACGGCAGTTGTGATTCGCCCTTAGGGCTCGGCTTCGGGTTCGAGCGCATGGCGGCCCTGCAGCCAACGGGCGAGGAGCCAGCAGAGGAGAGCCCACACCGCTCCGGCAGTCCAGCCGGCGAGCACGTCGGTCGGCCAGTGCACGCCCAGATACACGCGGGTCAAGCCGATCAATCCGCTGAGGAACACCGCCATCAGAAGGAAGAAGGTCTTAAGGAGCTTGCGTTCATGCGAGCGCGCGAGGATGGCTCCGAGTGTGAGATAGGTGAGGGCGGAGAGCATGGAATGTCCGCTGGGGAAGCTGTAGGATGCCGCGTAGACTTCGTGGGGAACGATGTCAGGGCGCGGGCGATCGAAGGAGTCCTTGAGAAGGTTGCTCATGAGCAGTCCGCTTCCGATCGACGCGCAAACGTAGAGCGCCATGTGCTTCTTGCCGTCGAGCGCCAGAAACAGGCTCACGGCGGCGGTGAGCAGCGTCAGAACGGCCGGGCCTCCGAGGGCAGTGATGTCGCGGGCGGCGTTCAGGAGGACCGGTGGTCCAAGAGGTTGCAAATCGCCGGGCTGGCGCAGGGCCAGAAGCAGAGTGGTGTCGAATTTGCGTGTGCCTCCCTCCACAACCTCGTCGGCTAGAGCGGCGAAGAGCCAGACGCCCGCGGCCACGCTCCCGATGGCCAGGAGTGTGCCCAGCTCGTGGCGGCCGGGCCATGCCAGTGCGCGAAGTAAGATATTGCGCTCCATGGTCTATTGTGCGCAGGGATGGCCGATGAGAAGGGAGATGACGCAGCCGGCGAACAAATCGATACTAGTGGTGGATGACTGTCTTCCCAACTTGAAGCTGACGCGATTCCTGCTGATGGCGGACGGATTCGAGGTGCGAAGCGCCGAAAATGCCGAGCAAGCGCTGCAAGCGCTGGAGACAAGCGTCCCGGATATGATCCTTATGGATATTCAGATGCCGGGCATGGACGGGCTGGCCTTAACGCGGCATCTGCGGCGGGATTGGGATAGCTCCTTGCGTAATGTCCCAATCGTTGCGTTGACGGCTTCGGCCATCAAAGGCGACGACCAGATCGCGCGAGCCGCAGGATGCGACGGCTATATTACCAAGCCGATCGACACCCGGACATTCGTGAGTATGGTGCGCGGATATGTCAGTGCTCGCTCCGCAGGCGCTGCATCGGCTAGCGCCCGGCACGCCAGTTCCTAGTCCTGTTCGGAGGCGAGGTCGATGTCATTCAGGCTGGCTTCCAGCCACTGAATCCGGCTGTCAAGTTCCGGCGCCGCATGTTTGGAGGCGGCCCATTCGATGGCCCGGCCGATTTGCGTGAGGACTGGATAGCCGTAGGGTTTGCCAGTTCCCTTCATCTGATGGCCCAAGCGGCGCGCCGTGTCATAGTCGGCCGCCGCGAGGGCAGTCTTTAGTTGAGCCAGATCGTTGCGGCAGTTCTGCAGGTACTCGGAAACGAGTATCTGCGGCAGTTTGGACGGGGGTAAACCTACAGGCGGAGAAATCACGGTTTCCGCTCAGGCTGGGCGGGATGCTGGTTGGGAACCTGGCCGGAACGAAATGTGCGTGACGGCATGACTTTTCACCTGAGCGTGGCTCTAGCGGACTTCGGTGGGAGCCATCTTGTAGCTGGCATGCTGACTCGCGTGTGCCAGAGGCCGGGTTTCGGCGCGCTCCATCGGACGGGCTGCAGGCACCAGCTCCTCGATCACCCGGCCCAAGTCGCGTAATGCAACCGACGCGAGGCTGTCGATATCGAGCGTCATCATGGGAGTATGCGCGTGCTGGGCGGCAGCGCACAGATCAGCGGCCGGCGGGATCACTCCCAGCGTGGCAATGCCAAGTTCCGCATCGATTTCCGCGAAAGGCATGGGAGAGACCAGCGCCGCACGATTCAAAATCACGGCGCCGATGCTGAGTTTCCCGGCCTTCCAGGAATCCACCCGGCCAAGAATCAGTTTTGCGGACTGGACGGAGATTGGCTCGCGTTCGACGACCAACGCCAGGCAATCGGAGTTTTCGAGGACGGCGCGGGTAGTAGCGGAGAGAGATGCTGGAAGATCCACGATGACGTAATCCGCGATTTCCGATGCTAGCGCGAGAATGCCTGTGGCGCTGCCGGAATCAAGGGCGGCGTGTTCATTTCGCGGACCAAATAAAACCTGCAGTCCGGCCACATTCTTAACCGGCCACAGGCAGGATTCCAACTTATGCACCGGGATTTCGTCCGCTCGATCCGGCGCGGCGAGAAGATCGCCGATGTCGCGCATGGAGCGATGGGGTTGGAAGTAGAGACGCAGAGATCCCAGTTCCGCGTGCAACTCCACCAGAATCACGCGACGGTGGGCGGCGAGCACGGTGGCCACGTTCATGGCCACGGTGGTTGTTCCAACTCCGCCCTTCGCACCCATGAAAGTCACGATTTTGCCACCTGTTCCAGTGGGCGTCAGGGTGCGCAGAGTGGTGGAAGAAAGCGCGGCTTTCCCGGCTACCGAACGCAGCACCGTGAGGAGATCCGTCTGCAATGTATCGCGCAGCAGATAACCCGCCGCGCCTTGCCGGACCGCGGTCCGGGCCAGACCCTCGCCGGCAGGATCGCAGAGGATCACCACCGGCACGCCCGGCGCTTTCTCCTGCAGTTGACCGAACGGAGCCAGGGGATTTTCCGCCGATCCGCGCATTTCATCGGGGCTAGTGCTGGCCGGCAGATTCAACAAGACCAGATCAACTCCGCCGCCCCATATGCGGGCGAGGGCGGTGGGCACGTCGGCGATCCGCCGTAGCTTGAAGCGGCTTGCCTGGTCGCCGAGCACGCGCCGCATCGAATCGAGGGCGGCGGAATCTTCGTCGATGAGAAGAACGGTTGGGTCCTGGTCCATTATTTGTCTCAGTACGGTTAGGTCTCAATACGGTTGTGTCTCAAGAGCGTTCTGTCCGGATAGGGCTGCATCTCAGTTAGAGGACGACGCGGAGTCTGCCGCAGGCCGGCGGAATCGGGCGAAGGAGACCAGCGACGTCAGAGTGCTCCCCTTGCGCTCGGGTATCCCGGTGATTTTCCGCGCCAGTGCGGCGACGGCTTTGCGGATTTGGCTGTGCCCGCCGGGCAATCTTTTTTGAACGAACGCGAGATGCACCTCGGACTCGTCGCTCGGTACCGTGGCGTAGACCGGAACCCCAAACATACTCTGCAGGTCCACGCGCGATACTTCGTGCTTTCCACCTATATGGTTCACCACCAGCCGGATGCGGTCGGCGTCGATGGAGGCGGCAAGCAAGGTGTCGACCGCGCGCTTGGCATTGTATAGGGCCGGGATGGTGGCGGCCGTCACTACTAGCACTTCACCGTCCGCTCCCAGTAATTCAACCGACTTGTGGTTGATGCGCCCCAGGTCGACCACCGTCCAGGCGTAGAGCGGACGCGCGAAATCCAGGACCTCCTGCAATCGGACTTTCTCGATTTCCTCCAGGCCAGGGTTGGGCGAGCACATCATTTCGAGCCCATCCGGATTTCGCGCCACGATGGATTCCCATAAGGCGGCGTCCAGCCGCTGCAGGTTGCCGATGGCGTCGCGTATGGAATATGGGCATTCGACGCCGCTGAGAAACGAGACCAGGCCGCCGCTCGAATCCAGGTCCATGATGAGAACTTTTTCACCGGTCTGCTGGTGCAGCTCGGCAGCCAGGGTGCAGGCGATGGTGGTGGTGCCGCTCCCTCCCTTGACGCCGACTACGCTGATAACGCGGCTGAGAGCGGAGGACGCCGGCGTCGCGGCAGTATGCGATTTTCGCCGCACTACAGCGCGGCGCACGGCGCGGGCGAGCGTTCCAGCATCGCAACTGCTCTTGACCAGATAATCTTCGGCCCCTTCCTGGATCATCTGCAGCGCCAGCGACTCGCTGTCGGCGGAGCTGAGGATGACGACGGGCGTCTTGAGGGCGCGATCCCGGGCTTGTATAAAAGTCTCCATGCCACTGCAATCGGGGAGCCCAAGATCCAAGAGGACCACGTCGACGCCGCCCCGATCGAGACGGCTCATGCCATCGGCAAGAGTGTCGGTCCAGTTGAGAACAAAGCCGGCGCCTCCAGGCATGTTGGCGAGCCAGTGCTGTACCAGTTGTGCGAATTGCGGGCTGTCCTCAATCAGCAGAACCGTGAGCGTATTTTCTTCCACTGCGTCTCCTCGCTATCTGGCTCGACCACAATCGGGCTGTCCGGGCCGCGGCACGCCCGCTTTGCTCTCGTTATCAACCCCGTCGGCTACCTTTGCCTCTTCGGCGGCCGCGACCGGAGTATGAGACGCCGCCGCGTTTTTAGGAAGCTCCTGCCGCCTGCGGCTCGACTTCGGAAAACTCCGCGGCGGGATTGGCGGCAGCCTGGTGCAGGCGCTTCAGATCGGTTTGAATCCATTCGGCGGAGCACGGCAGATCCGCATAGAACCGGCTGCCTTTGCCCGACTGGCTGACCACGCCCACTTTGCCGCCTTGCGCCTCGACCAGGCGCTTGGTGAGCGCGAGCCCCAGGCCGGTGCCTTGGACTCCGTCCGAAAGTCCTCTGCCAAGCTGATGGAAATCCTGAAACAGACGCCCGATATCGTGGGCGGCGATGCCCATGCCGGTGTCTTCCACTTCCAGCCGGAAAGTGGAGCCCTCCTCAAAGTGAGCGTGCACGGTGACGCGGCCGCCGGAGGGAGTGAAGTTGAGCGCGTTTGAAACGTAATTGAGCAGGACCTGTTTCAACTTCCGGGGATCGAGGAAGACTTCGATGGCGGACATCTGCACGTCCGTGGTCAGAGTAATATTCCGCTCCGCCGCCTGCAGCCTGAAGCCGGCGATGGTTTCCCGAATCAGGTCTGGCAGACACACCCGCTCCGGATGGAAAGCCATGCTCCCCGATTCGACCCGGGCGAGATCCAGCACATCGTTTATCAGGCTGAGCAGGTGCTTGCCATTGGACAGAATGTCGCGTGTGAAATCCAGTTGCTGCGGCGCGAGGGCCCCGGCTTTGCCGTCGACCAGCAGCTCCGCGAAGCCGATCACGGCGGTAAGAGGCGTGCGCAATTCATGCGACATGTTCGCCAGAAAAATACTCTTCATGCGGCTGGCGGTTTGCGCCCGGTGATATTGCTCCTCGAGCTGGACGTTCTGGCGCCGCAAAGCCTCGTCGGCCGCGATTTTCCGGCGGCGTTCTTCCCCTTCGGCGAGCGCCCGCTCGACCGCCGGTCCCAACCGCAAAATGCGGCCCTTCAATAGGTAGTCCGTGGCGCCCTTCTTCATGTATTCGACCACCTGATCCTCGCCGAAGGTTCCAGTGAGCACGATGAAGGGGATCACCAAGCCCGACTGGTGCAGGATCTCCAGCGCGCGCAGGTTGTCAAAGCCCGCAAGCGAATTGTTGGCCAGCACGATATCCGGCATTTCGCGCAGCCGCTCGGTGTAATCCGCTTCGGTCTCGACGCGTTTGCAGTCCGCGCTAAATCCGAAGCGGGCCAGCTCGTTGGCGATCAGTTCAAAATCGGCGAGGTCGTCTTCGAGGATCAGAGCAAAAAGTTGAGTCGGCATGCAAAACTTCCCTGCAGTGCCTTATCGGCGCGCGCCGCACAATTTTAGGCGCGTCGGGATTTTCCGGTGGGCGCGGCGATTGGCGCCTCTTTCATACTTTCCCATCCGCAAACGATAAGGTCCGGCATGGGCAGCGATCCGGTTCTCATCGTCGACGATAACCCGGTTAATTTAAAACTAATGCGGGCGGTGCTCGCACCCGATGGTTACGACATTCGCACGGCGGGTGACGGGCCCGAGGTGGACCGAATTCTAGCCGAATTCCGCCCGCGGCTGATCCTTATGGATGTGCAACTGCCGGGCGCTGACGGTTTCGAGCTGGCGCGGCGCTTAAAGTCCGACCCGGCCACGCGCGACATCATTGTAGTGGCTTGCACCGCCTACACCATGCCGGGCGATGAGGAGAAGGCCCAAGCCTCGGGCTGCAGTGGCTACATTACCAAGCCGGTCGACACGCGCACGCTTCCGGCGACGGTTAAGTTGCACCTGGGCGCGCGCCAGGCGGCGCAGCCGGCGTTCGAACCCGGCGACTACCACGACCTGCTGGCGGAGATGCGCGCCAACTTTTTGGTAGACGGTGAAGAGGAGAGCGGCCGCTTATTGGGGCGGCTCGCGCAAGGGCTGGATCTCGACCGGGTGCAGCGAACGGTGCATCACTGGACCGGAATCGCGGGCATGCTAGGATTCGCCGAGATTGCGCGCAAGGCGCGCGGGATCGAGGACTATCTGGCGGATCCGGGCGAGCGGCGCCGCAGCGTCCGGCAGACCCGCGCCATGATCGCCGCCGGGGAATGCGTAAGCCGGCTACGTGTGGAATTGCTCGCTATGCGGCAACTGTTTTCGCAAGCGGTGAGCGGTAGGAGAGAGACTCCGGACTTGCCGCCGGTGGTACGCGAGATGCTGGGCGAGAAGAGCTTCGCTGTCATTGGATTTGAAGCGGCGGAAGCCGCGCGCATCACGCGCGCCCTGGAGCATGCGCGGGCGCGCTGCCGCACGTTTCAGGACCTGCCTGATAACGACACCCTGCAACCGTTCCACGCTGGAGTGGTGAATGTTTGCCAAGGCGAGGGAATTTTTTCGTGGGTCAACAGCGAGGTGGCCTCCGATAGCCCGAAACCGATCTTGTTTGTGGGCTCGGCCGAGACTCTGCTGCGGCGCGAAGCCGGGATTCCCGAGCCCAACTGGGATTTCCTGCTGGGGCCGTGGGATGCCGACGAGTTGATCTTCAGGGCCTTCAAACTCTTTACGTCGCAGGCCGACCGCAGCTCGGAAACAGTTGCCGGAAACGCTCGCGATACACGGCGCGGGAGCCGGCGATGGAACGGCAAGAACTGACGGATTCCTATGTTTACCACCCTAGACAAAGGCAATAAGAACGCCCAGCAGGCTTCCTGGGAGCAGCGGCTTCTCAAGGCTTCGGGAAAGCCGAAGACCACGCCCACGCCGGAGTATCAGGAACTGAAGTTCACGCTCCACCGCAAACTGGTAGACAAAATCAATCTCGATGCGCTGGCGAGCATCGACAACCACAAGATGCGCAGCGAAGTCCGGCAAGCGCTGCTGGGATTGATCGATGGCGAGCCTACCCTGCTCAGCTCGACTGAAAAACAGCAGATCTGCGATGAAGTCCTGGACGAAGTATTCGGATTGGGGCCGCTGGAGCCGCTGTTGAAGGACCCCACTATCTCCGACATTCTGGTGAATACGTCGAAGCATGTATATGTAGAGCGGCGCGGCTTGCTGGAGCTGACCAACGTGGCGTTTCGCGACGATCAGCATCTGCTGCGCATCATCGATAAAATCGTCAGCCAGGTGGGGCGGCGCATCGACGAATCGACGCCCATGGTGGATGCCCGCTTGAGCGATGGCTCGCGCGTGAATGCAATCATTCCGCCACTGGCGGTAGATGGCCCGATCCTCTCCATACGTCGGTTTTCAACCGACAAGCTGATGCCCCATGACTTGGTGGAGCGCAAGGCGTTGACGCAAGGCATGGTCGAAATGCTGGAAGCGGCGGTAAAGTCGAAACTGAATATCATTATTTCCGGAGGCACCGGCTCCGGTAAGACCACCCTGCTGAATGCGCTATCGGTATTCATCAACGCCAAAGAGCGAATTGTCACCATTGAGGACGCCGCCGAATTGCAGTTAAAGCAGCCGCACGTGGTGCGCCTAGAAACCCGCCCGGCGAATCTCGAAGGCGGGGGCGCGGTGCGGCAGCGCGAATTATTGATCAACAGCCTCCGCATGCGGCCGGACCGCATTGTGGTGGGTGAGGTCCGCGGCGAGGAAGCGCTTGACATGCTGCAGGCCATGAATACGGGTCACGATGGATCCCTGACGACGATTCACGCGAACTCCCCGCGAGATGCCGCTTCGCGACTGGAGGTAATGGTGTCGATGGCAAATTCGAACATGCAGGTCAGCGCGATCCGGCAGCAGATCGCCAGCGCCGTGCACCTGTTGGTTCAAGCTTCGCGCTTTAGCGATGGGTCGCGCCGCGTGACCGGGATCACGGAGGTGACCGGAATGGAAGGCAATACCATCACGCTGCAGGATCTGTTTGTGTTCGAGAAACGCGGCATCGACCCGGACGGCAGAGTGATCGGGCGATTCGCGGCTACCGGCATCCGGCCCAAGTTCTACGAAAAACTAGTGGCAGCCGGTATCAAGCTGCGCCAGGAAGTGTTTGAAGAAATAGTCGAAGTCTGACTCAGAGCGTCAGAGACTTCACCGGCCAGACCGCTTCCACGCGATCGCCGCGGCACGCATAAATACGGTTGTAGAGGTTCACGGTCGGATCGCAGTGCGGCGGAATGAATTCGATTTTCTGGCCCAGGCGCGGCAGGTTCTTGGGATCGTCCGCGTTGAGGTAGCCGAACTCGTCGCCGCCGAAGCGGTAGGTCAGGCCGGGCAAGTAAGCGGCCTCCGGAGGGTAGGCGCGATCGGTCGAAAAAGACTTGATTCCGGCGTCGGTCGTGACGAATTTATCGTGATTGGCGCTCACCACTGTTCCTAGGACCGTGATCACCTGCGGAAAGTCGGACCCCGACTTGCGGTACTCGATGTCCATAAGCACGAAGGACCCGGCCTGCATCTCGGTTATTTCGGGATTCACGGTATCGATTTGCCAGGTTCCGGTGCTGCCGCCGGACACGATCTCGGTGGCGATGCCTTTGCGCTTTAGCGCCTCGCGTACTTCGGCGGCGTGAGCCCACGTAGCGCGCGACAATTGCTGACTTTCGTCGCCGGCCAGATGCGAGCCTTTCGCCGAGTAGCCTTGCAGACCACGCAGATGAAGATTCGGAGAGCGCGTGATCGCCTCCGCGATTTCGACAGCCTGCTCAGTCGAGCGCGCCCCGGTGCGGTGATCGCCGACGTCGAGATCGATCAGCATGTCGACCTGCTTTCCGGCGGCTTGCGCGGCTTGTTGGTACCACTCGACTTGTTGGACATGATCCACCGCCACCATGGCGCCGGTCTGGATGACGCGGGCCATCTTCGCCGGATCGGCCACCGGCGACGTCAGCAAGATACCGGTGATGCCCGCGCTCGACATCAGTTCGGCCTCGGCAAGCGTGGCCACGCAGACTCCACAGGCGCCGGCGGCGAGCTGGCGTTTGGCGATCTCGACACACTTGTGGGCCTTGGCGTGCGGCCGGATCGCTTTGCCGGAGCGCTTCACTTGTTCCATCATGCGCGCGAGATTGGCCTCGAAGGCGTCCAGGTCCAACAGCAGGGCGGGGGTTAAGATTTCGGATTTCAACATGATCGCAAGCTTCCATTACAGGCTTCGGCGGCCCGAAAAGTCAATTCCGGGCTGCGCTGGAAGTGGTGCGAACGCGCGGCGACGGCGATTCCGTATGTTAATCTTTTGGTTCCATGAGCCTGGTGCAGTTAGAACCGCGAATCGACGCGACCGCTCTCGAGAGTGAACTTAGGAAGCAACTCAAAGGCGAAGTTCGCTTCGACCCGGTATCGCGGGCGCTCTATTCGACCGACGCCAGCGTGTATAAGATCCGGCCGCTGGGGGTCGTGGTTCCGAAGACGCGCGAGGATATCGTCCGCGTGGTCGAAATTTGCGGGCGCCACAAGTGCGCCATCACGATGCGCGGCGGCGGCACTTCGCAAGCAGGGCAGGCGATCGGCGAAGGAATTCAGGTCGATACCTCGAAATACTACAACCGTCTGCTGGAAGTGAACGCGGCGGAGCGCTGGGCGCGGGTCGAGCCGGGAATCGTGCTGGACGAGTTGAATGCGCAGATGGCTCCGCTGGGGTTGCGCTTCGCGCCGGATATTTCTACGGCCAGCCGCGCGACGATTGGCGGCATGATGGCCAATAATTCCTCCGGCGCCCGCAGCGTGCTCTACGGCAAGACCATTAACCATGTGCTGGAGCAGACTGTGCTGCTGGCGGACGGCAGCATCGTACATTTTCGCGAGATCCCGCGCGCCGAAGTGCCGCTGGGCGATACGCTCGAAGCGGCGTGTTACCGCGCGGTGCTGGGGCTCGCTCGCGAGCATGCGGACGAAATCGACCGCCGCTTTCCGAAGGTGATACGGCGTGTCGGCGGCTACAACTTGGACGAGTTTGTCGACCAAAGCAAGTCCGTAAATCTAGCGAAGATCATGGTGGGCTCAGAGGGCACGCTCGGTGTAGTGCTCGAAGCCAAGCTCAACCTGGTTCCATTGCCGAAGGCCAAAGCGGTGATGGTGATCGGCTTCGAGCATTTGCTGGAATCGCTATCCGCTGCGCCGGTGATTCTGCAACACAAGCCATCGGCAGTCGAAGTGATGGACAAGCACATCCTCGATTTCACGCGCCAGAACGCCGTGCTTGACCGCATTCGAAACACTTATGTTTCGGGCGATCCGGGTGCGACTCTTTGCGTCGAAATGTACGCGGATCAGAAAGAAGATCTGCCGCCGCGCATGCAGGCGCTGGAAGCAGACCTGCGCGAACGCAAGCTGGGTTATCACTATCACACCGAGACTGATCTCGCCGGGCAAGCGCGCGTCTGGAGCTTGCGCGAAGCGGCGCTGGGACTCTCCACCGCAATGAAGGACGACGCGAAATCGATTTCGTTCGTCGAAGACACGGCGGTGTCTCCCGAAAAACTGAGTCCGTTCATTGGGCGCTTCATGGAACTGGTGCGCGGGCACAACACGACGGCGGGAGTTTATGCGCACGCGTCGGTCGGTTGTCTGCACGTGCGTCCGGTGGTCAACATGAAGACCGAAGCGGGTGTTCGCCAATTCGAGGCTATCGCGAACGACGTGGCGAAGCTGGTGCTCGAATTCGGCGGAGCGCTATCTGGCGAGCACGGCGACGGATTAGTGCGCGGCCCTTTCATGCGGCAGATGTTCGGCGACATCTTGTACGAGGCATTTCGTGAGGTGAAGCGCACCTTCGATCCGCACGGCATTTTCAATCCCGGAAAGATTGTGGATTCGCCTCCGCTGACTTCGAATCTGCGTTTCGGTGGTGGTTACAAGACTCCGAATCCGAAGACGTGGTTTGATTATTCGGAATACGGCGGGATGGGCGGCGCGGTTGAGATGTGCAGTGGCGTCGGGGCGTGCCGCAAGAAACTTTCCGGCACGATGTGCCCGTCGTATATGGCGACGCGGGAAGAATCCGATTCGACGCGCGGCCGTGCGAACGTGCTGCGGCTCGCGATGAGCGGTCAAATCGAGGGCGAGGCGGGGCTGGGGGACGACGGAGTCTACAAGGCGCTCGACCTGTGTCTGGAATGCCGCGCGTGTAAGGCCGAGTGTCCAGTCGGCGTCGATATGGCGCGCTATAAGAGCGAATTCCTGGCGGATTACTATTCGCGGCACGGCACGCCCATGCATGCGAAGGCGCTAGGCAACACCGCCAATTTAGCCAAACTGGGCAGTGCGTTCGCGCCGATTTCGAATTGGGTGGCAGGCACGGGTCTGAACAAGAAGCTGCTGGGGCTCGACCCGCGCCGTAAGCTGCCGGAGTGGCGCCGCAAGACGTTTGCGCATTGGGTTGCAGGGCGGAAAGCGGCAACCGGCAAGCAACGCATCACCCTTTTCAACGACACGTTCACAAATCATTACGACCCGGAAATTGGCATCGCGGCGGTGGAAGTTCTGGAGCGCGGCGGGTGCAGCGTCGATGTCGTCAGGCCAGGGTGCTGCGGGCGGCCGCTGATCTCGAAGGGATTGCTGGGTGAGGCCCGCGCGCAAGTCGGACAATTGGTGGACGGGCTGTACCCGATTGCAGCACGCGGCGACAAGATTTTGTTCTGTGAACCGAGCTGCCTCTCCGTTTTGAAGGAAGACGCGGCGTCGCTGTTGCGCGGCGAGCAACAGGAGAAGGCTCGCACGGTAGCCGGGGCGGTGCTGCTCTGGGAAGAGTTCGCGGGCACGCTCGACCTGCCGATCCGCAAAGGGCCGTCGAAAATTCTGCTGCACGGACACTGTCATCAGAAGTCGATGGGGCTGTTGGAATCTACCAAGAAACTGCTGGCAGGCATTCCCGAGTGCAGTGTTGTCGATCTGGATGCGGGCTGCTGCGGCATGGCCGGTTCCTTCGGCTATTCCAAGGATCATTATGACGTGTCTGTGACCATCGCAAATCGCAAGCTCTTGCCCGCCGTGAGGGCGATGAAATCCGGCGAGGCGCTGGTGGCCGTCGGCACCTCCTGCCGACATCAGGTGGCGGATCTCGCGGACGCCACAGCCGTGCACCCCGCGGTTTTGATCCGTAGTTTGTTGGAAGGCTGCTGGAGTTTGTTAGAAGTGGTATGATCACTCCTTTGTGGCCGTACCTCCTCCCCATCCTTTAACGCAGAGCGCTGCCGATAGCGGCAGGCCTACGGGCGAGCGCCCTACGCGCGTACGCCACGTAGTCCTCGGACTAACGGTGGCGGCCTACATGATCACCTACATGGACCGCCAGATTCTGGCCGTCGCGCGTCCCGCGATTCGCGATGAACTTGGAATTTCGCTGGTGATGATGGGGTGGATCACGTTCAGTTTCCGCATCGCCTACGCGCTGTTTCAAATGCCGGGCGGCTGGCTGGGCGACCGCTTTGGCGCGCGCCGCGCACTGACCTGGGTGGTCACGTGGTGGAGCATCTTCACGGGAATCACGGCGATGGCCTGGAACGCCGTTTCGATGCTGGTGATCCAAATCTTCTTCGGCCTGGGCGAGGCGGGCGCGTTCCCCATCGCCACGCGTTCGCTCTCGCGCTGGATGCGGCCGACGGAGCGTGGCTTCGCGCAGGGCGTTACGCACGCCGGTTCGCGCTTGGGCGCGGCGCTGACGCCGCTGGTGCTTGCGGGCTTCACTATCTTCGGTCTGCATTGGAGCGGATTCATCCCTCTCTATGGGTGGCGCGCGGCATTTTTTCTTTTCGGATTGCTGGGCGTGGTATGGTCCGTGGTCTGGTATTCCTACTATCGCGACACGCCGGAAGAACACCGCAGCGTCAATGCGGCCGAGCGCGAGTTGATCGGCGGCGGGCGCAAGCGCTCCACCGATATCCCGTGGCGCAAGATGCTCGGTCACCCGAATCTGTGGATTCTTTCGGTGATGTACTTCTGCTACAACTTCAATCTCAACGTCTATAACGATTGGTTCCCCACCTATCTGCACGATTCGCGCGGCATGACGCTGGCGAAGATGGGCATCTACGCGAGTTTGCCGTTGTTCGCGGGAACGCTGGGGGATCTGTTGGGCGGCTGGTGCTCGGATCGCGTCTTGAAGCGGACCAGCAATGTAAATCTGGCGCGGCGCTGGGTGGCCATCGCGGGCTTCCTGGTTTCGGCCGCGGCTACGATTCCGGCAGTGTTAGCGCACGATCCGCAAGTATCGGTGGCGTGTTACTGCGTGGCCTTCTTTAGTCTCGAATGGACCGTGGGCATTTCCTGGGCGGTGACGCTGGATATCGGCGGCGATTTCGCCGGGTCGGTTTCCGCGGTAATGAATACGCTGGGCAACCTCGGCGGCGCGATTTCGGCGGCTGTGGTGACCTACGCGGCGACGAGATTACGGCTGGAATTCGCCCTTCTTCATCACCAGCGCGCTGTGCTCTGATCGCAGCGGCGCTGTTCCTGAAAATCGACGCGACCAAACGGGTCGCGTGAGAGAATAGAAGCGTGAAGATCGATCCGAACAAGTGCGTAGCATGCGGCAATTGCACCTACGTGTGTCCGGTGGGAGCGATCTACATCGATCCGGCGACGCGGCGGGCGACGGTCAATTCCAAAGAATGCGTGGAATGTTACGCCTGCTTCAACGGGCTGAGCCAGGAGCATCTGAATCCCACCTTTGTGCGCACCCTGCGCAAAGTTTTTCAAACGTTGCGGCTGCGCTTCGATCCCGAACCTGATGTATGTCCGACGGCCGCCTTTGCGCCGGATGAATTAGTGTGGCCGCGAACCGTGCGGCGGGCATTTTCCGATCCGCGCGTGCCTCATGAATCGACCGGCGTGCATGGACGCGGCACCGAAGAAGTGAAGACCAACGATGTCAGCGGCCGCGTGAAGCAAGGCGAAGTCGGATTCACGATCGAATTCGGGCGTCCCGGCGTGGGCGTTTGGTTTCGCGATTTGCAAACGATGTGCTGGGCGCTGGCCAAGGCTGGCGTGAGCTTTCGAGAAGCGCAATCCAGTGGCGTCGCTGATGAGCGATATCGCGACTGGAACGATCCGCGAGGACATCATGAATGAAAAGGTGCTCTCGGCGATCATCGAAATCAAGGTGCCAGTGGAGCGCGCCGAAGAAATCATACGGCTGGTCTGGGACGTCGAGAAGCAAATCGATACCGTGGTAGCGCTGGGCGTGGGTACGCGCTGCGATGCCGACGGCGAAGATCATGTGGTGGCGCCAATTCTGGAAAAGCTGGGCTACAACCCGGAACGGGCGAAGACGAATATTGGATTGGGCCGGGCCACACAGGCTGAAATTTCGGTGAACGCATGACCAACACACTTCATCGCTTCGGACCCTCCAAGAGTTTCGCGGACGATTACATTGTTTTCGCCATGTGCTCGCGTGGCAAAAATGATGGCGATGCGCTGCCGAAGCTGCGGCAGTTCCTTGAAATGGCGGTGCCTTTCAAGCCGGTGAATCTGGGTGACGCCATCCACGGCGGCGCGCTGCGGCCGTCGCGTGCGATGAATCCGCTGGCGCATTGGAATCGCGATTCGACAGCCGACTTCCGGGCAGTGATCGATGGCATCGACGCGCTGACCACCGCAGCCGCGGTGTTCGACAACCGTGTCGCCGCCGAGGATTTCGTGAAGGCAGTAAAGGAAGCCGATCTAGGGCTTGAGCATCAACATTTCGACCTCCGTAGACGGCGCCGAGCAGTGCTGCTTTGCCGCCGGGATTCCGCGGCATAGCGTCGGCTACTCGCTGGGCTTCGAGGGCAAGACCGAGAAGCTGCCGAACGCCGACGTGCTGCTGATTTCGACCATGTGCGGGCACGGCATGGTGAGCCACTCGCTGGCGAAAAAAATGATCGATTGGGTGAAAGAAGGCCGGCGTACTCCGGAACAAGCCGCGGCCTGCATGACGCGATTCTGTTCTTGCGGCGTGTTTAATCCCGTTCGCGCGGCGCGCCTTCTGGAGCAAGCCGCCCGCGGCGAATCCTCGGCGTCTTCATAATTGACATATGGGGTTCGCCCTGTGGATCGATGCCGAGCCAGGTCTCGCGTGGGCCCAGGGCACGCACGAATACCGGCCGCTGGGGACGGCAGTCATTTCTTTCACTGACCAATTCCGGCCCCGCGATTTCAGGCAGTCCCGGCGGCGTCCCAGACACTTGGATCAGGCGTTCGTGGGCTTCTTCGGATCGCTGGAAGAAGTGAACGTCCACTTACGGTCGAAGGAGTTATCGAAACCGCGCGCAACCCCGGCACATCTTTTATGAGCACGATCATAAAATCGATGCTCTTGGATAGCCTGGACGAGGCGTTCGATAAGAAGTCCTGGCACGGTCCGAATCTGCGCGGTGCGATTCGCGGTGTAACGGCGGCACAAGCGGCCTGGCGTCCAGCGCCGGATCGTCACAGTATCTGGGAGCTGACTCTGCACGCTGCATATTGGAAATATGTGGTGCGGAGGAAAATCATGCGGGAGAAGCGCGGGTATTTCGCGCTCGCCGGCAGCAACTTTTTCGAACGGCCGGAGGGCGGGCCGGCGGCCACCGATGCATCATGGAAGCGCGACATCGGCATTCTGGAAACGGAGCACCGGCAGCTTCGCGAAACCGTTGCGCAATTGCCAGCTCGTGCGTTGACCCCGGCCGTGCGCCATTTGATCCGCGGCGCGGCGGCACACGATCTGTACCATGCCGGTCAGATTCGCCTGCTGCGGCGAATGCACTCCTAAATACTCAAGACCGGGCACGGCGCATGCCGAATGATGGGATAAAGATGTGACCACAACCGGCTGACGGCGCCGTACACCACGCCGCGTCCAGTCACGATCAGATCGGCGGTGGTTTGCACGGCGTGATCATGGATCGCATCGGCCACGGGCCCTTCGAGAATCGTGTGCGGAGCGTTCACGCCGGATCGCTTCTTCAACTCGACAATGCGGGCGTCAGCGGCCTTCATGAAATCGTCATGGTAGTTTCCGAACGCTGTCTCCATGCTGACGGGCGGCATTTCCAGCACATAAGCCAGCGATAGTTTAGCTCCGTAGGATGCTGCCAGTGCGGCCGCGGCTCGAATCACGGCTTCGGCTTCGTCACTGGTGTCGATGGTGGCCAGGATCGAAGTGTAAGGAATGCGAAGCGGATGGCCGGTCCAGACCGGCACGGTGAGATCGTGCAAGACCTTGGCGGTGACCGAACCCAGCAAGAAGCGCCGCAGGGGTGCGCGGCCGTGAGTGGGCAGCATCACCAGATCGGTGCCCTGATGCCGGACTACGTTCTCGATGACGGCGCCGGGCTCGCCGACTTCGATGAACACGTCTACCTCCACGCCGGGAAAATTTGCTTGCGCGAATTCCCGCAACCGTTCCTCTGAGATGGTACGAACCTGCTCCGGCAACTGCAGATCGGTGATGGGCAGCGAACTATAGGCCAAGGCCTCGGCGCCATAAGCGTGAACCAAACTCAGTTCTGTGGAAAAACGCTTCTGCATTTCCAGGACGCAGGGAATGATGGCCTGGCAGGGCTCGGAATAATCTACCGGGAAAAGAATTTTTCGAAAGGGAAGCATTGGCTTCAGCGTATGCGCATTTTTACTGGGTCACAAGGGGTAGAAATGGCAAGCAGCGATGAAACGAACGACCGCTTCCCCGGCATCTAAGACAGGAATCATTAAGGTCTCTCGGGTGCTTACCCGATGGTACGAAGAGCCTTCACGGGCTATTCTGAGACCCACTGGAGTGTTGCTTTGAAAAACATTGTCGCTATCGGGCTGCTAGGGTTCGCCATCATTGGCTCCGCGCAGACGCCAACTATCGGGAAATGCACGGTTCTTCCGGCGGATGATATTTGGAACACAAGAATCGACCAATTGCCGGTGCATCCGAGTTCATCCACTTGGGTCAGCACCATCGGCGCTTCTTCGCCGGTGCATCCGGATTTCGGCTCGGGTTTGTGGGACGGCGCGCCGATCGGAATTCCATACGTTACGGTTCCCGGAACGCAGACCAAATATCCCGCGACCTTCACTTATCAAAGCGAGAGCGATACGGGTCCTTACGCGATCCCGCTGAACGCGCCGATCGAAGGCGGCAGTTCGAGCACCGGCGACCGGCATGTGATCGCGATCGATACCGACAATTGCATCTTGTATGAGATTTACGGCGGCTATCCACAGGCGTCGAGCTGGACCGGCGGTTCGGGCGCCATCTACAATCTGCTCTCCGACGCTCTGCGCCCGGCCACTTGGACCTCGGCCGATGCCGCGGGTCTGCCTATATTTCCGGGGCTCGCACGGTATGACGAAGTTGCCGCCGGAGCGATTCACCACGCCCTGCGTTTCACGGTTCCTCAAACGCAGAAGGCTTATGTGTGGCCGGCGCGGCACTATGCGTCCTCGCTAACCGGCGCGCAGTATCCGCCGATGGGCGCGCGCTTCCGCCTGAAGGCAAGTTTTGATATTTCAGGTTTCTCCGCGGCCAACCAAGTGATCTTAACGGCACTGAAGCAGTACGGCATGATACTCGCGGACAACGGCTCGTCATGGTTCATCTCCGGCGCGCCAGATCCGGGCTGGAATAATGACGATCTGCACGCGCTGACGGGCATCACCGGGAACAGTTTCGAGGCGGTGGATGCGACCGTCTTAATGGTGAATCCGAACTCGGGACAAGCTGCGCAAAGCGGTGTGTCGGTGAGCGTGAGCCCGTCGAGCGCGAGCGTTTCCGTGAACGCGCAGAAGCAATTTGCGGCGACCGTGACCGGCAGCTCCAATCAAGCTGTTACCTGGGATGTGAACGGCGCAGTAGGAGGGAATGGAACCGTCGGCTTCATCGATAGCGTGAGTGGGCTTTATACTGCTCCAGCGTCGCCGGTGACGGTCACGATACACGCCAGCAGTAGCGCAGTGAATCCAGCGGCTGTCGGCAGCGCAACGGTTACGGTAGTCAATGCCGCGCCGCCGCCTCCGCCGCCAGCGGTCGGCATCAGCATCTCGCCCACCAGCGCCAGTGTGCTCCTGAAGGCCACCCAGCAGTTCACCGCAACTGTGACCAATAGTTCCAACACGGCGGTCACATGGAAAGTGAACGGCATCACCGGTGGCAATGCGACGGTCGGTACGATCAGCGCAACGGGGCTTTATACCGCTCCGAACAATGCGCCCGGACTAGCGAAAGTCACGGTCAAGATCACTGCAACCAGCAAGGCGGATACCAGTAAATCGGCGAGCGCGACGGTCAGTATCGTGAGAACTAAATCAACTCCAACCCGCAATCAACGAGTCATGTAAGACTTGCTAAACCCCGTGCGTTCGTTGGTGATGGTGATTTTGCCTGCGCGCGTCACAGAAGCCATCACCCAATGGCCTTCGTGCGGAGTGGCTTCCAGATTCGCAATCTGGTCGGGCTTCACATTGTGATCGCGGTTGGGACCCATGGCCTGATGCAACTGCCAGACATCTTCCAGGCCGGGAATCTTTTGGACGGTGTCCCAGGCCGAGTTCTGCCAACCTTTGGTCGCACCATTGTTGACGATCACGATCTGCGGTTTGAGCGCGAGCACATGCGCCGGAGCGCCGGAGAAATCATTGAAGAAGCCGTGGTGGGTGGCCTGAAACAAAGTGACGGTGCCTAGTTTATTCACGGGACAGGCGAGTTGCATTTCCACATCCCAGGTCAAATCGCCTAAGTCCAAGAATTTGAATTTTCCATACGTCAACAAGAACCCGGCACTGCGCTGATTCTCGGTGGTGTCAGGCGGCTTCTGCTGGGCATCTTTACAGTAGGGATTCTCGCCGGTACTCGCGCCCTTAACCGGTGAGGCGATCACCTTGCCGTCGGCGGCGACCACCACAGCGTCTAGTCCTTTTAACGGCAGCTTGTCGCCGGGCTTCAGAGTGGTGCGCTTGCCATCGGCCAGGGTTTTGTACGCGTCCCAGATCTTGCTAGCTTCGACAGAGTCGCCGTGATCCAAGAAGTGTTCGATGGGGATCAGCTTCGCGAGCGCCGGTGCGCCGCCGATGTGATCGCCATGGTGATGCGTGATCATCAGGTAGTCAATCTTCTTAAGACCGGCCTTTTGAGTCGCGCGGAAGATGCGTTTCGCGTCGCGATCATCGGGAGCGGGGTTGCCCGTGTCGACCAGCAGTGACTGCCCTTCGGGCGTAACGATGAGAGTGGCGCCGCCGCCCTCCACGTCCACCCAGTAGATGTCGAGATTGCGGGCGGCCGCGGATACGGCCATCAAGCCCGCTAGCAGCACTACGAGGATGAATTTCTTCATGGTCTCTATGCTACTCCATCGCCGGCCCAGGATCATTTCGTCTGAAAGTAGGCCCAAGCGTCGCGCACGATCTCGTGGATTTCGCTGCGCTGCGGCTTCCAGCCCAGCGTTTTGCGGAGCTGGGTGGAGTCCGCTACCAGCTCTGTCGGATCGCCCTCGCGGCGGGGCGCAATCTTGTGCGGCACGCGCTTGCCGGTCACTTCCTCGACGGCGCGCAAAACTTCCATGACCGTTTGTCCCTGGCCGGTGCCGACGTTGAAAGCGCCGGACGCGCCGCCCGCCATCAGGTGATCCAGCGCAGCCAAATGCGCGGTAGCGAGATCGCTGACGTGGATGTAGTCGCGGATACAGGTGCCGTCGGGGGTGGCGTAGTCGTCGCCAAAAATCTGAATAGGGTCGCCGGTCGCGATCGCGCGGAAAAGCAGCGGGATCAGGTGAGTCTCGGGATTGTGCGCTTCGCCCAGGCCCGCGCCAGGCTCAGCGCCGCACGCGTTAAAATAGCGAAGTACGATGCTTCGCAAGCCCCGGTAGTGATCCAGTTCCCGCAGAATCTTTTCGACGATGGCCTTGGATTCGCCGTAAGGATTCACCGGCGCGATGAGCGCGTCTTCCGGGATAGGAAGCTTTTGAGGATTGCCATAGACCGCCGCGGTGGAAGAAAACACCAGGCGGCGGACGCCCGCTTGCGCCATGGCTTCGAGCAGCGATACCGTTCCGCCCACGTTGTTGGAAAAATACAGCTCGGGCTCGCGCATGGATTCGCCCACCGCGCTATGGGCCGCGAAATGGACCACGGCATCCACGCCATCGAGCAAGCGCGCGACAGCGTTCGTCTCCTGCAGGCGCAAGACATGCAAACGCTCCGGCGCGACGTTTTCACGATGACCGCGGGAAAGGTCATCGACCACGGCCACATCGAAGCCGCGATTCAGCAAATGGCGGGTGGTGATGGAGCCGATGTATCCGGCGCCCCCGGTTACCAGGATTTTCGGCATGTGTCCCATTCTACAATTGAGGCATGCGCATCAGCCGCCGTCAGTTTGCGTGGGGAATTGTGGGCGCCGCCACGTTCGGCTCTGCCATGGGCCGGCCGCCGGTACTCATGGAACGGCGGGTCTACGCGCATGGAAGCGCACTCCCACCGCTTGGAATGCTGCGCCGCAATGGAATCCACCCTAGATCGATGGCGCGGACTGAAGATGGCACGGTTTATCTGATTCCTTTCGACACGCTGGAAGTCCGAGTCAAGGCCTGGGATCGATTCAATGTGGACGAAGACTGGTGCGCACTTCGCGACGCGGGCTCGGTCGCGCTCAAAGAGGTGCAAGTCTATCCGGCCGGGAAGATCTTCGAGATGTCGTTATAGATCACGAAGACCACCACAAACATCAGAAAGACGAAGCCTACCTTCACCACGGTTTCCTTGACCTTCATATCCAGGTCACGGCGCATCAACATCTCGACGAACAGCATCAGCATCACGCCGCCGTCCAGAATGGGCACGGGCAACAGGTTGAAGATCGCCAGATTGAGGCTGACCGCGGCCATCAGCAGGAAGTAGGGAATGGGACCTTCGCGCGCCGCATCGCCCGACATCTGCGCGATGCCGATGGGACCTTGCAGAGATTTCGCGGACATCTTTCGTTCCACGATGCCTTCAAGCGACTTCACGATCAACTGCGTGTTGAGCACGTTCTGACGCCAGGATTCGGCAAGTGCCTCCGGCAGCGCCAGCTTGGTGATTTCCACTCTGGGTTGCAAAGTCAGGCCGATCATCCAGCGTGCACCGCCCTGCCCTTCAATGTCGCGCTTGGCCGGCTTCACCTTCACCGCATGCTGTTCGCCTTTGCGGGAATAAACCAGATCCAAGGGGGCCCCGCTGGTCTCATTTTCAATTTCGTTTAAGCGCGGGATCGAGCGCAGTGGCTGGCCGTTCACGCTCACCAGAATGTCGCCCCGCTCCAGGCCGACACGGGCACCGTCCATGTCTTTTAGGACGCCCGCGACTTCGATTTCGGACTCCTGCTGCCACCCCGCATTGCCGATGCTTTGTTTCTCTTCCAGCGCAGGCGTAAGGTTCAAATGAAGATGCTCGCCATTGCGCATCACCCAAACGTCGAGAGGCTGCTTGGGGCTCATCGCGCTCTTGATCGCAACCTGTTCCCAGGTGGGATCCGTAATCTCGTCGATCTGCACGATCTGATCGCCCAGCTTGATTCCAGCCTTGGCCGCGGCGCTGTCGGACGCCACATACCCGATCACGGGGGAACGCGGATTCGGCACTTTCTCGTAGTGCACCATGAACAATCCGGTGAGCAGCGCGATAGCCAGCACGATGTTGATGGCAGGCCCGGCAAACGCGATCAGCAACCGCTGCCAGCGTGGCTTGGAGGTGAGCGCGCGCGGATCGGAAGCGCCTTCATCGCCGGGCTGCTCGCCGGTCATCTTCACGTAGCCGCCGAACAGGATCAGCGAGAAGCGAAAGTCAGTCTCGCCCCGGCGGAACCCGAACAAGCGCGGGCCAAATCCGAAACTGAACGTCTCCACCTTTACATCGAAGAAGCGCGCCGCGAAGTAGTGGCCGAATTCGTGGACCAGGATCATCACGCCGATGAGGACCAGGTACCACCAGATGTTCTGCAGCAAAGCCATATAGTGTCTTACGCGTGAAGCGCAGCCTCGTGGGTCCGCGCTATCTCACCCTTCTCCATAATGCCACGAGCGACGGCCCGCGATTCCCGGTCGATTTCGAGCACCTCTGCCACGGATCCCGGTTCGCGCACCGGCACCTTCGCCAAGGTCTCGGCAATGGTGGCGGCGATCCCGGGATAAGAAATTCGCCCCGCCAGGAACGCCTCCACCGCTATCTCATCGGCCGCGTTCAAAGTACAGGTAGCGGAGCCGCCGGTTTCCTGCGCCTGGTAGGCCAGCTTGAGCAGCGGAAACTTTTCGAAATCGGGAGGATCGAAGGTCCAGCGAGCGGATTGGGTCCAGTCCAGCCGGGCCACCGGCGCATCGGCGCGCTCGGGATAGGTGAGGGCATACTGAATCGGCATCCGCATGTCGGTAGCCGAGACCTGCGCCATCACGCTGCCGTCCGCAAACTCCACCATGGCATGAACCTTGGATTGAGGGTGCACCACCACTTCTACTTCTTTCGGCGCGAGATCGAATAACCAACAGGCCTCGATGACCTCAAACCCCTTGTTCATCAGGGTGGCCGAATCGATGGTAATTCTCTGCCCCATCTTCCAAGTTGGATGATTCAGCGCCTGTTCGGGTGTTACAAATTTGAGATCCGCAGCGGGAGTCTCGCGGAACGGGCCGCCCGAGGCGGTCAGAATCAGCTTCGACACCTCCCGGCGCAATCCTGCCCGAAAGCACTGGTGCGCGCCGTTATGTTCGCTGTCGACCGGGATCAGCTCCGCGCCGGAAGCCCGCATCGCATCCGTGACCAGTTTGCCGCTCGCGACCAAAACCTCTTTATTTGCAAGACCTACGCGTTTGGCGAGCCGCACCGCCTCGTACGTCGCTTCGAGTCCCTCTACCCCGACGATGGCGGACATCACGAACCCCGCCTCGGGCGCCGCAGCGGCCGCCACGCGGGCTTCAGGGCCGGACGCCAATTCCGGAAGAGGCGTGCCATTGGCCTTCAGGATCGCGCGGAGTTCCGCTAGAGCCTTTTCATCCGCGACCACCGCCACCTTGCGGCTTGAACTCTGCTATCTGCCGGGCCAGCAGATCGACGTTCCGGCCGGCCACCAAAGCGTAGATTCCAAAGCGCTCCGGCCAGCGGCGAACCACATCCAAAGTGCTGGTGCCGATGGACCCCGTGGAGCCGAGTAGAGTGAGGTGAGTCACCTGTCTCCGATCATATCATTTCGACTACACTAGCCTGCGTAAAATTTCGCTAACGTCATCGTTTGTTACAACGGATTTGATTGGATTTCGGTTTGAAGAACTACTTTTTTAGGAAAGGGGCGCCGGGAAGGTGCTTCAGGGGTCTTTAGTGAGGTTAGTCTCGCTTTGGTGGGAGTTTCCTCCCCGGCTTGATTCCAATATTAATATACTCGTTCGACAAAAGCAATAGTTTTTTGTATTCCAAAATCATTGCAGGCCACTTGGATCCCATCGAAATTTCTTATGACTCTGATATTACAAGTGGTAATGAGTTCTATGCCATTCCGGCAAGGCGGTGTCAAGACGGTAATATTTACAACGTATGCGAATTTTGAGAACCTGGTCTATCTCTTAACCTCTACATCAGCCAAATCTTCCATAATCCGTATTGCAGAACAAATATCATCCTCGCCCTATCCCTTGGCGATTGTTGCCCGCAACATTTGCTCCGTGATGGCGGTAAGAGGAAGGGGCAGGTCCAGCGCTTTGGCGGACTCCAGGGCCAACCCCATATCCTTATGCATCCACTTCACGGAAAACTTCGGCTGAAGTCGCGCTTTAGGATGGCGGGGGTTTTGGCGCTCATAAGGGCGCTTTTGCCGGCGGTATTGTCCATGATCTCGAACATCATTTCCGGGTTGATGCCGTTCTTGACCGCCAAAACAATTCCCTCGCTGAAGGCTTGCAGAACGTTAGCCATCACCATATTCAGGACGCAGCTTCGCTTGCAGACCTTGGCCAGCCGGCCCGCAGTAGAACTGCCGCTTGCCCATGGCCTCGAAATACGGCTTGAAGCGATCGAACGCCGCCCTGGTCGCCGCCCACCATGAATGTAAGCGTCCCGCCTTCGGCTCCCGCTTTCGACCCGGTGATGGGAGCATCCAGAAAATGTGCGCCCTTCGCGGCAAACGCCTTGCTGATCTCGATGCTCTCCTCCGCCGAGATGGTGCTGCAATCCGCGGTCACGCTATTGGGCCGGAGGCCTTCGATCAGGCCATCCTTGCCGACAGTGATGGCGCGAGCCATCGCGTTATCGCCGACGCAATAACAAATGAAATCGGCGCGCTCGGCCACTTCCCTGGGCGTCGCGCACGCGGTGCCTTTGCCTTTCGCCGCCAGCTCGCGAGCCTTGGCCGCCGAATGAGTCCATAGAGCGACTTCGTGTCCCGCCTCCAATAAATGCCGGGCCATGGGGTAGCCCATAATTCCTAAACCTAGAAAGCCAACTTGTGCCATGAGAGAATCTTACCAATGCGCCCAACAATTTTGGTTACGAAACACGTTTTTCCTGAAACTGCCGCCTTTCTGAAGGAGCACGCCGAAGTCGACTACGCCGAACTCAGGAAGGACTCACTTCCGAGGAACTCATCGCGCGAGCCCGTGGAAAGCAAGCTATCGTGAGCCAGTTCACGGATGCACTGAACGCTTCCGTCATCGCGGGGCTGAAGGGCTTGGGGATGATCGCGCACGTGGGCGTGGGCTTCGATAATATCGACGTGGCGGCTGCAACCGCGAACGGCATCCTGGTGAGCAACACTCCCGGCGTGCTGGACGACACCACCGCCGATCACGCCTTTGCACTGATCTTGGCCACGGCGCGGCGCGTGCCCGATGGCGATGCGTTTGTCCGCTCGGGCACAGTGGAAGCGCTGGAATTTGGAACTGAATATTGGACTCGATGTTCATCACCGCACGCTGGGAATTCTGGGCATGGGGCGCATCGGACAAGCGCTGGCAAAGCGCGCGAGCGGTTTCTCGATGCGCGTGCTGTATCACAACCGCACGCGCCTCGCGCCGGAGATCGAGAGCGAGCTGAAGGCTACCTGGGTCGACAAAGATCAGTTGATGCGCGAATCGGATTTCATCAGTATCCACGTGCCGCTGAATGACAGCACGCGCCACCTGATCGGCGAAGCGGAGCTGCGCGCCATGAAGCCCACCGCCATTCTGGTGAATACCGCCCGGGGTCCGGTGGTGAACGAAGCGGCGCTTGCCAAGGCGCTGAGTGATCATTGGATCGCAGGCGCCGGTCTAGACGTATTCGAACGCGAGCCCCAGGTTGATCCCGACTTGCTTGCCTGCAAGAACGTGGTGATGGCGCCGCATTGCGCTTCGGCCAGCGTGGCTACGCGCAGCAAAATGACCATGATCGCGGCCGAAAACGCTCTGGCTGCGCTGACGGGACAGAAGCCGCCGAACCTGCTCAATCCTGCTGTATGGGACTCGTGGGCATTCCGGCCAAAAGACGCAAAATAATCAGGTCCGAAGGCTGGAAGGTGGTAACCGGGATGTTCTCCGCATCCTCATCGCGATCCACCACGTGGCTGCGGATCATGGTCCGCAAACGATCGACCGACACGCCAAGTTCCTCGGCTGCTTCGACTTCGGTGTATTGCGACTTACTGGGACGCGTCATGAGCATGTTGGCCACACTTCGATTGTAGGGGCCGCGACCTTTCAGCCCAATTAGGAAAGGCGCTTAGGTTGGAAGTGGGGATCGCCTGACGTACCTGAGTACTAAGGGATGGGGCGAACCTAGACAAATAGGCCGCAGAACGGGACAAAGCGGCAGTCCCGCCGTCTATTTACAATGAAAGACTATGCGGATACCACTCTCGTTTCACTTATCTTCGCTCGGCCTCGCCGCGCTGTACCTCTTACCAGGGGCGGCGTGGGGCCAAACTGCTCCCGGATTCGATCCCGCTGCCATTGACCGCAGCGCGGATCCGTGCGTCGATTTCTATCAGTTCGCTTGCGGCGCCTGGATGAAGGCCAATCCGGTTCCGGCGGATCAATCCCGCTGGGGACGCTTTGACGCGCTGCAGGACCGGAATCGCGACGTCCTACACAAGATTCTGGAAGACGCCGCAGTGGTGAAGCCGGGCCGCACCGCGATCGAGCAGAAGATTGGCGACTACTACGCCGCCTGCATGGATGAAAAAGAGATCGACGCGAAAGATGGGACTCCGCTAAAACCGGAACTCGACCGCATCAAGGCGATGGACGATAAAACAGCGACTCACCGATACGGTGGTGGCGCTGTTTCGCAACGGCACCTCGCCGTTCTTCCGCTTTCGGGTCGGGGCCGGATGCGAAGAACTCGAGCATCATGATCGCGGATCTGGATCAGGGCGGCTTGGGCTTGCCGGATCGGGATTAC
The DNA here is from genome assembly GCA_963793395.1 of Bryobacterales bacterium. Lineage (GTDB taxonomy): Bacteria > Acidobacteriota > Terriglobia > Bryobacterales > Bryobacteraceae > Palsa-187. The sequence continues at coordinate 99,860 of CAWCAP010000006.1, read as the reverse complement.
TACTTCAAGATGGATGAGAAATCCGCCGAGATCCGCAAGCTATACGTGGCTCATGTGCAGAAAATGCTGCAGCTCGCCGGAGCCAACGCGGAAGCGGCGGCTAAACAAGCTCAAGCGGTGATGGCGATTGAAACGGCACTGGCCAAGGTATCGCTGGATCGCGTAGCACGCCGCGATCCCGAGAAGCTGTATCACAAGATGACGCTGCGCGAATTGGATGCGCTGGGCTCCGGCTTCGCGTGGGCCCGTTACTTCAAGGCTGCGGGCGCGCCGGGTGTGCAGTCGCTGAATGTGGATGTGCCGGACTTCATTAAAGGCATGAACGCCGCCATCGCTGGCGCATCGCTCGATGATCTGAAGGCGTATCTGACCTGGAACCTGGTGCGGGATTCGTCGAACGCTTTGTCGCTGCCTTTCGAGCGAGGAATCTTTCAACTTCTTTGGCAAGGCGCTGCACGGCGCGAAGGAGATGCGGCCGCGCTGGAAGCGCTGCGTCGATCTCACGGATGACGCAGTTGCCGGATGCGCTGGGCCGCAAGTTTGTCGAGACCACCTTGGGCGCGGAAGGCATGCGGCGTACGCATGAGATGGTCGGGGAAATCGAGAAGGCGATGGCTACCGATCTTCAATCGGTCGATTGGATGACTCCGCAAACCAAGCAACTGGCGATGGAGAAGCTGCACGGCGTCCTCAATAAAATCGGCACCAATGACAAATGGCGCGACCTACGCCACCGTGCAGATCTCACGCGACGATTTCTTTGGCAACACCGAGCGCGCTGCGCGCTACGAGGTGGAACGCGAGCTGTCGCGCATCGGCAAGCCGGTGGATAAAAAAGAATGGGGGATGAGCCAGCCCACCGTCAACGCCTATTACGATCCGCAGCAGAACAACATCAATTTCCCCGCCGGCATCCTGCAGCCGCCGTTTTATGACAACAAAATGGACGACGCCGTGAACTACGGCGCCATCGGCTCGGTGATCGGCCATGAACTGACCCACGGCTTCGACGATGAAGGCCGCCAGTTCGACGCCAAAGGCAACCTGCGCGACTGGTGGACCGAGGCCGACGCCAAGGCGTTCGATCAGCGCGCCGATTGTCTGGTGCAGCAATACGGCAGCTATAGCCCGGTCGACGACGTGAAGCTGAATGGCAAGCTGACGCTGGGCGAGAACACGGCGGACAACGGCGGCTTACGTCTGGCCTACACGGCGCTGATGGACAAGCTGGCGGCAAGGAACCGCCTCCCCGAGATGGCTTCACCGCGGCGCAGCGCTTCTTCTTGGGTTGGGGACAAGTCTGGTGCCAGAATGTGCGGCCGGAAGCGGCTCGCCTGCGCGCGCAGACGGATCCTCACTCGCCGGGGAATTTCCGCGTGAACGGAGTGGTCTCCAACATGGCCGAGTTCCAGAAGGCATTTGCGTGCCGGACTGGGCAGCCAATGGTCCGCGGACCAGCCTGCAGGGTTTGGTAAGCGCCCTTAGCTAGGGCTGGTTGGGCGGCGCGGCGGGCGCTGCCGTTCCCTTGGGAGGATCTTCCAGAATAAAAGTGGTCTCGCCGGGCCGCAGCAGCTTGAGCTGTTTGCGAATTTCCATCTCCTGCTCGGTTGAGTTTTCTTCAAGGCGGTGGATGCGCTCCCGGCGGCGCTCGTTCTCCGCAGCCTGCGCGGCGTTCTGCTCCTCGAGCATGCGGACTTCACGCCGCTTGTCGAGCAATGCCGAAAGGCCTTGCGGCCCACGAAGAGCCACCAGGCCATAGATCACCACCACGCCTACAACTACTATGTAGCCGGTCCGCCGAGTAACCGCGGTGATTCGAAACTGAGGAGAGGGCGCGCGCGAAAACACTTCTAAATTACGTTTATAGCCTGGATCGCGAAAAAATACTAGTGCTCCGGCCAACCTATCGCGGAATGTTACGCTTTTAATGGCCCCGTGGACGTATCCGACAATCGATCGCCGGCTCAACTCTCGTGTCCCAAATGTGGCTCGAGCGATGTGCGGCGTTCCCAGGGTGAGGGCCCACTGGCGGCCTTTCTGCGGATCTTTGGACGCTGGCCATTCCGCTGCCGCAGTTGCCGTTCGCGCTTCTATCGCGCGGCCGACGCGCCTGAGGATCACTGAGCCGGACGCCGGCTATTTGCCGGCGCCCTTGTCGACCAGCGCCTTGATTTCCGCTGGAAGATCGAAGGTCCCCGCGGGTGCAGGCTGATCGAAACTCACATTCGTGATCAGCATGTCCATTTGCTGTGCTCCCATCTTCGACTTGGACTGGGTCGGATACAGGACGCCGTCGAAGGTTTTATATTCCGACACCTCGACTTCAACCGCCACCTCTCCCATCGGGCTTACCGCCGTCGTGGTGGTCTTTAGCAGCAAGCCGGATTTCTTCGAGTAAAAGCGCGTTTCCGGTTTGCCCGTCGGCAGGCGTCAGCAAGACCTTGTAACAGTCCTCGCCATTTACGGATTCCGAACCGATAGTCTCGGCCTTGGGAAAGACCTTGCGCCAGTCCACCTGCGCATCAAAAAGTGCTTCCCGTGCGGCCTGGTCTCTTTCGTCGCCGCTCTTCACGCGCGGGCCCAGGATCGAACTCTTCTCCCAAGCGACACCATTGGTGAAGCCGGATTCAATCTTGCCGATCGGCCCCAGCTCCAGCGCCGAATATTCTTTGTCGGGGGCGTTGGCATAACGGGTGAGCTTGCCGCCCAGTCCTTGCGCCGGAAAGGATATGGTTCCGGTCATGACTTCCTGCGTGTGCTTTTGGTAGGCGGCCTTGCCGCCGGTGACTTCGTTGTAGCGGTCGAGAATCGTCTCGGCTTTGGGCAACGCTTGAGCTGCCGCGAGAGCAGCCGCGAACGCTGCCAGTAAGCTGAATTTCAGGAGCTTGGTCATTTCAATTCCTTTGCTTTCGTATCCAATCTAGCGCAGCGTCGAGCACCGCATCGTGCCCGGCCAGTAGCGCCTCGCGGGTGAGCTTCACTTCCACGTCGGGGACTACGCCGTTGCCTTCCAGCGCCTTGCCGCCCTCCGAAATATAATTCGCAACCGCGTATTGAAAGCCATCGCCGTTGGGCAAGCCGCGCGATCACCGAAGGGAGCGCCGCGGCGGCCGTCCGCGTGCCGAAGATGCGCGCCCGCCCCAGGTCTTTGAGGCCGCCGGCGAAAATCTCCGAGGTGGAAGCAGAGCTTCCGTCAACCAGCACGGCGACCGGGCCTTCGAAAGCCTCGGCGCGTGGATTAATGAAAAAGTTGAGCGTGGCGCCGCGCATGTACATGACCCCCAGCTTTTCCCCGCTCTGCTTGATCAGCCATCCCGCCATTCCCATGGCCATGGCTCCGATACCGCCCGGATTCCCGCGCAGATCGATGACGATGCCGTCGCAGTGGGCGCATTGCTGGACGGCGTCGCCAAATTCCTGCATGAGATGGACCAGATCCAGGAATATGTTGAAGCGGATGTAGCCGGTGTTGCCCAGCTTCCTGGATTCAAACCAGACCGGCTGTGGAGGCAGATTGCCGAAGCCGGAGAATTCGCCGCGCGGCGCTTGCAGCCTCACGTCCAGCCGAACCCGCGCGTTGTTCCGATCGGCGAATACCATGGAGCGCTGGGCCCCGATCTGTCCGGATAGACGTGCTGCCACCGCCCGCTCCAGTTGCAATTCATGGATGGCGGGGTCGGCCTGTAACTTGGCTACGAGCGGGGCAAGATCGACTCCGTTTGTTTGCAGGACCTCCCATCCGGTCTTGATGCTGCTCTGCGGCTGGTACACCTCCGTCACAATCACCCGGCCGTCGAGCACATGCACGTCAAAACCAGGCCAGCCATCGCCGCTGCCATCGGCATCTAGAACCTGATACACCGCCGCCGGAAAAATCGCAAAATGAGTTTGCTTGAGGCGGCCGATCATTTCGCGCATGATCGAGCGCGCGGCTTCCGTGGACGCGGCGGCTTCCATTCGCGGGCGATACTCCGCGTGGATCGCCTGCCAGTCCAGGCCGCCCGGATTCGTCTCCCAGTGCTTGTCGCGGATGGTGGTCCACACGGTTTCAAAGGACGCCAGGTTGGCTTGCTTTTGTTCCGACGTAAGCTGCGCGAAGAGAGGGCCCGGCAGCAGAGTGAGCGCCAGCACGCACGCGGTCCTCGCTCTTGACTTTGTGGGCTGCACTATTCTAATGTAGCGGTTCGACTTGCCACACGCGATCCGGGTAGGTTGTCTCATTTCTGTAGCGGACGAGGAGGGTATGGAGGCGCACACCCTGGAACGGGAGCTGGAGTCCACATTGGAAAGCGTAGATAGCGCCGAGCAACTGGTGGTTGCGGAAGCTAGCGCTTTGGGCTTGGATGAGGACGATCTGTACCGCGTCGGTATTGCGATTCGCGAATCCATGGTCAATGCCGTGGTGCATGGCAACCGCTACAATTCCCGGAAAAAGGTACATCTGAAGGTGGAACGAACCGCCGACAGGCTTACCATCGTGGTGCAAGACGAGGGCGAAGGCTTCGATCCGAAGGACGTGCCGGATCCGCTGGTGGGTGAAAACCTGCTGCGCGGCTCGGGACGCGGCGTGATGCTGATGCAATCGTTCATGGACGAATTTCAGATCTCAAAACGGCAGCCGCAAGGCACCGAAGTGAAAATGGTAAAGTACAAAGCTAAAGCGACATAGTCAACAAGGAAAGCGAAGGAGGTTTTACTGTGAGTGTGAAACTAACCACCCGCCAGGTGGGTGATGTGACGGTGGTAGATGCGGCGGGCCGCATCACGTTGGGCGAAGGCGCCAGCATGTTCCGCGACACCATTCGGGATCTGGCGGCAGCCGGCCACAAGAAGCTGCTGCTGAATCTCGCCGAGATTTCCTACATCGACAGCTCCGGCATTGGCGAGCTGGTCTCAGGGTTTACCACTGTAGCCAACCAGGGCGGCGTGGTGAAGCTGCTGAACCTCACCAAGCGCGTCCAGGACCTGTTGCAGATCACCAAATTGTATACCGTGTTTGAAGTTTTCGACGACGAAGCCAAGGCGGTACAGAGCTTCAAATAGCATTGGGCGCGGGTTTCGCGCGTTGTCGGAATCGGGCTGGCGCGGGCGGGGACCATATTGGAACGGGGATAGAAGTATCCGCTCGCGAATTATTGGAGAATTAGAGCGTCTGCGGTTCACTCTTGAGTGAAGGGATGGGGAAGGACCCTTCTCGCTGCTTTGGGCGGTTCCCAGAATACTCATGGTCCCGGTAAGAGAGCCCAAGACCTATTCCATTTTGCTGGCCGATGAACTGACACTTGTCAGGGAAGGGCTGGCTGCGCTATGCCGGACATCACCCCACTATCGGGTGACGGACCAATGCTCCGACGGCGCCTCGGCGCTGCGCATGATCACGGCGAACCGCCCCGATATCGCGGTTCTGGATCTGAATCTGCCAGACCTGTTCAGTCTGGCGATGGTGCGTAAGCTGCGGGAAGCCCAGATTGCAACGCGCATCGTGGTTCTCTCGACGCGCAAAGATCGCAAGACAGTAGTCGAGGCATTGCGCGCCGGCGTGAATGCGTTCCTGCTTAAATCCGGCCCTGCCGCATCATCTACTTGAAGCCTTCGAGCAGATTCTGGATGGCGGCATCTACGTCTCCCCGACGCTCGAACTGGAGAAGATCTTCAGTCCGGGGCAAAGGTCGATTCCTGACGACCCGCTGGAGGCTCTGAGCGCACGCGAATATCAGGTGTTCTCACTGCTGGTGGAAGGAACCCGCGCGAAGGAAATAGCCGCCCGTCTGGATCTGAGCCCCAAGACCGTCGATACCTACCGCGCCAGCCTGATGCGGAAGCTCGACATCCATGATGTAGCGAGCTTGGTCAAATTCGCCATCCAGCGGGATTTGACCTCCACCCGCTAAGCCCGAATACAGGATGCCGTTCAACGGCATCTGATCCCCTCCGGGCTGCGCCCCAGCGCCGCCCACTGTTACACGTTTGCCCGGCTCGAACCAGCTATGCTATTAGTATTAGTTCAAACAAGTAGTTTCAACCCCGCCCCGCCAATCCCCCCAGGGGTGAAAAGCGAGCCCCGAAGGGTGAAAACGAGAGAGATTCTATGGCGTACGTAATTGCGGAACCCTGTATCGGTGTGAAGGATGCGGCCTGTGTGGACGCGTGCCCGGTCGATTGCATTCATCCTAAAAAAGATAGCGAGAAATTCGCTAACGAAGAGATGATTTACATCGATCCGGTGGAGTGCATCGATTGCGGTGCGTGCGTGCCTGTGTGCCCGGTGTCAGCGATCTTCGCCATCGACGATCTGCCCGAGAAGTGGGCCGATTTCGCTCAGCGCAACGCCGCTTGGTTCAATCGCTAGCGTCGGACGACGTTAACTCCTACGGGCGGTACGTCGCCGACTGAATTTCCGTCTCCCAGATTTTTACTTCGCGTATGCGCACGGGAACGGGTGTCTCTGTGAGCTTTCCGTTCAATTGTTGATAGAAGTATTCGGCGATGTTCTCCGCTGATGGGTTGACGACGTCGAACGGCGGGATCTCGTTCAAGAACTGGTGATCGATGCGGTCGAGGATCTCGGCCATGAAGCTCTTCACGTCCAGGAAGTCCACCAGCATGCCGGTCGCGTCCAGCTTCTCGCCCTCAATTACTACGCGCACCTTCCAATTGTGGCCATGCACGTTCTCGCAGCGTCCTTTGTAGTTGCGCAGCGCGTGCGCCGAGGCGAAGCTCTGTTCCACGGCAACTTCAAACATCGTCGAAAAACCTTTCCACATCGTCACGCTTAGTGGTGAACGAGTAATCCGGCAGGCTGTCGAAAAAGATCTGCCCGTAGCGCGTTTTAGTGATGCGATTGTCGAGCAGCGTAAGGACCCCGCGATCAGTCCGGCTGCGGATCAGCCGTCCGAATCCCTGCTTTAACGCGATAGCCGCCTGCGGCACCTGGTAGCCCGCGAACGGATCGCCGCCGTCGTTACGAATCGCCGCGATGCGCGCTTCCACCACCGGATCGCTCGGCACCGCGAACGGCAACTTATCGATGATAACGCAGCTCAACTGTTCCCCCGGCACATCCACGCCTTGCCAGAATGATGACGTCGCGAACAGCACGGCGTTGCGCGTGGTGCGAAATTCTTCCAGCAGCGCGCTGCGCGGACCGCTCCCTTGCAGCAGCGTCTGGTAGGGCACTTCGAGCGAAACTTTGTCGTAGATCAAGCGCATCTGCTGATAGCTGGTGAAGAGCACAAATGCGCGGCCGCGGCTGTGGGTCAGGATTTCAATGATCTCACGCGCTGCCGCCGATGAAAATGCCGGGCTGCGCGGATCGGGCAACTCTTGCGGGACGTAGAGCAGAGCTTGCTGGTGGTAATCGAAATGGCTCTCGACGACAAGCGTGCGTGCGTTGCGCAGGCCGAGTCGCTGCTTAGTGAACTCAAACTCTCCGGCGACGGCCAGGGTTGCCGAAGTCAGAATCGCGGTGTCGATGGAATCGAACAGCTTTTCGTCGAGCAATTGCGATACATCGATCGGCGTGGCTTGCAGGAATGTACCGCGGCCGCGGCGCTCGATCCAATACACGTAAGACTTTTCGCCGGACTCCATCCAGAACTGCAAGCGCCGTGAGATCTCCCGCGCGCGATTCACCAATGGAATGGTTTCCTCCGGCGCAGCTCGCAGCAACTCCAGTTGCAGCGCGACGATCTCCAGCGCCGCGAGAATGTCGCGATAGGATTCTTCGTGCTGCATCAGAAACGCCTCGTGCGAGCGAAAACCGGAGCGTCCTTCGGTCGCGCCGAACAGATCCGAAAAACTGCGCCGCGCGCTCGCCCAGAGTGGTGAGAATGCGATCCAGTTCCTTCGATCCGAAGTTTTTGCGGCGCGATAGACCCGCAACGTCGCGCGTCAGTTCTTCGAACTGATACGTTGAAACAGAGGTCCCGAAATACTGCCCCGCGACGTCTTCGATGTCGTGCGCCTCGTCGAAAATCACCGCGCCATAATCTGGAATGATGCCGCCGGGTTCGCCCCCCCTCGATACACCAATCGGCCCGCCCTTCACGGCCAAATCCGCGAAGAACAGGTGGTGATTGACGATAATGATGTCGCTCTCCTGCGCGCGCTGGTGCATGGCGGTAATGAAGCAGCGCTCAAATTGCGGACACTTCTGGCCGGAGCAGAGATCGCTGCGCGCGTCGATCTTAGCCCAAGCGGTGCTCGATTCGGGCAGCGTCTTGATCTCGGAGCGGTCGCCGGTCTCGGTGGTCTTCTCCCACTCGCGGATGATGCGGAAGTCGGCGACTTCTTCCAGGCCCTCCAGGATTGGCTCGCTTTCCGCATCGTAAATTTTCTGGCGGCAGGCGTAATTGCCACGACCCTTCATGTAGCAGGCGCGCAACGGCCCCAGATGCTGTTCGAGAAAGGGAATGTCTTTGAAGAAGAGCTGTTCTTGCAGGTTCTTGGTGCCGGTGGAAATCACCACCCGCTTGCCGCAAAGAAGTGCCGGGACCAAATACGCCAGCGTCTTCCCGGTGCCGGTTCCGGCTTCGACAATTAAGTGCTTCTTCTCGGCCAGCGCGGATTCCGACGGCCTCCGCCATGGCGAGCTGCCCCGCGCGAAATTCGTAGTTCGAATGCCACTCGGAAAGCAGTCCCTTGCGGCCAAAGAACTGGCGCACCGTGAGTGGTTTGGTTGCGGGGATCACCTACTCGACGATTTTAGCAGCCGCTTGCAACATCACTTCTTGGACATCGCCACGTTCGTCAGCACGTCCCACTGAAACTGCATGAACTTGTAGAGTGACTCTTCGCGGATCCGCTCCTGGTCGCTGTGGGAGGCGAAGCCCTTGTCGGCGTCCTCGTCATCGATGGCGATCCCGACGCCATAACATTGCATCCCCTTCGCGCGCAGAAACGCCATATCGGTAGCGCCGGTGCTCATGGTCGGTATGGTGGGTACCTGATAGATTTTTCGATGAGCTGCTTCGATGGCGTGATAAATCTCGGAATCGATGCGTGACGGCGCGGCGCCGGGGCGAGCATTTTTGGACTCCGGGATGACTTCCACCGACGGATCGTTGATCACCTTGCGCATCATGTCATAGAAGGCCGGCAGGTTCTCATCCGGCAGGGCGCGAATATCCAGCGTGGCCTCGGCCTGCGATGGAATCACATTGATCTGAAAGCCGCCGCTGATAATGTCGGGCGAGATTGAAGTGTGCAGCATGGAGTAGCGGCCGGGCTCGTGCTCTGCCATATACTCGCGGCTCGCAGCGGATTTCGCGGGATCGAATAAGTCGTTATAGCGGTCCGCTTCTTCGCGCGTGCTGATGGTCGCCAATTTCTCGAAGTATGCTCGGGTAGTGTCGTTGAATCGCATGGGCGGATCCCACAAAGCCACTTTCTCGACGGCTTCTGATAGGTGCAAAATCGCGCTGCTGCGCATGGGCCGCGAACCGTGGCCGGAGGCTCCGTGGGCTACCAGGCGCGCTCCATTCGGCAGCTTCTCGCCGGTTTGGACGAGAGCGTAGCGATCTTTGCCGTTGGTCCGAACCACGCTGCCCGATTCCGCCAGACACGCTTCGGCGTCGATGTCGTTCCAGTTTTGCGCCACCAGGTGTTCGATGCCAGGACCGGTCGACGCTTCCTCGCCGGCTTCCGCTGCGAAGATCACATCACGATCCAGAGCGACGTTGCCGCGTTTTAACAGCAGCATCGTCATCATGCCGGCAGCCACCTGCCACTTGTTGTCGAGTGTCCCGCGTCCATAGATGTACCCGCCATCGCGCGCGGCGCTGAACGGGGGGAACGTCCACTTGGATGCATCCACGCGGACGGTATCGGTGTGGCCCAACAGCAGAATGGGCCGCTTCGATCCATTGCCCTTCAGTCGCGCAATCAGATTCGCGCGCGCCGGGTCCTGGGCCGTGACGATGACAGGAATACCTTCGGCTTCCAGGACTTGCTTGATGTAATCGACGGCCTTGGTCTCGTTGCCCGGCGGATCGGTGGTGTCGATGCGGACCAGCGCCTGATAGTGGCGCAACAGTTCGGCGTTAGTCTGGGGCGAGTCGACCGTTTGCGCTTGCGAGGCTGCGCAGATGGCCAGTAGAGAAATGGAACGCAGAATGCGGTGCCGCATGCTGCGATGTTACCGCAACAGGCTGCTGTTAAAACGCCTGCGGCGAAGTGATGCCGTTGGTCTGGAGGACCACCTGCATCTTCTCCAGCGCCGCCTTGTGAATCTGCGACACGCGGCTTTCGTTGATACCCAGGATGCCGCCGATTTCCTTCATGGTCATCTCGCCGCTGTAGTAAAGCGAGACCACTTTCTGATAACGCTCCGGCAGAGTCTTCATCGCGACGCCCAAGCACGCCGCGCAGTTGTTCGCGGCGAGCAGATCGAATCCGGATGCGACTCGGGCTTGCACGGGAAATCCGGCGCCGGCAAATCGTCGCCTTCGTTGGTGCGCGTCGAGGCCGAAACCAGACCGACGTTGCGCAGGTCCAGCATCATGCTGCGCCAGCGCTCCTGATCGATGCCCAGCTTCTGCGCGACTTCTAATTCCGTAGGATTGCGCTGCAGCGTGGCGGCCAGTTCGCGAGTGGCGGCTTCCACCTGTTTGTGGCGGCGGCGCATATCGCGCGAAGCCCAATCGAGCTGCCGCAGGCTGTCGAGAATCGCGCCCTTGATGCGGTGCTTGGCATAGCTCGAGAAAGCAACTTGTTTTTCGGGGTTGTACTTGCTAGCCGCGTCGAAGAGTCCGAGAACGCCGGAGTGCACCAGGTCGTCTACGTCCACATGCACCGGCAGGTTTTCATGCACCCGAATCGCGATGGCTTTCACCAGCGGCAAATGCTCCAGGACCACACGGTCGCGCCGCGCCAGCTTGGCGCTCTGCTGAGCCGCGTTGAGTTGCGCGGCGTTCGGTTTCGCCACGCCCAATTTCGCACTCGATTTCGCCGCATTCTGTTTCACGGCATTCGGCTGGACAGTCTGGACTGAACCAGCCGCGACAGCTTTCCGGGGTACCGCAGTCAACGCAGCGCCGGCCTTGGGGACCGTCCGGCTGCGCAGCGAGGGGCTGGTCGCCATCGGCTTCATGGGAGCGCTCTTGGATGCGGCGGCTTTGCCTGAGACAGCCCGCAACCGGGTCTGGGGACGGGTCTGAATCTGAAGCGCGGGGGCAGTGGCGGCGGCTGTTTTTAGTCTCATGATTGTTGTTCCGATGACTTAGAAAAGGCACGCTCTAGACCAATCGGCGTAGAGTACCGGGAAAATCCCGGATTCAGGCCCAGGAGAGGTGACTTAACTCGTTGAGAACGAGAGGGGATCGCACCGTTTTGGGTCAGATCGATCCGGTCGGGTGCTTTGCTTTGCAAACCTGGCCGCGTACCGTTTTGGAACTGACTTTTCACGTTTCCCTCCCAAACCGGAACGTGAGCAACCGATCTGGTATCGGTCGCCCTCCGAAATCCTCCGGCTCGTATAGCAGCTTATCGAGAAGGAATAAGTTAGTACCTAGAACGATGACCCTAGATGAGGCCTAAAATGATCCCACTGGGAGATATGTCGCACGCTTAGTCAATGCGGCTTTTAAGCACTGCCAGATAGGTTTTCAACGCGAATCCGCCCAGGAGTACTAAGGTCGCGATGCGGATCAGGCCGTCTAGGGTGAAGACCGCGAGAATCGCTAGGGCTGCGTAGGTCAGCATGGCGTAGAGGAAGCGCCGGTTCATGTTGGGATTGTCTCTTCTTGGGATTATCGCCCGGGAACCGTCTCAACGGCCCTGTGGATTGTAGGTAAACGCCAACTGTAAGCGAATTTCTTCGCCTTTAAAAGTATTCGGCAGGGGCGGGAAGGGATAGGAGGCGCTGATGCCGGCGACTGCCGCGCGATCAAATGCGATCGTCCCCGACGATTCGGCGATTACCAGTTTGGGAACGCCGCCGCGGCGGTTGATGATGAACTGGATCAGCACCCGGCCGCGTCGCCCCATGCGCGCGCTCTGCGGAATCACGGAGAGCCAGTTCGTGCGCACGGCGGCCAGCACCTGTACCAGATAGGGCTTGAAATCCACACCCGCCGGGTCACTCAAGAGCTGTAGATTACTGCGCGCGGGTCCGGGGGATGGGGCGTCGGGACTGGCCAGCGAGGTTATGTCGTCCATATCGCCGATCATGATTCCACCGGCGGGTGCGGCAGGCGGCAAGTTGGCCGGAGCGGCCTGCGTCCGCAGCACGTCGGCAATGGTATTGGCGATGGGCGGCAGCTTTACGTTGGGGTTCGCATTCGGGTGCGGCGAAGATCCGCCTGCTCCCACCGGCTCAAACGCGAGCTTGGGTTTTTCGACTGGCGGAGGCGCGGCTTGCGGCAGGTTCCCGGGCGAGGCGGCCGGCGGCGGTGGAACCACGGCGGCGTCAATCTTGGGCGGCTCAATGGGGGCGGGGACCGCAGGCGTAGGAACCGGAGCGGGCGCGGGCGCGCGGAAACGCGGAGCTTGGGGGGCAGGTGCGGGCGGCGCGGCGCTGCGCACGTCCAGATCATTCGTGATCTTGCCACGGTTGGGATCGCGTTGGGTCAGTTCTTTCGGGACCGGCGGCTTGCGGATCACGTCGGGTGGAGTGTAGAGCACCACTGCCCTTCGCAGGTCGATCCGGAAATCGCCGGAATAATTGGGCGGCGGAGCGTTGAGAGCAGCCACCACCACGGCGATCGCCGCCAGGTGATAGAGGACGGCTCCCACTGCTGCTGCGGCAATTCGGGCGCGCGGGATGGGCTCGCGCCACTCGCGCAGAAAATTCAGATCGTCGAGATCGCGGGGCGCATCGTTCACGCGATCATTCAGATCATCGCGATCGTTGAGCTGGTCGGTTTTCACGTGCTTCCTAGCGTTTTTTCCACCAGGCGGTAATGTTCCTCAATTTTATCAAGGATTTCGAAAGCCACCTCCAGCGCCGCTAAGCCCTGCGCGCCGGTCACGAGCGGAGGCCGCCGCGTGGCAATGCTCTCGAAAAAACCCTCAAGTTCAAGACGCAGCGGTTCGTCCTTGGTTACCGGCAGGGGCGCGAAGTCGATGGCCATCGGCGGTTTTACGCGAAAGCGCACGGCGTCTTGGCGGCCATAGTCGAGCGAAATATATTCGTGCGGCTGGAACAAGCGAAGCTTGCGCACGCGCTCGGTGGAGACGCGGCTAGCGGTAAGATTCGCCACGCAGCCGCTGGGAAATTGCACACGCACGTTGGCGATGTCCACTTTCTGGGACAGAATGCGGATGCCCGCGGCGCGGATTTCCTGCGGCCGCTCGCCGGTGAGCGCCAGGATGATGTCGACATCGTGAATCATCAGGTCCAGCACGACGTCCACGTCGAGACAGCGCGGGGTGAATACGCTCAAGCGGTGAATCTCGAAAAACAAGGGCTTACCAATCGCTCCGGCCAACGCGATGATGGCGGGATTGAAGCGCTCCAGATGCCCGATTTGCAGAATGCGCTGCTTGCGTCCGGCGGTGTCCACCAGAGCGCGCGCGGCTTCGAGCGTGTGCGCGATGGGCTTCTCCACCATTACGTCGAGACCCGCTTCCATCAGCTTGCACCCCACTTCGGAATGCGTGACGGTGGGCGATGCGATCACCGCCGCATCGGCGTTTTCCGCCAGCTCGTCGAGGCTCTGGAACACGCGGCATCCATGCGGCTCCGCGACCGCCGCGGCCTGCGCTGGGTCCAAGTCATAGACCCCAGCCAACTCGGCGTGTTCCGACTGCTGAATGACCCGCAGATGATTCTTGCCGAACGCCCCCGCGCCCGCGACCGCTACTCGTGGCTTCACGCCTGCTGTCCCGACATTCGTCCCGACATTAGTCCCGACATGCCATTTCAGCATACCGGGTAAAGATTATGGGCCGCTTGGCAGTGGACGGCCGAAACGGTCCGAACCGTTCCATATCGCTATATCTCCTAACGAATCTAGCCAAAACAGCCGAATTTAAGGTGCACGAATGCTGCGCCTGCGTCCAATCTCGCTGCTGGCTCTGGAACTCTGTTCTCTCGCCGCGCCGTCTGTGTTGGCCCAGCGCTACAACTTCAAGTTCTACGGCGAAGAAGAAGGGCTCAAGAACCTGGCCGTGCAGGCCGTGTTGCAGGATCGCGCGGGGTTCCTCTGGGTGGGCACGCAGGATGGCTTGTACCGCTACGACGGGAATCACTTTAACGCCTTCACCACGCGCGAAGGACTGCCGGGTACGCGTATCGAAGCGCTCCATGAAAGTGCCGACGGGACGCTGTGGGTCAGCACGGATCGCGGTCTTGCGCGCAGCGCACATGACCGCTTCGAGTCGATAGCTCTAAACGGAAGAGCGGTCATCGGGCGCCAGGGGATTTCGTCGGATCGCAATGGACATCTGTATTTGGCCACGAACTTAGGTCTGGCCATCGGCGACATGAGTAAGTCCGGCGTTGCAATACGGCCCGTTGAGCAGCCGGGCGAACTTGCGCCAGCGGGGCGCGGCGCATCGGCCAGCGTTTATACCGATGCTTCCGGCGTGGTCTGGTTTAGTTGCGGCCGGGATCTGTGTGAATTGGATAACCGGGCCGTCAGTGACGTGAGCGCCGTCGAAGGCCTGCCGCCGGACCGGTGGGAGGCGATCCTGGGCGACGCCGACGGAAACTTGTGGGTGCGTAGCGCCACCGCTCTCTATTTGCGCCGCAGCGGCTCCCTACGCTTTGAGCTGCAAACGGGGCTTGCGGAGTCCACCAACACTTTTCCGACGATTGCGTTGGATCCAGCAGGACGCCTGCTGGCGCCGACTAACCGTGGACTGATGCGCCAAACCGCTGGCGGTTGGGAGCTGATCGACGCCGAGCAGGGCATCACCAGTAACGACATCTCGGCAGTTTTTCAAGACCGCGAAGGTTCCGTCTGGCTGGGACTGCTAGGTTCCGGATTGGCGCGCTGGCTGGGCTACGGCGAGTGGCAAAGCTGGACTGCGCATGATGGCTTGAGCCGTGAATCGGTGTGGTCCGTCACGCGGGATAGCGGCGGCCGCATGTGGGTAGGCACGCAGTTCGGATTGAACTACGCGGAAGCGGAAGATAAAAGCGGACGGCTCAACTGGAAACAATTCCCAGTGGATGGCCTGGAGATGGTTCGCGCGCTGGCTTCGAATCCCGATGGCACCCTATGGATCGGCGGAGAGCCCGGCGGCCTGCGGCAGTTTAATCCGCGCAGCAAACAGATTCGTACTTTCGGCGCGGCCGACGGCCTTCCCGCTGGCGGTGTGCGTTCCGTGATGGTGGACCATCATGGACTCGTCTGGGTTGCCGCGAACACCGGACTATTCCGCAGCCGCGCGCCGGTGGTCTTTGGAGAGAAGGCCACATTCGACCGGCAGCTTCCACAAGGCACACGCGACGACGAGAGATTTCTGAAGGCCATCGAAGATGCCCGCGGACAAGTCTGGGTCGCGGGAGACTTAGGGTTAGCGCGCTGGTCGGAAGGTGTGTGGACCCGCTATACCAAAGCCGACGGTCTTCGCGCCGACGGCGTGGCGCAGTTGGCTGAGGATAGAGACGGCTCGATCTGGGCCGGCTACCGCGACGCTTTCGGCGTTTCGCGATTGAGTTTCTCCAAGAATCGCGGCAAGCCCGAAGTGAAGGATTACAACACCGCCGACGGCTTGCGCTCGGATAAGACCCTGTTCCTGGGATTCGACGCCGCCGGACGCCTGTGGGTGGGCACGGACCGCGGTGTAGATGTATTCGACCATTCAGTCTGGCGTCACTACGGACGCTCCGACGGCCTGATTTGGGGAGACTGCAATACTAACGCCTTCTTTGCCGAGCCCGGCGGTGTCTGGATTGGCACCAGCCGCGGGCTCTCGCGCTTTCATTCCGCTGCCGTGGCGCCGCCGAATGTGCCGCCTACGGTGGTGTTCACGTCGGTGAAGTTCGGCGATCTTGAGGGTGATCTTGCCACCCCCGCCGAAATTCCGTATCGTGACAACTCGCTGCACCTGCGCTTCGCCGCGCTGACGTTTGTCCAGGAATCGTCGGTAATGTTTCGTTACCGGATGAATCGGGCCAAGGCCTGGATCGAGACCAGCGAGCGCGAGTTGAATTATCCCAACCTGGTTCCGGGCGATTATATGCTCGAAGTAGAGGCCCGCAACACGCAAGGGCTGTGGAGCGACGAACCGGCGCGCTTGAGTTTCCAGGTCTTGACGCCGTGGTGGTATAGCTGGTGGTTCCGCATCGCGACGGCGCTTCTCGCTCTGGTCTTCGTGCGCGTCTTATGGGAGCGGCGCACGTACCGCCTGGAAGACGAAAAGATGCGCCTGGAAGTAGCCGTTGCTCACCGCACGCAGCAACTTTTAGAGGAAAAACAACGTGTTCTGGAGGAAAAAGCCCGCACCGAGCAGGAAAACGCAGTGGTGCAGGAACAGAAGCGTGAGATCGAACGCCTGCTGGTGGACGCCAAGCAATCCAACCAACTGAAGAGCGAATTCCTGGCCAACATGAGCCACGAGATCCGCACGCCCATGAATGGCGTCATCGGCATGACCGACTTGGCGCTGGCCACTAACTTGACGGCGGAGCAGCGCGAATACCTGGAGATGTCGCGGCTCTCGGCCCACTCGCTCTTGGAATTACTGAACGACATTCTGGATTTCTCCAAGATCGAAGCTGGGCGCCTGGAAGTGAATCCCATCGAGTTTTCACTGAGCCAGTGCATATCGGACAGCAGCCGCATTTTCCGCTTCATGGCGGAGCAGAAAAATCTTAGCCTCGACACGCGAGTGGAAGCCGCGGTGCCGGACCGCCTGGTTGGCGATCCTTTACGGCTGCGCCAGATCATCACAAATCTTTTAGGAAATGCGCTCAAATTCACGATGAAAGGTCGAGTGGAATTGGCAGTAGAGGTCGGGTCCGGGGCTGTGGCAGATGACGACGCCGTAACGCTGCGCTTCTCGGTATCCGACACCGGCATTGGCATCCCGCCCGCGCAGCAGAAGATGATCTTTGAGGCGTTCCGGCAAGCCGACGGATCGACCACGCGCAAGTTCGGCGGCACCGGGCTGGGGCTGGCAATCTGCACGCGCCTGGTGGATCTGATGGGAGGAACCATCCGCGTCGAGAGCGAGCCGGGACGCGGCAGCACGTTCCGCTTTACGTCGCGCTTCCAATTGGCACCCGAGCCGGCGCTTTCCGCAGAAATGCGGCCGGTGGACAGCATCAGCCTGCAAAATATGCTGGGGGCGGTGGGGACAACAAGCGGCCAGCCTCCAGCCGGTCTCTCGGTGCTGCTGGCTGAGGACAATATCATCAATCAGCACTTGGTGAAGCGCCTGCTCGAAAAGCGCGGGCATTCGGTGACGGTGACCGGCAGCGGACGCGAAGCGCTGGACCGCGTCTCGACCCAATCCTTCGATGTGATTCTGATGGACGTGCAAATGCCGGACATGGACGGCTTGCAGGCCAGCACGAGGATTCGCGAAATCGAAAAGGAGCGCGGAACGTACACGCCCATTCTGGCCTTGACCGCGCACACAATGAAAGGCGACCGCGAACGGTGCCTAGCGGCTGGCATGGACCAGTTCATCAATAAACCGATCGATGCGGAACGGTTTGTCGAAGTGGTGGAAGCAGCGGCCATCGAGGGGGGAATCCGGAAGGACGGGCGGCCGGGAACTCCGGCATCGCCCGCCTCCGGCGAATTCCGGCGGCTGCAGCTTTAATGCGGCTTACGCCTTCTGCGCCGCGGCCGCCTGCATGGCGGCGAAGCGAGCCTGTCCTTCGCGGGTAAGATGCGGCGTGATGCCCAGCATGCGCTCGATCAGCATGAGCTGGCCGCGATGGTGCATCTCATGTTCCTTCACGCTCATCAGCATGTCGAAACGCGTGCGGCTGGTCTGCGGTGCGCCCGGCGGCATGGAGATGCTCTGGCCCAGGAAGTCGTCTGATAGCGCCTCGACAGCCGTGGCGAACTTCTCGCCCTCACTCGTGAGCAGAGCAATGATTTCGGCCTTCGTGCGCGGTTTGGCTTGTTCGGCCATGAAGGTGGCCATCAGGCCCATAAAATCAAAGCCTTCCATGGTGGTGCGCTTCTCGATCAGATTGATTTGCTCCTGGAACCGCGGGCCCAAAGCAATGTGAGTGAGCTGTTCGCCCACTGTCTTGGTGCCCTCAGCGGGGCGAAAACCGTACTTGTCTTCCGGGATCTCTTCCGCCACAATCAGCGTGTTCTTGCGCACCGTGCGAAAAGCGGCGGCGAGGTCTTTGGCTCCGTAATAATTCATGCGCCTATTCTAGCGCGCTCCTGCTAAACTCCACGGATAGGACGAGGCACAACCCTATGCACCCGGAAGAATTCACCGACACCGATCCGCGCGCCATGGAAGTGTGGCTGGAACTGCTGCGGAAGATGCCCGCCGGGGAAAAGCTGGCGGTTACGCTGAGTAGCGCCCAATTCGTTCTGCAATTGTACGAAATGGGCGTTCGCAGGTTGCACCCGGAGGCGAGCGACCACGAAGTTTTGCTGCGAGTCGCCGCGCGGCATCTCCCGAGAGAACTGATGATTCGTGCCTACGGCTGGGATCCCGAAAATGACAAGCCCGGCTGACGCCGTTGGCCGGGTGCTGGGGGTGTTGGATCGCATGGAAATTCCATATCTCGCGGGCGGGTCCGTCGCGAGTTCGGTTCACGGGATCTCCCGGCCGACCTTGGATTTACATATTGTCGCCGACCTTCGCCCAGAGCAGGTGGACGAATTCGCAATCTCGTTGCAGCCAGATTTCTATGCGGACGCAGCAATGATACGCGATGCCCTAAGCCGCGGGCGTTCTTTTAATGTGATTCACTACAAATCCTCATTCAAGGTGGATGTCTTCCCGCTCCGCAATGACGAGTACAGCCGGATATCCTTCGCCCGGCGTCATTTTGAGCACTGCCTATCATTCGGCCCCGAACCGCTCGAATGCGCCATCGCGACCGCCGAGGACACGATCCTCCGCAAGCTGGAATGGTACCGGGCCGGAGGCGAAACCTCCGAGCGCCAGTGGAACGATCTGCGCGGCGTTCTCAAGGTCAGTGGTCCGCATCTGGATCTCGCCTACTTGCGCCAGTGGGCGCCTTACCTCAAGGTCGACGATCTGTTGGAGCGATTGCTCGCGGAGTAATCAATACCCCAATAGCGGAGCGAGCTTCGCGAGAACTTCATCCAAGGTTGGTTGCGGAAGACGGCCGATCTTCGTAGCCCGCCGCGCGTTCCAATCGAGGCTCTTCAAATGATCCGCCAGGATCGCGCCGCTCACGCCACAGCCCGCCGGAAGCGGCACTTCGAACGGATACCCTTTGACATGGCTGGTGATGGGACAAACCAGCGCCAGTCCGGATTTTTGATTGTAGGACCGCGGACTCAGAACCAGCGCCGGACGCCGCCCCGCCTGCGGATCAAAGGTGAGCCACACCAGGTCACCCGCATCCGGAACAAAAGCGGCCATCTACCAGGATTCCTTGCCTTGCGCCGTTCCCCAATTCGTCTGACGATGCTGGTTCTTTTTCGAAATTCCCGCCACCAACTCGTCCAGCGAGTACTTCCGGCGGCTCGAGCGCAGGATGATGGCGCCGTCGGCTCCCAGATCGAGCGATAACCGGTCGCCCTCGGCTAGACCAGCGTCTTTGACGATCGCACGCGGAATCCTCACCGCCAGGCTGTTGCCCCATTTCGCGAC
Source organism: Bryobacterales bacterium (assembly GCA_963793395.1). Lineage (GTDB taxonomy): Bacteria > Acidobacteriota > Terriglobia > Bryobacterales > Bryobacteraceae > Palsa-187. Next base: position 80,147 of record CAWCAP010000006.1, on the reverse strand, counting down.
CTGCGTATCGTTCGGCATCCGGATCTACATTGAGTATACATCGAGGCGGACGGAGGCAACGCGGGACGTCGCGATATACTCACCTGCTAAAATCGAATTTCCCCATGGAAATCGATAAAGTTTACGAGCCCCAGCGGTTCGAGCCGCATTGGGCCGAGTGGTGGGTGGAGCACAACACCTTCCGCGCCGAGGCGCATCCCGGCGAGCCCTATTTCTCGCTGGCGATTCCGCCGCCGAACGTCACCGGCTCCCTGCACATGGGGCACATGTTCGAGCATTCCATCATCGACGCCCAAGTCCGCTGGCGGCGCATGAACGGACGCCCGACGGAAAGCCGGTCGACACGCTGTGGCTGCCCGGCACCGATCACGCGGGCATCGCCACGCAGATCATGGTGGAGCGGCAGCTCGCCGGAGAAGGTCTGACCAAGCGCGACCTGGGCCGCGAGGCCTTCGAAGCCCGCGTCTGGAAATGGAAAGAAGAAAACGGCGGCCGCATCGTCGAACAGATGAAGCGCGCCGGCGTCAGTTGCGACTGGTCGCGCGAGCGCTTCACGCTCGATCCCGGCCTCTCGCGCGCGGTGCGCGAAGCTTTCGTGCGCCTGTACGAAAAAGGGCTCGATCTATCAGGGCGATTACATCGTCAACTGGTGCCCGCGCTGCCAGACGGCGCTCTCCGATCTGGAAGTGGAGCACGAGGAGACCGAGGGCAGCCTGTGGCACATTCGCTATCCGGTTGTGGGCAGCTGACGAATCGATTGTGGTCGCCACCACGCGCCCGGAAACCATGCTGGGCGATACCGGCGTCGCCATCAATCCGCAAGATCCGCGCGCGGCGCGCCTGCATCCGCGCAACGTGAAGCTGCCGCTGACCGATCGCGAGATTCCGATCGTGCTCGATGACATGGCCGATCTCGAGTTCGGCTCCGGCGCCGTGAAAATCACGCCCGCGCACGATCCCAACGACTTCGAAGCCGGCAAGCGCCACGACCTGCCCAGCATCCAGGTGATCGGCGAAGACGCGAAGATGACCGCGGCGGCGGGAAAGTTCGCCGGCCTGGACCGCTTCGAAGCCCGCAAGCAGCATCGTGGCGGAATTGGAGGAGCTCGGGTTGCTCGTAAAAATCGAGCCGTACAAGCTGAACGTCGGCAAATGCCATCGCTGCAAGACGATCGTGGAGCCGCTGGTCTCCAAGCAATGGTGGATGAAGATGAAGCCGCTGGCCGAGCCCGCGATCGCAGCGGTGGAAGACGGCCGCATCACCTTCGTTCCCGCCAACTGGTCGAAGACCTATTTCGAGTGGATGTACAACATCCGCGACTGGTGCATTTCGCGCCAGCTCTGGTGGGGCCATCGCATTCCCGCGTGGCATTGCGGCGATTGCAAAGACGTCACGGTGGCGCGCGAGACGCCAACGACGTGCTCGCACTGCGGCTCGGAGAAACTCACGCAGGAAACCGACGTGCTCGACACCTGGTTCAGCTCCGGCCTGTGGCCGTTCTCGACGCTGGGCTGGCCCGACGACACGCCCGACCTGCGCGCGTTCTATCCGACGTCGCTGCTGGTGACCGGTTTCGACATCATCTTCTTCTGGGCCGCGCGCATGATCATGTTGGGCATGGAAATGATGGGCGACGTGCCCTTCCGCCAGGTCCACATCCACGGCCTGGTGCGCGACGCCGAGCGCCAGAAGATGTCGAAGACCAAGGGCAACGTGATCGATCCTCTGGTGGTCAACGACAAGTACGGGACCGACGCCGTGCGCTTCGGGCTGCTGGTGGCCGCCGCGCCCGGCAACGATATCGCGCTGAGCGAAGAAGTGATCCTGCGCGGGCGTAAGTTCGCCAACAAGATCTGGAACGCCTCGCGGCTGCTGTTCAGCAAGGAGCAAGGCGCCGGCTCACGCACGTCGCTCGCGGACCGGTGGATCGGCAGCCGCCTCAATGCCGCAATCGACAAAGCGAACAAGGCGTTTCGAGCATCATCGCTATCACGAAGCGGCGGATGCGGTGTGGACTTTCTTCTGGGACGAGTTCTGCGATTGGTATCTGGAACTGAAGAAGTCCGACACCGATTGGGGCTTCGCTTATCAAGTTCATGAGAAGGCTATGCTGCTGCTGCACCCGTTGATGCCCTTTCATCACGGAGGAGTTGTGGCACCGCCGCGGCCATGAAACCTCGATCGCGCTGGAAGCCTATCCGCAATACGAATCTGCGTTGAACGATCCCGACGCCGAGCGCGAAATGAAGCTTCTGCAGGACATCGTCACGGCCATCCGTGAATCGCGCGCCGACCACAAGATCGATCGCAAAGTGAAGCTTTCGGGCACGCTGTCACTCGCGGGTTCCGTGCCGATGGAGACTATCGAGCGCCTCACGAATGTCAGCCTCGAGGTCCGTCCCCGCGAAGGCTCGGGCTTCGACCTCAAGCTCGACCTGCCCGAAGCCGCTGGCGCCTCCGACGAGCAGAAAGATCGCCTCAAGAGAGACAACGAGCAGCTTGAGAAAGTAATCGCCAATTCCCTGCGCCAGCTTGGAAACGAAAGTTTTGTCTCGAAGGCCCCCGCGCATGTGATCGACGGCATGCGGTCCAAGCTCGCCGAATACCAAGCGCAGCTCGCCAAGAACCAGGCTGCGTTGACGGAATGAAATTCGACTTGCCTGGCCGCCGCGTCGAGTGGTTCCCTTCTCTCGATTCCACCATGACGGTTGCGGCGCGGCTGGCTCGTGAGGGCTGCGCATCCGGCACCGTCGTTGGAGCCGACGAACAGACCGCCGGCATCGGGCGCGCGGGACATTCCTGGCACTCCGAGCCGGAAGCGGGACTATACGTCTCCATCGTGTTGCGGCTCGCGCTCGGCCACGAATCGCTGCCGTTGGTGATGCTCGCTCTGGGGCTCGCGACTCGCGACGCCATCGCCGATGTCACCGGCCTCGCACCCGACTTGCGCTGGCCCAACGATGTGCTGCTCGGCGAAAAGAAGTGCGCCGGTATCCTGGCGCAGATGGAAAGCGGCGCGGTGATCGCCGGGATCGGCATCAACGTGGGGCACACCAGCTTCCCGCCGGAGATCGCGCCACTCGCGACTTCGTTGACGATGGCCGGTGCGTCGGTCACCCGGGAAGAGGTGCTGGGCCCGTTAGTAGATTCTGTCGACGCTTCCTGCAACGTCCTCAAGCAACGCGGCCCAGAGGTGATCTGCAAAGCTTTCGGTCTCGCCTCCAGTTACGTGCACGGCCGCCGCGTCCGGGTTGATCAAGACGGCGTCATCCTCGAAGGCGTGACCCGCGGACTCGACCCTTGCGGTTTCCTGCTTCTCCGGCAGGATAATGGAACGGTGACGAAAATCCTGGCCGGCGGCGTGCGGCCGATCTGACGATCCCATGCTCCTAGCACTCGACGCGGGCAACACCAACATCACGATCGGCGCGTTCCTGAACGGCAAGCTCAGCGGCCGTTGGCGCCTGCGCACCATTCGCGACCAGACTCCCGACGAGTGGGGCATCCTGATGCGCAACCTGTTTTCCCTCTCCGCGCTGGATCTGAGCCAAGTCCACGGCGTGGTGATTTCGAGCGTCGTGCCGGCGGTAGATCAGCCCCTCACCGCGATGGCCGAGCGCTATTTCCAGCGCCAGCCTATGTTTGTCACGCCCGCCACCGACACCGGCATCAAGGTTCTCTACGACAACCCGCGCGAAGTGGGCGCGGACCGCGTGGTCAACGCCGTCGCTGGCTTTCATAAATACGGCGGACCCTGCGTGATCGTCGATCTGGGCACCACGATCAACTTCGACGTGGTTTCGAAAGATGCGGAATTCCTCGGCGGTTTGATCGCGCCCGGCATCGGCATGTCGATCAACGGACTCTTCGCACGCACGGCCCGCCTGCCCATGGTGGATTTTCGTGAGCCCGAAAAATTGGTGGGCAGCAATACCGTGGGCAGCATTCAATCCGGCCTGTATTACGGATTCATCGGCCTGATCGATGGCATCGTCGAACGCATCGCCGCCCAGCTCGGACCCGGCACCAAGGCCATCGCCACCGGCGGCCAAGGGCAGTTGATCGCCGATGGTTCGCGGCTGGTGAAGGTTTACGACGAAGACCTCACGCTCGAAGGCCTGCGGCTGATCTGGGAACGCAATCAACAAACCGTTGACCGAAAACTACTTCAACTACTTCACCGAAATCGAAGACCATTTTCAGCGCGCCCGCGGGACCGGCCTGTTTCTGCTCTCGCCGCTGGATTGGGCCCTGATCGAGGCCTGGAAAAACGCCGGCATCCCGCTCGAAGCCGTGCTGCGCGGTATCGATCAGGCCTTCGAAAAATGGCGCGCGCGGCCCCCGCGCGGACGTATCCATATGGTGAATTCGCTGGCCTATTGCGCGCAGGCCATAGCCGCGGAGGTGCAGGCCATGGTGGACGGCAAAACTACTGCGAAATCGTCGACATCCGCGCCGCCGTTCTCGCTCGAAGAAGTGCGCGCATATCTCGTCCGCAACGCGGCGGCATTGCGCAAAGCCGGTCTCGAGGAGTTGGCTGTCTCACTTGAATCACTTCCGCTCGAAGCACTCTTTAGCGATCTGGAGCAACTGGAGCAGCGGCTCACTGCGATCGAAGAAAAAATGATCGCGCGCCTGCGCGCGGATGCCGACGATCAAGCGCTGTTTGAAGCCCGCCGGACGCTGGACCAGGAACTCAAACCCTATCGCGGGAAAATGAGCGCCGAGCAGCTCGCGATGCTTGAAAAGCAGTTCCTCGAGCGAAAATTACTGGAAAATAAACGCTTACCGCGCCTCAGTTTGTTCTATCTGCACTCCTAGCCGGTCAAGCAAGCCAGCCCCAAGAATCTTAGAACTAAGGTGATACTTAGGTTCAATTTCAGCCTATTCCTTATGTTGAACGGCCGAACATCCGAAATTAATAATCGAGGACTGTTCTTGGCCGGCCGCGATAGCGCGCTGACCTTAAAGGGAGACAGTAAACATGAAACATCTGATTCTGAAATTCAAGGCTCTCCGCGACACTAGCGGTCAGGACCTCATTGAATACGCTTTGATGGCGGGCTTCGTGGCGGTCGCTGCCGGCGCGGTGATGCCAGGAGTGGCCGAGGACATCAGTACGATCTTCTCGCAGGTCGCGTCCGTGATGGCGGTTGCATCCACCCAGGGCGGGGGTGGCTGAGTAACAGCGGAGGAGGTTCCGTTGGCCGGCGACTGCCAAGGGAACCTCCTCCGCTGGCAGTTACTTCGGCTGCGGCACAATCCGCAGATAAGGCTTCACGGTCTTCCAGCCGCCGGGATATTTCTGCTTGGCTTCTTCGTCGGATACGGCGGGGACGATGATTACGTCCTCCCCTTCCTTCCAATTCACCGGCGTGGCAACTTTGTGGGCGGCCGTGAGCTGCATCGAATCGAGCACGCGCAGCACTTCGTCGAAGTTGCGTCCGGTCGTCATCGGATAGACCAGCATCAGCTTGATCTTCTTGTCCGGACCGACGATGAACACGCTGCGCACCGTGGCATTGTTGGCGGCGGTGCGGCCGTCCGACGTGGTCCCGGCGTCGGCGGGCAGCATGTCATAGAGCTTCGCGATCTTCAGCTCCGGGTCGCCGATCATCGGAAAGGTCACCTTCGAGCCCTGGGTCTCCTCGATATCCCCCTCCCACTTGAGGTGGCTGGACACCGGGTCCACGCTGAGGCCGATAACCTTGGTATTGCGCTTCGCGAATTCCGGCGCCAGCCGCGCCATGTACCCCAGCTCGGTAGTGCATACCGGCGTAAAATCCTTGGGATGCGAAAACAGAATCGCCCAGCCATTCCCGATCCAATCGTGGAAGTTGATGGTGCCTTGAGTTGTCTCGGCCGTAAAATTCGGCGCTTCGTCGTTTATGCGTAAAGACATCTGTGATCTCCTCCCAATATTCTACTTGCGGAGTCAAGTAGTGAGAACTTTGCCGGCCTCAACACACCAATAGTCGAGGTGGCCTCCATGCAAACTCCGGTTGTACCAACCACGGAACGCGCGCGCCAGATCATGCAGACGCTGCTGCAGATGGAAAAGCAGTTCGGCAAGGGCGCCGTGCTGCAATTGGGCTCCAACAGCGTGCAGCAGGTGAGCGTCATCCCCACCGGTTCCATTTCGCTCGACGCCGCGCTGGGCGTGGGCGGGTTCCCACGCGGACGCGTGATGGAAGTGTTCGGACCGGAATCGTCCGGCAAGACCACGCTCGCTTTACAGGTGATCGCGCAGGCACAGGCGGCCGGAGGCACCGCAGCCTTTATAGACGCCGAGCATGCGCTCGATCCCACCTACGCCCGCGCATTGGGCGTTGACGTGGACAACCTGCTGGTTTCGCAGCCGGATTATGGCGAGCAGGCGCTGGAAATCACCAACTCTCTGATCTCGTCGAATGTAATCGACGTCGTAGTCGTGGATTCGGTGGCAGCACTGGTTCCCAAGGCCGAGCTCGAAGGCGAGATGGGCGATAGCTTCATGGGGTTGCACGCGCGCCTGATGTCGCAGGCCATGCGAAAGCTCACCGCGGCCGTGTCGAAGGCCAACGCCTGCCTGATCTTCATTAACCAGGTGCGCGAAAAGATCGGCGTGGTGTTCGGCAACCCGGAGACCACCACCGGCGGCCGCGCGCTCAAGTTCTATTCCTCCGTGCGCATCGAAGTACGGCGCATCGGTGCGATTAAGGATGGCGACCAGATCATGGGCAACCGCACCAAGATCAAAGTGGTGAAGAACAAGGTCGCCGCGCCCTTCCGCGAAGTGGAAGTCGACATCCTATACGGCCAGGGAATCTCGCGCGAAGGCGATCTTCTGGATCTGGCCGCCACGCACGAAGTGGTGGAGAAATCCGGGTCCTGGTTCAGTTATGCCGGCGAGCGGATGGGGCAGGGCCGCGAGAACGCGCGCGTGTTCCTGAAAGAGCACACCGATATTCGCGATAAGATCGACGCCGCCGTGCGCCAGAAGTTGGGACTGACGGAAACGCCACCCGTCAAGCCTGCGCTTGCTGAAGCCCCGCGCTTCGGGGAAGTCGCAGACGGCTTAGCCAGCATCGCGACGATCTGCTCGCGGACGGCTTCCGTGAGCTGCCCGCGGTCTCCCAGCGCGAGCCCGTCGGTTGGAATCGGGTCGCCGATGCGCAGCGTCACCCGGCGGAACGGGTGGAACACGGGCGAGCCCATCGCCAACACCTCGCGCGTGCCGATAAGCACGATCGGCAGTAGCGGCACTCCGGCCTTGATGGCGATGTAACGCCCCGCCTTCCTTGAACGGCTGGAGCACGCCGTCCTCGGACCGGCCGCCTTCGGGGAAAATCAGCATCGAAATCGCCGCGTTCCTGGATCACTGCGGCGGCGGTAGTCATGGTCTTGACCGCCGCGCGCGGATCTTCGAGCGGCACCGGAATATGGCCGGCCTGCTTCAAGTGTGTCCCATGAACGGAATTTGAAACAGGCCCTTCTTAGCCAGAAAGCGAAATTGCGCCGGGATATTGGCGAGCACCACGGGCGTATCCATGTAGCTCAAGTGATTCGAGCAGAAGACGTAGTTGCGATGAAGGTCGATTTTTTCCAGGCCTTCGACGGTGACCCGTACGCCTGCGACCCATAGCAGCGAGCGCGCCCAAACCCGCCCCATGCGCATGGCCGTGTCGCCGGTTTTGTCGATCATGGTGAGCGGGATGCTGATGCAGCCGCAAATAAAGGTAGAGAGAATGAAGAGCGGGTCGATTACGACCAGGCTCCAGAGAAAGGCCATGAGTTTTTATTGTAAGAGGCGGCCCGCGCTTCGCCTACCAGAAACAAGGAACCGGTGATGATGATAGCGTCGTCCGCCGCCGCTTCACCGGCAACCAATTTCAGTGCCGCACCGATATTCGGCACTGCGCGGCCGCGTCCCGCGAGCGCCGCGAGTTCTTCGGGCGGCATGGACCGTGGGGAATCCGCCGCCGTCAGGACCAGTTCATCGGCGAGCGGGAACAGGATTCGCGCCCATCTCGGCGACGGCTTTATCGCGCATCGCTCCGAAAATCATCCAGCGTTTGCGGCCGGAATAATACGCTTCGAGATACCGCGCCAACGCGCGTGCGCCCGCCGGGTTGTGCGCGCCGTCGAGCACGATGTCGGGGTTGGGCGAGATGTGCTCCAGGCGTCCCGGCCAGCGAGTCTCCGCGATCCCCGCCGGAGACACGCCCAATTCTTCCAGCGCCAGCGCAGCAGTGACCGCGTTATCCACCTGATGCTCTCCCGCGAGCGGAACCTCGATCCCCGAAAAACGGCTACCGCGAGCGTCCGTCTCCAAATCGCGAATTTCAAATTCCGGTGCACGCCGGACGCGGATGCCGAGTTCCGCCGCCCTCGTATCGAGCACCGCCTCGGCTTCCGGCCGCTGCCTCGCGAACACCGCCGGCACGCCGCTCTTCAAAATCCCGGCTTTTTCGGCGGCGATTTGTTCGATGGTGTCGCCCAGAAAGATCTGGTGGTCGAGATCAATCGGCGTAATCACCGTGAGCGCCGGTTCCACCACGTTCGTGGCGTCCAGACGCCCGCCCAGACCAACTTCGATCACCGCCGTCTGCACCTTCAACTCCCGGAACAGCCAGAATGCCATGGCCGCGACCATCTCAAAGTAGCTAGGATGCGCATCGAGATCGAGCGATTCGGCCGCCTGATGCACCACGTCGAACGCGTGCGAGAACTGCGCCTGGCTCACCGGGATGCCCTCGACCTGAATACGCTCGGTGGGCTCGACCAAGTGCGGCGAAGTGAACAATCCAGTCCGAACCCCTGCCGCCTGCAATCCAGCGGCGATCATCGCGCAGGTCGAACCTTTGCCATTAGTCCCAGCCACGTGGACCACGCGGTAAGCCCGCTCCGGGTTGCCGAGGGCGTCGAGAACCGCACGGATGCGCTCCAGCCCCAGCTTGGCGGTCTTCATTTCGTTCCCCAGCGCGTAGAGAAACTGGACGGAATCGGGGTAGGTCACGCGTTCAGATCGAAGGCGCGATCGAGTGGAATTTCAATAGCAGGATTCTCGGTTCGGAGCACATCGCACACCGCCCCGCGCTGGTCCTTCTGCGAATAACACAGGGCCGTTTGTTCCGCCGGGTCGATCACCCAAACCCACTCTACGCCAATGGAAAGGTACTCCTGAATCTTAGGCGCCATGCGCACCATGCGGTCCTCGGGCGAAAGAATTTCCACCACCAGGAACGGCGGAACAGTAGGGATACCGGTCCCGATGTTGTCGTCGCGCCATACCGCAACGTCGGCGACCCGATACCGTCGCGAATGAATCTGAATGCGAATTTCCGTGACCACCCGGATTCCAAGCTGCGAGCGCAACGGCCATAGCAGACGAGTTAAGTTGGCTTGCAAATCCCCATGCGGCAGCTCGCCCAAGTTTCGTTCCACCACGTCGCCATCGAGAAACTCGCAGTCCGCCCCATCGAAGCTGGTCCGCAGGTATTCCTCGACGTTCATCAACACTTTGGTGCTCATTGGTTCGAGTCCGTCTACCCCGCATTATGACACCAAACGCGCGGCCGGACGGCTATACTAGCCGCATGAAGCGAGCGGCCAAAGCCACGGCATTCGATCTGAAAGTGGAGTTCGACCGCGAGACCGGCGGCCGCTGGATAGCCGACATCCCCGCGCTCCCCGGAGTCATGGTTTATGGCCGCACCCGCAAGCAGGCGCTCGCTGCCGTCGAGGCCTTGGGATTGCGCGTCATTGCCGACCGTCTGGAACATGGAGAAGTGGCGCCAGCCGAGATGACGGTTTCCTTCACCTCGTAGAAGTTGTTAGAAGTCGCTTTCCCCGATTTCATTTCGACCGCCTAGGTCTGTGATCGTACTTGGCCACCATCAAGCAATGGGATTAAGAACCTCAAGAAAAATTCAGCGATCCCACATCCTAGTCCGCCCGGCAGTTTGAACGCGCCTGACCCTCCCCTCATCCTTCGGTCGAGCCATGGCGATACAATGAATATGGTCAGACTTCCTATCGTGGCGCGAATGGCGTCTCCGGCTGGAGATGCTTGCCAAGCCAGCATGCTCACAATAATGGAATCAACACTCAGCGATCTGCAATTTCCGACCCTCTCACGGGCACCGATTGCCGAAGCGCTGGTCGATATCGTAACCGAGTTACCAAGCGACGTGACGCTCGATCAACTAAGGTCCTTTGTACTGACGACATTAAAAAAAGGTTCCATGACATTCAGGAGCGCATACAGGCGACCAGTGAAATCAAGTTTCTTGGAGCTGCGCCGCCAAGAGTTACGTCTGATGCACGTCCGGACGGTCTATTGATGCGCTCGGACGAGGAAGCTCTTATGGTTCAGGCTCGCCTGAACGGGTTTACGGTAAATAAGTTTGCCCCTTATGTAACATGGTCGCAATTGAAAGCCCAGGCCCTTCCGCTCTGGCACGAATATGTCCGAATTGCCCGACCGCTTAAGATTACGCGGCTGGCGGTTAGATACACAAACCACCTTGAGTTGCCGGTCGGCCGCGATTTTAAAGAGTGCATTTTGACTTTTCCCGAGATAGCCCCAGGCATACCGCAGGGCCTCCCCGAGTTTCTTATGCGGTTGGTTATCCCGCACGAATCCGGATGTGCGGCGATTGTCACTTTGTCAACCATCCCTCCGCAGAGCAATAAAGATACCTATCCGATCATCTTTGATATTGATGCTTTTCGCTACGTCAATTTGGAAGGAACCAACGAAGAGGAGATTTGGTCGTACCTCGACGAGCTGAGGCAGTATAAAAATCTGATTTTTTTTAAGACACTCACGCCCGATTTCCTGGAGAGATATAAATGAGCTTCGCCGCCGCCGCCGCGAGGGAAATCAGCCTACTCGACACCCCGTCAGGGTATATGCGTAAGAACATTGACGGCCAGTCGACTGTCGGAGAGAAGACGCAGATTCTTGCTGATAAGGTTGAATCAATAGCCGTCTCCCGTACGCTTCTTTCAGAGCCGTCACCCGAGATGGAAACGGAAGCGTCTCTCGGCACATACAGCAAGTTGGAAGCAGAGCTTCGGCGCTTGCTCAAGTTCCCCGCCCAAGATGAGTTCGGTCCACGCCGGCCGTCGGAGTCTAGCGTGTATAAGGTGCGCTCTTTGTTTTTTAGGTTCGCCCGCACAAGAGCCCGATTCCCGGCTCCGACCGACATCGATACTGATCATGACGGATCGATCCGAATTTCATGGGAAAATGGAGAGCGATTTCTTGAACTTATAACTCCTCAGACCGATAATGATCCCTCTTACATCTATTTTTCTGTGGGTGAAGAATACGGCATTGCAAGGGATGTGTCGCCTCAGTCGCTACTGGAGCGTTTGGATTGGCTTGGCAACATCGCGACGAATATGGGCGATTAACATTCAGGATGATGGTTTGCGCGGGGCCCGGTCTAGCGATATCAAACAGGATGGAACAATCAAGAAAGCTGTATTTATGCCTCGGAAAAGCGGCAAAGACCGTTGTGGGTTGTCACTCTCCATCGTTGATCCCACGTTGGCGGAGCGTCACAAAAAGAAGTTTCTGAGTCAGGCGGACCGCGCGGTCGTTGCAATTTCGATCCATCAAATCGCGGCGTTAGGACTCGAAGTAAAGCCGAATCCCGATAGAGCCGACCCTCGCCATTGCCTTGTCGTTGGCATTCCCGATCCGTCGCGAGGCCTCGACCAATTGGCCGCAGCCGAGCGTTTGGCGCAGAAGCTGGCGTCATGCGCGCGCAGATACGCATTCCCCGAGATTTAGCTCGTATCTCACGCCGCCTTGGGGAGCCACCGGGGAACTAAGCGCCGCAAGTAACAACGTCTACAGCAAGAAGTCGCATGGACTCCACCCCGTAACGCGCGGAAGGACTGGCACTTACCTTATCTAGGCAGGAGCCTCCTTTTGTCGGTCAAACCATTTCCCTCCCTCTATGTCGATAATAAAGAGACTCGATTCCCGCCCCCGTCCGACTTTTTCCTTATAGGGGGCGTCTTTACGAACGGAGCAAACGTTGATCTTTCGCGAGGTCGAAGATCGCGACCTGATCGCCAAAGCGCGGCAGGGAGACGTCGAGGCGTATAACCTTCTCGTGTCCCGATGGGAGAAGCGCATCTTCAACTATCTGCTGCGGTTGGTGTCGAATCGCGAGGACGCACTCGATATCAGCCAGGAAACTTTTTTGAAAGCGTATCAGAACCTGCGGAAACTCGACGATCCGGCGCGCTTCTCGGCGTGGCTGTTCCGGATCGCGCACAACGAAGCGTTTTCGTTGCTGCGGCGGCGCAAGCCGGAGAGCGAACTCTCCGAGCCGCGTCCGCGCGGATTTCGGCGGGCGGCTGCTGCCGATCGAGCTGTCGCTGGCGGTCGAGAGCGCGCTGAAAGTGCTGAGTGAAGATCAACGCGAAGCGGTCTTGTTGAAGGTCTATCAGGGGTTCAAGTTCGATGAAATGGCGGAGATTCTGGAAATTCCGGTCTCTACCGTGAAGTCGCGCTTGTATACTGCGCTCGACCTGCTCAAGGCCACGCTGGCTCCAGCGGTGTTTCGTAAAGGCGGGCTGGCTTAGTCCGGCCGGGAGGGATCGAGTTATGAGTTGCAAGTTGGAAGATCGCAGGCCGGATTGGAAGTCCTACGCGCTGGGTGAATTGGACGCCCGCGCGCGCCAGGAAGCCGAGAGCCACGTCGCTGCGTGCGCCGATTGCCAGGACGAACTGGCTGGTTTGCGCCTGACGCTGGACGCGATGTCGACCCTGCGCGACGAAGAATTGCCGCGACGGATCGCGTTCGTGTCCGACAAAGTTTTCGAGCCGCGCTGGTATGAAAAGCTGACCCAGTCGTTCCTGCGGCCCTCGTTCGCGGCGGCGGCAGTGATCGCGGCGGCTATTCTGGTCCACGCTTTCGTGCGGCCGTCGGGTGTGCCGGGCGCTCCGTCTCAAGCGATCGCGCAAGTGGACACCCAAGCCATCGAAGCTCGCGTGACCGCCGAAGTCACAGCCCGCCTGCAGAGTGAAATGGCGATGACTGTGAATACCGCGGTGACCAAAGCCGTCGCGGAAACCGAAAAGCGCGACGACCACCGCACAGCACTACTTTTGTCCGCGGCCGACCGGCGTTATTCTGACGCTGCGGATTTCCTTAACAAGCAGGTTAACCGTATCTATGCCCTGAATACCGGGGCGGGAGTCCGCTAAATGAAGATCTTGAAGAATCACACGACTGTTCGCCTTGCTGTACCCTTTCTTCTCCTTGTAGCATTCTTTGCTGTTGCCGCCTCAGCGATCGCAAGTGATGCGCCGCGCGTGCCCAGGACTACGCTTGCTGCCGCGGAAAAGAGTCTCGATAACCGCTTCGCCGGGTTATGGAGCGACAATCCGTTCATCATGCTGGGTCCCACGCGCGGCATTTATTTAGAAGGCTACGGCACCGTGTTTACGGCGGAAGTGAATTTGGTGGCAGGTCCGCAGATGGGCATTCTGACGCCGTCGATCACCAAGCAAAGCATCGCCGAGCACCGCCAGAAGAAAATCACGCGCATCCCGGAGCTGAAGAAGGCCATGTTGAAGGCGCTGGCCGATACCGCTGCGTCGCCGGAGATGGCAGCCGTCCCGCCCGACGAGCAGATCGTACTAGTGGCATTTCTCTCGCATTTTCCCTGGGAAGACATCAGCGGATTACCCACGCAGATCATGATGCAAGGCTCTAAGAAAAAATTGATGGATGCCCAGCGCGAGGGCGGCGCGGCACTCGAAGCCTCCATTCAAGCCGTGCAGTACTAACGCCGCATGCGGCTTGGCGAAATCCTGATCCAGAAGCACTTGATCACCGGTGAAGACCTGGATCGCGCGCTCGAATTGCAGCGCGAGCGCGGCGATAAACTGGGCAAGATCCTGGTCGACCTCGGCTTCGTCGCGGCGCGCGATGTGTTGGTCGCGCTGTCGGAACAGTTGCAAGTTCCGCTGCTGGTGATCGAAGGGCCGCCCGCCGTTTCGCCCGAGACCGAAACTCTTTCTCCGAAGTTTCTGCGCCAGTTCCGCTGTCTTCCCATGGCGCTGCACGACCATACGGTCACGCTCGCCATGGCCGATCCGCTGGATTTCGAGACGCGTTCCACGTGGCGCGTGCACCGGGCTCGAAGTGCTGCCCGCGCTCGCCGGCGAGCAGGAAATTCTCGACGCCATCGACCGCTACTACGGCAAACCGAAAAGAACGAAACCGAAATGGCCACGCCGGCGGGCGAGGCCGAACGAAGACCTCGAACACCTGCGCGACATGGCGAGCGAAGCGCCGGTCATCCGCCTGGTGAACGCCATGATCGCGCAGGCCATCGAAAAGCGCGCCAGCGACATCCACATCGAGCCGTTCGAAAAGGAATTCCGCATCCGCTTCCGCATGGATGGCGTGCTCTTCAATCAGGACCCGCCGCCGCGCGAACTCAAGGCCGCCATCATCTCGCGCCTGAAGCTGATGGCCAAGCTCAATATCGCCGAGCGCCGCCTGCCGCAGGACGGCCGCATCAAGATCAACATCCTCGGCCGCGAAGTCGATCTCCGCGTTTCCACCCTGCCCACGCTCTACGGCGAAAGCGTCGTCATGCGCCTGCTCGACCGCTCCGCGGGCGATTTCTACGACCTCCGCCGCCTCGGCTTCGACGACCACATGCTCGTCGCGCATGGAGCATTTCACTTCGCTTGCCGCACGGCATTTTTCTGGTCACCGGCCCCACCGGCAGCGGCAAATCGACCACGCTCTATTCCGCGCTGAAGCGCATCAACCTGCCCGACAAGAAGATCATCACCATCGAAGATCCGGTCGAATACCAGATGGACGGCATCAACCAGATCCACGTGAATCCGCAGATCGGGCTGACCTTCGCCGCCGGCCTGCGGCACATCGTCCGCCAGGATCCGGACGTCATCATGGTCGGCGAAATCCGCGACCGCGAAACGGCCGACATCGCCATCCGCGCCGCGCTCACCGGCCACTTCGTGTTTTCCACGCTGCACACCAACGACGCGCCCAGCGCCATCACCCGCCTGACCGATATGGGCGTGGAGAATTACCTGATCACGTCGTCGCTGGTGGCGGTGCTGGCCCAGCGCCTGGTGCGCGTGATCTGCGCGGACTGCAAGGATTCCGCGGGCACGGCGCGTCACGCCCGACGGCGAGACGATCGAAGTCTTTCGCGGGCGCGGCTGCGAGTCGTGTTTCAATACCGGCTACCGAGGCCGCGCTCGGCATCTTCGAACTGATGGAGCTGAACGAAGAACTGCGCGCCTCATCATGCGCAACGCGGACGCCGGCAAGATTACGGAAGCCGCCCGCCGCAACGGCATGCGCAATCTGCGCGAAGATGGCTGGATGAAGGTCCGCCGGGGCGTGACCACGGCCGAAGAAGTCACGCGCGTGACCCAGGAATTCTAATTCGACATGGCGACGGCTTACTTTCTTCAGAGCCAGTCGCGGCCGACGGCAAACTCCGCACCGGCACCCTCACCGCCGAGACCGATGCAAGTCGCCGCCGAACTGAAGCGCCAGGGCCTGACCCCGGTCTACGTCGGCCTGGAACAGAAGAGCCGCGTCGGCGCTCAAGCTGCCGGTGCTCCAGCGCGGCAAGCGCAAAGACGTCCTCTTCTTCACCCAGGAACTTTCCACGCTGCTCAACTCCGGCGTCCCGCTCGACCGCGCGCCTCTCGATCACCGCCGAACTCACCGAACACGCCGAATTTCCGCCGCTCGTCCTCGATATCCTCCGCGCTCCATCAAAGGCGGCAAATCGCTGGCCGACAGTCTGGCATCCATCCCGACGTACTTCTCCGATCTCTACATCAACATGGTGCGCGCCGGCGAAGCCTCCGGCAGCCTCGGCGCAGATCTTCGAACGCCTCGCCGAATTCGAGCGCTCCCGCGACGATCTGCGCAGCTACATTATCGCTCGATGATCTATCCCGGCCTGCTGGCCGTCGTCGGCTCGCGTCCATCATCGTGCTGCTGGATTTCGTGGTCCCGCGCTTCGCCAATTTTTTCCGATCCGCGCATGAAGATTCCTGCCCACGCAGATGCTGCTGGCTAGCCAGCGTTACGCTGCAAGCGTACTGGCCTGGCCGCCGCGATCGTGCTCGCAGCCGCGATTCTCGGTCTGATCGCCTATATCCGCACTCCCGGCGGCGCGATGTGGTGGGACAGTTTCCGCCTGCGCGTGCCGCTGCTGGGCGACGCGCTGCGCAAGGCCGAGACCGCGCGTTTCGCGCGCGCCATGGCCACGCTGGTCGGGCCAGCGTGCCGCTGGTGCAATCGCTCGGCATCTCGCGCGGCATTCTGAACAACCGCCGCATCGCCGAATCGCTCGAGGGCGTGATCACCAGGCGTGAAGCGCGGCGAAGGGATCGCCGGGCCGCTCGCGAAAGCCGGCGAATTTCCGCCGCTGGCCGCGCACCTGTTGACCGTCGGCGAGGAAACCGGCCACCTGGACGCCATGTTCGCCCGCATGGCCGACATTTACGAAAACGAAACGCGCAGCGCCATCAGGCGCTTCACGTCGCTCTTCGAACCGCTGGTTATTCTGGTGATGGGCATGGTGGTCGGGACTTTGATCTTGAGCATGCTGCTGGCGATCACCAGCATCAACGACGTCGCTGGCTAGAAGGAAACTTATGCGCAAAACGAAGACGAGCCCAACGCGGTATCACGCTGATCGAAATGCTGGTGGTGGTCACCATCATCGCGCTGTTTGCGGCGCTGGTGGGTCCGAAGCTGTTCAGCAATGCGGATAAGGCCAAGCGCACGCAGGTGCGCGCGCAGATCAATTCGTTCATGACGGCGCTGGGCCCTTACAAGCTCGATACCGGCAACTTCCCCACCACCGAGATGGGTCTGAACGCGCTGCGCGTGAAGCCGGATGGCGTCGATCAATGGGCCGGCCCGTATCTGCCGAAGGATGTCCCAACGATCCCTGGGGCCATCCGTATCTCTACAAATTCCCCGGCGATCATGGCGATGAGCCCGACATCATTTCGCTGGGCGCCGACGGCCAGCCCGGCGGAGAAGGGAACAACGCCGACATTGTCAGCTGGAGCAATAAGTAGACGCGGCCGGTCAATAACTCCGGCGTCACGCTGATCGAGATGCTGATCGTGCTGACGCTGATCGCGCTCGTCACCGGCATCAGCTATCCCAGCGCCGCGGCGGGTGTCGAATCCCTGCGCCTGCGCTCGGTGTCGGATCAGGTCGTGAACTTCCTCAATACCGCCATCGACCGCGCCAGCCGCCGCGAACAGGTGATCGAAGTGTGGATCGCTCCCAAAGACAACGTCCTGATCGCGCGCTCGCCGGATCTGCAATATTCGCGCCGCCTCGATCTGCCGCCCGGCTATCGCATCCTTGCAGTCCTGCCGGCAGCGGAAGTAGATCCGGAACGAGCCGCGCCGTTTCCTGATGTATCCCGGCGGCACCATCCCGCGCATCGGCGTCGAAATCGCAAATCGCGATGGGGCCAAGCGCATGGTCAGCGTCGATCCCTTCACCGAATTAACCCGCGCGGAAAAGGTGCCGTAATGCCCAGCCCCCGCGCTCACCGGCAACTCGGTTTCACTTTGCTAGAAGTGCTGGTAGCAACCCTCATCATGGGCATCGCCGTCGCCGGCATTTTGAGCGGCATGGCCGGAGCATCCCGCAATGCCGCGCGCCTCACCGATTACGACCGGGCCACGCTGCTCGCGAAACAAAAGATGGACGAACTGCTGATCGACCGCGACGCGCCCCGCAATCAATACTTCGCCGCCGAGTTCGATCCCGCCATCACCGGCGGCGTGCGCACCGGATGGCGCGCCCGCGTCATGCCCTTCGAAGCCACTCCCGGCGCCCGCGGCACGCTGTGGGATCTCGATCGCGTCGAGCTCGAAATCTGGTGGATTGAGCGGCCCCGCGCGGCACAGCTTTTCTCTCGAAGGCTTCCGCCGCAACATCCTGCACGCAGGAGATCCGCGATTCTGATGCGCTCCCGCGTTCTCCCGCCGCACGCAGCGCGGCGTCACGCTGCTGGAACTGATGATCGCGATCACGCTGGTGGCCGGGCTCTCCACCGGCATGCTGATGGCGATGCGCACCAGCCTGATGACGTACGAGAAAACCGCCCATCGTCTGGAATCGAATCGCCGTTTTGTGAAGACGCAGCAGATGCTGTCGGATCAAATCTCCGCCGTCATGCCAGTGCAAGGTGCGTGCCCCGGCGACACCGGCCAGATCGTAGGCGTACCTTCTTTTCTCAGTGGCGGCGAAGATGTGCTGCGCCTGGTGTCGAGCTATTCGATCGCGGAAGGCTCGCGCGGCTATCCGCAAATCGTCGAGTATCGCGTGCTTCCCGAGGAGCGCGGCAGCGTACGGCTGGTGGCAACCGAACGTCCGTACACTGGACCGCTGAGCACCATGCCGTATTGCGGCGGCGCGCCACCGCCACCCGCGCCAGTTTCCGCCTACGAGTTCGGAGCCCAAGGCGCGCGGCCGGGTGCATCACATCCTGCTGCCCCCGCGTCAAACGGATCATACGTGCTGGCCGAGCACCTGGCCTACTGCCGCTTCTGGTATCACGAGCCCTACAATCAGAATCGATTTATCGAAACTCCCTGGCTGCCGGTGTGGGACAAGCCGCTGCTGCCGGCCGGCGTGCGCATCGAAATGCGCTCCGCTGTGCCGGATACCGGAGGCCTCTCCATACTCGACGTAACCGTGCCGATTCAAGTCAATCGCGATCCCCGGATGGTTTATATCGATGGCTTCTAGGCATCATCGGCGAACCCGCGGCGGCGCACTGCTCGCGGTGCTGTGGCTCTCCGCGGGGCTCGCAGCCATCGCGCTTTCCGTGTCGTCGAACGTCCGCTCGGAAACCGATCGCGTCTCCACATCCGGCGACGGCCTGCGCGCATCTTATCTGGCTGCAGGCGCACTCGAACGCGGAATCTTGTGGGTTCAATGGGGCTACGCAGGACAGAACTATTCCGCGCCCGACGGGTTGCCGCGCTTCTGGACCCCCAACATGCGCCAGCTTCACGATGCGTTTCCCCAGCGGCGACGCGCGTGGTCGAAGTGATTCCAGAAACCTCCAAGCTCAATATCAATACTGCCTACCCGGACGATCTCTATCGCGTTGTCTTGCCGTCAGCGGCGATCCGGCGCGTGCGCAGCAGATCACCGATGGCATCGTCGATTGGCGTGCGCCCACCGCCGAACCCAGCTCTTTCGATCAATACTATTTCAGCCTGGGTCCGACTTTTCGCGCCCGCCACGCGTCTCTTCTGGAGATTGAGGAATTACTGTTGGTGCAGGCATGAGTCCCGAGCTGTTCTACGGAAATTACACCACCGGGGCCGACGGGCGTTTGTACGCGCGCGGAGGTCTGCGCGATTGTCTTTCCGTTTGGGGATCGTTGGGTCCGTTCGACGTGAATACCGCCAGTCCCGCACTGATGGAAGCCATGGGCATGCAGGCGGAGATGGCCGCGTCCATCGTCGCCACGCGCGAGCTGCGTCCGTTGCAAGATGCTCGGAGATCTCGCCGGAGCACTGCCGCCGCGCATTGCGATTGGTTCCGGAATCACGATTTATACACTGCGCGCCAGCGCACGTTTGCGCCGCGCTGATGGCACGTATTCCGAAGTGGTGCGCACCGCCGGAGCCACTATCAAATTATTCGATCCGCAAAAGTCGCCGCGATCCATGGATGTTTTGCGCTGGTACGATGACGCCTGGTCACAGGCCGCGATGCCGCCGTATCCCGGAATGGCGATTCGTGGCGGCAATGTTCCGGGACAACCGGGGTTTTCAGGAGACATGCAGCCATGAGCGTCCTGCGCACGCTGATTCCCGACGGACTGCGCAAGTGGCTGGCGTTCGGACATGGAGTCGGCATTGAAGTCGTGGGACCGCACGGCGGAGAATCGCTGCGCGTCACCGCGGTGCGCGTGCATCCCGGCGGAGCGCGCGTGGTGGGCACGCTTTCTTTCGAAGACGCCATGCATCATGCCGCCGGCGTGTGGGGCACCGAGTACGCGGCGTTCGTGCGCAAGCACGGCTGCGCTCACGTGGCCGCGACAGTTTTGTTGCCGCGCCGCGAAGTGATGGTGCGGCATCTGTCGCTCCCCGGCGTTTCCGATAAAGATTTGCCTGCGGCCGATCGAATTTCAGATGGACGGCCTGCATCCTTATCGCGAAGAAGATGTGGCTCCGAGTTGGGCGCGCATTCCCGGGACGTCCTCGGTGCTGGTGGCGATTACGCGGCGCGCGGTGATCGAGCGCTTCGTCACGCTGTTCGGCGAGGCCGGGATTCAAGTGGGCGCATTCACGTGCTCGGCGGCCGTGATCCATGCCGCGCTGCGTATGTTTCGCGCGCAGCCTTCGTCCGTCCGGTTTGCTGGCGTATGAGACCTGCCGAATCCGGTTTCGAAATCTACGGCGAAAGCGCCAGCCGTCCGGTCTTCTCCGCCAGTTTCGCGGTGCCGTTAGAACGCGCCGCGGCGATGGCGGCAGCGGAATTGCGTTTGGATGCCGGATACCGCGCCGCACGGTCTGGATACGCTGCTGAACGCGGCTCCCGCCCTGCCGTATGCGGCGGCGCTGGCGTCGGCGTGCCCCCTGATGGCGCTGCCGCTCAACTTGCTTCCGGCTGATTTGCGGCCGTCCGGTGCGCGCTGGCTGTGGATTCCCTCCGCCGCTTTGGGCGCCGCTGTTCTGCTATTGGCTGTGGCGCTGGGACTCTTCCCGCGCTACGACACCAGCGCTACCTGGCTTCGCTGAACGCCGAAATCGCCCGGGTCGCGCCGCTAGCCACCCGCTCAACCGCACTCGACCGCCAGATTGAAACCGCGCGGCGCAACACTGCGCAACTGGACGGCCTGCGTGCCCGCACCAAAAGCGATATGGATGTGCTGAACGAGATGACGCGCATCCTGCCGCCGCCCGCCTGGCTCAATCTGCTCGAAATCACGCGCACGCAAGTGACGCTGGCCGGAGAAACCGCAGCAGGCCGCGCCGCTGCTGCAAACCATCGACGCCTCGCCGCTCTTTCAAGGCTCTGAATTCGTCATACCGCCCGCGCGCGTGAATAACGCAGAAGCGTTCCGCATCCGCACCAATCGGGAGCCCGGCAAATGAATCTGCGTCCTCGCGACCGGCGCGCATTAGCTTGGCTAGCGGTATCCGCTCTGCTAGGACTCGTGATTCACTTCTGGCCCGCGAGTGACAACGCCGCCGCTGTAGTCGCTCCCGTGGGAGATCCCGTGGCTCTAGCGGAAACCCGTCTGGCACGTTTGCGCGAAACCGCCGCGACGGTGCCCGCAAAAGAGAGCGTGTTCAAGAAAGTCTCCGCCGAACTCGGCACCCGCGAAAAAGCAATCATTCAAGCCGACACCGCGGCGCAAGCCCAGGCGCAAGTGATCCAGATCATCCGCCGCCTGGGAGCCGCCGAGACTCCGCCCATCGACATTCGCTCCACTGAGCTCACGCCGGTTCGCCCCTTCGGCGATTCCTATGGCGAAGCCAGCGTCGCAGTGCAGATCGAATGCCGCATCGATCAGCTTGTGAACCTGCTCGCCGGATTGCAAACCGAGCCGCAACTGGTCGCCACCAGTGATCTGCGCGTTCTATCTTCTAACGCCAAAGAGAAGACCGTGTCCGTACGATTGGCCGTCTCCGGCGTAGTGCCGCGCCGTCTGGTAGCGGAAAAATCACCAACTTCAAAAAAGTCCGGAAGGAGCGCGTTTTGAATCGGCGACTCGTATTGTTGAACCTGGCGTTACTGGCTCTCGCCGGAGCCTTGGTTTGGACTCTGCGCACAAATTGGCTGGCAGCGAAAGCCCGCGAACGCGCCGTGCTGCAGCGCAAGGTCGCCGCGAAAACAGTGCTGGCTCCGCCGCCTCTGCCCGCCGTGAAAACCGTCGCGCCTGCCGAGTATATCGACGTCGCGGGCAAAATGCTTTTTTCGAAAGACCGCAATCCAACCGTAGTCGTGGAACCTCCCAAGCCTCCGCCGGAGCCGGTGATGCCCGCGCTTCCCAACTACCACGGACAGATTTCGATTGGCGAGCCCGTGATCTTGCTGAGCACATCCGCCAACGCCGTCCAGCGCAGCTATCACGCCGGCGATCAAGTGGGCGATTTCAAGCTAGTGAGCTTTGACGACGCCCACGCCGACTTCGAATGGAAGGGCAAGAACGTCGAGCGGAAACTCGAGGAACTGAGGCCGAAGGAAACCGGTACCCAAGCAGGTACCCAAACCGGTGGACCGTCGGGCAGGACTGCGGTGGCTCCGGCTTCCGCGTCATCGGCGGCTGCAACCCCGGTACCTTCGGTAGCGTCGCTTGATCATCCCAGCCCGGCTGCTGCTGCGTCCGCTACTCCGGCGCCTGCCAAGGCGGTGACATCGTTGAGTGCCTCGAGCAACTCCGCCAACAACAGCAGTTCGGCCGACACCACCGGTGATTCTGTTTTCGGGCCGCTATCGACCACCGGAGACCGCCCCTGCCTGCCCACTGACACTTCGCCAGTGGGCACGGTTCATTCGGGATTCATCAAGGTTCAATCCATGAGCATCTTCGGCGCGTCGTGCAGTTGGACAGAAGTGAAATGAGAGTGAGTGAAATGAAAATGCGTTCTATGATGATCCGGGGAATTGCGCTTTTGCAGGTAGTGCTGCTGGCCGCGGGTACGGCCTTTGCTCAAGCCCCGCCACCGCCGGCCCCTGCCGGCGCCCAGGGCGCCCCGCCGGTTCCCACACCAGCCGCTCCCGTTCCGGCTGCGCTGGCTCCAGCCACTCCGCTTCAAACCCCTCTGGTTCAGGCCCCTCCAGTTCAAACCGCGGTGCCGCCGGCCCAGGCGCTCGTGCCCATCGGCAATCTGTCGCTGCAAAATGCTTCGCTGGTCGAAGTGATCAATCAACTGGCGCGGCAACTGAAGATCAACTACATCCTCGATCCCGCCGTCAAAGGCAGTGTCGTCCTGAACACCTACGGCAGCACCGCCAACATGGATGCTCGCGGATTGCTCGACCTGATCCTGCGCATCAACGGCGCGGCCATGATTCAGGAAGGCGAGGTCTACCGCATCCTGCCGCTGAAGGATGCTCCCAAGATGCCGCTGCGCCCGCAAGTGAACGCGCGCGACATTCCCGAAGACGACCAGATCATGCTGAATCTGGTCTTCCTCAAGTACGTGACGGTGGATGAGCTCACTAAGGTTCTCGGTGAGTTCGTGGGCGAGAACGCCACCATGTATTCCTACGCTCCATCGAACCTCTTATTCATTCTGGACAGCCGCCGCAATATGCGCCGCACCATGGAGCTGATCCAGTTGTTCGACAGCGATAGCTTCGCGAACCAGCGCGTGCGCCTGTTCGATGTTAAGAACACCAAGCCCTCTGACCTGGTGAAAGATCTCGAAAACGTACTGAAGGCCGCATCGCTCGACGGCAAGAGCGCCACCGTGCGCTTTCTGCCGGTGGATCGCATCAACACGCTGATCGCGGTGGCCCCCAATCCTGGCGTTTTCGATACCGTCGAAGCCTGGCTCAAGCGCCTGGATATTCCCGTCAAGCTGAACATCGGTGGCGGCAATGAAAATCACGTATACCGCCTTCGCTACGGGCGTGCGGAGTGCGTGGCCATGGCTCTCAACCAGTTGTATGGTTACGGCAGCGGTGGCTATGGTAGTGGATACGGCGGCGGCTATGGCGGTGGTTACGGAGGTGGTTACGGGGGCGGCTATGGCGGTGGCTACGGCGGCGGTCAGTCCGGTTATGGATATCCCAGCACCTACGCGGCCAGCGGAGCAGCCAGCGGAATGGGCGGCAGCAACTATGGCGCCGGAAATAACTTCAGCAGCAGTTTCGGTGGCATGGGAGCCTGCCCCGGCTCCTCAATGGGCGGCGGTTATGGAGGCGCTGGCGGTGGCGGATATCCGGTGTATGGCGGATACGCTGCCCAGGTGCCGGCGAATGCAGCGGGCACTGCGCCGGCTGCTTCGATCACCACTTCCGGTGCGCCCGCAGCGCCTGTCTCGGGAACCGCGGATACGAAACCCGCCGTGCGGGTGGTGGCCAACCCGCTCGACAATGCGCTGATTATCCAAGCCACTCCGGAACAGTATCAGGAGGTTCTGCGCATCCTCAAGGATCTGGATATTCCGCCGCGCCAGATCTTGCTCGAAGCGAAGATTTATTCGGTAAGTCTTAGTGGATCCTTCTCCGGCGGGGTTTCAGCCCAGTTCCAGCGCGTGAGTGGCGCCGACCGCGGGCTGCTCGGCAACCTGACTTCCTCTGCCGCCGGCGTGGCCGGCGCCGCCCTCCAATTCGGATCGCTAGTCGGGAAGAGCAAGGAATTGCTGGCGTTTCTCAATCTGTCCGAGAATCAGGGCCGCACCACCATTCTTTCCGAGCCCAGCCTGATCGCCACCGACAGCATTCCGGCAACGCTGAACGTCGGTACCCAGGTACCCGTGCAGACTTCGTCTTCGACCACTATTGCGGGATCCAGCACCGTTACCAGCAGCATTTCCGCCCAGAACACCGGAGTCACGATGCAGGTAAACGCGCGCGTCAACCCCAGTGGCGTGGTCACGCTGGTCATTAATCAGGAGGTCAGCGCGCCCGGCGCCGGCGCCGGCACTCTCACGCCCTCCTTCGATCAGCAAATCGTGCAGACGCAGGTGACGGTTCAGGACGGCGACACCATCGCGATCGGCGGGCTGATCAGCGATACCGCTACCAATGGTACTTCCGGCATTCCTTACCTATCGCGCTTGCCCGGAATTGGCATGCTTTTCGGCAACAAGACGACCTCACACTCGCGCAGCGAGCTCATTATCTTTATGACGCCGCACGTGATCTTGGACGAAAGCGACCTGATTGAGGCCAGCAACGAGCTGCGCGACCGGGTCAAAAAGCTCCAGAAATACGTTAAGCTGCTTTAATCTCGCGTGGGGCTCAAGACGCCCCTCTGGCGGCCAAAATCGCCGCTAAACCCAAAAAGCTCGCCATTCCCTGCAAAATACTACACTTCATGGGCCGAAAGTACGGCCAAACTGGCCTATCGACTGGTACTTTTGCCTTGACGGGAGCCATTGTTGAATGTTATCTATAGAGTCTGACTGCGTCCGAGGAATCCAAAGCAGTTGAAATAGTAGTACAACAGGGCAGGGCGGTGAAACGCGCCGTCATTCCCGCGAGCACAGAGGAAAAAGAGAAGTAAAAAGAAGTCCATCAAGATGAGCTGGAGAAAGACAGCAGTCGAGCGAAGATCAGCCAGAGTGAAGTGCGGCTGGGAAGCTCGGTTCCCGAGGTTCTTCAAAGCTAAGGGGATTGCAGATTGAGGCTCAGGTTGAACAAGAGAACTTCCATCAATTCAATTCCAACAATTCACAAGGAGAAGGAAATGGCAGATTTTCGCAAATGGCTTTACGCGTTTGCTGGAGTAACGCTCCTGGCGGGGTTATCGGCCCCGGCAAGCGCACAATCAACGCTGATGCAGTGCGCAGGCTCAGCGAACAACCCACTGATTCGGGCCGAGGAGTATACCGCGCTGGCCGGTGACGTGTTTATCACCTGCACGGGCGGGATTCCGACCACGGTCAATACGTCGATTCCGAAGGCGACCATCACGGTGTTCGTAACCAACACCGCGATCACCAGCAAGCTG
Source organism: Bryobacterales bacterium (assembly GCA_963793395.1). Lineage (GTDB taxonomy): Bacteria > Acidobacteriota > Terriglobia > Bryobacterales > Bryobacteraceae > Palsa-187. Next base: position 54,448 of record CAWCAP010000006.1, on the reverse strand, counting down.
ACCCAGACCAGCGACGATCCGAATTGGGATGAAGCGATCCTGATCATGGATGAAGCCGGTTCGTCCACCAGCGGCAACGGTTTGCTGAACTGCGGCAGCGGTGGCGCGCCCTTTGAACTCACGCCAAACGATCTGACCTGCAACATTACTTCGGCGAACGGCGACGGCACCGGCGATTACACCGGCACCGCAGCCCGTCCGAACGTGTTCCAGGGACGGTTGGTTGACGGTTCGTTTGGACAGGCCATTCAGTTCATCGGTGTGCCTATCGATCCTCCGGGCCCGACCGTGTTGGGAACTGGTACGAATGGTTGCGGCGCCGGTGTGACTTGCACCCCGACCCGCACGATGCGTATCACCAACCTGCGCGTGAACTCGGTTGCACTGAACGTCTACAATCTGGGCAATTCCTTCAGCTTGACCACCATCAACACGACGGTGTCCTTCAACGGCACCAACTTTGGTGGTAACCAGATCGTGAACGTGCAGAATGGCACGGTGCGCATCGGTTTGTTGGTCAGCCAGAGCACGGGTCAAGTGGATCTGCTCACTGGTGCAGCCACCTTCCTGCAGTGCAACGCTACCTCGGGCTATACCACGAATTCGATCCTGCTCTCCGAAGGTTTCCCGACCGCGTTTAAGGTCCGCAACTTCGCGCAGATTATCGCCAATGGTACGCCGCCCGGAATCCCTGGCCAGTTCTATACCTGGAACGGCGGAGTTTTGCTGACCAGCCCGGACATTAACCAGAACGTGCCGAACGCCCTGTATAACACGGAAACCGGCATTAACTTCGATGCGGCCGATGTCACCCTCCCGGTAGTTGGACCGCCGGCGGTTGGCAACCCCCCGCCGGGAACTGGTTCCAACGGAACAGCTCCTGTCGGAACGCCTTTCACCAGCCCGGCCCACGCCACTGGCATCACCTCTGCCGGTGAAGTTTCGCAGGGTACGCGATTCGCGATCCGCTTCGCAGGGATCCCGATTGGCAGCAATCCGAGTGTGCCGATCGAAGTGGACCTCGAGACCGGTGCGATCAATGCCGACAATGACACGGGCGCGATCGTTCTGATATGCGGCACCGACGCTCATGGCAACGGTGGCAGCACCGCGGCTTGCGCGACCAGCGGAATCGGCGGCACCAGCCCGATCACTCTGGATGCGAACGGCAACGGCATCGTGGTTTACGAAGTAGCGTTTGCAGATCCGAACGCTCTCGAATTCGCGAATGTCGTAGTGTACGTCAACCCGACCGTCAACCTGAATGCCAACCCGCCGGTGGGTGGCACCCCGCAAGTGGGTGTGACCGGCACCGCAGTCGCCAGCTTCGCTCCGTACTACGCCACCAGCACTCCGGGCGTGGGCGCGGCGGAACTGTTGACCTCGGCATTCCCGATTCCGCGCTTCGTGGATAACCCGCTCCCCACACCTCCGGTGAGCCTGTACACCTACGGCAAGTGCGCCTGCGACATGCTGTTCCCCTGGGTGGTTGGAAACTCGGCCATCAATACCAGCATCGTGGTAGCGAATACGTCGCTCGATCCTTGCGGTGGTTCTTCCTGCGCGGCTGGCTTCACGGCCTCACCGCAGTCCGGGAAGGTCACCTTCTGGTTCTTCGGGACGGCGGACTTCAACTACAATCCGACGACCTTCGGTAGCGCTACGAGTGCGAGTACGGTGATCCCGTCGCAGCAGTCGGTGGCGGTTCCGCCGGGTTCGTATATGGCGTTCGTGATCAGCCCGTCCTCGACGGTGGCCGGGAATCAGACCGGAGGCAATGGTCTGAAGCCGATCCCTGGTCCGTTCGCGGGTTATGTCATTGCGCAGTCTGAATTCCAATACTGCCATGGCATCGCTTCGATCTCGGGCGTTGGCCTGAATCCGCAGACCTACCTTGGCCTGGTGCTCGATAAGGCCCGTTACGGCTTTATCAACAACGGCAACAACGCGATCGTTCCGACAAACGCGTTCGAACTGCAGCGTACCACTCAGACGTATGCTGACGAACTCGAAAACTAACAGGTAGTCCATGTTAGAAAAAGGGAGGGCTTCGGCCCTCCCTTTTTTATTTGTGAAGCTCCCTCAATAGCTCCTCCCAATACCCAAACCGCCCGTCCACTTTCCGCCGATCGACTGTACCCAAGGAGTTAGCCGCCAAGTAGTCTTGCCAATCGGAACCACGGCCACTCCGCCCCACGTCCCCGCCAGGCTGGAAGATGCTCCGCTAATGCTGGTTCCGAGTGTGCCAAAAGTAAAAATACCAATCGGCCCCAGTTGCTTCAGCGGTATCGCCAGGCCAGTCGATGTGGTGCTGGTAAAGGTCAAACTTGCCCCGCTGCCCTTCGGGGTCAGATTATTCATGGTGATCGAATATGCCTGGAACGCCTTTTCGCACTTCGTGATGGGCAAGGCAATCGCGTACCACCCAGCCAGGTTCGGAGTCGCCTGCGGGTTAATACTCGCCCCTGCCGCGTAGAACGAAGCGGGGCAGGCCGCTGCCGCCGGTGCCACAGCAACCGTGGGAGGAGCGGTCTGCGCCTTTACAGGACGCGCGAGCGCAAGAACCAACGCCAAGATCCCAATTATCGATATTCGCACGCACATACTCCGTACCCTCCCTAGCTCTGCGGGACGATCAGCTTATAAAGCGCCGTGACCTTCGTCTGGATATCCAGCACCACCGGATCCGTGCCGATTGCGCCCACCGCCGGCGCGGCCGTGGGGATCAAGTCAGTACGCTGAATTTCCGTGGTCTGGAACCCCAGGCCGCCGACTAAAACCGTCAGCAACTTCTCATTGGCCAGCAATTGCCGGCAGGGCACCGGAAGAGCGGCCGCAGTGCTGGCGCTCCCATCCGGAACGGCTGCCGTTTGCCAGCTCAATCCGCTGACCTGGGTGGCATCCGTGACCCATGACCCTGGCGCACCGATGCCGGCCGCATACTTCTCGGACAGCGCCTGTCCCACATCGAAAAGTTTGCCGCTCGAAAGGACCACGGCGAATAACCGTCTAGGATCGTCCGGCGGATAAGTCACCGGAAAAACGATCTGGCCGATATTGGGCAGTGTGACCGAATTTGCGCCGATATCCACGATGCTCGTCCCGCCCAATTCCGCCAGCAGCGCCTGCGCCTGTGCTGCCGTGCTCAGGTCCTTCGGGTCGACCGGACTAGTCGTGCTCGGCGCCGCGTGATTGTAGACCGCACGGGTGGCGACCGGAATCCACCGCGGGTAATTTGGCAGGCCCTTGAAATTCGGCGTCGCCATCTGCGCTGCCGTCTGCGTGAAACTGCCGATAGCCGCTGTGCCTCCCGTGCCCGAGACCACGGCATTGTAGGTCACACTCTGCGTTGGCGCAATTGCCGCATAAGTGTCATCCCACCAGTCCTGCTCCGGCCGGGTCGGATCGAACGGAATCAGCGGACCTCCCGCCGCCTCATATTGAGCGCGGGTGTAGGTCGCGAAAAGATTCAACACGTCCAGACCGTAAAATTCCTGGTTGGGTTGGGGTTGGACAATCGGTAGGGAAGTCAGCATAACGATTACTCCTGGCTCGCTCTCGAACGCACTCGGCGCACGCGAACTCGCGGAACAAAATTCTCCTGACCAATCCTGCGGGAGGAACCGGATGCCGTGTTGCTAGCCGAACGCGCACATCGCTGGATGTGAGGGATTTATTGCCAAACGAAGGATGTTACTTGCGGGAAACGGGAAAGTGGAGGGATCTGAGGTGACGACGATGCCGCCACTAAGGCACGGCAGGCGCCGGCGCGGTGGGTGCAGCGGGCGTGGAAGGAGCCGCAGGAGCGGGATTGCCGGGAGCAGCCGCGGCAGGAGTCTGCCGTTCACGCGCGAACCTCACCGGCAAACCAACCACGCTGCCGAAAGGCTCCACCGTAAACAGCACTCCACCTCGCATTGATGATTCCGGGTGCGCCTTGTAAACGATCTTAAATGGCACGTCAGCCCCCGGGTTGACCATGAGGCTATTGGGTTCCACCGTGATAGTATCGGCAACCCCCCGAACCTCTGCGAGGACCCGCACTTGTCCATTGGTGTTGTTGTGGTACATCACCTGTTCCGACCCATCCTTGCCCAACGTGAAGGTGACAGCTTTTTTGTCGATCGCCGGCATCGGAATCGGCATCTTCCCTGCCGTTGCCACCGCAGCCTGATGGCTCAGATCCCTTGGAACCGGCGAGTCACCAGGTACCTCAGCCGGAGCCACTGGAACCGGCCCCAGGATGGTATTAGTGACGTCCTGGGAGGGGTCGTGATACCAGACCCATTCCCCCTTTTCAATCTTCCACCGCGATATGAGCGCTTGCGGCAGATCCACCGGATGCCCCGCCAGCATCACCTGGCGATTCATCGTCGATCTGACAGTTGCCGTGGATAGGTCCGCCCCAAATTGAATTTCGTCGATCGTAAACGAGGCGGCCTTCTCTTTTTTGATGCCGAAGTAATAATCCTTGCTATCTTCGGCGACCAGATCGTATGCCTTGCGATTTTCCCCCTTGCTCTCGTAATCGAGGAAGGCGTTTGCACGGGTACGCAATGCCTGCTCTACTTCCGGGGGCGCCTTAGGGCCTGCGGGTGGTATCCCCGCCGCAGCGGGCGCAGTGCCAGCTCCCGGCACTTGGGCCAGACACGCCAGCGAAGCAGCAAGGAGCACAAACACGTGGAATCGCATAGAGTTTGCCGTCTGGAGTGGCTGGGAGGCAGGGATTCGAACCCCGATACGCGGCTCCAGAGGCCGCAGTCTTACCGTTAGACGACCTCCCAACTTGATCCAGTTTATCAGACGCGCGGGGAACGGAAATAGTCCGCTCTAGCTGAAAATAGTCAGCTTTCACTCAACCACGGGATTGCGCAGCTCCCCAATGCCCTGAATACGAATCACCACTTCGTCGCCGGCGCGCAGATATCGCGGCGGTTTGCGCGCGAAGCCGACGCCAGCGGGAGTTCCGGTGGCGACAACATCGCCCGGCTCGAGCGTCACCACCGAGGAAATATATTCGATCAGCGCCGGGACTCCAAATACCAGCTCCCGCGTATTGGAGTGCTGCAGAATCTCGCCGCCGATTTCGAGCGAGATATCGAGCGCGTGCGGGTCTGCGATCTCGTCCGCGGTGACGATCCACGGGCCCATGGGCGCGAAGGTGTCGAACGTCTTGCCCATCAGCCACTGCGACGTGACCATCTGATAGTCGCGCGCGCTGACGTCGTTCACGATCGTGTAGCCGAAGACGTGATCCAGCGCGTGGGCGGCGGGAATGTTGCGCCCGCCGGTGCCGATCACGAACGCGAACTCGGCTTCGTAATCCGGCCGCTTCGAAATCTTGGGCAGCACGATGGGCGCGCCCGGACCGATCACCACGTTCGTAAACTTGTTGAAGATCGTAGGGACAGTCGGGATCTCCATGCCGGCTTCGCGGGCATGATCGCGATAGTTCAAGCCCACGCAGATGAACTTTGGCGGCCGCGGAATGGGTGCCAGTAAGTTGATCTCCGCCAGGTTGTAAGACACATCAGAGACGCTAGCCGCGTGCCCGCCGGCGATCACAGACAGCATGTCTCGACCCAAGCCCGTGACCCGGCCATCCGGCATTACGATTCCGGCTTGCGGCGATCCATCGGCGGATTGAAATGTAACCAGGCGCATGAGGTCAGCATGCCACATGTCAAAATGGATAGTTCATGTCTCAAATACAGCGCGCGCTGATCAGCGTCACCGACAAAACCGGAATCGTGGATTTCGCCCGTGCTCTCACCAGGCTGGGCGTCGAGATTCTCTCCACCGGCGGAACCTATCGGGTTCTGAAAGACGCCGGCATCGCGCCTCTGCGCGAAGTGGCCGAAGTCACCGAGTTTCCCGAAATGCTGGACGGGCGCGTGAAGACCATTCATCCGCGCATCGCCGGAGGCATTCTGGCCATGCGCTCCAAGCCCGAGCATATGCGCGCCATCGCGGAGCACGGGATCCCGCCCATCGACCTGGTCTGCGTGAATCTGTACGAGTTCGAAAAGATCGCGGCCAAGAAAGACGCGCCGCTCGAAGAGCTGATCGAGAATATCGACATCGGCGGACCCACCATGATCCGCGCGGCGGCCAAGAACTGGCAGGATGTGGCCGTGGTGACCGCAGCGCCGATTACGCCGCGATCGTCGCAGAGCTGCAAACCAACGGCGGGACGCTCTCCAGCGAGACCCATTGGCGGCTGGCCAAGAAGGCGTTCGCGACCACGGCGGCCTACGATCGCGCTGTCAGCGCCCGCCTGGCAGAGATCCCGCCGACGGGTGAAGCCTTGCCCGCGATTCTCGACATTCGCGCGCCCCGCAGACTGGCTCTGCGCTACGGCGAGAATCCGCATCAGTCGGCGGCGCTCTACGCGAGCGGCGGCGCCGGCATCGCCGGAGCCGAACAGTTGCATGGCAAGGAACTCTCCTACAACAATCTGGTGGATCTGGACGCCGCCTGGCAGTTGATCGGCGAGTTCGACGCGCCCGCTTCGGCCATCATCAAGCACACCAACCCTTGCGGCTGCGCGGAAGGCGCCACGCTGGCGGAAAGCTACCGCCGCGCATTCGAGGCCGACCCGATTTCGGCCTTCGGCGGAGTGCTGGCGTTCAATCGCAAGCTGGATGGCGAGACGGCCGCGGAGATCGCCAAAACTTTTATCGAAGCGATCGCCGCGCCGGATTACGTCGAAGACGCGCTCGCGATTCTTGCAGCAAAAGAAAAATCTGCGGCTGCTGAACGTCTGCGGCCAGCCCTGCGGAGAACGTGGTGAAGTCCATCAGCGGCGGATTTCTGGCGCAGACGCCCGACGTGCATCGCCTGTCGCGCGCGGAGACGCGAGTCGAAGACCAAGCGCGCCCCCACGGACGAAGAATGGGCCGCGCTGGAGTTCGGCTGGAAGGTCGCCAAGCACGTGAAGACCAACGCCATCGTCTACGCGCGACCATCGACGGGCGCGGCCAAGCCATCAGCGCGGGCGCGGGCCAGATGAGCCGCGTGGATTCCGTGAAGTTCGGCGCGATGAAAGCCGTCCTGCCGCTGGCCGGTTCGGTGGTCGCGTCCGACGCTTTTTTTCCGTTCGCCGACGGAGTGGAAGAAGCCGCCAGTCACGGAATCACCGCAGTGATTCAGCCCGGAGGCTCGGTACGCGATGAAGATGTGATCGCCGCCGCGGACCGGCTAGGCCTGGCGATGGTGTTTACCGGAGTGCGCCACTTCCGGCACTAAGTCTCGCTTAACAGCTTCAGCTTGTTCTCGACGCTGGTGACGCCCTTCACTTTTTTCGCGATGCGGGCGGCCTTTTCGCGCGCTCTCTCATCGTGAACCCGGCCTTGCAGAGTGACAGCGCCGTTCTTAACGGCCACGTCGAAGCCCGCACCCTTGACGTCCACGTCTTCCGCCAGCCTGCGGCGCACGGCGTCGTAGATCCGGTCATCGTCCGGCGTTCCCTGCGCCATAACGAACATAGGCGCGATCAAGACAAAGATGAGAAGTAGGCGACGAGGCGCATAGAGTTACCCTTTCAATCTTATAGATTACCGCGCCTTCAGCGCCAGTCGACCGCAGCGAGAAACTCCGGATCCTGGCGCCAGCCCGCGCGTACCTTGACGAACGTCTGCAGAAAAACTTTGCGGTCGAACAGCTGCTCCAGTTCCTTGCGTGCCAGCGTGCCGATTTTCTTAAGCGCCGCGCCGCCCGCGCCGATCAGAATCGCTTTCTGCCCCGGCCTCTCGACGTAAATTGTCGCGGCGATGCGCAGCAGCTTGGGCGTGTCCTCCCAGGAATCGATCAGCACGGCCACCGCGTGCGGAACTTCCTGCTGCGTATGGTGCAGCACTTTTTCGCGGACCACTTCGGCGGCCAGAAAACGCTGCGGCTGATCGGTCAAATAATCGTCGGGATATTGCGCGGGACCGGCGGGAAGGCGCTGGACGATTTCCTGCTGCAGCACGTCCAAGCCATCCCCTTCTTCGCGGAGATCGGGATGTACGCCGCGAAATCGTGCAGCGCGCGGTATTTTTCGATCAGCTCCAGAATCTTCGGCTTCTCCTCCAGCCAGTCCACTTTGTTCAATACCGCGATGACCGGCGCTTCGATCTTCTTCGCCAGATCCACAGCCTCGAGATCTTCGTCGCTCAACGCAGCAGTCGCGTCGATCACAAACAGCACCACGTCCGGCGCACCGGCCGCGGCGCGCACCGTGTCCATCATGCGCTTGTTGAGCAGCGTATTGGATCTGTGAATGCCCGGCGTATCGACGAACACGATCTGCGCTTGCGGCAGCGTCACCACGCCTTGAATCGAGGTGCGGGTGGTCTGCGGCTTGGACGCGACGATGGCCAGCTTTTGCCCCAGCAGCGCGTTCAACAGCGTCGACTTGCCGGCGTTGGGACGGCCCAGGATCGTGACGAATCCCGCGCGATGTTTGAATTTTTTCATTCTTTGACGGCAGCTTTCGCGACCCGGACCTGATCCACGCGCACATGATTCGCCGCCAGCACCTTGATCGCGATCCCGTCGCGCTCCGTCGCTTCGCCAACCTCCGGCACGTGGCCCAGCCATTCCGTGACCAGTCCGCCCACCGTGGTCGATTCGGTATCTTCCGGCGGATGAAAATCCAGCAGTCGCGCAGCCGGCCCAGGTCGAAGCTGCCGCGAGACGACGTAGCTGCCGTCCGGTTCGCGCGGAAATCGCGATCCGGCTCGTGCTCGTCGTGAATCTCGCCGACGATCTCCTCCACCATGTCTTCCATGGTGACGATGCCCGCGGTGGAGCCATATTCGTCCACCACCACCGCCATGTGCGCGCCTTCTTCCTGCATTTCGCGCAGCAGATCGTTCACCGGCTTGGATTCCGGAACGGCGCGGATGGGCCGCATGATGTCGCGCACTTTGCGCTGCGCGCGCTGCTTCGTCGTTCAGCTCGAACATATCGCGGACGTGCACGAAGCCGGTGATCTGATCGATATCTCTTCGTAAGCCGGGATGCGCGAGAACTGTTCATGAATCACCAGTCTGGCGCAGTTCCTCGAGCGACGCATCCTGCGCGGATGGCCACGATCCGCGGACGCGGCGTCATCACTTCGCGCACCGTCTTATCGCCGAACGCCACCACGGATTGGATCAGTTCGCGGTCGCCTTTTTCGATGATGCCTTCTTCCTCGCCGGCGGAGATCAGCGCTTCGATGTGCTCTTCGGGGCGTAGGCGGCTTCATCGGCCTGCGGTGGTCGCCCAGTTCGAACAGCGATTGCAGGAAATTCGAGCGCCCAATCAGCGGCCGCATCAGCCAGCGCCATCGCGCGAAACAACGGAACCAGCGGCAGCAGGCCATGTCCGGTGCTCTTGCGGTAAAAGATTTGCGGAATGATGTAGGTTCCCACGATGGTGTAAAACCCCACCAGCAGGCACGCGACCACCTAGCGCTTGCCCAAGTCCGTTCCGCGCTCTGCGACGGCGATCGCCAGCGCCAGGCAGCCGAGTACCGCCAGGCCGACGTGCTTCACCAGCGAAAACGTCAGCGCGCCGCGTTCGGTTTCCAGCCCAATCTTCGACTCCAGCGTTTCTTTGAAAAATTGCAGCGACGGCAGTTCGCGCGCGCGGATGCGCAGCGATTCCAGGTACAGCACCTGGATGCAGGTGACCAGTGTGACCACCAGCGCCGCCACCATGGCGGCCAGAAGATAGCAGCAGCGTCATGGGCACTCTTGCGGCGGACGCTCGATCAAGCCCGGCCGGCAATCCCAATCTCTTGCGCCAGCGCGCTCTCCGCGCGCGCCATTTCGCCGGAATCGGTTTCGTGATCCATGCCCGCCAGATGCAGCGCGCCGTGCAGCATCAGAATGCGCAGTTCGTCGTCAAGCGAATGCCCATGTTCGGCCGCCTGCGCGCGCGCGCGGTCGAGGGAGATGGCGATGTCTCCCGCCATGCCGTTAGCTTCGCCGAGCGGAAACGACAGCACGTCCGTCGCGTGATCCTTTCCGCGAAACTGCCGGTTCAGGCGGCGCACTTCCGCGTCGTCGGTGATCAGACAGGTGATGGCCCGGCCGCGCGCGACCCGCCGCGTGAGCTCGGCCAGAAAGCCGCGCAGCTCCGTCCGCCGACTCGGCGGGACGGTGACGGAACAGCAAGCGGTATGTCGTCGGGTAGACATCGGGCGGCGGCCTCAGGCCGGCTGGTTTCACGCGGATCGTCACCGGCTCTGCGGCAGCCTCGGCGGGCGCCGGTTCCGAGAGCTTCAGCGACAACTGGCGGTTGGCGCCGATGATCTCGTTATATCGCTCGTAGGCCTTGACGATTTTCTGCACCAGGCTGTGGCGCACCACGTCGCGGTCGTCGAATTGCACGAAGCTGATGCCTTCCACGCCGCGCAGGACGTCGACCACTTCGATCAGTCCGCTGCGCATGCCCGGCGGCAGATCGATCTGCGTGACGTCGCCGGTCACCACCATCTTGGAATTGAAGCCCTGGCGCGTCAGGATCATCTTCATCTGCTCGGGCGTGCGTGTTCTGCGCCTCGTCCATGATGATGAAGCTGTCGTTGAGCGTGCGGCCGCGCATGAACGCCAGCGGCGCGACCTCAATCGTGTTGCGCTCCAGCAGCTTTTCGACTTTTTCCGCCTCGATCATGTCGTACAGCGCGTCGTAGAGCGGGCGCAGGATACGGATCGACTTTCTCCTGCAACGTGCCCGGCAGAAACCCGAGCCGCTCGCCCGGCTTCCACCGCCGGCCGGGTCAGAATGATGCGGCTCACGCGCTTCGAGAGCAGCGCCGAAACCGCCATCGCCACGGCCAGATAGGTTTTCCCGGTGCCCGCCGGACCGATGCCGAACACCAGATCGTTATGCTCGATCGCGTCGACGTAACGCCGCTGCGTCATCGTCTTCGGCGCGATGATTTTCTTGCCGAAGCTGCGCTGCTTGCCGCTCTCCACCAGACCGCGCAGCGTGGCTTCCGGATCCGCCGTCACCACGCGCAGAAAACTGTTCAGATCGCCGTTGTTGAAAGACGTGCCCTTCTCGCACCAGCGCCGCATAATCGTTCAGAATGTCGGCGGCGCGCGCCACGGCCGCGTCGTCGCCCTCGATTTCCAGCGAGTCGTTGAGCAGGCGCGTGCGCACCTTCAGGCCCGTCTTCGATCAGGCGGATATTCTCATCGCGGGTCCCGAACAGGGACTCAATGCCACGGCTGATCTGTACGCTGGACTTCATTCAGAGGAAGGGCGAGGGTGGGAACCGAAACCGGACATCCGCGGGCGCGGAGGCAGGGTTAACATCTGTTTTCAGTATAACAGAACTCGCAAGAGGGCCCGAAAAACGAGTCCCGGTTGGTACCTGAAAGGTGCCTTGTTATTTAAAACGCGATTGGTTTACAAATCGTTGCGCGTGACGCCCGCGATGGAAGCCGGGATTGCGGATCATTTGTGGGATCCGGCAGAGTTGCTAGCGTAGACTAAAAAACAAGGCGATGACACAACGCGTCGCGGTTTCTGTTCTCATGTTCGCGGCTGGATGTGGGCTACTCATTCATTCCCTAATTGGAAAGGAATTCCATATGGGCCGAATGGGTGGCGGCCCAAGCACGCGGGTGCCGAGCAGAATCGGTAGGCCGCTCTGGTTTATCTTTGGGATCGGTGCGATTGTTCTTGCGATCGGACCGTGGCTTGAAAAGTAAGATCAACACAGTATTCAAGCGCTACCTGGCCACGGGGAACTGCGGCGCCGCTCTTAGTGCGCTACGGCGTGCTCCACTTTGAGCGATTCCGTCAGATAATCGGTCGCCGCCGTTACCCCGCCCTTGCGATGCGGAACGCCTGCGATCTCCAGACCCATCTCGACGCCGCACAGGGTTCCCGCCAGCATCAGGTCGTTGAAGTCACCCAAGTGCCCGATGCGGAAGACTTTGTCCTGCAACTTGCCGAGGCCGGTGCCCAGCGGCATGTCGAAGCGATCCAAAATCACTTTGCGCAAACCGTCGGCGGAGTGGCCAGCCGGCGTATAAATAGCCGTTACCGAGTCGCTATATTCCCGCGAATCGGCCGTTACGTTTTCCAGACCCCACGCCTTGACCGCGCGCCGCGTGGCTTCGCCGTGGCGCTTATGCCGCGCAAATACGTTCTGCAAGCCTTCCTCGCGCAGCAGCATGTGCAACGCTTCTTTCAGACCATACAGCAGATTCGTCGCCGGGCGTGTACGGGAAGTAACCCGCGGCGTTCTGCTTGATCATCGGCTCCCATTCCCAATAGGCCCTCGGGAGTTTCGCCGACTTCGACGCCGTCAGCGCCTTCTCGCTGACTGCGTTGAAGCCCAAGCCCGGGCGGCAACATCAAGCCCTTCTGCGATCCAGTCACCGTCACGTCCACCTGCCACTCGTCATGCCGGAAATCGATCGAAGCCAATGAAGAGATGGTGTCCACCAGGAACAGCGCCGGATGATGTGCGCGGTCGATAGCCTGCCGGATTTCGGCCACCCGGCTGGTGACGCCGGTGGAAGTTTCGTTGTGCACCACGCACACGGCCTTGTATTTATGTCCGCGATCTTCCGCCAGCTTCGCTTCGATCACCTGCGGATCGGGAGCATGCCGCCAGTCGGTCGGGACCACATCGACGTCCAGGCCCAGCTTTCTCGCCATCTCAATCCACAAGCGAGGCGAAGTGGCCGCTTTCGAACATCAGAATCTTGTCGCCCGGCGAGAGCGTATTGGTCAGCGCGGCTTCCCAAGCCCCGGTGCCGGAGGACGGGAAAATAACCACATGCCCCTTGGTCTGGAAGACCTCTTTCAAGCCCGCGAGCACATCCAGCCCCAAGCGGGCGAAATCCGGCCCCCGATGATCGATGGTAGGCGCCGACATCGCGCGCAGAACACGCTCCGGCACATTTGTGGGACCCGGAAGCTGAAGAAATTGACGGCCGCTTGAGTAGGACATAGTTTTATTCCAAACGATTTATTGTACATCGAGCAGGCTGGGGCCGTGGAGTTGATTCAATGCAGTAACACCGCGCATTATAGGACCTGAAAATGATGCAAGACGCTGCATCCGTCACGATCCGCTTGGCGACGATCGACGACGAACCGTCCATGGTCTCGCTGATCAATCAGGCGTTCGCAGTCGAAACCTTCCTGAACGGCCAGCGCACCAGCGCTCCAGAGATACGCGCGATGTTCGAAACCGGCGAGTTCTTGGTTGCGATCGCCAACAACGTTCTGGTCGCCTCGGTTTATACAGAAGTGCGCGGCGATTGCGGGTACTTCGGAATGCTGTCAGTGGCAGAGTCCCGCCAGGGCACAGGTTTAGGCCGCACCATGATCCAAGCCGCTGAGCAGCATTGCCGGAGCAAAGGTTGTAGACGCATGGAGCTTACAGTCCTCTCGCTGCGCACGGAATTACCGCCCCTATACCGCAAGTTTGGATATAACGAAACCGGACGCGAGCCATTTCAAACCACCCGGCAAATCGAAGGCAACCAGCCTTGCGAGTTGATTCGCATGGCGAAGCAGTTATAGCTTGGGTGCCGGCCGCGTGCAACGCGAACCCGAGCCTAGCCACCTGCTATGATCTAATTTCATCCCAACGCATGTCGCTCCCTGCTGAAATTGTTTGTGCCCATAGTCCGGACTCCGATGACGCCTACATGTTTTACGCGCTGGCCACGCGTAAAATCCGCTCGAATCTGGTGCAGTTTCGCCACGTTCTCGGCGATATCCAGACCCTGAACCAGAAAGCGCGTGCCGGCGAGTACGAGCTGACGGCGATCTCCTATCACGCCTATCCGTACGTTGCCGACAAGTACCAGCTGATGGCCGCCGGATCGAGCATCGGCGATGGCTACGGCCCCATGGTGGTGGCGACGCATCCCATGGCGCTCGACGAGCTGAAGGGCAAACGCATCGCGATTCCCGGCCGGCTCACCACCGCCTATCTGACGCATGCGCCTGATGCAGCCGGATTTCGAGCCCGTGGATACGCCGTTCGATAAGATTCTAGATGCGGTTGAGGATGGCAAAGCCGACGCCGGCTTGATCATTCACGAGGCGCAGTTGACCTACTCCAACGCCGGCTTCCACAACGTCGTCGATCTGGGCCGCTGGTTCAAGGACACCTACGATCTGCCCTTGCCGCTGGGCGCCAACGCGCTGCGCCGCGATCTGAATCCGGAAATGGCCAGCGAATGCTGCCGCCTGATGCGCGAGAGTATTCAATACGCCATCGATCATCGCGAAGAAGCTCTGAACTACGCATTGCAATTTGCCCGCGACATGGACCCCGCGCTGGCGGAGAAATTCGTGGGTATGTATGTCAATCACTACACCGTGGATTGCGGGGAAATCGTGCCCAAGGCCGCGCAGAAGCTGCTCGATATGGGCTATGAGGCAGGGCTGATCCCGCACCGCGTTCAGGTTGAGTTTGTGCGGTGAAACTAACAATTCTTCTGTCTTTCGCGGCGGCGTGCGCGCTCCTACAAGCGCAGGACGCCGACGTTAAGCAACGCACCCGCGCAGTGCGCGATCTAGCCAAACAGAGCGCGGAAGCCATTCCGCAGATTGTCCCCTACGTAAGCGATCCCGACGTCGGAGTGCGCGTCGAAGCCGTGAAGGCGCTGATCCAAATTGGCGGCCCCAAGACCCTCGACGGACTGGTCCGCGCCGCCGCCGACAACGACGCCGAAGTGCAGATCCGGGCAACCGATGGCTTGGTCAATGTGTACCTGCCCGGCTACGTCAAGACCGGGCTCAGCGGCAAGCTATCGCGCGTCGGCAGTTCGGTGACCGCTAAATTCAACGACACCAACGATCAAGTAATCGACCCCTACGTGCAGGTCCGCCCGGATGTGATTGCCGCGCTGGGGAAACTCGCACGCGGCGCGGCGAGCTTGGATGCGCGCGCCAATGCCGCGCGGGCCGTGGGCGTGCTGCGCGGCCGTGCGGCGATCCCGGATCTGGTCGAGGCCCTGCGCTCAAAGGACGACAAGCTGATGTATGAATCGCTCGTCGCCATCCAGAAAATTGGCGATCCCGCCGCCGCCCCGCGCATCAGTTTCCTGCTCGGCGATCTAGAAGAAAAAATTCAGGTACAGGCGTTGGAAACCACCGGCCTGCTGCGCAATCGCGACGCCGCTCCGAAAGTGCGCGACGCGTTAGAGCACGCGCGGACCGTGAAAGTACGGCGTGCCGCGCTCGAAGCCCTGGCCATGATCGCCGATCCCGCGGACCATGGCATTTTCTTGCAGAATCTGTCCGACAAAGACGACCTCGTGCGGGCCGCCGCGGAAGAAGGCTTGGGGCGGCTGAAGAATCAGGCCGACCGGTCCGCGCTGAATCAGGCATTCGAGACCGAGCACGGCATGAACCCGCGCCTGTCGGCAGCGTTCGCGTTGGTTTCGTTAGGCGCCTTGCAGACAGACCGCTACGGACCGCTGGTTTATCTGCTGAATTCCGTGAATCAGCGCGCCTGGCGCGGAGTGGCCGTCGCGTTCCTGACTGAATTGGCCCGCGAGCAGCCCATCCGGCAGACCATCTACGGAATGCTGGGCACGGCCACCAAAGACGAGAAGATTCAGTTGAGTATCGTGCTGGCGGCTTCCGGCGACAAAGACAGCATCCCCTCGCTTGAAACTCTCTCGAAGGATCCAGATCCGGATGTAGCCGCCGAAGGCATCCGCAGCCTGCGCATACTGCGCGCCCGGCTGCCGTAGCAGGCGAAGCGCGAAACTACTTCGCTTTCTTCTGCTTCTGCTGACCGACGCGGACTTTGAACTGTTTCGCTTGCGCTTCCTGGTACGCTTTCCAGTCAAACCTCTGGGCGGCCTCCGACAGATATTTATTGACGTCGATATCTTTGGGGAGCACAGCCATCAGGCTGGCGGACATGGTGCCGTCGGGACTGGTAATGCGGTACCGCTTCACGTTCGGAATAGACATAACGCACTTAGGATAGCATTTTCCACGGCCCCATTTGAGAATCGGGCGTCCGCGCGCGATATACTACTCTTTTCAGACGAACCAACTGGAGGGTCTCCGAATGAAACGCATCATCCCCATCGTTCTTGGCGTACTGGCCGCCGCGGCCGGCGCCTTCGCGCAAACCGACGCCGACATGATCGCCCGCGCCCTGGCGGCCGCTCCGGCCCAGCAGAAGGAGGGCGCCACGGTCGTCAAGTGGAAGGCCGACGACACCTACGACACCATGAAGAAAGGCACCAACCGCCTGGTCTGTTATGACCGGTCCGGCGAGACCTGGAGCGCGCGGCGTTCGCAGTGCAGTGTACCAGCATCGGCAATCTGGATCGGGTCGCGCAGAACCGGAAGTTTGAGGCCATGATGGACAAGGCCGCGCAGCCAGGCGGCCGTTGACGCCGCCGAAGCCAACGGCACCCGCGTGAAGCCCGAATACGGATCGGTCTGGTACATGCTGAACGGACCCGACCAGGCAACGCGCGGCCGCACATTACAGTCGCGTACCCGGCGCCACCACGCGATCCACTGGACTGCCGGACAATCCGCAAAGGGTGGCATGTGGATCATGAATGCCGGCACCAGCACCGCCCACCTGATGACGCCGGGCCACTAGAACGCAATGAAGCCCCTGCTGTTGAGTCTGCTGGCGTTCGCTGCATTGACGGCGGCGTCGGAGAATCACACCTTCACCGGCGTTATTACCGACAGCATGTGCGCCCGGGGCGATCATTCCAAAATGCAGATGGGTCCCACGGATGCCGAGTGTACCAAAGCCTGCATCCTGGAACATGGCGCGACCTACGTGCTCTTCGACGGGCAGCACGCCTACGACCTCAGCGATCAGAAGGCCCCGGAAAAGTATGCCGGCAAGAGGGTGACGATCACCGGCGCCCTCGACGCCAAGACCCTGACCATCCGGGTGGATTCAATGGCCGCGGCAAAGTAACTACCGTGAAAAAAGGAGACAGACGACATTTTCACTGGCTGGGCGTCCTCCAAGAGGTAAGCTAGCGGTGTCGGAAATGTCGTCTGTCCCCTTTTTTGCCGAGCGAGGTAACCACCGTAACGGCAAGGCATCGGACCGCGTCGTACTTCAAAAGCGGTGAAGGTCAAATTCCTACTTCCGTGGTTGGCGCTGGGCCTGGTTGGCATCTCAACCGCGCGCGCCCAGGAGACGGGCGCGCCGGACCCGGCCTTCGCAGTGGTGCCCTTCGAGCGCTGGCTCACCGAAGGCGAGCCGACCAATTTCCGCTGGTCTGTGCGCGTGGGAGGCGCCGAGCTAGGCAATCATCAGCGGCTCCAAAGCAGATTGGAAATTCAACTCGATGGCAACGAAATTGTGGCCCGCCGCGGGCATGGCGAACTGGGGATCCTGATTCAATTCGAGGACAGTGCCAAGCGCGTGTACCAGACCCACGGAGCCATCGATCTGCAGGATGTGAAGGATGAGGTGGGCAAATCCAACATCCAATATCTGCAAGACGCCTTTTTACTGCCCGGCGATTACCGCGTAGGCGTGGTGATCTTCGACACCAAGACCCATGACCATTGGGCCGAGCAAAAAACGCTGCACGTGAACCCGCTGCGCAATGATCCGCTGCCGGGCGCGTGGAAGAACCTGCCGTCCGTGGAATTGCTAACCGCAATGGAGCCGCCCGATACCTGGTACATCCCCTACATCAAGTCGCGCTTGGAAGTGCCTGTCGCGACCCGGCGTCCGGTTCGCGTCGAAGTGCTGATGAACGCGTCGCCTTCCGGCCCTAGCCGTGGATTAAACACCGGAACCGCCAACGCCCGCAATCTGGCAAACCTGATCCCGGCGCTGAAAGTGTTTTCGCAGATGGATGTGGCCGGCGGCAGCCTCCACATCACGCTCGTGGATATTTCCAAACGCCGCGTCATTTTCGAACAGGACGCGGTGCACCAATTGGATTGGAAGCGCCTGCGCGACGCACTGACCGAGGCCGATCCCAATAAGATCGACGTCAAATCGCTGGAGAATCGCGCGCAAAACGCATCGTACTTCATGCAGCAAGTGCGCGAGCGCTTGGGCCCCGCAGGCAGTCCGGCAGCCGCGAACGAACCAGCGCATGTGCTGATCGTTCTGGCGGCGCCCATGACGCTTGATTCCGGCGACAAGAGCCGCATCATCATCGACTCGGAAACGAAACCGGGGGGCTCGCTGTACTTTGTGCGCTACCATCTGCCGCCGGAGCGCGCGCCGCTGGGGTACGAGCCCATGCAGAGAATGGGCCGCCGCGGCTACGGAGGCGTGCAACCGCTGCCGACCGGGCCGGCGGAGGCTTTCGATTCGCTGCAAGGCGTGCTGAAACCGCTGCAACCGCGGCTCTTCGACGTATACTCGCCCGACCAGTTTCGCAAGGCGCTCAGCAGCTTGCTGGACGAAATCGCGAAGCTGTAAAAGGTGCGCTGTTACGGCACCGGCGTGGCGGTGGGCTTGCCCTTGTCGACCACGTAAATCGCAGCGAGTTTGAGCGGTTGCGTCCCGGTGTTGCGCGCATCGTGCTGTAAGCCAGCCTTCACCACGAAGCCCTCCCCGGCTTTGAACTTCAGCGGCGGCTGGCCATCGATCAGCAATTCGCCCTGGCCTTCCATCACGTAAGTGATCTCATCGCCAGGATGCGTGTGGTGTCCGGCGTTCGCTCCGGGCGCGATCTCGACCGATGCAATTCTGGCCTCGCGGCCCGGCACCGATACATCGCCCGTGAACACCACGGTGCGTTTGATCCCAGGGTTCTGCGCCCACAGGCCGCTCGCCGCCGCAACGAATCCAGCCACCACCAGACCTGCGGTGAACAAACCGCCGAGAGTCCACTTTTGAATCGATTTCATGCTTAGCTCCTCACCTGCTATTGATTGACGCAGATACGATCATTGCATGATTTCGGAGCGCATGCCGCCCGTTAGACTATTTCGCGAGCGCCGGCAAGGTAGTAAATGTATGCGCGGCTCCGGTGGGAATACGGATGCCCAGCGCGCCGATCTGGGCGTTCGGCGGCGCGTCGAATTCGATGGTGCCGCGAATGGTCAAAGCCGCCGGATAGCGGTCGACGCCGAGCGTGAACGCGTAATGCCCATTGGGAGCCATGACGATGGTGTCGGCTGCGATCTGATTGCCGGCGTCGTCGCGAACCACTACTGGAATACTCACCTGCGCCGCCGTCGAGACGCTATTTACCGCGATGCCGGTAGCCGTCCCACTGGTGTTGTCGAAAGCGATGATGTAGCCGCTCGCGTTACGGCTCTCCAGCGGCACCACGGCTTCTTGCCCGTTATGACGGAAGATCACGAAGCCGCTGACGTTGCCGGTGCTGGTGAGCTGCGCCGAACCGGTGATTAGATTTGGCGCGCCCGTACTGACGATGATGAGGCTCGCTCCCGGAGCCAATGTTTGCGTAACCGAAGGCGCCGTCGTTGCCGCGATGTTGCCCTGCGGGAAAGTCAAAGGCAGTGCCTGCGGCAAACCCGTTTGATCGGCCAGGAAATTGAGCGTAGCCGGCGCCGCTGTGGTTCCGGTGTTGATCAGAACGAATGTCGTCTGCCAGCCGTCCCCGCCCGAAGCCAAGTGCGCGATACTGCCGCCGCCGGTGCCGACGTTGGCCAAAGCTGGAATCGTCGTCAGCGCATTGTTAGGCGGCGTGAAGCGCAGTCCCAGCACGCTGATCTGGCCGCCGGATGGTGTATCGAACTCGATGGTGCCGCGTATGTTCGCCGTGACCGGGAACTGCGTGGACAGCACGAACGCCGTGTGCCCGTTGCCACCCAGCGAAATAGTGGTTCCAGCAGTGCTGATGACCGCACCCGCGTCGTTGCGAATGATCACCGGGATCACTGCGCTCTGCGCCGAAACGTTCTCCACCGCCACACCCAGCACCAAGCTGTTGGTGTTATCGAACGCGAGCAGATAGGAACTCGCGTTGCGTGTTTCCATCGGCACTACCGCTTCCTGAGCCGTCGGAATCTGGTGGAAAATCGCGAAGCCATCCACCGCACCGGTGGCCGCCAGTTGCGCCGAACCCACCAGCACCGGCGGAGTCTGCGGGCCCGCCGTGATGGCAATTAACGAAGCGTTCGCGGCGATGGTCCTGTCGAAAGAAGCGGCCTGCAGCGGCCCCGCTGCGGCGGACTGTTGCGGGAACGTTAAGGGCAACATCAGTGGACCGTTGCCCGTGGGGTCGGTCGCGTCGCCCGAAAAACTCAATCGCGACGTGGCCGAAGCCGCGCCCTTGTTGACCAACGTGAAGGTGGTGGTCCAGTTCTCCTCCGCCGCCAGGTGCGCCATTGAGCCGATGAAATTCAGGTTCGCAATCGAAGCCGCCTGCTGCTCCACGTCAAAAGAAAGTCCCGCCACCGTGAAGGTTCCCGAACGGTCTACACTACCGTTCGCCGCAACCAGGAAGCTCAGGACGCCATTGCCCGATCCCGCGGACGCTCCGTTGAATGAAACGAACGGCAAAGCATTGGTGGCGCTCCACGCACAGCCCGTCGGCGCTGTGACGTTGACCGATCCCGATCCTCCCGCAGCCGTGAATCCTTGCCCACCCGGGTTGATCGAATACGTGCAACTTGCCGACTGGTTTACCGTCACCGAAATCCCGGCCACTGTAACCGTGGTGCTTCTCGGCACCCCAGAGGCCGCCGCCACAATCAGCGTGACATTCGCCGGACCGGTTCCCGAAGACGCCCCAGAACCGTGATCCAAGCCGGCAGGCCCGATACCGACCACGAACAGAAAGACGCCGTCTGCACTCCAATGCTGAACGATCCACCAGCGCCCGCTGCCTGAATCGTCGACGTCGTCAGCGCGAAACTGCACGGCGGAGTCATGACGCGGATCAAGTTATTTCCCGAGTCCGACACGAATATCCTTCCCAACGAATCCGTGGCGACGCCCTGCGGCGAGTTTAACCCTGCACTGGCGGCGGGGCCGTTGTCTCCGCTATAACTGGCGATCCCATTGCCCGCGATGGTGGTGATGATGCCGCTGGACACTTTGCGGATGAGATTGTTATTGCTATCCGAAATAATCAATTCGCCCGCGGGATCCAGAGCCACGCCCGAAGGACCGTTCAGTTGAGCGCTGGTCGCGGGTCCGTTGTCACCGCCGAAGGTGGCAGTGCCGTTCCCCGCCACCGTGGAGATGGTTCCACTGGCCACCATGCGGATGACATTGTTGTTGGTATCGGCGATGTAGAGGTTCCCTGCGGAATCCACTCTAACGTCGGAGGGTCCACTCAGCGTCGCGCTGGTTGCCGCGCCGTTGTCGCCCGTATAGCCTTGAGTCGCGCTCCCAGCCACCGTGGTGATGATCCCGCCCGATACCATGCGCACCCGATTATTGTTGGTGTCCGCGATGTAGAGATTTCCAGCGGTGTCCAGTGCAATGCCCGTAGGTCCATTCAGCGTCGCGGAAGTCGCAGCGCCACTATCGCCGCTAAAATTGGCAGTCCCAGTTCCGGCGACGGTGGTAATCACTCCTCCCGAGACTTTGCGGACGACGTTGCTGCCGTAATCCGCGATGTAAAGATTTCCGGCGCCGTCAACGGCCAGCCCCCACGGCGCACTCAAGGTTGCGCTGGTGGCGGCGCCGTTGTCACCGGTGTAGCCTGGCGTGCCGTTTCCCGCCACGGTTGTAATCGCTCCGTTGGTTACCTTCCGGACCAGATGATGTTCGGTATCCGCCACGTAAACGTTGCCGTGAAGGTCGGCGGCCGTGTAAGCGGGGTAGAACAGCAACGCACTCGTTGCCAGGCCGTTATCGCCCACATATCCGAAGGGTCCGCCGGCCACCGTGGTGATCACGCCGCCCGCGACCTTACGCACGACATTATTGCCGTAATCGCTGAAGTAGAGATTGCCGGAGGCGTCGACGGCCACGTTGACGGGATTACTAAGCTGCGCGTTGACTGCCTGTCCACCGTCTCCCGAATAGCCGGAACCGTTATTCAGATTTCCCGCGACCACCGTTACGGTTCCGCTGGCGGAATCCTCGCCCAGCACCGAGAAGCCATACGACGCGAAGAATACGTTGCCGCTAGAATCCACGGTAACGCCCGTGGGCCCCAATCCGGATGTGAATACCAAGGTGGTGAGGGTGCCGGTCGAAACCGTAACCTTGCGGACCGCATTGTTCCCGTAATCCGCGATGTAAAAATTTCCAGCCGAATCCACAGCGACTCCCCAGGGTGAGAGCAACTGTGCGCTGGTCGCGGGACCGCCATCTCCCGCGGAGCCGCCCGCCCCTGTACCTGCAACAGTCACGGTCACTCCGCCGGACACTTTGCGGATAACCTGATTGCCCGCATCCGCAATGTACAAGTTGCCGGCTGTGTCCACCGCCACTCCCGTTGGGTTCGACAACTGAACGCCAAAAGTGCCTCCGGCGACGGTCGTGATCACGCCGTTCGACACTTTACGAATGCGATTGTTGCCGGAGTCGGCAATGTAGAGATTTCCCGCGCTGTCCAGCGCGAGCCCGCCGCCCGGTCCTAAAGAAACAGGAAAATTTAACTGAGCGCTGGTCGCGGGACCGTTGTCACCGCTATAGCCGGGTGTCCCAGTCCCCGCCACGAGGGTGATGACGTGGGTGGTTGCGTCCATGCGCACCACGGCGGAATAGGATTGCAGCGCCATGTAGACATCCCCCGCCGCGTCCGTCGCGACACCGGTGACGTTGCCCAAGCTCGCGGAGGTGCCCACGACGCCCTGCGGCACGCCGCCACCGGCGAATGTCTGAATCGTGTAGCTCTGGCTGAAGGCTGCCCCGGATGACATCAGGGCGAGGACTACTGGACCTGCAAGTTTTAGCATTTCGTTACGAGATTCCCTACTGGGCCGAGACCTGGCAATGAGAAATAGACGCTCCCAGCGCCCAAAAGATTACCCCCTTCGACGGCACGGCTTGCCGTTAGTCGGGCAATGGCGGGCCGTTCGCGAATGCCGGCCGCCTGCTCGAACGCATGGGCAATTTGCAGAACGCCCCAGTCATCTTCATGCCGCCCAACAATTTGCAGGCCCACCGGCAAGCCTTCCGGCGTGAAGCCTGCGGGGACGGAAATAGCCGGCAGCGCAGTGGCGCTGATGTAATAGCAGGAGCGCATCCAATCCACATACGTTTCCAGGCGGCTGGCCGTTGATCTCGGTCACATACTCCTGATCGATATCGAACGGCGGGACTTGCACCACCGGCAGCACCAGAAAATCGAAGCCTCGCATGAATTCGCCAACGCGCGCGAAAAGCTGCGAGCGCAAGTTTTGGGCGCGCCCGATCTGCGGACCCGTGAGGCGCGCTCCACGCTCGATCTCATCCACCACCGTGCGTTTCATCAGTCCGCGGTGCTGTTCCAAAAGCTCTCCGTGCTGCAGATAGAATTCCAGCGCGCGCAGAGTCTTAAAGGCTTCGTCGGCGCCGGAGAAATCGGGATTGGCGTCTTCGGTAACGCAGCCCAGATCCTCGAAAGTCCGCCGCCGCGCCTTCACGACAGCGCTCACCCGGCTATCGAAAGGCAGCCCCGCGAATTGCTCGCACCAGGCAATGCGCAACCCTTTGCAATCGCGCGCCAGCGGCTGGGCGAAGCGCGCGCCCGCCTCATGAATCGACAGCGGAATCCGTGGATCGGGCCCAGCGATCGCCGAAAGAAACAACGCTAGATCTTCCACGGTGCGCGCCATGGGGCCGACCACGTTTAGCGCATTCCAGCCGTCCCGCGATGGAACCCTTGGGACGCGTCCCGGAGACGTGCGGATGCCCACCACCGAACAAAAACTGGCCGGATTGCGCAACGAGCCGCCCAGATCGCTACCATCGGCGATCGGCACCATCCCGCAAGCCAGCGCCACCGCCGCGCCGCCGCTCGAACCGCCGCAAGTCTTCGACAAGTCCCATGGATTCCGGGTGCGCCCGAAAATCGGATTGAACGTCTGCGATCCCGCGCCGAATTCAGGCGTGTTGGTTTTGCCAATGGTGATCGCGCCCGCAGCCTGCGTACGCTCGGCTAGCAGCGTGCTGTAATCCGGCACGTAATCTTTGAAAATCGGCGAGCCAAAGGTGGTGCGCAAGCCGCGGGTCTCGGTCAGATCCTTAAATGCGATAGGCAGGCCGTGCAGCGGCCCCAAAAATTCGCCACGCGCCGCGCTTTCATCCGCACGCAAAGCCTGTGCCCGCGCGTTTTCCTCCGCCAGAGTGACGATGGCGTTCACCTGCGGATTCAGGCGCGCGATCTGCGCCAGGTGCGCCTCCAGCACTTCGCGCGCGGACAGCTCCTTGCGGCGCATGCGCTGAACCATTTCAGTAGCGTTGAGAAAACAAATGTTGTCGTTCAATCGTGGCGAGTTTAGCATAGAGAGATGCGTTTCGGATTCATTCTGCTTCTCTGCGGCGCGGCCATCGCGCAGGCTCCGGTGTATAAACCAGCCCCGGTAGGAACCCTGAAACAGGTGATGCGCGGAGTTGTGCTGCCGAATTCCGACATCCTGTTCAGCGTTGCACAGACGCCTCCCAAGAACGACAAGGAGTGGGCCGTGGTGCAAGACAGCGCCATTGCGATCTCTGAAGCGGCGGCGTTGATTTCTATGCCCGGCCGCCTGCTCTCGAACGGACAGAAAGTGCCGCTGGATCACGCCGATTGGGTCAAGTTCACGCAGGAACTAGTGGACGCCGGCGCCGCATCGTACAAAGCGGCGCAGTCGAAGAACCAGGATGTGGTGGTTTTGTCGCTCGACCGGCTCAGCAATGCCTGCGACCGCTGCCACGAAGTTTATCGCGACAAGCATTAGGCCATCTTCTGCTCTAGTTCCGCCCAGCGTGCATAGATCGCATCGACAGCGGCCTGCGCCTCTTCCACTTCGCGATACGCCTGTTCGAGAAGCCGCCCGTCCTTAGCCAGAGACGGATCTTTTAACGCCGCCTGCTTTTCCGCCAGGAGTTCCTCGGCTTCATGAACCCGCTGCTCAATGGATTCGTACTCGCGCGCTTCCAGATACGATGGCTTTTTCTTAGCCGCCGCAACCGGCGGACTCGGCGACCGACCCTCCGGCTGCGTTTTCGGCTTAGGCTGCTTGCGTTCCTGCTGCCACAGGTCCCACTGGCTGTAGTCGGCGAAACGCTCGGCGCGGCCTTGTCCGTCCAAACCCAGCACCAGCGTTGATACGCGATCCAGCAAATAACGATCGTGCGTCACCAATACCAGCGCGCCGGAGAATTCGAGCAGGCTCTCTTCCAGAATTTCGAGCGTGGGAATATCCAGATCGTTGGTGGGCTCGTCGAGCAGCAGCACGTCGGCCGGCTCCAGCATCAGATTAGCGATCAGAACGCGAGCGCGCTCGCCTCCCGACAAACGTCCGACCGGCTGATTCAACTGTTCGCCGCTGAATAGAAAGCGCGCGGCCCACGCCGCCACATGAATTACGCGATCGCGGTAGATCACGGAATCACTATTCGGCGCCAGCGCCCGCCGCAGCGTGACATCCGGATCGAGCTGGCGGTTCTGGTCGAAGTACACCATGCGCAATCCGTCGGCGCGTTCGATCTTGCCGCGCAGAGGCGCCATCTCCCCACGCGTCTCTCCTAGCAACAATCGCAGCAGCGTAGTCTTCCCGCTGCCGTTCGAGCCCACCAATCCCACGCGCATCCCCGCGGTGATGGTGAAGTCCAAATCGTCGAACAAGATTCGGCCTTCATATCCGTACGAAACGCCTTCCAGGTGAATCAGGCGTTTGGTCTTGCGGTCGGTCCCAGCGAAGTCGATATCGGTGGCGCTGGTGCGGGCGCGGGAGCGCAGATCCGCCAGCTCGCCGATCATCTCATGCGCAGTATCGATGCGCGCCTTGGCCTTGGTGGCGCGCGCTTTCGGACCGCGGCGCAGCCATTCCATCTCCGTGCGTACCTGATTCTCCAGCGATTCCTGGCGCTTGGATTGGGCGTGCAGAAACTCGGCCTTCTTTTCAAGGAACGCGCTGTAGTTGCCCGCGACGAAAAGCAGTCCGTCGGGATAAACGCGATTCAGCTCCGCGATCGCCGTCGGCACATTCTCCAGAAAATAGCGATCGTGGCTGACGATCACGCTCGCGAATGGCGCGCTCTGCAGCAGCCCTTCAAGCCATCCGATACCGGCTATATCCAGGTGATTCGTCGGCTCGTCAAACAAAACGATAGCCGGTCTTTGCACCAGCGCCTCTGAGATCGCCAACCGCTTTCGCCACCCTCCGGAGAGCGTCGCAGCCTCCGCATCGAAGTCCTCGAAGCCAGCGCGGCCCAGCGTTTCGCCCTCGCGCGCCTGCCATTCCGATTCTGCGATGCCGGCTCGCTTTAACGCGCGGCGAATCACCGCACGGACGCTTTCTCCCGGCGGAAACTGCGATTCCTGCGGCAGAAAGGCCAGCCTCGTGCCCTTGCGCAAGGCGACTTCGCCAGTGTCCGGCTCAATGCGCTGACCCAGAATCTCCAACAGAGTGGACTTGCCGGAACCATTTGGCCCGATGAGTCCGATGCGGTCGCCTTCGCGAACGCTCAACGAAACGTCGCGAAACAAAAACGAGGCGCCGTAGGACTTCGCCAGAGCTTGCGTATTCAGAAGGAGCGCCACAGGAGGGTCTGACTCAAGAATATCAGGCCCTGAAACTGGGGCGAACGCGGAAGCAGCCGCTGGCGTTTACTATAAGACCAATGGAGCACCTTCCGCGCAGGCTGGCTGTGATCGCGCTGGCGATCCTGTTCACGCTGGCTTTCGGGACCATCGGCTTCGTGGTCATCGAGAATTATCCGGTCTTCGATGCGTTCTACATGACGCTCACCACCGTGACCACGGTAGGCTACGGCGAGATTCGAACGCTGAGCCATGCCGGGCGCATCTTCAATTCCTTCCTGATCGCCTTCGGCGTAACAGTCATCTTCCTCGCCGTCGGAGCCATGACGCAGACCGCGATCGAACTCGAGTTGAATCAATTTTTCGGAAAGCGACGGGTCAAGAATATGATCGACAGACTGGAAGGCCACTACATCATCTGCGGTTTCGGACGCCTGGGCCGCGGCGCCGCCGATGAGCTGCGGCGGGCGGACGTGCCGTTCGTGGTGGTCGATAAAGATGAAGACCGGGTCGAGGGCGCGATGAAAGTGGGCATGCTGAGCGTAGCGGCCGATGCCTGCAACGACGATGCGCTGCGCGATGTGGGCATCGGCAAGGCCAGCGGCTTGATTGCCACGCTGGGGTCGGATGCCGACAACTTGTTTCTGACTTTATCGGCGAAGTCGCTGAACTCGCGTCTGCGTCTGGCGGCGCGCGTCGATGAGGAAGCTTCCGAACAAAAGATGCGCCGCGCAGGTGCGGACTTCGTGTTCGCTCCTTACAACAGCACCGGCCACCGCATGGCGCAGGCGATGCTGCGGCCGCACGTCCATCAGTTCATCAATTTCGCCACGCAGAGCGCCGGGCTGAACGTGAACATCGAGCAGGTGCAGGTGAGCACGCGCAGTTCTTTCGCCGACCGGACACTGGCCGACGTCCATATCCAGCGCGATCTGGATGTGATCGTCCTGGCCATCCGCAAGGCAGCCGGCGAGATGCTGTTCAATCCGCCGTCGGATATGAAGATCACGGCGGGAGACCATCTGATCGTAATGGGCGAAGCGAGTGGCCTGCAGAAACTGGAACGGCTCTTGACCGGAGTCCCCGCGTGAAGGTTCTCACAGCCCAGCAGATGCGTGAGGCCGACCGCCTGACCATCGCCGGAGGCACGCCGGCCGACGTGCTGATGTCGCGCGCCGGGACAAAAGTAGTCGAGTTTCTAGAATCTGAATTCGCACCGCTGGGACGCCAGCGCGTAGTGATCTTTTGTGGCGCGGGAAACAACGGCGGCGACGGCATTGTCGTCGGCCGTCTGCTGAAAACCCGCGTCGCCAGTTTGCAATTAGTAAAGGTCACGGACACGCTCGGGCCAGTCGATCGCGATGCCACGATCGTTATAGACGCGCTGCTCGGCACCGGCTTTCGCGAACCTTTGGAAGGCCGCTACGCCGAGCTGATTGCGATCATCAACAACCAGTTCCCGCGCGCCAAAGTGGTGGCGGTGGACATCCCATCCGCCATGCAAGTGCGCGCGGATTTCACGGTGACGTTCGCCGCTCCCAAGGCCGAAATGCTGCTCGACCCGCGCGCCGGAAACGCCGGAAAACTCATCGTCGCCGATATCGGAATCCCTGCGGAATATCTGCAATCGGATTTGGAGTTGTCCGAGCCGCGCGATTTCGCGCCGCTCTTTCAGCCGCGGAAGCGCGATGCGAATAAGGGCGACTACGGCCATGTGCTGGTGGTGGGCGGCGCGCCCGGGAAGACGGGTTCGGTCGCGATGTCCGGGCTCGCCGCGCTGCGCATCGGCGCGGGATTAGTGACTGTGGCCTGCGCGGATTCATCGCACTTGGTCCCTGAATTAATGACGCAATCCCTCGATGCCGTCAGCCTGGATCGCATGACGGTGCTCGCGATCGGGCCTGGCTTGGGTATGAATCGCGAGCTGGTCGAGCGATTGACCGGCGAAGCGAAAGTTCCCACTGTGATCGACGCCGATGGCTTGAACTCCATCGCCGGAACGGATTTTCGCGGACGCGGTGTGGAGACGGTGCTGACCCCGCACCCCGGCGAAATGGGGCGGCTGCTCGGCAGCAGGAGCCGTCAAGCCCGACGCCCGCCTCTCGACCGCCCGCACAGTTCGCGATGGACCGCAACGTCTGTCTGGTGCTGAAAGGCTTCCGCACGCTGATCGCTTTTCCGGACGGTAAAGTCTGGATCAATCCCACCGGATCGCCCGCCATGGCCAAAGGCGGCACCGGCGACATCCTCACCGGACTGATCGCAGGCCTGATCGCGCAAGCGGCGGAGCAAGTTCCTCCCGCGATCGGCCTAGCCGTTCGCGCCGCCGTCTGGCTGCACGGCCGCGCCGGCGAATTGGCCGCGGAAGAATTGACGGAGCAATGCGTCCTCGCCACCGATTTACTGACCTACCTGCCGAGAGCCATCCGTGAAACGCTTTGAGACTCACGGCGAAGAAGAGACCATCGACCTCGGCCGCCGCATCGCCGCGACGCTGCCCAAGCGCGGCGTGGTGCTGCTGATCGGCAACCTCGGCGCCGGCAAGACCACGCTGGCGAAAGGCATCGTCAGCGGCCTGGGCGCGGCGGCGCCCGAGGAAGTTTCCAGTCCCACGTTCACGCTGATCCACGAATACGGCGAAGGCCGCGTGTATCACATCGATCTCTACCGCCTGGACCGCGCCGAGCAAGTCGCAACGCTGGGCCTCGAAGAGATCTTCGACCGCGACGCCGTGGTGCTGATCGAATGGGGCGAGCGCTTCCCGCAGCTGCTGCCCGCCGACCGCATCGAGATTCGAATCGAAGCGTTGAACGAAGACTCACGCCGCATCGACATCGCTGGACACTCTTGAGCGCTGGTTCAGCTACAGGCCGGAGTCGATCAAATCTTCCACGTAAAGCTCCGCAGCTTCGCGGATATTTGCCAGCGCCTCATCACGCCAGCGTCCCCAGGTGTGGCAGCCCCTCAGGGCCGGGCAGAACGCGTGATACGCCAGAGACCCGTTCTCAAAATAGTCCTCTTCGATGATCACGCGAAGCACGTGGGACTGCACGATTCATTGTCCTACAAGGATGTCGGCGGATTACCCATGCAAGAGGTATCCTGGGATCGTATGAGTAAGTTCGCCGTGGTCGTCCATGCCGAGCCAGAAGGTGGGTACTGGGGAGAAGTGCCCGCGTTACCTGGATGCTACTCGCAGGGGGAAACCGTGGACGAACTGCTGGCGAATTTGCGCGAGGCCATTGCCGGCGTGCTCGAAGTCATGCAGGAAGAAGGCCGCACCCTGGAAGAGAACGTTCAAGTGGTGGAACTGGCGGTTTGAAGCCGATCACTGGGCCTGAGCTTTGCCATAAGCTGGAACGGGCCGGTTGGACTTTGAAGCGTGTTCGAGGTAGCCACCACATCTACGCGAAGGCTGGGGAGAAGAAGATTCTCTCTGTCCCCGTGCATGGCAATCAAACTGTGAGACCCGGACTGGCAACGCGGCTTGCTAAGGATGCGAGCATCAGCTGGTAAGTCATGCGGCTCAAAAAGCAGCGTCGCGTCAGGAAGCAACTGCGGAGAATGCGCGGCGATGACCGGATCACCGCGCCGCAAGGGTCGCGAAGCTTGAGCGGCAAGGGCTTCCATTGGCAGAATCCCTGCGCATCATTATGCTCGACCCGGCCGAGTTTCATCTCGACAGAGGCAGGATTCGGCAAGCTGCTCTCGATCTGGGAAACCTACTGGTTTTTATTCTGGTCGCTCTTCTAATCACGTCTTATCGATGGCTCGCCTTTTCGGACTGGTCGTACCTATTTATCCTCGTTCTACTATCCCTGCATGAATGCGGAGCCCACTACCAATATTCCGCTGCCATACCTGGCGAATGGATGAAATCGATCTTTCACACGGAAAGGAATCACTATGACCGGCTGGTTCACTTTTCTTTGCGGTCTGCTCCTTGCTTACCCGCAGCGTGAAATCCTGATGCGTAAGGTCGGCCTTCGCGGCGCTTGGCTTAACGTTTTGCCAATTTTCACCACACTAGCGTTGAGCGCCATGTATGAAATGATCGAGGCATTGGTCGCGACCATCGTCGACCCCACGGACGCCGCGGCATTCCTTGGCTCGCAGGGCGATCAATGGGACTCTCAGGAGGATATGTTCATGGCTCTCTCTGGCGCCGTGATGTCGATGATGGTTGTGGCCCTTGTGAGTCGTCGTCACTCTGCCTAGTCACAGCATCTTTCTCCTCCAAATCACCCATCCAATCCAATCGTTTCCCTCTCCCGTTAGCTTCCCGCAGTCCCTCCGTCTGCGACCCTCTTCCTGATGTTGCGATGCCGCCTAGCTCACACCCAGCGCCGAGAACGAGAGCCACTCCGCCAACGGCTTCGCACAAAAACGCCACAACCAAACGAACCCAAGCTTCGCGCTCGTCTCAAATCGCTAAGTTTCACATCTGTAAGATCGATCCCCGCGCCAGCAGCTCTCACACCGCATGCGCGGCCCGAAAAACGAACCCAACGCTCCTGTCCAGCCGCATCCCAATTCCCGCTCCCGCTCAGCGAAAAAAACGCGTAATACGATTGAAATATTTGCACATATTTAACCTTACTATCAATTACTTACAGAGAAGTATTGTCACTCCTCCCCCGAGTGTGCTAATAATAGTGCTTGGACTCCGGCGGCTCAGCCGAGTCCAGTTTAGGCAGCGAAACAAGCCAAAATTTTGAATGATTCCAGAGGAGGTTGATCCATGAATATTCGACCGCTGCACGACCGCATTGTGGTCAAACGGATCGAAGAAGACAGAGAAAACGGTCAGCGGGCTGTTCATTCCCGATTCGGCGAAAGAAAAGCCGCAGGAAGGCGAAGTCGTCGCCGTCGGCAAGGGCAAGCGCGCCGATGACGGCAAGTTGATCCCCCTCGATGTGAAGGCCGGCGATCGCATTCTGTTCGGCAAGTACTCCGGCTCCGACATCAAGCTGGATGGCAACGAGTACATGATCATGCGCGAGGACGAAGTGCTCGGGCGTGCTCGAGGGCGGAGCCAAAAAGGCGAAGGCTTAGGAGTTTATAAGGAGATTTGAATCATGGCTGCAAAACAAATTGTTTATAGCGAAAATTCCCGCCAGGCGATTCTGCGCGGCGTGAACCAACTGGCCGATGCGGTGAAAGTGACGCTGGGACCCAAGGGCCGCAACGTGGTCCTCGAGAAAAAGTTCGGCGGACCGACCATCACCAAAGACGGCGTGACCGTGGCGAAGGAAGTCGAGCTGAAGGATCCGCTCGAGAACATGGGCGCGCAGATGGTGCGCGAAGTGGCTTCGAAGACCTCCGACATGGCCGGCGACGGCACCACCACCGCGACCATTCTGGCGCAGTGCATCTACCGCGAAGGCGTGAAGAGCGTGGCGGCCGGCGCGAATCCGATGGCGCTGAAGCGCGGCATCGAGAAGGCCGTCGAAGCTAGTGGTCGAGGAAGTGAAGAAGCACTCGAAGACCATCTCCGGCGACATGATCGCGCAGGTCGGCACCATTTCCGCCAACGGCGACGCCGACCATCGGCAACACCATCGCCGAAGCGATGAAGAAGGTCGGCAAGGACGGCGTCATCACGGTCGAAGAATCGAAGACCATGTCGACCGAACTGGAGACCGTCGAAGGCATGCAGTTCGACCGCGGCTATCTCTCGCCCTACTTCATCAGCGATCCGGAGCGCATGGAGTGCGTGCTCGAAGATCCCTACATCCTGATCCACGAGAAGAAGATCAGCAACATGAAGGACCTGCTGCCGGTGCTCGAGCAGATCGCGCGTTCGCGGCAAGCCGCTGCTGGTCATCGCCGAGGAAGTGGAAGGCGAAGCGCTGGCCACTCTCGTGGTGAACAAGCTGCGCGGCACGTTGAACGCCTGCGCGGTGAAGGCTCCGGGCTTCGGCGACCGCCGCAAGGCGATGCTCGAAGACATCGCGCATCCTGACCGGCGGCAAGGCCATCTTCGAAGAGACCGGCATTAAGCTCGAAGGCGTCCAGCTGGAGGACCTCGGCCGGGCCAAGCGCGTCACGGTGGACAAGGACAACACCACCATCATCGACGGCGCCGGCACGGCCAAGGACGATCGAAGGCCGCATCAAGCAGTTGCGCGCCCAGATCGAAGAGACCACCTCCGACTACGATCGCGAGAAGCTGCAGGAGCGGCTGGCGAAGCTGGCCGGCGGCGTGGCGGTGATCAAGGTCGGCGCGGCCACCGAGACCGAGATGAAGGAAAAGAAGGCTCGCGTCGAGGATGCTCTGCATGCCACGCGCGCGGCGGTCGAAGAAGGCATCGTTCCGGGCGGCGGCGTGGCTCTGCTGCGCGCGGCATCGGCTCTGGACGGCCTCGAAGTGCGACAGGCGATGAGAAGATCGGCGTCGACATCGTCCGCCGCGCTTGCGAAGAGCCGGTTCGCCAGATCGTCGGCAACGCGCGGCTGCGAAGGCGCGATCGTGATCGAGAAGATCCGCGCGAACAAGGACTCCAACTTCGGCTTCAACGCCGCCACCGGCGGTGTACGAAGACCTGGTGAAGGCCGGCGTCATCGATCCGACCAAGGTGACGCGCTCGGCCCTGCAGAACGCTGCTTCGATCAGCGCCCTGATGCTGACCACCGAAGCGATGATCTGCGAGATCCCCGAGAAGAAGTCGGCTGCTCCGGCGGGCGGCGACCACCACGGTGGCGGCGGCGGGATGGACTTCTAAGCATCCGCTTCACAAACGTTCGAAAATCGGCCGCTCCGCAAGGGGCGGCCTTTTTATTGGTCCGCGGAACATTGGCTATCGGCTAGCCGTCTACACTTAAGGAAGGCTTATGAAAAAGTTCCTGCTCGGATTCGTGATCGGCATTCTTTTCGTTGCGCTGGCGGGGGTGATCCTGGTGGCTGCGGCGGTCCGGTTTGGCGGGAACCGGCGGCCGCAAGTGGTGGCGAATTCGGCGCTTGGTTCTGCAACTCGAAGGCGATCTGCCGGAGCAGTCGCCGGTCGACTACCAGATCCCGTTTCTACAAGACGAGCAGCCTCCGACGGTCGCCGAGACCTGGCAGCTGCTGCGCAACGCCGCGGCGGATTCGCGCATCAAAGCCATGGTGCTGGAGCCGCGCGGGCTGAGCGTCGGCTGGGCCAAGCTGGAGGAACTGCGCGCCGACATTCTGGCGTTCAAGAAGTCCGGCAAGCCGGTGTACGCGTATCTGCGCGGCGCGGGCACGAAGGAATACTATCTGGCCACGGCCGCCGACAAGATCTTCATGGCTCCGGAAGACGAACTGGACGTGAAGGGCCTGCGCGCGGAGCTGATGTTCGTCAAAGGCACGCTCGACAAGCTGGGCGTCGAGATGGAGTTCGAGCACGTCGGCAAGTACAAAGACGCGCCGGACATGTTCACCAGAACGACTCCAGTCCCGGAAACGCTGGAAGTGACCAATCAGATTCTGGATCAGTATTTCGGCGACTTCATCAACGCGATCGCGGAGGGCCGCAAGAAAGCGCCGGAGCGATGCGGGCGCTGATCGATGACGGGCCGTTTGTCGGCAAGGAAGCGCTTGAGTGGCGGCCTGGTGGACGCGCTGCTGTTCGAAGACGAGATGTACGGGCTGCTGAAACAGCAGCTCAAGCTTTCCGATGATGGAGAAGATCGGCGGAGCAGGATTACATTCGAGCGCGCGTCGGCAATTTGCGGGTGTGGACGGGCGACCAAAATCGCGTTTCTGGTGGGCCAGGGCGACATCACGCGCGGAGGCACCAACGATCAGGGCAACGACGGCATCACCGCCAGCGGGCATGATCCGCCGCATGCGGCAGGTGCACGACGACGCTTCGATCAAAGGCGTGATTCTGCGCATCGATTCGCCGGGCGGCGACGGCATCGCGTCCGACGATATCCTGCACGAAGCGAAGCTGCTGAGCCAGAAGAAGCCGATGGTGATTTCGATGTCGGATCTGGCGGCTTCGGGCGGATATTTCATCGCCATGACCGGCGATCCGGTGATCGCGTACCGCAACACGCTGACCGGATCCATCGGCGTGTTCTTCGGCAAGGTGAATCTGCAGGGGCTTTACGACAAGCTGGGCGTGAAGAAAGATATCATGAAGCGCGGCCACTTCGCCGACATCGATTCCGAATACCGGCCGTTGAATGACGAGCAGCGCGCCAAGCTGCGCACGGAGATCGAGGTGTTCTACAAGGGCTTCGTGCAGCGCGTCGCTGAAGGCCGCAAGCGCAAGTACGACGATGTGGAACCGCTGGCGCAAGGCCGCGTATGGCCCGGCGCACAGGCCAAACAGAACGGCCTGGTGGATGAAATCGGCGGCATCGACCGCGCCATCGAGATGGTGAAGCAGAAGGCCAACATCGCGGTTTCGGAGAAAGTCACGCTGGTGCCTTATCCGCCGCGACGAAATCTGTTGCAGGTGCTGCTGGATCGTGATACCGACTTAATGTCGATGGAGTCGCACATGGTGGATTCGCGGATCGCGTCCAAAGTAAAAGACCTTCTAGGCGGCCTGCCGCTGGGCGCGTTAAGCCAGGGTGGAATCCTGCGCTTGATGCCCTACACCATTACCATTCGCTAACGGAACGTTCACGTCCGCAGCTTTCGGTGCTGCGCGGAGGCCGCTCCACTCTTCGCAAACCAGAATCGAGTTGGCGGGATTCTGAGCCACATACTTCATGTTGACCATGCCGCCGAGCTGGTCGGGAGCACCTGGCAACTGATCGCGCAAACTGCTGATGTCTTGCGAGGCTGCGTAGTGCACGCCGCGAACCTGGTAGGTGTAATAAAGCGTATTTTCATCACATTCGGTCAGCAGGGCATCGCCCAGCCGGCCGTTGAGATTGATGTCGAGCCGGCGTCGCTGCTCGCGCCTCTCAGGACTCAATCGCGAGCGCACGGCGCGCCACATTACCAACAGAGCGGCGCCGCCGGCGAGACAGGCGAGTCCAGTGATCACACTAAGGGGCATAAAAATACTTCGGGGGGTGCTCCGATTATAGCCGAACTTCTCAGTTCTGCGCGCGGACTTTAATGCGACTTAAGCCGATTGCGCCGGCGCCGGCAGTGCGATCAAGGCTTTCCTGGCGAAATCGCCTTGCTCGGCTTCGAACGCCAGCACGCCTTGCCAGGTGATCTCAAATTGATTGCTGTCGGAGCGGGAGATGAGCCGCTGCTCGCGAAGCATCCAGAGGGCGAACTCCAGGTGCTCCAGCGGGCAGGCCAGCAACTCGGCGAAATTGCGGCCGTGCATGGCGGGATGTAGCGCATCCGTGAGCCGTTTGGCGTAAAGCAGCCGCAGAACTCCCAGGCGCTTGCGCGTTTCCGCCTGCACGCCTTCGGTGCTTTGCAAGGTATCGAAGAGCTTGAACCGAATCTTGTCCTCGCCGGCCAGGAAGACATCGTGAGCGGCGCGTCTCTCCGGATCGATCAGGACCGTGTGCGCGTCCACCACGCGGCGGAATTTCTCCTGATTTCCGGTCTCGCGATTGTCCGGATGATAGCGCTGCGCGAGTATATGAAAGACGCGGCGAATGGTGTCGACGTCGGCGGTGCGGCTCACTTGCAGCGTCTCGTAATGGTCGGCCTCGTCATCCGGACCGGGCGCCGGCGTGGAGGAGCCAGCGGATTCCGCAAGCGGCTCTGCCGTTAGCTCAGCCTGATATTTTCCGATGCTCGCGATTTTGCAGGAGGCGACGCGATACTTTCCTAGTAAGGGCTCGCGGCCGGTGGCGGTATCGATCTCACCCGCGATGCTCATCAGTAAACCGAGACCGAGCGCGGTTCCCACGTGCACCTTGAGCGTTTCGCCTTCTTGTGCCACAAAACGCGCGCGCAGACGCGATGAGGGACTGCCGGTGGCGTCCAGAATGATCGTCAACTCCGGATGGGCATCCAGGGATTCTTTGATGCGCAGTCTCGCTTGGGCTAATCCTGCTTGCATGGCTACCTCAAAGATGAGCCATCGTCAGTTCGCGGCCGGTGGAACAGGAACAACATAACCCTACTACTGGACCTTACGGGTTCGTAAGCAAGAATCGAAGTCAGGATTGTTTGAACCGGCCCGGACTCGCCGCGCGGGTTTTGCTAAACTCATTCACTAACGGAGCAACCCGTCCCGCCGCCGGCCTCGTCCCGCTAGCGCTCCTCCTGCCAATCTTCTTAACGGGGAGACACGTGTCCACACTTTCGCACATCCAGGAAATCATCCAAGATGTCTATGAAAAGTACAAAGATATTAACGAGGGGGAGGTAGCCAGCTACATTCCGGAACTCTCGAAGGCAAATCCGAATCACTTCGGCATCGCCATGGCGACGGTCGACGGCCTAGTGTGCAGCGCAGGGGACGCGCACGAGGAGTTCACCATTCAATCCATCTGTAAGCCGTTTGCGTTTCAGATGGCTCTGGAGGAATTCGGACGGGATCGAACTTTGGAACACGTGGGCGTCGAGCCCAGCGGCGATGCCTTCAACTCCATCGAGCTGGAACCCAAGACTATGCGCCCGTTTAACGCGATGATCAATGCGGGCGCCATCGCGATCTCGTCGATGATCAAGGGAAGGTCGCGCGACGCGGGTGTGCGGGAATTCGTGAACAAAATGAGTCTGGCCGCCGGGCGCGAGCTGCATATCGACCAATCGGTGTATGCTTCGGAAGACGCAACCGGGCACCGCAACCGGGCGATCGCATATCTGATGCTCAACTGCGGCATCATCGATCCCGGCGTGGATCACACACTGCACCAATATTTTTCGCAGTGCTCGCTGCTGGTGACGGCGCAAGACCTGGCGATGATGTCGGCAACGCTGGCCAATATGGGCACCAATCCGGTGACGCAGGAACGCGTGTTCGATTTCAATTTCATCAAAGATACGCTGACGGTGATGTTTACGTGCGGGCTATACGATCACGCGGGCGAATGGGCGTACCGGGTGGGCCTGCCGGCGAAGAGCGGGGTATCGGGCGGCATGATTGCAGTGGTGAACCGGCAGTTGGGAATCGCCGTGTATTCGCCGCAGCTAGATAGCAAGGGGAACAGCGTGCGCGGCATTCTGACATGCAAGGAACTGGCGAGCCACCTGGGACTGCACGCATTCGAGTTCACGAACGTCGGTTCGAACTTTATGCAGTGGCTGGGGAACTGAACGCCTACGCCCGGCGCGGGTGAAACGGTTTCAAAGCCAGCCGCCGGATGGGACGGAAGTGGCGCAGGTTGGCGGTGGCGAGAACTTCGCCGGCTTCGATGGCGGTGGCCGCGATCAGTGCATCCGGCATTTGCAGGCCGTGCGCGAGGGTGTGTTCTTCGATCAAACCGGCAGCCAGGTGGCCGATGGGTTCGCTGAGCGGAAGAACGCGAAAACCAAGGTTCCGCAGTGACTCCTGCGTATGTTTCATTTCCGCCTTGGAACGCACGCCCTGCAGGATTTCCATCAGAGTCACGACCGACAACGCTCGGTCCGGCGTTGCTTCGACCCAGTCAATCGCGTCGGAGTCGCCGCGCGAAAGCCAGATCAAAACGTCGCTGTCGAAGATCATGATTGCGGATCAACGGGCCTTGCGTTGCTTCCGCGGCGCCGCGCGCTTGGCAAGCGCCGCAGGCTTCTTCTTCCGCTTACTGCGGCGGGTCGCTGGCAGCGGCTCATCGAAAAGATGACCGTAGCGGGGCTGGCGCAGCTTGCGAATATACGCAACTGGATCGGCCATGTCTTCGCGATCTTTCCACATTCCGACGAAAGGTTGATCGCGTAGATTCACCGGCGGCCGATCGGCGACGGGAACCAGGCGTGCTTTCTCTTTGCCGCGATACGTCACGGTGACCGTCTCGCCGCGGTCGATGGCGCGGAGCACGTCTTTCATGCGGTAGCGGAGGTCGACGATGGAAGCTTCCATATGTCTACTTCAAAGTATACATTACGGGAGGCGTCCTATCCGCGAGGAAAGCGCTGCGCGTAGGCTTCCAGGTACTTCAAACCCGCGCCGGTGTTGTAGATTACGATCCGCTCATGGGGCTTGAGGAAGCCGGTTGCAAGCAGCTTGCGCAGGGCGGGAATGCAGGCGGCTCCTTCGGGAGCGACGAACATGCCTTCAAGTGATGCCAGTTCGATTCCGGCATCGATGAGCTCGTCGTCATTCACGGCGAGGGCGGTGCCGCCGCTGGCCCGGACTGCGTCCAGGATCAGCTTGTCGCCGAGCGGCTTCGGCACACGCAGTCCGGCGGCCACAGTGGAGGCGTCCTGCCAGAATTCGGCGCGCTGATCGCCGCGCTCGAACGCACGCACCATGGGCTGGCAGCCGGCGGCTTGCACCACAATCATCTTCGGCCGCTCGCTTCCGATCCAGCCCAGCGTCTGCATTTCGTCGAATGCTTTCCACATGCCAATGAGCCCCACGCCGCCGCCGGTGGGATAGAAGATCGCGTCCGGTAGCTTCCAGGCAAACTGCTCGGCGACCTCATAGCCCATGGTCTTCTTGCCTTCGATGCGGTAGGGCTCTTTGAGCGTGCTGACGTCGAACCAGCCTTCTTTGTCTTTGCGCTCGGTGACGATTTTGGCGCAATCGCTGATCAATCCGTTCACTAAGGTCACGT
The DNA here is from genome assembly GCA_963793395.1 of Bryobacterales bacterium. Classification (GTDB taxonomy): domain Bacteria; phylum Acidobacteriota; class Terriglobia; order Bryobacterales; family Bryobacteraceae; genus Palsa-187. The sequence continues at coordinate 15,272 of CAWCAP010000006.1, read as the reverse complement.
GGGCGCCGAGAGCTTTGCATTCGATGAAATTAGCTTGCGGGACGTCCACGGGCATGAAGATATGCGCCTCGATCCCAGCCGCCGCGGCGTAGGCTGCGGCCGCGCTGGCGGCGTTGCCCGCGGAAGGAACCGCGATCTTCTTGATGCCCAGCTCGCGCGCCATCGAAATCGCGGCGCTCATGCCGCGGGCTTTGAAGGAACCGGTGGGATTGAGACCTTCGTCCTTGACCCACAGATCTTTCGCTCCGACGGCTGCGCCGAGGCGCTTGGTTTCGATGAGCGGCGTCATGCCCTCGCCTAATGACACCACCGATTCGCGCCGGTTCACCGGCAGGACGGGCCAGTAGCGCCACAGGTCGGGCTTGGCTTGGGCGAGCGACTCGCGGGTCCAGGTTTTGCGGACGGCGTCCAGATCGTAGCGCACCAAAAGCGCGCCTCCGCAGGAGCACAGATTGTGAATTTGGTTGGCGGCGAAGTGCTGGGCGCATAGGCTGCATTCGAGATGAGTGACGTTGGGCATAAAGAGACAGCATACCGCGGGGCGTTCGAACCCTTCCGTTATAATTTAGATCGATGAGCTTCTTGCACGGCGTTCGAGCGGGGGCGTTGGCTTTTGTAGTGTTGCTGGGACACTGCTTGGGAGCCAGCCCCAACGATCTCACCATAAGCCTGAAAGTTCAATCCGGAGGGCGTGAACAAACTACGGCAAGCACTCAGTCCGCTGTGCCTCCGGTGTTCTCGGCAAAGGCTAAAGAAGTTGTGTGGGTGCAATGGTCGGTGACGAACGGGGCGGCGAGCGTCTCGCTTTCCGATGTCACGCTTCACGTTTTTATGGACAGCGGTGACGGGCGGGCGGTCGCGCCCAAGCCCGGCCCCAAAACCCTTTATGAAAGCGCATTGGTCCAGGATTTTGAGGTGGGAGTGAAAAGCAGCGGCGAATTTCGAATGGCGATCCCGGAGGCGGGCAGGTATTTCGTGAGAGTAGAGACGATAGGAGCCGCCAGAAAATTGGGTGGGGAAGTAAACGCTGTGATGCAGGTCTCCGTAAAATGAGGCGCGCGATTTTTTCGTTGTTGCTGGTGCTGCTCCCGCCGGCGGCGCGCGCCGAGCACTTCGATATCAAGCTGACGGCTACTGCTCCCGATGGTACTAGTAAGGAAGCTTTCGCCGATCAAACCCCTCCCATTGGTGGTTTGAATCCGCGACCGGTGTTGCGCGCCAAAGCAGGCGATACCATTGCGTTCCAATTCATGATGACGAACGTATATGCGCATGAGAGCGCGCGCAATGCTGGCATCCGGTTTTATATCGTGCGAGAACAGCAGCTCGGCCAAAAGGCTGTTCCTCCTCTTGAAAATCTGGTGGCGGAGGGCAGCTTCACTTTTAATCTCAAGCCTAGAGCCAAGATCGGCACGAAAGAGCGAGTCGTGATGCCGCAGCCCGGCAGGTATCTCCTCCGAGTCGAGTCGCTGCGAACACAGCGGGATCACGAACATTTCTCTGCCATCGATCTGGAGATCCAGTGAGCCGTTGGCTTTCTCGCTGCCAGATTCTGTTCGGTCTGTTAATTTGCGCGACTGGAAGCGCGAACGCACAGAAGCCGCCGGTGATCTCAGAGTCGTTCTTCGATTTGCAAGGTGAGGGTGTGACGGTCCGAGGTTTTCTGGCCAAACCATCCACTGGGTCCGGTTTGCCCGCCTTGCTATTGGTGTTCCCGGAGAGAGAGGGCGGTCTCTCGAACAACATGGTCCCACGAGCCGCGCGGGATATGGCCGAGCGGGGTTTCGTCGCACTCACGGTGAACTACGATCCCGATCATGTCAAGGAGCAATCAGAGCTGCTCCAGAGTATCGGGGAAGAGCAGCTCTCGGTTCGTTTGGCAGCAGCGGTAGAGTGGCTGACGCTGCAGCGTCCTGTGGTGGATCCAAAGCGCGTCGGTGCGATTGGCTGGGATACATCTGCAAAAATTTTGAAACTGGCACAGCAAGGTCACATTCACGCGGGCGTGATGATCGAAAGCGAGTGCGCCGTCCCGGAAAATCTTCTGGCCGCGCCCGGCGCGCCAATACTTTTGGTAATCAATGGCTGTACTCCGCAGCGCGGCCAAGAACTAAAAGCGTCGGTCAAAGCAGGAGGGGCGTACCGCGTCGAAATGGCGCCGGCGTGGAACCAGATCTTTAAATTTCTGAAGGAGACCCAGGACCCGATACCTTCCTCCGTATCTTCAAACCTTGTCGTAACGATTCGCGACATCATGCGGGTGATCAACTCCGATGATGGCGTGCGAGGGAAACTAGCGCGGTTACTGGGGGCTGCGGACGACGTGCAATGGGATCAGGCTCGATCACAGGCTGCGGTGCTGGTTGAATCCAACGATTGGTTGCTTGGGTTGCGTCCACCAAAGGGATCGACGGTGAGCTGGCGCGGGCACGTTGCAGACTACCGGGCGGCCACGCAGACGCTCCTGAAGGCGGTGGAACAGCACGATCTGCCGGTCGCTCAGCAGGCATTGGGACGTCTGCCGCAGAGCTGCGGGTCGTGCCATGCGGATCACCGCTAACGCTTCGCAGGTGTTGGCAGCTTGGTCACTACGTAAGGGTGCGGACGTTTGCGCACCACTTGTGCGCTAACGATTAAGTCGCCGGGAATGATTTTGCCGAACTCGCCGACTTCGTGATTGGTGCGGCCTTCGGTGACTTGATCGAGCACTTCCTGACCGCGGATGACGCGGCCGAACGCGGTGGAGTTTCCGTCGAACTCCGGCGCCGCGACCAAGGTGATGAAGAATTGGCTGCCGGCTTTTCCGGGTCCATTCTGCGCCATCGATATGGTTCCGCGGAAATGGCCGCGCGCTGCGGGGAGATTGAATTCGTCGGGGATGAAGTAACCGGGGCTGCCGATGCCATCGTCGGCGGGATCGGCATTTTTTGTATTCGGATCGCCCCCGACAACCATGTGTCCAGCTTCCGCCCAATAAAACGAAGTTCCGTTGTAAAAGCCTGTCTCGACCAGGTGAATGAAGTTGCTCACCGTCGCGGGGGCTTGGTCTTCGAACAATTCGATATCGACTTCGCCCCGGCCCGTCACCTTCGTGCTTTCCGCGGCATTGCCATCGGCGGGCGCTGCGAATTTGCGATGCTCGACGACCAGCCGAACCACTGGGAGATCGCCTTTCTTCTGGTCGCGCAGGCGCTGTGACAATTCGCGCAGCCATGATTTCTGAAGCTGCTGGGCACTGCGGCGGATTAGAGAGGCCCACGGCGGCGTGTCGCCAGGAAACGTTAAATCGATATTCTTGAGGACCTCGACGAAGCGCTCGAGCGCAAATCCGGCACGCGCATAAATCTCCCAGGCGTCTTCGCCCTTGGGATCTTTGGCAACGGCTTTGGCCGCGTCGCGATACGCGTCTTGAAAACGATTTAGGTCGAACTCGACTTTCGCTAGGCTCACGAATAAGTGCGGCCGGTCAAGGTGGGCCGCAATGGCCTGGTTGAAATACGGCAGGATGTCTTCGGGTTCGCCGCCAACGATCATGAACAGTTCGCCGGTGAGCCATTGCACCACGGGATCGTTGGGCCGGGCTTTCCGCGCTACCGTCAAGTCCTTTTGAAAGGCCGCTAGGCGTGCGTTCAGGAGAGCCATGAGCGGCTTCCCGCGCGCGACTCCTTGGTCGACGGCGGCTTTGTTCTTCGCTTCGGCCGCGGCGGCCACTTCGTTTCTGATCTTGGTCAACTGGTCTTGGCTCTGCGCGATGATCGAATACTGGGATTCCAGTTGCGCGGTGGTTGCCACGGGGCCGGACGCATCTCCGGTGTCGGGTCCGGTGTCCTTGGACATTTGCTGCAACAGGCTGTCACTGTCGCCGGCGCCGGGATGTCCGGGCGGCAAATCGTGAGGCGATGGAGAATTTTCGGCGGGCGTTGCAGGTAGCGACGCGGGCGCGTCGTTCTGATTCGGCGAGTCAGGCACGATGGGCTTGGCCGGATGGGGCCACCAAACGTACACCACGATGAGCACCGCCGCGATCGGCAGAGCGAGTGACACACCTTGACGGATGCGGTTGGGCGGTGAACTGGGATTTTCGTCTTTCAAGGGCTGCTCGCGAACGCACCCAAATTATAGCTTGGCTCCGCGTTCAGGGACGCTTGGTGAAAATCAGGCCGTGCTGAATGGGCAGCAATTCCAACACGCGGTCCAGTTCGAATCCCAGCGGCTCGATTTCGGCGCGGATCTGATTGATACTCATCCGCTCGGCTTTGTCCTGCGGACCGAAGGGATGGCCTTCGGCAAACTCGATGATGACCAGGCGTGCACCCGGCTTCAACGCTCGATTCACGGCTGTTGATGATGGCTTCGGGATCCGCAAATTCGTGATAGGCGTTGGCGATGAAGACCAGATCCAGCGAGGCGGCGGGCAGGTGCGGGTCATTATCTGTGCCCAAAACCAACTGTACATTCGAGAGCTGATGTTTCTTGAGGGTCTCGGCGGTCAGGTCCAGCATTTTCTGCTGCACGTCGACGGCGAAAACTTTGCCCTTGGGCCCGACCTTGTCCGCCAGCCGCCATGTGAAAGTAGCCCGTGCCGGAGCCGATCTCCGCTACGGTCGCGCCTGCCGGAATCTCCAGCATGTTCACGAGCGAGTCGGGACGCTCTTCGGCGTCGCGGCCGATGCGGTTGAGGAAGCTCACATCCGAATATGGATGGTTGGGCTGGCGCGGGTGCTTGGCGTCGGAGGGCAGCGGTGGTCCCTTCAGGCTTCGAAGGTAGGCCACTACGTCGTCGATCTCGGCGGCGGAGAGCCGCGATGTGTACGACGGCATCAAGGAGCGCTCTTCGTGATGGCTGCTCTTGATATCGTCCTTCAAGAACGATCGCGGATAGCCGTTGATATCGCGAATCTGGATGGATAGGTCGTCCTCATTGAGCGCAATGCCACGAATGGTTTCGCCGGACTTGGTTTCGATCACCGCGGTGTAATACTCTTTGAAGATTTCGGCGTCGGGATCGGTCAATGCGAGGCGCAGCGATCGCGGCGTCCTCGTGACTCCGATATCGCCGAGATCCGGCCCCAGGCTGGCGCCGCGATCTCCTACCGAATGGCAAGAGCCGCAGTCACCCTTACCCTCGAAAATGGCTTTCCCCGCGGCGGCGCTGCCGGTTCTGGCGCCACCGCTTTGAGCGGCCAGCGGGAGCGCCAGAGCCAGCGCGGCAACCCACGCCGCCGCAACCATTCCGATACTTTTTAACACTGCTATTGATCCAGCGCTGTTAGTCCAGGCCGAAGGTGACGATCAAGTCGCCGGCCGGAATCGACACCATCTGCTTCCCGTTGGCCAGGAAGCTGATGGGCGAAGCGAAGACCGGGCCGTTAGCCGAGAAGGTCCACAGGCGCTCGCCGGTGGTGGCATTCAACCCGAAGACGACGCCTTCGAGCGTGCCGCCGAAGACCAGATTTCCGCCAGTCGCCATCACGCCGCCCCACGGAGGAGTGAGTACGCGATGTTCCCATTTGACATTTCCGGTGGCGGGATCGATCGCGATGACTTTACCCCAGCTTTCTTCGGGCGCGCCGAAGTTTTGAGTTTTGGCTCCGCCGGCTGCCGGGTCATACGCACCTGCGTTGGCGATCGCGCCTGGGGCGAGCGGACGGTCCGGCTCGTCGGTGGTCGGATGCGGAACCGCGTTCTTCGAGAACAGGCGGTGTTCTTCGCGAGCGAAAACATAGAGCCACTTGGTCAGCGGGCTGTAGCTGTGCGACATCCAGTTCGCGCCGCCATCGACGCCGGGCCAGGTGTGATCGTTGCCTTCGGGAGTCGGCTCATTGCCGGGAATCACTTCCGGACGGCCGTTGTCGTCGAAGCCGTTGTTCCAGGTCTGCTTCACGAACGCTTTCGCGGTCAGGAATTTTCCGGTGGTGCGGTCGAGCAAATAGTAAAAGCCATTGCGATTGGCCCAGGCCAGGGCCTTGGTCATCTTGCCGCGGAACTCGGTGTCGAGCAGAATCGGAATCTGCGTCGAATCCCAATCGTGCAAATCGTGCGGCGTGAACTGGTAGAACCACTTCAGCTTCCCGGTGTCGGGATCGAGCGCCAGCACGGAGCACGAATAGAGGTTGTCGCCCAGGCGGGTGTCGTCGTTGTAATCCGGCCAAGGATTGCTGGTGCCCCAGAATAGCGTGTTGGTTTCGGGATCGTAGGATCCGTTATTCCAGGTGGTGACGCCGCCGGTCTTCCAGGAATCGCCGGCCCAGGTTCCGAAGTTCGGCTCACCGGGCTGCGGAATGGTGTTGAAGCGCCACAGGCGCTTGCCGGTCTTGGTGTCGTAGGCGTCCAGGAAGCCGTTGACTCCGTGCTCGCCACCGGCCATGCCGACGATCAATTTGTCGCCAACCACTAGCGGCGCGCCGGGAGCCGCATAACCGCCGGCTGCCGTGTAATCGCCCATTTCGGTCTTCCAGATTTCGTGGCCGGACCGGGCGTCGACGGCAACCACGTGCATGTCGAGCGTGTTCATGAACAGCGTATTGCCCAGCATCGCCAGGCCGCGGTTCACTTTGCCGCAGCAGTTATAGGTGCGCGCTGGGTTGCGGTATTCGTAGCTCCAGAGCTGGCGGCCGGTGGCGGCATCCAGCGCATAGATGGCGTTTTCGGGACGCGTGAGATACATGATCCCGTTGGCCACCAGCGGCGTGGTTTCGAACTTCTCGAGATGCCGGCCTTGGAAAATCCACTTCACATGAAGATTCTTCACGGTCTGCGGGTTGATCTGATCCAGGCTGCTATAGCGCCAGCTATTGTAGCTGTGCGAATACATCAGCCAGTTGCCGGGCTCATCGGCGGCTTTCAGCAGCCGCTCAGAAGTGACAGGTCCTTGTGTTGGCGCCTGTGCGTTCAAGGTAAAGGCCACGGTCACGGCGAATACCGCGGCTCCGAGCCGTACGCTCCATTTGTTCATATTCGTCCTCATTGTCATTGCGCACCCTGCGATTTTCACTGTGCCCCCTTGAGGGAATTCAAATACGCCACCAAGTCTCCCAATTCCTTCGGGCTGAGCCGGGTTTCGTAAGACGGCATCAGCGACGGCTTGTCGCGGTGTACTTCCTTGATGTTTTCTTTCATGAGAGACCGCGGCGTGCCCGCTACGTCGCGAACCTGGATGGAAAGATCGTCTTCATTCAGACGAATGCCCGAAACATTCGGCCCGGACTTCATTTCCAGTTGAACGGCGCGATAGGAATTAGGCACGAATGCGTCCGGCTTCACGATCGATTCCGTGAGGAAGGCCAAGCCACGCCGGCGCCCGATGTCGGAGAGGTCCGGACCCAAGTCAGATCCTTCCGTGCCGACGCGATGACACCCGACGCATCCGCTCTTCGCGTAAATCGCTTTGCCGGCGACGGCATCGCCTGTGGCCTTTTCTGAAAGACCCGTAGAGCCCAGGCGCCTCACCCAGCCGACCAGTTTCCACACTTCATCGTCGCTCACGCGCACGGCCGGCATCTCGGTGCCCGGAATCCCGGTGCGAATGGTCTTGAAAAGTTCCGCGTCTTTCCCGCCCTGCTTATAGACTCCGGCGGTCAGGTCCGCGCCGCGCCCGCCCTCGCCATGAGAGCCGTGGCAGTAAGAGCAATGAAGCTGGAAGAGCGCCGCGCCCTGCTGGTTATCCGCTTCCGTGTTAAAAGGGTTGGTAGCAGCGATCTCTTTACTATGGACCGCCTCCCCTGTCAGGGCGGGGTTCTGCACTCCCTGCGCCCATAGAAATGCTGCCGGGACTAAAATCCCCAAAGAAATTCTCAGCCACATACCGGTTTCAGCTCCTCAATCTCATCTTGGACTCACCGATTCAAGACGAGAATAGTTATGATGCCAGAGAAGCCCACGCGGAGACTACTCCCAAACGGAAATGACTTTCTGGTGGGACGCAAAACCGATGGCTTCAAATCGGCACTTTCAACAGTATACTTCCGATGACGGTCCCTTGGTGAAGTAATGACAGAGGAACTGCAATGGAATCCGTGAGGGCGTCAGCCGAAGGAACACGCCGCGCGGTTTTCGTCCGCTGGCTCGCGAGCGGGGAGGGTGGGCTGTACTGCAAGCTATCGACATGGGCTTGCCGCACGATGCCGCCCGCACGTGCAATCTTTGAGTGCCAACGATGCGCGTGAACGGAACGAGACGAGCCAATCGCCTGGCTTTCAAGCGAGCGAAACTAGAAATTTTCCACCTACGGCCACATCGATTTAAGAATGTGTCACTTACGGACGCCGTAGGGCGGCCTTTCTGTGGGTTTGCTTAGAGCTTTCAAAGGACTCGCTGGGGAGAGCGGGCGTAAACTGCGCTTCGCGGGCAGAAACTCGGACTTTTTTGGGGCCAGGGGATTGCTGTTTCCGCGCCGCTATATTAAAGTCTTGTTCGTGCTAGAGCGCTTTTCTAGCGCGCTGTTATTTGGACGTTGAAATTGAAAGCTAAGTTTCCTGAGGAGGAAGTAATTCAGATGAGAACAGCAGTATGGGGCATAGCCGCGTTTGCGGCGCTCATGATTTCGGCCCAGGCCGCCGAGATGGGCAAGGGCGGGCCGACCTACGTCGATAGCCAGAAGGTACTCGACCAGTTTGGGAAGAAAGCCTTGCTGGTTCCCGGCGATGGCGCCTATGAAGTCCAGACCAACCGCCGCGTCAAGGACGGCAACATTGAGATTCACGTCAAAGAGACGGACATCTTCTATGTGATGGACGGAAGTGCAACGCTCCTGATGGGTGGCACTGTGGCAGATGCTCATCCGGGCCGGCCTGATCGTCCGTTGCAGCTCACCGGTACGGACATCACGAATCCCGAAGTCCACGAGCTTAAGAAAGGCGACGTGATCGTGATCCCGGCGGGAGTACCGCATTGGTTCAAGAGCGTTCATGGATCGATCGACTACCTGGTCGTGAAGTCTATTAAGCCGTAAACGTTCGGGTAAGCGGTAAACGTTCGCGTAAGGTACAAACTTTCACTCGAAGCGCGGTTTAACAGCAACACCCACGAGGTTGTCGCTTTTATGAAGCAATGTTTGATGGTCTGCGTTTTGACGATCGGACTGTTGGCGCCGGCGTACCCTGCCGATGCGCAGGCGCTGACTCCGGCTCAACTCGCGCTGAAAGCTAAGGTAGAGGGTGTTCCGGAAATTCCCTACGAGGCGGTGCCGAACTTCCTCAAACTTCCGGACGACCTCTATTTCGGCGAAAGCGTGGGAGTGGCGACCAACTCCAAGGGCCATACTTTCGTGTATGACCGCGGCCATCAAACCCGCATCTTTGAATTTGACCAGACCGGAAAGTTTCTTCACTTCGTGGGTGAAGGACTCTACGGTCTGGTTTTCGCTCATGTCCTGAGAGTCGATCCGCAGGACAATCTTTGGGCGGTGGATGAGGGATCGAACATGATCATGAAGTTCAATCCGGAAGGCCGGATCATGATGGTGATGGGCCGCCGGCCGGAATCGCACGGGCTGCTGGTCACGCCGCCCAATGGTGCGCCGGAACCTCCCGCGAAGCCTTACGAATTTAATCGCCCGACCGATGTTGCCTGGGATGCGGCCGGCAATATTTATGTCGCCGATGGATACGGCAACGCGCGCGTGGTGAAGTACGACAAGAATGGACGCTTCATCCGGGCGGTGGGCGTTTTCGGCAAGGAGCCCAGCGAATTTAACACGCCGCATTCGATCGCCGCTGACGCCAAAGGAAACGTATACGTCGCGGACCGCGGCAATAAGCGCATTCAAGTTCTGGATAGCGATCTGACGCTGCGCGCCATTTTTGATAACGTTGGCGTGCCATGGGCGGTGTGTGTTACCCCAGGGCCGCACCAATACCTGTATACTTCTAACTCGAACCCGAACAATAGCAGTCCGGCTATCAACGCGGTGAGCGGCGAAGTCTACAAGATGGAACTTGACGGAACGGTGGTAGGAAAATTCGGCAAAGGTGGCAAAATGCCGGGCGAGTTTACTACCATACATGAGATCGATTGCCGCAACGACAACGAAGTCACGGTTGCGGAGATTACGGGCTGGCGGGTGCAGCGGTTTAAGCTGTATCCGAAAGCTCAAGCCGCTTCTAAGTAGAAGCGCACGTAAGGCGGAAAGGGATTCGCCGTTTGGAAGATGCCATGACGCGCTTTCATATGTACGGTCGCTGCGGGCTGCCGGTTCTGGCGGCGTCGTTGGCGCTACTGCTGCCCGGACTGTTGAGCGCGCAGTGGGCCGTTCCCGAAATTCCATTCGACTCCGCGCCGAATTTTCTGAAGCTCACGGATAAGACACCGCTGGGCGAAGCGGTCGGCGTCGCCACCGATTCCAAGAAAAACGTTTACGTCTACACGCGCACCGGCAGCTCGTTCGTTTCCGAAGGGACTTCGCGGGCGTTCGAGAGCGGCGGTTCGCGACTGTTCGAATTCGATCAGAACGGAAACTTCGTTCGCGAGATCGGTCATAACGTTTACGGCTTCACTTTTGCGCACGCGGTGCGCGTCGATCCTGAAGACAACATCTGGGTAATTGATGAAGGGTCGAACATGATCATCAAGTTCAACCCGCAGGGACGAATAGTGATGACCATGGGCCGGAAATCGGAGAATATTCGTGTTCCGGCGCCGTCCGCTGCTCCCGCGCTCCCGGGTCCGCAAATGGGTATGGGCATGCCGGCGGTGCTGGTCCAGGTGGACCAGGCCGTGGCGCTAATGCCAACGCTGCTCCGCCGCCTCCGGCGGGAGTGGGCGCTCCCACCGATGTATTCAATCGCCCAACCGATGTGGCTTGGGACGCGGCCGGGAATATTTTTGTCGCCGACGGCTATGGCAATTCGCGGGTGGCGAAGTTCGATAAAGAAGGGCGTTTCATCAAGTCCTGGGGCTCGAAGGGAAAAGCGCCGGGGCAATTCGACACGTTGCATTCAATTGCCACGGACGCCGAAGGCAACGTGTATGTAGGCGATCGGGGAAATCGCCGAATTCAGGTTTTCAATAATGACGGGGAATTTAAAACACAGTATCTGAACGTAGGTGCGCCTTGGGCCATTTGTATCTCGCCTGGCGCGCATCAGTACCTCTTCAGCTCCAACTCCAACGACACCGGAGATATGGAGAATGGCGAAATCTACAAGATGGAGCTAAACGGGAAAATTATCGGGAAGTTCGGAACAGCGGGAAACTTCTGAAGGAATTCGGGTCGACACATGAACTCGATTGCCGCAGCCCGAACGAAATCGTTGTGGGTGAAATCACCAATTGGCGAGTGCAGAAACTGACGCTGCATTCCAACTGAGCGGTGTGTCGTAGCGGCGCGATTTAGCTTGCTTAAGAAGTTTTTGGGGCAAGAGTAACGGTCGGACAAAGCTAGCTAAAGGGGGCTAGTCTATGCAACATTTCTACAACAGAGGTAGGCTTTTTGCGGCCATTTTGGCCGTTTTAGGGGCATTGACAGTTTGGGTGGAACCTGCCCACGCGCAATTACTCCAAGGCAGTATTACTGGCAACGTATCCGATGCGAGTCAAGCAGCGGTGGTGGGCGCGAAGGTCGTAGCCACCGAACAAACCACTAACTTCACTCGTGATACCACGACTAACGGCGCGGGCGGATACAATCTGCCGACCATGCCGCCGGGAAGCTACACCATCACTGTAACGGCGCCTTCCTTTCAGACCAGCACTGTGACTGGAGTCCGCGTTTCGCCCGAAGAAATAGCCCGAATCAACGTGGTTCTGTCCATTGGCCAGTTGACCCAGAATGTGGAAGTCTCAGCCGACGCGATCGCCCTGCAGACCGACCGGGCCGAAATCCGCGACGACGTGACTGTTCGCACGCTGCAGAATGTGCCGGTGCCTATCGGACGGAATTACCAGATGCTGTTCGTTACGGTTCCCGGCGTCTCGCCACCGACCAATTCGAATTCGTTTACCGCCAATTCCAACCGTGGACTGATTATTTCGGTCAACGGCGGAAGCACTAATACCAATACGGTCCGGGTCGACGGTACTGGAACGTTTGACATGACTGCCTTGACGGAGCCGCAGTTCATCCCGGCGCTGGAAGAAATCGAGAATGTCAGCATGTCGGGCAACTCCTTCGATGCCGAACAACAATCCGGCGGCGGAGCGGTGAACATCACCATCAAGAGTGGCACCAATGCCGTGCATGGAGTCTTGTTTGAAGACCACACCGATCAGCACATGGAGGCTTATCCGTGGACGGCGAATCGTGCCCTGCCAAATCCGAAATACATCGACAATCAATTCGGCGGCACCATCGGCGGGCCGATCAAGAAAGACAAATTGTTTTACTTCGCGAGTTTCGAAGGAACTGGCCTGGTTCAAGTTTCTCCATTCCTTGCGGAAGTACCTACCGCGCTGATGAGGACGGGCAATTTAAGCGGCTCTCCCAATCCGATTTACGATCCGACCACGGGCAACGTATTTGGCCAAAACAGAGTGCCTTTCAGCGGAAACATTATTCCCACGAATCGCATTGACCCTGGCGTGCAGGCCTTGCTGAACTACAGCACAGCCAACGGAAATCTATGGTCGCTGCCGAACCAGGCTGGAATTGGGTCGGTGGGTCTGGCTAATAATTTGCTCACAAACGGCGAGACCTACTTGCGGCGCGATCAATCCGCCGGCAAGGTCAACTGGAACCCGACCTCGAAACTCAGCACGTTTGTTCGTTTGGGCTGGGGCAATAACGCCTGGACAACGCCCGCCCAGTTCGGCGTTCTCGGCGGACCCGGCCTATCTCCACCAATACCGCCCAAGGCTCCGGGAACACCAATGTCTTCAATGGCACGGTTTCCGGTACGTACATCATCAGCCCTAGCTTGATCTTCGACGCGCATTACGGCTACGACGTGAACATCGCCGTCAGCAACCAGCCAGAGCCAGGCTCTGAACCTGGGCGGACCCAACGCTGATGAACATTCCGGGCTTGAACACCGCAGGGTCTTCCGGCGTACAAGGCGCTGCAGCAGGGCGGGTTGCCGTCCCTGACGATCGATGGAGGCATCTCGCAGCTCGGTTCCGTGAGCCGCTTCCAACCCCAGGACTATTGGGATCCGGAAAGGAACTACGACGCCAATCTCACTTGGGTGCGGGGAAATCACAACTTCCGCTTCGGCTTCGACTCCGACATTCAGAATTCCAAGGAAAGTCAGTACCAGCCAGCCAGCGGCAGCTACATCAGCGGCGCGGGCGGCTTTTATTTTGCCGAACAGACCACGGAGCTCTGTACTTCCCTCACCAACGGAACGTGCAAAACCTCCACCGGGACCGAGTACAACTCTTTTGCGTCGATGCTGCTGGGTTTTTCCCAGGACTCCGGCAAGATCTTTCAATGGCCGGATTATTACTACACCAACGCGAAGTATTTTGCCGGCTACGCCCGCGATCAATGGCAGGTCACGCCCAAGCTGACAGTAAACATAGGAGTCCGTTTCGACTACTTCCCAATCCCGCTGCGTAACGGCACCGGGGCGGAGTATTACAACCAGGCCACGAATAACATGGTGATTTGCGGCGTGGCAAGCACTCCGTCTTCCTGCAACATTTTCAACAAGGATCAGTCGCATTTCGTTCCCCGGATAGGCGTCGCCTATCGACTCGGCGACCGCACCGTAATCCGGGCAGGGTTTGGCATGTCATCGGATCCCACCAATATTTTTGGGCTTGCCAACCGCCGGATCAACTTCCCCTACATCGAAGGCGTGATCCAGCTTCCTCCCAATGTGATGTCCTATGCCATTACTCTTCGCCAGGGATCACCGTACCGGTGAATCCATTCCCTCTGACTACGGGTCAAGTGCCGGTGCCGAGCACGGCTGGCCTATTCGATTTCAATCAAGCCAATTTCAAGCGGGCTTATGTTGAAACCTACAACTTCACTATCGAGGAACGCATCCGGGCAGGTTGGACCGCATCGGTTGCGTACGCCGGCTCACAGCAGAAAGATCCGATGTCGTCTCTGGAGGAAAATTGGTCTCCGATCGGCACCGGCACTGCTGGCTTGTGCTGAACAATGCTATTGATGGCCGCATTGCCAGCACTCCTCTTCTCGGAACCCAGGGAACTACCAGTTACAACGCCCTCCAGGCGCGGACGCAGGGACGCTTCAGCGATCTCACCATCAGCTTAGGCTACACCTTTGCTAAGAACCTGGGATTCATCACTCCTTCTAGCGTTCAGGGCGGGGCAGCTATGCCGTGGCTCTACCGTACATATAATTACGGGCCGGTTACCACCGACATCAAGAGCAACTTTGAAGCGACGGCGATTTACGAGTTGCCTTTCGGCAAGGGGAAACGCTGGGCATCCAGCGGCAAGATGAGCCCGATCGTGGCGGCTGGCAGATCAGTGGTCTGTTCAGCGATTACACGGGACTACCGTTTAGCGTGGTGGCTAACAACAACCTCAACGCAAACGGTTCCTACCAGTTTGCCAATTGTAATGGCACACCGATACAGACCGGGAGTGTATTGAACTGGTATAGCCCCTCCACTTTCTCAGCGCCTTCGGCTACCGGTTTCGGTAATTGCGGCCAGAACACCCTGCGAGGCCCCGGATTGAAAAACGGCGACCTCAGTCTCACGAAAAAGTTCGCTTTCAGGGAAAGATGGAACTTCGCTTTCCTGGTTGAAATGTTCAACGTCGGGAACGATGTGCATCACGCGAGACCCGGCTACACCGTACAGACCAGCACCACCAGCGCCAATAACGTCCAAAACAGCGCGTTCATGAATATCACGCAGATTGCAAACACGGGACGGGATGGACTGGATCAGCGAACCTTACGGTTGAGTATGAAATTAACCTTCTAGGCGAACTCCAGTTCGTTTTCATGGGCGGTGTGGCTTGGCCATGCCGCCCATTTTTTTGGCGTGGACCTCTGGCGAAAACGAAGCAGCGCTGCCAGGCACTTGCAGCATAGTTGGACACTGGGTAGAATTGATCGAGTCTAATGCCGAGGGGGCCGGCCGCAGAGTAAGATGGCAAACGCGACAGGAACCGTGTATGAATTTGGCTCTTTTCGCCTGGATACGGCCAAACGTCTTCTAACTCGAGAGGGCGAACATCTCACCCTCCCGCCGAAAACCTTCGACCTTCTTCTGCTCCTGGTGGAAAGCCGCGGACGGGTCTTCGCCAAGAAAGAACTCATGGCCGCGCTGTGGCCGGATACCTTTGTGGGAGACGGAATCTGTCTTTCCAAGTATCCGCGCTGCGTAAGGCGCTCGGCGAGGGAGGAACGA
>CAWCAP010000005.1:0-146630 GCA_963793395.1 Bryobacterales bacterium | reverse complement strand
CGCGCGTCATCGTCGAGAGCACGCGGCGGGCCGTCTGGTAGCCCGCGCACCTCGCGCTCGTACGCCTCGAGGCTCCAGCCGTTCGGCTTGCCGTAGATCTTCGTGAGGTGGTTGCAGCGGCTGATCATCGGCGGGGCCTCGTTGCTCTCAGCGGCTCTACGACTGGAGCTTGTTGAGGATCTCGTCCACCCGCTCGGGGGTGAGGTTCTCGAAGTACTCCTTGTCGACCTGCATCATCGGCGCGGTGCCGCAGCTCGCGAGGCACTCGGCCGTGCGCAGCGTGACCTTGCCGTCCGGCGTCGTCTCGCCGACGTGGATGCCGAGCGCTTCTCGCACTGCTTGAGGACGTCGCCGGAGCCGCGGAGCGCGCAGGGGAGGGTGCGGCACACCCAGACCTGGTGCTTGCCGACCTGCTCCTGGTTGAAGAGCGTGTAGAAGGTGACGACCCCCTTCACGTGGGCCGGCGGCAGATCGAGCCGGTTCGACGACGAAGGCGATGACGTCCTCGCTGACGTACCCTCCTGGTCCTGGCAGAGGTGCAGGAGCGGGATGCACGCCGCCATCTTCGTGGGGTAGCGCGTGAGGATGTCGGTCAGCTCACGCTCGCGATCGGCAGTGAGAGCGAAGGGCATGGGGAGGGGGGCTTTCGGTACGCGTGAGCGAGGACGGGAGATGAGCGAGAAGCGCGTGAGCGGAAGCGAGATCGCGCGAATATTCCGCGCGCGGCGCGCGCGCCTCTAGCCCCGTAAACGGGCCGGAACCTAGTGGCGGGCGCGGTCGTGTGTCAAGGCGGCCTCACGGGCGTGCAGCTGTCGCAGCGACAGCCGGCGCGACGCGATGCGCCGTGGCGAGCCGCGCGAAGCGACTCGCAGCGCCCCGCGACGCACGTGTCCGGCGCGAGACGGGCCCGCGCTTGCGTATCGATCGCGAAAGTGATCTATGCTCCGGCCACGCGCGCGCGTGCCGTGAGTACGCGTGCGCGTCGGTGCATCCGGTGCGCGTTGCGCTCGCGTGCGCTCGCGTCAGCGATCCGAGGGAGGTCGTCGAGTGTTCTGTCCGAACTGTGGCACCCAAAATCCCGAAACGGCTCCGGCGTGCTCGAAGTGCAACTTCAACTTGAAGGGGGCCGCCGCGCCGAAGTTCAAGGGGACGATGCTGATGATGAATCAGCCGGGTGGTCCGCGACCCCGCCGCCTCCCGGCGCCGCCCGGGCGCCCCTGCGCCAGCTCCGCCGCAGCGCTTCCGCCCCGCCCGCCGCCGCGCCCTGCGCCGCAGAACAAGCTCAAGGGGACGATGGTTGGCGTTGCGCCGCCGATGCCCCCCGTCATCGGGAAGCCGGGCGCGCCCGGCGCCCCCTCGTCCCCGAACTTCGGTGGGCCGCCCCAACAGAACTACGCGCCTCCCCCACAACAAAACTACCGCGGCTCCCAACAGAACTACGCGCCTCCTCCGCAGCAGAACTACGCGGCTCCCCAGCAGACTCGCCGCCCGCCGCAGAATTTCGGGCCTCCTCCGCAGCAGAACTCTGCGCCGCCCCAGCAGAACTACGCGCCTCCGCCCCAGCAGAACTACGCCCCTCCGCCGCAGGCGGGGTACGGTTCGAATCTGACCGCGACGGAAGTCGCGCCGTTCCCGCGGGGCAGGCGCAGTTCGGAGGCGGGCAAGGGGTGAACCCGCTCGGCGGGACGATGGCGGCGGACGGCGCGGCTTTCAATCCGTATGCTCCCCGCCCCTTCGGGGAACTACGGCGCGCCTTCGCCGGCCGCGGCGACCGGGTTTCCCGGCGGCGGAGCAGCTCGTCGTACGGAGGAGGGTCGCCTGACGGGGCTGCCTACGGCGCCGGCCCGGCCGCTCCGCCCGCCTACGGCGCGTCTCCCGCCGCGGGGTAGGCGCGGGACCGAATTACGGCGCGCCTCCGGGCGGCGGCTATGGCGCTCCCGCGCAGCCCGGGTACGGCGGCAACCCGCCGCAGCCCGGCTACGGACCGCAGACGTACGGCCAGCCCGGCGCGCCGCCGCAAGCGTACGGCCAACCGATGGGGGGAGCGCCTGCGGGCGCGCTGGTGACGCAGGCGAGCGCGGGGATCATCTCCGCGGCCACCGCCGGTGGCACGCGCCCGATTCAGCGGAATGCGCTGATGACCGTCCTGATCCCGATCGGATTCTGGGTCGGCGGTGCGATCATCGCCGTCATCTTCGGCATCCTCGCGGCGGTCACGGGCGTCTTCGCGCTTGCGCGCGTCGGCGGGTTGATCAACTGGGTTTGCTACCTGGGCGGTCTCTATTTCTTTGCCGTCCCGTATTACAAGATGGCCTGCGAGGTGAAGTCGGTCACGAACAACCAGGGGTTCACTCCCTGGATGGCCTTCATCCCGATCTACGGGCCGATCATCCTCCTTCCCCAGGAGGTCACGAACGCCAAGCGAATCGTCGGAGCCCCAGAGCCGACGCGGTCGCTCGTCGTGTATTTCTTCGTCCCCAACTATGGGCTCGCGGCGGACCTGAACGACATCGCGGCGCGGATTCGCTGAGCGTTGCCGACCGAGCCGTGGGGCGGGCGCGTTCCGTTCGGGAGCTCGCTCCACTGGCGGCCCTCGCGGCGCTGGGTGCGCTGATCGTCGCGGGGCTCCCGTGGCCGTGCCCGCTCCTCGCGTGGACCGGGATTCCCTGTCCGACGTGTGGGATGACGCGCGCCGTGCGTTTGGCGCTGCACGGGGACTTTGCCGGCGCGACGCGGATGCATCCGCTCTGGTTCGTCGTCGGGCTCGTGCTCGTCGCGGTGGGAGCGCAGGAGATTCGCGACGTTTGGCGCGAAGGGGAGTGGGGGAGGGCCTTCGAGCGGCGGTGGGTGCGGGTCGCCCTCGGGGCCGTGGGGATCGCGCTCGTGGGCGTGTGGATCGCGCGGTTGGGCGGGGCGTTCGGAGGTCCGATCGGTCGGGACGGGGCGCGGTAAAGGCCGTCCGCGAAGCGGCTTCGTTCGACGCTACTTTTCCGCCCCGAGCTGGGTCAGCACGAAGGCGTAGTCGAACGCCAGATCGTGCAGCCGGTCGTACCGCCCCGACTTTCCGCCGTGGCCCGCCGGCTCCATGTTCATCGCGAGGTAGAGCGGGTTCGTGTCGGTCTTCGTCGCGCGGAGCTTCGCGACCCACTTCGCCGGGCTCCCAGTACATCACCTGGCTGTCGTTGTACGACGAGCGCACGAGCATCGGCGGGTAGGCCTTCGCCGCGACGTTGTCGTACGGGCGAGTAGCGCGCCATCCACCCGTACTCGTCCGTCTTCTTCGGGTTGCCCCACTCCTCGAACTCGTTGACGGTGAGCGGCAGCGTCTCGTCGAGCATGTCGTCGATGACGTCGACCCACGGCACGCAGGCGACGACCGCCTTGAAGAGCTCCGGCCGCATGTTCACGACCGCGCCCATCAAGAGACCCCCGGCGCTCCCGCCCGAGATGGCCAGCGCGTCCTTCTTCGCCCAGCCGTCCTTCTCCAGGTCCTCGGCCGACGTCGATGAAGTCCGTGAACGTGTTCATCTTGTTCGCCATCCGCCCCTGGTCGTGCCACTTCTTGCCCATGTCCCCGCCGCCGCGGATGTGGGCGATGGCGAACACCATGCCCCGATCGAGCAGCGACACGCGGTCCCCGCGGAACGCGACGGCGGACGGAAGCCGTAGGAGCCGTACCCGTAGAGCCACAGCGGGTGCGTCCCGTCCGGGGCGGTCCCCTTGCGGTAGACGAGCGAGACCGGCACCGGCGTCCCGTCGCGCGCCGGCACGAGCAGCCGCTCCGTCTCGTACGCCGACTCGTCGTAGCCGCCGGGACCTCGGTCGCCTTCACGAGGACCGCGCGCCGGGGTCGACGGTCGTAGTCCAACCAGGTGCGCGGCGTCGTGAACGACGCGTACTGCGAAGCGCAACGTCTCGGCGCGCGAACTCGAGGTTCGCTCGTAGCCGACGCGACGTAGACCCGGCTCGTCGCCTGCTCGACGCGGTGCGCCGCTCCCCGTGCGCAGATCGAGATGCCACCTGCGGCAGCGCGTCCTGCCGCTCGACGAGCACCATGTGATCGCGGAAGGCATCATCTCTTCGATCATCACGTCGGGGCGGTGCGGCACGAGCTCCTTCCAGTGCTCGCGCCCGGGGTCTCTACCGGCGCGGTTACGACGCGGAAGTTCCGCCCGCCCGAGTTCGTGAGCACGTAGAAGAGCCCTCCCCGGGCCCGACGTAGTACTCGTGGTCCTGCTCGCGCGGCGCGACGAGCCGCAGGGCTCCCGCCGGGTGCGACGTGTCGAGGACGCGCACCTCGCTCGTCGTCCGGCTCGCCGACGTCACGACGAAGAACTCCCGGCTCCGCGTCCGCTCGACCCCCAGGTTGAACTTCTCGTCCGCCTCTTCGTAAACGAGCACGTCCTTCGCCGCGTCCTCGCCGAGCACGTGACGCCACAGCTTGTTCGGCGCGCTTCGTCTGCGCGTCCTCCGTCACGTAGAGCAGCGTCCGCCCGTCGCGCGCGAAGGCGAGCGAGTCCACGCGCGGGATCGCAATCGGCGAGCTCCTTGCCGGTCCGCGAGGTCCTTCACGTGGAGGGTGACCGCGGTTATAGCGAACAAGCGCCACAGGGGCGCGGCTCTCACGCTCCACACGAAGACTAGAATCACAGCGCCAGTGAGAAGTGCGCTCGACCAGCGGGCTTCGACTCCTAGATTCGCTAACAGTCCTTGAACGCTGATCATCAGTTCAGGGGAGGGCGAAAGGTGGTCGAGACTTTTATTCTGCAGCAGCGCTGCGTAAACGCGAAGAGAATGACCGCCCCCCAGAGCCGTGCAAATCGCAACCAGGGCCGCGGCCGCGGCGCAGAAGCCGGCGAGCATGCGCCAGCGCCGCTGTACCAGCAGAGCCACGGGCCACAGCAGGATCAAGTGGAATTTCATGAGCATCAGTGCGAGCGTGGCTCCGGCGGCGAACCAGCGGCTGCGCTCGGCGAGTTCGAAGGCGAGGATGAAGAGCGCCAGCATCATGACGCAATCCTGGCCGCTCGCGATGCCCAGCGGGCACGGCAGAAACAGCGCTGCGAAGACCAGAGCGTCCGCGCCGAAACGCTGCCAGATCCACACCCAGCAAGCCAGCAACAGAGCAGTCTGCGCGGCGATCCACACGACGAATGCCGTGCTGTAGGGCAGCAGCGCGAGGGGCGTGAGAAGAGCCGCGTAAAACGCCGGGCGTACGAACGGCACCAGCGCGTTGAGCTGCGGGAAAATTTGCCTCTCGCGGGCGAGCTGAACTGCGGGATCGTGCAGGTCGGCGAAGCGGCCTTCGTGGGCGAGCGAAGCGCCAGTGTATATATTCAGGAAGTCGTGGGCACGGGCGCTGGGCAGTATAAGCGAACCGAGTGCGATCCACATCGCGCTCAGCCCTAGAACGGTGAGGCCGACCCACAATGGAATTCGCGCCATTCGGTTCCTTCGAGTATACAATTGCTAAACTCAAATTGAATGACCCTCGACGAACTGGAAAGAGAATACGTTACGCTCCGCCAGCAGGCTGACGCTGTGCGGAGCTATCTTTGACGCGCCCGCGCGGAAATCCCAGCTAGCCAAGACCGAAGAACAGATCAACGCGCCCGATTTCTGGTCGAATCCCGAAAAAAGCCAGAAGATCATGCAGGATCGCAAGCGCCTGGAAGAGCAGATCGACCAGGAAACGCAAGATCTCCGGGCTGGCCTCCGACCTGGACACGCTGTTTGAGCTGGCGCGCGAAGGCGAAAACGTCAACGCCGATATCGAGCGCGAGATGCGCAGCCTTACGGCGTATCTGGAAAAGCTGGAAACGGAGATGCTGCTCTCGGGCGAGAACGACGCGCGCAGCGCCATCGTCACCATCCATCCCGGCGCGGGCGGCACCGAAAGCCAGGACTGGGCCGAGATGCTGCTGCGCATGTACCTGCGCTGGGCGGAGCGCAATCGCTTCGAAACCGTGATCACCGACCGGCTGGAGGGCGAAGGCGCGGGCATCAAATCCGTGACCTTCGAAGTGAACGGCGAGAACGCCTACGGACTGCTGCAAAGCGAAGTGGGCGTGCACCGGCTGGTGCGCATCTCGCCTTTCGATGCCAACGCGCGGCGGCATACGTCGTTTGCTTCGGTGTTCGTCTATCCGCAGATCGACGACGAAATCAAGATCGACATCCAGCCGGAAGACCTGCGCGTGGATACGTTCCGCGCGTCGGGGGCGGGCGGGCAGCACGTGAACCGGACCGATTCGGCGATCCGCATGACGCATCTGCCGACCAGCATCGTGGTGCAGTGCCAGAACGAGCGCAGCCAGCACAAGAATCGCGCCAGCGCGATGAAGCAACTGCGCGCGAAACTGTACGAGCATGAGCTGGAGAAAAAGCGCGTGGAGGAGCGCAAGCTCGAAGACACCAAGCTGGGGATCAACTTCGGCAGCCAGATCCGCAGCTATGTGCTGGCGCCTTACCGCATGATCAAGGATCATCGCACCAAGCTGGCGATCGGCGATGTGGATCGCGTGCTCGATGGCGATCTGGAAGCGCTGATCCACGCGTATCTGGTGTTGCGGAAGACCGGCAAGACGGTTGGCGCGGCCGGCGCCGAGACGACTGATGATCTCGATTAAGGAAGCCGCGGAACGTGATCCGCGCCGGCGAATTGGTCGCGTTTCCCACGGAAACCGTCTACGGGCTGGGCGCGAATGCGCTGGATGCGGCGGCTGTCGCGAAAATTTACGAATTGAAGGGACGGCCGGCAACCAGTCCGCTGATCGTGCATGTGGCTTCGATCGAGATGGCGCGGGGATTGGTGACCGAGTGGCCGCCCGAAGCGGAAACGCTCGCGCGCCGTTACTGGCCGGGGCCGCTGACGCTGGTGCTTCCGAAAGTGCCGGCGATTCCGGATATCGTGACGGCGGGTTTGCCGACGGTGGGCGTGCGCATGCCGAATCATCCGCTGGCGCTGGCACTGATCCGGGAGGCGGGAGTTCCGATCGCGGCGCCCAGTGCGAACCGGTTTATGGGGCTCTCGCCGACCACGGCAGAACACGTTCGCGAGACTTTCGGCGACGCTGTTCCGGTGCTGGATGGTGGCCCGTGTCAGGTGGGGATCGAGTCGACAGTGGTGTCCGTCAGCGCGGGGAAAATCACGCTGCTGCGGCCGGGCATGATTTCGATTGAAGACGTGGAGCGTGCGAGTGCTCCGTCAAGCGACGCGGCGCATCCGGCTCCGGGAATGCATCCGCGGCATTACAGCCCGCGAACGCCGCTGGTGTTATCGAGCGAACCGGACGCCCATGGCGCATATGTCTGGGCCACGAGATCCGCGCATGCGGCGCATTCGGTTCAGATGCCATCTACACCGGAGGCTTATGCGGCGCGGCTGTACAGCGTCCTGCACGATCTGGATCGCGAAGGGCTGGCCGGTGATCAGCTGTGGAGCCGCCGCCGGACACGGTAGAATGGGCAGCGGTCCGCGACCGGCTGCAGAGGGCTGCATCGAAGTGAACCTCATCGAAGACATCGACCAAACTCTCACCGCTACGCCGACGCTGTGGTGGCTGGGCCGCGCCGGCTTCGTGGTGCGTTTCGCCAACATTACTTTTTACGTGGACCCGTGGCTCTCGCAGCCGGGGACGCTGGTCAAGGGCTCGGAGATTCACAACGCCGATATGATCCTGGCCACGCATGCGCACCCGGGCCACTTGGATGCGCCTTCGGTGATCGCTATGCTTGAAGGATGTAAGGGCGCGAAGTTGATTCTGCCCAAGAGCGCGGCGGACCAAGCCCATGCGGCCGGAATTCCGTATCCGCGCATGACTACCACCGATGCAGACCTGCGCGTGGAATATTTCAAGGACAACCTGTATGCCCGGATTTATGCGGTGCCTTCGGCACACCCGCAACTGGATCGGACTCCGATCGGAGGCTACCCGTATCTGGGCTACCTGATGCGCTTTGGACGCTGGACCGTTTATCACGCGGGCGATGGCGTCCCCTATGACATGCTGGTCGAACGGCTACGTCCTTACAACGTGAGCGTCGCGCTGTTGCCCGTCGGCGGCAAGAATTTTTCGGTGAGTGAGGCCGCGCAGTTGGCGGAGGACATCGGGGCCAAGTGGCTGGTGCCGATGCACTATGAGTCCGGGCAAGAGAGCGACTTCGTCACCCATATGCTGGGGCAGCGGCCGCATCAACAGTTCAAAGTGTTTCAGGTGGGCGAAAAGTGGACGGTGCCGGAGGAGTGATCCGTTACCGCTCGATGTGCTTTAGGCGCGCATCGATCACTTCTTCGACGCGGTGAAGCTCCGAGCGCCACAGGTCTTTCATTTCCTCGAAGCGCACGTCCATGTGCGAGCGGAGTTCACCAATTCGGGTGTTGGTTTCTCCGATGCGTGTATTCGTGTCACCCAAACGGGCGTTATTGATCAAAATCCCAACCAGCACCAGGAGCATGGTCGGCGCCGTGCTCAAGGCTATCGTCAGGATCTGGGTATCGGTCATCTCAATACTCATCATAGCGGTTGCGGCTACTCTTCCTCGTACCAGGCGCGCCACTGCCGGCGCTTGACGGGGAACGCGCGGATGAGCAGCATTCCGGTGATGAATCCGCCCACGTGAGCGAACCAGGCGATGCCGCCGCCGGAGTAATTGGTATTGGCCAGCGATCCGATTCCGCTAAAAAGCTGGATGACGAACCACCACAGCAGCATGATCCACGCCGGAATCTCGACTGTGGTAACGAAAACGACAATGAAGACCAGGGTCACGATGCGCGAGCGCGGAAACTTGATCAAGTACGCACCCATCACGCCGGCGATGGCGCCGCTGGCTCCGATGGTGGGCACTCGCGAATAGGGATTCGTGACCACTTGCAGGATCGCCGCCGCGAGTCCGCAGCACAGATAGAGAGCCAAAAAACGTCCGCCGCCGATGACATCTTCCACGTTGCGTCCGAATACCCAGAGGAACAGCATGTTCCCCAGCAAATGCAGCCAGCCGCCGTGCAGAAACATGGAAGTGAACAGCGTAATCAGATTGCCGGAAATCGCGTCGGGCACG
This sequence comes from Bryobacterales bacterium, assembly GCA_963793395.1. Lineage (GTDB taxonomy): Bacteria > Acidobacteriota > Terriglobia > Bryobacterales > Bryobacteraceae > Palsa-187. The sequence goes on along the minus strand of CAWCAP010000005.1, from coordinate 137,567 downwards.
ATGCCCCAGCGCTCATCGAAGAGGGCCACGGCGTCGCCCATCTGAAATTGATACAGAAAAATCAGCACGTTGAGCGCAATCAAGATGCCGACAACGAAAGTAGTGGATTGGACTCGCTCAGTGGATCGTAGGGGAATCATGCGCGCTCAGGCAAGTGAATTTGGAACAGCAGCGCTAATTTTTGACCGGGGGCATCTCATAAACGTAGATGAGATGCTCATGGCGGCTATCGGTTTTTTCGGTGTGCGACGCTCTCCAACCTGGGATCGCGTAGTCGTGGGAAATCACCCGCGCTCCGGCTTTCAGGATAGCGCTCGAAGCGCGGCCGCAGGCGTTCATTGAGCGGCGTGACGAGGTAAATGAAAACGACGTCCGCGCCAGTCAGGTCCGCGGTGAGGACATCGCCTTGGATGACGTGGGCCTGGTCGGCCAAGCCTTCTTTTTGAATATTGGCGGTCGCCTTGGCCACTAATCTTGGGGAAATCTCGACACCTACCGCTTTGGCTTTGTACTTTTCGACGGCGGCGATCAGCACCCGGCCATCGCCAGACCCCAGATCGAATACGGTTTCGCCGGGCTTGATGTTCGCCAACACCAGCATGCGGTCCACCACGTGGGTTGGCGACGCTACGTAGGGCGCCAGCTTATTGGCGTATCGCGAATTTTGCGCGTTCACCGGCCCGGCCGCCAGAGCAGCCGAAACGACGGCGATAACCAACGGCCAACGCATAAAAGAACCTATTCTGTCGCTCGAATGGACAACCGCGAGTAATTTGATTTTACTATACGGGAGATCATGTCGGAGATCGAAAACCACAGATCGCGCGGACGGGTGATGGTAAATTCCGTGCCCCGGAACAGCCGGATGGCACGCCCGATCGAATCCCGCCAGGGGGTTTCCTGCGGATTCAGCGTGTAATTCATATAAAAAATCGGGTAATCCACGTCGGTGAGCGGTTTTAACGCCTCCTCTGGTAGAGACGCATCCAGCATCACTTTGGGTCCAGCAAAAATCAAGGCGTCGGGGTGGTCGTCGCCGGACATTTCCTTTTGAATCAGCTCAGTCAGGAACTCGGTATCGCCGTGCTTGCGCTGCAGCTTGGCGGCGTCGACGATCCCTAATTTCACAGTGTTCAGCGCCTCGCCAAGGGCCGGGAAATCGATGCTGTCTTCGCTATCCTGGCGGTAAATGACCCGCTGTTCCTGCATGTTGAAGGCGACCACCGAATAGCGGCCAAACTGCGGTTCGCGATCGAGCTGACGGAGGATCGATACCAGCGCCAGCGTGTCTTGAGGGCGCATGGTAGAGGCCGCGGAATTCTGCGGCGCGAAATTCACCAGCAACTTGATTTTGAGCGGGGTCTTATCCAGAACGCGGGCGACCGGCGGTTCCTGGGTGAACTGCTCGATGTGAGCGGCTTCGATGGCGCCGGGGGGCATCTCCAGTTTGATGTCGCGGTCTTTCGCCGCTAGCGTGGCTTCCATATCCCAGTAGAAAGAGCAGACTTGCTGGACGCGGTCCCGCATCATCCAATCGACATGGTATTTGCCTTCTCCCAGGTCGAGCGATCCTTGCAGCAGCGCATCGCCGCCGGCGTCTTCGACAATGCTAGGGACGGTGTAGCGCTGGATGAAGTAGGCTGGCTCGGCAGCCTGACCTTCGGGCGTCACCCGGAACAGGATGGTGAGGGAATTTTCCTCGCCGGCCAATTCCTTCAGTGGTACGGTTACGTTGAAACCCGCGTGGTAGCGCAGGTCGAAACCTAGAGCAGGCTTTTGCGGCGTAACGTTGCAGTTAATTTCCTTGCGAACATCCTGGGCTTCGAGCACCGCCAGGTCGCTGCCGACTAAGTGCACGGGGCCTTGGCCGGACGAGAGCAAGGTCTGCGCGGGCATTTTCGCGCACAAAAGGAGCGCCGAAGTCAGGCCGACCAATAGCCAGACGCGCCCCGATACGCTCACGAATGAAATCATACATCGTTTCGCTGGCAATTGGGAGACCAAAATTTATGTGGTGGTACTTTCGCAGACTGCCATGGCATGAGCTGCCAGAAATTTGGGATCTGAGCGGCGCTGCCGGCGCCTGTATGGTAAAGTGCAGAATCATGGCTAGCCGCAGTGTAAATAAAGTGATTTTGATTGGGCATCTTGGGCGTGACGCCGAGACCGCCTATACCGCCTCGCAAACGGCGGTTACGAAGTTCTCGGTCGCGACCAACCGGCGCTGGAAGGACCAGGCCACCGGCGATTGGAAAGAAGAGACGGATTGGACCAGGGTGGTCTTGTGGCGCGGGGAAAATGTCGCTCCGTATTTGGTGAAGGGCACCCAAATTTACGTCGAGGGGCGGCTGCAAACGCGCAGCTACGACGACAAGGACGGTAAGAAGGTATGGGCCACCGAGGTCGTGGCTGAGGAAGTCATCTTGCTTGGCGGGCGTGGTCAGGCGGGCGGTGGCGGGGCTGGTGCTGGGATGGACGAAGGCTTCTCGCAAGAGCCTCCGCAATCTGGAATGCGCAGCGCTCCGCGGGCGCGTCCAGCGGCAGCGCAGCCTGCGGCGGCGATGAACGAGGGGATTACGGACGACGACGTACCGTTTTGAGACCCTCTGATGTAGAATCGGGACATGGGTCGCGCCGCCGATGAGCTGCTTAAAGACGCGCTAGAGTTGCCGGTGGAGGCGCGCGCTGCGCTGGTCGATTCCCTGCTCGATTCGCTGGATACAGCAGTCGATCCGGATGCCGAGAAGCTATGGCAAGCCGAGATTCTTCGCCGGGCGCGCGAGATCGATGAGGGATCGGTCCGGCTCATTCCCTGGAGCGAATTGCGATCCCAACTAACCCGCAAAGCGGATGAGCGGTGAGCGCGTCAGTCTCCACCCGGAAGCCGGAATCGAATTGCGGGCTGCAATCGAGTGGTATCGGAGTCGGAGCTTTCGCGCCGGAGATGAGTTCGTTAGAGAGCTCGACCACGCGATCGACGCAATTTTGCAATTGCCCACGCGTTGGCGCCGCGTCTTCGGCCCTTGGCGACGCTATGTTCTCCGCCGGTTCCCCTTCTTGATCGTCTATCGTGAATCTTTGGCCGGGATTGAAATTGTCGCCGTAGCGCATGGCCGCCGCCGGCCAGGATATTGGCGCCAGCGACTTGGTTAAGGCGAATCCGCCGTGCCTAAGCTTGCGCATCCGGCCTGCGACCCCGATCCTGTATAATCGCCGCATGCGATTGGTAGCCACCACCCACGCGCGCTAACGGATAGCATGGGAATAGGCTTCGTTCTCATCGCGTGGGGCATAATCGGTTTGGTGCTCGCTGTTATTGGATCGCTGATCCTGCGATGGGTAGTCGCTTGCTTCACGCGAGGGGCAAATAACGGCCGTCGATGGCTTCTTCGTGCGGCAACCGCGTTTCCAGTCGCATGCCTCGCCTGGGCGGGAACGGTATTTGTGTTTCAGGCCGTGGTGAACGTCATGGTGCTGCATCGCGACATCGGCATCGGAGACGGATTTGACTGCCCTTTACCCAATGGTTATGCGCTCAGCTTCATCGACGACACGGATATCGGCACGTTGTATGATCCGAAAGACCGTCCAGTATGGAGCGATGTCAAGGAGAACGCGATAGATAATGTCCGGGTTATACAACTAGCTGGCTCCTATGTTCTTGGCGGCTCCGATAGCAAAAGGCTTGAGCATTTTGGGCAGGATGGCAGCCCCGTGGATTCCTATTTCTTGCTGGATACGCGGACCGGAAACAGAACCGATTTCAAAACATACGACGACCTCCGCGAAGCTGCGCACCACCTGAGTGTTCAGCCGAGCTTGGTTCCGATTGGTAGCTTCTATTCAAAATATCGCTTCACTTGGTTCGATGCGTTCGCTGGGAGCTTGCTGATCGCTCCGCCGCTAATTGGCGCGGGACTACTAACGCGCTGGCTTATGCGCGTACGCCGGACTAAACTAGCTCCAACCTGAACACGGCCGCAGGCCCAAATGCATCCAATGCGGAGACAGCGGATCGCGCTAATAGTGGTACCGCGCTTGTAGGAAATCGATGCGGTTGCCGCTCACCCTATAGACCAAACGATGCTCCTGTGCGATCCGGCGGGACCAAGCGCCGGCGAGCAGATACTTCAAAGGCTCCGGCTTGCCGATGCCGGTGAAGGGATCGCGCAGAACCGCTTCGATCAGATGGAAGACGCGCAGTGCAACGGCGCGGTCGGATTCTACCCAGTGGCGCAGGTCGGATCTGAACTCGGGATGGAAGATCGCTTCCCGCTCAATTCCTCGGCTCAATTTTCATCTCACGGCGCAGCTTGTCGAGCGGCTCTGGTTTGCCCAATCCTTTCCCGGCACGCCGGAAGGCGCGAAGAAGCCGGCTGGCGTTCTTGGGAGAACGTAGCAAGTGGGCGGTTTCCACGATTGCCGATAGTTCGTCGGCGGGAATCAGAGCAACGTCGCGGGAGCCTTTGCGGCGGACAATGACTACTTCCTGCTCCGCGGTGACCCGGTCCAGCACTGACGCAAGCTTGTCGCGAAGCTGTGTGTAGGTTGTCTCCATGTTTCCTCCTAAGCCTTATTGTACAGATTTCCTGTACGGGTCACGTCTAGACTTGTTATCGCAGCGCGATGGCGCCTGCACCCAAAATCCTTTTTGTTTTTCGGCTCTGCAGAAAAACAACTAGTTTGAGATTCTCCGGCTTCCACGCGGGATCCAGACGATAGTGGCCTTGCGTGGCATAATTGCCGTCTTTGGGATTGTCGATCCGCCCGACGGTAGTGAGGGTCCGCACCACTCCCGTGTGGTTTAGCTTGCGGCCGCCATTCTCGCCGTGCTGAACATCGGTCTCCAGGTGCGACTCCGTGATGGCGAGTATCACGTCGGCATCCTTCACTCCGGCGGGAAGGCCAGTGGCCTTGATGTTGACTAGGTCGCCCGCGACCGACAATTCTACCTTGGCCGTTGGCCCCTGGGCGGCCTTTAAGATTTCTTTGCGGGCCCGCTGCTCGTCGGAGCCGACAAATTCCACCTGTCCATTCACGATCATTTGCGGGGTATAGGCGCTGTCGGTTCGGAACTGCCAGGTGTAATCCTCCTGCCGCTTGGTGAACACGTCCGCTGAAAAGCGATCTTTCCAACCGAGGCGGTCCCAGTAGGTGACGTGTTCCCCGAGCGCGATCACATAAGCGCCGGGAACCCCAACACCGGCCTCCAGGCGCTGGAGCACGACGTCGGCGGGTGGGCAACTCGAACAACCTTCGGAAGTGAACAATTCCACAACCACTGGCGTTATAGGAGCAGCCGCCAACGGCAAGGCCACGGAAACCACCAGCCAGAAAACGGATTTGGACCACATCTTCCTACAGCATAATCCCGCCGAAGCGGATTTTATTCCCAGGGCAGCGGTCGGGATCACACGCGTTCCGCGGTAAGCACCAGACGGGGCGATCCGAGTTCGTAGCGCTCCCCCGCGAAACCACCGGCCAGAGACACGACCTCGAAGCCTGCGGCCGTTAGCATCCTTGTCAGTTCGGCGACGGTAAATATATAGCTGGATGAAGGGCGTGTCTCGATCTTACCGTCCTGGATGAACGTATAGTCGATATCGAGGCGGCTGGTGCTCGCGATGTAGTTGGCCTTGCTCATCACGATGATGTCGTCGAAGCGGTGCCAGCGCTGCGGAACGAATGTGGGCAGGATGGACTCGGCGGCACATCCGGTGTCTATCACGAGCCTGCCTCCGGGCCGGATGGCTCTGCCGAGCGCGGCGAGAAATGCGGTTACGCCGGGGCGATCCAGATAGGGGAAGCTGTTGCCGAAACAGAAGGCTCCATCGAAGGCCTGCGCGGCAAGGCCGGGATCGCGCATGTCGCCGTAGCGAAAGTCTACGTGAACCTGGGCGTCTGCGGCGGCGTCGCGCGACGAGCAGGAAATCGTCTGAGAGATCGATGCCGGTCATGCGATATCCGCGGCGGGCCAGTGCAACGGAATGACGGCCGCTGCCGCAGGGGATGTCGAGCAGGCTCGCTCCGGGAGGCGACGCAAGCGCTTTCTCCAGGAAGTTGACTTCCATCAAAGTGAGGGCAGGTGGCGTGGCGCGATTCCAAAACTCCACAGCGACGCCTTGAAAAAACGTCTCAAACCATTCTGATTGCACTTGGGTTCTCCCGTGACATGAAGGCGCCGGATGCTATCCGGCCAGCGAAGGGCCGCGAGGGAGAGAATTTAGCGGACGGCGAAGATCGTCACAGGCTCAACGCGAGTATATCAGTGCGGGGCGGCTCAGTGCTGGCTCGCGCTTAGTAGATTGCCATCCGGGTCCTTGAACCAGGCGACTTTTGCGCCGCTGGGGGCGCTCCAGATGCCAAGGTCATCTTGCTCCATCCAGGGATAGCGTTCGAACCGCACTCCCTTGGCGGCGAGGCCGCGCACGGTGGCGGCGATATCGGCTTACCTGCCAGCCCAAAACGGTGTACGGAGCAAGCACGATTTCGCCCACGATCGCTACGCGCAGCATGGTTCCGTGCGCATCGAATACCAGCGCGTATTCGTCTTCGGAAATCAGCAGCAAGCCAAGAACATCTCGGTAGAACGCCTTCGCGCGGGACGGATCAGTCGTGGCCACGAACGCGACGATTGCGGAATTGGCGAGCATGTTAGTGAATCATATCAAAGTGGTACTTTTGAGTCTTGGACAATTTTTTCGGCAACGCGGCCGTGGTGGCGGCCCTGACGGACATGGCTGCGAGCGGACGTGTTGCGCAGACGTTGCTGCTTTCAGGCCCTGAAGGCGTCGGCAAGGCGACTTTAGCGCGGCGTTTCGCGGCTGAGCTGGTGGGCGCGGCGGCTGCGGCGGATATGGCGAAGATTGAGCAAGATGACTTGAGTCTTCCAAGCAATCTTGAGATCATTGCGGATCGTGAAAAATGGCCGTCGGATAAGCGTAATGAAGATCCGCTGTTTTTCGGCTCGCATCCCGATGTGTTGACTTTCGCTCCGGATGGGCCGCTGCGGCAGCTCACGATTCAGCAAATGCGGCTGTTGAAAGATCGCGCTTCGCTCAAGCCGCTGAAGGGTGCGTGGCGGGTGTTTCTGATCGACGATATCGACCGGGCTAACGAGCAGGCGGCGAATTCCCTGCTCAAGACGCTGGAGGAGCCGCCATCGCATCTGGTTCTGATCATGACGGCGCGCAATCCTTACGATCTGCTGCCGACCATTCGTTCGCGGGCGGTGCCGTTTGGATTGTCACGTCTGAGCGACGCGGAGATGCGGGACTTTGCTGCGGCGCGACAGTTGGATCATGCGGAGCGCCGCTTGCGCCTGGCTGAGGGTTCACCTGGGGTCGCGGTATCGGTGGATCTTGAAACTTACGACAGACGGCGCGATGCCATGCTGGCGCTGCTGCGGGTCGCGAGCGGTCTGGAGCCGTTTGGGACCTGGCTGAAGCATTCGGATTCGATTGCGGCGCGGCGCACGGAGAAGCTGGATTCGTATCTGGAAGTGCTGTACGTGTTACTCGAAGACGTGCTGCGCGCGGCCAACGGTGTCACGCCGCTACGCAACGAAGACGTACGCGGGCAACTGGAGCCGCTTGCCAGCCGCGTGTCGTTCGATTGGCTGCGTTCGGCTGTGACGCGCGTAGACGAGATGGCGCTGCTGGTGCGCCGCAATATCCAGAAGTCGATTGCGCTGGATGCGTTCGCCGCCGAATTACGCGGCGCTACTTAACCCAACCCGGTTCTACGTAAGCGTAAAACAACGTCAGCAGGCCCATCAGGATCACTAGGAAGACGCTATGCCGCAGCGTGAAACGCAGCAGCTTCGATTCTTCGCTACGGGCCATGCCGGTGGCTGCGGCTGCCACTGCGATGCTCTGCAGACTGATCATCTTGCCCAGCACGCCGCCGGCGGAATTCGCCGACGCCATCAGCACGGGATTCAAGCCCAGGCTGGTTCCGGTGACTACCTGCAAGGTTCCGAACAAGCCGTTGGCGGCGGTATCGCTACCGGTAAGAAAGACGCCGAGCCAGCCGAGAAGCGCGCTGAAGAACGGGAAGGCTACGCCGGTGGCGGACATGACCAGTCCTAGGGTCGCGGTCTGGCCTGAGTAGTTCATGATGTAGGCGAGTGCGAGCACGCTGGCAATCGTCAGCAACGGCAGAGCGAGTTGCCGGGCGGTGGCTCCCAAAACCTTAAAGAATCTGGCGGGACTGACCTTGAGCACGAAGCATGCCGCGATCGCCGCGAAGAAGCAAGATGTCCCAGCGGCGGATAAAAGGTTCAGTGTGTAAGTTGCCGCATAGGGCGCTGGTTTCGGCGTGATCGGCGGCATGCGCTGAATCATGTTATGCAAACCCGGCCAGGGGAAGATGACCGTGGTCTTATCCAAAATCGCCTTGGTGGAGGCGTTCCCCCATATCAGCACGAAGATCACGAGCATCAGATATGGACTCCACGCCAGGAAGACTTCGCCCGGTGTGTGGCGCGAGGCGACGCGTGTCTCGCCGCGTTCGCCGGGGGGCGTCCAGAACTTCAGCAACAGCAGCATCGCACACATCGCGCCGACTGCACTGAGGATGCCGGTGAGCAGTGGGCCAATGTAAGTCGATACCAACAGTTGGATGCCGGAGAACGCCAAACCGCAGACCAGGGCCGCTGGTAGCGCGGCGCGCAGTGCTGGCAAGCCGCCCATGACCAGCATCAGATACGACGGCAGGATCAGGGAGAGCGGGGCGCAGAGGCGGCCGACATCGGCAGACAGGGCTTCGAGCGGCAGCTTGGTGACGCCGCCCAGCATGACGATGGGAATGCCGATGGAGCCGAACGCGACCGGCACGGTGTTCGCCAGCAGACAAATGCTGGCGGCGAAAAATGGCTCGAATCCCAGACCCACGAGCATGGCCGCGGCGATGGCCACCGGCGTTCCGAATCCGGCGGCTGCTTCGATGAAGCCGCTGAAGCAGAAGGCGATCAGCAACGCCTGCACCGGACGATCCTTGGTGATGTGGCCCAGCGAGTCTTTGATGATTTCAAATTTGCCGGTCTCGACGGTGATCCGGTAAAGGAGGATGGCGGTGAATACGATCCAGCCGATGGGGAGAATGCCATAAGCCGCGCCGTAGAGGGCTGCGCTCACCGCCAGCGGAAGCGGCATGTGATAGGCAGTCACCGAGACGATGGCGGATGTGACAAATCCGCTCATGGCCGCGACCCAGGCAGGTTTGCGGAAGACTCCCAGCACCACCAGAACTACAAAAACAGGCAACACCGCAACCAGCGCGGAAAGTTGGAGACTACCGCCAACGGGATCGTAGGTTTGTGACCACATGGTCTTGTATTATACTCGACGAGTCCAGTCCACGGTAACTAATTCGCGAGAAAAAACGCAGTACGCCGGGATTCCAGTGCGGAGCCCTCCTGCGGGAAGCTGGAGGGCACGGCAGTACGGCTAGGCCTTGGCGGTAGAGGCTTTCTTGATCTCGACGCCAGCCATCTTTTCAGTGAAGGTCACAATGGCGGAGTGATCCAGAGCTCCCTTGCCGTCGTTCATCAGAGCCATCAGGATGTTCTGCACGGTGCCGGTAAGCGGCAGGGAGACCTTCATGGACTCGGCCGCCAAAAGGGCGTTGCGCAGATCTTTCTGGTGCAGCGCGATGCGGAAGCCGGGCTGGAAATTGCGGGAGATCACCATCGGCGCCTTGGCATTGAGTACGTTGCTGCCCGCGAGCCCGCCCTTAACGGCGTTGAACACAACTTCGGGATCGAGGCCAGCCTTAGTGGCCAGAGTGAGGGCCTCTCCCATGGCCGCGATGTTGCAGGCGACCATAATCTGATTCGCGAGCTTGGTCACGTTGCCCGCTCCCACCGGACCAGTGAGCGTGACGGATGCGCCCATGTTTTTCAGGATGGGCTCGACCTTCTCGAATGCCTTGGCATCGCCGCCGACCATGATCGCGAGCGTGCCTTCGATGGCCTTGGGCTCGCCGCCGCTGACAGGTGCATCCAGGAACTCGACGCCCTTGGCCGCGCAGGCTGCACCGACTTTCTGCGCCACGACGGGGCTGATGGAACTCATGTCGACCACGGTCGCGCCTTTGGCAGCGCCTTCTAGAATGCCTCCCGGGCCGAGCACCGCGGCTTCCACCTCGGGGCCGTCGGGAAGCATGGTGATGATCACATCTGCCAGCGACGCGGCTTCCTTGCTGCTCTTCGCGGCGGTTCCGCCGGCCGCTACCACGTCGGCGACGGGAGCCGGCGCGACGTCAAATACCACCACGGAGTGTCCCGCCTTGAGCAGGTTCTTCGACATGGGCTTGCCCATGATTCCGAGTCCGACAAATGCAATTTTAGCCACGATTGAAATTCCTTTCGGTCTTTAACTTTATGATTCCGGAGCGCGCAGTTCCGCTGGCGCCTTGATTATTGTAAGCCGGGACGTGCGCGAATGCCAAGGACAGCGCTAGTTGGCGCTGGCCGGCGCGCTCGCGATTTGATGCGCCTTGATGATCTCGTCGATCAAAAACAGGTCGGTGAGCAAGGCGCGAACGTGGATGGAGGCGTTCAGATTATCGATTAACTGAGAACTGATGATTGACTGTGCGAGGACAATTTCGATCGCAGCGAGAGAATCTTGTGCGTCCCGCTCCAGGACACCCAAGAAAGCTTGGTACCGTTCGGGATGCTCCAACCCTTCCTGCTTGACCGTATCGGCGCAGACTTGGGAGAGGCCGGTGAGCGCTGTAGAAGTACGGGCCAGGAAGTCGCGGATCACTCCGCCTTTGCCAGCCTCACCGGGCAAACCTTGCCCGGCGAAGGCCAGCATATATTCGTAACACTCTTCAATAACGTCGCAGCGGGCCGCTAATTCTTGGAACATTGATGACTTAGCAGGCCGCTACTTCGCAGCGGGGACTTTCCAGCGTTCCTGGTCGTAATGCTCCAGGTAGAAGTCCCGATCCATGTAACCGCCGATCATCGATTCGGTGATCACGAACTTTTCGGGCCGGAGCGCGAAGTAGACGTGGACCATCACCAGACCGATCAAACCCACACCCGCGAGGCCGTGCAGCACGTACATCATGCCCCAGGTCATGTCGCTGAACAGGTACGGATTGCGCACGAAGAACGGGGTACGCACGCGCTTCATCATGAACACGCCGGTGAGAGTGACCGACAAGCCAGCGAGCACGATGATGAGGTGGTACATCTTGTTTTCAAACGGATACTTCCCGAACTTGCGCGGCTCCGGTGCGTCTTTCCCGGTGGCCCGCAGAAAGCGCGACTTGGCCTCTTGAATGTCCTCTTTGTCCGGCCAGATGGACCAGAAATCCATCCAGAAGGTCGCATGAAAGATGTGGAAAATGATGGACGCGGTCAGCAACAAACCCGCGATCCAGTGATAGGTTACCCAATCGAACGGATAGCCCATACGGGGAACGAAGGCGGTAATCAGAAGCGCGAACATGGCCACCGACATCACCCAATGAAACAGGCGGGCGACCAGGCTATGGCGCTTGATCTTTGGCGGATACTGGGCTGCCAGAGCGGGCGACGGAGGCGCCGCGTGAGCCGTTTTGGCGGCCACAAACTGTACGTAAATCGCATGCACCATCAAGAAAGCCAATCCGCCTATGGCGGCTACCCACATCAGGTAGAACTCGATGTGAATGGGGACGGTCTGTCCCCACGGATTGGTTGCGGTTTCAATTACGCCCACTTTGGTTCCTCCACGCCGCTAATCGCGCGCTTCACCAGGTTCCGCATCAAGGGAACCTTATAGCCGTTGTACCGGAGAGGCTCGGCGCCTACGATGGCGAGCTTCCCGGCCATCTCACCGGTGGCGACGCTGCGCGGCTGACCGCGCACTGCATCCTCGACCGCCGTCAAACGCAGCGGGGTTGCCGCGGCGGCGTTAATGACGATGCGAATCTTCTCGATGTTGCCGCCGTTCACTACCATGGCGGAGGCGACGTTCATCAGCGGGAAGTCCCAGACCTGACGGTCGCGGACCTTCTCGAAGTAGAACTGCGCGCCGGCCCAGGTGGCTGGGATACGGATGGCCGTCAGCAGCTCGCCGGGCTTCAGAACGTTCATGTGAGTGATGTCGATGGCCGGGCCGATGAAGTAGTCCTCGGCATTGACCACGCGCTCGCCCTTCACGCTGCGGATCACCATCTGCGCGTCGAGCGCGATGAGCGCCGGAGCCGTATCGGACGGATTGACCGCCACGCAGCGGTCCGCGTCCAGGATGGCGTGCTCGCGATTGATGGCGGTCGGGGTATCGGCGAAGCAGATGTTGCCGCCGGCGCGATAGCACTTCCAGCCGCCGCGATAATACCAGCAGCGCGCGTCCTGCGACACGTTGCCGCCGATGGTGCCCTGGTTGCGGATCTGCGGGGACGCCGCCAGTTCCGCGCCAGTCGAAAGGATGCTGAACTTCTCCTTGACGATCGGGTTGCGCACCACTTCCGTGAGGGTGGTCATGGCGCCGATCTCAAGTCCGCCGTTCACCTCTTGCACCCCGCGCAGCTCTTTGATCTGACTGAGGTCGACGACTACTTTGGGCCGCTTGATGCGATCCTTCAGCCAGTCGAAACTGTCGAGTCCGCCCGCCATCACCCAGGCGTCGCTGCCGTAGTGATCGAGCAAGCCCAGTGCGTCTTCGGTGGTTGCCGGCTGGAAGAGCTCGAACGCCGGCATGATGTCGCGAATGACAGCCATATATTCAAGTCTCCTAAATGTGAGCCGTCAGGCCCTCTTCCATGGGGTGTCCAGCTTCGAGCGAAGCCAAAATCGTATCTGCCAGTACCGGAGCGCGGCGGAAAACCTCGTCGCCCAGAGCGTCGGAAAGCGCGTTCAGAATCGCCATGCAGCCGGCGCCGACCGGAGGTTCGCCGATACCGCGCGCGCCGACCGGGGTTTCCGGATCCGGAATATCCACCGCATCCCACTTCATGTCCACCGGAACATCGAGGATGGTAGGCGGACTGTTGTGATGGAAGCGCTTGGCCAAGCGGTACGCCGTAGTGCTGGTCGTAAACCCATTTCTGGCCGATCGCGTGACCGATGCCCAGCATCGAGCGGCCGAGAACCTGGCCGCCGAGAGCGTGCGGGTGAAGCACGGTTCCCACGTCGGCAACGGCGAGGTAGTCTTTGATGAAGTACTTGCCGGTTTCGAGGTCGACTTCCACTTCGGCGAAGCCCGCGACGAAGGAGTGGGTCAGGCCGTCGCGCGGCATGGTGTCGCGGGCGACTGCCAGCAAGCCCTGTCCGGAGAGCGCGGTGGCCGAAGCCGCCGTCATTTTGTTGATGCCCTTAGGCAACTCGTGGCCGTCGTAGATGCCGCCGAGTTCGATGGCGCGCTTGGCAGCCTGCGCCAGGCTCATGCCCGCGCCGCCGCCCTTGCGGAAGACGCGTTCGTTGGCGACCACATAATCGTCAGGCTTGCCGCCCAGGTCCTTGGCTGCGATCTGCTGCAGCTTTTGGATGGCGTCGGTGGCAGTGATGTACGCAGCGCGCGTCATTGCGTGAGTGGTCTGGCTGCCGCCCGAGGGACAGGCCCAGGGGAGATTACGGCTGGTGTGGCCCCAGGTGATTTCAACTTTTTCCCACGGCACACCGAGCATTTCGGCCGCGACGCGGTTGCAATCGTGAACGGATTCGGTACCCAGATTGCCGATGCCGCTCTGCACGTACATCTTTCCGTCCGGCTTAATTACAAACAGCCCGTCGAATCCGATGGAACCGCCGACGAAGGCGCTGGTCGCGACGCCGACACCGCGCACCTTGGTGCCGCTGCGCTTGACCTGCTTCTTGCGTTCATCCCAGTTAAACAACTCACGCCCGCGGTCGAGCGCTTCGCTGATGAAGCTGCTGGTGATGTAGGCGCGCTTGCCGCGTACCGCCGGTCCCAACTCCGCCTTCCCGCTGGGAGCATTGATCTTGTGGATCTCTACCGCATCGATCCCCAACTTGCGGGCCGCTTTGGACAGGATCGGCTCCATGATCACGATGCCCTGGAATCCGCCCGGCTGGCTTTGCGAAACGCGAGGCGAGGTATTCGTAATCACGCTGACGCCGCGCATGCGCATGGCTGGCGGTTGATACATGAGGGAAGCAATGCGTCCCGAGGTCATGCCATCGCCCTGCGCGTCATACGATCCGTTGTCGCAGACCGTGTACATATCGATCGCGGTGATGCGGCCGTCTTTGGTGAACCCGACCTTTACGCGACCGTGAACGCTGGGGCGCGCGCGTCCGATGAAGTGCTCTTCCTCGCGGCTGATGCGCATCATGACCGGCGCGCCGAGCTTCTTCGAGAGAATGCAGGGAATGATAGCGGAGATGGCGCCGGTGATCTTGCTGCCGAATCCACCACCGGTGTATTCGCTGATAACCACGACGTCATCCGGACTTTTGATGTTCGGACCTAACCAGCGCGCCATCGCGGGAACTGTCTGCGCAGTGCTCTGGGTGCCGGTGTGAATGTAAACCTTCCCATTCTGCCAGTACGCCATGGTGGTGCGGGTTTCGAGCGGCTGGTGGCTGGTATTGGGCGAGACGAAAGTCTCATCCAGCACCAAGTCGGCCTTCTTCAATCCGCCTTCCCAATCGCCGTAGGACCATTCTTCGGCGGGCTTGCCCATGGGCATCGCGCCATCTTTCGCGGCGGCGAAGTCTTCTTCGGTCCACTTGAGTTCCTGGACCTGAGCGGGAGGCGGCAGCGGTGGTGGCTGGCCCGGAACGGCTTTCGGCGTTTCCGGACGAATCCAGACATTACCCTGCACTCGCGCGTTCGGCCCACCCTCGCGCAGACTTACGAAGGGATCGACCACATGCGGTAACCGCTCGTAGGTGATATGGATTTTTTCGATGGCCTCGGCGCAAGTGAATTCGTCGACGGCGCATACCGCGAGAATCGGCTCGCCCTGATACATGGGCTCCATCGTGAGGCTGCGGTCGGCCAGCTTGTTCGCCGGGATCACCTGCCCCATGTCCGTCATACCGTCGGCGGGAGCGGGAAGATCATCGGCCGTCAGAATGCCTTTCACGCCGGGCATGGCCAGCGCTTCTGAAGCATCGATACTGACCACCCGCGCGTGGGGCATCGGGCTGAGCAGCAGGCGGGCAAACAGCATGCCGTCGACGCGATAGTCTTCGGCGTACTTCGCCTTCCCGGTTACCTTGGCGACCAAGTCCGGAGTGGTGTAATTCTTTCCAACCAGCTTGTGGGTCGAGTCAATCGGAGTTGTCTTGGCTGCTGGCATGTTAGCTTACCTTCCTTAGGTTCTCGGCGCCCTGCATCAGAGCGGTGAGGATCTTGTCGTAGTCCTGACAGCGGCATAAGTTGCCGGAGACTCCGTGAGCCAGTTCGGCCCGCGTCGGCGACCCGTTCACTTTCAGGAACCCAACCGTCGCCATCACGAAGCCGGGCATACAGAAGGCGCACTGGAAGCCCTGCTCGTCAACCACGCCCTGCTGGACCGGGTGGAGCTTGCCATCCGCGCTGGCCAGACCTTCAATGGTGACGATATTCTTGCCGCGCGTGGTGTGGGTCAAGATGGAGCACGAATAGTGGGGCACATCGTCGATTAGGACGGTACACGCGCCGCATTCCGAGCGATCGCATCCCAGCTTCGAGCCGGTGAGACCGAGCTTATAGCGCAGCGTGGTGTTCAGGGTTTCCTGCTTCATCACATCCACGCGCCGCTGCTGTCCGTTCACGTTGAGAGTGACCAGGCGCTCGACGGAACCCGCCGCCGACTGTTGCGCCCGCACGGTGGACGTGCGGAACAGGTACGCGCCAGACGATGAAACCGCGCCTGCCGCGATCACGCCTTTTATCGCACTGCGTCTAGAGATCCCCTTGGGGGCGTCTTCCATATTGTTATCCGCCATAATTTAGATCACCTCGATGGTCGCACAGCTTGGGCCGTGGGACGCTGTTACGTGAGTCGTATTTACGCAAATCATGCTCTGGTGCGAACCTGCTTGTGCGAACCAATGTTACGCGATCAGATGTCATGCCGTCAATGATCGAATGGCCAGTATCTCTGGAACCACAACGGGTTGCAACCGGACCCGGAGGAAGCTGGTGAGTCACAAAGCTACTTGGCTTCAATACGGGAATAATTATACACCCTTCGAGAAACGCCGCAAGGGGGGCGGCAAAAAAGATTCAGATCCCGTCGATGGGGGAGGCTTTAGGAGCCCTTCGGCTGCCCCAGAACTTCCTCATCGATGCTCAAGGACCAGTCCAGATTCTCGGAAGTAATCACCAGGTAATAGAAACGGGGATCCTCCGTGACATAGGCGATGCCCTTGCCGTTCCCGTTGTTCTCGAAACCCAGGGCAATGGGGCGTCCGCTGACCGCGCTGTTCACCATCACCAGCAGCTTTCCGGTGCTGGGATTGGTGTCGCCTTTGGCTTCCCACTTGATCCGCCATTGCGTGGCCTCAATATTGAAGGATTCGGTCTGGCTACTTCCCCGCCCCGAAAAATCTTCTATATGGCGCCAGCCGACCAGAGGAGTCTTGGGCTTCGCAGGTGCGGAGTCACAGGCTGGGAGGAAAAGTACTGGAACTAGCAGCGCAAATCCGAGGGCATACTGGAGGGCAATGCCGCGGGGCTTGAATTGAGTCATGAAGGCGGGCTCACTCTTATAATAATCCGGCCTGCGAAGCCCGCGTGCAGAAATCTAGTGCTCGACGCTGTCCAACTGGTCGTGTTGGACAGGCACGGCCGCGCGTTGCGCCTTGCGATCCCGCAACAACCCGGCAATGAACCAGACTGCACCGCCGCCGATGACAAGGATCATGAGCCATCGCAAGACACTGGCCCATAGCGCGGCGTCGAAGGCCGGCATTTCGACGTGATACTTGCTGAACACTGCCCAACGGTCCATCATCCAGTGCCAGGCGGTGTGCGCCACCAGAGCGGACAAAATGATGGTGCCCGTGCGTTCCGGCACCGCGTAGCGGAACAGAAGTTCGAGCGCGGGGATAAGCATCGCCAGAACCAGCAATTGGCCCAGTTCGACGCCGATGTTGAACGACAAGAGTGAAGTCAGCATGTGCGATCCCGCCAGTTGCAGCGTCTGCCGCAGCGCGAAGGAGAAGCCGAAACCGTGGACGAGTCCGAAACCGAAAGCGATCATCCAGCGGCGTTTCACGGTGGCGCCGCCGACGATATTTTCGAGCGCCATGTAGACAATGGAAACCGCGATCAACATTTCGATCAGCGGCGGGAACCAGGACGCGTCCGGCGCCAGGTTATAGGCAGACGCGATCAAGGTGATGGAGTGCGCCACCGTGAAGGCGGTTACCACCGGGATTAATCCACGGAATTTGCGGAAGGGGATGACCAGGCAAAACAGAAACAGCAAGTGATCGGTTCCGTCCAAAATGTGCCTGAAGCCGAGTTCGACGAATCTGCCGGCCGCTTGATACCACTGCGGGTCCAGACGGACGAGGCCGGGATCGGTGTTGAATTCGAACGCGCGAACGGTTCCGTTGGGCAGAACGTAGCTGAGCACGGTGACTACGTTGAGGCCCAGACGGTTCAATCCGCCGGGGGCGATGGAAAATCGGGATTGATCCGAATGGATGGGATATTCAAACAGGACGTCCAGCATCACCTGGTCCCAGAACACGTTGGTAGCGAGTTGTGGACTGTCGAGGTGAGCCATTGCTCCTTCGTAAGAAGTGAAGGACCGGTCGGACGGCAGGGACAAGATCACCTTGGCCACACGCGGCTTGGGCAGGGCGGTGTTGTTCTCGTAGAGGTCTATGAAGTCGGAGATCCACAGCGTCGCGGCATCGGGCAGCAGCGGGTTCGTGCGCTCGATATCCAGATATCCTTCTTTGCCGCGGGCCGGGAAGTCGACGTCGCGCATGGCTTTCAGAGGTACGCGGACCAGCAGATGCAGTTCGTTCCCGGCGGGCTTGAGAAATGCCTGGACGGTTACATCATTTGGAATGTCGTGAGCGCTTAGGATACCCGGCGCAAGCAGGGCGGCGACGACGAGCCAATGGCGTAACACATCAAACCTCATACTTCCCGCTCATGACCGAGCGCCACTATTCTACTTGGCGGCGCCTTCTTTTGGCACGTGGAAGGAGATGATGACCAGCGTGTCCTCAATCTCGGTGAAGGAATGCGGAGTATTTTCCGGAACCATGAGCCAAGTGCCTTTACTGATGCGCTGCGCGGTGCCGCCATCGACGGCGCTGCCCTGCCGGTTCGCTGCGTTGGTCCGGTGCTCGTCGCGGAGGTGGCCGCCCATGGTCAGCTTAGCGGCGCCTTGTACGACGTAAATAATTTCTTTATCCTGCTCGTGGACGTTGGGCGGAGTATCGATGCCGTGCACGCGGTATTCCAGGTTCGCGTGGTACGGAGGGAACGCCCACAGCGGCTGCACGAAGTTTCCTTGATTGGGTTTGCGCTCGGCCTTGGCCTTGGCGATCATCGCGTCTAGCTTTTCGGTGTTGAAGAACACATCGAAGGGCCCCTCCGCGCTCAACGCGGCGGCGGATACCAGAAGCACCGCGGCTCCCAACAACGTCTTGGTTATCACTCGCATGTTTTTCTCCTCAGGTAAGTGTAACAGCGATTCAGGCGGCGTCCGTCACAAATGAAAACCGGGGGCCTGGTCGGCCCCCGGAGTCTGCTAACTGATTCGATTTCGGAACAAGCGGACAGTTACTTCTTGCTCGGCCAAGGCACGCCCTGATCCTCTTTCGTCACCGGCCCCATGCCCTTGTAGACGAATTTCTGCACGCGCTGTCCGCGATAGGTTTCCGTGGTGAAGATGTTGCCCTTCGAATCGGTGGCGATGCTGTGCACGGCGTAGAATTGGCCGGGCTGGCGTCCGCCATCGCCGAAGCTGGTGAGCACCTCGAGCGTCTCGCGGTCCAGGATGTGGATCTTCTCGTTGGCGCCGTCGGCAAGATAAATGTACTTCTGCTGCGGATCTTTCGAGAAGGCGATGTCCCACACCGATCCGTCGCCTAGGGTGTTCTTATCGTAGATTTCTTCCTTGACGAAGGTGCCGTCCGGTCTTGAAGACCTGCATGCGGTCGTTCACGCGGTCGCAGACGTAGACGAAGCCGTCGTCCGAGACATCGGCGCAATGCACCGGGTTGCGGAACTGCTGCGCGAGCGGCGCTTCCGGATTGTAGTGGCCGAGGTTGGTGTCGTCCGGCTTGTGGCCATAAGCGCCCCAGTGGCGCTTGTATTTGCCGGTGTCGGCGTCGAACACGATCACGCGGTGGTTGCCGTAGCCATCGGCGACGTACAGTTCGTTGGTCTTCGGATCGATGAACATCTTGGCCGGCAGCCGGAGATTCTCGGTGTCGTTGCTGCCCTTGCTCATGCCGGGCTTGCCGATCTGCATCAGGAATTTTCCGTCCTGGGTGAACTTCAGGACCTGTTGTCGTGATAGTAGCCGCCCGCGGACAGTCTGATCTTCCATCGGGCGTGCCTTCCTTCTTCGCCGTGGCGCCCGGGAGGCGTGCCGCGGCCGTTGCCGCCGATCCAGACATTGCCTTTGTAATCGACCGTGATTCCGTGGTTCGATATCGGCCAGTCATAGCCCTGGCCGGGGCCGCCCCAGTGATTCAGCAGGTTGCCTTCTTCGATCGAATTCAAGCACCGGCGGCGCGGGAGTGCAGCATTCGGCGCGGGCGGATTCGTGGCTGGCGTAAATCTCCTTGGCTTCGAGCGAGCCCCCGCGATGGATGATCCAGATGTGATCCTTGGCGTCCACCGAGACGCCGATGGTGTTGCCGATCACCCAATGGTTCGGCAGCGGCTTCGGCCACAGCGGATCGACTTCGAATCGGGGCGCCTGTCCACCGGAGGCCGCCGCCACCGCGCGCTTTTGGAGCACAACGGAGCCGATACCTAACGCCGCGACGACTGCAACCAGGCCTGCTCCCACTTTGAGCTTATGCGTCATAACAGATCTCCCTTCGAGCATTGCTGCCGAACTTGTTCTCAAGAACCTTGGACACTATACACGATTTCGCTGGCGGGAGCCAGCACCTTATTTCGACAGCACCTTATTTCGATTGCAGGTAGTCGAGGACGGCGTCGATATCGGACGAGGTCAGTTTTTTCGCGAAGGAAGGCATGAGCTTGCCGCCCACGCGTATTTTTCCGGCGATCAGGAGACGATCCGGCTTGGCGTTGCTCTGCGGCATTTTGTCGCGCTGGAATAAGTGATAGAAACTTGGTCCCAGCTTGCTGGAACTCGCGGCATCAACCGCGTGACAAACCACGCAATTTTCGCGATAGATCGCCTGGCCGATTTTTAAGCGGTTCTTTTCCCATGGAACCGGATGGAGGACGACGGCCGCAGCGGGCCGTTCCAGACTCGGCGCGCCGCCACCGGACGGGCCGGTCTTCTTCGCAGAGCCATCGTCTTTCTTGCCGAAGTTCAAAGTGAGGTAATCCAGGATTTCCGTGAACTGCGCTTCGGTGCCATCCGCGCCGTTGGTCTTCATGTTCGCGATTACTTCTATCCAGCCGCTGCGGGTGTTGCGCAGGTTTATGGTGGTTTCGGCGTCGTGACAAGAAGTGCAAATGGTCTTGAAGGTATCGCGGCCTTTGCCGGCGGGGAGATCCTGTGCGGTGAGTGCGGGCGCCAAAATCGCAATCGCAAGGGCAGCCGGCAGATGAACGCGGGCGATAACGGGAGAGATCTTCACGCTACCTCCTTGCGCGCAATGTCAGTGGCGCCGGCGCCGTCGAGAATCTGGCGTACGCGGGTTGCAAGAGGTTCGGAGCAGTGGACCCGCAGGCACATCACGCCCGGCAGTACGGTGGGCACCGGAATGTTTTTGTCGCGCTTGCGAAGCAGGCCGCTTTCCCACAGAAACCAGCCGAAAGTGGCCAATACCGATCCCAGCATGGTGGTCTCATACGTGATGACGCCGGTCCCCCAGAACGAGAAGATCGGCATTCCGCCCGTGGGAAGCGGGTAACTATGCTGCGCCGCGTAGAGGCCGGCGGTTGCCAATCCGCCGCTGGCGATCGCACCCAATACCGCTACGAGCGACATGCGGCTGGGGCGGTCCAAAATCCCGTGGCGAAATTCCACCGGCTCTTCCGAAAACACGTCCATGTCGGCGGCGTCGACACCGGCCGCCTTCAGGGCCAGAATCGCCGCTTCGAGCTTAGGCTGCTCCCGGAAATCCGCCATCAAGTACACGGCTAGTCTTCCTCCACCGGGTGCGCTTTGAACTCCCACACCGCGATAATCGGAAACAATTTGGAGAACAACAGATAGAGCACCAGCATGCCGGCGAAAGTCGCCGCAGTGATCGCGAATTCGATCCAGGTGGGAATGTAAACGCCAGACGCCGCGTTGATCCGCGGATTGCCCAGCGTGGGCACAACAATGAGGTAGCGCTCCAGCCACATGCCGATGCATACGCAAACCGAAGCGATCATGGCAGTGGTGATGGTCCGCAGCTTTTTGATCCCGAGCAAGATAAACGGCACCACGAAATTGCAGAACACCATGGTCCAGAAGAACGGCGCGTAAGGCCCGCGGATTTTGCTGGCGAAAACCGCCATTTCGCTGGGCTCGTTGCCGTACCAGACGGTCAGGTATTCGGCGAAGGTGAAGTAGAACCACAGCATGCTCATCAACAGCAGAAGCTTCGCCAGATTATTGAAGTGATGCTGGGTCAGGTATAGTTCCAGACCCAGGGCGCGCCGCAGCGTACCCATCACTAATAAGAAGGGCGGCGATGCCGCTGAAGATCGCTCCGACGACGAAGTAAGGTCCGAAGATGGTGCTGTGCCACATGGGCGCGATCGACATCGCGAAATCCCATGACGACCACGGTGTGCACTGAAATGGCCACGGCCAGAATGATGCCGGCCATCAGCTTCATGGCGCGTTCGAGCGCATGCCATTCGCGATCGCTGCCGGTCCAGCCCAATGAGAGAATTCGATAGAGTTTGCGCCGCCACGGCACGTTGTGCTCGGCGAGTTGCGCCATGTCCGGAATCAGCGGCAAGTATAAATAGATGACGCTGCCGGTGACGTAAGTGAGGATCGCGATCAGATCCCACAGCAGCGGCGAGCGGAAATTCGGCCACAGCAGGCGCGGATTCGGATACGGAATCAGCCAGTAGAAACAGCCAGGCGCGGCCCAGATGAATGATCGGAAACATGCCGCCGATCATCAGGCAAAATACCGTGATCGCTTCGGCGGCGCGCGTGACCGGCTTGCGCCAGGCGGCGTCGGTGAGGCGAAGAATCGCGGAGATCAGCGTGCCCGCGTGCGAAATGCCGATCCAGAAAACGAAATCTACGATGTAGAAGCCCCAGAAGACTGGACGGTTCAGGCCGGTGACGCCCATCCCGTCGCGCACTTGAATGCCCCACGCGGCCAACCCCAGGACCACGACCGACAGCGCGGCGCAGATGGTGATCCAATAGCGCGCGCTGCCGCTCGATAGCGGGCGGAATAGATCCTCGCGGATTTTTGCGTATGGCAACAAGCTCGGGTGCGGACGCCGCCATGCTCAACTTGGCCCTCTCCAGATAAAAAACTTTGGGCTTGGTGCCGAGCTCGCCCATGAGCAGCGTCGCTCGGCCGCTGCCGGCCAGCTTCGAGACTTTGCTTTCGGGATCGTTCAGATCGCCGAACACCATGGCTTCCGCCGGGCAGGATTGCACGCATGCGGGCTGGATCTCGCCATCGGCTAACGGACGGTTTTCAACGGTGGCGTCCTCGCTTGCCGCGCTTGATGCGCTGGACGCAGAACGTGCATTTTTCCATCACGCCGGCCAGACGAATCGACGACATCGGGATTATGCTGCAACTGCAGCGGCTCGGGCCACTCCGGCTCGAACCAGTTGAAAAAGCGCACGGTATAGGGGCAATTGTTAGCGCAATAGAACGTGCCGACGCAGCGATTGTAAACCTGAACGTTCAACCCTTCGGGGTTGTGATATGTGGCGTAGGTTGGGCAAACCGGTTCGCAGGGCGCGTTATCGCACTGCTGGCAGAGCACCGGACGATACTTCACTTTTACGTCCGGAAATTCGCCTTCGTAATAGCGATCGACACGAATCCAGTGCGCGGTACGGCCTTTCTCGGCCTGATCGGGACTCGATACCGGTAGATTATTTTCCGCATGGCAAGCGACGACGCACGCTTCGCAGCCGGTGCAGCGGTCCAGATCGATCGACATTCCCCAACGATGTTCCATACGTTACCTGTGGATGTCTCTTTCTTCACGATCCGGCGTCGAGAACTGGATCCATTGTTTGCGATCTCCCACCCGGGATACTTTCACGCGTGTGCCACCCAGAACTAATGCGCCGGTCGACTTCTCATACGTGGGCGCTAATATCGACAGCGGATTCGCGCCGCGTCCGGAAGCGTAGCGCCCGTAATGCGTGTGTCCGTCGCCGATGGGCATGCTCACGACGCCCGGAATCGCTCCGGGATTCACGTAGGCGGGCGCGTCGATCGAGCCGTGCGCCGACTCAACGCGTACGATGTCGCCATTCGCCACACGGAGCCCCGCGGCGGTTTTGGGATCGAGTTCCACTGGCAATCCCCAGATGGAGCTCGAAACAGGATCGGGCAGCTCCTGCATCCACGGCAGGTTCGATCCTGTTCCGTCATGATGCTGGAGCGAAGCGTACGGCTGAAACTCGAACGGGAACTGCGCCGCGTCGCCGGCGACCGCGGCAGATGCGACTTCAAATATCGCGTCGGCGATATGCGGAGCGGGGGCAGTCGCGGTTTCATCCCAGAAGCCGCCTTGATGCAGAACATCATCTACCGTTAGTTCTCCGGCCAGCGGTTCGATAACTTCTCTCACGCTGACGCCGTCGTAGGCCACCTGCATTTTCTCTGCGATTTCGGCTAATGTTCGTTCCACCGGTCGAGTATCATACAGCGGCCGGATGAACGGCGTCGCGGCCGCCATCCCGGCGCGCGTGGATACCGCGGGAACCAGTGCCAATTCGGACTCCAGCGTGTCGTGATCCGGCAAGATCAGGTCCGCCCACGCGCTTGAGTCATCCAGGAAAGATGCAAAGCTGATCACGGTCTCGGCGCGTTTCAACGCATCTTCAACGCCGCTGGATTTTGGAAACAGGTAGGCGGGATTCGCGCCGTCGATCAGAATTACCTGCGCGTGCGCCAACGCTTCGGCAACGCCATAATTCTCAACGGGAACGATGGCCTGCTTCGCGGGCGCAAGAATGCCTCCCCGCTTGCCGACGTTTCCCAGCATGACGTTGATGTAGTGCGAAGCAATCACCGCGTCGAGCGAATTATGCTGCACGACGGACGCTCCACCAATCACCAGAGGAGCGGGCGATTCGCCTAACTGCTGCGCGGCTTCGCGCACGCGCTTTTCATCCAGGCCGCACACCGCGAGCAGCGTCTTCACATCGGCGGCGCGGAAAGCGTCGGCCGCGGACTTCGGAAGATCCTTGGCGTTGCGAGCGAGCTTGGTGTCGAGCAGGATGCGCCCGACGGCTGCTAAAAATTGCGGTTCGGTTCCGGGCGCACCGGCAGCCATCGATCCGCAGCGGATGCGGTGATAGAGAGGCGCGATTCAGCTTGCACCAATCGTCCGCGCACTTCGCTCCGGCCTTGACGGAACGCTCCGTACTGACGCGTGTAATAGACTGGCGATGTCCAGCCGCCCAGGAAGTCCGCGCCGACGCCTAATACAAAATGTGCGTCGGCCAGATCGTAGACCGGTTGTCCGGTCCATCCGAAAACGGTTTGCGCGGCCTTGCGCTCCACCGGATGATCCGTTATGGAGCAGGCAACCGGAGGCGGCGCTTTCAAAGCCTTCGCGAAGCGGTCGAGTGCAAGTGAACGGGTGCTCGCAGCGCCGCCGCTAAGAATCACGATCTTACTGGGATCGGCGGCTCTGGCCTTGGCGATTTTTTCGGATACGGACGTGATCGCCGCATCCCAAGTAGTTGCCGCGAACTGGCCGCTGCCGCGCTCGCCCGAACGCTGCATGGGACCGCGCAGGCGATCCGGATGATACAAAGCCTGGACCGCAGCCTGTCCGCGGGCGCAAAGTCTGCCGCCGCTGATGGGATCAAGCGGGTTGCCTTCCATCTTCTTGACGGCCGCTACGCGCTCGCGAACCTGCTCGCCTTTGTCGGTGGTGACGCGCTCGCCTTCCATGATGCGCGCGAGGGTGCCGCATCCCGCGCTGCAAGCGGTGCAGACTGCAGGATGCCATTGTTCCTCTCCGGGCACGAGTTCGTGCTCCGGAACGAGTAGCGGCATTAATTTGCCGACGCTGGTGCCGCAGCCGGTGGTGAGAGCTCCGGCGGAAGTGGCCGACAGAATCCGGAAGAAGACGCGCCGGTCCATATTTATTAGCGCCGCCCTCCGGGCCGGCATTACTTGCGCCGCCCTCCGGGCCGGCCCGTGCGCCATACCGCGGGCGTTCATGCCTCGGGCGTTCAAGCCGCGCGCTTGCGCCCCACTCTTAGTAGTGGCATGTAGCGCAATCCTCAGACGCGTGGTTCTGGCGGTGGCAACTCAAACAAGTTCCCATGTTGTGCTTCACGAGCGGCTGGGCGGTGGCCGCTTGCGTCATGTCGCCGTGACAGCGGGCGCATTGCACTCCCGCGCGTATGTGCGGCGCGTGTTGAAATTTCACTAGCGCACCGGGATCGAAACCGTAGACCCGTTCCCAGGGAATTTCGCGCCGCGCGGCCGCGTAATCGGCAACCTTCTTCACTTCCGGATTGCCGGTGGCGATTTTAGCGTGGCACAACATGCACTTGGATACCGAGGGAATGGTCGCGCGCGCGCCGGTATCGGCGCCGCTGTGGCAATCCAGGCATTGCAGTCCGTGCTCGATGTGAATTTTATGTGAGTAGGCGATCGGCTGTTCTGCGCGCAGCGCGGTCGCGGCCATGAAAACGATCGTCAACAGGAAGGCTGCCCGCACGCCGCAAAATAATTGCAAAACGTTATTACCGGCGCAAGGATTTCCGGAGAGGGCCGATTCTTCGCGGTTCGGCCTATCGAAGCAGCTAATACGATCGTTCATGAACTTAGGGCCGGTGAGTCTATGCCAACACAAGGATGCTGAAGTGCACCGGCGCTGAGGGAACCCAACCTGTCTCTGACGATGCTACCACAGGTATCGAGCGGATCAGGTGGAAAAGTGCCGCTGCGCAGAGCGATTCGCTCCGTTCATTGCGCGGCATGGAAGCGGCCAAACCACGCTGCTTTGCCTACGATGTGGCCGTCCATTGCTTTCAGTAAATCTTCGCGAGCCGCCGTGGCGGGGAGATCCAATTTCGTATCCAGGGCGTAGAACTCGAATACGTAGTGATGAATGGGCCCGGGTCCAGCGCCAGGACCGAAGTAGGCCGGCGTTTTCCCGCTGCGAACCGCAATGCCGGGACCGTTCCGCGTGCCATCTGGCAGATCGCCCGCGCCGAGTCCCTCGGGCAAGCCGGTAGCCGTTCCGGGGATATTGAACGCCGACCAGTGCAGCGTGTCCGCCGTAGTTTTGTTAGAGGAATTCTCAACGTCGTGAAAAATCACAGCATAGGACTGGAGATCATCGGGCGCGGTGCTCGGATTGGTTGTGATGTTCCAGTGGAACTCGAAAGCCGGCGACTTGTTCTCACCGCCGCGGGAAGCATTTTTCAGGGGAATCTCAGCGCCGTCCGCAAATGCGGTGGTGGTTACCGAAAGCACGTGGCGCGGGGGCTGCTTCCCGGCGGGCGCCTGCGCAGACACCACCATCACGGACGACACAGTGGCAATCGCCCACAGCAAAGATCCTTGCAATACGCGCATTCGCACTTTTCTCCCTTTTGTGTTAAGTAGTTTATACAGTACAATGTATTTTTAACTTGTCATTCTAACGGATCGCCTGCGCATGCGCAAGTGCAAATCGACCGCGGGTGCTTCGCTGAGGGATCAGCATGCTTTTTCGATTGTGCGCCGCCTAAGCAGCGTGGGCCCGCGAGCCCGCTGTTTCGTGTAAAACTCGCTCTTGCGGGAGCGTATTTCACACAAGACCGAGTCAAGTATAATGGACACACCAATTCTAAGCGACGGAGCAGAGGGCATGAAGTTCTCTTTCCGTGATTCGGAGACTCCACTGAGATCGGGTCCGCAAGGCGGCTGGCCTGTTCGAGTCCGAATGGCTGGGAGTGCGAATGGATCGATATAAGGTTTACAAACAGACGGGCAGTCACGCCGACGTGCTGGCCGCGGTAGGGGCAGCGAACGTGCTGCGGCACCTAGGCCCGCGCATCGTGAATTTCGAGGATCGCTTTGAAATTCAGTTTTCACGGCGCCTGCGCCGCTCCGATATTGACGCTGTCGATCCTGGTTTTTGCTATCTCATGCGCTCCAAGAAGGCCGACGTCGGCCTGCCTCCGAAAAGAATCCTGCGGACTCGCACCGCAGCCGGCGCGGACGCGATCATTCCGTGCGTGACCACAACGGAGAACCGCCTGTATTCCACCTTAGGCCGCATGAACGCGTTTAGAGGGCCGAATCAGATTGTGTCGAGTTTTGCAAGGATGCAGCGGGAGGACTGGGAATCGAGGGTGTGGGAAGGTTTCCAAGGCCGGGCGGATTTTGTATCCTCGTCGCCGCTGGTCCAACTCTTCAATCCGCACGCCGCCAGAGGATACGCGCTATTGAAGCCCAGCGGGACCAGCCGGCGCGACAAAACCAAGAACGGCTGGGCCGAACCGTTCGTCGAATGGCTGCGTTTTCGCGGATACTTCGATGGCTGCGCCAGTTGGTATGCATCGGGAGATCTGCGGCTCTTTTGCCCCATTCCGGCGGACGTGCCGCATGCGCAGTTCAGCGAAACGGTGGCCGCGTTCCGGGATCTCAACCTCGGTGGCAGCGCAACCAAAATGGACTGCCGGGCCGTCCTGGGTCTAACTCGATTGCTTATTGAAAAAGCGCAAGCGTACCGCCGGCCGCGGCAATGGGTGAGCGAAGTTGCGGTCACGCACTATAAGGACATGGGACAAGCGCATACACTGATGGCGATGGATCAGTTGGCAATCCCGGACTGGTTCGATTTACGCACGCCGCAGCAGGCACAAAGTTGGCTTCAGACTCTGGATGAACACGATATCGTCCTGCGGCGTTTGAACGACAGCCACTCTGACGAATTCATGCTCTTGAAGCAGTACCGCCGGACGTTTCAGGCGCAGTGGCGGGAATCGATCGCGGAGTTCGTGACGTTTCTCGCAGGATACGGAACGCTGTTGTTCAAGAGGCGGGCGTCGGGGCACTGGCTGCTTCCGCAATTCACTCTCAGCGGAATCATGCCCATCCTGAGCCGCGACCCTCACCTTCGACGCATCGCCGAAAATCCCGGTTTCGTGGCGGTCGCGGCTGCGGTCCGCGGATCGACGGTAGGGGCGCAAGCGGCCCGGCACAATGGCAGGCTGGATCATCGCGAGGTCCGTTATGGACTACTGGGGGATATTCGCCGTGCGGAATCACTGGGGCGGCGTGAACTGTTGGAAATGGTTTTCGCCTTCGTTTCGGGATTCAATCGGGAAGCCGGCAAGCGGCATGTGATCGGGGTTCGCGCCGCGCAGATTCGCGACGCTGAATTGGAGGCATTCGCCGCGGTATTGCACCAATCCCCGTCCAGCGTGGCTGTGGGATCACTTCTTTGCGGAATCGCATCCTGTCTCAGAAGTGAAGTCCCGGCCGTACAGGCTGAGCCTGAACTGGCTCAACTGGTCTCCGCATGATTCAATCGTTATCGCTGTGCGCCGAGGTGACGCTCGCGATGCACAACCTGAATAGCGAGGGTATTGAAGGAAACCAACAGCAAACGCGTATGGTCCATGTGATTGACGCGGAGGGGAAGCGTCATTGCGTGAATGCCGTTTCCGGGGACATGTTCAAGCACATCTACGTGCGGCATCTGACGGCGATTCTGCGGTCACAAGGGGAGCCGCTTTCGCTGGGAGCGGCGGTGGGCAGTCCGGACCGTATCACTGTCGATCCCGAATTTAAGAGTGCTATCAAGGGCCGCGGCGCCTTGGAAGTGCAAACCGAAATGCTGGCGCGCTGCGCAGTCACCGATGTGGCGGGGACTTTGTTTACAGAAGGAATCACCGTTCCCAGAAAATCGTGCGTGGAGTTTGGCTGGGTGGTCGGCATCCCGGACAAAGTTCATACCGAACAGTACTTTCACGTCAAATTTGAGCCGGAGCGGCGCAAAGTGGCGGGCAACGTACCGCGCGGCGAGGGAACCATCGCGGGATCTCAAACGGTATTCCATCGCCCGGCGAACTCGGGCGTCTATGCGTTGGTTTGCAATCTGGAGCTCTCTCGAATTGGGGTGAACGATATGACGCGCGCTCTAGTCATTTCCGATGCTGCGCGATCGTCACGCCGCAGAGCCGCGATTCAGGCGCTATTGGCTACCTTGATCAAGCCGGCGGGGGCGCATACAAATACGCAGAATCCACATATTTTGGGGTGCAGCGGCGTGTTAACCACCTCAAACTCGTACCTGCCCGCGCCGATGCTCAGCCCACTTACCGAAGGGTATCGTGCGGAAGTCGGTTCCATCGCTGGGACGCTCAATAAGCTTGTGCCGGACTCTGTCCATTCTCACTTTTTCGAAAACCTGGCGGAAGGAATATCGCTGCTGGAAAAGATATCGGCGGAGCTTTGATCCGAATGGCGGCGATACTTATCGACCCAGCGTCTGCAACCTCAAAGTTGAGCGAACGGCCAGAGTTCGCGGAAGCCATGCAACGTGCCGGCCGCTGGTTGATATTCCAATACACGCCCGCTGCTTTGTTTTCGCTGAAGAGCTCGCGGGCAACTTCTACCGCCGGCAAGACACTTTTGACGCCGACTCCCTACGCGGTCAAGATGGCGTTTCTGGATGCGGCATTGCGGCACGCGCTGACCAGCAATCCAGATTTGCTGGTCCGTTGGCTGGCGAAAGCAAGCTTGAGGATTGGAGTGCCGGGGCACGCCTGCGTGACTGGAACCATTCAAAGCGTTCGCCAAGAAACGCGCGATACCGAGCGCAAGCGCAAGCCAGAGGGACCACCTTACAGCTCCAGCATCGCCATGCGTGAGTTCGTTCATTGTCAAGGGACATTCCGGCTGGCTTTCGATTTGAAGGAGTGCGCCGCGGAGTTCGCCGGGTTGCTAATCCGCACTGCTCCCGCGATAAATTACCTGGGCAAACGCGGCAGTTTCGTGCAATATTTAGGCAGCGTGCGGAGGGCGTCCTTGGATGCTACATTCACGCAGCCGGCTGATGACGCCAACACGCCTGCTTGGGGACAACGTGCGGCGCTGGACGATTTTGGAGAGAAGGCGTCATTCGCCGCCCTGAATTCTTTCGCCCCGAAGCCGATGCGGCGGGACGTGGACCGCAAGTTCGTAGAGACGGTGGTACCGTTGAATGTTTACAATTCGGGGCCGGGTTTTGTGCACTATTCGGCCACGGATTTGGCAGTAACAGAAGTCGTTGAGCCCCGTTGAGAAGGGGACTGAAATCAGTGAGGCTTTTGCCAGAACCGCGGCTTACCAAAGCCGCGGCATCTGGTTTAGTTACGATCTGGTTTTGTGACGGTTCGCTGGTCTTGTGTTCCCGGCGAACTATTTCGGCATCGGGATCGATACGGCCTTGCCGGCGCCGCGCTCGGCAATCCAGATGGTGTTGCCCGCGGGCTCGACTGCGGTGGGCGTTTTGAGTCCCTCTTTGATCACGGTGACGCTGGCTTTATCGCCATTGACAGTGATCACGGAAATCTTGCCGCTGCCGTTTTCGGCGACCAGCAGTTTGCCGTTGGCGGCGCGCATGCCGTCCGGTCCCTTAATCGGTTGATCCATCCAAATATCGACGGGATCTCCGGCCTTGCCTGCGGCGTCTACCGGAATGCGGTAGAGATTATTCGAGATCACGTTGTTGACGTAGAGCGTACCGTTCAAAAAGGTGATGCCATCGATGCCATAGAGTGCGCGGTTCTCCAGAAATAATTCGGCACTGGTACCGCCGGAGGGCAGCTTGTAGATTTTGCTATTGGTGGTATCGGAGATGTAGAGCGCCTTGTCGGGCCCGATCGCGAAATCGTTGCAGGTACTGCTGTCACCGGGCAGGTTCCAGCGGATTTTCGGAGCGCCGGTTTCGAGGTCGAAGCTTCTAAGCGCAGTATGCCGCTGTCCGGTCGTGGTGCCCGGCACAGGGGTCAACTGGCAGGTCCACAAGGTTTTGCTCGAGGTGTCCGCAAGCATCCCGAAGAAAAAGGTGCCGGGGCCTTCGGCACTGGCGTCAACAAACTTCTCGGCGGTGGCGGAACCGGAGCGCACCTTGTAGACATACGGCGTGCTGGCGCTGCCCACGATTAACGTCCCGCCCGGCGCCACGGTCAAGCTTTCGGGCTGCGATTTCGTATCCGCGATCAGAATCTCAGCGGCAAATCCAGGTTGCGCAAGACCGGCGGCCAGAGCGACACAAGCGGCGAGACGCCGGGCGTTCGAAATAGACATCGTCAAAATCTCCTCGAAGTTAGTCGGCGCTGGCCCGTAGAGAGCGGCGCCAATGTAAATTTAAAATGACTTAGTCCATTATACAAGACTAAATGGATTGAACAGGATCATCCCGCCTTGCGCGGCGAGATCCGCCGAAGTACGCGGTGAAGCGTTAAAATGTGCTGGCGCAGGAGATACGCGCCGATCCCGAAGGGGAGGTTGATGCGCCGAATACGATTCCGGCGCCCGGTTCGCGGAGGCTATTCGCGCAGCCCGAAAACGAACAGCGAATTGCCGGCGGAAACGGCAATGTATTGCTTACCGCCGACTGAGTAGCTCATGGGTCCGGAAGCCACGCCGCCGCCCACGCTGGTCTTCCACAGCAGTTCACCATTGCGCGCGTTGAGCCCGTAGAAGTAGCCCTCGCGGCCGCCGGAAAAGACCAGATCGGAAGCGGTGCTCATCACGCCAGCGTCGGTGACGTCGTTCATCTTGAACTCCCACTTGCGGTCGCCCGTCATGGGATCGATTGCGCGAATGGCGCCGTAGCCTTCGTCTTCCTTGCGCGTATTGACGCGCGCGGCGAACATGCCTCCGATGGCCGAGCGCGGCGAGACGCCGAGGTAACGATTCCCTTCGGTATAGTCCTGCTTGCCGCTCAAGTAGATCGATGAATAGTTCACCCAGGACGGGATATAGAACAATCCGGTGTGCGGGCTGAAGGACGGCGAATACCAGTTCGTGCCGCCTTGATTGCCGGGGAAAATCAGGGTTCCCTCGGGCGAAGGCAGCTTACCCGGCACACGCATGGGGCGCCCGGTTTCGTCAAATCCACTGGCCCAGTTCTCGTTCCACGAAGGGCTTGCCCAGCAGAAACTTCCCGGTGGCCCGGTCGAGCACATAAAAGAACCCGTTGCGATTGGCCCACAGCATCACTTTGCGCAGGCTGCCCTGCCACACGATATCGGCGAGCACCGGAACCTGGGTGGAATCCCAATCGAACTCATCGTGCGGCGAGAACTGATAATGCCATTTGAGTTTGCCGGTATCGCCATCCAAGGCCACCACCGAACTGCTATAAAGGTTGTCGCCCAGACGAACATCGCCATCATAGTCAGGGCCCGCGATTGCCAACTCCCCAATAGGTGAGATTGAGTTCCGGATCGTAGGAGCCAGTCACCCAAATAGACGCGCCGCCGGTTTTCCAGGAATCGCCCGCCCAAGTCTCGTGACCGGCTTCGCCGGGGCCAGGGATGGTGTTGAAGCGCCAAGCTTCCTTGCCGGTTTTCATATCGTAGGCCGCGATGAAGCCGCGTATTCCGTATTCGCCGCCGGCGACGCCGACGATCACTTTGTCTTTGACCACGATCGGCGCGTGCGTGATGGCATAGCCGGCCTCGGGCTTCGCGACGGAGGTGTTCCACAGCGGCTTTCCGTTCTTGGCAGTCCACCGCGACAATGTGGGCGTCGATGGTTCCCATGAAGAGCGTGTCTCCGGCAATGGCGACTCCGCGATTGATGCGGCCGCAGCAGGGGCGCGATAGCGGGGAAGGAGTATAGGAGTAGATCCAGAAGACACGTCCCGTCACCGCGTCGAGCGCGACGATGTCATTGGGCGCTTGCACGGTGTACATGATGCCGTCGACCACCAGGGGCGTGGCTTCAAACTTTTCCAGCGAGCGCGCCTGGAAAACCCATTTCAGCTCCAGGTTCTTCACGTTCTGCGGCGTGACCTGATCGAGCGGCGTGTAGCGCTGGCTCATCAGGTTGCCGGAGTAGGTGAGCCAGTTCTGCGGCTCTTTGCTGGCGTTCACTATGCGGTCGAAAGGTCACCTGTGCGGAGAGGCTTCCGGCAATCAAAAAAAGAAGTGTTAAGCGTCGCGTCATTGTCGTTAAAGACCTTTCAAGGTATTCAGGTACGCCACCACATCCGACAGTTCCTGCGGGCTGAGTTTGCCGCGGTAGGAAGGCATGGGCGAATCCTTTACGAAGTCCGCTTCGCGCAGGTCGGAGCGTTGCAGCGAAAGCAAGCCGCTCTCTGGAATCGAGCAGTAGGACGTTAAACGTATCCAGATTCAGCAGGCGGCCGGTGATGGTTTCGCCCTGCTTCGTGACGACTCGATAAAAGCGGTTCTGCGGCAGCACTTCCGCATTCGGATCGAGAAGGGATTGCTCGATTTCGGCAGTGCGGCGCAGAGCCCCGATATCGCTCAAGTCGGGTCCCACGCGCGATCCGGCGCCGTTCACGCGATGGCAGCTCGTGCAATTTCCTTTGCCCTCAAAAATAGCTTTGCCGCTGGCGGGGTTGCCGTTGCCGCTCGCGGCCCGGCCGCTGGTGGCGATGGAGTGCAAATACGCCAGAATGATCTCGGCGCGGTAATCCTCCAGATTATGCGGCGGCATAGCGGTGCCGGGGATACCGTTCTGAATGATCTTGACTAACGCCTCTTGCGAGTAACTTTGGCGGAAATGCCCGTGGCCGAGGTCGATACCGGGAACCTGGTCACCATCGGGGCCGTGGCACAGAACGCAATTCTGACGAAACAGCCGGCCGCCTTCTTCGATGTCGGCAGGGGTGTAAGCGTGCTGCGCCAGCAGGGCCGCCGGCAGCGCCAGCAGGAGCGAAAGTGGAACCAGTCTCATGCGAATCGCCTCTCGTGGGAAATCGGGTTTTATGGTATCGCGGCGGGAGGGCTAGGTCAATACGTGGCCCAGCCGTCCCGGCGCTCCCAGCACTGGGCACCCTCTGCTATTCAGCGGTCCCATTCCCCTCTACGGCGTGCCACTATATATAGTTAAGAATTTGGAATCGTAGGGGGACCGCATGAGGACGTGGTGTGCGAAGTATGTGCTGCTCGGAGTTCTACTCCTTGCGCCCGGACTGTTGCGGGCTCAAGTGGCCGCTGCGATTTCGGGACACATCGAGGACCCGTCCAGCGTCGGCGTGAGCGGCGCGACCGTCACCGTGAAGAATCTGGAAACGGGCGAGAGCCGCGTGGTCATGACAGACAACGCCGGCAACTTCAGAGTTCTGTCGCTGGCGCTGGGAATGCACGAAGTCAAGATCGAAAAGACTGGCTTTAAGGCGGCGGTTCGCACGGGAATCAATCTGGAAGTGGGGCAGGACGCGGTGGTGAGTCTGCGGCTCGAACTGGGTGAGATTGCCCAGGCTGTTACGGTTTCCGGAGATGCTCCGCTGGTGAACACCACGCCGTCGTCGGTCTCCGGAATGGTGAACGAGCAAGCCGTGAAGGAATTGCCCCTCAACGGCCGCAGTTTCGACAACTTGATCACGCTGAATCCGGGCGCACTCAACTACACGACGATGAAGAGCGCCAATACCACTACTAGCGACGGCAACAGTTTTTCGGTTGCGGGACGGCGTCCAGGAGACAACCTGTTCCTGTGGAACGGAATCGAATACACCGGAGCCAGCCAGCTCGCTGTTACTCCCGGGGGCGTGAGTGGGTCCTTGTTAGGCATCGATGCCATCCGCGAGTTCAACGTGCTGACCGACACCTATAACGCCGAATATGGGAAACGCGCAGGAGCCCAGGTGGTCGTCGTGACGCAATCGGGCACGAATGCCTTGCATGGGACCGCTTTTGAGTTTCTCCGCAACAGTTCTCTGGATAGCCCTGGAATTTTCGACCAAGGCGTTGTGCCTCCCTTTCGCCGGAACCAATTCGGCGGCGCTCTGGGCGGCCCTATAAAGAAAGATCGCCTATTCGTGTTCGGAAACTACGAAGGATTCCGGCAGTCGCTGGCGGTGAGCAGTGTCAGTGTTGTTCCCGATCTTCAGGCGCGCACGGGATTATTGCCAAATTCCGCGGGCGTCTACACCAAAGTGGCCAATTTGAATACTGCGATGCTTCCCTTCACCGCCTTGTGGCCTGTGCCCAACGGTCCAGAGCTGCTGCAGGCGAACGGGCAGCCGTCGGGAACGGCGCTGGCCTACTACAATCCCAAGAACTCGATCTATGAAGACTTCGGCACCGCACGCGTCGATTACAACCTGCGCGACCAGGACCGCTTTTTCGTTTCGTATATGATCGACCGCGGCAATAGCATCATCCCGTTGGTGGATCCCTTGTTCGCTTCCGGGCTGCGGCTGGGAGCGCAGGTAGCGAGCATCGAGGAAACGCATGTGATCTCGCCCACCATGCTGAACACACTCCGCGTTGGATTTTCGCGCGGCGCTTTCAACTACGACGCCGCGAGCTACGCTCCCTTCCCGGCGGGCACGAACTTTGTCCAAGGCGGACAGCCGGGAGCGATCACGATCAGCGGCGGCGGCATCACCGCAGCGGGTGGCAACGTGAACGCGGGCGTATTTGACCGTCGCAATCTATATACATTCACCGACGGTCTGCAGATCGTGAAGGGCGCGCATCAGATCAGCGCGGGTGTGTGGATTCAGCGGGTCCAGGAAAATGAAGACACCGCTTCGCGCCGCTTGGGGATGGCGACTTTTAGCACCTTACAAACGTTCCTGCAGGGAACGCTGACAAATTTTCAGGTGGTGCCGAACCACGCCGCGCTCGGTTGGAGAAGCCTCTTCGGAGCCTGGTACGTTCAAGACTCCATCCGGCTCCGGCCCAATCTTACGTTGCAGGCCGGTGTTCGCATGGAATTCACCACTGGCTGGAATGAAGACTCCGGAAGGGCATCGAACTACATCACCGGCCCGGGCGGCGTGCTGCTGACGTCGCCGCTGGTGGGAGACTCGGTCTACACGCAAAATAACGCGAAGCATTTATTCAGCCCGCGGGTGGGATTGGCGTGGGATCCCTTCGGCAACCAGAAGACATCGGTCCGCGCCGGATTCGGAACCTATTATTCGCTGATCGACGTGCTGACGTTCCTGGTGAACTCGCTGCCTCCCTATAACGGATCGGCCTCATTCACCGGTTCCCTGCCCGCGATTCTGCCCATCACGCCGAACGTGCCGGTGCCTCCTTCCTGCGGCCCTGGCGTTCTCACCGGCTGCACGATTTACGCTCCGCAAGGCATTCAGGCGAATGCGCAGACGCCGACGGTGGAAGAGTGGAACCTTTCCGTGGAGCAGCAACTCAGCCGCAACATGGCTCTGCGCGTGGCCTATGTGGGCTCACACGGATACCATGGATTGCTCAGTGTCGATCCCAATACCATCGCGCCGCAAATTTGCGGCACAGCGACCTGCACGGCAGGTGGCATCGGAACTACCAAGTCCACGGTGCCGCAGGGCACGCTGTACGTCCCGGTTCAAACTGCCCCCGCTGGTTGCAGCGCTTGCTCGGGCAGACCGAATCCGTATCTCGCTGCCGGCTTCTTCTGGTTGACCGAAGGAAACAGCAGCTACAACGCGCTGCAAGTGGACTTCACGCGCCGCCTCGGCAAGGGGTTGCAGTTCCGCGGAAATTACACCTGGTCGAAGAATCTGGATATGAACTCCGGCCTGACCATCGCGCAAGCCCAAAATCAACCGCAGATGATTTTGAATCGGAACAACCTGCCATTGGATTGGGGCCCGGCGGCGCTCAACGTCACCAGCCAATCGAGCATGTCGATCACGTATGAGCTGCCCTTCGGGAAGAACCTGACGGGCTTCCGTGGAAAGATCATCAGTGGATGGCAGGTGAACGGAATCACCACGCTGCTCACCGGCTTCCCGTTTACTCCTTTGCTGGGGTCGAACCGGTCGGGTGACGGCAACACAAGAAATCCGGACCGGCCCAATCTCAATCCGGCGTTTACGGGCCCGGTTATCCTCGGCACGCAGACACAATGGTTCAATCCGGCTGCCTTCCTGGTGCCGACGGCAGGAACCTATGGAAATTTGGGACGCGGGAATTACACGGGACCGGGACTGGCGGAAGTTGACATGTCGATCTTCAAGAACACTTCCCTCTCGGAACGCTTCAAATTACAATTCAGGACCGAGTTTTTCAATTTGCTGAACCGTGCGAATTTGGGGACCCCGAATGCGACTGTGTTTTCGGGTACCAACGTGAGTGCCACGGCGGGACTGATCACGACTCTTGCTACAACGCCGCGGCAGATTCAATTCGGATTGAAACTGACTTTCTGACCGGGCTTTTAACTTTGCCCCGGCCGCTTCGGTGCAAGGATCGCGGTGAGTATCACGGAAACGATACTCACGATCAGTGCGCCTAAAAACGCCGGCAAGAAACCATCGACGTAGAAGCCTACGTGGAACCAGCGGACTGCAATCCCGGCCGCGATCCATAGCGTGAGTCCGTTGATCACCAGAACAAACAGGCCCAGCGTCAGCACGATCAACGGGCACGAGAGGAACGCAAGTATGGGCCGCACGATCGCATTCACAAGTCCCAGGATGATGGCCATTCCAGCGAACACCGTCCACGCTTCGCGCTCGACGCGGATGCCGGGGACCAGCCACGCCGCAACCACCAGTGCGACAGCAGTGATAAACCAGTGGATCAGGATTCTCATGAGAGGGCGCTTAGAGCTTCGGAGCGTAATAGCCGCGGCGCACGCGCACGATCAGATCTTTGCGGCCTTTGACGCGGATGCTGACGGGATGATACAGCCCGTCGGCTTTGAGCGGCTCCGGGCGGAATAACAGGTTGTATTGATGCCGCAGCTCGTTGGCAATGTTTTCGAAGGACTGCGCCAGATCCTGCGACTTGAACGGGAAGAAAGCCAGGCCTCCGGTCTCCTCCGCGAAGTAGCGCAAAACTTTGTCGCCATCCGTGGGAATGCGCGAGATGTTGGTGGAGATGCTGTAAATCACCACGTCGGCTTTATGCGCCATTTCGAGCGCCTGCTCGCGCGAATAGCGGCTGTCGTTATCTTCGCCGTCGCTCAGCATGACAATCGCGCGGCGTAATTTATCGCTCGGCTGCTCGCCCATCAACTTTTCTTTGCAGGCGAAGTAAATGGCGTCGTAAAGCGCCGTCCCTCCCCCGGGACGCAAGTTGTGTATTGCCTTGGAGAGCTGATCCGTCGAATCCGTCAAGTCGGACACCAGCTCCGCGCTGCTGTCAAAGCTGACAACCATAGCTTTATCTTCATGAGGCCGCAGCACCGCATTGACGAAATCGGTAGCGGCGTCCTGCTGGAATCGGAAGCGGTCGCGAATGCTATTGCTGGTGTCGATCAGAATGCCGATGCGTAGTGGCAGATTGCTTTCGGAGGTAAACTCCAGGATGTTTTGCGGCTTCCTGGCTTCTAGAATTTCGAATTCTTCTTTGTTGAGATCCGTAACAAAGCGGCCTCTCTTGTCGGAAACCGTGAACAGCATATTCACGCGAGTGACGTCGACCGTGATACGCGACGCCGGATCGTCGTCAGCCTGGGCCTGCTTGGGCGGAGCTTGCTTGGGCGGGGCTTGGGCCTTTAACGAGCCGAACGCCAGGCACAATAGAATCACCGCGAAATACTTCATATCAGCACCCTCAATTATAGACTCGCCAGCCAGTCGTCGAGTTCCGCGGGCACGGGCGCCTCCACCGTAACCCGCGCGCCGGTTGCGGGGCTGGTGAATACGATCCGCCAGGCGTGCAGAAAAACTCTTTCAGCCGGCGGCGCGCCGTAGAGCTTGTCGCCCGCGACCGGGTGGCCGATGCTCGACAGGTGAACCCGAATCTGGTGCGTGCGCCCGGTGCCGATGCGTACTTCGAGATACGTGAACTTCTCGAAACGGCGGAGCACGCGATATTCGGTGAGTGCGGAGCGGCCGGTCGCCAGCTTCGTGGTCATGCGGATGCGGCGGTTCGGGTCGCGCGCGATGGGCGTCGTTACGCCGTCCCTGCTCGTCGCGGACTTTCCCATGCACCAGCGCCAGATACATCTTCTCCACTGTGCGGCCCGCGAACTGCGCTGCCAGCGCGCGATGCGCGGCGTCGTTACGAGCCACCAGCAGGACTCCGCTGGTGCCCTTGTCCAGGCGATGCACGATGCCGGGGCGCAGATCGCCGCCCACTTGGGAGAGCGTCGCGAAATGATGCACCAGCCGATTCACCAACGTGCCCGATTCCGCGCCAGCGCCGGCATGAACCACCAAGCCCGCAGGTTTGTTGATCGCGATCACCGCGGGGTCCTGATATAAGATTTCGAGCGGCAGATCTTCGGGCGCGGCGAGAAGCGGCACCTCATCGGCTGGCGAGACTTCAACGTCTCTCGCCTCCATGAAGCGTCATAGACGCCTTGGCCGCGGAGCCGTTGACCAGCACCCGGCCTTCCTTGATCCAGCTTTGCAGGCGCGAGCGGCTGAACTGCGGCAGATGCTCCTGCAGGAAATGATCCAGACGTTTGCCGGCGTCTCCCGTGAGGTTCATGCGATCGCCGAAAACAGGAACACCGCGACTTCGGCCGTGACGTTCGGAAACGTTTTCACCTGACGGCCACCGGCGAGGAAGATGCTGCGTTCGATGTTCCAGTTCTGTTTCTGCGCCAGAGATCTCGAAATCGAACACCGTCAGGAAGTGGATGTTGGGCGAATCGTACCATTCGTGGGGAAAAAGCTCGGTTTTGGGAGCGCCTCCGGTCCACAGATGCGCCAAACGCACGCTCCAGTGGCCGAAATTGGGAAACGCCACGATGGCGTGGCGGCCGATGCGCAGCATGCTCTGCAAGCACTTTCAGAGGATTACGCGTCTCCTGCAGAGTCTGGCTAAGGATCACGTAATCGAACGCGCCGTCCGGATAATCTTCGAGCGCCGATTCGAGATCGCCCTGATACACCGAGACGCCGCGCGCGATGGCCTTCTGCACGCTCGTACCGGTCAATTCAACGCCGCGCGCGTTCACCTGCTTGTTTTCCTTGAGCCAGGCCAGCAGCACGCCTTCGCCGCAGCCTAGATCGAGCACGCGCGTGCCGGGCTCGACCAGTTCGCCGATGATGGCGTAGTCGCTGCGCCCGTAGATTTCACTAACGCCCAGACGGCGCCCTCGCCGGAAGGTGCTCGCCAGGAACCCGCGCACCAGATCTCGGTCTGCTCCTTCACTTCCACCAGAAACGCATCGTGACCGTACCCGCCGCCAGATTCACATACGCCACGTCGCAGTTGCGGCTGCGCAGCGCGCTGACGATTTCGAGCGACTGGTAGCTGGGATATAGCCAATCCGACGTGAAGCTGATCACCAGAAAACGCGTCGCGATATTTTCGAACAGCGACGGCAGCGACCCGTGCTGCGTCAGATCGTAAGCGTCCATCGCGCGCGTAATGTAGATGTACGAATTCGCGTCGAAGCGGTCGACGAACTTGTAGCCGCGATATTTCAGATAGCTTTCGACTTCAAATTCGTCCGACGCGCGCAGGCGCCGCCCGAACTTCTCGCGCATGCTCTCATCGCTCATATAAGTGATGTGGCCCACCATGCGCGCCACCGCCAGGCCGCGCGCCGGAGGACGCCGGTCGTAATAATTTCCGCCGTTCCAGTCGGGGTCGGCCATGATGGCCTGGCGTCCGACTTCATTGAACGCGATCTGCTGCGCGCTGTGCCGCGCCGTGGTCGCGATGGGCAGCGCGGCCACGCACGCTGATCCGGATACGCCACCGCCCATTCGAGCGCCTGCATCCCGCCCATGGAGCCGCCTGCCACCGCCAGCAGCCGCTGGATACCCAGATGATCGATCAGCTTCTTTTGCAGCCGCACCATGTCGGCGACAGTGATCACCGGAAACGACATGCCCCACGGACAGCCGGTGGCGGGATTGACCGAGCCGGGCCCCGTGGTGCCGCGGCAGCCGCCCAACACGTTGGCGCAGATGACGAAGTATTGATCGGTGTCGAAGCCCTTGCCGGGACCGATCATGTTCGACCACCAGCCGCCCTCGCCGCGCCGCGTGCGCATCGCCCGAAAAAGCGTGCGTGACCAGGATGGCGTTGGTTTTGGCCGGCGTTCAGCGTCGCCGTAGGTTTCGTAGGCGCAATCGACCGGCGCAAGCGTGACTCCGCAGTCGAGTTCGAATTCATCGAATGTGACTGTGGCGGCCTCGGTGATCATCGGACGGGGATGTTACTAGTGTACACGCGGTTATTTCCCACCCTTACGGAGTCCGCTCTGCGCGCCCAGAAGAACACACGCACCATCCCATGAATTGCAACTGCGCCGACCGCTATCCACCATAAAACATAGGCCGCGCCCTGCCTGGTTCGTAAAATCGGGAAATTGCTTTGGAGGAAATAGAAAGCCAGCGCTCCAAAAGCGTAGATGCCCAGGCCGACGGGGACGGGCTTGAGCCATTCAATGATCGGATGTCGTGGCGCAGCAGGATTCCCGGCCATCACGGATAGATAATGATCCTCTTTGCTAAGAATGCGAATTGCGTCTGACCAAGACTTGACGTCTTGGAGCGCTTCCTTACGGGCGCGAATACGAGCTTCACGTACCAGCTTTTTGATCTTCTTTTCGTACGAGTCTTGATCGCAATCACGTTCGAACGCCTCGTTAACACTCATGATGTCGGGCAGGGTCCAGCCGGATTCGGAGAAATATAGCTCTTTGCGCTCGACTTCAGAGAGCGGCTCGCCATCGCGCTGCGCTTGCTCCGCAATACAGGAGATCAGAAACTCCTTGGCTTCACATGCGTTCCCGAAACGAGCCATGTGTTCCCTTACGAACGAATCTTAGACCACAGGCTGCGTTCGACTTCCTCCCACGGAATGAGATCGACTTCGCCGGAATCGATCTGTCGAAGGGGTCGAGCAATTTCTTGCCGCCACTCCTCGCTTAAATCGTCCTCGCGGATCGAACCACTGTCGTCTTCCTCTGGAGGCATGGTTCATTCTACTTGGGATGCGGAACGATTCGCACGATCAGGTAGGTGTCTTTCTGAACGACGAAGTAGAAGCGCCACTCCCGATTCAAGCGCGCCTGCCAAAGATCGAGGGACTCGCTGAACTTTTTCGCGCGCAGTGATGGGTGCGACAGATTATCAGCTAACAGGCGAACCTGTTTATCGAAGGCTTTTTGGATTTGGGCGGGAGAGCTTAAGTAGTCCTGTCGCGAACGGCTCGAATGCTCCCACTTCATCGAGGGCGAATTTTCGCCTTAGGAGCAGCCTTTCGGGGCCTCTTCAGCGAGGAGCCCTTGAGTGATGCCAGCATCTCTTCTACGGTATCGAAGGGCCCTGAGACGCGGCCTTTCCGGATATCCTCTAGACCTTCCGCCAATTGAGCGTCGATAATACGGCGCTGTTCGGGCGTCTCATCGGGGTCAATCCGCGATCGGCTGACGATTGTGATCACTCCGCGGGCGGCCTTGAATTCAAGACGATCACCCGGCTTGATGCCCGCGCGGCGACGGACGGTCAGCGGCACCACCAGAGGATCTCGTTCCTTGACTATAGTCGTCATAACCAACCGCATTCGAAGGATAACAGAAGCCGCGCGCCCCAAATGCTGCGGACCATCACCTCGATGTGGTGAAATAGAAGTTACCCCCGATCCTGGAGGAATCAAGCCCACTTGAATCCAGCAGTCCTCGCCCTGGAAGACGGCACGGTCTTCGAGGGCAGTAGTTTTGGTGCGCCCGTCGAACGCGACGGGAGAAGTTGTTTTCAATACCGCCATCACCGGCTATCAGGAAATTTTCACCGATCCTTCGTATGCCGGCCAGATCGTCGTCCTCACCAATCCGCAGATCGGCAACTACGGCGCGAACGATGCGCGATAACGAATCCGCGAAGCCGTTCATTGAAGGACTGGTGGTCCGCGAGTTCTCGCCGCTCTCGAGCAACTGGCGCGCGGATGAAACGGCGCAGCAATTTCTTGACCGACAGCGGCGTCCCGGTGATCTCCGATATCGATACGCGCGCGCTGGTGCGCATCTGCGCTCGCGCGGCGTGATGCGCGGCGTGCTGTCGGCCGGGCCAACCCCAGACCGGAAGCTCAAGTGTTAGTCGAGCGCGCCCGCAATCTCCGTCCATGGCCGGGCTCGATCTGGCCACGCGCGTCTCCACCGCGGAAAGTTACGAATGGAGCGCACGGCATCGTCCGCGCTTCCCCGTCGGATCGCGAAGGCGCCAACGCCCGCATCCACTATCACGTGGTCGCCTACGATTTCGGCATCAAGCGCAACATTCTGCGCCGGCTGGTGCAGTCCGGCTGCCGCGTGACCGTGGTTCCCGCGGCACCTCCGCCGAAGATGTGCTGGCGCTGAAACCCGACGGCGTGTTTCTCTCGAACGGTCCGGGCGATCCCGAGCCGCTCGAATATCCAGGCCGCGCAGGTGCGCAAACTGATCGGGCAAGTGCCGATCTTCGGCATCTGCCTGGGCCATCAGATCCTGGGCTTGGCGCTGGGCGGCAAGACCTACAAGCTGAAGTTCGGCCATCGCGGCGCGAATCATCCGGTGCTGAATCAGAGTCACCGGCAAAGTGGAAATCACTTCGCACAATCACGGCTTCGCGGTCGATCCGGATTCGCTCAACCTCAACGATATCGAAATCACCCATATGAATCTGAACGACGAGACGCTCGAAGGCTTCCGCCATCGCAGCCATCCGGTGTTCTGCGTGCAATATCATCCCGAGGCCGCGCCCGGCCCGCACGATTCGCACTACCTGTTCGACGATTTCGTGAAGCTGATGGAGCAGCCAAGCTAGATGCCGCGCCGCAACGACATCCACCGCATCCTGATCGTCGGCTCCGGCCCGATCATCATCGGCCAGGCCTGCGAGTTCGATTACTCCGGCGCGCAGGCGTGCAAGGCGCTGCGGCCGACGGCTACGAAGTGATCCTGATCAATTCGAATCCGGCCACCATCATGACCGATCCGGATCTGGCCGACCGCACCTACGTCGAGCCGCTGAGCGTCGAATACGCCGCAGAAGTGATCCGCCGCGAACGGCCCGACGCGCTGCTCTCGACCGTCGGCGGCCAGACCGGCTTGAATCTCTCCGTGGCGCTGGCCGAAGCGGGCGTGCTGGATAAGTACGGCGTGGAACTGATCGGCGCGAAGATCGACGCCATCAAGAAGGCCGAAGACCGGCTGCTGTTCAAAGACGCGATGCGCAAGATCGGCCTGGAACTGCCGCATTCGCAGCTGGTGAACACGATCGAAAAGGGCCTGGAGTTCGCCGCGCGGATCGGCTATCCGGTGATCCTGCGGCCCAGTTTCACCATGGGCGGCACGGGCGGCGGCATCGCCTACAACCGCGAAGAAGCCGAGGAGATTCTGGAGCGCGGCCTGGATCTTTCGCCGGTGCATGAAGTCCTGATCGAAGAGAGCGTGCTGGGCTGGAAAGAATTCGAGCTGGAAGTGATGCGCGATCTGGCGGACAACGCGATCATCGTCTGCTCCATCGAGAATTTCGATCCCATGGGCGTGCACACCGGCGATTCCATCACCGTCGC
The DNA here is from genome assembly GCA_963793395.1 of Bryobacterales bacterium. Taxonomy (GTDB): domain Bacteria; phylum Acidobacteriota; class Terriglobia; order Bryobacterales; family Bryobacteraceae; genus Palsa-187. Next base: position 92,720 of record CAWCAP010000005.1, on the reverse strand, counting down.
CCCGGCGCAGACGCTGACCGACCGCGAATATCAGATGATGCGCGACGCGGCGCTCGCCTGCCTGCGCGAGATCGGCGTCGATACCGGCGGATCGAACGTGCAGTTCGCCATCAATCCCGAAGACCGGGCGCATGGTGATCGTCGAGATGAATCCGCGCGTGTCGCGCAGCTCGGCGCTGGCGTCGAAGGCCACCGGATTCCCCATCGCCAAGATCGCCGCGAAGCTGGCCGTCGGCTATCGGCTGGACGAAATCAAGAACGACATCACGCGCAAGACGCCGGCGTGCTTCGAGCCGACCATCGATTACGTGGTCGTGAAGATTCCGCGCTGGCAGTTCGAAAAATTTCCCGGCGCGGAGCCCGTGCTGGGCACGCAGATGAAGAGCGTCGGCGAAGTGATGGCCATCGGCCGCACCTTCAAACAGGCGCTGGGCAAGGGCATGCGCAGCCTCGAAACCGGCAAGGCCGACGGCGCCGCGAAGTTTCACGAGGAACTGATCGAAGCCGCGCCTGATCACGCCCAATCCCGACCGCCTCAGTTACATCCGCTTCGCGTTCGAGCAGCGGCTACACCGAGGAGCAGGTGCACGAGTTCACCTCCATCGACCCGTGGTTCCTGCGCCAGGTGCGCGAGATGGTGGATCTCGAAAAGCAGATGGCCGAACTGATCGCTCGAGACCGTCACGCGCGAGCAGATTGCTGCATGCCAAGCGCGACGGCATCTCGGACTCGACGCTGGCGCGCGGCTGGAACGTCACGCCGCTGGACGTGCGGGCGCAGCGCAAGGAACTGGGCGTCACCGCGGTGTTCAATCGCGTCGATACCTGCGCGGCCGAGTTTGAAAGCTTCACGCCGTATCTTTATTCGAGCTACGAATCCGAGTGCGAAGCGAACGCCGTCCTCAGCGCAAGAAAGTCATGATCCTGGGCAGCGGCCCGAACCGCATCGGGCAGGGCATCGAGTTCGATTACTGCTGCTGCCACGCGTCGTTCGCGCTGCAGGAATTCGGCGTCGAATCGATCATGGTCAACTGCAATCCGGAGACGGTCTCGACCGATTACGACACCAGCGACCGGCTCTACTTCGAGCCGCTGACGCTCGAAGAAGTGCTGAACATCTGCGACACCGAGAAGCCCGACGGCGTGATCGTGCAGTTCGGCGGGCAGACGCCGCTGACGCTGGCGCTGCCGCTGAAAGCCGCGGGCGTGCCGATCATCGGCACCGATCCCGAAGAATATCGATCTGGCCGAAGATCGCAAGCTCTTCGGCAAGCTGCTCGACGATCTGAAGATTCCGTCGCCCGCAAACGGCTCGGCCACCAGCGCGGAAGAAGCCTGCGCGGTCGCGCGCTCCATCGGCTACCCGGTGCTGGTGCGCCCCAGTTACGTGCTGGGCGGCCGCGCCATGGTGATCGCCTACGACGAAGATACCGTCCGGCGCTACATGCAGGAAGCGGTCGAGCTTCTCGCAGGACCGGCCGGTGCTGATCGACCGGTTCCTGGAAGACGCCACCGAAGTGGATGTGGACGCGCTCGCCGATACCACCGGCGCCGTTCTGATCGCCGGCATCATGGAGCACATCGAAGAAGCCGGCGTTCATTCGGGCGATTCCAGCTGCGTGCTGCCGGCCGACTTCGCTCGCGCCGGAGACGCTCGCGACCATCCGGACCTACACCGAAAGCTGGCGCGCGCGCTGAACGTGATCGGCCTGATGAACGTCCAGTACGCGGTCAAGGACGGCAAAGTCTACGTGCTCGAAGTGAATCCGCGCGCCTCGCGCACGGTGCCCTATGTCAGCAAGGCGACCGGCGTGGCGCTGCCGAAGATCGCGGTGGGCGTGATGCTGGGCAAGAAGATCGCGGATTTCACGGATGCCACGGGCGTCCTGACCGTGCCGCAATATTTCGTGAAATCGCCGGTGTTTCCGTTCAACAAATTCCCCGGCGTGGACCCGACGCTGGGCCCGGAGATGCGCTCGACCGGCGAAGTGATGGGCGTGGGCGAGAATTTCGGCGAGGCGTTCGCCAAAGCGCAGTTGAGCGCGGGCACGCCGCTGCCCGACAAAGGACGCGTGTTCATCAGCGTGAACGATCGCGATAAACCGGTCGCCGTCGCGCTCGCCAAGCGCTTCCACGAACTGGGTTTCGAAATCGCCGCCACGCGCGGCACGGCCGAAGCGATCCGCGCCGCCGGGCGTTCCGGTCGAAAACCGTGTTCAAGGTGAATGAAGGCCGGCCCAACGCGGTGGATCTGCTGAAGGCGGGCTCGCTCAGACCTGATCATCTACACCGGCACCAGCGGCGCGCACGCCTTCAGCGACGAAAAAGCGATCCGCAGCAACGCGGTGACCTACCGCATTCCCTGCATCACCACCATGAGCGGCGCGCGCGCGGCGGTCGAAGCGATCGCTTCCCGGCGCCGCGATCCGATCCGCGTCTGGAGCTTGCAGGAAATCCACAGCACGATCGTTACAGCGAAGGCCAAAACCTCTTAGAGGAAGGGAGCAGCGACGTGAAAGGCATCGTATTGGCGGGCGGCACCGGAAGCCGCCTGTTCCCGCTGACCAAAATCACCAACAAACATCTGCTGCCGATCTACGACAAGCCGATGATCTACTATCCGATCCAGACGCTGGTGGACGCCGGCATCGAAGACATTCTGCTTGTCACCGGCGGCCGCAATTCCGGAGATTTCCTGCGGCTGCTCGCCAACGGCAAGGAATTCGGCCTCAAGCATTTGAATTACGCCTACCAGGAAGGCGAAGGCGGCATCGCCGATGCGCTCGCGCTGGCCGAACATTTTGCCGACGGCGACAAGATCTGCGTCATCCTGGGCGACAACATTCTGGAAAAGCCCATCGCCGACATGGCGCGTGCCTTTGAAAAGCAGCCTCGCGGCGCGCGCATTCTGCTCAAAGAAGTGCCCGACGCCGAGCGCTTCGGAGTGGCCGAAATGGACGGCCGCGCATCGTCAGCATTGAAGAAAAGCCGAAGAAACCCAAGTCGAACTACGCGGTCACCGGCATTTATATGTACGACGGCAGCGTATTCGACAAAGTCAAGAAGCTGGTGCCCAGCGGCCGCGGCGAACTCGAAATCACCGACGTCAACAACGCCTACATCCGCGAAGGCACCATGACCTATTCCTTCGTCGACGGCTGGTGGACCGACGCCGGCACTTTCGAATCGCTGCTGCGCGCGACCAATTTGGTCGCGCAATCCAGCACCCCCGAGCGGCGCGCAAAAGCCGCCGAAGACTAAACACTGCGCGCCAGCATCGCGCCCCAATGGAATCCCGCCCCGAAAGCGGAAAACACTACGGGCCCGCGCGCCGGATTCGCCTGCGACCATTCCGCCGCTGCGATCAGCATGGACGCCGACGACGTATTCCCGTAGCGCGCCGACGTTGGAGAAGAACCGCTCAGCAGGAACTCCCAGCGACTTGGCGACCCGCACCAGCAGATTCTGGTTCGCCTGATGCAACAGGAACGCCGCGACGTCCCCGGCCGCCACCTTTTGCCGCGTCAATACTTCTTCGATGGACGAAGGCAGCTTGCGCGCCGCCTGCAGAATCACCGACAGCCCATTCATCCGCAGCGGCGCGGACCAATCGAACGCCAGCGAGTCGCGATACTGCCCGTCGCTATGCAGCACCGCATCCAAAATCTCCCAACGCCCCGGCCGCGCACTCACAAGCACCGCACCCGCACCATCGCCGAACAGGATCGCAGTGTTTGGATCGAGCGGGCCGGTTTCGATCACCGCCGACATTTTTTCCGCGCCAATCACCAACACATCGCCAAAATGCGGGGCCATCTGCGCTGCCATCGCCATCCCGAACAGGCCGCCGGCGCTGGCCATGGGCACATCGATCGCCGGCGTGCTTTCCAAACCCAATCGCGCGGCCACTTCCGCCGCCGGTCCTGGAAATCCGGGGCGGGCGCTACCGCTCCCCACGATGATCAACCCAAGCGAAGCCGCCGCGATACCCGTTCGCGCCAGGCAATCCTGTGCCGCGGCGATCGCCAGATCGACGACGCTAGTCTCTCCCCCGGCCCAACGGCGCTCGCGAATTCCGGAAGCGTTTTCGATCCAATCCGCCGTGCGCTCCACTCGCGCGCCAATTTCCACATTGGTCACCACGCGCTCCGGCACATGCATCCCGAAGCCGTGAAGATATGCAGGCATCGAGTTCCCGTTCAACTCGCGCGGTCTTGCAGATAAGTGTCGATGCGTGCAATCGAATCGAACTTGCGCGGATTGAGATCCCGGTCCGGCACCTTAATCGAAAACTCCTGCTCCAGCGCGCTCACCAAATCCGGCAGCGCAAAGGAATCCAGCAGACCGCTCTCAAATAATGACTCTTCATCGTCAGCGGGCAGCGGTTGCGTGGTCACAGTTTTCAAAACGCGCACAAGGCGCTCCCGGCGTGTGGCATCAGGCATGAAACTTCATCCTGCCACACTCTGGGGCGAATTCGCGCAGTACCAATCGTAAGTGGACGCGACCCCGTCTTCCAGTGAAATGCGCGCGCGCCAACCGAGCGAATGAATGCGCGACACGTCCAGCAATTTGCGCGGCGTTCCATCCGGCCGCTTGCGGTCAAAACGAATTTGACCGGGATAATCCACGATGCGCGCGACCAATTCCGCCAGTTCGGCCACCGGCAAATCCGCGCCACTCCCGACATTGAGCAAATTGCCCAAGGGCTTCCCGCCGGCATAGTTTTCCATGACGAAACACGCGGCCGCAGCCAGATCGTCGGCGTGCAGGAATTCACGCCGCGGCATACCGCTGCCCCACAACGTAACCGACGGCGATCGCCATATTTTGGCCTCGTGGAAACGGCGAATCAGCGCCGGCAGCACTTGCGAAGTTTCCAAATCGAAGTTATCGCCGGGCCCGTAGAGATTGCTCGGCATCAGGCTGATGGTCTGGAACCCATACTGTTCCCGGTACGCAGCGGCCAATTTTACTCCGGCAATTTTCGATATGGCGAAGGCTTCACTGGTCGGATCCAGCGGTCCGGTGAGCAGAGATTCTTCCTTCATCGGTTGCGGTGCAAGTTGCGGATAAGCAGCCGCCGATCCCAGGAATACCAACTTTTTCACACGATTCTGCCACGCCGCGTGTATGACGTTGGTCTGAATCGCCAAATTATCGTAGAGAAATTCCGCTGGATGCGTGGAATTCGCCAGGATGCCGCCCGCCTTCGCCGCCGAAAGAAACACGAACTCCGGAAGATGGCGTGCAAAAAAGCGCGAGACCGCCGCTTGGTCACGCAGATCCAGTTCGGCGCGAGTCGCAAGAATAAGATTAAGGTAGCCGCTTTTCTCAAGCTGTCGAACGATGGCGGAACCGGCAAGGCCGCGGTGGCCGGCCACAAATATTTTGCTTGATGGAGTCAGCGGAGGAAGGTCGTTCATACTTGCTGCTTCCATTATTACTGGATGCGGAGCTCCGCGCCGAGTGTCTGCGCCAGGCGCGCGATCACCTGCTCCACTGACGCAGCCACTTCCTCGGAAGAAAGCGTTCGGTCCGGCGCGCGAAACGCCATCGACACCGCCATGCTACGGCTGCTCGTTTCGATGCCCTTGCCCGCGAACACGTCGATGCATTCCACCGATTCCAGGTACGCCCCGCCTACGGCGCGGATCGCTTGTTCGACCACGGCGTAGGACACGTCTTTCTTAACGACGAACGATAGGTCGCGGTATACGCCGGGGAATCGAGGCAGCGGTTCGTACACGGCGGTCGGATTGCGCGCGGCCACGAGTTTGCCAAGAAATAACTCCGCTGCGAACACCGCAGCCTGAATTCGATGCGCCGCCAACAACTCCGGCGCGATCTGGCCGATCACGCCCACGGACTCTCCGTCGATCACCACCCGTGCCACCGTTCCCGAGGCATAGCCTTCAACCGCCGCCGCGGCTTCAAAGGATGCGCGCGGCACCCGTAACGATTCAAGCACGGATTCCACGACACCCTTGAGGTCGAAATAATCCGTGGCGCGCCGCGTCGACCAATCCGCGTCGTTGGCCGCTCCGCCCAGCAAGATGCCGATCGACCAGTGCTCCACCGGCTCCGCCGCCGGCCGCGCAAAAATTTTGTCGATCTCGAAATAGCGGAAGGTCGTAACGCGCCGCCGTGCGTTTAACGCTGCGGTCTTCACCAGAAACGGGACCAAGGACCGCCGCAGCCGCGCCAGGTCCGCGTTCAGCGGATTTTGCAGGGTGATCGAAGCGCCTTCGATCTGCGAAAATTGCGCCTCGCCTTCTAATGGCTCCAATGGCACGCCACGCAATTCCAGAAATCCCTTGCCCGCCCATTACCTTGCGCACCGTGTATCGAGCAGCATCCAGCTTCGTACTCGCGCCCGCGTTCGGCGTCTCCGGGCTTGGCAACGCCGGAATCGCCTCGTAACCAATCACGCGCGCGACGTCTTCGATCAGCACTACCGGATCGGTTGCATCCACGCGCCGCGTCGGCACGTGAATGCGCTTCAAATTATCGGAGACTTCATAGCCCAGTTTCGAGAGACTCGACTGCACCTGCTCCCGCGTCACCGGAATGCCCAGATAGCTGCTGACGCGATCGGCTGGCAGCGAAAACACTGCGCGCTTCAAGTGCTTCGGATACACATCCGTCACCGGACCGGCCGACTGCGCGCCCGCATCGGAAAACAGCAGCGCCGTCGCTCGATCACGCGCCGCTTCCAATGTTTCGTTGGGATCGAGGCCACGCTCAAAACGATACGATGAATCCGAACTCACGCCCAACCGGCGGCTGGTCATGCGGATGTTGGTGGGCTCGAAGTGCGCGGCTTCGAGCAGCACGCTGGTAGTTTCATCCCCAATGCCCGAGAACTCGCCGCCCATAATGCCAGCGAGCGCCATGGGTGATTTCGCGTCGGCAATGGCCAGCGGCGAATCCTCTGCCGCGCCATTCACCGTGCGCCCATCCAGCAAACGCAGGCTCTCACTCTTCTTGAAACGGCGCACGACCACCCGCTCGCGCACGTTCTGCAAATCGAACGCATGCAAGGGCTGGCCCCACTCCTTCATGACGAAGTTAGTGATGTCGACGACATTATTGATGGGACGCGATCCCGTCGCCAACAAGCGGCTCGCCAGCCATGCGGACGATTTTCCGACGCTTACGCCGGAGACAACCTGGCAAGTGTAGCGCGTGCACGCGGCGCGATCCTGAATCTTCACCGGCATCACGGCATCGCTGAACGATACCGGTTGCGGCGCTTGCGGCATTACCAAGTTCAAATCCAGCAGAGCGGCAAGCTCCCGCGCGATTCCCACCAGCCCCAGGCAATCCGGCCGGTTGGGATACACCTTCATGTGGACCAGCGCCTCGTCGATCGGCATCACTTCAGGAAGGCTTTTGCCGAGCAGCGATTCATCGCGAAACACTTGCAAGCCGCTGCCGGTCGCGATCATGCCCATCTCGCCGTCCAGGCAAATCATCCCCTGCGACAAAACACCGTGAAAATTTTCTTCGTGGATCGAGTCTCCGGTGGGCAGATCGGTTCCAGCCAGCGCCACCGGCACTCCCCAACCAACTTCCAGCGGATGCGCGGAGGCGGCCACGATGCTTCGCACGTCGCCCGGCGCCACTTCCACTTCGCATACAAACTTATCAGTGGTACCTTCGAGAGGCCGCTTCGCGCGAATGAAGCCGATGCGCACCGGCGCCAAGCCGTGTGCCAGCACGTGCGTCGCTTCCACGTCCAGTCCCACGCGCGGCAAAGCGGTGAGCAGGTCCGCCAAAGGAACTCGCGGCGACAGATAATCCAGCAGCCATCTAGTATTGACGATCATGATTCGGAAACCAGCGTTAGAACTGGCGCAAGAAAGCTTCCTCGTTGTCGTAGAGCAGGCGGATGTCATTGATCTGGTGCCGCAGCATGGTGATGCGGTCGACGCCAATGCCGAACGCGAAGCCCTGGTGCTTTTGGGGATCGAGCCCGCCCGCGCGCAGCACTTCCGGCCGCGTCATGCCGCTGCCTAAAACCTCGAGCCAGCCGGTGCGCGAGCACAAAGCGCAGCCCTTCTGCTTACACACCACGCAACTGATGTCCACTTCCGCGCTGGGCGTCGTGAACGGAAAATAGCTGGGGCGAAAACGCAGCTTGGCTTCGCGCGCCGAACAGTCCCTTGGCCAATTCCGTCAACGTCCACCGCAGGTCGGACATGCTCAGCTTTTCGCCCACCGCGAAAACATCCAGTTGCTGAAAGATCGGATAGTGCGAAGCGTCGATATCGTCGGCGCGATAGCAGCGTCCCGTAGTCATCGCGCGAATCGGCACCCGGCCTCCGCTGGCGCGCATGACGCGAGCCTGAAACGCAGTGGTATGCGTGCGCAGCAACTGCCCCTGCCCGACGTAAAACGTATCGTGAAGATCGCGCGCCGGATGCCACGCCGGCGTGTTGAGCGAGTCGAAATTATAGTATTCGCTTTCGATGTCCGGGATAATCGTCGTAAGAAAATCCCAAGCCCATCAGGATCTTCTTCATGGTCTCGGCGGTGGCCGTGATCGGGTGAACACGCCCGGGCCATCGCCGCCGTCCGGGCAGCGTGACATCGAGATCCGGCCCCGCCGGTTTCGCGGTTTCCTGCAAAGCAGCGCCGCCGTTGATCGATCGCTTCCTCAAGCCCGGACTTGGCCGCATTCACCGCCTGCCCAAACGGCTTGCGCTCTTCGGGAGCCAGCCCGCCTAGCAATTTCATCTGGCCCGTAAGCTCGCCCGCTTTGCCCAGGTACTGCACCCTGCGCCTGTTCCAGCGTGGCCGATCGAATCCGCCTGGGAGATTTGGGCGAGCGCGCGCTCCACGAGTTCTTGGATCGATTGCATAACAGAGTTTTTGAGCGGAAACTACAAGTGTAACAATATGCCGCTGCCACGCGTACTCGAACCCGAAGTGATGTCCACCGCCGAAGAAGCCGGCGAATATGACGAGATGGATTTCAGCGCCACCGACCAGCTCTTCGCCGAGCGCGCCGCACAATTGGCCCGTGGCGCAAGCGTTCCCGTCAATCTGATCGCCGATCTCGGCTCGGGCAACGCGAAAATCCCACTGGCGATGTACCCCCTGCTACCGGCCGCGACACGCGTGTGCGCCGTCGAAATGTCACTCGAAATGCTGGCAGTCGCCGCCCGGAATCGGGTGCGGGAAGGCGTTGCTCTCCACTTGGTCGCTGCGGATGTCAAGCGCGTCCCCTTCGCGGGCCAGTCCGTCGGGATGGTGACCTCCAACAGCTTGGTGCACCACATCCCCGACCCACGCGCCGTGTTCCTCGAGGTCGCACGCATAGCCCGTCCCGGCGCACCCATTCTGATCCGCGACCTGGTACGTCCCGGACACCCACGACGCCTTGGAGCAACTGCTCGAAACCCACGCAGCGCAGTGGAGTCCGCTGCAACGCACACTCTTTTCCGATTCGCTCCACGCCGCGCTTACCGTCGAAGAGGTGCGAGAGTTCTTGGATGAATGCGGCCTGTCGGACGTGAGAGTCGCCCAAATCACCGATCGCCACTGGAGCGCCGAGCGCGCTTAGCGTCTCACTACAGGGATCACGGCAATCCCCTGACTACGCATTCTCTGGTCGAATATCTGCCGCTTGATCTCGTCTTGCTGCGCCTTGTGCGCCTGGATTTCCTCGTCCGTCGCGAGCCGTTGCGACTTGGCATGCAGCAGTTTCGCCGCCACCGCCGCCGCCACCTCCACGATCGCCCCGCCCACTTGACCCTTGGCCAGATTCTGCAGGCTCACCAGCCACACATCCGCTGGCAGACTCTTCTCGATCGCCCGAATTTCCTGCCAGTATTTCTTGAGATCAGGCATCCAGATTCTCGCCGCGCAGCACCCGCCCGATCTCCCGCGCCGCTTCCTCGCGCGCGTCCGCGCTCATTTTCGGATGGATGTGCTCGATCTGAATCGCCGTCTCCTCCCGCCGCCCGCCGAGTTCCGCCACCACTGACCGCTTTAATTCTTCCAGCGTCTGCGGATCCAAGCTCCGCACCAAATCGTCAAATTTTGAATTCATGCCTTATCTCCCCGCCGTTTTTTCAAATGTCTTTTCGATGGAATCCGCGTTGCCCGACAGCCGCATCCCCTGCTGCTTGAGATCCTCCGCTCGCGCCAGCAGCGCGCCGGCGACACCCTTTGAGAGATCCACCGGCAGGATCATCTCCTCGCCCACGGCTTCGCGCAATTGATCCAGCACCCGCTCCGCCCGCTCCTGCGCAATGCCTTCCAGCGCCCGCGCCAGCGCGATCGCCGCATAGGATTCCTCCCGCAAGCGCGTCCACAACGCCAGCGGAATCAGCCGCTCCACCAGTCTTTCAATCGCCCGGGTAGCCTGCCGGCTGCGGCTTTCGAGCGAAGCCAGTTCGCTGAAGCTTTTAAAATCCAGTTTGTCGCCAGAGGCGGCGGATTCGATCACTGCGTCGAGCGCAGTTTCCCGCATCGCAACCAATTTTTCACCCGCGATTTTCGCGAATTGGTTCAGCGCCCGCTCCGCTTTCTGCAAGCTCAGAAAATGCTGCTCGGCGCGCCGTTGCGCCGCGGTTGCCTCAACCACTGCAGGCGTCTTCGTGGCCTGAAGAATCGCTGCCTCCACGCGCTCCTGCAAATCCTCGACGAGTTGCTGCTCGTCTCCCGTAGCCACCGCATGCAGCGTCGGCGTCCGGGCGATGTCAAAGCTCATTTGCCCCGTCCTTCCGCCGCCAGACTACTGTCTGAATCACACCTGCAGCGGGGCGCTGGATAGGCAAGTCGCGGCAACGCAATCAGTTGAAGAATCAGGCGGGGAGTGTTCCGCCAGCCAGTCTAAATCTCGATCTCCATCCGCAGCAGCGCCGCGCTGAGGGTCTTGCCCTGCGCATCGGTGCGCAGCGAAACCGTGCCGCCGCCATCCAGCGCCTGGTACAGCAAAAAATTCAAAGCATTCAGATTGGGCAGCTCAAACCGCTCGACACGTCCCCGGCACAACTCGCGAAAATGCTCTTTCACGCGCTCCGCCGTCACCTGCTTTACCAGCGCCGGATAATCTTCCGGGCGCAGAGCGATCAGCCCGATGTTGGCGCAATCGCCTTTATCGCCGCTGCGGGCATGCGCGATCTGGCGAAGTTTTACGCGCGGCATTTACGCCTCCCTCACGTGAACCCGCGCCGTCACTTCGCTTTTCGGAATCAGCGCGGGCCAATAGGCCACCACTTCTTCCACCTTCGGCTTACCGCTCGCCGGATACGTCACCACCGGCGGTCCGTTCAGCGCCAGCGGAGCGATCTCGCGCGTGAAACGCTCGATCGCCGCGGCATCGGCGCCGCGAACGCCCACCCGCAGTGTTACTTCCGCCAAATCCGGCGACGGCTCACCCGAAAGCAATTCGCCGTGGCACGCATTGGCGCCCACATATTCACTGTGGATTGCGTCGAACTTCAATCCCAGCCGCTCCAGTCTCGTGCGCAAAATTTGATCCGCCATCTTGGCCTTCTTGTAAGCATCGGGCCACCCGTAGGTCATCGTGCCCACCGCCTTGAAGCCCGCCGAATAGCTGATCGAAACTTTATAGAAGTCCGTCGCGGGGCGGCCCTCGATCCCCCAGAATTGCACGCGATCCGGCACCCGCCTGCTTCAACTGAATCGTCGTGAAATCCGCGACCACATCCGGCGTAATGTAGGCGCGCGGATCGCCGATCTCATACACCAACTGTTCCGTCACCCCCGCCACCGTCACGCGTCCGCCGGTGCCCGGATGCTTGGTGATGGCGAAGCGCCCGTCGGCTTCGGCTTCGAGAATCGGATAGCCGATCCCGGCCAGATCGGGCATCGTCTCCCAATCCACCTGGCAATTGCCGCCGGTCGCCTGCGCGCCGCATTCGATCACGTGCCCGCCCACCACTCCCGCCGCCAGCAAGTCCCAATCGTCGCGCTTCCAGCCGAATTCGTGAATGCTGGGTCCCAGCGACAGCGCTACGTCGGAGCAGCGTCCGGTCACGACGATCTGCGCGCCCTGTCCCAGCGCTTCGGCGATCGGAAACGCGCCCAGATATACATTCGCGCTGCGCACCCGCTCGCGGACCGCCGCCAGCGGCTCGCCCGTATCCATGTTGCGCAGTTCAATGCCGCGCGCGACCAAATCGTCCAGGCGATCCAGAATGTTGTCGCCCGTCACCACGCCAATCTTCATCCGCCCCTGGTATCCCGCGCGCGCCAGCGCCGCCGCCACCGCTTCGCCGCAAGTCTCCGGATTCACGCCGCCCGCGTTAGCCACCACCTTGACGCCGCGCTGCACGATTTCCTTCGCCCCGCGCTCGATCATCTGCGGGAAATCCCGCGCATAACCAGCTTGCGGATCGCGCGCATATTGCTTTTGCAGAATCGACATCGTGACCTCGGCCAGATAGTCGAGCGTCAGGTAGTCGATGGGACCGCCGCGCAGTTGTTCCAGCGGCGCTTCGAGCGAGTCTCCCCAGAAGCCCTGCGCGTTCGCAATGCGGATCATGGATCGAGTTTCCCACGGCAGGCGCTTCCCGCGCATGTCGCCAGGGCGTTAATTGCCCGGCTCTCGATCGGAGACAATCACAATGAGCATGTCCTTCGCGAGACCCATGACTCTCTGCGCCGGATCGCGCGACAGTGCGGGCGCCCATGACTTCCGTGGAGGACGCGTGAGGAAAATCTGCGTGACTTGATTCCGGCGTCCGAAATCGACCAGCGTCAACGCGACATCGTCTCCCTCGAGAACCCGCGTCTCAATATGCAGATTGCGCGCGAAATTCAAATGTTTTTCGATCGCCTCGCGATCCTCCGCACTCAAACCGCTCAAATCGCCAGTAGGCTGCACGGCCACGGCAAAGCATTCCGCGCCCAGGAAATCGCTCACCCGCTTCGCGCGCCGGATTACCATCGCGGTTTTGGGATTGGCCGTGACCAGCACCAGAATCTTGTGATGCTTCGGCGTGCCGGTGCCCGCCCCGTTGGCCGGCAAAGACCGCGCCTCGCCGTCCACCATGCGATGTTCGACTTCATGCGCGGCTTGCCGAAGCGCCAGCTCGCGCAGCGCCACCAGAGTCTGGACGCGAAAGAAGTTCTGCATGGCGCGCTCCGCCTTCTGCCGCTCATACACCACCCCGCGCTGCAGCCGATTGAGCAACGCGCCGGGCGTGAGATCCACCATCACTACTTCATCCGCCTGTTGCACCACCCAGTCCGGGACCGTTTCCCGCACGCGAATGCCGCTGATCTGCCACACCTGATCGTTCAGGCTTTCCAGATGCTGGATGTTCATGGTGGTCAGAACATCGATACCGGCGGCCAGCAATACTTCCACATCTTCCCATCGCTTGCCGCGCTCCAGACCGGGGACATTCGTGTGCGGAAATTCGTCCACCACGCAGGCCTGCGGATGCCGCGCCAGGATCGCCTCCGTATCCATCTCCTCAAACTGCGATTCGCGATATTGAATCGTTCGCCGCGGGACCGTCTCCAGCCCTTCAGTTTTCGCGATCGTATCCTTGCGGCTGTGCGGTTCGAAATAACCGATCACGATATCGACGCCGGAAGCCTTCAGGTCCTGCGCCTCTTCAAGCATCTTGTAAGTCTTGCCGACGCCGGCCGCGTAGCCCATGAAGATCTTCAGCTTCCCGCGCCTCTCGTCAGTCATTTGTTATTGAGGGAAGACGCAAACGTCCATGCCGTGGCCTTCCCAGATCAGCTTGTCGAGCGGACTGCCCTTGAGCCGCGCCAGCCCGGTACGCTGGCTGTGACCGACGAATAGTTGTGTGATTCCGCGGGATCTGGCAAATTCGAGAATTACATCTGCCGGGTCGCCGCCTTCCAGGATCTCAACGTGCACGCCCGCGGCGTTCGCAATCGCCAGCCGTGCGTCAAGCGCCGACTGATCTTCCGGCGAAATATTCCCCTGCCTGACATACGCCACCATCAGCTCCCCGTGAAATCGGTGGGCGATCACCTGAGCGATCTCCATCATCTCCTGCATATTCGCGCGCGGAGTAACGCACACCAGAATGCGTTCGTGCGCGCCAAAGCGCTGCGTGATCCCATGTCGCTCCAGGTAATCGTTAAGCTGATGGTCCACGAAATCCGCCGTGATCACCAAGGCCAATTCGCGCAGCTTGGACAACCGCTCTTCGTGATTCTGTAGCGGCGGCGCGTCCACGATTTCGATTTCATCGGCACTCTGAATGAAGCACAACGGTACAGTCTGCTCCACATGCTTGCCGGTGATTTCTTCCGCCTGCTCACGCACCTCGGCCACGTATTGAATGTTGATGGAGGCGATCACCTGAATTCCCGCTTCCAGTAAATCTTCAACATCCTGCCACCGCGTCGGGTTTCGCAGCCCCTCTGGGTTGTCATACGCCAGACCATCGACGATGCAGACCGAGGGATGACGTTCAATCAAGGCGTCGACGTCTATGGCAGTTCCACCGCCGACAGTTTTCAGCGGAATCACCTCAAGTTTTCGCAACAGTGGCTGAACTTCAGCCGGGACTCGCGACTGCATGGCGCCCACGACCACGTCTTCTCCGCGCTCCCGGCGGCGGCGCGCCTCATCCAGCATGCGGAATGACTTGCCCACTCCAGACGCGTAACCGAGGAAGATCTTGAGGTGCCCTTTGCCTTTGGGCGCCGCAGCTTCTTCCTCGGCTTGGCATTCGCGAAGATATTCTTCGGGTGTTTTCCGTCCCATCTCAGCAGCGGAACTTTACTTGCGCGGGAACTGCTGATCCATCGCGAGATTCAGTTTGAGCACGTTCACTCGCGGCTCGCCGAGCAGCCCCAGATCGGGACTTTCTGTAAACCGCGCAACGATCTGATTCGCCTGGTCCGCCGAAATGCCGCGAGCCTTGGCCACGCGAGACGACCTGAGCCTGCGCGTTAGCCGGGCTGATGTGCGGATCAAGCCCGCTGGCCGAAGCCGTGACCGCATCCGCGGGGATCGCCGCCTTCGGCGTGAAGATCAACGGCGCCTTATCGTCGTTGAAAGCCTTGATCAGCTTTACATCGTCGAGGCCGCCGCTGGCGTCCTTAAATTGGTCGAGCGGGATCGACGATTCGTAGGGAATGTTCGTTGTCGACAGCGTAGTGCACGATGCGCAGATTGATGCCGTCGTAATCCACCACTTCGTTCTTCTTGTCGTCCATCTTGGTGGTGCCGTGGATGAGCTTGGCGCTGGTCGGACCCAGATTCGAGCCGCCGCTCGCGGTCGCGTCGTAGCCGCTCCCGGCCGCCGACGGCGCGCGGATGAAAATACTCCGGCTTGCGTGAAGTTTTGGCCGATCAGTTCGGAGCCGATCACCTTGCCGTCCTGTCATGATCAGGCTGCCGTTGGCCTGGTTCGGAAACACCACCTGCGTAGATGCCGGTGACGATCGCCAGCGGATAGAGCACGCCCAGCAAACACCGTCATGAACAGTCTTGATTCGAAGTCCCGGAAGCATTTGTCTCCACATAATAATTCCCTCCTTACGCCAGCCGCAATGCGTTACCAACAATCTGATCGATGATCCAGATGCCGGGGAACGGCGCGATGATGCCGCCCAGCCGTAAATCAGCAGATTGCGCCGCAGCAGGCTCGCCGCGCTCCAGCGGCCGGTATTTCACGCCGCGCAGCGCCAGCGGCACCAGCGCGATGATGATCAGCGCGTTGAAAATCACCGCCGCCAGCACCGCGCTCTGCGGCGTGTGCAGGCCCATGATGTTGAGCTTGCCCAGCGCCGGATAAGTGGCCATGAACATCGCCGGAATAATCGCGAAATATTTCGCGACGTCGTTGGCGATCGAGAACGTGGTCAGCGCGCCGCGCGTGATCAGCAACTGCTTGCCGATCGCGACCACTTCGATCAGCTTGGTCGGATTGCTGTCGAGATCCACCATGTTGCCGGCTTCCTTCGCCGCCATGGTGCCGGTGTTCATCGCCAGCCCGACGTCGGCCTGCGCCAGCGCCGGCGCGTCGTTGGTGCCGTCGCCGGTCATCGCCACCAGACGCCCGCCGGCCTGTTCCTTCTTGATGTAATCGAGCTTGTCTTTGGGAGTGGCCTGCGCCAGAAAATCGTCCACGCCGGCTTCCGGCGCAATCGCCGCGGCGGTCAGCGGATTATCGCCGGTGATCATCACGGTGCGGATGCCCATCGCGCGCAGCTGCGCGAAGCCGCTCCTTCATGCCGCCCTTGACGATGTCCTTCAGATGGATCACGCCCAGCACGCGCGTCGCCATCGGCACACCGCCAGCGGCGTTCCGCCGTTGCGCGAGATGCGATCGCGTCATGTCCGTGAAGTCTGCCGGGAACGTCGCCGCCGCGTTCGTGCACGAACTGCATGATCGCTTCGGTGGCGCCCTTGCGCAGCTGCCGGCCTTCGAAATCCACGCCGCTCATGCGCGTGTACGCGGAGAACGGAATGAACGTCGGCCTCGTGCTCCGGAATCTCGCGGCCGCGCAGGCCGTATTTCTCTTTCGCCAGCACCACGACGGAGCGGCCTTCCGGAGTCTCGTCGGCCAGGCTCGAAAGCTGCGCCGCATCGGCCAGTTCGCTCTCGGTGACGCCGTCGACCGGCAGGAACTCCACCGCCTGGCGATTGCCCAGCGTGATGGTGCCGGTCTTGTCGAGCAGCAGCGTGTTCACGTCGCCCGCCGCTTCCACCGCCTTGCCGCTCATGGCCAGCACGTTGTGCTGCATCACGCGATCCATGCCCGCGATGCCGATGGCGGAGAGCAATCCGCCGATGGTGGTCGGGATCAGGCAGACCAGCAGCGAAACCAGCACGGCGACGGTGGGCACCGAGCCCGAGCCCGCCTGCGCCACGCTGAATACTGCGAAAACGGCTGCAGCGTGATCACGGCCAGCAGGAAGATCAGCGTCAGGCCCGCGATCAGGATGTTCAGCGCGATCTCGTTCGGCGTCTTCTGCCGCTGCGCGCCTTCCACCAGCGCGATCATGCGGTCGAGAAACGTCTCGCCGGGATTCGACGTGATCTGGATCTTGATCTGATCGGACAGCACGCTGGTGCCGCCGGTCACGGCGCTGCGGTCGCCGCCGGATTCGCGAATCACCGGCGCGCTTTCGCCGGTGATCACCGATTCGTCCACGGTCGCGATGCCTTCGATCACGTCGCCGTCGCCGGGAATCATGTCGCCGGCTTCGCAGATCACGACGTCGCCGGCGCGCAGCATGCGAGGCCGGCACCTGCTCGATCTTGCCCGGCGGCAGTGACGCGTTTCGCGCCATGGCGTCGGTCTTGGTCTTGCGCAGGCTATCGGCCTGCGCCTTGCCGCGCGCTTCCGCCATGGCTTCGGCGAAGTTCGCGAACAGCACCGTGAACCACAGCCACAGCGCGATCTGAAGCTGGAAGCCGATGTCCGCTGCGCGCCGGTGGCGACGTCGCGAATCAGCAGAACCGTGGTGAGCGCCGCGCCCACTTCGACCACGAACATCACCGGGTTCTTCGCCAGCGTGACCGGATTCAGCTTGACGAACGAATCCGATCGTCGCGCGGCCGCACGATCTCCGGATCGAACAGCGGCCGCGCCCGCGCCAGCTTCTTGGGCAGCAGCGAAGTCGGATCGTCCTGCGGAGTTCGGCGAATTTCTGGATCTGTAGTTGTGTGGTCATGGATTAACTCCAAGTCGTGCAACGGCATAGATCGTCGAAAACAGCTTGCCGCTTTGCATCAGAAAATGTTCGACGATCGGGCCCAGCGAAAGCGCCGGGAAGAACGTCAGCGCGCCGACGATGACCACCGTGCCCACCAGCAGGCCGACAAACAGCGGCCCGTGCGTGGGGAATGTGCCCGCTGTGGACGGAATCTTTTTCTTGGCCGCCAGGCTGCCGGCCGCGGCCAGCAGCGGAATCAGGAACAGGAAGCGGCCGATCAGCATGGCGAGTCCCGAGCGTCAGGTTGTACCAGGGCGTGTTGGCGTTGATGCCGGCGAACGCGCTGCCGTTGTTGCCGGTGCCGCTGGCGTAGGCATACAGAATCTCGCTGAAGCCATGCGGGCCGCTGTTGTTCATGTTCGCGGTCGCAGCGCCCGGCGGATTCCAGTAGCCTTTGGCCGGGAACTGAATCACCGAGCTGATGCGCGCTGAAGACCAGAATGCTGAAGGCCGTGGCGATCACCGCCAGCATCGCCATCTTGACTTCCTTCTGCTCGATCTTCTTGCCGAGATATTCGGGCGTGCGGCCCACCATCAGTCCGGCGATGAAGACCGCCAGGATGCAGTACAGCAGCATGCCGTACAGCCCCGCGCCCACGCCGCCGAAGATCACTTCGCCGGTCATGATGTTGAACATCGGCACCAGGCCGCCCAGCGGCGTGAAGCTGTCGTGCATGGCTGTTGACCGCGCCGCAACTGGCGTCGGTGGTGACCGTGGCGAACAGCGCGGAATTGGCGATGCCGAAGCGCGTCTCCTTGCCTTCCATGTTGCCGCCGGCCTGGCCGGCAGTGGCCGCGCTCTGGATGCCCAGCTTCGGCAGGATCGGATTGCCCGCCTGCTCGAAGTGATAGCACGACGAACACGCCGACCAGGAACATCACGGACAAGGCGGCGAAAATCGCCCAGCCCTGCCGCGTATCTCCCACCATCTTGCCGAACGTGTAAGTCAACGCCGCCGGGATCAGGAAGATCAGGAACATCTGCAAGCAGATTGCTCAGCGGCGTCGGATTCTCGAACGGATGCGCGGAGTTGGCGTTGAAGAATCCGCCGCCGTTGGTGCCCAGTTCTTGATCGCTTCCTGCGAAGCCACCGGGCCCTGCGCGATGGTCTGCTTCGCGCCTTCGACCGTGGTCACCGTCGTGTAAGGATGCAGATTCTGAATCACGCCCTGCGAGCAGAACATCAGCGCCGCACGACGATCGAAATCGGCAGCAGAACATAAACCGTGGCGCGCGTCACATCCACCCAGAAGTTGCCGATGGTCTTCATCTCCTGCCGCGCGAAGCCGCGGACCAGCGCCATCGCGATCGCCATGCCCGCCGCCGCCGAGGCGAAGTTCTGCACCGTCGAGCGCCGCCATCTGGACGAAGTAGCTGAGCGTCGCTTCGCCCGAGTAAGCCTGCCAGTTGGTATTGGTGACGAAGCTGGCAGCGGTGTTGAACGCCAGATCCGGACTGCACATTGCCGGCATTGAAATGCTGCGGATTGAACGGCAGGTACGCCTGCGCCCTTTGCAGCAAGTAGGTCAGCAGGAAGCCAAAGATGCTGAAGCTCAGCAGCGCCGCCGTGTATTGGGTCCAGCGCTGCTCGACCTCCTCTTGCACGCCGATCACTTTGTAAGTCAGCACTTCGAGCCATCGCAGAGCCGGATGCAGAAATGTGCGCTCGCCTTCGAACAGCCTCGCCATGAACGCGCCCAACGGCTTGGTGCAGATCAGAATCAGCCCGAAGAAGATCGCGATTTGTAAAACTCCAATGCTTGTCATAAATGCTCTCCTAAAATTTCTCCGGACGAAGAAGCGCGTAGATCAGATAAATAAACAAGCCCAACGACGCGATTCCGGCAATGATGTAGTCCATGATTTTTGTTCTCCCTAAAGCTTGTCGCAGGCCTTGGTGAAGACCCAGCAGGCCAGCAAAAACGCACATCCAATTGCTATGTAAAACAGATCGAGCATCTGATTTCCCCCTTACTTGGTTTCCTTGAACAGCACTTCGTACCCTGCGCGCCGGAGTTGCCGGGCCAGAGTTTCATCCTTCGTCGGCCACCACCGCTTCCGCCCTCCCACCACCACGATGGAGCCGGGTTTCAATACCGCAGCCAATGTTTCGAAGCGATCGCGGCACAGGAAAATTTGCACGCCCGTCTCCACCGGACTTTCGCTAGCCATCACTCGAAAGCGGTTCTCATTGAACTCCACCAGTACCGGCGGCGTTTCCAATGGAAGCGGGAACGGCACCACCTGCGGCACCACCAGCGTGATCCGCGCGCTCAGGCTGCTCGCCAAATTGCCGGCTTCCTTCAAAGCCGCAAGCGTCGATTCCACCGACGTGAAGACCACCGCGATGTTTAGCTGCTGATCGGCCTCCACGCGAGTGGGCTGCGCGGGGTGCCCCGTTGCCGGTTTCAAGATTTTCTCAATCGCGAGTGACATGTTTTTCTGCCCTCCCACGTTTCGAGAATATTCTTCAAGGCCCGAAGAAGTCATCGAAAAGCCATGAAAAAGTTATGAAGATCCGGGCATTTTGCTGGCCCAGTCGCGCGAAAGGCTCTAACTGACTAGCACGACGAGAGTTCCTCGCTGGCCGGCAGTTGGGAAGCAATGGGCGGACTGCGGGAGGTGCGTCAAAGGACCCAACTTCACCGTCAGTTGGCGGGGAAAAGAAGGGCTATAGAGACTCGAGTGATCCGTTGAAACGGTAGCCGATCCAGGGTTCCGTCATGATGTATTGCGGATGTTCCGGGTCCGGCTCGACCTTCTTGCGAAGGCTCTTGATGAAAGCCCGAAGGTAATCGACCTGGTCGCCGTAGTCGGGCCCCCACACGGCCTGCAGCAGCTCCCGATGCGGGACCGCTTCATTCGCATGCTGGGTAAGATACCGCAGCAGATCCAGTTCCTTCGGCGTCAGGTGCGAACTTACAGCCCCGCGCGCCACGGTTCGCGCGGCAAAGTCGATCGTGAGATCGCCGATGCGGAGGCGCGCCGGCGCAGACTGCCCGACTGGGATGCGCCGCAGCGCGGCTCGTATACGGGCGAGAAGCTCCGGAGTGCTGAACGGCTTGGTCACGAAGTCGTCCGCCCCGGCGTCGAGCGCTTCCACTTTAGCGGCTTCCGTATTGTGAACCGTCAGTATGATGATGGCGACATTCGGATCCACGCGCAGTTCCCGGCAAGCGGCCAAACCACCCATCCCTGGCATATTGATGTCCAGCAATACCAGGTCGGGGCGGAACTCGCGCACTTTTAGAAGCCCTTCCTCGGCCGTCTTGGCGTCATCGACTTCGTACCCGGCGGTGATCAGCGTGGTACGCATGATGCGCCGGATCTGAGGCTCGTCATCGATGACGAGAATGCGGCCCGCGCTCAAATTTGTCCTGCCTTCTGCTCCGCCGGCAAGGTAAGCCGGAAGGTTGTCTCTCCGGGGCGGCTCGCCACGGTCAAGTCCCCGTGATGCGCCCGGACGATACTTTGCGCGATGCTCAAGCCCAGACCGGAACCGGGTATCTGATTCTGCACGGCCGGGCTCCGGTACAAGCGTTCGAAAATGCGAGTCTGTTCCTGCACTGGTATCCCTTTACCATGATCGGTCACCGCGACTGTGACGCCATTGCCGTTGTGTACTCGAACCGTCACGGGTGTGTCCGGAGATGAATACTTCAGCGCGTTATCCAACAACTGTTTGACCGCTAGCTTCACCAGCCGTCGATCAATCGAAACCGCTGGGTGCTCGTCGCAAACAACATTAACAGGCCGTCCGTCGATTTCATTGCGCATCGAATCCACTACCTCGCGAACGATCGCGCCCACGTCGGAAAGCTCCGTGTGCACGCGGATGTCAGATGTGTCCAGCCGCCCCATCTCCACCGTGTCATCAATAAGCGTCTTGAGATGATTCGCTTCCTCATCCGCGATCTTGAGCAGCTCCGCCCGGCTCTCGGCCGGTTGGTCCGGATTGGCCAGGAGCGAAGTGGTCGCAGCCATCACCGAAGTGAGCGGCGTCTTGAACTCATGCGCCATCGCGTCCAGCAAAGTCGTTCGCAGCTTCTCGCTTTGACGCGCTGCTTCGATCTGCGAAGCGAGATCCTGGGCCCGCGCCCGTTCCAGTCCAATCGCCACCAAATTCGCGATTCCCTGCAGAACGGCATCCGGCATCTGCATCCCCTGTAAGCGCCAGACCCGCAATGGGTTCCGATCCGAGACGAACCGCCGTAATCACGCGCTTGCGCCCGGCATCTGTGAAGGATGAACCTTGCAAGGCAGCATCGCGAAGCTGATCTTCCAGGCCATCGAAATCCGCGGGACCCGCGCGGTAGAATTCCTCTGTCCGGCGCTCGTAGAGCACCACGGCACTCAGCTCGAAGATCTCTGCCAACTTTCGAACCAGTTGTTTCGGAAATGGCTCCGCATAATCGATCAGCAGAATCGCCCGGCTGAAAGTGTAGAGCCTCTCCAAATCCTGCTGCCGCGCGACTGCGTCCAGCGCCCGGCGCTTTACTTCAGCCGAGAGGCGGCTGGCGATCAGCGCCGTGGTCAGAAAACTGAAGAGCGCCACCCAATTTTGCGGATCGGCAATAGTGAACCTTCCCACCGGCGGCAAGAAGAAGAAATTGAACGTGAGTGTAGCCGCGATCGAGGCAGCCGCTGCTTCAAAGAATCCCCAGAAACTCGCGATGATCAAGACCAGGAGCAGATACGCGAACCCGGTTGTCGTCGCATTCACCGGAACCAGGCTATAGCCGGTCCAGGTGATCACCATCACTCCGGCGAGCGATAGCAGCAAGCGCAATATGTGTTGACCCAAAGTTACGATGACCTTGCTGCTATTCTAAATCCATTTCTTGCGCAGCAACCAGACTTTGATTACTTGCGTAAGGCCCACATAGCCGAGCAGCGTCAGGATCAGGATCGGCCAGTACATCGGCGGCAGGTGCGCCAGGCCCAGCGACGAAGCCAGCGGCGAATACGGCAGCCACATTCCAAAGGCCATGATGGATAACGTCGTGACCGTCAGCGGCCAACTCGCGCGGCTCTGCAGGAACGGAATCTTGTTGGTGCGAATGACGTGGATGATAAGCGTCTGCGTCATCAGCGATTCGACGAACCAGCCGGTCTGAAACACCGACGCGCGGGACGGGTCCCAGCAGTTGAAGACCCAGAGCATGACGAAGAAAGTCGTGTAGTCGAAGATCGAGCTGATGGGGCCGATGAAGAGGATGAACCGCTTGATCTCGTCGATGTTCCAGGGCCGCGGCCGCGCCACTTGCTCATCGTCCACCGCGTCGGTCGGGATCGGCACTTGCGAGAAATCGTACAGCAGGTTGTTGGTCAACACCTGGATCGGGGCCATCGGAATGTAAGGGCAGGAAGGCGCTCGCGCCCAGCACGCTGAACATATTTCCGAAGTTGGAGCTCGCCCCCATGCGGATGTACTTGAGGATGTTCGCGAAGACCTTGCGGCCCTCGATCACGCCGCCTTCCAGCACCATCAGGTCCTTCTCCAGCAGGATCAGATCCGCCGATTCCTTGGCGATGTCCGTGGCCGTGTCCACCGAGATGCCGATGTCGGCGGCTCGCAAGGCGGGAGCGTCGTTGATTCCGTCGCCCATGAATCCGACCACGTGGCCTTTGCCCCGGAGGGCGCGGATGACGCGCTGCTTGTGAGCCGGAGAGAGGCGCGCGAACAGCGTGGTCTTCTCCGCCGCATCGGCCAGCTCGGCATCGGACATTTTCTCCACGTCGCCGCCCAGGAGCATGGGGTCGGGCGCGAGGCCCACGTCCTTGCAAACCTTGCGGCTGATGAGCTGGTTGTCGCCCGTGAGGATCTTCACCGCGACGCCATGCTTGTGCAGCGCCTCGAGTGCGCGTGCCGCGGTGTCTTTGGGCGGGTCCAGAAACGCGACGTAGCCTTTGAGCACCAGATCGCGCTCGTCGTCCTTCGAGCAGATCTGCTTTCCCGGCAGTTCCTTGGTTGCCACCGCCAGAACGCGGAAGCCATCGTTGCTGAGGCTTTCGTACTCTTCCTTCAGCCCGACGATCAGGTTGGGGTCCATCGGCGACACTTTCCCGTCCAGCTCGAAATGCGAGCACTGGTGGAAGACCTCTTCCGGAGCGCCCTTGGTGAGGAGGATCGCCTTGCCTTCGGGATCCTCCACCAGGACGGACATCATGCGCCGCGTGAAGTCGAAAGGGATCTCGTCCAGCTTCTTGTACTTCTCGACCAGCGCCTGCTCGTGGAAGTCGGGGCTGTCCAGAATCGCCCGGTCGAGCAGGTTCTTGAGGCCCGTCTGGAAGTGGCTGATCAAGTAGCCGTCCAGAAGCACTTCCTCGGTTTCCCGCCCGGCGACGTTGCAATGCCGCTGCAGGACCACGCGGTCCTCGGTGAGCGTGCCGGTCTTGTCGGTGCACAACACGTCCATGCCGCCGAAGTTCTGGATGGCGTTGAGCCGCTTGACGATCACCTTCTTGCGGCTCATGGCGAGCGCGCCCTTCGAGAGGCAGACGGAGACGATCATGGGCAGCATCTCCGGCGTGAGGCCCACGGCCACGGCCATCGCGAAGAAGAAGGCGCCCTTCCAATCGTGCTTGGTGAAGCCGTTGATGAGGAAGACCAGCGGCACCATCACCGCCATCAGCCGGATCATCAGCCACGTGAAGCGGCTGAGGCCCTGGTCGAAGCTGGTCGGCGGCGCTTCCTCCGTGATGGCGCTGGCCATGCTGCCGAGATAGGTCTGGACGCCCGTTGCGACCACCACCGCGGTCGCCGTGCCGCTTTCGACGCTGGTCCCCATGAAGCACGTGTTCTTGAGCTCGGTGGGCGAGCTGACGGCCTTGGTCTCGGCGTCGTGAAACTTCTCGACCGGAAGCGATTCGCCGGTCAGGCTCCCCTGGCTGACGAAAAGGTCTTTGGAGGAGAGCACCCGCACGTCGCCCGGGATCATGTCGCCGGCGGACAGCTTGATGATGTCCCCCGGCACCAGGTCGCGCAGCGGCATTTCCTTCGCGCGCGCCATCCCGAACCACCGTGGCGGTCACGTGGATCATGGCCTTGAGCTTCGCCGCCGCCGCGTCCGCCCGGGCCTCCTGCACGAAGCGCAGCCCGACGCTGAGCACCACCATCGCCGCCATCACGGTTCCGGCGCGCGCGTCGCCGGTAGCGAACGAAATCGCCGATAGCGTCGCCAGCAGGATCACCAGGGGGTTGCGAATGATCTTCAGAAGCCGGAGGAACCAGCCTTGTTTCCTCTCTTGCGCGACTTCATTCGGACCGGCCTTACGCGCGCGATCTTCGGCTTCCGCTTGCGTCAAGCCCTGCTGAGTTGTCTGCAAGGATTGCAGCAGCTCATCGCCGTCCTTGCGCGCCGCATCGAGGACTGCGGGCGAAACCTGAATGTTCTGACCCTTGGCCTTGGCTGGAATCATCGTTCCCGCTACTTCAGGTACGCTCGCAGCGCGTGAATCAAATCGTCGGCTGCCTGAGTCTGTTCATCGGTCGGCGTAGTTCCGGGGTCCAGCACGTGAAAGCGGATGTGCCCTTCGATCACTTCGGCCATCAAAGCGTCCATCGCGCCGCGGCAAGCGGAAATGTTATGCAGCACATCGGAACACTCCGCCTCCTGTTCCAGCGCGCGTGCGATCGAGTCCACCTGCCCTCTAATACGCCGTACGCGATTCAGCAGCTTCTTTTTCTCTTCTGTCGTATGAGCCATAAGTGCGAAAACCCCGAATAAGGTCTTGACAAGGATACCCCGCCGGGTATAGCCTAAGCAAGGGTTGCGATTCGGCGCCCAACAATTTCAGCAGAAGGGAGACCGTTTATGGCAGATGACTGTCATCGCGTGACCGGACTTCCCACTTCAAGCGTCACCTTGCTGTAACTTCAGTCAGGTAGAGTAGCCCTGAACCTCTTCGACTTGCTCTCAGCGAGTCCCAGCCCAACTTTGCACGTGACCACAAACCGATTTTTTCGCCACTTTTATTACTGCGCCGCGACGCTGATGTCGATCGGTCTGATGGCATCGGGTCAAGAGCCATCTCCATCCCCACCGGCTCCGCCAGCCGAACCCGAGCGTTGGAATCTTTTCTATCAGGCGACATCCATCGGGCAATACCACGGGACCTTTACTTCCCCCTACTCGGGACCTTTCAGTCTCCAGGACTATCCGGAGCGCGATGTCTCGCTCACCACCACACTGTTCTTGGGCTTGCGGTTGGAGAAGAACACCACGCTCTATTTCGATCCCGAAATCGCCGGCGGGCGCGGGTTTAGCGATGTCGACGGCCTCGCGAACTCTTCGAACGGCGAGCTGCCGCGCGTCGCGTCGGCCGCTCCCAAACCCTATCTGGCCCGGCTGTACGTGTCTCACGACTTTGGTTTTGGCAATGAAACCGAGCCGGTCGAAAGCGATGAGAACCAGCTCGCCGGCGAGCGTCCGGTGAAACGCTATACCATCACTGCCGGGCGCTTCACGCTGACGGATTTCTTCGACGACAACAAGTATTCGCACGATCCGCGAACCCAATTCATGGGATGGGCGGTGATGTATAACGGCGCCTGGGATTATCCGGCCGACGTGCGCGGCTACACCTGGGGATGGGTGCATGAGTTTCACGCACGCAACTGGTCCCTCCGCTACGCCAGCGCAGCCATGCCTCGCGTTGCCAACGGACTTCGATTCGATCGCCGGCTGTTTCGGAATCGCGGCGATGTGTTCGAAGGAGAATACCGATACACCGTCCGCAAGCACGCAGGCACAATTCGGCTGCTCAATTACGAAAATCACGCCGACGCCGGCAGCTACGCCGAGGCAATCCAGCAGGCATCCCTAACCGGTGGCACACCCGATATCACATCAACTCGCCGCAACGGAACCCTCAAGTATGGATTCGGCTTGAACATGGAGCAAGAGCTGACCAAGAACGTCGGCGTCTTCGCTCGTCTAGGTTGGAACGACGGCAAGACTGAAAGTTTCGCTTTCACGGCCATCGATCGCCTGGCGACCGGCGGCGTCTCGATCACCGGCGAGCGCTGGCACCGCCCGTTCGACACCGTCGCGACCGAACTCACAGTGAGTGGGATTTCCGGCGTCCATGCGCTCTATCTCGCGCGCGGTGGCGATGATTTTCTGATCGGCGACGGCCACTTGCAGTATGGGCCGGAGTATATTTCGGAGACCTACTACAGCGCGCGCTTATTCCCCGGATTCTTTGCCAGTTTCGATCTCCAGCACGTGGCGAATCCGGCTTACAACCAGCAGCGCGGACCCGTCTGGATCTCATCAATCAGGCTCCACATGGAATTCGGCAAAAACACCTTTGCCCAACGCGACAGGCACTGAGTGTGAGTGCGCCTACGCCAGAATACTCTTCACGACGTTTCCCGCCACGTCCGTGAGCCGGAAGTTTCTTCCCTGGAACTTGTAAGTCAGCTTGGTGTGGTCGATGCCCAGACATGCGCAGGATAGTCGCATGCAGATCGTGCACGTGGACTGGGTCTTTCACGATGTTGTAGCAGTAGTCGTCTGTCTCGCCGTAAGCTGACGCCGGGCTTGATGCCGCCGCCGGCCAGCCACATCGTGAAGCAGCGCGGATGGTGATCGCGGCCATAATTATCGGCGGTGAGTTTGCCCTGGCAGTAAACGGTGCGTCCGAATTCGCCGCCCCAGACCACCAGCGTGTCTTCCAGTAACCCGCGCTGCTTCAGATCCTGCACCAGCGCGGCGGAAGCCTGGTCGGTGTCGCGAGCCTGTCCCTGAATCTGCTTGGGCAGCTCGTTATGCTGATCCCAGCCGCGATGGAAAAGCTGAATGAAACGTACGCCGCGCTCCGCCAGGCGCCGGGCGAGCAGGCAATTGGCGGCAAACGTTCCGGGCTTACGCGCGTCCGGGCCGTACAGATCGAACGTATGCGCCGTCTCTTTCGAAAGATCGGTCAGTTCCGGCACCGAGCTCTGCATCCTGTACGCCATCTCATACTGCGCGATGCGCGTGGCGATTTCCGGATCGCCGAATTCATCCAACTCCACCTGGTTCATCTTCCCCAGGTCGTCGATGAACCGCCGCCGCTCGGTCTGCGTGAAGCCCTCCGGATCGGAGAGATACAACACCGGATCGCCCAGCGAGCGGAACTTCACGCCCTGATATTTGCTGGGCAAAAATCCGCTGCCCCACTGCCGCTCCGCGAGCGGTTGGTCGTTGGGATTCCCACTGCCCTGCGAAATCATCACCACGAACGCGGGCAGATCTTTGTTCTCGCTGCCCAATCCATAGGCCAGCCATGACCCTATGCGACGGGCGCCCCGCAATCTGAAATCCGGTCTGGAAAAAAGTCACGCCTGGATCGTGATTGATAGCCTCCGTGTACATCGATTTCACGAAACATAAATCGTCGGCGACTTTCGCGCGTTGCGGCATCAGCTCGCTGACCCACGCCCCGGAACTTCCGTATTGCGCGAATGTGAAAATCGACGGCGCCACCGGGAAACTAGTCTGCCCCGAGGTCATCCCCGTGAGACGCTGCCCACCGCGAATCGAATCCGGCAACTCGGTCTTGGCAAGATCCCGCAGGCGCGGCTTGTAGTCGAACAGATCCATCTGCGACGGCGCACCGGATTGGAACAAATAAATGACGCGCTTTGCCGTCGGCGGAAAGTGCGGAATCCCCGGCGTGACACCGCCGGATTCGTCGGCGTGGAGCAAACTCGCCAGTGCAGCGGTGCCGAGTCCGGCAGCAGCTTTCCCGAAGAAGTAGCGGCGTGTAAGCAGGTGCGGATCCATGTTTATTCCTTGCGTTACTCCTTGGTCACCGTGGCATCCAGGTTGAGCATCATGTTGGCCAGCGTCGCATAGGCCGCCAGTTCGCGTTCATCCAGCGATGCATCGCGCGGCGCCTCACCCTGCGCCAGGTATTTCGACGACGCCTTGGGATCGCTCTGGAATGCGTCGCGATAGTAGTTGAAGCTCGATTGCAGAATCTCACTCTCGCGGCGGTCGGGTTGCCGAGCCGTCGCCAATCCGAATCCATACGCGATCCGCTGCTGCGGAGTCGCGCCACCTTCACGCATCATCCGCTCCGCCATCTTGCGCGCCGCTTCCAGATACGTGACATCGTTCATCAGGTTCAGCGATTGCAGTGGAGTATTGGTCCGCAGTTCACGCACCACGCAAGCCTCACGGCCCGCGGCGTCGAAGTTCATCATCATGGGCGGCGGCGCCGTGCGCTTCCAATAGGTATAGAGACTGCGGCGATACAACCCTTCGCCGGTATCGGGCTTGTAGTCCGCGCCACCCGAGAGATCCTTCCACAATCCGGCCGGCTGATAGGGCTTCACCGATGGTCCGCCGATCTTGTCCACTAGAAGTCCGGAAACCGCCAGCGCCTGATCGCGCACCATCTCGGCCGAGAGCCGCACGCGCGGGCCGCGGGCCAGCAGACGGTTCTCCGGATCGCGCTGCTGCATTTCCGGAGTTGTCTTCGAAGCCTGGCGATACGTCGCGCTCATCACGATGTTTTTCTGGATGGCTTTCATGTCCCAACCGGTGCGCACAAACTCCGTGGCTAGCCAGTCGAGCAGCTCCAAGTTCTCCGGCCACTCCCCCTGCGAACCGAAATCTTCCACCGTCTTGACCAGCCCGATTCCGAATGCATTCTGCCAAAACCGGTTCACAGCCACGCGCGCGGTCAGTGGATTCGCGGGATCCGTAATCCATCGAGCTAAACCCAAGCGATTCGCGGGCGCGTCTTTGGGAAGCGGTGTCAGAATCCCTGGAACGCCAGGGTCCACCTTCTCGCCTGGCCGGTCGTAAGCCCCGCGCAGCAGCAAGTGCGTCTCGCGCGGCTCTGGCATGTCCTGCATCACCATCACTGTCGGGAATGTGTCGATCATTCGCGCGCGCTGCTGCTCCAGGTCCAGCACCTGCTTGCGCGCGGCGCGCATCGTCTCCGGCGCGTATTGATCGAGGAACGCCTGACGCAGTTTACTAGTCTGCGCCGAACTCCGCTGCACCACAGGCATTTGCGCAATCTGGCTAACGGACTCCGGCACCGCCAGCGCCCCCACATCTTCGTTCGTGAGAGCAGTGCGATAAATTCGAACTTGGGCGATCCGCCCCTGGAACCGGTTCGCCGGCCCGAAGCCCGCCCCAATGCGCAGCGGTTGCTTCACGTCGAACGGTTGATTCATGTAATCCAACGTGATCTTGGTCTTGAGCTCTTTTCCGTTGAGATACAGATGAACGCCGCTCGCCAGCCGCGACCCATCGTACGTCAGTGCGACGTGCGACCACTGGTTCAGAGGAACCGCCTCTTCGCTCTCCAGCCGAACACCGTCATCCAGCCAGCGCAGCACCAGATCCCCGTGTAGATGGCCGTCCTGGAGCGAGAAGGTCCAGCCTCTGGCTTCCTGCTCATCCACCGCGCGACTGACGACAGAACCTGTCGCCGCCGCCGGATTGATCCAGGCCGAGAGAGTGAACGAATCGTAGAAACCGAAATTCCCGACGTCGCCAACGTCGACAAAACGCTTGCCGTCGAACTCGCCCGCCTGTTCTCGCAGTCCTCCGCCGTACGCCGCGGCCCCGTCTTTCCACTGCGCCTTTCCTGTAAAGGAAACCGCCTGCTGCACCGGCCCATTCTCCATCAGGTAGAGATACTTTTCCGAGCGCGGAGGATCCGGCGTGATCTCGCCATCGAGCGTATTGTCCAACGGAAGCCGCACCGCGGCATCCCGCGCCGGCGCCCAATCGAGTGTAGCCGCGCCCCGCAGCGATGCCTCCCACGCGGTTTGCGCCTTGGCAATCGCAGGTTCCAACGCCGCGAACTGCTGCTGCGCCGAGGCGAGCTGCCGAATCAGAGCATTCAACCGCGTCTCCTGATCGGGCGTCGGCGCCGCCATCACCGGTGGAGAATTCCCGTACTTGAAAGCGTTCCCCCGCTCCGGCACGCGATTGAAGTACGCGAACATCTGGTAATACTCTTTTTGCGTGATCGGGTCGAACTTATGGTTGTGGCAGCGGGCGCAGCCCACCGTCAACCCGAGGAAAACGGTGGAGGTGGTGTCGACGCGATCGACAACGTATTCAACCGCGTACTCTTCCGGAATGATGCCGCCCTCGCCATTGCCGCGATGGTTGCGATTAAAGCCGGTGGCGATGATCTGGTCGCGCGTGGCATTGGGCAGCAGGTCGCCCGCAAGCTGCTCCGTCGCGAAGCGATCGTACGGCATGTTGCGATTGAACGCGTCGATCACCCAGTCGCGCCAGCGATACATGGAACGCTCGGCGTCGGTTTGATATCCATTGGTGTCCGCGTAACGCGCGGCATCCAGCCAGCGCACCGCCATCCGCTCGCCATAGCGAGGCGAAGCGAGCAGCCGGTCCACCACTTTTTCGTACGCGTTCGCCGAGGAGTCATCCAGAAACGCCTTCACTTCGGCCGGCGACGGCGGCAGTCCCGTGAGATCGAATGAAACGCGCCGCAGCAGCGTTCGCTTGTCGGCCTCAGGCGATGGCTTCAGCCCTTCCCGATCCAGCCGCGCCATCACGAAATTGTCGATCGGATTCTTAGGCCACGCGCGTTCGCTGACCTGCGGAGGGCCGGGACGCACCGGCGCTATAAAGGACCAGTGCTTCTGCCACGAGGCACCCTGCGCAATCCAGCGCGTCAGCAGATCGATTTCAGAATCCTTCAGCTTCACCGCACCAGACCAAGCCGGCGGCATGCGGCGCGCGACGTCCGTAGAACTGACGCGGCGGATCATTTCGCTAGACCCCGGCTCGCCCGGCACCACCGCGAAGTGGCCGCCAAGATCGCCTTTCGCAGTTGTCTCTAGATCCAGCCGAAGTTTGCTCTGGCGCTTGCTATCGTCCGGGCCGTGACAGGTGAAGCAGTGCTCGGAAAGGATGGGACGAATATCGCGATTGAACTGAATCGGGTCGTTGGTAATGTCGCTAGGCGCGCCCGCGGCGCAGGCGCCTACTACCAGCGCAATCAGCCACCAGCGTAGCCACAAACCCCTCATTCGTCATTAGATTCTATACCACCGAAGTCTCGGTGTCGCCCGTGTGACCGTCGCTACTTCCCCAAGTGCTTGTCCAAGAAATGCGCGATTTCCTCGAACGCCTCTTTGGTCTCAGGCGCATCGACATCCCGCGAATACTGCGAATGCGACTGCCCTTCATACACCTGCAGCGACGCTTCCACACCCGCCTGACGCAATTTGCGATGCACGCGCACCGTGTTGCTCAACAGCAGATCGCGCGTTCCCGTCGTAAGAATCGCCGGCGGAAAGCCGTGCATGTCGCCGAAGAGCGGCGAGAGCATCGGATCCTTGAGATCGTGCCCATTGGCATACAACGCAGCACGCTTGTCGCAGCTCGCGTCGGGAGCGACTAGAACATTGTCCAACATCGCATTCGTGCGGAAAGTGTCGCCAGAATTGGTGAGATCGGCCATGGGTGTTCCGGGCGCGATCGCAGCCGGCAGCGGCAGATGATCCTGTTTCGCGCGCAGCACCATCTCTAGCGTCAACGCGCCGCCGGCCGATGAACCGAAAATCGCCATCTTCTTGGGATCGGTCACCTTCACCTCGGCCTTCCACACCGCCATCGCGTCATCCAGCGCGGCGGGATACGGATGATCCGGCGGCATCCGGTAGTCGACAGAAATGATTTTGAAGTGGCCGAAGCCAGCCATCAAAATCGCCTCCGTGGTTCCCGATTCCCCAGGCCCGCTCACGTAGCAGCCGCCGTGCACGTGCACCAGCAAACGATTGGCATTCTCGGGTGGAACATTCCGCGGCGTGATCGAATAGGCCTTGACGCCCGCGACCGTCACTGGCTCAACCTTGACGCCCAATTTCTCGCGCAGCGCCGGCAAGGTCTGCATCGTCGCAGCCGCAGCCGCCGCGACCTGCGCCTTCCATTCTTCCGCTGTCTTTGGAATCACGTTCCACGTCGGGCTCAGCGGCGCCGCAATCAGCTTCTGCATCTGCGGACTAACGCTGTCCGGCACCGGAATCGTGCGCGCCGGCATATTGCGGGGCGCCAGCGCCGGACCCTGGGCCATCAGGAAAGCGAACGACGTCAGAGTCAG
This sequence comes from Bryobacterales bacterium, assembly GCA_963793395.1. Lineage (GTDB taxonomy): Bacteria > Acidobacteriota > Terriglobia > Bryobacterales > Bryobacteraceae > Palsa-187. The sequence continues at coordinate 59,932 of CAWCAP010000005.1, read as the reverse complement.
CAACGGCGTCTGGATTCGGTTCATGGAAGCCTCTAAAAGCGCTCCAGGCCTTTGGCTTTCCACACCGTATTCGATTCCGGCGTCAGCAGATATTTCGAGAACGCAGCCGCATCCTCGCGATGCTGCGCTCGCGCCGATATCGCGGTCGACATATCGATCCAGGCCGCGAGTTGGCGCGGCAGCGGCGCGACCAGTTCGAGTTGCTTATAAGGCAGAATCTCGCAGATGGCCTGCAGCGCCATGTCGCCTTCGCCGCGAATCAGCGCTTGCCCGCCCTCGCCGCGCGTGCTCACCGGACTGTTGACGCCCGCGAATTCCGGCCGCTTGATCACTTTGTCCTCAATCACGCTGGCCACCATGCTGCCTCCTGCGGGATTCGAGCGCATTACCGCCTTCGCTCCGCGCAGCACCGCAACCAGCTTTTCGACGGTCGAGATATCGGGATGCGGCGCGCCCGCAGGCACAGCTAAGCCCATTTCGGAGCGCCCCAGCGGCACGAAGCTGCCCGGAACCACGCCGGCATCGAGCGACAGCGTGCTCATCAGCTCAAACGGCAGCATGATGACATCCGCCGGCGGATTCGCGGTCTGCACCGCCTTGACGATGGTGCCCATCCCCACCGACATCACGGCCACTTTCTTGCCGGTCTGTTTGGTGTACGCGGCCGCCAGATCCAGCAAGCCCGCGTTATACACCACGCCTGGAGCCATTACGCGGATATCGGCGGCGGCATAGCGCGCGGCCGCTTCCTTTGCCTCCGCCGACTGCGCTCGTTCCTGGGCGCGAGCCGGCGTTTGAATACCGGCAACTCCGAAGATCAGCAACGTAGCGGCAAAAGCGGACACATTCTGGCGGCGCATATTCGTTCCTCTCAGTCGATCTTCCCATGTGGCTCTTAGAGCCCACGGGTCCGAGTCCCATTGTATTCGACCGCAGCGATATTTTCATGTGAAAATGCCCTCCCGGCGGTAGACCGGTTTCCGCATAAATTCGTATACTGGACCTGATCATCTGGGAGGAACCATGACACGACGAACTTGGCTGATGATGGCCGGAGCGATGGCAGGCACCCCGTGGGCTAAAGGCCAATATGTGCTGCCGCCGCAAACTCCGCCGGAGACGCGGTTCCCGCCCACTCCGGAACAAGCCGCCGAGATCGGCCGCAAGATGGCCCAGTTGCAGGACCGCCTCGCCGCCCTCAAGCAAAAGAACGTCGCGGACGACTTGCTGGCCGAGGTCGAGATTTTCCACAAGGCCGCAGAATGGATCGGGCGCTACCGCGAGTATTTCACCAAGAATTCGGTGGCTCAGACCATCGCGCTGCTCGATACCGGCCTCACCCGCGCAGGCGAACTGGAAGCTGGCAAGCCGTCGTGGCCCACCGCCACCGGCCCGGTGATTCGCGCCTACCGCTCGCGCGTGGATGGCAGCGTGCAACCCTACATTGCCTACGTTCCGGCGTCCTATGATCGCAGCAAGCCGGTGCGGATGGACGTTTTCCTTCACGGCACCAACCGCGGCATGGTGGAAGTGCAGTTCATGTCGCACACCGCGATCACGTATGGCGGCATGCCCGCGCCGCCGGCCCCGGATTTCATCCAGCTTGAATTGCTGGGACGCACCAATTGCGCCTATCGCTGGGCTGGCGAGGCCGATGTTCTCGAAGCCGTCGAGTCCGCCAAACGCAACTACGCCATCGATGAGAACCGCGTCCTGCTGCGCGGGTTTTCGATGGGAGGCTCCGGAACCTGGCACCTGGGCCTGCACCACCCCGATCATTGGGCCGCCATCGAACCCGGCGCGGGATTTAACGACACCATTCGCTACGGCCGTATGCCGAATCTGCCGCCGCAGGACCTCAAGTCGATCCATATTTACGACTCCCGCGACTACTCGCTTAACGTTTTCCAGTTGCCCACCTCCGCCTACACCGGCGAGATCGACGGGCAGAAGCAAAACCTCGACAATTTCCGCGAGGAGCTCGCGAAAAGCGGCTTCATGTTCAAGCCGGAGGGGCTCAACTTCTCCACCACCGAACTGCCGGTGACCATTCTAGTAGGGCCGAACACCCCGCACCGCTGGGAAGCCGAGAGCAAGAAGCGCTCGGATATATTTATCGACGCCGCCGCGAAGAAAGGCCGCACCGACCCGGATCACATCCGCTTCGTAACCTATACGACGCGCTACAACCGCTGCTTCTGGGTCACCGTCGATGGCCTCGACCAGCACTACCAACGCGCTGAAGTGGACGCGCGCCGCTCGCCTAGCGACGGCACCATCGAGGTCAAGACTACCAACGTCTCGGGCCTGGCGCTGAAGTGCGCGGGAGTGAAGAAGATCTCCATCGACGGCCACAGTTTCACTGCCAGCGGCGAGGGCGAAATGCAGTTCATGAAGCGCGGCGGGGCGTGGAAAGAGGGTACCGATACGTCGGTCCGCAAGCGCCATGGCCTGCAGGGTCCGATCGACGACGCTTTTATGGATTCCTTCCTGTGCGTCCGCCCCGCTGGACCAGCCCTGCACGATCTGGCGGGCCGCTACGCCCAGGAAACGCTGGACGCCTTCGTCGAAGACTTCGCAAAGTTCTTCCGCGGGCAGGTGCGGGTAAAGGATGCCAGCGCCGTTACCGACGCCGATATCGCCGCTCATCACTTGGTCGTCTTTGGAGATCCGCAGAACAACCAGATCCTGGCCCGTGCGCTTCCGCAACTGCCGTTGCAGTGGAACGCCCGCGAGCTTTCATTGGGCGGCAAGACTTACGATTCAGCCCGGCACGTGGTAGCGATGGTTTATCCGAACCCGCTGAATCCCCGCCGCTACATCGTGGTGAATAGCGGGCATTCCTTCCACCGGAACGAGATGGCCGCCACCAACGCGTCTCTTTTCCCGCGCTTCGGAGACTACGCGGTTCTGCAACTGCGGCAGCCAGTAGACCGGCAGGTCGAAAGCGAAATCCTAGTGGCCGATTACTTCGACGAAGAATGGAAACTGCCGCACGCTTAGTGCGGCAAGCCAAATGAAAAAGCCGCGGATGCCGTTAGGCACCCGCGGCTAAACACATCTACTCGCTCGTTAGGCTAGAACACTACCTTCAGAGCAAGCTGAATAATGCGCGGATCGTTGGCCGAAGTGATCGTTCCAAACGTCGATGAACTTTGCGATAGGACCGGATAGTTACTTCCGCCGCTCAAAGGCGACGTAAAGTTCGCATGGTTAAACGTGTTGAAGAATTCCCCACGCAACTGTGCGCGCCACCGCTCCGTGATGAGGATGTTTTTGAACAGCCCCATGTCCCAGTTGAACAATCCGGGACCGGTAAAGGCTCCCTTACCGATGTTTCCAACCGTTCCTGTGGCCGGTTGAGCGAAGGCAGCGGTATTCATCCAGCTCACGCAAGGAGCGCTCTTACAGGAGTTGCCGCCATAAGGGTCTCCGCCGATATATTGGGCACGGTCCTGATTCAGACCAGTCTGCGAAACATCCTTGCCCGCAAAAACCGTGTATGCGAGGCCGGTCTCCTTGGTCACGATTCCGCTAAGCTCCCAGTTGCCGAGCACGCCCTTGACAAGTTTGTTGGTAGTGTGCGGCGAGGGGATATCCCACAAGTAAGAGACGACGAAAACCTGGGTGCGGTTGAAATCCGAGGTTCCGTAATCCAGTTGAGTGCTGCCAGGCAGGTACCACGGAATCGGCAGAGGACCCGCGCCGCCGGTTGCGCCCGCGCCGGTTGTGCCGCTGGAGGGCGGTACGGTATCGAGCGAATGCTGCCAGGTATAGTTGGCCAGAATCGAAAAGCCGTGCGCCAGCCGCTTTTGAATCGTTAACTGCAACGAGTTGTAATTCGAATTTCCGGATTCGTCGAGCAGTTCCATATTGTTTGAATACCCCGTGAACAGCACTCGCGCTTGCTCCGATAGATTGCTGCCCGGAATATAAGTCGAGGGGTTCAGGTACTGCTGCAGCGAGAGATGGCTCGCGTGCGATCCCACATACGCCCCTCGGGCGAGCCAGCCGCCGCCGAACTGATGCTCCATGGTCAAATTCCAGCTATAAACCACCGGAACCTTAAAGGCCAAATTGCCGATCAGATTAAACGTGGTAACCGCGACGGGGCCGGGCAGAACCACATTTTTTGGTACCGGGAAAACAGCCGGGAAAACTGACTGCAACTGAGGGTAGGCGGCGAGTGGATTGCTGAACTGGCCAGGGTTCGAAATCAGGATCTGCTGGGCAAACGGCGCTTCATCCACCATGTTGTTGTTGAAAATGCCGTTAGTGCCAGAATCGTAGAACATACCAATGCCGCCACGCAGGCTGGTCTTACCATCGCCGAAAACATCCAAAGCGAAACCAACGCGCGGACTCCAGTCCTTGAAATTGTTACCGGTTCCATTGGTGGGGAACCCCGGGTCGCCGCGGAATACTAATCCCGGAGGAGCATTCGGATAGACAATGGAATGGGTCCCCGCATAATAGTTTGGAATCGAGAAACCTTCTACGCGGCCGTCGACTTCGTGGTACGGGAAGTAAGGCTCCCATCGCAAGCCCATGTTGAGGGTCAAGCGCTTCGCGATTTTCCAGTCGTCGTGAATGAAATATCCCGACATCCAGGCGTTCGCATTCTCGAACTGGCCTTGCGCCTGCTGGAACTGAGACAGATCGCCGAGTATAAAATCGGCGGTGGAGTTACCGGTGGAGAGCGTGTGGTTGGATGACGCCGAAAACGTGAACAGGCCGGGCGAGTTGAAGCCGTTATCGAGTTCCACCTGGCGCCGCTCCAGATCGAAGCCGATGGCAAGGTTGTGCTGGCCAACCACCCAACGGATGGCGTCGTTGCCGATGAAGTTATTCCGCGTGAAGCGGGCGAATGGATTGTCGCCGAAGGTGAAGAGGCCGTTGACGTTAATAGTCTGGACGTCATTGGCCGGCGGCTGATAGGGAATATTCACGCCGAAGGTACGCACGCTCGGAACCCCGGTAGCGGGCCCGCGTTGCGCGGCGTCGCGCAGAAAGCCAACCCGGAATTCGTTCAACAAACTCGGGCTGAAAATATGCGTTTCCGACGCTAGAATGTTCTGCGCAATGATGTTCGAGCCGTCGGCGTAGGAAAGGATATTCGTCGGATCGAAGACCGGCTTATTGGTGAACAGTTGCCAGTCGTAGCGCACTCCGACGTGATCTTTATCCGAGACAATGTGATCGAAGTGACCCACCACGTCGTTGAAATTCTGGTTTAACGGCGAGCCGTAAAACACGATTCCACTCGCGGCCGCAGAGGTGGGCAGGAATTTGATCACACCCTGCGATGCCGGATCGAGGCGATTGGTAGGGATTGTGTTATTCGGAAATGGCAGGCCCGTCTTCGGGTCGTAAATCACGGTCGAACCAAAATTGCCTGCCTCCTGGGCTGGCGTCGGGACACTCTTGCTCAGACCGTTGGTGATGTCCCGCAAAGTGGTGCCCTGCCAGCCGACAAAGAAGAACGTCTTATTCTTTCTGATCGGCCCGCCGATGGTGCCGCCCTCTTGCCAGCGGTGAAGCGGATCGGCCGCCTTCGCGAAAAAGTTACGGGCGTTCAAATCGCCGTTGCGGAAAAACGCAAAAACATCTCCGTGAAACGCGTTGGTACCGCTCTTGGTGATTACGTTGACGACGGCGCCAGCGTTGCCGCCGTATTCCGCGCTGTAATTCGACGTCTGCACGCTAAATTCCTGCAGCGCGTCGGGGAAGGGGAAGGGGTTATTTACGTTGGTGTAGCGATCCACATTGTCGGCGCCGTCCAGATTGTAGGCGACCATGTTCTGCCTGGATCCGTTGGTGGTGATCGTTACCGCGCCCGGAAAGGTTTTGGTCTGGCCCTGATCTGCGCCGCCATTTGGAGTCAGCATGGCCCCGGGGACCATGGTCGTCAAGTTCGCGGCGTTGCGGCCGTTTAGCGGCAAGTCAACCATGCGCTGCGAATCCACCACCTCTTTCAGCGTCGAGGTGTAGGTGTCGGCCTGTAGGGCCTGGGCTTCAACCGTCACGGCTTGAGTCTCCTGGCCAACGGTTAACGCAACGTTTACGGTCTGACTCTGATCGGCGGCCAAGCCGACATTCGTCTGTGTGTATTTGTTAAAGCCGGCAGCCTCTACCGTGATGGTGTAGTTTGTCGGCCGCAGCCCGGGAACGACATATTGGCCCGTGGCATTGGTTACCACATCGCGGGAAGCACCGGTTTCTGTTTCGGTGATGGTGACTTTCGCGTTGGCTACCGACGCGTTGGACGGATCGCTAACCGTCCCGACGATGGTTCCGAACCCCTGTGAAAACGCTAGCTGGCTAACCCCCAGCAATAAAACGAGCGCAACTAAGCGACTCTTCATTGAACCCCTCCCTGAAGTAACAACTTGGTGCTTGGGAACTATTGTACAACCATAGTACTTTTTCTAGACCGCCACAAAGCTTATAGATTTTACTACTTAAATTTGAGCGAAGTCAAGAGTTTTGTATAAGGTCGCGGAAGGCCAAGCCTCTCAGTTTCCAGGAGATAGCGGCGGACGGAAACCTTCCGGACGGTATTTACGGTGGCCGCACAGTCCGAGGAGGTGTCCGCGCACTGTCGCTACGGCTGGCCCGGGGGCGCGCCGTGAGATCTCGCTAACTGCTCAATATTCCGCAATTGCTTGCGCACGGTTTCGGTATCGGACGCGTTCGGCGCCATGCGCAGATACGCGTTTAGCGAATCGATCGCCGGCCCATACTCTTGTTTTTCAGCCAGCACCAGCCCGAGTACATACCTAGTCTTCGGATTACGATGCGCGCTATCGAGTTGGACCGCCTCCCGCGCACTTTTCTCGGCGGTAGCCAGATCGCCGAGCCGCAGATTCGCCATGGCGTTGAAGAAAGCGGCTGAAGGATAACCGGCGGGATCGGCCTGCAGCACGCGTGCGCTGGCATCCGCCGCATCGTGCCACTTTCCTTCCTGCAGCGAGGTGATCGCGGCCTCTTGCGCCGCGGCGATTTCGGCTTCATCGCGCCGACCCTGCCGCGCTAGCACCGCCGACAACTGCCGGTACATTTGCGGATTGAGCGCATCGAAGGTACGCGCCTGGTTAATCGCGGCGTAAGCTTTGTCCGCGTCTCCTAACCGCATATACGCCAGCGAAAGTAATAGGTACGCTTGGGCATCTCCGTCGCTCTGCGGCGAAAAAGACTCGCGGCCGGCGCGCGTGGCATACTCAGTTCGCAAGGCTTGGTCGATCGCGACGGATCGTTCGAAAGCCTGTTGCGCGCTGCGATAGGCCGCCGCGCTTTGCACGGCATCATGGTCGTGCTCCCGGTCGCCTTTTAGGAGTTGATAGTAACCCGCCTGGCGATAAGTTTCCGGACGACTGAGCGCATCCGGCAGATCGGCGAGCAGCGCGACGCTTTTCCCCTGTTCGTCGATGACCTGGTCGAGGTTTGAATGCGCCGAGTCCGATGCAAAGAGCGAAGCGGCTAGCAACTGGTGGAGTTTGTAACTACGGGTGCTGACACGGACGTCGTGCGTGGCCATCGCTAGCTCGCTCTGCCAGTCCCGATTGCGAACCCATGTGCGCAGCGCAAATCCAGTGACAATCAGGCCTAATGCCACTGGAGCAACCATCGCGAACCTGGGTCTTTCAGCCAGCGCGTAGACCCCCAACACCAGACAGGCGAGCAATCCGAGCGATGGCAGATAGAGCAGGCGATCCGCCATGATGGTGCCGATTGGGAACAACAGGTTCGACGCCGGCACAAAGTTCAAGAACGCGAGGCACCCCAGAAAAAATGCGGTGCGATTCCAGCGATAGAGCAGAGCGACTCCGGCCACGGCGGCGAGAACAATGATGCAGGCGAGCCAGTCCTCCGCGCCGCCGCGCGCCAGCGGAATCTGTCCGAAGGAATAGTCGCAAACGAGATTCACCGGCCAAATCGTCAGCCATAAATAGCGCGCGATCACCTTGATTGCCGTGAGCCGTCCCACCCACCAATCGGCGCCCAACAATCGGGTTATCGGTAAAAGGAAATTCGGCTGGAGGAGACGCCGCCAGCACCGCATAACGCTTCCAGAGCATGACCGAGATCGGGACGATCGCCGCCGCGCAGCCCAACCACAGCGCTTTATGCCCGGGCCACTCTTTCCACCAAACCAGTTCGTAGAGCACGATCAGCGGAAGAATCGCCACCGCACTCTCTTTGGAAAAAACGCCGATGGCCGTAACCGCCATCAGCCCTGCGAGCCAAACTCCGCGCGCCCAATCGCCGGCTTCCCTGCTCTTTAGGTACATCAGAAATCCGGAGAGTACGGCCATCGCGGCCAGCAGATCGGCGCGGCCCACAATATTGGTCACGGATTCGGTGGACGCTGGATGAACCGCCCATACCGCCGCGATGAAAACCGATGGCCAGAAGCGGCGCACCAGCCGCAGCGACAGCGCGTACGCCAGCAAAACGTTGCCCAGATGCAGGATGAGATTGATCGAGTGATATCCCGAAGGCTGGTCCGCGTCCCCCAGAATTGCGTAATTGAAGAGATATGAAAGCGTCGTAAAGGGACGATACAGGCCCGCTTCGCCGGTCGGCCACCAGTACGAGCGTTGAAAGATGAGAGCGATATTTTCCGGCGTGGCGTCGCGGACGCGCGGATCGAGCAGCAAGCCCTTGTTGTCTAGAATGAATCCGGCTTGAAACGAATTTGAATACGCCAGCAGCGTGAGCACGCACAACGCTAGAGCCGCGAGTGCATGACGTTTATAGGGACTGGGCGCACGCTCCAGCACGGTCTCCGCAGCCGGCGCGCGGACAGCACGATTCTTCGCCTTCCGGTTACGGCCCGGTTCGTGTGCCTTCACTTATTTCTTTGGTTTGACGGATTCGAAAAGCGTTTCTGTCAGCAGGCTGGGATCCGGCGGCAGCTCCGCCTTTCCGGCAGGGAATCCGTTGAATTTCAGCATGAAGGCGATGATATCGGCGGTATCCGCATGGCTGACCTTTCCGGGATCGTCCCGCGGCATGGTCCGGCTCACTTTATCGAACAAATCCGACAGCGGCCGTCCATTCCAATTGCCTTTGAAGACGTCTCCTGAAAGCGGAGGAAGAACCCGGTTGAGCTGCTTGCCGCGCTCGGTCTGCGCGTCGCCTTCCAAAGCATCGCCATGACACACCGCGCATTGCTGCTTATACTGCGCCTCCCCGCGCTGGGCTTGCGCCTGCGAGTATGCGCCATCCCACACGGAGCCTGGCGCCTGCGCTTCAAGCGCATAGAAAGCAGCGCTCATAACCATCAAGCCTACGACTGCCGGAATCGAAAGTTTCCTTTTGCGAGGCGAGTCCATTCCGGGATTGTATCGCTTTTGCGCAACCTAGCCAAGCCTTTCGGCCCGCATCGGTCACCCTGCGTATGCCATTTGGGGGCCTTTGCAATCCCTGCTAATTCCGGTTAATCTGAGTAGCGGGCGGGCCCTGTGCCGCCAGAGGAGCATGCAGGATGCGGGCATTTAGCGATCGTTTTGCGGTAGGCGCGTTTAAGCGGCTGGGGCAAACGGCAGGTGTCGCCTGCCTGCTCGGCATGATGGTGGTTCCGGCGCTAGCGCAGGACGCTTCTCCCGACCGGTTGGTCGCCGAATGGATGCTGCGCATGGGCGGCAGCGTGGTGCTCGAAGGTCAGCACACGCCCATCTCCGATGTGGTGAATCTCCCATCGTCGGATTTCTATGTACAAACTTTGAACTTCACCGGAATTACGCAGTGGGCTTCCGCGCTGCAAGACGAGCTGCAGCGCTTACCGCCGCTCAAGCACGTCAAGGAAGTTTATATCAACGGACGCCTTTGGTATGACCAGCCCGTAGCTCTGGTTCGCTCGACCATGGCTCTTTTCGCCGGTTCGCCGGAGTTGGAGACGCTGATCTTGAGCCGTCCCGTCCAGACCTATATTCCGTTCGACGATACCGTTCTCAAAGCGTTGCTCCCGCTTCCGAAATTGAAGACCCTGCGCATCCGTCAGACCCGCGTCGCGGGCGCGGCGTTGGCCTCGTTCCCTGGCCTGGAGAGTCTGGACCTTAATTATGACCGGACTTTCAACGATGCCGGTTTGGCCAGCCTGAAGGGGATGACGGGCTTAAAAACGCTCTATCTTCGCGGCACTACCATCACGGATGAAGGGCTCAAGAATCTGGCGGGTCTCACGAATTTGACTGAGCTGGATCTGGCCGACGACGGCATCACCGATGACGGGCTGGCGGCTTTGGCGGGGTTGACCCACCTGCGAACACTGAATCTTCAGGCTTCCAATGTGTCCGACACCGGCCTTGATGCGATCCGTGGAATGACCGGGCTCGAAGAACTGAGCTTGTATCGGACTAAGGTTACGAATGCGGGCCTGGCGAAACTGGCAAATCTAAAACAACTGCGCGCGGTGGATCTGCGATACAGCCGCGCGACTGCCTCCGGCGTGAAAGAGCTGGTCGCCGGGCTTCCGAACTGCAAAGTCGCGTTCCAGGGTTCTTCCGGCGGCGAAGTAAAGCGGACCATGAGCGCGGAATCGGCTGCCTCCAAGGGTGAAACCGCCATCGCGGAATGGCTGCGCTCCATCGGCGGCAAGGTCGAAATGCACGACGGCCATGTGACGGCTGTCTATTTGAAATCGACTACCATTACCGACCGCGAACTGGATATCCTCACCAAGCTCCCGCAACTCGCGGATTTGAATTTGCGCAACACGGAAGTAAGCGACGTCGGCGTCGCGCATCTGTCGTCGATCTTGTCGCTGCAAAAATTAGACCTCGGCTACACCCTGCTTGCCGACAGCGCGCTTTCGAAATTGACTCCGCTGGTGAATCTGCGATCGCTCAGCCTGGGCAGTTCGCAAGTGGAAGGGCCTGGCTTAGCTGCGATCGAAAGTCTACCTAAGTTGCGCGAACTCAATCTCGAAAACTCTCCGCTGAAGAATGACGGCCTGGACCACATCGGGAAAATGGCCGGGCTTGAAGAGTTGTCGATCCAATACACGCAGATCACCGATAAAGGCATGGGCGCTCTGGCCGGCCTCAAGAATCTGAAGCGCCTGAATCTCACGGGCGACGACATCCGCGATGCGGGCATCAAAGGCCTGGCTGGGCTTACCCAACTTGAGGATCTGGATATCAGTTTCTGCCGGTTTACCGAAGCCGGCCTGAAGGCGCTTAGCGGCCTGACGAATCTCAAGCAGCTTGGATTGAACCAGACCAACGCCGCCGACGCCGCCATGGATTGGGTTGCCACTATGCCGCACTTGCAGTCGTTGAGCCTGGAATACACAGCCGTCAGCGACGCCGGGTTCGCGAAGCTCGCGGGGCTTGCCGACCTGCGGGAATTGCGCCTCGATCATGTGGCTCTCACCGACGCTTCCATCAAAGTGCTGAGCGGCATGACCAAGCTGAATTACATGGATCTGTATCACACCGAGTTCTCCGAACAAGGCTATGAAAGCCTGAAGAAGACTCTGCAGGGTTGCGACATCAACTGGAATAAAGACTCCACCCGCCGGGAGCGGAGAACGTGAGGAACCATAATATGAAGCGTCTTCTCGCGGCTGCTGTGGTGGTGCTCGCGGCGGGTTCTAGCGCCCGCGCAGCCGATCAACCCCAGGCCGCCATCGCGCATTCGATTGAATCGCTGGGCGGAACGGTCACGCGCGGTCCGGACGGCAACATCGTCGAAGTGTCGCTCGCGCGGACCGGAGCTACTGATAACGATATCGAGGGCGTGGTCCAGATCAAAGGTCTGAAGCGCCTCAATCTCTCCTTCACTTACGTGACCGATGTCGGCATCGAGCGTCTTAAGGAGCTTCAGCAGTTGGAAGAGTTGACGCTGGACGCTACGGAATCCATCACCGACGCGTCGGTGGCTTACCTGCGTGCGAATAAGCAGCTCCGCAAACTGGTGCTGCGCGGCACTGACATTACGGACGTCGGCATGCCCGCGGTGGCCACGCTCACGAACTTGAAGTCTCTGGATCTCAGCCACACCATGATCGGCGACGTGGGGCTGGAAAGCCTCCCCGCATTGAGCGAACTCGAAGAGCTGGATCTGGGCGGCACCCGCATCACCGGCACCAATCTCAACTTTCTCAAGCTGCTGCCGAAACTCAAGAAGCTGAGCTTCAACGGAATCCAGCGGCGCAACGCCAGCGCCTGCTGGACGCCTTTGATCACCGATTTAGATCTGGATACCATCTCGCTGCTTTCGGGACTGGAAGATCTGAACCTGGGTGTCGGCGTGAGCCTGGGCCGCACCGGAGAGCCGATGGGCGAACGGAACTGCCGCGTCACCGGCGGCATTCAGCTTACGGACTTGGGTGTGGCGAAACTCGTGAAGCTGACGAAGCTGCGCCGGCTGGATATTAGCGGCGCGAAAATCACTCCTGGCGGATTGAAGATCCTGAAGAGCCTGCCGCAGTTGGAGCGGTTGAGCCTGTGGAATTGCAAGGGTGTGGACGATTCCGCGGCCGCGCAGTTCGCAGACGTTCCCAAGCTGACTCAGCTCGATCTTTCTTACACATCGGCGGGCGATGCCATGCTGAAGACGCTCGCGGCGCTGCCGAACTTGAAGCTGCTGTACCTAACGGACACCAAAGTGACTCCAAATGGTGTGGAAGCTTTTCGCAAGCAAAAGCCCGCCAGCTTCGTGTCCTTCGGACTGCGCCCCCAACCGATACCAGTAAAAGCTAGCGAGACAAAGGCACCAGCCAAACCCAAAGCAGCGGAAGCAGAAGAAGACAAACCATGAACCGGCCGGGTATTCGAACACTTTTATTTTTGACAGCATCGGCGTTGAGCACCCCTGCATGGGCCCAGGCTCCTGCTACCGATCCGACTTTTTTCGCGACCAAGTTGTATCCCGTTCTCGAAGCCGCGCATTGCCGTATCTGCCACACCACCAGCGGTGTCGCTTCCGGTACGCGGGTGCACTTCCCTGACGCGGACGCGAGCCAGGGCCAGATCGAGTTGTTCGGGCTGTCGCTGGCTCCGCTGGTGAACCGCGCCGATGTCTCGCATTCTCTGATCCTGCAAAAGCCCACCCAAAAGATTCCGCACACCGGTGGCGAGCGAATCAAGCCCGGCTCGGATGAAGAGAAGATTCTCACGCAGTGGGTCCAATATCTGGCGTCTAACTCCGACCAGTCACTGGCTGCTCTGAGAACCAAGCTGAACGAGACCGCGGGCGCGGCCATGCAAGGGCATCTGGCCCGCCGCCTGACTCACACCCAGTACGACAACACCGTGCGCGATCTGCTCGGCGATTACAGCCGCCCGGCGACGCATTTCCCGCCTGAGGATTACGTCGACGGTTTCAAGAACCAGACGCGTTATCAGGGCATGCCTCCGCTGCTGGTGGACGCTTACAGCACCTCCGCCGAGAAACTCGCGCTAAACGCTTTCCGCGCCGGCGACATCAACAACTTGATTCCGTGCAAGGCCACCGGGCCCGCGGATGTAAAGTGCCGCGATCAGTTTGTCCGCACCTTCGGCGGGCGCGCCTTCCGCCGCCCCTTGCGCGAAGACGAGTTCAAACGTTACGCTGCCGCGTTCACCACGCAGGCTAGCTCCACTGGCAAGTTTATGGAAGGCGCGCGAATCGTCGTCGAGGCCATGCTGCAGTCGCCGAATTTCCTATTCCACATGGAAGCGGGACCTGACGGACACCTGGTGGACTACGACATCGCCAGCCGGCTCTCGTACCTGCTGCAGAACACGATGCCCGACAACCTCCTGATGGAAGCCGCGGCAAAAGGCGAGTTGCGCACCGTGGCTGGGCGCGAAAAGGCTGCCCGGCGTCTGATGGACGACCCGCGCGCGCGCCAGTCTCTCGACGATTACTTCGATCAATGGCTGCGCTTCGACCGCGTACTGAATTCAACCAAGGAAGCCAAGCGCTTCCCGGACTTCTCGCTGGAGATGGCCGGCAATATGGTGGAAGAAACCCGCCGCCTGCTGGATCATCTGGTGTGGGACAACCAGAATTTCATGGAGTTGTTCACCGCCAACTACGCGTACTTGTCGACCGATCTGGCCACGCTTTATAAGCTGCCGCCTCCCGCCGGCGAGTTCGATCTGGTGAAGTTCCCGGCCGATTCCCACCGCGCTGGAATCTTAGGAGAAGCGTCGTTCTTGGCCGCCAACGCCGGGCCCACGGAAACTTCACCCACCGCGCGCGGCATTTTCATCCGCGAACAATTGCTCTGCCAGAATGTCCCGCCTCCGCCCCCCAACGTGGATACCAATCTTCCCGAGGCCAGCGCGGACAAGCCGCTCACCCGCCGGGCGCGGATGTTGAATCACGAGGCCAATCCTCTGTGCGCTTCCTGCCACCGCTTGATGGACCCGATTGGATTCGGGCTCGAAAGCTTCGACGCGATTGGCCGCTATCGCGAGCACGAGACGATTCTGATTGAAAGCGAGACCGGCAAGCGCGGCGGCGACAAGAAAATCGACCTGCCGCTCGACACCAACGGCGAGGTTCGCGGAATTCCGGATTCTACGTTCTCAGATTCCGTGAAGTTGGGGCAGATTCTTTCCGGGGCCACCGTTTGCCAGCAGTGCATGGTGCGGCAGATTTTCCGTTACGCATACGGCCGCATGGAAACATCCGCCGACGATGCCACCATCAGCCAATTGTTCACGTCCTTTAGAGATTCTGGCTTCCACTTTAAAGACCTGTTGATCGGCCTGATCCGCACCCCGGAGTTTTTGGACGGGTTGGATCTTAAACCGGAAAGAGCTAATCTTAAAGCGGAGCCCGTCGCTGACCCGAAAGCCGTCGGTCCGAAAGCCGTGAACGCGAAGCCTTCTAGTTTGAACATTGAAGCGAGGAGATAAGAAATGAAACTCGATAGACGCAAATTCTTACGTGGTATCAGCGCTAGCGGAGCATTAGTAAGGATCGGGCTTCCGCCCCTCGCTGCGATGTTCAACTTCAACGGCACGGCTTATGCCGCTCCGGCGAAGAAGGGCGGCGAAGCCATCGAGTCGCGCTTCATGATCTGGTGGAACGGCAATGGAATTCCGGAACGCTATTGGATTCCCGAGGCCACCGGACCGGGCTACGAGCTCTCGCCTTGTCTCGCGCCCCTGGAGCCGGTGAAGGACTACGTTCACGTCATCAGCGGCATCGACAACGTGGCCGCGCGTCTCAATGGACAAGGCAACGGGCACTTTACCGCTCTCTGCGGATCCATGACCGGTACTGCCTACACCGGACGCGGCGCCAGCGGCCCTTCGATCGACCAGATCATCGCTGGCAAGATTGGCTCAAAGTCGCGCTTTCATTCGCTGCAGATCGGCGTGGCGCAGGAATCGCATGGTGAGAACGTTCACCGCAACATGAGCTGGGCGGGTTACGATCGCGCGCTGCCGCCGGAAATGATTCCGCAGAATCTGTTCGACCGGCTATTCGGCAAGAAAGATCAAACCTGGGTCGGCCGCAAGGAAAGCATTCTCGACCTGGTGGGCGGCGACGTGGCCGAGTTGAAACCAGCTCTCGGTCATGAAGACCAGCAGCGTCTCGAAGAGCACCTGTCTTCGGTGCGCGATCTGGAACGCGCCATTGCCAGCCTGCCGCCCGACTACGGCAAGAATCTGAAGGAGCCGGAAGACATCTCCGACCTGACGGATTATCCGAAGATCGCGAAGATTCAATCCGATCTTACTGGTCCAGGCCTTCGCTACCAAGCAGACGCGCGTGGCGTCCTACATGCTCACCAAGTGCCAGAGCCTCACCCGCTTCCCCTGGCTGGGCTTGTCGGCGAATCGCCATCACGATTACACGCACAACAACGCCGGCTCGCCCGAGCAACAGCGCATTCTCCGCGACATCACGCGCTGGCACGTGGAAGAGTTCTCCTACTTCCTGCAGCGCATGAAGGCCGTGCCGGAAGGCGACGGCAACCTGCTGGATCACACCGCTTGCGTCTACATCCACGAGCACGCCGAAGCCAATCCGCACAAGTGCAACGGCCTCGCGGCGCTGGTCGCGGGTGGCGGCATCAAGGGCGGCACGCACACCAAATCGCACAACTCCTTCGGCGATATCTACATGACCATCGCGGACGAAGTTCTCAAAGCGCCGATCGGCAAGGAATTCCCGACGGCCGAAGAAAAAATGAGCGAGCTGATCTAAACAGCGATCGTCAGTTTCTATCTCCCGGGGCTCGGCGCTTACCAAAGGCGCCGGGCCCTTTGTTTTTCCGTTCAGCCTGATACTCTATACGAATGGCATCTAGACAGTGGTTGAACCCGGCGCTGCTTTTAGCGCTCGCGCCGATGTCGTGTTTTGGTCAAGCTCAAACCAATCCTTTCGCAGGCAACGCGCAGGCTGTGGCGGATGGCGCTAAACTTTTTGCGCAGTCGTGCGCGCCGTGCCACGGCCGGGACGGCACCGGCGGCCAGGGACAAGCTGAGGGAATGCGTCCGCCCGATCTGACGCGCGGCGTATTCAAAGCGGGACGGCAGGACTCGGATCTATTCCGGGTAGTCTCGCAGGGCGTCCGAGGCACCGAGATGCCGTCGTTCGCCTCTCTCGGCCCCGATCAAATTTGGCGCTTGATCACATTCGTTAAATCGTTATCCGCGGTCGCGCCGGTGCTGGCTGGCGATCCCACGGCCGGCGAGACGTTGTTTTGGGGGAAAGGCAATTGCGGCAGTTGTCATCAGATCGGGACCCGGGGCACAAGACTCGGCCCAGACCTGACTCGCGGCGGCCGGCGCAGCAACGTTAAATCCCTGAGAGAATCCATCGTCGATCCCAACGCCGACATCACGCCCGGGTTCGCGATCATCACCGTCGAGACGCGCGACCATCAGAAAATTTCCGGACTCGAGCGCTGGCTGGATAACTTTTCCGCGCGGCTGATCGATCAGTCCGGAAACGAGCGCACCTACCTGCGCGACGATGTGATCTCGATCAACCGCGAAATGCGTTCGACCATGCCTGACAACTACGGCAAGATGTTTAGCGCGGCGGATATCGACAACTTAGTAGCTTACATACAGAAGATGCGAAGCGAGGCGAATAACCAATGAAGATGCTCGGCTGGATCTTACTGGCGGCAACGCTGGCGGTGCAGGCACAAGTGCCCGCACCCGTGACCACAGAGACACTGACCAAGGCGCAGCAGGATCCCAACTCCTGGCTCTCCTACGGCAAGAATTATTTCGGATGGCGTTACAGTCCGCTGACGCAGGTCACCACCGCTAACGTATCGCAGCTCGCCCCTGCCTGGATTCTGCCCACTGGCGTCCCCGGCAACAACGAGACCACTCCGCTGGTCTATGGCGACATGATGTATCTCACCGGCCCATCGAACAACGCATGGGCTATCGACCTGCTGACCGGCAAAAAAGTCTGGAGCTATTCCGATTACGTCCCTCCGGCTTAGGGCTGTGCTGCGGAACCGTCAATCGCGGGTTCGCCATGCTGGGCGACCACTTGTTCAAAGTGAACATCCAATCCACGCTGGTGTCACTCGAAGCCAAGAGTGGCAAAGTGCTGTGGGAAACCACCATCGACGATTACAAAAAGGGTTATTCCAACACCGCCGCGCCCTTGATCGTGAAAGATATGGTGGTCGTCGGCACCGCTGGAGCCGAGTGGGGAATTCGCGGCTACATCGACGCCTATGACGCGGCCACCGGCAAGCGCCGCTGGCGTTTCTACACCGTTCCCACCGCCGGAGAGCCCGGCATCGAAACCTGGGGCGGCAGCTCATTTAAGACCGGCGGCGGTTCCACCTGGATCACCGGCACCTACGATCCCGAGTTGAATCTCATCTACTGGGGCATCGGCAATCCCGGCCCGGATATGGACGGCTCGGTGCGGAACGGTGACAATCTTTACACCTGCGCCATCGTCGCCATCGACGCCGACACCGGGAAGCTCAAATGGTATTTCCAGATGACGCCGCACGACGTCCACGATTGGGACGCCGTGGCCGACCCGGTACTGGTCGAAGCCACCGTCAAAGGCGTGAAAGTCAAAGCCGTCGCCCAGGCCAACCGCAATGGATTTTATTATTTACTGGACCGCACCACTGGCAAATTCCTCACGGCCAAGGCCTACACAAAGGTGAACTGGGCGGATGGTATTGGCGCAGATGGACGCCCCATCCTGATCGCTGGCCGCGAGCCCACTCCGGAAGGGAATATGGTGTGCCCCGGACTCGGCGGCGGCCACAACTGGTCGGCCACAGCTTACAGCCCGAAGACCGGCCTGTATTATTTCAGCTCCACTGACGGCTGCCAGATGTTCAATGTCGAAAAGATGGAATATGTCGAAGGAAAACAATATCAGGCCGGCGACGCGGTTGGCGTTCCGAAAGAGCCGAACAGCGGTTCCGTCAATGCAGTCGACCCCTCGACCGGAACGCTCAAGTGGAAACACCCGCTTATGAGCAGTCCTTCAGGCCTGCTCGCCACCGCTGGCGGACTGATTTTCACTGGCGACTCCGAGGGCTATATGATGGCGCTCGACGCCGTCACCGGGAAAGTGCTGTGGCATTTCCAGACCGGCGCCGCGATCCGCTCGCCGGCCATCAGTTATACATTTCAGGGCAAACAATATATTGCTACAGTATCGGGACAAAACTTACTGGCGTTCAAGCTGCCCTGATAAAATCAGGTTATGTCTATCCGGCCGGTAAAACGCCTGCTGAAATCCAAACCTACAATGGAGGGCGCGGGCGTACACCTGCGCCGCGCGTTCGGCTTCGGCAACACATCCGAGTTCGATCCGTTCCTCCTGCTCGACGACTTCCGCAATGACGTTCCGGACGACTACCTGGCTGGATTCCCGTGGCATCCGCACCGCGGCATCGAGACTATCACTTACGTGCTCGCGGGAACCGTCGAACATGGCGATAGCTTGGGCAACCGCGGCGCCATCGCGTCCGGCGACGTCCAATGGATGACCGCCGGCAGTGGCATCATCCACCAGGAAATGCCGAAGGGCGACCCGGCGGGCCAGATGCACGGCTTTCAACTGTGGGGAAATCTGCCATCCACGTTGAAGATGACGCCGCCGCGTTATCAGGAAGTGAAATCCCCAGACATTCCTGAAATTACAGACGACGACGGCACCCATGTTCGCGTCATCTGCGGAAGCTTTTGGGGCAAGAAGGGACCTGTCGATGGCGTCGCGGCCGAGCCTATCTATCTGGATGTCTCCATCGCTCCCGGACGCCGCAAGACTCTGCCGGTCGAGACCACGCGCCACGCTTTCGCCTATGTGTTCGCAGGCTCCGGCAAATTCTGCAACGCGTCCGGTCCGCTCACGGTGCCCACCGAAGGTGTTGGCTGGCTCGACACCGCGCCGCCATCGGAAGCTGACAATCGGTCTCTAGTGGTTTTCGACCGCGGCGATGAGGTGGAAGTCCAAGCGGGCGCGGATGGCATTCGGTTTCTGCTGGTCTCCGGCAAACCGCTTAACGAGCCGGTAGCCTGGTACGGACCCATCGTCATGAACACGCAAAAGCAGCTCCAGGACGCCTTCGAGGAACTCGAAAAGGGCACGTTTCTAAAGAAATAATGCCCGCCTGAAAGAACGCCACTTGGCGCTCTGCAAACTCGCCCGATTGGTATATACTCTTTGACGGCCCCGCGCGCTCCAAACGGGATATTGCGAGCACGCGCTGAAAGGAAAAATCGCATTATGATCCATATCAATGTGACCCGCCGTAAAATGCTGGCCGCGCTGCCGGCGATGGTGTTGACTCTGACCGGCCTGGCGATGGCGGCCGACAACGATGCCGTCAATCTCCTGAAGAGCACCGGCGCGCTGGACCGGCTGGCCAAGGAATCCGGCGTGTACAACGCTTCCAGCACCGGCAAGACGCCGGGCTTCATCGTCGACCCGTCATTTCCGCAGCGCCTGCCGCACAACTGGATGATCGGCCAGGTGGGTGGTCTCTACGTCGACAAGCACGATCATATTTGGATTTATCAACGGCCGCGCACGCTGACCAACGACGAGGCCGGCCTCGAAGGCCCCGCGCCCGGCGCCACCAATGACAAGGGCCAGCCCGTCAACGGTATCGGGTACGCGCGCCAGTACGGCACCATCACGGATTGCTGCAAGGCCGCTCCATCTGTCATGGAGTTTGATGTCGATGGCAAGCTGTTGCGCGCCTGGGGCGGTCCTGGCGATCCCGGTTTCCTCGGCGGGAAGTGCAAGGCCGATGCCGGCTGCATTTGGCCCAACAGCGAGCACGGAATCTACGTCGATCAGAACGACAACGTTTGGCTCTCCGGCAATAACGCCTATAACGCTCGCAACGCTGGTAAGTCCGAGCCGTGGACCACAAACAAGGAAGGCGGCGACGGTTTCATCCTGAAGTTCGATATGGACGGGAACTTCAAGATGCGGATCGGTGGCACGCCCAAGGGCCCCGCGAGCAATGACACGAACGGCGGCATCAATGGCACGCCGCTGCTGTATCTGGCGGCCGACATGGTGGTCGATCCCGCAACGAACCGTTTGTATGTCGCCGACGGTTACGGTAACCGCCGCGTTCTCATCGTGGACGCGAACACCGGCAAATATATTGGGCATTTCGGGGCTTACGGAAACAATCCGGTGGACGACGCGGGCGCCAGGGCTGCAGGAACATGGATCGACGACGCGGCGAAGGGCAACAAGAAGCCGGCGTTCTTCCGCAATCCGGTGCATTGCGTGAAAATCGCGAATGACGGCAAAATCTATGTCTGCGATCGCGGCAACGATCGCATTCAGGTGTTCGACAAGAACGATCCCTCGCTAGGCAAGCCCTGCAGCAATCCCAATGGCAAGCCGGTAAATGCGGTTTCGTCGCCGAGCAATTTATCAGCGATCACACCAACATCATTGGAACCGCGGTTTCGATGAACTTCTCAACGGACAAAGCGCAAAGCTGCCTGTATATCGGAGACAACGCCAACATGGCCATCTATATTCTGAATCGAAGTAACCTTAGAGAACTCGGCCGGCTGGGCCACAGCGGCCGCACGCCGGGAGAATTCCACTGGACTGCATCAAGTGAGCGTGGATAGTAAAGGCAACATCTACACCGCCGAGGTTGATACCGGCAAACGTATCCAGAAATTCCTGCGCTACGGCGCGACGGGCTGCAGCGGCACCGGATCCACAACAGTGGGCGGCGTACTCGAAAAATAATATGACTCAACTTAAAAAAACAGCCGCGTTAGCGGCAATGGTATTAGGCCTGAGCGGCCTGGCGGTGGCGGCCGATAGCGACGCTATCAACCAACTGAAGAGCACCGGCGCGCTCGACAGGCTAGCCAAGGAATCCGGCGTGTACCATGCCTCCAGCACCGGCAAGACGCCGGGTTTCATCGT
The DNA here is from genome assembly GCA_963793395.1 of Bryobacterales bacterium. GTDB lineage: Bacteria > Acidobacteriota > Terriglobia > Bryobacterales > Bryobacteraceae > Palsa-187. Next base: position 38,566 of record CAWCAP010000005.1, on the reverse strand, counting down.
GGATCCCTCATGGCCGCAGCGGCTGCCGCATAACTGGATGATCGGTCAAGTGGGCGGCCTCTACGTCGACAAACATGACCATATTTGGGTCTACCATCGGGCGCGCAGCCTCACGAATGACGAGGCCGGACTCGAAGGACCCGCGGCGGGCGCCACCGATGCGAAAGGCCAGCCAGTCAACGGCATCGGCCAGGCACGCCAGTACGGAACCATCACCGATTGCTGCAAAGCGGCCCCCGCGGTTCTCGAATTCGATGCCGACGGCAAGCTGCTGCGTTCCTGGGGCGGTCCTTCGGACCCCGGATTCCTCGGTGGCAAATGCAAAGTTGAAGCCGGCTGCATCTGGCCCAATAGCGAGCACGGGATCTACGTCGATCAGAACGACAACGTTTGGCTTTCTGGGAGTGGCGCCTACAATCCCAAGAACAACATGCCGTGGGCGACGAATAAAGAAGGCGGCGACGGCCTCATCCTGAAATTCGATATGGACGGCAATTTCAAGATGCGGATCGGTGGCACGCCCAAGGGTCCGAACAGCAACGACACCAATGGCGGCCTTAACGGCACTCCTCAGACGTATCTGTCGGCGGACATGGTGGTCGACCCCGCGACGAACCGGTTGTATGTCGCCGACGGTTACGGCAACCGCCGCGTCCTGATTGTCGACGCGAACACTGGCAAATATATCGGCCACTTCGGAGCGTATGGAAACAATCCGGTAGATGACGCAGGCGCGAAGGCCGCTGGCACGTGGATCGACGATGCTGCCAAAGGCAACAAGAAGCCCGCGTTCTTCCGCAACCCTGTGCATTGCGTCAAGATCGCCGATGATGGCAAGATTTATGTCTGCGACCGCGGCAACGATCGCGTTCAGGTGTTCGACAAGAACAGTCCGGAACTGGGCAAAGCCTGCAGTAATCCCGACGGCCAACCCGGCAAATGCGGGTTCGTCGCCGAGCGGTTTGTCAGCGATCACACCAATATCATCGGCACCGCCGTCTCGATGAATTTCTCTACCGACAAGGCGCAGAGCTGCCTGTATGTCGCCGACAACGCCAACATGGCGATTTATATTCTGAATCGAAGTAATTTGGAAGAGCTCGGCCGGTTCGGCCACAGCGGCCGCGCGCCGGGCGAGTTCCACTGGACGCATCAGGTGAGCGTAGATAGCAAGGGCAATCTCTATACCGCGGAAGTCGACACCGGCAAGCGATTGCAGAAATTCCTGCGCTATGGTGCGACGGGTTGCAGCGGCACCGGCTCGACAACCGTGGGCGGAGTGCTGGAGAAATAACGCGAATCTAAACGCCGAGGCGGTCTTTCAAGGCGCGAACACGGTCGCGCGAGACCGCCAACTCGGTCTTCTTAGGATCTTTCAATCGCGCCACCATCTTGCCGCCAAACCAGGTGTGCAGCTCGCGCAGATGATCCAGATTCAGGATCGTCGCGCGGTGGATGCGGATGAAGCGCGCCGGGTCGAGCTTGCTTTCAAGGTCGGTGATGCTGGGATCCACGGTGTAATTGCGCTCCGCCGTCGCGGCGTAAGTAAGTTTATCGCTGGCGTAAAAGTGCGTCACGCGCGCGAGGTCCACCAGTTCCAGCTTGTCTCCCGTGCGGGAAGCGATGCGCTCCATCCATCGCGGCGTAGCAGCACTCGATCCCAATTGCGCCAGCAGCGCGCGCAGATCGGGAGGCGCAGCGGCTGGTCCCGCCTGGGCGAAGAGCCGCTCAGCCTTTGCTAGAGCCCGATCCAGATGCGCGGGCTCGATCGGCTTCATCAGGTAGTCGATAGAATTCACTTGAAACGCTTCCAGCGCATGCTGGTCGTAGGCGGTGGTGAACACCACCAGCGGCTGCTGCTCCAACTCTCCTAGAAGTTCGAAGCCCGTCAGCTCCGGCATATGGATATCCAGAAACAACAACTGCGGCCGCGACCAGCGAATCTGCTCCACGGCTTCCACCGGATCGGAACAGGCTCCGACGATCTCGATGCGACCCGTCGCCTGCAGCATGCGCCGCAGACGCTCCAAAGCCAGCGGCTCGTCGTCGACGATGAAAGTTTTGATCATGCCTTGACAGCCGACGGGAACATCAGGCGCACCGTGGTCCATCCGTCCTGCCTCGTGACCCGCAAATCGGCCGTCTCGCCGAACAGCATCGCCAGCCGATTGCGCAGGTTGTCGAGACCATGCCCCGATGGCGCGGACTCCAGTGAAAACCCCGGTCCGGTATCGGAAACCTCAATCTGCAACCGCCCCTGCGTCTCGCGCGCCGACACCCGAATCTCGCCCCCCATTCGATCCGGCGCGACCGCGTATTTGATGCTGTTTTCAATCAACGTTTGCACCGCCAGCGGCGGCAGCCGCAAATTGCCGGCGTCATCCGGAGTCTCCACCTGATAGCGTAGACGCGAGCCTAACCGCGCCTGTTCGATCTCGAGGTAATCGCGCACGATCTTCATTTCCTGGTCCAGTGGCACGAGGCCGCGCGCATGCGCATCCAGCGAAAAGCGCAGCAGCGCCGCCATGCGCTCCATCAGACGCTCGGCGCGTTCCGGATCCACCGGGATCAGCGCCGAGATCGAATTTAGAGTATTGAACAGGAAGTGCGGATGAATGCGCGATTCCAGCGAAGCCAGTTGCGCTTCGGTCGCCAGATTGACGGCCCGCTGCCGCTCTAGTTCCTGTTCATGCAGCCGCCCTTGCATTCGGCCGAACGCGGTGGAGACCAATCCGAAGGCCAGCGTGATGAAAATGCAGATCGCGAAATCGTGGCGGGCCACCGTCCAATATGCCCGCCACGGAAACATCCCAAGCGCGGCAATCGCGGCGGTCCCGATCAGGCAGCCTATGACGGCTAGAACAATCAGAGCGAGTGTTACGCTGGCCCATTCGCGCGCTATGCCTCGCCGGGCGACGTTTGGATACAAGCGTGGGAGCAAAAAGTTGCAAGGGATGCCAATGGCATTCGCGAAAATCGTCCCGCCGATCAAGCTCTCCCGCACATCCGCACCACTAACGTGGGAATCGATCATCAGCAGGAACGCCGCCGGAATCGCACCGGCTACACAATTGACGGCCACGACGCGCGCCAATCGAAGCAGCCAGTGGCGGTCACAATTCGCAGTCATCATTGCTTGCTTCGCTTCCTTCGCTCACTTCTATTTTGCAACGTGGCAGCCCAGACAGCCCGCCTCGCGCGGCGCGAGCGTCTTGGTTGCTAGCCACTTCTCAGCGCTCGCGGCATAAGGCGTACCCGGCAGCGTAGTGCGGATGCGTTCAAAATAGGCCGTCGCCTGCTCGTCTTTACCTAGCCGCGCGTAGCCGTCCGCCAAACCGATCAGCAATTCACCGCGCGGATGCGTGCCCAAGGTATCGAAATATGGCTTTTGAATTTCAAGCGTATGCTCGAAGTCGCCGAGGCCCTTCTCAATCAAAGGCCGCGCCATTTCCGCGTTGGGAAGCGAGCGCGAGGCAGTGAGCAGGACCGCGCCCCGCGGGATGCGGACACCTAAGGTATCGGGCGCCATCGCGACCGCCTTGTCCATCTCGCCCAGTCCACGCTGCCAAAACTCACCGCCTTTGGCCCGGTCGCCGGCCTGAAAATAGGTTCCGCTTTCAAAAAATACTCCGGAGCCATGCCACACCAGCGCCGCCGCGTTCGACGGATTGTGAGCCAGTTCGTCTTCGCACAGCTTCATCGCGCGATCCAGCGCCTCCTGGTTCCCGGTGAACCCGGCGAAGAAATCGTTGCGTACCCGCATATCGAAGCGTTCCTGCGCGGCCGCCAATCCCAGCACTGCCAGGCCGAGGCCGAACACGGTAACGGTGGTCTTGAGCATATGATTCATGTGAATCTCCCTTCGAGCTCCACAGTAAAGGACTCCGCCATCCCCTGCCCCTAGTTTCCGACGAAAGGTAGGAAAAGCGGATGAGCGGGGCGAGCGGTGGCGCGGGACGGCCCCTATCCGCCTCGTCCGGCGCTAAAATAAGGAGCGATGCACCGCTTCCTGCTGCACAATGACGACATCCGCGATTCCGGCGACCTCGGCCTCTCGCCGGGGCAGGTCGGATTGCTCTCCGGCTGGGGCGTTTTCTCCACGCTACGGGTTTACGACGGCGTGATGTTCGCTTTCGACCGCCACTGGGAGCGGATGCGCCGCGACGCCGCGCGCATGCGAGTTCCCTTCCCGGCGCAACCGGAATTCCTCGAGTCGCGCCTCCAGCGTCTCATCGAAGCCAATCAATCGGCGCCTGGCAAGCCGCTGAACGCCACCCTGCGCGTAGTGGTCGTACGCAATCGCGGCGGACTCTATGAAGGCCCGGCAGTCACTCGCGATTTCGACGTCATCGCGTTCACTGTCGATATGGTGCGCTGGCCCGCAGCCGCGAAACTCGGCGTCATTCCGAACGGCCGCCACGCCGCTAGTGAATTTGCCGGCACCAAATACATCTCCTGGGCCGAGAACCTGACGCGCTATGAAAGAGCCCACCAACAGGGTCTAGATGAAGTCATCCTGCTCAACGAGCGCGGCGAAATCGCCGAGTGCACCTCCGCCAACGTCTTCATCGTGGATTCCGGTAACCGCGTTTGGACCCCGCCGCTCTCCTCGGGTGGACTCGGCGGCGTCACCCGCGCCGTTCTGCTGGAAGAAATCCGCGTTTCCGATATTCCGATCGCCGAAAAGCCCTTGTTCCCGGCCGATCTCAGCGCCGCGGGAGAAGTCTTCATCACTTCCACCACGCGCGAGTTGCTTCCGGTGGTCAGCATCGAGGGACTGCCCATCCAAGGCGGCCGCGCGATATGCGATCATCTGCGCAAGACCTTCTCCGCGCACGTGAATCAATACGTCAAGCTTCGCCCCAATCCAGTCTATAATTGATTCCGAAGGGTGTCGGCGATGAAATTGGCCTGTCCTGAGTGCGGTTCGCGCGATGCCCGTCTGGCCCGCCGCTCCGGAATGGCCGAGTGGTTTAAGAGCCTGATCGGGATTTTCCCGTTGCGTTGCCGCCGCTGCAGCACCCGCTGGGCTACAAGCACTTGGGAATCCGCCGCCTGGAAATACGCGCGCTGTCCTAAGTGCTATCGCCAGCAGCTCTCCACCTGGAGCCAGCAGCATTACACACCGCCCCGCTGGACTCGCCTGCAGTTGCGGCTGGGAGCCACTCCTTACCGCTGCGTCTCCTGCCGCTGCAACTTCGCTAGCTTCAAAAAGTGTAAGGAAAAATTCACTTGGCGGCATCAGGATCGCACACAGACGCCGCCTGAAGTCGAATCCGATTCAGCGCTCAAGAATTAGTTTTGTTGGTTGCCGCGCGTAGACACACCCGGAGTAGCGCAACCAGAAGAGGAAGACCGTCACCGGGCGTTGCGCGAAGGCGGGGCCGCGCAAAAAAAATGGTTCCAAGTGACCCGTGGATCGCTTGCTCCCCGACCGGCATGCACGGCCAGAACATGGCATCCGGACCGGATGTGACGTGAGCCCTTTACTCCCCGCGGCCGGTCTTATCCAGCCGCGGATCGTAGCTCTGGTGCGCGTCCGCTCTCCGTTCCGGTAGAAGTTTGCTCCTCGATGCGGCCTTTCACTCTCCGGCAGCGAAAGCTTACCTTGCGGCAAATCCCCGCAGCCGAGTCAACGCTCCTGGCCTACATCTTCAAAGCTGCCCTGGAATTTCACTTGGCCCGTTCGGCTTCCCGCTCCCGGCCTCGCCTGGCTTTTTTTTGCCTGGCAAGACCGATCACTGCGAGTCGCCCGTTGCCAACTTCCTGTCCTAAAGCCCTTCGTCTGTCTCCGGGCCTCCGCTCCCCTCCAGGACCTTTCGATCCTTCCAGATCGTAGCGCTCTGCCCGTTTTCAGCCGAAGAAACTTACCATAGCGAGTTGCCCGATCTGCCTTCACTCCCCGCCGCGTTGCAATATTTTAACGTACCACCGCGCGACGGATCAACGCTCCAGCTCCGCTACTTCCCGCTTGGCTCGCTGTCCTTCGAACCTCTTGGAACCATAGCCATCTTGCGCTTATGCACCGCATCCGTCAAGCGAAAATGACGGCTTTCCTCAAGGTATATTTGCTTTATTTTCAGATGATTACGAGCAAACCAGCGTGGACAAAGTGTGGATAAAACAGAAGTTGTAACGCGCGTTTAATAAAATTTGATGCGCCTCAGCGCGACGGCGCCGTCAGCCGCAGAATCATTCCGGTATCGGTCGCGGCCCACAAATGCTCCGCATCCGGACCCGCGAGCACCAGCGATTGCGCCACTGCGCGATAGTCGACGGGAATCTCCACCCAGTCTTTTAAATTAGTGCTCGAAAGCATGCGCACTTTGCCCGGAATCGGCGCAGAGCGAAGCCGCCCCGGTGGTTCGACTGCCGCCAGAAACGCGCGCCCGTCGTCGAAGATTGCCGCATCCGTCACCAGCCGGTCTTTCTGTTTGAATACACTCTCGCTCTTGCCGGTTTTCAAATCCAGCCGGTAGACCTCCGCCGGCCATTCGAAGGAATCGGTGTAATTGAAAAGCAGCAGGCCACCCTCTCCGGCTAAACGCACGCTGACCAACGACCCCAGCAACGGAGCCGTGCCCGACTTCCACGTCTCACCGCCATCGCGCGTGTCCAATTCGAGCGTGAGCCGCGGCTGCTGATGCCGGCGCAGCGCGGTCTCGGGATGCATCCAATCCGGCAGATCGTCTTCTTCGGCGCGCTCGATTCGCGATTTGCCTTCGGTACGCGGCGGTGCATAGCCGCCGGCGATCATGCCATGCGTCGCATCTGCAAAGGCGATGTGCGAATAGACAGTGTATGCGGGATTCGCTGTAGGAACGGCCGCTTCCGCCAGCGGCTTCCACGTGCGGCCGCCGTCATGAGTTTCAAACACTGATTTCTGCAAGCCCACCGCGTAACCGTGCTGCGCATCCAGAAACCAAACGCGCAGGATCAGCCCGGTGTGCGGAGCATCCGCCAGCTTCTTATCAGATTTAATTTGATCGCTGATGCGGGTCCAACTGCGCCCGGCTTCCTGCGTGTACCACAACGACTCGCCGGTGACCATCCAGCCATTCGATTCATCCAGAAAAAAAATCGAGCGTGGAAATTCCTTCAGCGGAGTCAAAGCCCAATGCTCGCCGCCATCGCTAGTAACTAAGGAAGTGAATTGCGGCTTGCGGCCTTCGCGGTCGATTATAGTTCCCACTGCGATCCCGCGTTTAGCGGATGGAAACGCCAGATCGTTAATGTGAAGATCCTTGCCGTCCTGATCGTAAAAATACTGGAGGGTCCAGCGGGCGCCGTCATTGGATTGCCCGTGCAGCAGCGGGAACAGCACCACCGCCAGCAACCACCGCCGCATAATCGCTAACGCCGCGGCGCGGAGCCTGGGCCTGAGCTCACCGGAGCCATCACCAGTTCCAGCAAATCGGTCTCGGCCAGTTTCACAGGGTCGAGCGAAGCCAGCGCCACCAGGCACCCGATCTGTTCGCCCACGGTGGTGAGCAGTTCCATCTCGCCGCCCGAATGCGGATGCGGCTCGCGATGCTGCACGTTGATGACGCCGGCCACCCGTCCGCGCATCAGAATCGGAGCCGACAGAAAGGCCTCGTAAGCATCTTCCGGCAGATCCGTGAACAGCTTGAACCGCGGATCGGCGTAAGCCTCGCGCGAGATCGAGAGCAGACCGCCGCTCGCGCGCCACCCAGCCAGTCAAGCCTTCCCCCAACTTCAATCGCACGTTGCCGATCGTCGAAGGCTGCGGGTTGTTGGATGCGCACAACACCAGTTCTTTGTCCTGCAGCAGGTACAGCAGGCAGGAATCCGAGTTCATGAATTCCACCACCAGCGACACCACGCTCGCGAGCGATTTCGCGAGCCCAACCTCGCGAACCATGTAGCGGCTGATCTTTTGCAGGAGTCGAAGCTGCTGCTCCGTGCTGGCGAGCTGTGCTTCCAATTCTCGTGTGCGGGACACCGGCTTTATTATGACAGATAGTTAATGTTGCGGACGGCAACCGCCCGGTTATTGGCCCACAGATGAACACAGATGGACACGGATAGCTTAAGTTATCTGTGTCCATCTGTGTTTATCTGTGGGCAATCCGTCCGGAGCACGGCCCCGTATATCCTATAGAAGACTGCTGTCTTAAACGATCCGAATGTTGCTCCTCAAAATTCTGCCCGGCCGGGCTTGCGTTTGCAATCCTGCAGGTGGCCTTGCGTCTCGCCGACGACGCCGATCTGGTGCGCCGCCTGAAGGCCCGCGAGCCCAAGGCCATGAACGATCTCTACGATCGCTACGGCCGCCTCGCGTATTCGCTGATCTGCCGCATCGTGCGCAACGCTTCCACCGCCGAAGACCTGGTGCAGGAAACCTTCTTGCGCGTCTGGAACCGTGTGCAGTCCTTCGATGCGGAACGCGGTGCGCTGGGCGCGTGGGTGCTTACGGTCGCACGCAACCGCGCCATCGATCATCTGCGCTCCGTCGATGGGCGCATGGAAGCTGGAGCGATCGAACTTGAGCACCTGGAACGCCCAGGCCTGTTCGCGAAACTCGACTCCGCCGCGCTCGCGATGGATCGGGTGCGCCGCCTGAAAAGCGCCTTCGAGAAGCTCACGCCCACGCAGCGGCAAGTCATCGAGCTCGCCTACTACGAGGGCATGTCGCAAACCGAAATGGCGGAGCGTCTGAAGCAGCCGCTGGGCACTGTGAAAACCTGGACCCGTAGCGCGCTCAAGATTTTGCGCGACGAGCTGGCGGAGGCGGCGATTGCATGACCTGCCAGGAACTCCAGGAACTGTTCGAGCTCTATGCATTGGGGGCGCTCGAAGCCGACGAAAGGGCCGAGATCGAAGCCCACTTGGCGCGCGGCTGCGAAGATTGCAATCAGTCACTCTCCGCTGCGCTGGCACTCAACGCCGGCGTCTTCACTCTCGCGCCGCCTGTGAAACCGCGCGGACGTTTGAAGCGGCGCTTGCTGACATCGGTGGGCGTTCATTATCCCGGTTGGGGATGGGTTTGGGCAGTGGGCGCGGTGTGTCTCTTGCTCATCACTGCATGGCTCGGCGTCGAGGAACGGAGCCGCACCGTCGAGTTGGCGGACGCGCGGCGCGCGCTAGACCAGTCCCACGCGGAGCGCGACCGCCTGACGCAGGCGCTCCAGTTTCTTTCGGATCCGGCAACCCGCCCGGCGAGTTTCGGACGCGGCCAGACCGCTCCGCCGCGTGGCTACGTGTTCCTGCATCCACAGATGGGCGTACTGCTGATCGCATCTAATCTGCCTGCGGCGGGAGCGGGCAAGACCTATGAGATGTGGGTGATCCCCAAAGGCGGCACGCCACAGCCCGCTGGACTTTTCCAATCCGATGGCACGCGCGCGCTCCACATCTTGAGCGGACCGGTTGACGTCTCGGCGATCGGAACAGTAGCAGTAACCATTGAGCCCGCAGCCGGATCGACCACACCGACGATGCCGATCGTGATTGCGGCGCCCATCGGCAGTTAGAGGCGGGTGGGACTAACGCGCATTGCGCGCGCAGCCCCTCCCCGGATGCTTAGCCGGCTCCGCCGGTCAGAACTGCAGCCGCATGCTGAACTGCAACTGCCGGCTGCTGTTGATCAGCACGGATTGCGTGCCGTGCGCCGAAATCACCTGACCGAAAGCCGCGTCGCCGAACACGTAATCCGGACGGTCATACTGCGGCCGGTTGGTCACGTTAAACGCTTCCGCGCGGAACTCCAGATTCATCCGCTCGCGAATCGGGAATTTGCGGAAGACCGATGTGTCGATGCTGAAGAGGCCGGGTCCGTGCAGGACGTTGCGGCCGAGATTGCCAAACGTGCCTTTCGCCGGCGCCGAAAACATCGACGTGTCGAAATAGAGGGTGCCGGGTCCAATGCCTCCGGGGATATTTACCGGGCCATTTACGTTCGGGCGATTGATGTTGCCCGGCGCGTTCAAGCTGGTAGTGTTGGTGCTGATATCCAGCGGCAATCCGCTTTCCCAGGTCCACAGGGCATTCATCTGCCAGCCGCCCAGAATCCACTTCCCGGGGCCGGTGGTCAACATGTGCTTTCCCTGCCCGAAAGGCAACTCGTAAACCGCACTCATGGTGTAGATATTGCGCCGGTCCCAGTCGGCGAGCCCCTTGTTGGCCGCGAAATTGATGGTGTTAAAGTTATTCGCGCCCTGGGTGCTGGGGTTGAAGTCGATGGATTTGCCGTAGGCGTACGAATTGAAAAGCGTGAAACCGTTGCTGAATCTGCGATTCAACCTGACCTGCAAAGCCTCATAATAGCTGGGCGCATTCCAGGGCTCGAGTGTTTGGGTGGTCCTGCCGAACAGGATGTTCTCGGGCTCGGTTGAAGTTCCGGAGCCGGGAACCTGGCTGGCATTGATGTTCAGGTTATTGGAGGTTGGTAAATTCACTCCGTGATTGCCGACAAAGGCAGCCTCGGCTGAAAAATTGCCGGGCAGCGCCCGCTGCAAGGTTACATTCCAGGATTCCACATACCCTTGGGGAAGGTTGCTCGGGATGTAGGTGTAAGCCTGATTCAAAGGCGGGTTGACGATAATGCCCGTGGACGGCAACACGACGGGGCTGATGGGCGGAACGCCTACGGCCAACGACCCAGCGGCGGAAAACGAGTTCGGGGCAGTAAATTGGGTGGCTTGCGCTACCGGGAAGTTATAAACGTTGGTGTCCCGGGGCACATAACTGATCCCGTAGCCGGCGCGGAAAACGGTCTTGTCGTTGAAGCGATAGGCGACGCCGATTCGGGGGCCAAAACTGGTGAGGTGGCTATTGATTCCCAGGTCATTGGGCACGCTGCCCAGACCAGCTAGCAAGAGCGTGTTGTTATACGGATTGTAATTCGAGAAGCCGGCGGCATGGTGCGGCGTACTGGACGGCCAGTATTCCCAGCGCAAGCCTAAGTCCACCGTGAGCTTTTGTGAAATCTGCCATTTGTCCTGGAAATACAGGTTGTAAATGGTATTCCTGCGCGCCGGGAAAATAACCGCGAGATCGCGGCCGATCGAGAACGGCTGGTCCAACAGGAAGGACCCGAATGAGTTTCCTAAACTGGTCTTGCTGTCGGCGGGGTTCTGCGTGGTCCCCCCTGTAAAGACAAACAGTCCACGCGGGTTGAAAGTCTGGGTTTGCAGCAAGTCCTGCCGTTCGCGGCGGACGTCCACACCCCACTTGATGATGTGCGTGCCCAGAGTCTTGGTCCAGTTGTTGACCATGTTGAAATTCGTCACCGATCGAACCCACGGAAGGCTGGCCGAGAATCCGAGCATCGGAGTAGTGAAGTTGTTCACGTTGATCTGGGCCAGGCCGCTCGACCACGCATCCAGATTGACGCCGGGGATGCCGACGTCTTTGGAGGTGGTGGTACCCGCGTCCACATTGATCGCCTGATTGTGGTTACGCACAATGCCGAAGCGGAACTCCGCCACCAGCGTCGGACTCAGAATATGAGTGTAGTTGAGCCCTGGGCTCTGATTGCGCGAAGGCCCTGATCCTTCGAAGCCGCTATTGTGAGGACCGCCGTAAATACCGCCATTGGGCCCGTAGAGGCCGGGGTCATTCACCGTCGCCCGCTGGAAACTATAACGGAAAAACAGCCGGTCGCTCGCACCCATAACGTAATCGATCTTGGTATCGAACTGGTCCATTGGCTTGGACTGTACTGTGTTTTCCTGAAAATTATTGGACAGTCCGCCGCTGGTAGGCGGCGGCAGGAAGCTGAGGAGTTTGGCTGCAACCGGGCTGATACGGCTCGACGGAATGATGTTACCCGCAAAAGGCAGGCGGCCGGTCCCGGTCGTGGAGCCGGTTTGAACGCCGGAGTTGGGATCGTAGACAGTGGTTGGAGATGCGCTCAGATTGCCGGTGCGGAAGGCTAGGGTCGGGAAGGTAACGATGTTGGTTTGGCCCGCAATGTCGCGGCTTCCCTGATAGTCGCCAAAAAAGAAAAGTTTGTCTCTTTTGATGCGGCCGCCGAAGGAGCCGCCAAACTGATTGTAAACGGCGTGTGGCGCGGCGGTCGTGCTGAAAGGATCACGCGCCTGCAGCGCGTTGACGCGGTTGTATTCGAAGGCGCTGCCGTGATAATCGTTGGTGCCGGATTTCAGAACCACATTGGTAACCGCCCCACCGGCCCGGCCGAGTTCAGGATCGTAGTTGGCGGTGCTCACGTCGACGTTCGCGATGGCATCGGCTGGCGGGATGATGCCGGTCAAATCCTCCACGTTGTTGTCGAGACCCTCGATCATGTAGTTGTTGCGGTGATCCAGGCCGTTCACTACCGACTGCAAGTGCTCCTGCGAGTTGAAGAAGGCGGAGTGGTCGCGATACGACTTCTGCACGCCAGGAACGATTTCGAGGAGGCTTTGATAATTCCGGTTGTGCAGCATCGGCATAGTGTCGAGCGTTCCGCTACTGATCTGGCCGCCGGTATCGGCGCGATCAGTCTTGAGCACCGGAGCTTCGCTGGTGACATCCACCGTTTCGGTGACCGCGCCGGGAGTCATCTGCAGGTCCACGCGGACGGTGGTGTTGGCATCCAGCCCGATATCGGAACGCACGGTCTTTTGAAATCCGGGTTGCTCCACGTCCACGCGGTAGGTGCCGGGCGCGAGATTGGAAAAGACGAAATAGCCGGTGGTATTGGTCGATTCGGTGCGGCGGGTATTCGTGCCGGTGTCGGTGAGCGCTACTTGCACATTGGCCATCACCGCGTGAGAACTGTCGGTGATGGTTCCCAGGATGGTTCCGTTGGAAGTTTGTCCACTCGCTGGAATTGTGAACAGAACGATAGCAACGATCGTCAGAAACAGATTGAATTTCAAGAAAATCCGCATGCGGCCTCCCCAAAGCCAAATCCCGTTAAAATTAAACCCCGGCGAACCACCCCAATCAGCACCCCTGTTTCTGATATTTGAGGCAACTCGCAACTATGCCATATGGCAAGTGACCGTAAGTTTTATCAGAGTCTTCTGGCGGTGTCAAGCGGAGTGCGGGAAAAACGCCGTCGGCGCGAGCCATGATTCAGGGGCAATGGTACGATGTCACTAATCAGTCCCAGCCGCGGAAACTGTAGTCAAAGAAGGGCCCTTAGCACAGCGGTTAGTGCAGCGGACTCATAATCCGTTGGTCGTTGGTTCGAATCCATCAGGGCCCACCAACTTTCGCAAGAAAGGAAAAATAATTATGGATCGGCGCGAGTTTTTGACGGGCACCATGGGTGCCGCGGTGCTTGGGGCATTGGAAGCGGACTCGTTTGCACAGGACCCGACGCCGCCACCAGCGCGGGACTGGGACGCGGGGCAAGTGGTGCACCTGCTGCCGACGGTGAGCGACACCCGAATCCTGATCAAAGCGTCATTCGCGAAACCGTTGGCAGGAGCGCCTTCGCTGCGAATTGGCGGCGCGACTTTTCGCGGCCGGATGAACGACACCGAAGGCGCGTTCTGGCAGTTCCATGCAACCGGTCTGCAGCCAGGGCGGCGATATTCGCTGTCGCTGGTTGGCTCGAACCGCAAGCCGCTGTGCCAACCGTGGGAGCTATCGACTTTCCCCGCCCCGGACGCGCGGCCGGAGAGTTTCCGGCTTCTGTTCTTCACCTGCGCCGGCGGCCCGGACACGGATCGCAATCAGCGTCCGTATCTCCCCACCGCGATTCGAAATCGGCTGATGCGCCGCGCATTGTCGTTTCAACCGCAAGCCATGGTCGCGAATGGCGATCACATTTACTGGGATCTGCACTCGCCGAATCTTCCGGTGGAGCGCAGGAACACCACCAAATTAGAAAGCTTCAAGCGATCGGCGCTGATCTTTGGCGACAAGAATGAAACCGTGCTGAAACTGGCAGCGGGGCCGCAGATTGTGAATGTCTACGGCACTGACTTTCGTTCCACGCCGACGTTCTTCCTGCAAGACGATCACGATTACTTCGATAACGACGAAGCCTGGGATGAGATTGTCACGTTTCCTCCGGTCTGGTTCCAACTGCAGTTGGCGCGCGCCACGCAGCGGCTTTACTATCCGGAATTCCTGCCGGATGCGAATCGTCCGCTGGGATTGCCGTGGGGCTCAGTGGGCGAGGGCACAGAGGCGATTTCCGAGAGTTGGGGCACGCTGCGCTACGGGCGCTTGGCGGAAGTCCTGCTGTACGATGTGCGCCGTACTTGCACGCTCGCGGGGCCAAGCGCCGTATACATCGATCCCGAAGCGGAGCGCTGGCTGCTGGCGCGCACGGCGGCGCCGGATGTTACACATCTGGTTCATGCTCCCAGCAGCCCCATGGGTTGGAGCGCGGGAAAGTGGATGGAGTGGTATCCCGATGTGCTCGGCGCGGACGGCAAGCTCACGGCGGCCAAGCCGAAGTCTTATTGGCAAAGCGGCTGGTTGAAGCAGCACGATCGCCTGGTCGCTGCAATGGCAGCGATGAAAGGCCGCATCCCGCTTTCCGTCAGCGGCGATTTGCACGCAATCGGAATCGGAAAGCTTTTGCGTTCGGGAACGCTCAATCTCGAGAAGACGCCCGTCACTTCGATTCTGGCTGGTCCCATTGGCACCGGACCGCTGGGATGGCCCTCGGCGAGACGCGGCGTGGGCTCCACTCCGCCGGCGCATCTCGACGTTCAAGAAGAGGTCAAGCCCATCGAGCAGCATGGATTTACCATCGCCGATTTTCTGCCGGATCGAATCCAATTGCGGTTTTTCAAATGGCATGTGGACGTCGATTCTCCGGATATCATCGACAATCTCCAACCGTTCCATAGCACCGAATTGGGACGGCCAATCTGACGGAATCCCGCGAGCACCACAGAGGGATTTACCCCGCATTTGCGGGCATTTCCTAAGGCTTTCATCCTAGATCATCTAAGTGTTTTTTGTTGGCCTACACCCCTGTTCATGTGGCCCATCGACCAGTACTATGGTCGTGGTACCTCCTAAGATCAAATGCGAACAGGAGTAAGTGCCTGGAGTAAGGAATGCAGGAACAAGGAATGGAGCAAGGCTGTGCGGCGTAGTATGTTGTGTTCCGAAATCGTAAATCTGCATTTGCAGGCGGAGGCGGGAGGCAACCGCGTTCTGAAAGCCAACCTCGAAGAGATCTGGCCGGCAGGGGCGATCTTCTGGACCGATGTCCGGATACGGCAGTACACCGCCTTGTCGTTTCTAGGCGGAGGGTTTGAATTCCGCGGGCAGGTGAGCGCCCAAAAATTACTCCGGGGGCTGGGTTATTTGGTGGAGATGCAGTTTCAGCCGAACTGCCGATGGTCTGAGCAGAAGTATCGTCCGAAGCACCTTTTTAATCCGTTGGTGCTGCTGGCGAACCGGGTTTTCGAGACTACGCTATGCGCCACCAGGAATTCCTTCGCCCGCCCCCGGCAAACTGCCTTCGCGAAGACAACCGCTGCGCCGTGGTTCAAAGCGGCCTGCGGGAGCTGATGCAGCCGGAACGGCATCGCGCGAACCGCTGGTTCAGAAACGTTCAGGCGGGCAGCATCAAAGCGCATCGCCGAGGAATTTCGCTGCGCACCGAACTGATTCTGTTCCTGGGCATTCTGGTGCTTCTGGCCACGGCCAGCCTGGGCTCGATCGCTTACCGCACGTCGCGCACGATTATTGAAAAAGACGCCGTTCGCGACGTGGGTGTGACGGCTACAGTTCGCAAGCAGGTGCTGATTCGAGTACTGGCGCAGCAGCGCGACCGCGCCGATGCGCTGCTAAAAACCGCCGATATTGGTTGCGCGCATAGCGAGACGTGGTGCCTACGCAAACTGCTGTTGGACTTCGTTGCGACCGAAGGCGCCACCGCCGCCCGGCTGGCGTATCGCGACCGCGCGCCCGTGATGGCGGGCAAAGACGCGGCGTTGCTGCCGGCCGCGGTGCCTTCAGACATCGGCCAAATCGCCCATTTCGGTTTCGACCGCGGCGGCAAGCCGTCCTACGTTCTGCAAGTGCTGTCGCGGAACGGCAATGGGGTCCTCACCATTCGCGGGGACATGCAGCTTCCCAACCAGATCTTTGTGGACCGTTACGGGCTGGGTCAATCCGGCGAAACTTTTCTCACCGACAACCGCGGATTCTTTGTCACGCCGCCCAAGTATCCCGCTCCGGAAGGTGAGAGCCGCCCGCTCAGCGGCCAGCCGATTCAGACGTGTCTTAACGGAATGGATGGCGAAGGCCTCGGCGAAAGCTACCGTGGAGCTACCGTGATTTACGGGTTCCGCTCGGTGCCGGAGATCGGCGGCGGATGCATCATGGCGCTGATCGATCAGACCGAAGCCTTTGCGCCTACCAAGCGCGTGGCGAAGGACGTGGCGGAAGTATCGGGCATCCTGGGGATGATGGCGATTGTGTGTTCGTTGGTATTGGCGCAATTGGTCTCGCGGCCTTTGAAGCGGCTGACGGGGCGCGCACGATCCTTGCAGCGAGGCGACTTCGATAGCCCGGTGCCGGTAGAAGGGCCGTCCGAAGTACGCACGTTCGCCCTGACTTTCCAGGCGATGGCGCTGTCACTCAAGAGCTCTCGTGCCGCTCTCGAAGAATACAGCGAGCAGACCAGAAACATTCTCGAAAGCATCAGCGACGGCTTCGCGGCCTTCGACCGGCAATGGCGCTGCACTTACGTCAACGACAAGGCCACGGAATTAAGCCGCATTTCCCGTGATGAAATACTGGGCAGGAATGTTTGGGAACTGTTTCCCGGCGGCGCCAACACTCCGCTCTACCGCGAGCTTCATCGCGCCATGGAAGACGGCGCGTTCGTGCATTTCGAAGAACATTATGCGCCGTTCGATATTTGGTTTGAGGTGGACGCCTATCCAACCAAAGACGGCTTGGCCATCTTTGGCCGGGACGTGACCGAGCGGCGGCGATTCAACGACCGGTTGCAGCAAACTCAGAAACTGGAAAGCTTGGGCGTGCTGGCCGGCGGCATCGCGCACGACTTTAACAATTTGCTCACTGGGATCATGGGCAACGCCAGCATTGTGCTGGACGATCTTCCGTCTGAAAATCCGGTGCGCGAAAATCTGGAAGCGGTAATGAAAGCGAGCGAGCGGGCGGCGGTTTTGACCCGGCAGTTACTGGCTTACGCAGGCAAAGGCCGCTTCGTGATCGAGCCGCTGAATTTATCCGAACTGGCGCGCGAGATCACAGACCTGCTA
Organism: Bryobacterales bacterium; assembly: GCA_963793395.1. Lineage (GTDB taxonomy): Bacteria > Acidobacteriota > Terriglobia > Bryobacterales > Bryobacteraceae > Palsa-187. Next base: position 21,389 of record CAWCAP010000005.1, on the reverse strand, counting down.
CACACGTCGATTCCCAGGACTATCGAGCTGCGCTTACAGTTGCAGGACGACTTGCCTGCGATCGAGGGCGATGCGGCGCAGCTCCAGCAACTATTGATGAACCTGGTCATCAACGCAGCCGAAGCCGTCGACGAAGGCAAGACCGAAACGGTTTGGATCATCACGCGTCTGGAACACGTCAACCAGGCCTACATTAATCAAATGATTTCTCCCAACGGCGTGGCGCCCGGGAAATACGTCACGTTGGAGGTGCGCGATGCCGGTTGCGGGATGGATGCCGCGACGCTCTCGCGCATTTTCGATCCGTTCTTCACTACCAAGTTCACAGGGCGGGGGCTCGGTCTGGCTGCGGTGATCGGAATGGTACGGGGACATAAAGGCGCGCTGCACGTGGAAAGCATTCCCGGCAAAGGGAGTACGTTCAAAGTGCTGTTCCCGGTTACCGGAGGGCCAGCGGCGAGCCTAGTTCCCTCGGCCACGGAAAGGAATCTGGCGGGGGACGAGACAATTCTAGTGATCGATGACGAGGACGCGGTCCGGCAAGCCGCCAAGTCGGCGCTGGAAAGCTATGGCTATAAAGTGGTGACCGCTACGAATGGCAGGGAGGGCGTCCGTTTGTTTCAGGAACTGGCGACCGAGATCGACGCGGTCCTGTTGGACATGACCATGCCCGTGATGTCGGGCGAAGAAGCGCTGGGCAGACTGAAAAGTATTCGAGCGGACATTCCGGTGGTGTTGTCGAGCGGTTACGAAGAGGCCGACGCGACGCGCCGCTTCACCGGCAAGGGGCTCGCTGGATTCATTCAAAAGCCGTACGCAGCGGCGGGGCTGGCGGAGAAAATGAAGATCGCGCTGGAATCCCGCTGCCGGGCGCGCCGGGCAGACTCCAGCGGCTAGGCGTCGAGCGCGCCTTTGATGATGCCTACCAGGAATGACAGTCCGCAGAGCGACAGTACAATCCGGGTCATCCAGTTTTCGTAAGCGGTTTTCATGTTTCCCTCCATTTGTCCCTAATCGGCGGAGTGGGCTCTCAGGAATAGGCTCGCCACCCACTTCGCGTCCCCGCTCGATTCCTGGCCTATACTTTATCGGGAGGAGACAGTTATTCCGGTCTTAGGAATCGATATCGGCACCGGCGGGTCGCGCGCGATCATCATGGCGGATGACGGCGCCCTGATCGCCGCGGCAACTGCCGAACACCAGCCTTTCACTTCGCCACGCGCGGCGTGGGCGGAACAGGACCCTGCGGATTGGTGGAAGGCTTGCCAACAGGCGGTGCAGTCGGTGTTGTCGCAAAGCGGCGTGCAGCCGGGGCAAATCGCTTGCATCGGCTTATCCGGCCAGATGCATGGGACGGTGGTTCTCGATAACGACGGGCAGGTTCTGCGGCCGTCGATTATTTGGTGCGATCAGAGGGGCGAGGAGCAGTGCGAGTGGCTCAATCAAACGGTCGGCGTGAAGCGGCTGCTGGAGCTGACTTGCAACCCGGCGCTTACGAATTTCACTTTGATCAAGCTGCTGTGGATTCGCGAGCACGAGCCGCAAATATGGAACCGGGTTCGTCATGTGCTGCTTCCAAAAGACTATGTTCGGTTCTGCTTAAGCGGCGAGTATGCGATTGATGTGGCAGAGGCATCGGGCACGCTGCTGCTGGATGTGTCCAAACGGCGCTGGTCGCAGGAGCTTCTGGACGCGGTTGATTTGGATGCGTCACTGCTGCCGGAGGTTTTCGAGTCTCCAGAAATCTGCGCGCGTGTTTCGACCGAAGCCGCTCGATTGACGGGACTGCTCGCGGGAACACCGATTGTCGCAGGTGCGGGAGATCAGGCGGCGGGCGCGGTCGGGATGGGAATCACGCGCCCTGGAACGGTGAGCGCGACGATTGGAACATCCGGTGTCGTCTTTGCGGCGACCGATCGTCCCGCCCTCGATCCCAAGGGGCGCCTGCATACGTTTTGTCACGCGATTCCAGGACGCTGGCACGTGATGGGCGTGACTCAAGCCGCTGGACTTTCGTTGCGCTGGCTGCGGGACTTGTTCACCGAGTCGTGGTCGTACGAGCGCATGACGGAAGAAGCGGCGCTCGCCCCGCCGGGCGCGGATGGAGCGCTGTGGGGACCTTACCTGATGGGAGAGCGGGCGCCGCACATGGATCCAAATATCCGCGCTGGGCTGGTGGGGCTGACGGCGAGTCATACGCGCGCGCACGTCATTCGAGCGGTGATGGAAGGGGTCGCATTCAGCCTGCGCGACAGTCTCACGATTTTTTCGGAGCTCAATGTGCCCGTGGAAAAGATTCGACTGGGCGGAGGCGGCGCGCGGTCGCCTCTCTGGCGCCAGATCCAGGCGGATGTTTACGGCCGCAGCGTCGAAATCATCGCAGCCGAAGAAGGCGCGGCTTTCGGGGCGGCGATCTTGGCAGGCGTGGGCGCGGGAATATGGCCGGGAGTGGACGAGGCTTGCGACCAGGCCATTCGCGCGACGGAAAGTATCGCGTCCCGCCCGCATGTTGCTAAATTAATGAACGAACGCTATCGCGATTACCAGCGGCTCTATCCAACGCTGCACAGTCTCCAACTACAGGACAACTGAAATGCCCGATCAATACACTCCACTTCCGGAACACAAGTTTTCGTTTGGCCTTTGGACCGTCAGCAATCGCGGACGCGATCCGTTTGGCGATGCCGTGCGGGCGCCGTTGCCTCCGGTGGACGCAGTCAAGCTGCTGGCGGAAGTAGGCGCGTGGGGAGTGAATCTGCATGACAACGATCTGGTGCCAATCGACGCCACGCCATCCGAGCGCGACCGGATCGTGAAAGAGTTTCGTGAGGCATGTGCGTCGAGCGGAATCGTGGTCCCGATGGCGACCGTGAATCTGTTTTTCGATCCGGCATTTAAAGACGGAGCGTTCACGTCGAATGACCCTCGTGTCCGCGCCTTCGCTGTTCAGAAAACCATGCGCGCGATGGATATCGGCGCCGAGTTGGGCGCCAAAATCTTCGTCCTGTGGGGCGGGCGCGAAGGCGTTGAAACCGACGCCTGCCGCCGTCCCGACGAGGCCGTGAAGCGCCTGCGCGAGGCCGTCAACTATCTTTGCGAGTATTCTCTGGATCGCAAATATGGATTCCGCTTCGCAATGGAGGCAAAGCCCAACGAGCCGCGTGGCGACATCTACATGGCTACGACAGGCGCGTATCTGGGCTTCATCCCCACACTCGCTCATCCGGCGATGGTCGGCGTGAATCCAGAATTCGCGCACGAACAGATGGCCGGGCTGAATTTCGCGCATGCGGTGGCGCAGGCATGGGAAGCCGGGAAGCTTTTCCATATCGATCTCAACGACCAAATGCCGGGACGCTATGACCAGGACTTACGCTTCGGATCGGCGAATCTAAAATCGACATTCTGGCTGGTGAAGTTTCTGGAAGATGTCGGGTATGCGGGCCCGCGCCACTTCGACGCCCACGCTTATCGCACCGAAGACTACGAAGGCGTGAAGGATTTCGCACGCGGCTGCATGCGGACTTATCTGATTCTGAAAGAACGGGCGGCCCGCTGGAACGCGGATCCGGAAATTCAGGCGCTGCTTCAGGGCATACGTGAAACCGGAAAGGGAGCGCCCGGGCTATCGGTGTATTCTCCGCAGCACCGCGACACTCTGCTGGCAGAAAAATTCGATCGCATTGCGCTCGCGGATAAGGGGTTGGCGTACGAGCGGTTGGATCAATTGACGGTCGATCTTCTGTTGGGAGTCCGCTAGTACCAGCACCAGTATCAGTACCGGTCGAGCGCGCGCGCCGGGATATACTTGCCGTACGTGAAATCGACGTTTTGGGCCGCGCTCGTAGTGCATTCGATGCTGGTGGGCGCCGACTCCGCTCCGCCGACTGCTCCCGCTCAACTATATGTCGCGTCAGTTACTTCGACAACGGTGAGTTTGCAGTGGCGCGCCTCAACGGATGGCAAACGAGGCAGCGGCCTGGCGGGCTACGAGATATTCGAGAACGGTACCGCGATCGCGTCGACGCTCAGCACCAAATTCACGGTCACGGGACTTGCGTCCTCGACAACTTTTCAGTTTGCGGTTCGCGCGCGTGACAAAGCCGGCAACGTTTCCGGGCTGGGCAATACAGTGAGCGCCACAACCATGGGCCCGTCCTGCACGTCGTATCCGGCGGTGCCGGCGGGATTGCAGGTGGGTTCAGTTTCTGCCAGCACGGCTAACCTCCTGTGGAACGCCGTTACGGCGTCCGCCGGATGCACCGTGACTTACAACCTCTATCGAGACGGCACGCCGATCGCGAGCGGCCTGACGACAGCGGCCTACAATGCGAGCGGCCTGCTGCCATCGACGGCTTATCAGTTTGCGGTCTCCGCCACCGATACGTTTGGAAGTTCGGGCTTGTCGGGGCTGGTGAGCGCGACTACCGCTGCGGGCAGCTCCTCCGCTCGTTTCCCGGCGCATTTGTTCGCGCCTTATATAGACATGCTGCAATCCCCAACGCCCTCGCTGGCGGGCATCGCAACTGCAACGGGTCAGAAATATTTCTCACTGGCGTTCATCGTTGCCGGCCGCGGCTGTCAGGCCACTTGGGCCGGATCTTATACGATGACGCAGAACTTCGAGGTAGATGATGTGGCGGCATTGCGCGCGCAGAGCGGCGATGTGATCGTCAGCTTCGGCGGGGCCGACGGAACGGAATTGGCTCTCGCGTGTTCCAGCGTCTCCGTGTTGCAGGCGCAGTATCAGGCGGTGATCGACAAATACGACCTGACGCGGATAGATTTCGATGTCGAAGGCTCAGCGCTCGACGACACAAGTTCCATCGACAGGCGCAACAAAGTCATTGCCGCGCTACAGACGGCCGCAATCGCCGCTGGGAAGACGCTGGTGGTGCAGTACACGCTTCCGGTGCTCCCGACGGGATTGACTTCCGAAGGCCTGGGCTTGCTGCAAAACGCATTGACGAATGGAGTCAGCATCGGCATCGTCAACGTGATGACCATGGATTACGGCAGCGATTACGATCCGAACGAAATGGGTGCGCATGCTGTCGACGCCATGAACGCGACCATCGCGCAGGTGGCCGCGCTTTACGACGCAGCGAAGACCGACGCCCAGGTCCGCGCGATGATCGGCATCACGCCCGAGATCGGGTTGAATGACGTCACTCCTGAAGTCTTCACGCTAGGCGACGCGTCCACTCTGGTTTCGGCGGCGCAAGCGCGCGCGATCGGGATGCTGACTTTCTGGTCGGCGGGCCGCGACCGACAGTGCCCCGGCGCGCCGGTGGTTTCCGGGACGTGCAGCGGCATTGTCCAGTCGCCCGGCGCGTTCACGAACATCTTCAAGTTGTTCACGGAATATTAATTTCGGATCTTTGCGTCACCTTATTGAGCCCTTCTTCGCCGTATCCTGGAGAAAGGTACTCGCGATCGGAGCGACGCAATCATGAGCCAGGACATCCGCACCACCCACCCCATTTACAATCTGCTGCCCACCGAAATTCCGGGATTCGATTCCTTGGCGGAGCTGGCGCTGGATATGCGCTGGTCGTGGAATCACGCGAGCGATGAGGTGTGGCGGACACTGGATTCGAAGCTGTGGGAAATTACGCACAACCCGTGGGTAGTGCTGCAAACAGCCTCGCGCGATCACATCGAGCACCTGCTGGCGGATCCGGCTTTTCGCAAACAAGTTGACGATCTGGTGGAAGAAACGCGCAAGGCGTCAAGGGCGCCTGCCTGGTTTCAAGAGAATCATGCAAGCTCTCCTCTAACCTGCACCGCGTATTTCAGCATGGAGTTCATGTTGAGCGAAGCTCTGCCCATTTACTCAGGCGGGCTCGGCAACGTGGCTGGCGATCAACTCAAGGCGGCGAGTGATTTGGGCGTGCCAGTGGTTGGCGTCGGACTGCTGTACCAGCAAGGATATTTCCGGCAAGCGATCGACAAGGATGGCTGGCAAAGGGCGTTGTATCCGTATAACGATCCCGGGCAGTTGCCGGTCACGCCGCTACGCCAGGCGAACGGCGAGTGGCTGCGCCTGGAGATTGCGTTGCCGGGGTATTCAGTCTGGCTGCGCGCGTGGCAGGTCCAGGTGGGCCGGGTGAAGCTCTACCTGCTGGACAGCAATGACGCCGCGAATTATCCGGCCGTGCGCGGGATTACGAGTGAACTTTATGGAGGCGGGCCCGAACTGCGCCTGCAGCAAGAGCTGCTTCTGGGGATCGGCGGATGGCGGCTGCTACGTGCACTGGGGATCCAGCCAGAGGTGTGTCATCTGAATGAAGGGCACGCGGCTTTCGCTGTACTGGAGCGCGCCCGCAACTTCATGGAGGAGACCAAGCAGCCTTTCGAAGTAGCGCTGGCCGCGACTCGAGCTGGAAATCTTTTCACGACACACACCGCTGTAGATGCCGGATTCGACCGTTTTGCGCCCAGCCTCATCGAACAATATCTGGGCGCGTACGCGCAGCAGCAGCTTGGTATTTCAGTCTACGATCTATTGGCTCTGGGCCGCGCGAATCCGGAGAATTCGTCGGAAGCCTTCAATATGGCGTATCTGGCGATTCGCGGAGGCGGGGCCGTGAACGGCGTGAGCCGGTTGCACGGTCAGGTGAGCCGGCGCATTTTTCTGCCCCTGTTTCCGCGGTGGCCGGAGGGCGAAATTCCGGTGGGATACGTGACCAACGGCGTCCACACGCCCACTTGGGATTCGGCGCTGGCCGACGAACTTTGGACCGGCGCTTGCGGGAAAGGCCGCTGGCTAGGGACGCCGGAAAGGCTGCCGCAGGACATTCGCTGCATTTCCGACGCTGCGTTGTGGCAATTCCGCAACGCTTCCAGGGGGGCGCTGGTGGAGTACGCCCGCGAACGTTTGTCCCGGTCGCTGGCCGCGTCGGGGACGGCTCCCGAGGCAGTTGAAGGCGCGAAGCATGTGTTCGATCCCAATGTCTTGACGTTGGGCTTTGCGCGGCGCTTCGCTACCTATAAGAGACCGGATTTGTTACTGCACGATCCACCAAGGCTGCTGCGTTTGTTGACGAATCCACAGCACCCGGTGCAACTCATCATCGCAGGGAAGGCGCATCCGGCGGACCAGGCCGGGCAAGCGCTGATTCAGAAATGGGTGCAATTCATCCGGCAGCCGGAGGTGCGTCCGCATGCGGTATTTCTCAGCGACTATGACATGCTGCTGACGGAGAATCTGGTGCAGGGTGTGGATGTTTGGATCAACACCCCGCGGCGTCCGTGGGAGGCCTGCGGCACCAGCGGCATGAAGGTGCTGGTGAATGGAGGCATCAATCTTTCCGAACTGGATGGCTGGTGGGCGGAGGCTTACGCGCCGGATGTCGGATGGGCGCTGGGGGACGGCCAGGAGCATGGAGACGATCCCGCGCGGGACGCGCTCGAAGCCGGCGCTCTTTACGACTTACTGGAGCGCGAGGTGATTCCTGAGTTTTACAGCCGTGATCAGAGCGGACTTCCCAGCAGGTGGGTCAATCGGATGCGGGAAAGCATGGCGCAGTTGACACCGCGCTTCTCGGCCAGCCGCGCGGTGCGCGAGTACACGGAGCAATACTATCTTCCGGCCGCGGCGCGTTACCGGGAACGGTCGTCGAACCAGGGCGCGGTGGCAAGACAAGTGGTGGATTGGCGGCAGGCGGTGAATGAGAAGTGGGACTCGTTGCATTTCGGAAATGTGCGCGTGGAGTCGAGCGGCAATCACAACGTAGTTGAGGCCGAAATCGCCCTGGACGGTCTCGACCCGAATGCCGTGCGAGTGGAACTGTACGCCGAGGGAGTCAACGGCGGGCCGGCCGAACAGGTGGAAATGAAGTTAATGTCCGCGCAGGCCGCCACAGGAGGCCACTACTCGTATAACGCGACGGTCTCCAATACGCGGCCAGCGTCGGACTACACGCCGCGCGTAATCCCGCAGCGGTCTGGCGTGGCGGTTCCGCTGGAATCCGGGCGTATCTTGTGGCAGCGCTGAAGACCGCCCGCGCGGCTATGATCGGCCATGCGTCGCAGGCGAGAGTCCGCCGGGGCGGCGCCGCGGGGTGATCACGGCGAGATCGCCGGCTGTTTCCTTCACCAACGGCCCACCGGCCTGGATGTCGTAACGTTTCAGCATCCACAACTCGGGAATAATTTCGCCGATGAGAGAGCCGTGGCAAAAGAGTCGGACCACCGCGCTTTCCGAAACAACGATACCGACGGCGCGGGTGGCGGAGCTGATGTGCGCCGCAGCAATGTGACGGCTGCCGAGACCCATCGGAAGATCGATAGCGGTGGCGGCTGCATCCAGATAGCGGCAGGCCGCGAGCACGATGCCCGCCGCACTTACGACAAATCCGCCGTCCAACTGCGCCAATTCTTTGACGGTGCCGCGCAAGTTCGGGTCGTTGATGTGGCGCACACTTTCCGGATGACCTTCGAGGGGATTGAGAATCAGCGAGCGTGACTTCGCAAGCACCGCATCCTCGTCACCCAACGTGAATAACGTACCGATGCGTCTTCCCTCGCGCCCCTCACGCGCGATCTCGACCGCCAGTTCGATCAGCGACTCGACGAGCTCGGCGTCATAGTCCGCCACTTGGCAGAGGATGCTCTCAAACATTCAGGGGTACTCCCTTCGCACGCATGGCACGCTCACGTTTTCGCGCTCGCGATCTTAGCGTTCCAGCGCGGCCACTTTACCTAAGCGTCGTAAATGCCGCTCGGCTTGACTGAATTCCGCCGCCAGAAAGGCTTGGACCAAGTCCCAGGCGAGTTCCGCTCCAACGATGCGGCCACCCAGGCAAATGATGTTCATGTGATCGTCTTCGACGCCCTGGCGCGCCGAAAAATGATCTTCGATGAGCGCGGCGCGAACACTCGCGATCTTGTTGGCGCAAACCGCCGCCCCCACGCCGCTGCCGCAGACCGCGACTCCGCGCACAACTTTTCCTTCGGCAACCGCGCGGGCCAGGGGGATCACGAAATCCGGATAGTCGTCTTGCGGATTGAGCGAGAAAGCTCCGAAGTCGCTCACTTCATGCCCCGCCGCGCGGAGCTTCTGCGCAAGTTGGTTCTTTAAATCAAACCCGCCGTGATCGGTGCAGATTCCAACGTGCATTCTTTACTATTTTAGCGGCCCGCGCGGGGCGAAATGTTCATTCGGCTGGCGGGCGGTATGTTAAACTTTTTCTGCGTAGGTCCACGTCGCGCACCCGCGTTTTTCCTCTCGTTATGTCCGAAGCCACCGACAAACAAATCGACGAGATGTTCCCCGCTTTGACGGACGCGCAGATCGCGCGGCTTTCCGCCTTCGGCCAGCAGCGGCGCGTCGAGGCACGCGAAATTGTTTTCGATCAAGGCGACGCCAGCCGCGGTGTTTTTGTGGTGCTGGAGGGCAGCATCGAAGTTGCGAACGTAACCAAGGATCACGAAGGCACTCTGCATGTTCTCAGTCGTGGAGAATTCACCGGCGAGGTAAACCAGCTTTCGGGCCGCCGCAGCCTGGTGCGCTGCCGGGCGCGCGAAGCCAGCAACCTGCTGGAAATTCCGCGATCCGAATTGCGGCGCGTGATGCAAAACGATGCCGAATTGGGCGAAGTCCTGCTGCGGGCGTTTATGCTGCGGCGCGTTTTCTTGGTGGCTCATTCGGCCGGGGATGCGGTGCTGATCGGATCCAGCCATTCCGCCGGCACACTGCGCCTGCAGTCGTTTCTGTCCCGCAATGGACATCCGCACACCTATCTGGATGTGGAGCGCGATCCGGACGTCCAGATCATTCTGGATCAATTCCAAATCACCGTCGCGGACATACCGGTTCTGATCTGCCGCAACGATGTGGTGCTTCGGAATCCCACCAACGCGGAGGCCGCCGCGTGCTTTGGGCTGAACGCCGGAATCGACGAAGGCGGGGTTTACGACCTGATCGTGATTGGCGCGGGACCGAGTGGACTCGCGGCCGCGGTCTATGGCGCATCCGAGGGACTGAACGTGCTGGTGGTCGAGAGTAATGCCCCCGGTGGGCAGGCTGGATCGAGTTCACGGATCGAAAATTATCTAGGCTTTCCCAACGGAATTTCAGGACAAGACCTGGCGCGCCGTGCCTTCGTGCAAGCGGAAAAATTTGGAGCCAATATCGCTGTGGCGCGGTCCGCGCGTTCCCTGAAATGCAGCCGTCCTCCCTACACGGTTGAACTGGACGATGGCGCGTCGGTGCAAGGCCGCAGCATTATTATTGCGGCGGGCGCTCAATATCGCAAACTGGATTTGCCGAACCTGGCGCAATTCGAAGGGGCCGGTGTGTATTACGGCGCGACTGCGGTGGAGGCCGATATGTGCTCCGGACAAACAGTGGCCGTGGTGGGCGGAGGAAACGCGGCGGGCCAGGCATCGGTTTTTCTCTCGAGCGTAGCCAAGCACGTCTTCCTGCTGGTGCGCGGGCCGGGACTGGCGGAAACGATGTCGCGATATTTGATTTCGCGCATCGAAGCATGCTCTGAAATCACGCAGAAGACCTGGACGCAGATCCAAGCTCTGGAAGGCGAGTCGTACCTGGAGCGCATTCACTGGAGCAATTCCAAATCCGGCTTAAAAGAGACTGAGGACATCCAGCACTTGTTCATCATGACTGGCGCGGACCCAAATACATCGTGGCTGGGCAAATGCGTAGCGCTGGATGACAAGCAATTCATCAAGACCGGCGCGGACGTGGGTACCGAGTGGCCGCTGCCACGGCCTCCGTATCTGCTCGAAACCAGTTTACCTGGCGTGTTCGCGGTGGGTGATGCGCGAGCCGGAAGCTTGAAGCGCGTGGCCGCGGCGGTGGGCGAAGGATCCATGGCAGTGCAATTCGTGCACAAAGTTTTGGCCGGCTAGGCCACGACGCGCCGGTGCGGCCTAGCGTTTCAGAAAAACCCGCGATTTTCACCGAATATTTGCACGCCATCCGCTCCTTTTAGCGTTACGAAACCAGCGCCCTCCCATCTAACAAATTGAGACGCATCCGCCTCTCGCAAGGCGTGGGCGTTCCCGGCTGGACGTAAGGCCTTCTTCCGGCAAACAAATTCAATTGGAGTTTTCAAATGGCCATTTCTGCAAGACCGTCGAATCACTTTTGGTCCAAAGCGCTGCGCTGCTGCGGACTCTGGGCTCTCACTGTGAGCGCCCATGCGAGTGTAACTCCCGACAGCCTGACTGCTACTGAAGACCAGAGGCACGCCAAGCTGGAAACATTTTTTCAATCCTTCGGTTGCCCCGCGCCGTATCACGCGAAAGAGTATGTGCGGACTGCGGACACCTACGCCATCGACTATCGATTGCTTCCGGCGATATCGGTATTAGAAAGCACCTGCGGAATTTATCAGCGGGAGAATAATCGTTGGGGCTGGGCGTCGGCTCGCAAGAGTTTTGCGTCTTTCCGCGCCGGGCTGGAATATATCGCGCATCAGCTTGCGGAGGGCCGCTATTACAAGAACAAAACGCTAGAAGAAAAAGTTCACATGTATAATCCGCGTCCGCAATATGCGCGGCAATTGGAGAGTTTGATGCGCCGGATCGATGCGGCGGGCGCCCGGCCCTGAAGCGCTACACTAGCGCCCAGGGGATGTTTTGGGCCCCGATGGAGGCATTTATGGGCACGTTATCGCGGCGCGGGGCGTTGGGCGGATTAGCGGGAATGGCGGCGGCGCTGCAAAGTAAAGCGATGGCCCAGGCACCCAGTGATGTCGTACCGGGAAGCATCACTTACGAAGACATTCCGTATCCGCATCCCGTCAAGACTCTGCCGTTGACGCTCTACGGGCAGGATGTGCGCATGGCCTACATGGACGTGCCGCCGGCAGGCGTTGCTAGCGGGCGCCAGATCGTGCTGCTGCATGGCATGAATTTTGGCGGCTTCTATTTCGGCGGGCTGATTGAGGCGTTGCGCACGAGCGGTTTTCGAGTCATCGTTCCGGATCAGATTGGATTCGGACGCTCATCGAAACCTGTGATCCCTTACAACTTTCACGACATGGCGGCGAACACGCGGAAGCTGATCGAATCGTTAGGCGTCTCGAAGCCAGTGATCTTCGGGCATTCGATGGGAGGCATGCTCGCGGCGCGCTTCAGCGCGTCCTATCCGGATGCAGTCGAGCGCGCGGTGCTGTGCAATCCCATCGGCCTCACGGACGTGCGCTGGAAGTCGCCGTGGCCGGGCGCCGAAGAGGCTTATAAAGCCACCATGGCGCAGAGCCGCGATCAGCTTTATAAGGGATTCCAGGAAACCATCCAACGCTATTTCCCGAATGCTTGGAAGCCCGAGTATGAGAAATTCGTGCGAATCATGTACGCTCCGACGCTGAGTGCGGATTGGCCACGGCTCGCGATGGTGCGCGCCATCTATCGGCAGATGCCGTATCTGGACCCGGTGGTCTACGATTGGGCGCACATCCAGGCGCGAACGCTGGTGATCGGCGGCGATAAAGACGGCGAGAACTTCCCGGCGCTGGCAAAGCACGTCGCCGACACGCTTCCGCACGGCGAACTGGTGCTGATCCCGAATGTGGGACACGTCCCGCACATTCAAGTGCCGGACGTGTTCCAGCGGGAATTGCTGAAGTTCCTGGCTTAGGTCTTCAATACCGGCTGCAGAGCGCGGCTGGCGATGATGTGATCGATCAAGCCGTATTCCATGGCCTGATCCGGCTCCAGAATGTAATCGCGATCTACGTCGCGGGCGATACGTTCCACCGGCTGCCCGGTGGCGTCGGCCAAAATCTGGTTCAGGGTCTCGCGCATGCGCAGGATTTCGCGCGCATAGATGTCGATGTCGGTGGCTTGCCCGGCGAGTCCGCTCATGGACGGCTGGTGGATCAGGATGCGCGAATGCGGCAGGCTGTGGCGCTTTCCCTTGGTCCCGCAGGCGAGCAGCACGGCGGCCATGGAAGCGGCCTGGCCCACGCAATAGGTGACGATATCGGGCTCGACCAAACGCATGGTGTCGAGGATCGCAAGGCCCGCGGTGATGGAACCACCGGGCGAATTGATGTAGAGCGAGATGTCCTTCTCGGGATCTTCAGCCGCGAGGAACAGCATCTGCGCGATGACCAGGTTGGCCACGTTGTCGTCGATGGGCGTGCCCAGGAAAATGATGTTCTCCTTGAGCAGGCGCGAGTAAATGTCGAAAGCGCGCTCGCCGCGCGAGGTCTGTTCGACCACCATCGGGACTAAAACGGAATTCTGCATAACAGTTAACTCTCCTTCACTTGCGGCGGGGGCGGGCGAGCAAGCGGCGCTTCTCACCCAGGGCTTGCGCCAGATCGGCGATCGAAGTACCCCCCAAGTAATCTATGATACGCGACCGCAGAGCCTTCCACGAGTCGTGCATGCCGCAGGCGGCGCGGTCATTGCATTCGGGGGCGCCGCCGATGCAGCGATCGTAGCGCCCGGCGCCGTCGACGGCCTCGATGACGCGCAGCATGGAAAGGTCTTCGGCGGGCAGGGCGAGCCGGAATCCGCCGCGCGGGCCTTTGTTGGATTTGAGGAAGCCGTCGCGGGCGAGGTCCTGCAAAATCTTGGCGAGAAAGTGTGACGGGATGTTGCCTTCGGCGGCGATGTTCTTCGCCATGGCGTATTCGTCGGGCGGGAGGGCGGCCAGTTGGACGAGCGCGCGGAGGGCGTATTCGGCGGTACGCGAATAGATCATATAAAAATATCAGTTTATCTGAAACAGGCAGAACTGGGTTTAAATAAAATATGCGCCAACGCATCGGACTGCTGGCCGATATTCACGCCAATGTATGGGCGCTCGAAGCGGTGCTGGCCGACGTGCGCAAGCAGGGCGTCGACGTCTTGTGGAATCTGGGCGATATTCTGCACGGAGCTCTGAAGCCACGCGCGACTTACGACCTACTGCGCAGTACAGACATCGCGCTGACCATCCGTGGCAATCAAGACCGCGACTTATTCGAGCCCAACGCCGATCCGAGTTCCGAGTGGATGATTCGCGATCTGGGCACGGATGCCATCGAGTGGCTGCGCGGTCTGCCGGCGACTGCAGTGTTCGAGGATGAAGTGCTCCTGTGCCACGGATCACCGACGGACGACTTGTGTTATCTGCTGGAGGATGTCACGAGCGGTCATCCGGTCGTACGTAATGAGCAAGAGATCGTAGGGCTCTTGGCCGGCGCGGCGCAGCCGGTGATCGTATGCGGGCATACCCACATTCCGCGGCTCGTACGGCTGGCGAACGGGCAGACGATTGTGAATCCGGGGAGCGTGGGCTTAGTGGCGTACAGCGACGATACGCCCGTGCCGCACGCCATGGAGAACTATTCGCCGGACGCTTCGTATGCGATTCTCGAAAAGACGCCGTCGGGTTGGGATGCCACATTCAGAAACGTTCCCTATGACACGCGAGAGGCTTCGCGGACGGCGGCGGAACTGGGACGCAGCGACTGGGCGTATCAGGTCGCAACCGGGCGGGTGGCGAGTCAGAAGATATGAATGCGGAATGCCAGTTCGATAAGGTTCAAACACAGGCACAAGACTGAACCTAGTAAAAGCGCGCCGCCGGACCTGCGATAGGCGATACCGTAGAAGCACGTAATACTGAACGTAATCAGTACGTAGAAATTTGCCGATGCCGCAGCGGAGCGGAACGGGGTTGACTCGTAATAAAAGTATTCTGCCACTCGCGTGCCCCATATCATGACGAATGCCGCAAAGGACAGAATCATGGAGCGGACGCAAGACCTCAGGTCTTGTCCTACGTCCCCTACATACTTGTCAAAAAGCTGCTCCCGCAACGCTTTGATCCCTGAGCCCGCTGGGGACGCCACGCCGAATGAAGAAAGTTCGATGGGGCGATCAATGGTGGACGTCTGGAAATGTCCACGATAACGGGTCAGTTGATTCAACCATCTTGGAGGAACAATAATTGTTGTTGCTCCCTGGGATCTATGACAGCACAGTAAGCGTTGTCTGTTGTTGGGAGCATTGTACAAGTCTGCCGCCATGTCAGCATGCAGTTCTGACATCGAATTCTCGGGCTCCCTTGCATCGGCAGCGCCGGACCACTTTGCTTTAGTCTAGTGCAAGCACGATGAAAGCGCTGCAAGTGCCAAGCTGGTAGCAGTGTTAAACCCTTTCATTGAATCAAACTGTGACCTAGGTTCCTTTCCAAGGAAGACAGGCCGACGAATGTCGCGGCTGCCAACTGCCAGGCGTTGTTGCCTGAATCTAGCCATTTAGGTGACGGGACTATCATTTATCTCCCCTTCCAGGATCAACGTGTGGTTGTTAACTGTTGGTGATCTGGATCCGATTGGCCCGAGCAAGACGTGACGCACAGGGAACGGTCCCCCGTTAAACGCTGTCCAGCGCAGTCCTATCGTTGCCCGGCGCAAAGTGCCTTTCGAACCCAGTCCGCCGCGGCTTTTATCGTTTGCAATGAGCGTGCCCATCATAAGCGATTGATTTATGCGGGGACACAATTAGTTTTGCACTGATTCGGGTCAGCTAGTCGCTCGATTGGCACAGCTTTGGTGCTGACGCGTCGCAGCACGATGCTTTCATGCCAGATTTTTCAGGGCTTCCCGAGTACTCAAGGCGCTCAGGCGGTCGCGATTTCGCCGCACGTACTTTTTGACCTCGGCCGGATCGGTCCAGGCGTACTGGCGCAGCGCCCAGCCGATCGCCTTGCGCAAGAAGAATTCCCGCGACCCCAGCGACGGCTCGATGCAGGCGTACAGCAGTTCAGGTCGGTCTGCTTCCTTGAACCCCAGCTGGCAGATGATCGACGTGCGTCGCTTCCACAGGTCGGCCGACCTGCTCCAGGACAGCATCTTGCGGCGCATGGGCTCGGGATGGTCGCGCAGGATGGGCCCGACGCGGTGCGAGGCGATGTCGTCCACGTAATCCCACCAGGCGCCGGTGACGATCAGTTCCTCGTAGAGCTTCATCGCGGCCGGCGTCTGAAACGGCCGGGCGCGCCTGTCGCCCGCCAGGTGCAGGGCGGCGTAGCGCTCCTCGCGGAACTTTGCCGTGCGCCACAGATCCAGCACCTGCGCCTGCCAAGCCGACGCCGACGGAGAACTGCAGGTCTGCGAAGAGGGCTTGCAGATCTGGCGCAACAGCGGAGCCGGCACGCCGTGATAGGGCATGGCGGACTTCATGTACGCCTGCATGGCCGGCGCCTTCAGCGGATCACCTGCCTGCCGCAGTGCGCTGCGCAGCCGGGGCAACAAGCTGGGTCAGTCCTGCCAGCGTCCGCCACCGCATCGGTCGCCGTGCGTGCCGGCGGTCCGGGCGCCCGGTAGGCGGCGAGCACCCGACCCGTGACCGACGGGTCCAGCCAGCCATCGCCGGCGGCGACCGCCTCGACGGCCCGCATCAGGTCCTCGGCGCTGGCGTCCTTCAGGATGAAGCCTGATGCGCCGGCGCGCAGGCGCCGCCGAGAGGATCTCGTCGTCGTCGAACGTGGTGAGCACGAGGACCGGCGGCCCGTCGGGCTCGGCTCGGACCCGGCGGGTCGCCTCGACGCCGTCGACGCCTTTCATCCGGATGTCCATGACGATCACGTCGGGCCGGTGGCGCCCGACGGCAGCGGGGACCTCGGCGCCGTCCGCGCATTCGGCGACCACATCGAACCCGTCCTTGGCTCGCAGGATGCGCTGAAGCCCGGCCCGGACCAGCGCCTGGTCGTCAACCAGTACGACTTTGATCACCCGGCCCGCCCGCTCGCACGCGGCTGACTCACCGGGCCACCCGTCTAATCACTGGGCCACGCGGGCGTCGCAACCCCGACGGGCGCGCAGTCACCCGACCGGGAGGCTGGCGCACACCCGCCAGCCGTCGCCACGCCGGCCGACCTCGACCTTGCCCCCGAGAAGGCGGGCCCGCTCGGCCATCCCCGCGGTGCCGTGACCGCTTCCCTCCAGCACGGGAGGGACGACCACCGGGTGGTCCTGGACCGGCGAGCCGTTGATGACCTTGACCTCGAGCCGGCGCCGCCCGACGTGGACATCGACCTTCACCGGGGCGCCTGCTGCGTGCTTGGCCGCGTTGGCGAGGCTTTCCTGGACGATCCGGTATGCGGCCAGTCCGGTGGCGGGAGAGAGGGCGGTGACTTCACCCTGCATCCGCAGCGTGACGTCGACGCCCGCTTCCCGATAGGTGCTGACCAGCGTGCTGATCTCGTGGGCGCCCGGCGCCGGGCGGGCCAGTGGCCCTCATCGGCCGGTGCGGGTCCGGCCGAGGCGAGGAGGCCGACGGTGCGGCGGATGTCGGACAGACTCTGGCGGCCTTGGCGCTCGGCCTCCTCGAGCGCAGACAGCGCCTCCGCCCACGTCGGCGGGTCGTCCTGGAGGGCCAGCCGGGCACCGCCCACGTGGAGCATGGTCACCGTCATCGAATGGGCGATCACGTCGTGGACCTCGCGGGCGAGGCGCCGCCGCTCTTCGAGCACTGCCTGCGCGGCCATCGCACCCTGGCTGGCCCGGAGTTGGGCGTTGAGATTTTGGAGGGCGGCACGACAAGGCTCACTGCCGTCGCCAGGAGGCACCCGAGCGGTGTGGAGAAGAAGTCGAGCGCCGGCGCTCCGGTGACGGCGGCGTCGATCACGATGGCGCTTACGGCGACGCCGAGGGTCACGAAGGCGTCGACCAGGGTGCCCGTGATCGCCGCCTCGCCACAGGCGAGGATCGGCAGGAAGAGCATGATGTTGTCGCCGTGCCCGCCAGCCATGGCGACCGCGGCCGGCGACGGCGACCGGGAGGAACACGAATCGCGGCAGGAAGACGAGCAGGTCGAGCCAGTACAGCAGGACGATGCCGATGGCGAGCACCAACCTGGCCCCGGTGAGCGGACCCTGGAGAAATCCCCAGAGGGTCAGGTTGGTGACGAGGACGGCGACGCCGAAGCCGATCCAACGCCAACGAGGCGAATCAGGATCGGCGAACTCCGCGGCAATATTCCCCACAGCTGCAAAGGGTATGACGCGCCGGTCGGCTGGCGCATCGGCCCGCGGGCCTACGACTCCGGGACGAGGGGACTAGGCGGCGCCCTCGAGGAGCCGGCGGGCGATGACCTTGAGGGCCAGCGTCTCGTCGGCGCCCTCGAAGATCGACAGGACCCGAGCGTCGACGAAGTAGCGGCTGACGGCGTACTCCTCGGCGTAGCCCATGCCCCCGTGGATCTGCACGGCCTCGCGGGTGACCCATTCCGCCGCCCGGCAGACATAGGCCTTCACGAGGGAGGCCTCCATTGCGCCCTCACCCTTGGCCATGAGCCGGGCCACGTGATAGGCGAACTGGCGGCTGGCCTGGATGATGACGGCCATGCGGGCCAGCTTGACCTGCGTGAGCTGGTACTCCTCGAGCGCCTTGCCGAAGACCCGCCGGTTGACGGCGTAGTCGTAGGCGGCCTCGTAGGCGGCCTGCATGACGCCGACGGCGCGGGCCGCGGTCTGGAGACGGCCGTTCTCGAAGCCCTGCATCTGGAGGTAGAAGCCCCGGCCGACGCCGTCCGCCTCGCCGATCAGGTTGGCGGCCGGCACCCACCAGTCCTCGAAGGCCACCTCGTAGGAGTGCATACCGCGGTAGCCGAGCGTGTCGATCGCCCGCCCTCCGATCTTCCGCCGCCGGGTGCCGCCGTCTCTGGGTGAACGAGAAGCCGTGGCCCTCGCCACGGGGCTTCGGAACAATGAACATGGACAGGCCGCGGTGGCCGGCCTGGGGTCCGGGATCGGTGCGGGCGAGCAGCATGAAGACGTCGGCGCTGGGCCGCGAAGGTGCACCAGGTCTTGACGCCATTGATGAGCTAACCGTCCTCGCCGGCGTCCGTCGCTGGCCGGGTTGGGCACGGGTCGGGCGGTCACCTTCAGGCCGGCGACGTCGGAGCCGTAGTCGGGCTCGGTCACGGCGACGGCGTTGAGGATCTCAGCCGGTCGCCACTTCGTGGGAGCCATTCCTGCTTCTGCTCTTCGGTCCCGCCCTTGACCAACGCCCGGGTCAGGATCTCGGGCCGGGTGATGAGTGATCCGGCGACGCCCGAGCGAGCCACGCGAGAGCTCCTCGGTGGCGACCACCATGGCCAGGTATTCGCCCTCGCCGCCCTCGGAGAAGCCTTCGTACTCCGCGGGGATCGACAGGCCGAACGTGCCGAGCTCGGCCAGACCGTCGATGACGTCCTCGGGAATGTCGTCGTTGTGGCGGTGGATGTGCTCGGCGACCGGTCGGACCTTGTCCTCGGCGAAACGCCGGAACGTGTCATGCACCATCTCCAGGTCGCTATCCGAGGTGGCGGGGTCCCTGCTCGCCGACGAGCGATGCCAGGTAGGCCGGCTGGCGCCAGGCCTTGGTCGGTGGAAGCACGCGCGGTCGAGCGCCCCGCTGGTGACTCCGAACTCCTCCTCGCGGCCCGGACCGGATCGGCCACGTCGTAGATGGCGTCGGCGACGAAGGCGCCGCCATGCCGAGACTCAAGGTCGCCGTAGGCGCCGTAGCTCGATCGCAGCGCGGGCCATCTCCAGGGCCGGCCGCCGCATGGGCAAGGTCGTAGGAGACGACCTGGTGGGCGTCGACGTCACCGAGGGCCGCCAATGCTTGGCGGCTGCACGACGACGTCCTGGGCCTGCTCGACGGCGGCGGATCGGCGGCGAGGTCGGGCGAACCGTGGGCGTCTGGCATGGCGGCCGATGCTATCGACGCGGCTCCCCGCAGCCGGCGGGTCAGCCGGCGGCTGCTTCGGCCTGCTCGCCCGCCGCTCAGTCGGCGCCCGGCACACGACGGTGACGAGCGGCGGCAGCACCACCGGGTCGTCGCCCGGATCGACTTCGGTCAACACTTCGAGGTAGGTCGCAACGGGTCCGGGCCCAGCCCCAGCAGGCGCCTCCGCCCATGCGTCCACCAGCTCGAGCCCGGCATCGCGCGACCAGGGCAGGCAGGATCGCGCCCACGTCGGGATAGCGGGCGTCGGGCATGCTACAGCGCCGACGCCGCCGACGCGACCGGCCGTCGTGATCGGCTCCTGGACGACTACCCAGCCCCCGGCGCCGAACGGCGCCCGCCATCCGACCGCAGCACCACACATGGTTCGACGACGTGCAGGAACAAAAACCGGCAGAAGGCCAGGTCAACGGGCTCCGGCAGCAGGAGATCCTCGCCGGCCTGGGTGATGGCGAGCACCTGGCCGGCGCCGGCCGCTGCGGCGTGCCGCCACCACGTCACGGGCCGCGGGGATCGCTGTCGACGGCGTAGACACGGCCGTCCGGCCCACCACCTCGGCCAGACCCACCGAGACGTCACCGCCCCCGCACCCACGTCCACGCAACTCCATCCCGGGGCTAGCCCGAGCCGTTCGAGGGCGGTCGCCAGAGGCCGGCGGTAGACGTCGTTACGAAGACCGACCTGGAGCACGCCGGCCCTCTCGCCGGCCCGGGCCTGACCACAAATGGACGCACGATTGATCCTCTGCGACGCGGCCGCAGGTGGCCGACGGCAAGCTCTACATCCTGGGCGGCGGGACTCGGTCGCCGATGACCGGCCGCTCCTCGACCCGGTGCCAAGCGCCATGCGCGATGATCGACGCCGACTGGAACGAGGCGGGTACCCCGCACCACTGGGAACTGTTCCATCGAGTACGCGGACAACAACCGGTCTGGTCCCAACGAGGCCACGCCCAGCCCGTGACTGGCGAGGCGAATAGGCCCTATCCCCAGGGCTTCCCCAGGCTTGCCCATCGACGTGGCACTGGCGGTAATCGGGCCCCATCCCGCTCGTGCCGGGCACCAGGTAAGTCGGCGGCTGACCGTCGACGTTCACTCCCCGGTTCGTCCCTCGGCTTACGGCCGCCCCGCCGGACGTCTGGCGACCAGGAGGAGCAGCCACCATGACCACCTACGACCGCCCCTTCGGCCGCTACTTCGAGGACTTCGAGCCCGGCGACGTCTACAGGCACTGGCCCGGCAAGACCATCACCGAAGTCGACGACCATCTGTTCTGCATGATCACCATGAACCACCACCCGCTGCACACCGACGCGTGGTTCGCCGAGCAAAGCACGGTGCACGGCAAGAACGTCGTCGTCGGCAACCTCGTCTACAGCCTCGTCCTCGGCATGAGCGTGCCCGACGTGAGCGGCTCGTGCATCGCGAACCTCGAAGTCGAATCGCTCCTCCACAAAAAGCCCACGTTCCACGGCGACACCATCTACGCCGAGACCAAGGTGATCGACCGAGTGCCGTCCTCGTCGAAGGACGACCGCGGCATCGTGACGGTCGAGACGAAGGCCTTCAACCAGCGCGGCGAAGAGGTCTGCTTCTTCCGCCGCAAGCTCATGGTGTGGAAGGCGGCAGCCGCCCGCCCGCACCCGCCCATACGGACGACGCCGGTTGGTGACCACGATTC
>CAWCAP010000004.1:0-281222 GCA_963793395.1 Bryobacterales bacterium | reverse complement strand
CTGCAGATTGCGGCCCGCGGCGAGCTGTGGATGGAAAGCTCGCTGACGATGAACCTGCTGAATAACCGCCCGGTGAGCTTGAGCAAGCGGCAAAGCGAACTGGTGGGGCTCCTCACGCAGGGTTTGAAAAACAAAGAGATCGCGGCGACGCTGGGCATTTCCGAAGGTACCGTGAAGGCCTACTTGACCACGCTCTACGAAAAGGTGGGCGCGCGCGACCGTTTTGAGCTGGCGCTGTTCGGATTGAAGAATCTCGGTGGCCGCCGGGAGAATGCCAGTGCCGGTGGATCGATCCGCTCCATGGTGGCGCGCCGCCGCTTCGTCCGGCGTCCCGAGGCGTAGCGCAGAGCAGCCCCAAAAAGCTTGGCTGACGCGGACTGCGAGAGTTTTTCATGTGTACTTTACCGACGGGGTAGGATGGTGTAAGTGTATTCCGGACCGTCGCCGCGAAACCTGGTTTTATCGGTGGTGCTGCATGGCGCGGTGATCGCTGCGCTGTTCAACGTGCGGACTCCTGCGGCGGAGCCGGATCCCCGTCTTGAAAGCGCTCGTCCGAACGAGATCCGGATTAACGGCAAGCTGTATTACGTGGCCCAGTTGGATGGTTCGCACAGCGGGTCGAACGGTTCTCCGCTGCCCAATCCCCGGGCCTCTCAAAACAGCAAATCCCCAGCCGAAGGACGTAGCGGTGGAATTGCGGCTCCGCGTGCGGCTACAGCCGGGCGGTCACCGAAGCCTGAGCCCGCTGCGCCGGCAACTCCAGAACCAAATCCAGCGCCTGCGCCCGCCAAGGCGGCCACGCCCACTCCGGTGGCGACTCCCGCGGTGGCGGCAAATCCGGCCCCCGCGCCGGTTCCCGAAAAGATCCGTCTCACGAAGCAGGAGATGCGCACGTTCGTTCCTCCCGAAGTGCACACTACGCCGCTCGCGACGCAGACTTTGATCCAACCGCTGTCCCCGCCAAACCTGGTGCCCCCCGCTACGCCGCTGCCGAATTTCCGCGTATTCACGGATCTCAAGCAGATGCGCAAGATTCCCAAGCCCTTCCAGACGCCAGGGCGCAAGACACCGCCAACACCGCCGCAATCGCCCGATATTGCGACTCCGGCGCTGGAGCTGGTGGAGCAGCCGCCCGCGCCCGTGGGAGATCCACTCACCATTTTGTCGATGAACGATCATCCGATTCCGTTCAACGAGACGGTAGTGGTGCCTGCGGGCAACATCGCGCAGCCGCCGCACGAATCCAGCGGCCCGGCTGCCGTCTCCGGCACAGCACCGGGGACCAGCACCGCAGGCAGTGGTGCCGCGCCCTCCGCCAGCAGTGCGCGTTCGGCGAGTTCCGGCGCGAACGGCGGTGGACCCGCCGGCTCAACTTCGAACGGACGCGCGGCATCGAATGGGAGTGGCGCCGGCACCTCTGCGCTGAACGGTGCTGCGCCAGGCAATGGCCGGGCGGCGGTGGGCTACGGCACCGGATCGGCATTGGTGGGAGGGTCGCCCGACGGAAATCTGCTGGCGGTGGTCGGCGGCAACGGCGCGAGTCCGGGCAGCAAGAGCGCGGGTATTGGCGCAAATGGCCTGGGAGTGAACGGCGCTGGAGCAGGCGCCAGCGAAAACAGCGGGACCGGCACCGGAGGAACCGGCACGGGGACTGGATCCGGCTCGGGAACGGGAACCGGCAGCGGAGTGGGAACCGGGGCAGGCTCGGGGCGCACGGCCGCGGGCGCTCTTACCATTAACCGTCCACCCACTGGAACCTTCGACGCGGTGGTGGTGCAATCCTCGCCGGTGGATCAGTATCCCGAAAGCCGCGGCCTGTTGAGCGGACGCCCCATCTATTCGGTGTATGTTTCGATGGGTACCGCGCGAGATTGGACGCTCTTCTTTTGCGTGCCCGGAGAAAAGCCACAATCCGGCAACGGACCGGTGGTGGTTCTGGGGCCGATGGGCGCGCCCGTGAAGGCGCCCTTTCCTACTAAGTTGGTCAAGCCCGCGATCAAACTTCCTTCGTATGAAAAATACGTGCTGGTGCACGGACTGGTGAACAAGGACGGCAAGTTCGAGGGCCTGCGTCTGGTCCGGCCCATCAAGCCGGAAACGGATCAGGCGCTCCTAGCGGCGTTAGCGAGCTGGGAATTTCGCGCGGCCACTCGCGATGGAGTCGCCATAGCGGTTGAATTCCTGCTCTCGATTCCCGCGACGGGATTGTAATCTGCATGGCGGCGGTTCGCCCTCCCGGGAGCGGCGCGGGGCCGCACTCAGCACCAGCGAGCTACCATCGTGGCGGCGGAATCGGCGTGGCGGGAAGTTTGGTCTTGGTCTTCACGCTGGCGATTCTGTTCTCGCAATGGCCGCTGGCGTTTGGCGACACTTATCACTTGCTGGCGGCCCAGATGGTGGCGGCAGGCCGCAAGCCCTACCTGGATTTCTTTGTGCAACAGGTTCCGCTCTATCCGCTGATCTGCGGAGCGTGGCTGCGCATTTTCGGAACCAGTTGGCACGCCGCGAATCTATTTTCAGGGCTGCTCATTTGCGCGAGTGCGGCGATGGTCGCGCGGATCGCAACCCGAATTTTCGCGGAGCCGGGATGGGGAGCGCAAGGCAGTATCGTCGCGGTGCTCCTGTTTGGGTTGAATGTGCCGGTGGCGCAGTCGGGCGACGATGCGCAGCCGTATGCGTTGTGCATGTTCTTTTGCCTGTCGGCGTGGCTTGCGGCACTGGATGCGAGCCCTGCGGTCATGCGAACTTTTTTAACGGGTCTGGCAGCCGGCGCGGCTGTGAACACGTCCCTGCTAGCGGTTCCTTTCTTTCTCGCTCTGACGGTTTTTCAAACGATGGTGTTTCAAGAGACGGGACCCGATCGACGCCGTAAGTTGCCTTGGTTCGTCTGCGGCGCGGCGGTGGCGTCGATTCCTCTGGCCTACTTGGCGATGCTTGCGCCAGCGCAGGCGTGGTTCAGCATCGTGAAATTTCAACTGTTCTATCGAACTGCGGCACCCGGGCTGCCGAAGAACATCGCGTCCCACAATTTGCACGAAATCATGGACTGGGTGCTTTCGATCCAGGGTGCAGTGCTGGTGTTGTCGAGCCTTGCTGGTTTGCTGTTCCTTTTCGACCGCAAGGTTCCCGGTTCCACTCGGCGTCCGGTTAGATACACCGCATTGATCGCGGTCCTTTGGGCGTTCTATTTGGTCCTTGTGCCGTTAACATGGCATATGTATTTCGTCCTGGTGGTCCCGTACGCAAGCCTGCTGGCTGCCGCGGGACTGTGCCATCTGAGTGCGCGAAGGAGGCTGCCGCAATGGCGGTCTAAAATTCTGGCGGGCGCGATCTTGCTTTACTCCCTGGGGCTCGCCATACCGGCAGTGGCGGGCTTGCTATCCGGCAGGCCTAGCAGATGGGCGCAACAGGAGGAAGCCGCCCGAATCGTGAACGCCGAGACTGGCCCAAACGACGCGGTGTACTCGGATGACGAGTCGATCTATGTCGCCGCGCGCCGCCTTCCGCCACGCGGATTGGAGAATTCGTTCGGAGCTGCGGTGCGGCTGCCGGCGGGTGAATACGAGCGGGCTGGACTTGTGCCTCCCGAAAAGAACGAAGGCCGGCTTCGCGCGGGAGATTTTGCGGCGGTAGTTCTCATCAAGACCAATGCCGCTCGCGTGCAAGCGGTCAGGAGCGGCGGGCGCTATTCCCAATCCGCGGAGACGAAGAATTACGTGATCTTCTGGAAATCCAAAGCGCAGGGAGCGCCCTAGGTGGAGCAGAGAGAACCCGCGGGCAAGCGTTTGGCGGTTCCACGCGAGGCGATCGCGCTGGCGATCATGATCGCCGTGCCGTTCCTGGTCTATCGCAGCGTTGGGCCAGGCTCGCATACCGCGTTCGGGCGCAACTACGAGCACATGTCGATTGCGCGGTCTCTGGTGAACGGACAGGGCTTCGCAAATCCGTTTGGCTACACTACTGGTCCCACCGCCGCGTATGCGCCGGTGCATCCGCTCATGCTCGCCGCCATTCTCTTTTTGCGGGGAGACCGGCCACCCGCGGCGCTTGCTTTGGTGCTAATCGAAGTCGCGATTCAAACTCTGTGCGTGGTGCTGCTGCTGTATATCGCGGCGGCCGCATTTGGCTCGTGGGTGCCGGGGGCAATTGCAGGGTGCGGCTTGTTGCTTTGTACGTGGCCTTTGCCTCAGTGGGAATCCTCCACCGCGTGGCTGGCGTTCGAGGGTGTGTTTCTTTGTGCGCTGGTGGGAGTCCGCTGGGGTTGGACGGGAACGGTCATGGGAGTCGGCTGGTTGGTGTCGCCGGCGTTGGGTCCGGCTTCGCTGGCTGTGGTGTGGCTGCTGCGGGGCCGGAAGTATGCGATCGCAGCCGCGGCGATCGCGATGATCGTGATTGCGCCTTGGGCCGTGCGCAATTCTCTGGTCATGCGAGCGCCGGTATTCTTGCGCGACAACTTCGGCCTGGAACTGTTCCTATCGAATAACGATTTGGCCGGGACGCGCGAGGAAGACGCCGAGGCCGAGCGTTACCAGCGATGGCATCCCGGCAGCAATGCGGCGGTTGCCGCCGATCTCGCGCGCATCGGCGAGCCGCAATATTTTGGCCGCATGCAATCGGAAGCGGTGAGTTGGATACGGCTTCACCCAGGACGCTTCCTGCAACTCGCGGTCGCGCGCATCTGGATGTGGTGGGCTTCCAGTTGGCTGGTGGCTGCGGTCAGTCTGCTGGCGTTCGTGGGCCTTTGGATCAATCGGCGGACAATGGCGGGCAAAGCTGCTTTCGTGGGATTGCTGATATTCCCGCTTCCGTACTACGTGATTCAGTTCAATCCGCGCTATGCGTATCCGGTATTGTGGCTCGCCGCGCTGATGGCGGGCGATGCCTGCTTCAAACTGGTCTTTGTCAGGCTGGCCGGGCATTTCGCGCCGGCGAAAGAGTTTTAGGCACGGCTCAACAATCGATACTGGAACGCTGCGAGCGCCGCGATCGCGAACGTGTATAGGTGAACGTGCAAGTAGGCGATGACAGGCGCGGGAATCAGTGCCGTTACGTACACCACGGCGACGATCGCATAGAAGCGCCGCTTCCACACGAGCTCCGTGGGGCGCCGCCACAATACAAAAGTGGTGAGTAACGCTCCGGCGACGATCGACGCGGAATCGTAAGCCGTCACGTACAGGTTCGCGAGCAACGACGAGGAGATGGTCACTGCCCAAGTGAGTTGACGCTGTTCCAAAGTGGCCGCGTCGAACCGGCGCCAGTAGCGGGCAAGTGCCAGCACCACGGCAACGAACGCGGCTGCGGCTATGAACACGGACAGACGTGCGCCGGACGCGTAAATTCGCCGCACGAAATGATTCATGTCGATGAGGAGCGGCCAGGTGTCAGGCCAGGGCGTGCTTCCTTGCGATGCGAATCGCCCATACGTGAACATTAATTCGAACCAATCCAAAACCGCCTTGCTGCTCGCGAACAGCGAAGCAGCCAGAAGGCCGCTCAAACCTGCCGCGAATCCGAACAGAAGACGCAGGTTCATTCGCAGCAGAAGAAATGGAACGAAGAGCAGTAGCAGGGTCGGCTTATAGCTGCACAAGGCCAGCGCGGCTCCGGCGGCAAGCTGTTTGCCGGACAAATCGAAACGGACACACCAAGCAATGATGGCGAACCCGATCACTCCAATCTGACCGCCGGCCAGCGACCAGAGAGCAACCGGTACGAAAGTCAAACCAAGCAGAAGTGCCGCGCGCCGGTAGTCCCTCGGCAAGCTTGCGAGATAAGGACTCAGTGCGCAGATGCCGGCCCCGTAGATCAATATGGCGGCGATCATCCACGCTGCATATGCGGCGCGATAGGAGAGCACTGCGAATGGGCGGAAGACCTGGGCCAGATACGGCGCGCACACGTACCACAGCGCGGCATCCTGGTTGCGAGGATCCAATTCGCGGAAGAGGCGCGTTTGCAAGTCGAGATCGTAAAGCGCATCGGCTCCGTGCCGATTGATAATTTCACCCGCGACGTAAAATTCCGCGAAGTCGGAGCCAAAGTATCGCGCGCGGAAGGCGGCGCTGCCCGCGAAAGGCGCGGTCCATTGCAGCGCGGCGTATGCCACGATCATGCAGAACCAGACCGCGCATGCGAACGAAACCTCGCGCGGTTCCACTCCCGCGCCGCGAGTACTCACTGTACGATGCTCACTGTAACGACAGCTTACAACGGCAGCTTACAATGTATGGCAGTATGGCGGTCGTCGGAGAGTTCGCCCCATTCATCCAGTTTTGTTTTTTGGCGTGCTACGTTGCTTTCCTGCTGACGAAACCGCGGATTCGGGAGTGGCTGCCGGTGACGGCGGTAGGCGCTCTCCTCGGTCTGGGCTTCGTGCGCCTTCATCTGGGTCCGTGGATTTCCGGGTTGGGTTTGGCGACAGCGCTATGGGCGGTGGCCGCGCCACTGTTCCACAAGCAAACGGTCCACCCAGCGATTGCCATGCTGGTACTTTATCCCACGCTTGCATCCGCGGCCGTCCTCGCGATCAACAGAGGCGGCGGCGTGGTGCTCGATCGCTACCTTCTGGCGGCGGATGGCAGCTTCGGACTTGAACCTGGCTTCGCGGCAGCCGCATTCGTTCTGAGCCATCCCGCGGTCAAGTCGGTTTGCGAGCTGTGCTATTTCGGTATGCCGGTGGCGCTCGCCAGTCTGTTGCATACCAAATCGTCGCGGCGCTTGATTCTTCTTTGCGCGCTATTGGCCGTCAGCGCGTTGGCGGCGTACGCGGTGTTTCCGGCAGTTGGGGCACAAACTGCGTTTGCCGGCATTTTCCCGGGAGACCCGCCGCTGACGAACGCATCCTTCGGATCGGCTATGTTCGAACCCGCCGGCCCGAATCGTAATTTCATGCCCTCGCTGCATACCGGTTGGGGAATTGCGCTGCTGCTCGCCGCATGGCCGCTTGGAAAATGGTGGCGCTGCGGCATGCTGCTGTATCTGCTGCCGATGCTGGTCTACGCGCTGGCCAGCCACTATTTGTGCGACATGATTGTGGCAGTGCCGTGGACCTTGGCCTGTTGGAATGTTCTCGAAAAACGTTGGGGCAGGGCTGCCGCCTATCTGGCGATTGCAGCCGGATGGATGCTGCTCATCCGTTTCGGGCTGCCGGTATTGTACGCGTCCCCCGCGATCCCGTGGCTGCTGGCAGCCGCGACGCTCGCAACGCCGGCCATGATGGGCATGCGCGCCGCGTCCTCTTTATCTCCGGCAGCCGTGGCCGAGTCGGATCGGGCCTAAGCGGCTTACCAGACTATGCCAATGGCAGCTGTGCCAATAATGTCCTGGCGTACCCCGCTTAACTTGGCGCCTGGCGCCGGTGCGATGACTTCGTGCGGAGCCTGGCTGATGTAATCGCGCACCTGGACCCGCAACTGCAGATGATTGGCCAGACGAACCTTCACGCCGGCTCCCACTTCACCCACCGGCAAAACCTCACGCGTAGCCGTGAGCGCCGCGAAGTTGCCCAGCGGCTGATTGAAGGCCTCCTGGCCGGTGCCCTCCATCACTTCGACGCCGCCGCCAAAAGATACGAAGGGCCGGATGTGCGACCCGCGCGGCTTGAAATGCGCCAGAAAATCGCCGGTGATCAAGTGGGTATGCGCGCCGAAAGTTGCCGATTGGCCGTTTCCGGAGAGCTTCAAATTGCCCTCGCGATAAAGATAGGTGACCTCACCGCTCCAATAACGATACATGTCCTGCCCGCCATAAGCGCCTATTGTGAGGCCGGGCCGCACGCTGGCCGACGCGCTGGCAGAACCGTCTTTCACAGTCATGTCGGGGGAAAAGCCGACGCCGCCAATGGCGCCAACCTCCCACTGGGCATCCTGGGCAGAAGCCAAGCCTGCAACCGCGGCAAACATCACTGCGGCGCAAGTCAAACTTTTCAGCATTTATATCCTCCTGATTTTGGTGCGCTGATGTTTACTGCGCTGATGTTCGTACCGGTCACGGGCTCACCACCCGGACATTGTAAGTTGCGCTATTCCCGCCCGCCGAGACAATGAGCGGCGCGCTGGTGGCGACCTGGACTTTCGCGGGCGCCGTAACGTTGACTGTGTACACCCCGATCTGGCCGGGCACTAAAGCTGCCGATGTTACGGCCAGGGACACACCGCCGAGGGTTACCGTGGGCGGAGCCAAAACCACGGCCGGAGGAGTTGCGGGAGCCGCGGTCCCTAAAAGCCGGCAAGGGAGTCGTCAACCCCAGCCCGGTAACGTAGATCGTCAACGTCGAGTTGGGATGGATGGGATTCGTGAAATCGACCGGCTGGTTATCGTCGTCGCGAATTACCTGGACAATGCCGCCGGATTGATAAATGGCCGGGGCCTGGCCCTGAATCGTAAAGGCGAAGGGAGCACTGACGCCGCCCGTGTTGTGCACCACCAGACTGCCGCCACCGGAAATGTAGGGCAACTGCGCCACCAATTGTCCGGTCGATACACTGAACAGCGGCAACGGCATCCCGTTCACCAGAGCACACACATCGCCCAGCGATTCGGGCAACGGAGGAGCGCCAGCCGACAACGACCCGCTGGCCAGGGATGTGCCGTTGATGTCCACGACTCCACCCAGCGCCACCAGGCTACTCTGGTCGGCTGCATTGATCACGCTTGAAACCACCGGCTTGGCGAGAACCGCGTCAAAGGTGTAGGGCAAAACCGTCAGGCCGGAAGTGGTGAGAGCAAAAATTCTGGTTTGATCCGGGGAAATCGCCAGAGTGCGCGTGAAGTTCGATATGGTCTCGCCAATTTGCCCCACCGGAGCAGTAGTGAGACTGGTCGTCGTCACCGGAGCTTCAGCCATCAACGTGGCGTTGTATTCGGTGCGATTGGTCAGGTTGATGCGCTGGATGATGCCGGGATCGGTGGCCGAGGTGGCGGTGGTGCGCAGCCCGGCTCCACTCAACACTCCGGCACCCGAAGACGTGCCATCGGTCGAGGGGAAGGGCTGACCCAGCGGCACCAGCGCGGCATTCAAGAGGTTCGGGCCGGCCAGAAATAGATTTCCGTTGAATGCAGTATAGGCGCCGCCGAGGCTGGAGAGATCGGCGCGCGACGCCACCCAGGACTGGGCTGAATCCGCGTATTCGAGAACATTGCCGTCTGTCATCGCCAACAGCAGATAATCGCCGGCCGGCGTGGCCGTCAGAACGCCGTCGATAGCCGCAAAACCGTTCTGGTAAATAGACCGGCTCGCTCCGGCGGAAAGGGTACACGGCGTCACTGCCACGCGGTTGGTGAGATCGACGGTATCGAGGGTTGCCGATCCGCTCAACGCGGGGGTGCAGACGGGTGGATCCCCGGCGAGGCGCGACAGAGCAAAGATCCCGGTATTGGCTACGCCAATGGTCCGCGGGTAGTGGCCGCCTGGAAAGACGATGGGACTGGCATCTTCTAATGTGTTCAGATCGAATACATTCGCGATCTGCGAGTTGTCATTTCCGACCATCAGATATCTTTGGTCGGCGGAAAATGCCATCTGCGTCGGCGTATTTCCAGTCCGCAGAAACGCGAGGCGCTGGAGCGTAACCGCGTCATACACCAACACCGTGTTTATATCCTGACGGAGAATGTATACACGCGAACGGGTCTGGTCCGTGAGGATATCCACTAGCTTGCCGGGTATGTTTACGATCTGCCCGCGCTGATTGAAATCCCGCGTGTTGATCAGCAACCGTAAGGGAGCCGGCAGATTCACCGCCCCGTTGGACGTGAGCGTCAGCGGAATACTGGTAGTGCCTCTCGCGGATTGAAAAGCGCTGGGGTCGATGGTAATCACCACGTGCGCCGGCGTGGTGCCGGAGGTGGTGGACAGCGTGACGCCGGTAGTCCCGGTGGGCAGCGAAAGGGTGAAATCGGTATTGACGGAACTCAGGCTGATAATGTTGAGGGTTTGCTGCAAAACCAACTGATTGCAGGCATCCGCGGCAAACAACATATCCTCTTGCGAGAATCCCACCTGCGGCAGATTCGGCAGTTGTCCAACCGGAAGAATCGCCACGCCGCTCGGGGACGCCGAGTACATGCCTTGTCCGTCGCTCGACATCTCAGATTTGCCGGATAGATCTCCGGGCAACTGCAGCCGCTTGTAAACTGCCAGGTTATCCGGGGCCATGACGTGCAGCACCGGCGTTATGTCATCCGGCGTGGGGATTTCAGCATAGATCAGACCGCGCGTCAGATCCCAGGCATGGCTGCCGAGATTAAAGGCGCCATTAGGGCGCGGAAATTGCGCCAGAAGATAAGAACCACCGTCGGCCGAATAACGATGCATGCCCCAGTCTGCCAGGATGTTCGCCGCGCTTTGATCCACAGAGACAGTGCGCGGGCCGGCCGGGGGACTACTCGTGAACTCCTCGGCGAAAGCCGTCTGGGAGGGCACATCATAGTGGATCAGGATAGAAAGGTTGGAAGTCGCCCCGGGATCCGCTGCGGCCGCAGTCAGCATAACGATGCTGTTCTTGTCGCCCGAAACTCCCGCCGAGGCTTGACCGATCTGGGTGGGGAATTTGACCAGCGGGACCGGAAGATCGACGCTCTGCACCGGAATGGCGGTGATCGCCGTCAAAGTTTGGTACGGGAACGGCTGCAGCACGAACAGATTGGTGAGAGGGCCGGGGTTCTGCGGGTCGGCCACCGGAGTGCGCGTCAAGATCAATGCGTTGCCATCGGATCCAAAAGCCACTGACAGCACGGGAGCGTTCAGGTTCACGTCGTAGCGCAGGCCCGCATCCAGATCGAAGAGCGTATATCCGCCAGTCTCCGGCGCGAAAGGATTTTGCGACAGCAGAATGGGATCGGGCTGCTGATATTCGCCCACTACCAGGAAACGGTGGTTGGGCGAAATGGCGACGGCACTTGGCGGCATCGGAACAGTGAGTGGAGTCAGCAGGTTCTGGCCGGAAATAGAAACCTGCTCGACGCGATAGGCGCTGAAGTTGGCGGCCCAAACCACGTTACGGCGTTCGTCGAGCGCGATATCGGAGACGGTGCCATTAATGGGCACGACGGTCCCGAAGCTGGCTCCCCAGCAGGACAACGCGGAAACTAGCCCAAATATCCCCAAAGGGATACGACACCTTACCGCCAACATAAATCCTCCGCCCTTACGATTGCTCCCAGGCAAAAATACATAATAACCGAGAGTGGTTTATAATGTTGCAACTAAATAGGGTACTGCCGGTACTTAATACGACTTTGCGATGACGATCCGGCGGTCGACCGGTTCGCCGGTCACGATACATTTGCCGGGCCCGTCGTATTGGTCCACTAAGGGTATACAGCGGATGGTGGCCTTGAATTCCTTAACCCGGGCGTCGCAGCGAGGATCGTCTTTCATGTGCGCCATCACGAACTTGCCGCCGCCTTTTTCGGCCGTCACAGGGCGAAGAATGTCTTCCACTTCGGCGATCGAATTGGCAACAAGTGTATTGTCCCTCAGGCGTTTTCGAGCGGCAGCGTAGAGGTCCTTCTGCATCTGCTCCAGGACTGCCGGTACCTTCGCGGCAATCTCTGCCTGCGGCAGGATTTCCTTGGCGCCGGTGTCGCGGCGTTTCAGCACGATGTTGCCGGAGGCGAGGTCGCGCGGCCCCAGTTCCAGCACCACCGGCACGCCGCGGCGCTCCCAGTGAAAGAACTTCGCGCCGGGCGTCTGGCCTTCGCGCTCGTCCACCTTCGCGCCGATATCCGCGGCGATTCTGTGCGCGGCTTCGAGCACGCTGGCGCGCTCTTCTTCCTTGCGATAGATGGGCACGAGCACCGCTTTCTTCGGCGCGAGCTTCGGCGGCAGCACCAGGCCCTTGTCGTCGGAGTGGCTCATGATCAGGCCGCCGATCAGCCGCGTGCTGACGCCCCAACTGGTTTGCCAGACGTAATCGAGCTGGCCTTCCTTGCTCTGAAACTTCACGTCGAAGGCCTTGCCGAAATTCTGGCCCAGGTCGTGGCTGGTGCCGGCCTGCAGCGCGAGGCCGTTCTGCATCATGGCTTCGATGGAATAGCTGCGCAAGGCGCCCGGCGAATTTCTCGGCTTGCGTCTTCACGCCCTTGATCACCGGCATCGCCATGACGTTTTCGGCCACGTCGGCGTAAACATCGAGCATGCGCAGCACTTCTTCCAGCGCCTCTGCGTGGGTCGAATGCGCGGTGTGGCCTTCCTGCCAGAGGAATTCCGTGGTGCGCAGGAACATGCGCGTGCGCAGTTCCCAGCGGACCACGTTGGCCCACTGGTTCAACAGCAGGGGCAGATCGCGCTAGCTCTGAATCCATTTGGCGAAGAAGTGGCCGATGATGGTTTCCGACGTCGGGCCGGATGACGTAGGGCTCTTCGAGTTCTTGCCGCCCGCGATGGTGACCACCGCCAGTTCCGGCGAGAAGCCTTCCACGTGCTCGGCTTCCTTTTGCAGGAAAGCTCTGCGGAATCAGCAGGGGGAAGTAGATGTTCTGATGGCCGGTGGCCTTGAAGCGCGTGTCGAGTTCGCGCTGCAGCACTTCCCAGACCGCGTAGCCGTTGGCCTTGATGACCATGCAGCCTTTGACGATTTCGGCCGGCTCCGCCATGTCGCCCTGCGAGAACGACGTCCTGATACCAGGCGGCAAAGTCCTGGCGCGCGGAGTGATGGGAGATTCAGCCATAATTTTGGGGTGTTTTTCTAGGGTACGACAGATTGCGGCCGACCCCAGGGTAAGCTGAGGGGAAGGCGAGATCGATAAGCATGCAGTGCGTCATATTAGCCGGTGGATTGGGTACCCGCATGCGTCCGCTCACCGATCTTCTCCCCAAGACTCTGCTGCCGGTGGCTGGACGTCCATTTGCATGGCATCAGATGCAGTGGCTGGCGGCGCAGGGTATCGACGACGTGGTCTATTGCATCGCGCATCAGGGTGAGCAGATCCGCCAGTATTGGGCCACGCAACCTGCGCCGGTGCGCTCGTTGCGCTATGTCGACGAGGGATCCGAGCTCCGCGGAACCGGCGGCGCGTTGCGGCTGGCGCTCGACGAGCGCGTACTCGACGAGTCATTCTTCGTACTCTATGGCGACTCCTTCCTGCCGGTCGAGTTTGCGCCTGTGTGGAGCGCGTTTGAAGCCAGCCGGAGCCCAGCGCTCATGACGGTGCTCAAAAATCGAGGCCGCTGGGACCGCAGCAACGTTATCTACGACGCCGGCCGCGTCCGCCTCTATGCCAAGAACGCAGAGCCGTCGATTCAAGCGTGCATGGAATATATTGACTACGGTTTGTCCGTGCTGCGGCGCGATGTGATTGCCGGCATCGCGGAAACCGTGTTCGATCTTTCGGCGGTGTTTCATCGCTTGAGCCTGGAGGGCCAGCTCGCGGGATACGAAGTAGCGGAAAGGTTCTATGAAATCGGGTCGCCCGAAGGGCTGCGCGATCTGGAAAAATATCTGGCGTCTTGAGCGGCCGGGTTACAGCGCGCTGAGTTCCGCGCAGACCACCGACAAGGCGCTTTCCAGCTTGCGGACCATCTCCCCGGCTTCGCTCATTTCTTTCGCGCGGCCCATCTGTTCGAGCCGGAAGGCGGCTTCCACGGCGTCCCGCGCGCCAAAGTTCGCTACCGAACCTTTCAGGGCATGAGCCGCGTTCTCCAGCTTCGCCGCGTCTTGGGCCGCGATTGCCTCTTGAATTTCCGCGACGGCGCGAGGGCGTTCCTCGATGAAGAGGACCGCAATTTCGCGCAGTAACTCCTTGTCGCCACCGACGCGCGCGAGCGCCAGTTGGAGATCCAGCACACTTTCGGGTACCTGAGCGTTCATTTTATTTTGTGTCTCATCGGCGCGAAACATCGGCCAATGGGCTTAAAACCGCCTATATC
This sequence comes from Bryobacterales bacterium, assembly GCA_963793395.1. GTDB lineage: Bacteria > Acidobacteriota > Terriglobia > Bryobacterales > Bryobacteraceae > Palsa-187. The sequence continues at coordinate 267,349 of CAWCAP010000004.1, read as the reverse complement.
ACGACCTTCCTATGATACCCTGGACCAAGAGAGCCACCCTAGCTCAGTTGGTAGAGCGGCTGATTCGTAATCAGCAGGTCGCCGGTTCGATCCCGGCGGGTGGCTCCAGAAAATCAATACTTCAGCTTGCTACAAGAGCCGAGCTACTTGGCCAACGCTGGCAGGGTCGTATAAGTATGCGCAGCCCCGGTGGGGATGCGAATCCCGAGCGCGCCGATCTGAGCGCCGGCTGGCTTATCGAATTCGATGGTGCCGCGAATGTTGGCGGTGGCCGGATATCTGTCCGTCACCAGGGTGAACGCATAGTGCCCGTTCGCGGCCACGGCGATGGTGTCTGTAGCGAGTTGATTGCCGGCGTCGTCGCGAACCACCACCGGAATATTCACACCCTGCGCCGACACCGCGTTCACCGCAATGCCGGTAGCCGTGCCGTTGGTGTTGTCAAAAGCAATGATGTAACCGTTGGCGTTGCGGCTCTCCAGCGGCACCACCGCTTCCTGGCCGTTATGGCGGAAGATCACGAAACCGCTGACGTTTCCAGTGGTGCTAAGCTGCGCCGAACCGGTGAGGAGTGCCGGCGTTGTGCCGCCGCTGACGATCACCAGCGTGGCTCCGGCTGCCAAGGTTTGGGCAATCGAAGGAGCCGTTGTGTCCGCGATGCTGCCTTGCGGAAAGGTCAGCGGAAGGGACATCGGAGTGCCGGTTTGATCGTTGAAGAAACTGAGCGTAGTTTGCGCCGAGTTGGTTCCGGTGTTGACCAGCACGAAGGTGGTTTGCCAGCCATCGCCACCCGAAGCCAGATGCGCGATACTGCCGCCTCCGGACCCGACGTTCGCGAGCGCCGGAATCGTAGTGAGCGCGTTGTTGGGCGGCGTGAAGCGAAGCCCTAACACGCTGATCTGGCCACCCGGCGGCGTATCAAATTCGATGGTGCCGCGTTTGTTCGCCGTGACCGGGAAACCGGAAGCAGGATCGGACAAGACGAACGCGGTGTGCCCGCTGCCTCCCAGCGAGATAGTGGTTCCCGGAGAACTGATCACGGCGCCAGTATCGTCGCGAATGATCACCGGAATGACGGCGTTCTGCGCCGAGACGTTTTCCACGGCAACACCCAGCACCAAGCCACTGGTATTATCGAATGCCAACAGATAAGAACTCGCGTTGCGCGTTTCCATCGGCACCACGGCCTCCTGCGTCGTCAGAATCTGGTGGAAGATTGCGAAGCCATCCACCGCGCCCGTCGCCGCCAGTTGCGCCGAGCCCACCAGCACTGGTGGAGTCTGTGGCCCTCCGGTCGTGACAATCAGCGACGCATTCGCAGCCAGCGCCTGGTCAAACGATGCAGCCAGTAATGGCCCTGCCGCAGCCGCTTGCCGGGTAACAGCCGCGCCGCTTTGCTGCGGAAACACCAGCGGCAGCATCAGCGGACCGTTACCCGTAGGATCACTGGTGTCGCCTGAAAAACCAAGGCGCGCCGTCGCTGCAGACGGATTCTTATTGACCAGCGTGAAGGTAGTGGTCCAATTCTCCTCCGCCGCCAAGTGTGCCATCGAGCCGACGAAGCTCAGCCCGGAAATCGATGCCGCTTCCTGCTGCACATTAAACGATATCCCCGCCACCGTGAACGAGCCCGAACGGGCCCCGCCTGAGTTCGCGGATGCCTGGAACGTGAAGGTCGCCGCGCCGGAGCCGGAAGCACCGCTGGTAAACGTAATCCACGAGGGCGGGCTGGTCGCAGTCCACGGGCATCCGGAATTTACCGAAATGTTGACGGAGCCGTTGCCTCCCGCCGCCGTGAAGCCCTCGCCGCCTGCGTTCAGCGAGTAGCTGCATGCCGGAGGCGCCGCCTGATTGACGGTGACCGAGACGCTGCCGATGGAAATGTTCGCGCTGCGCGCGCCGCCGGTGTTCGCCGCGATGGCGAGCGTCACCCCGCTGGCATTCGTCGACGCCACCGTGATCCAGCTCGGCAGATTGGTTACGCCCAGCGCGCACGATCCGGAATTAATGGTCACCGTGATGTTGCCGCCCGCCACGGATGGCTGCAATACAGTCGAACTCAACTGGCAAGGAAAATTCGCAGCAGGCGTGGTATTCAGAAGCCCGGAAACGCCGCCGTAACTGTCGCCGACCACAATGTCCGGCGCGCCGTCGCGGTTCACGTCCGCGATGTTGATCGACACGACCGACTGAGGGCCGTTGAATGAAGCCTCGGCCGAAAATGTGCCGTTGCCGTTGCCCTGAAGGTAAGTCATCGGTCCGTCGAAACGGGCCAAAATCAGGTCGGTTTTGCCGTCACCGTTAAAGTCGCGGAGCACTAAGTCCCCCGGCGCGTATCCGACGAGGGTCGGAACAAAGGTGGGAGATTGAAGCGTGCCGTCTCCGTTCCCCTTTAGGACCGCGACCTCGGTAACGTAGTTGGCTCCATACATGCTCACCGCTAAGTCCAAAATGCCGTCCCCATTAACATCGCCCGGGGTAATCTTGGCGGGGAAGGCGCCGGCGCCCAGCGAAACTGCGACGGGGGTTGCGAAGCCGCCGCTGCCGTCGTTCTTCAAGATATAGACGGCGCCAGCGGTATTTGGAGTCGAAACGTTATTACCGGTATCGACGACCGCCAGATCCAAGTGGCCATCCCCGTTGAGATCCACGGCTATAAGCGATCCCGGCCTGGTGCCGGTCGGATACGTGTGGACCAATTGGAACGAGCCGTTGCCCAGGCCGTGATAAATGGCCGTGGTTGCGGCATTGCCATCGGTAACCGCAAGATCCAATTTGCCATCGCCGTCAAAATCGCCAACCGCGATTCCAGCGGATCCAGTTCCATTTGCAACTGTGGATAGCGGGCCGAATCCGGAACCGTTACTCAGCAGTACACCAACTCGCGTAGGATTGTTCAGCACGAGCGCGAGATCCGATTTGCCGTCGCCGTTGAAATCGCCGGCAACCGCGCTGGAAGGGTTGGGAGTGCCTGTTGGGTCAAAGGTAATGAGTGTCGGATTGGCAGCGAATGCACCGGTTCCATCGCCGGGGAATAGGTAGAGGTTCTTGCCACCCGTCGCGAAATAGTCGTTGGCAATGGCGTCGGGTATGCCGTCGCCGTTGAAGTCCCCCGTCACAGTGAAAGTGAGGTTGCAGCAGCGGAGGCCCGTTTTCGATACCGCTGCCCCCTGAAAGGTACCGTCGCCATGGCCGAGGAGGACATCGATGTTCCCGGTGTACAAAGTCCCACCGAAAAGCCGTGCGTCGCCTTCCCCAACCAGCACATCGAGAATTCCGTCTTGGTTGTAATCCGTCAGTATCAGATTATCCGCGAAGGGGCCGGTCAAATAGGAGGACATCCTTTGGAAGTGCGCAGCGCCGTCTCCCTGGTAGAGGGTGATGGTCTGGGCGTATTGATCGAGGACTGCGAGATCCAGCTTCGAGTCTCCGTTGAAATCGCCTGCCGCGATAAAAAAGGGGCTGCCCCCTAAAGGCAGAGTACCGCCTGCGTGGAATGTTCCATTGCCGTTGTTAAGCAGAATGTCGACGCCGCCCAGGGTGGTCTGATCTCCGAAGTACGATACGGCGATATCGGGACTGCCGTCCCCGTTGAAATCGGCAATGGTGACCGACGAACCACCGATGGCGGCAACAGGGTACGGTACCGCGGCGTTGAACGTGCCATTCGCATTCCCGGTCAATACGTAAACCGAGGCCGTAATGTTGTCGGAGATGACGAGATCCAGAATATTGTCATGGTTGACGTCGAAGGCGGCGAATCCCCTCGCGTTAGCTCCTGCTGGATAGTTAACCGCGGGGTAAAACGTGCCGTCACCCTTGGCGAGCAAGATGCTTACTCCGCTGGGGATGTTCCGGGTCAGGTCTCCATCAAAGGTGACCGCAATGTCCATAACCGAATCGCCATTGAAGTCAGCCACGATCATTGACTCCGGACTAGGGCCCACAGAGTAAGCGGCGCCGCCAGTGTACGACAAAGAAGTAGAACCGAGGTAAACGTTGACAGTGGAGTTGAAGGTTCCCAGTAAGGCTAGGCTGACAGCCGCGCTAGAAGAGAATTTCCCCCCCGAAATCAATGCCGAGCCCCGGCCAATGTTGGGAGGACCACCCGGAGCCGCTATGAGATTGCCGAGTCCTTCGCTAAGGAAGCTGGCTATGGATGTAGCGGCCGCCACCAAAGCGTGAGGATTCAATATACCCAGCGTTCCGCTTTCATAACTTCCGTTGAGGTGCCTGGCATACAACGTGATGCTGGAATTCATGCCGCCCGTGTACGCTGTCATGAATGGCGTTGTTGCAAACGGGGGAATAATAGCCGGTTGTTGCGCTGTCACCAGCACCCAGCAGAGGACGCAGCCGAAAATAATTCCGAGAATTATCCACAAGCGAGCCCTTTTCATTCCGCTGCCTCCGATTTTGTCAGCGTACTACAAATCACGTACATACGGCCGGAACGCTTAGGACGCAATCCGGCGCGTGGTCAGGTCTTCCGAGGCGCGGCCCGGCGCGATCACCGGGAGCATGAAGATGGGATGCGTTTCCCCTTCAGGGACGAGGTTCAGGATAGCGGCGGCGCGCGCGAGGTCCGTGGGAGTGATCTCACCATAGGTGAGCCGCTCCCTCAACGCCTGCCGTAGCGCTTCCGCTAGCGGTGTGTCAACCTGGCGCAGTATCGCCCCTCCAATCAAGCCCGAGCAGGTGACTCTGTCACGTCGGGTGACGCCAAGCAGGTACCCAAGCGGGTCTAAGCCTCGATGGCGAAGGGAACTCTGGTAGACGGACCGCTCAAGATCGGTCAGCAGCCGCCGGGCATCGATACACGAGGACACGTCAACCCGGACCAGCCCCGAGCGATTGCAGGCCGACAGAGGCACGAAATGGGGCCCGTCGATGTTCCACTTGCGCGCGGCGATTGCGTGCGAAGTGATCAGCCACGGTTCCTTGCCGCACGTATGTGAAAAATCGGCAGCCACGCTACGTACGCCGGCAGATCCGGTGAGCCGGTCTAAGAGTACGAACGCCGGAGGCGCTTTCCAGAACAGCAAAGCGCAAACTCCGGGTTCGCGGAGCGCAAGATGTGAACCATCCCGAGTGCGCAGCCGTTGCGACAACGCGGAAAACTTCGGCGTCCCCTGGTTGGCCCACGGTACCACTACCCGCGTACCGCCCCGGTAGATCCACCAAGACAACCGAATCAAAATTCCCAACAGCGAGACGCCAAGCAGCGCAGCGGGGATCAAAAGCAACCGGAGCATAGGAGCGTCCCTGGCGATCTTAACACGCACGCTGTGAGCTAGATCATGCGGAACTCCGGAGTTCCGATAGAAATTCAAACTAGGTCAAATTCGCTATACTCCTGAGAACGATGCCAGATCTGCACTCGACGAACCTGGTAGTGGAACTTCTGTTGATTGCGGGATTTGTCAATACTGTGTTCTTCGTTAGGACGCTTTGCATCCTGGTAAGGACTCCCCGGCTAAGCCGGATAAAGGGCGATCAACCGTCGCAAGGTAACCAAGACACGATCTCCGTGTTGGTGCCAGCCAGGAATGAGGCTTCCCGTGTCCTTCGCGAAAATCTGCTTTCACTCGCGCGGCAAACCTATAATGCACTGGAAATCATCGTCATTGACGATAGGTCCACCGACTCCACCCTGTCGATTCTGGAAGATGTGCGATCCATTTTCCCCGACCGGATCCGCGTTATCCAAGGCCGCCCCTTGGCGGCGGGATGGATCGGTAAGACGTTTGCACTTCAACAAGCCAAAGAAGAAGCCAGCGGGAAATGGTTGCTGCTGGCCGATGCCGACGTAATCTTCGATTCCACGGCCGTTGAGAGCGCCATGCAATTCGCGCGACGGAATCAACTGGATGTTCTTGGTCTGTTGCCGAAATTGGTCATGAATTCGTATTGGGAGAACTTGATTCTCCCCGTAATGTCCTGGCTTTCTTGCATGCGTGGCACCCCTTTACAAGCAAACCGGCGTTCTTCGCGCGAATGTCGCGCGTCCGGCGCTTTCATATTGGTTCGCCGTACCGCCCATGATGCGATTGGGGGCTTTGGCCGGTACCGATCGGACGTCCTGGACGATTGCATTGTCATGAGATTGTTGAAACGGGCGGGCTTTAGGGTAATGGTGTGTTACGGAACAGATCTTTTGCGAAGCCGGATGTACAGCAATTTGGCGGAGATCGTGGATGGGTTTACTAAAAATTCCTTCGCTGTTTTGAATAACAGCGTGATTTTTTTAATAGTCGTAGTGGCCTGGCAAATTGCTACAGTTTTCTTTCCGTTTTACGTTCTCGCCATGAACATATGCGGGCTTGACTCTGGTTCCGGCGCGTATGCCGCGATTGCGATATTGCCCATGTTTCTTGTTATGGCGACGTGGGGCGCAGCTGTCGGAGCCAGTCTTTCGTTCTTCGTCTCGTACCCGATGGGCTCCCTGGCTTCTATGTTCATAATCGTCCGTTCGGCCTTTCGGTATTTCAGCAAGCGGCACGTCGAATGGAAGGGTAGGGTAGTTAACCAAGAGATCAACTAGCGGGCCGTACTCGTCTGATTTAGCGTGGATTCAGTGCGGACATTGCCGAAGAAAAAGAGTCATGGACAGCCTGACGCGCGAGCGCATATTTAAGATCGTCGCGAAATCAAAGCGCCTGCCGGTCGAGGCGTTGACCCTCGATACGACCTTTGACGAACTTGGAATCGATTCGGTCGACGCGATCGGCATTGTGTTTGAGGTCGAGGAAGAGTTCAATATGACGGTTTCCGATGACCGGGTGCACTCTCTGCGAGCGATGCGCGATTTGGTTGAAATGCTTCAAGAGCAAAAAGAGATCGTTCATCCTGGGGATCGACATGTTTACCCGCAGTGGCCGTGGTCGTTCCTGGCGATGATAGTGCGAACGGCCTTTCTGGAGGGGATCGCAATGCCGCTCGTCGCACTCCTGGCGGCGCCGCGTGTCAAGAAGGATTGGGCATGCGAACCGGATAAACCACTCTTGATTGTGGCCAATCACGTCACCGCGTTGGACGTGCCGCTTCTATTCTACGCACTCGGGACCAAAATGCGGCGGCGAGTGGCGATAGCGAGTGTAGGAGAGTTTCTATCGGATTTGCGCCAAGGGCGCGGTCCGTACAACTGGTTTATAAATCGAGCTCACTATTACATGGTGACCGCTCTCTTCAACGTTTTTCCTTTGCCTCAGGCCGGTGATTTTCGCGCAAGTTTCGCGCACGCTGCGCGGGCAATGCGCCGCGGTTTCCACGTATTGATTTTCGCGGAAGGTTCCCGGACAGAGAATGGGCAGATACAAGTGTTCCAGCGCGGCTCTGGGTTACTATGGACGGAACTTCAGTGCAGCGCTCTTCCCGTGTATCTGGGCGGCCTTTGGGGGGCCAAAGGCGGGTTATCGAAGTGGTTCCGCTCAGGTCGGATCTATACCCACGTTGGAGCGCCTATTACACTCGGACCCATATTAGAATCTCGGGCGGCGACGGGGCGTCTCGAAGAAGGCGTAAGGAACTTGCGGCTGCCCGACTGCGAGTGTGCGGACTGACGATCGGGCTTAAACTCTGCGGAACGCCAGCACTGCGTTCAGTCCCCCGAACGCAAACGAGTTGGAAATCGCCCATTCCACCTGCGCTTGGCGGGCGGTGTTCGGGACGACATCCAGGTCGCATGCGGGATCGAGTTCCGTAAAATTGGCCGTCGGAGGAATGACGCCGTGGGCGAGAGCCATTAATGTTGCGGCTGCTTCGAGCGCGCCCGCGGCGCCCAGCGCATGGCCATGCATGGATTTGGTGCTGCTCACCAGGAGTTTTTCCGCGTGGGCCCCGAACACTTCGCGTAGGGCGGCGATTTCGACAGGGTCATTCGCCAGTGTGCCGGTGCCGTGCGCGTTCACATAACCAATCGCATCGGGTGTGGCGCCAGCGTCGGTAATGGCGGCTCGAATCGCTCGCGCCGCGCCCGCGGCATTGGGTTTGATGATGTGATGTGCATCCGCCGACATGCCGAATCCGGCGATCTCGCCCCAAATATGTGCGCCTCGCGCCCGCGCAATCTCCAGTGGCTCCAGCACTAAAATCGCCGCTCCTTCCCCAAAGATGAGGCCTTTGCGATCGCGGCAAAACGGACGGCACGTTTCCGGCGACACCACGCGTAAGGCATCCCACGCGGCTAGGAACCCACGGGTAAACGGCGCTTCGTTTCCGCCTGCAATCGCCGCTTCCACTTGACCCGTCCGCACCATCCAGAACGCCTGGCCGATCGCGTGATTTGCGGCAGAGCACGCGGTAGCGATGGTAAAGGCCGGCCCAACAATTCCGAATTCCTGCGCAATCGCGCTAGTACCTGCATTGATCATGCTGCGTGGGACCGTCAGAGGATGAATGTGGCCGCTGTCTTCCGCGTAAAGCCGCCGGTACCCCTCATCCGTACTTGTTTGGCCGCCGGCTGAACAACCGGTGACGATCGCGGTCTGTGCTGCTAGCTCGGGCCCGAATGTCAATCCCGCTTCAGCGATGGCCTCGCGCGCCGCAATGACGGCAAACTGCGCGGAACGGTCCAGGACATCCGCTTGGCCGCCATCGAAATAGGTCTCGGTTCGATAGTTGGGGACCTCGGCGCCATTGGCGAAGCGGAGGGTCCCGGGAGGAATGCGCTCCATGGGCCGGATGGCGCTTTCACCGCGCGCAATGGCCTGCCAAAAACTGTCGCGGCTGGAGCCTGGTGCCGCAATGACACCGATGCCGGTAACGGCTACCCGGCGTGTCATGGCGCTGCTCTTGCGGCCAGAAGAGCATCAATACCGTCAACCACGTCGCTTATGGTCCGCAGCGAATGCAATTGATGGTCGGGAACAGCGATCTTGAATTCTTCCTCGACCTCGAAGACAATATTGATCGCATCCAGCGAATCGATATTCAGCTCCTCGAAGGTTTGGTCGATTGTCACGGTTTCGACGGGAATGTGCTTGATTTTTGCGATGATTGCGAAAATGATCGCAGCCGTCTCCGTGTTCATAACGGCTTTCCATCGAGCATGGTGCTAGGCTTCCTCCGAAGTTTCCTAGCATAACGCATGGCATCGCAACTTGGGCACAAAACTCAGTGCTTCACTGCATCCCTCATGCTGCACCGAGGACGCCTTTCCCTCTATTTGCTTACGGCGATTCCAGAAGTACTTGCCAGAAGTTCTTGAAGGAAGTCGCGTGAAACGAAGTACCATGTACCGAGACGGCTTCATGAGACGGATTGGCTGGATGGTGTTGTTACTGTTCCCGAGTTGCCTCGCTGCGCAGCAGGCGGCTCCGGGAAACGAGCACGTCGACTCCTATGTCGACTCGAGGATATGTGCGGGTTGCCATCGCCAAATCGCGGCTGACTATGGCCTCACCGGAATGGGCCGGTCGTTCTACCGCCCGGCGCCTGCAAACACTGTTGAAGACTACACCAAGCAAAACACGGTCGCTACATTCTCTTTCCGATACCCACTACGCGATGATCGCGCGCGATGGTGCGTACTATCAGCGGCGCTGGCAGCTCGGCTATGACGGGAAAGAAGCGAATGTCGAAGAGTTGAAGATTGACTATGTGTTGGGCTCGGGGGAGCACGCCCGGTCGTATTTGCATCGGATGACGAGTGGAGCTTTTATCGAACTTCCGCTGGGCTGGTATACCGAAAAGGGTGGCTATTGGGGCATGAGTCCGGGGTTCGATTCGCGGCATCCGCAGACCCGGCGCTTCGTTTCGTATGAATGCGTGTTTTGCCACAACGCGATTCCCAAAATTCCGGCGGCAAACCAGGCTCCCGGCAGTGACCCGATTTTCGCCGGCGATTTGCCCGAAGGAATCGATTGCCAGCGCTGCCATGGCCCGGGCGGAAATCACGTCCGGATCGTGCGCACGGCGGGGGCGAAGCCGGCGGATATCCACGCGAGCATCGTGAACCCGGCGCGGCTTAGCCCCAATCTGCAGATGGATGTTTGCATGCAATGCCATCTGGAGCCGACCAGCAGCGCGCTTCCCAGTTTGATCCGGCGCTTTAACCGCGGGCCATTTTCTTTTGTGCCGGGGGAACCGCTGGGTAATTTCCTAATGGCTTTCGACCATGCGCCGGGTACGGGACATGACGATAAGTTCGAAATTGTCGGCAGTTCGGCGTACCGTCTTCGACAATCCCAATGCTTTCTGAAGAGCAATGGCGGGAATGGAACCAAAGCAATGACCTGCCTGACGTGCCACGATCCTCATCGTACGCCGCGCGGGGAAGCGGCGGCTCAACATTACAACGACGTTTGCCGCCAATGCCACGCGGCATCGCTCGGCACCAAGGTTTCCGCTGGCACGCATCCGCCTTCGGGGGAATGCGTCATGTGCCACATGCCCAAACGGCGGACTGACGATGTGGTGCACGCGGTCATGACAGACCATCTGATCCAGCGCCGCCCGCCCGCCAGAGATCTTCTGGCAGAGCTGCCTGAGCGTCATCCAACAGACGCCGAGGAGTATCACGGAGAAGTGGTGCCTTACTACCCCAACCCCTTGCCACGAACCGATGAGAATCTTCTTTATCGCGCCGTGGCGCAAGTGGCGCTGCGAAATAATCTGCAGCAGGGCCTGGCGGATCTGGCCCGCGAAGCGGCGCGCGTGCGGCCCGGTAATGCTGAGTTCTACATGGTGCTCGGCGACGCCTGGCAGAGCAGCGGGAAGCCACAGAAGGCCGTTGCGGCCTATGAACAGGCGCTTCGGCTCAGACCGGATTTCCCCAGGGGATTGTTGAATCTGGCTGCGGCATTGAAGGGAGCTGGCCAGCTCCCGCGCGCTGAGGAGAGCCTGAAGCGCGCGCTGACGGTTTCCCCGTCGAATGCGGCGGCGTGGTTGCAATACGGCGCCTTGGATTTTACACAAGGGCGAATCGAGGGGGCCATTGCGAAGGTGGAAAAGGCAATCGCGCTGGATCCAGAATTGCCGGCCGAGCACACAAGCCTGGCAGAGCTTCTGCTTGCAACCGGCCAGACGGATCGCGCCGGGGCAGCGTTGCAAGAGGCGTTCCGGATAGATCCCTATGACAGCACTGCATACGATCTTCGGGGCAGAGCGCTGGCTGCGAAAGGCGAGTTGGCTGAGTCGCTCTATAGTTTCGAGAAAGCCACGCGGCTCCGTCCCGGCTACGCGCCGCATCTCTACGATTACGGACTCGCACTCGTCAGCGCCAATCGTTTCGACGAAGCGCAGGCGTCCGCCGAGGCTGCATTGCAAGCCGATCCGAAAATGGCTGAGGCGCACGAACTGTTGGGTGGTCTGCTGGCCCGAAGACGGCAATTGCCGGAGGCAGCCCGCGAGTACCAGGAAGCTTTACGCCTGCGGCCCGATTTTGACCGGGCACATCTCGATCTGGCCAGCGTGCTGGCGGCTCAAGGCGATACGCCGGGCGCCATCCAACATCTGCGTTCCGCGGCACAGGGCCGCGATCCACGAGTGGCGCAAGCGGCGGCGGCGGCCCTGCAGCGGCTCGGCCAACACTAGACCCGGCGGATTCTCCAGCCATGAGACACCCGGTCTCGATCGACGGGACAATGGCGCACTGAGCCCGGCCAAATAGCCGGAAAAATGGCGAAATAAGCTCGAATGTAAAAAAGTTATACAAAATCGATAAAAAAGGTTTGACACTGCCATTTGGGTAAGATATTCTCACTTGCAATAGTCTTCAGGACTGATGCGTCGTAACAAGTCGTAATAAGAGGACTCAGAGGAAAGGGGACACCAATGTCTGTTGTTCTTTCACTATCCCGCTTGAAGTGTGTCACGTCGGGGATACTAGCGCTGGCCGTTCTGCTAGCGCTCTTCCACAACCCAGCCAACGCCCAGGTGCTCTTTGGTTCCATCGTCGGCAATGTTACGGATGCCAGCGATGCGGCGGTGCCTGCTGCCAGCGTCAAAATCACCGACTTGTCGACGAACGAAGTACGCACCTTTTCGGCGAATCAAAATGGCGCTTATAATGCCGTGAATCTTCCGGCAGGCACGTATTCGATCGAAATCACGAGAGAGGGATTTCGTACCTTTGCCGCCTCCAACGTCCTGGTGAATCAAAATAACGTGGTTCGCGTGGACGCGCGCCTGGAAGTCGGCGCCCAGAGCGATAAGGTCGAAGTTACTGCCGAATCTGCCGCGCTGCAGACCGATCGCGCCGACGTGCACGCGGAGCTGTCGACTTCAATTCTGCAAAACATTCCGCAGCCGAATCGGACTTGGGAAAGCGTTCTGACCCTGATTCCCGGCACTACTCCGCCTAACGGACAGCTCAGCGGCGGCACCAACAATCCTTCGAAATCGATGCAGTTCTCCTTCAACGGGCAAGGCTTGAGCGCCGCACAAGTTCGAATCGAAGGTGTGAGCGCTATGAATCCGTGGGTGGTCCAGTACACCACATTCGTACCGTCCGTCGAAGCCATTGAAAACGTCAACATCGTGACCAACGCGGCGGATTCCGAACAGGCTCTGGCCGGCGGGGCGTCGGTCAACGTGCGGCTGAAGAGCGGCTCTAATTCGTTCCACGGGTCGGCGTTCGAATATAACGTCATCAATAAATTCGAAGCCAACAACTTCTTCACCAATCTGGTCCCGGGCGCGAAGCCCGCTCACCTGGTGGATAACAATCCCGGAGTTTCGGCGGGTGGACACATCATCCGGAACAAGTTGTTCTACTTCGGCAGCTACGAAGGAGATTATCTGAATTCGGCGGCTTCCGGAATTCTATCGCTGCCCAACGCGACGATGCTCTCCGGGAATGAGAGCGGATCCAGCCATCCGATCTACGATCCTCTTACGGGGACCCCTGACGGCAAGGGCAGAATTCCTTTCCAGGGAAACATCGTTCCGGCGGTTCGTTTCGATCCGGTGGTCAAGCAACTGCTGCCGCACTTTCCAGCGGTTACGTTCCCGAATTTGTCCGTCGCTAACGATTACGTCAATCAGGGGACTGTCTACAATCTCCACAAGATGGACACCAAGTTCGACTACGTGGCTACGGATAAACTCCGGTTTTCCGGCCGCTGGGGCTACCAACCTTACTACAATCTTCAGCAGCCGATTTACGGCCCGTACCTGGGTGGATCGGGCGGCTTCCCGACTGCGGGCGCCGGCAATTACCTGCAGAACGGCGCCACGCTTGCGGTGTCAGGGTCCGGAACCTACACTGTGACTCCGACGTTCCTGATAGACGCGACCTTCGGCATCACGCAGGCGCATCAGTTGCTCTTCCCGACTTCCACCAATGAGAAAGTGGGCCAGGAGCTTGGGATCCCGGGCGCGAACACCGGTCCTCTTCCGTGGGCCGGCGGACTCCCGAACTTTGCCTTCACGAATACCACTTTCGTTACGTTTGGTTACTCCTATCCGGCTCTCGAGTACAAAGACCCGATCTTCGAATACATGGCCAACGGAACCAAGACCGTGAAATCCCACACGGTGCGCTTCGGATTCGATATCATCCGCCAGCATCAGAATCACATCGAAGTCCGGCCTACGATATTCACGTTTTCAGGCAATGCAACCGCGCTCAACGGTGGCCCTGGCGCGAACGAATACAACCAGATCGCCGACTTTCTATTGGGTGAGCCGACCACGCTGGGCAACTATGTGCAATACATTTTCCCTCTGACGCTTCGCACTTGGGAAATTTCGTTGTATATGCACGATCAGTGGCAGGTAAACCGCAAACTCACGGTGAATTATGGGGTCCGCTACGAAAGGTATCCCGTTCCCACCCAGGCAACCAAAGGTATCGGCTATTACGATCAAGCCTCCAATACGATTGAAGAGTGCGGAGTGTCCGGGATTCCGGGTGATTGCGGCATTAAGGTATCCCATAAATTGTTTGCTCCCAGTATCGGCCTCGCCTATCGTGTCAGTGAAAACTTCGTGATTCGCGCCGGGTATTCGTTGTCGCCGCAACAGGATAATATGGGCAGATCGGGCATACAAGCTTACCCGGATGAAGCGCAATCGACCATCAACGGCGCTACGTCGTTCACCCCGGCGGGTACGGTCAGCGGTACCGGTGCGCCGGTCATTCCGTTGCCGGTTATCGTCGGTGGAAAGACCACGGTCCCAGCCGGAACCGGCAATCTCTTCACGAATCCGCTGAACTTCAAACGCGGTTACATCCAGTCTTATAACTTCACGCTGCAGCGGCAGTTTAAAGGCGGCATCACAGCGCAGGTGGGCTACGTCGGCGGGCACTCCGTTAACATGTTCACCCCGGTAAACTTCAACTACGGCACACTGGGCGGAGGCGCCGCGAGCCAGCCCTTAAACCAGTACGGGATTACTGCAGTTGCTAACGAGGACTTGCCGTTTTTCAGTGACAAATACAATTCGCTTCAGTCCACGTTCCAGAAGCGCCTTGCTGCCGGATTCAATCTGCAGGCTCAGTTTACCTACTCGCACGACATCGGACCGCAGTCCGCGACCGTCGCGATTCTGGTGCCGCAGTATAGAAATCGAAACGATTCCACCACGATTCTGGACCGGACGTTTAACTTCAGTCTGGGAGGCGGCTATGAGCTCCCCTTCGGGAAGGGCAAGCCTTATTTGAAGACGGGCGTCCTTGCGGCAGTGGCTGGTGGCTGGAGCCTCAATGGAATCTTCACCCATATCTCCGGCGTGCCCTTTACCGTCACGGCTGCCGCCGGTTCCTGCAATTGCCCTGGCAGTCAGCAGATCGCCAACCAAGTCCTGGGGAATGTCGCTACTGTCGGGAACGGCATAAGCGGCACGCCGTATTTCAATCCGCTGGCCTTTGCACCGGTAACCGGAGCGAATTTCGGAACTTCGGGATTCAATAGCTATCGTGGTCCGGGAGCAACCAATCTGGACATGTCGATATTCCGCAATTTCTCGCTCACTGAGAGGATGAAGCTCCAGATCCGCGCGGAGTCGCTCAATCTCAGCAACACGCCGCATTTCGGCAATCCCGTCACTGGGAATCTGAACGTTTCGAACTATAACCCCAACTCGGCAAATCTGGGCGGATTCGACCAGATTACGCAGACGCAGCAGCTTTCGCGGCTGCTGGATCAGCGATACTTCCGGTTCGGCCTGCGCCTCAATTTCTGAGACGTAGTTGGTTCGGTAATCCGACGCCCGGCTCGAAGGAGCCGGGCGTTTTTGTTATGCTGCACCTTACCGTGTTCCCTGTGATGAAGCTGAATGATTAAGTCGAAGCGGAAACGGTTTTCACCAACACCCACATCGTCCGCGTCATCGACATCCGGCGCAGAGATCGGCGTGACGCAGCTGCAATGGCGCTATTGGCTCGCGAGCCTTGCGCTGCTCGCGCTGACGCTGCTGGGCTTCTCCAATTCGTTTAGCGCCGGCCTGGCGCTCGACAATCAATTGCTCATCACCGGCGACCCGCGCATTACGGAAGCCAGCGCCCACAACATCGGTCAGATTTTCGAACACACCTTCTGGTGGCCTAACGGCGAGGCTGGCATTTACCGTCCCTTCACAACCCTCTCATTTCTGTTCAATTACGCCACGCTAGGGAACGCGACGGCTCCTGCCGGATATCACTGGATCAATTTCCTGCTGCACGCGGCAAACGTGCTTCTGGTCTTTGGCCTGTCCCGGCGCCTGTTGAACCGGATGCCGGACCGCGCGTTCCCGCTCGCCCTGTCCACTGCGGCTCTATGGGCGGTTCATCCAGTGCTGACCGAATCGGTGACCAACATCGTTGGACGCGCCGATCTACTGGCTGGGATGGCCGTGCTGGCCGGTTTTTGGATGTACCTAAAGAGCACCGAGTCGTTTGGCCTCCACCGCCTGGCGTGGCTCGCCGGACTAGCCGTTGCTACCGCTGCCGGAGTGTTTTCAAAAGAAAGCGCGGTGGTGCTACCCGGTGTGATTGTCCTCTACGAGCTGGCGTTTCATTTTTCAGAAAAGCGGACGCGGCTTCGCTTTGTGCTTCTGGGATGCGCAGCCACCAGTCTGCCCATCGCCGCGATGCTTGTGCAGCGGGCGATGGTGCTCGCGGCATCGCCCGCGGCGGAGTTCCCGTTCGTCGATAACCCGATCGCCGGGGCGTCCTTCTGGACCGGCCGCCTGACCGCGATCAAGGTTTTGGCGCGCTACCTTTGGCTCGCGATTTGGCCAGCCAAACTTTCCGCGGATTATTCATATTCTGAAATCCCGCTCGCCCGCGGCAGCCTCGCGGATTGGACCGCCTGGATTACCATCGCTATCGCCGTATGCCTGGTAGCCTCACTCTGGAAGCGTTCGCGGCCGGCTTTCTTCTTCGCGTGTTTTAGTTTCCTTAACTTGTTGCCTGCATC
Source organism: Bryobacterales bacterium (assembly GCA_963793395.1). Taxonomy (GTDB): domain Bacteria; phylum Acidobacteriota; class Terriglobia; order Bryobacterales; family Bryobacteraceae; genus Palsa-187. The sequence continues at coordinate 251,003 of CAWCAP010000004.1, read as the reverse complement.
GAATCTTCTCTTCCCGATCGGCACCATCATGGCCGAGCGCCTCTTATACTTGCCATTGGCCGGCTTGCTTGCGTGTCTGGCGCTCGCCGTCGATTCGGCTCTAAGCAGATCCGGCCAGGCGCGCTTGGCGCCAGTCATCATTGGGCTGATCACGGCCGGATTTGGAATCCGGACGTGGGTCCGCAATATCGACTGGAAGGACGACCTCACTATGGCCAAGGCCAGCGTCCAAACCAGTCCCGGCAGTTTCAAAGTCCATGGATTGCTGGCATCTTCGTTGTTCCAGTCCAACCCTGCCAATATTGATCGCGTAATCGCTGAAGCAAGCCGGAGCCTGGCCATCCTCGAATCGCTCCCGGACGATCTCGACGTGGCAGCTCCATGGAACCAGGCAGCCGCCTACTACCTCGCCAAAGGTGATTCCTTGCGCGGCGCGTCAACCCGGCCATACCAGCAGGCGGTGCGTATCGCGCTCCGCTCCATTGCGATCGAGCAAGCTTCGCGGCTGGCTCGGAACCGCACGCATGGCACGCACGAACCGGAGCCTCCCATTGCCGCGGAGAGCTACCGGACGCTGGCGTCGGCATATCTTCGCACCGGGGACGCCGGGCAAGCTCTGTCCGCCGCAACGCACGCCCGAATGATCGATCCAGCCAACGTCGAGGTGTACGGTGAGATCGCCGACGCCTATCTAGCGCAATCTCGCGGAGAAGATGCGGCGATAGCCTTGGCGCAAGGAATGTTTGCGACTTCTAATGGGCTTCTGAGAGCAGACCTACTGAAGCTTTATCAAAGCGGCGTCGACTCCAAAGGTTGCGCGGTGATTAACGGCCCTCGGGGACCCGCCCTCAATCCGGCGTGCGATATGGTTCGACGGGACTTGTGCATGGCCGCGGCACAGGCAGGCCGCTCCGATTTGGCGCAACAGCTCCACTGTTCGAACAATTGAAACCTTCAGCTTGCGCCAATCGAGATCCCGAAGGTTTAGGGAAGCCCTTGGCCCGGGCTGGGGTTGACGCGGGTCAGGATTCCCGGGGACGTAGGCGTGAAAACGATGCGGCCTTGGCTTTCGCTTCCGCGGCGAGTGCCAGAAGCCGCTCGGCATAATCGAAGAGACGCCGTCCCACTTCCGTCATCGCGATGGACTTCGAGAACCGTTCACGCTCGAACAGCTTCACACCCAATTCGCGCTCCAGCGACTTGATGTGAAAGGTTACGGTGGACTGATGATAACCAAGTTGGGAGGCGGCGCGACTGAAGTTATTCGCAACCGCCACCACACGGAATGTCTCTAGCTGCCGCAAGTCGAGCATCGGATAGCTGCTCCTCCGAAAATGAATACTGCTATGCGATCGAGTTAAAGAGCGGCCTCTCCGTGATCCCCGTTGCGGATGCGAATCGCGTCGTCGATGGTGGCGACGAATATCTTTCCATCCCCGATTTTGCCCGTGCGGGCAGCGGTGGTCAAAGTCTCGACCACTGGACTGAGAAGTGCATCGCGCACTACCATCTCCAGCTTCACTTTGGGCAGCAGGTCGACTTTATATTCACTGCCGCGATAGACCTCGGTGTGGCCCTTCTGGCGTCCGTGCCCGCGCACTTCGGAAACCGTGATGCCCTCCACGCCGATCTTGATCAGGGCGTCCTTGACTTCGTCGAGCTTGAAGGGCTGGATGACTGCTTCAATCTTTTTCATTCGATTTCTGTCCTTTCAGAAGAAACGTTCTCGTTTGCAAAATAAAGGCCGCGCAAGCGCTACTCACGCGGCCTCCAGGGTGTTCTGAGAACGGCGTGTTCCGCTCCCAGAACGAGTGTTTCCAGAACGCCTAGCGCCCGTGCTCCGCTGCCCGAATGCCGGGGAGCGGTTCGGTCGCCGAGAAGTGCATGGCTTTCTCTGGCACCATGCCACCGGGACGTCCCATCGAAGAGATGACATATTCGGGGTAAGCCGAGATGCCGTGCTCGTGCAGATCCAGACCGTAGTTCTCGCCTTCGGCCGAGATGCGCAGCAGACCCATTGCGTTCACCGCGTACATCACGATCATGGCGACGACGAAAGTGGAGATCGTGATGATGCCGTTGCCGACGATCTGCGCCACCAGCACCTGCGTGCCGCCGCCGTAGAACAGGCCCTTCAGAGGCAGCGAGTTGTCAGCCGCGAACGGCCCGGTGGCGCCGAATTCGCCGGTAGCGAAGAGACCCAGCGACCAGGTTCCCCAGATGCCGCACATGCCGTGCACCGGAACCGCGCCGATCGGATCGTCGATGCGGAGGTACTCGAGCAGTTCGACGCCGTAGACTACGATGACGCCGGCGACTGCCGCCGAGCAGAATCGCGCCCAGTCGGGCTGACCCAGTAGCAGGGGCAGGTGATGGCGACCAGTCCGGCCAGGAAGCCGTTGACGGTGAAACTCATGTCCCACTTCTTACTCATGAAGTAGGCGACGAACATGGCCGCGAAACCGCCCGCGCAAGCCGCCAGAGTGGTGTTGGCGGCCACGCGGCCGATGCCTTCATAAGTCCATCGCGGAAAGCGTGCTGCCCGGATTGAATCCGTACCAGCCGAACCACAGAATCAAACCGCCGGAGCAGGCGATGGTCAGATCGTGCGGCATCATTGGTCCGCCGCCGTCGCGTTTGAAGCTGCGTCCCAGGCGCGGGCCAAGTACGATGGCGCCCGCCAGTGCGATGAATCCGCCGATGGTGTGGACCACCGTCGAACCCGCGAAATCGTGGAAGCTGGTGCCCAGCGACGGCCAGAAGAAGCCGGCGGCGCCCATGGTGGCCAGGAAGCCATCCGGACCCCAGGCCCAATGGCCGATGATCGGATAGATGAAGCCCGAGACCGCGAAGCTGTACACCAGGTCGCCCACCCACGCCGTGCGGCCAATCATGGCGCCCGAGGTGATAGTGGAGCAGGTATCGGCAAAGGCAAACTGGAAGAGCCAGAACGCCAGGAAGGAGACGCCCGTGGCCTCATATGTATGCGGCGCGCCTTGCAGGAAGAACCAGTTCAGGCCGATGAAGCCGTTGCCGTGGCTAAACATGAACGAGAAGCCCCATGCGTAGAAAAGAAGGCCGCAAAGGCAGGTATCGACCACGCATTCCATCAAGACGTTAACGGTTTCGCGCGAGCGGCAGAAACCGGCTTCGAGCATGGTGAAGCCCACCTGCATACCGAACACCAGGAACGCCGCGAGCAGCGTCCACACGGTGTTAATGGGGTTGACGATGTCGTTGGCCTTCAAGACCGGGTCCGCGGCAAACGTCCGGAAGCCGATCAGATCGGGGTTGAGCAGCAGCGCGGCCAACAAAATCAGGCAGACGCCGGTGAGTTTTCCCATGATCAGGATCTTGCCGTACTTACGCCATTCCGGATTCCGAAGGCGCTCCCGCAAGCGGCTGAATTTGCCGGGCAGAGATAGTCTTGTTTCCATATAATTCGTATCCTCTCTAAGCTTTGGTATTTAAATCCGCTGGCGCTGGGTACACCTACGGCCAAGGTGGCGTGGTGCCCTCAATGAAACACAAAATTGTTTAACGGAATGTCCCCCGCAGACCGGGCGGGAAGCAGATGTCGGTTCTTTTGCAGTCTACGGTATCAACCCTACCGCGTCCAATCGATTTTTTTAATGTGTGGGTAAGCCAATTTCTAATCGCTCTCTAAAAGGCTGCAAATAAACGGCCAGAGGCGTTTAGGGGACTTAAGCGCTGCGGAGGGCGCTGTAGACGCACTGCGGCGGATTATTCGAAAATCGCCTGCGCGCCGGCTAAGAGCGGGGCAAGTTCGCGTCCGTCAGCGTTTGGCTTCCGAGGTCCAGGGATCGCTCCAGCGCGGGTCGTGAAGCATTTCCTCATCGGTGAGAGTTTTCAGGAATTCGATGAGATCGCCGCGGTCATCTTTAGTGAGCGAACGTTGATGGACCATGCGCGACTTGTTCGGATCGTCGTATTTGCCGCCGGCTCCATAATGCTGGATGACTTCGTCGAGCGTCGCCATGCTTCCGTCATGCATATACGGAGCCGTGACAGCGATGTTCCGCAAGGACGGTACCTTGAACCTGCCGCGGTCTTCCTCTTTCTGAGTCTGCTCATATAGGCCGCGATTGGGAGCTGCGTAGAGCGAGACTCCGGTATTGAAGAAGCTTCCACCGGGCTCGGTTTCCCGTTCGGAACCTCCAGATGCCTCATAGCGGATTCCGCCGCTGAAGTTCCATCCGCCGTGGCACTGGAAGCAGCCGCCATGCTCTCCGGATTCAAAGACGAGTTCGCCACGCTTGGCGGCTGCCGAAATCGCAGCAGAGTCGCCTCCATAACGGTAGCGGTCATAGGGAGAGCGAACCGAAACGATCGATCGCTCGAAAGCCGCAATAGCTTTCGTAACATTTTGGAGCGTGTACGGATCGCTCTCGCCCGGAAAAGCCGCCGGGAACAATCGCCGGTAGACGGGCGTACTTTTCGCCGCTGCCAGAAAATCGCTCTCATGACCCTTCAATCCCAGTTCAACCGGGACGTCACCCAGCATGGGAGTCAGAGCCTGTTCTTCAAGCGAAGTCAGGGTTGCGTTCGCCCAGGTTAAATAAGGGGCGTAGGCGACATTCACAAGACTCATGCTGCTTCTGGGATGCGCCGCGCCCGTCGTACCTTCGGCTTGGGCGCGCCCGTCCGTGAATGCCAATTCCTGCCGGTGACAGCTTGCGCAGGACTCTTTTCCATTCACCGACATTCGCTTGTCGTAAAACAAATAGCGGCCGAGCTCGACCTTGACGGCGCTCATCGGATTGTCTTTTGGAACGGCCGGGCGCGGGAATCCTTTGGGTAGATTCCAGTCGAAATCCGCGGCGGCGAGTCCGGAAGCGAGTGCCAGCCCTGCGATGAGAAGCGTTGGCGCGAGTGTTTTGTGCTTTTTCACGGCGCTGTTTCCTAATACTCAGTTTCTCTCAGAAGCCGAATCGATTCCATGCCGCGTCCGGCCGGGCGGCTCCGAATCGCTCGACCGCCGAATCTACTCTAGTTTTTGGGCAGTGGAACGGCGTAGAGTTTGAAGGTTCCCGGGTCTTTCCCCTTGAAAGCCGGATCCATCATGTAGCCCAACTTACCCTCAACAATCCAGGCCATGCCGCGCGTCACCGTCACGGCAGGCGTGCTGTCGAGCCCCTCTTTGATGGTCTTGAGGATGGCGCTCTCCATGCCCGGCCCTTCGAACGTGATGATGTCCATCTTGCCCGAGTTCTCGGCCATCAACAGGCGGTTGGCGCCAATCGCCCGCATCCCATCGGGACGGTCGAGCGGGCGCGGAAGTTTAAGATTCGGTTACCTTCTTCGATTTTCCGTCCGCTCCCAGATCCACGCGCAGCAGCTTGCCCGTGGTGAAGCTGTTCACATAGAGGATCGTCTTTTCGCCGAATGCCAGACCGTCGGCGCCCGCCAGCAGCGGATCTTTGGCGGCGATCTCCAGGTCCTTAGCGCCCGGCTTAAGCATGTCTATGCTGCCTTGGCCGGTGTCGGCGACATACGCGGTGCCATCGCCCGCGACTGCAATGTCATTACAAAACGCGCCACTCCCGGGCAGCGTATAGGAGCCCTTGGACGCCCCCGTGCCAAGATCGAAAGTTTTCACTGCGGCTTTGTCGGCCGGATTGTCCAAGTTGTTGGAGCAGACCCACAGAGTCTTGCCCTTCTCATCCGCGTACACGCCGAATACCTGAGCCAGACCACCAGTGCCGGGCTTGATCCACTCCTCGGCAGCGGTCTTTCCATTGGCGATACGCATCACATTGCGATGCCCAATGCTCCCCACAATCAAGGTTCCGTCGGCTGTAGAAGTAATGCTCTCTGGGAATACGCGCGTACCGGGCAGCGTGATCTCAGTGACGGGCGCGGCGAGGACGCTGGCCGCGGCAAGAATCAGCACGGCTGTTTGCATTGAGTAGTAGTAATAGGGTCGTGTCATAGCTTCCTATATATTGTGACGCGTCGGCGGCACGCAGAGGGCGGCGCGACGAAAAAGGAGCCGCGGATCGCTCAAAACAGCAATTACTCCCCAAATCAGACTATTTGCAGCGATTTCCAGACGCCGGGCCGTTACATCCCAAGGCGTCTTAGCGCTTGGCCGCGCGGTCTCCGTTTCTTCCGGTTTAAAATCGGAGTATGGATGCCGTTCCAAGACATCAATGTTTGATCTACGAAGGCTCGCCCGCCAAGCATTTACGAGGGCTGGCCGCGGCCGTTGTTGAGAACCTCAAGAAAAATAAACGCTGCCTCTACCTCAACAGCCCAACCATGGTGGCCGGCATGCGCTCCTATCTCGCTGCCGCTGGCCTCGATCTGGAGCAAGAGACGGACAAAGGCGCGCTGGTGCTCTCTTCCGATGAGGGCCACTTGGTGGATGGACAATTTGACAGCGACAAGATGCTAGCGCTGCTGGAAAACGCCATTCGCGAAGCTCGCGACAACGGTTTTAGCGGGCTGTGGGCCACGGGCGATATGACGTGGGAGTTCGGGAATGAGAAGAACTTTCTGAAGCTCCTGGAATACGAGCGCGGCCTGGAGAAGCTTTTCGAGAAGTATCCTTCATTGAGCGGCGTCTGTCAGTACCATAGCGATACTTTGCCGATTGGTGTTGTCGAGCAGGGATTGCACATTCACAAAAGTGTTTTCGTGAACGAGACGCTTTCGCGAATTAATCCATACTTCCTGTCACATGAAGCGTTAGCCGCCCGTCCTAGGGGCTCCGCCGCCGCATTAAGGCAGATGCTACAGAGTGTGCAACAGGCTTGAACGCGCCTTCCTAACCTTCCTTGGCGAACGGGCTGCGTTTAATCGCGTAATCGACGGCTTCTTGAGGAACGCTGAAAACGCGCATCGCTCCGTTGCCCATGTATCCGACGTCCTTCACTCCTGCGGGGCTGGTGTAGTAAGCGTCGACCACCATATTTCTGGCCCAGGTCCAGAAGTGTTCTCCGGGGGCGGTTTCAGGCGTTCTGTTCTTCTCGTACGCTAACTTGTCCAGCAATTCGGTTTGCTGCGCCGGAGCGGCATTGAGGAAATCCGCGCCGTAGGTCTTCTGCATGTAATTATCGAGCCAGCCGAAGCCGCCATTGAAAATCGCGGCCAGCTCGTCGTTGTGGCTGGAGAGGAAGTCGATGAATTCGGCGGCTCCCGCTTCGGAGGCGCCGGGGACGATGATGTCGCCGAGTTTCTTCAGCGTCAGGAAATTGTGCGGCGTGAATTTCTTCGGAAGGTAGTTCGGGCCTCCGTCCAGTGACTTCACGGCTGCGATCTCCGCGTGGACATGTTGTGCGAGCGCTGGCGAAAGAACGCCTGACCCGGCGGCAGTGAGAACGAGGGAACTGCCGATGATCCTGAATAGTTCGCGGCGCGAAGTGTCTTCCATAACCTACACGTTTCCTTTCGTGATTTCTTCGGCGAGGTGCGTGGCGGCACGCCAGGCGTTGGCGACGATGGTCAGCGTGACGTTCTTGTCGGGATTGCCGTTGAAGGGCGAGGCGTCCACCACCAACAGGTTCTGCACTTCGTGCGCCTGCGACCATTTATTAAGCGCGCTGCGTTTGGGATCGTCACCCATGCGGCAGGTGCCGGCTTCGTGGATGATTTCGCCGCCGAGCGACACGGCCTTTACGGCGTCCGCGGGATGGCGGGCGACGTGACGCGGCCGCCCATGGTCTCGATTAAAGACGTGAAGGTCTGGTGCATGTGCTTCACCATGTTGATTTCGTATTCGCTCCATTGCCAGTGGAAGCGCAGGACGGGGATGCCCCACTGGTCGACCTGCGTCGGGGTCGATCTCGCAGTAGGAATGTTCGTTGGGGATCATTTCGCCGCGGCCGGAGAAGCTGACGTTGGCTGCCATAGTAGCGATGAATATCGTCCTTTAAGCTTCGTCCCGTAGCCTTCGGTTCGCCGCCGCGACACTGCGGAAGGATCCGATCTGCGGCATGCCGAAGCCGCCGCCGATTTCGATGTGATAGCCGCGTGGGAAATCCTTGTTCTTCTTGTCGAGTTCCCACCACGGAACGTAGACGTGCATGCCGCCGATGCCATCGCAATTGTGGCGCGGCATGTTTTCGAGCGCGGGAATGACGCCGCCGAGCGCGTAGCCGACGGTGTCGGTCAGATTGCGGCCCACTTGCCCGGAACCGTTGGCGATGCCGTTGGGGAACTTCGTCGACTTCGAATTCAGCAGCAGCCGCGCCGATTCGCAGGCGCTGGCCGCGACCACCACAGCTCGACAGCGGATCTGTCTTCTCGGTGCGCGTCGCTTTATCGACGTACGAGACGCCGTTGACTTTGCCGGAGCTATCCAGCAAAAGCTCGCGTGCCATCGCGCCAGTGATGATGTTGAGCCGGCCGGTTTTCATGGCCGGAAAAATCATGGCCTGGCTGGAAGTGAAAGCCGAAGCCGTTCGGCATCCGCGTCCGCATTGGCCGCAGTAGTGGCAGGCGGCGCGGCCGTTGATGGACTTCGTCAACATGGCCATGCGCGAGGGGATCACCGGAATGTTCAACTTCTTCCCGGCGCGTTGGATGAGCTGCTCATGCACGCGCGGCGCGATCGGCGGCAGGAATTTGCCGTCAGGCGCGGTGCGGAGACCTTCGTGCGTGCCCGTGATGCCAATGAATTCCTCGGCCTTGTCGTACCAGGGCGACATTTCTTCGTAGGTCATGGGCCAGTCGGTGCCCAGGCCATCGAATTGCTGCGGCTTGAAATCGTAGTCCGAGAAACGCAGCGAGATGCGGCCGAAGTGGTTGGTGCGGCCACCTAGAATGCGCGAGCGGAACCAGCGGAAGGAACTGCCCTCAGCGACGGTAAAGGGTTCGCCGGGGAGGTCCCAGAACCCGTTGGGCGCGAGGAAATAGCCGAACGGATAGATGTCTTTTCCGAAATAATTTTCGGCGTTGGGGCCGACGCCACGGTGATCGACTTCCCACGGCCACATGTGTTCCTTGAAGTCCTTCGCGGGATCGAGCATCGGGCCGGCTTCGAGTAGGGTGACCTTGTGGCCGAGGTCGGTGAGAACTTTGACGGCAGTCCCGCCACCGGCGCCGGAGCCGATGACTACAACGTCGTGTACTTCGGGCGTTCGCTGTACCTGTGGCATGGCAGTGACCTCTACTTGGTGCCTGAATTCGGTTTATAGTATCGCAAATACGGGTTGCAATGGCCCGGTGGGCGGGTTATTGTCGAGCGGTGAGTATCTCGAGACGAACCATTCTTACCGCCGTATCCGCAGCCGTCGCCGTCCAGGCGCAGCGCACCGCCTATCCGAACTGGAAGCCGAAGCTGGGAGTTCTGTGCTCGTACTCCGACGCGAATCTCGAATTCGTCAAGGCCGAGGGCTTCACAAGCATGGAGCTTAGGCTCGATCCGGACCAAGTCGACGATAAGCGCATCGCCGAGATCAAGGACAAGATCGCCAAGGCCGGGATCTATGTGTCTTCGCTGGCGTGCGACGGCAATCACATCGACCCCGATCCCGCGAAACGGCAGCAGCAGAATAATTTCACGGCGAAGTGCATTGAGCTGTGCGGCAAGATGGGAATCCCGGCGATCGGCGGGCAGTCCGGGACGGACCGTTCAAAGCCGCTCCAGCAGCAGGTGGATGAAATCGTTAGAGTCTACACCGAAAAGTATTTTCCGCTGGCCGAAAAACACAAAGTCAAGATATCTGTGGGAGCCTTACGCGGCCGGTCCGAACATCGCCACCGGGCCGGTTGGATGGGAGGCGCTCTTCAAGGCCTTCCAAAACTCGCCTCACGTGGGCTTGCAATTCGATCCGTCACATTTGGTGTGGCAATTTATGGACCCTGTGCAGGCCGCGCGCGATTTCGTCGACAAGATCTACGATGTTCACCTGAAGGACACCGAAATTCTGTGGCACGTCGTGCGGCGCGCCGGGATTCAGCCGGTGGATAACCAGCGCTGGTGGCGATTCCGCGTTCCTGGTTATGGATCAGTGGATTGGAAAGGCTTCTTCTCGGTGCTCTCCGAAGCCGGGTACAGCGGCGCGATGAATATCGAGAACGAAGATCAGTTTTACTATCCGGCGATGGAGCAAGGAAACTTCACGGAACAGTACAAACGCGGATTCCGCGTGGCGCACGAATTCCTCAAAACGCTGGTGCCGCCTCTAAAGGCGTAACGATCCGCCCTGTAGCCGGAGGCACGATATGACGATACACAATTGTGGACACACAACTAACCACAATTTGCTGCTTCGTCTTTGCGATCGCACTCGGATACTTCGCGGGCCGCACGATCGGCGTCTGAAGCCCGGACCTCGCCGGGCTTATATGCTTTAGGCCGCGCGCCGGATCGCGTGGTATACGACCAGCACCACGACTGCGCCCACCACAGCCACCATCAGGCTGTAGAGATTCAGGCCCGTGACTCCACTGGCGCCGAATGTGTTGAACAGCCACCCGCCTGCAATGGCTCCGACGATTCCGAGAACGAGGTCGAGAACCAGGCCGTCGCCTCTCTTGTTGACAATCTTGCTGCCGATGAATCCGGCAATCAGTCCTAGGATGATCCAAGCGAAAATCGACATAAGTGTATTCCTCCCGTGGTCAACTACCGCACCCGCCAAATGACGAATGCGCAGCCTGCAAGTATACATGAACTCGATCCGTATAGTCGCCAGCAGTTTTTCCGGCACCGGTTCGAGTACCAGGAACCAGAGGCGGCGCAGCTAGACATGCGGCGGGATGCGTTGGGTGTATACTGATACGGCCCTGGAAAGGAATAACTTATGTTGCCCCTATCGAAAAGAGCATTTGCGGAATTCATCGGTACCTTCTGGTTGGTCTTCGGCGGATGCGGGAGCGCGGTTCTCGCCGCGGCATTCCCGAGCCTTGGAATCGGTTTCGCGGGTGTTGCACTCGCGTTCGGACTCACCGTCCTGACGATGGCTTACGCGATTGGCCACATTTCGGGATGCCACTTGAATCCCGCCGTGTCGGTCGGTCTGGTGGTGGGCAAGCGGTTCCCGGCGTCGGAACTGCCGGCGTACGTTGTTGCGCAGGTGCTCGGCGGCATTGTCGGATCGGCGGTACTGTACGTGATTGCGAAGGGAAAAGACGGATTCAGCCTGGCCGGCGGATTCGCGGCCAATGGATACGCCGATCACTCTCCCGGAGGCTACAATCTAGCGGCCTGCCTGACCGCCGAAGTGGTGCTGACCTTCATGTTCCTGATGATCATTCTGGGGGCCACCGACGCTCGCGCTCCCAAAGGTTTCGCGCCCATCGCGATCGGTCTGGGGTTGACGCTGATTCACCTCATCGGAATTCCGGTGACGAATTTGTCGGTGAATCCGGCGCGCAGCACGGGTCCCGCGGTATTCGTCGGCGGCTGGGCGCTGGAACAATTGTGGCTGTTCTGGGTAGCGCCTATTGTTGGTGCGGCAGTGGCTGGCATCGTTTATTCGGTATTCGCAGCGCAGCCGGAGCCGTCCGCGCGCGAGAGCATGTCGGCGTCGGCCTAAGTTTTCGTTCTGCTCACTGCGCGATTGGCCGGGGACCATAGTGCGGTGGGGGCTGGCCAAATTCCAGTGCTCCCAGATCCGGCGCGGAGCCAGCGAAGCCGTCTGTAACATTCGGAAGGATCACGCCGCGATCGATGGCCGCCGAGCCAGACTTGAGGCTGAAGTCGAAGTCGACGGCGTTGTAGAGCTTTTGGACGTTCTTCATGTCCTGCGCGTCAAGCTTGGGGACGTTTACAAAGACGTCGTAATCCACCGTGAGGCTGTGCTGATCCTGATGCGTTGCCTGGCTGTATTCCGCGAGCGTCCCGAACCGGCGTGTCTCCAAACTTGGTTTGCCTGTGCCGCTCGCCGGGACCAGATCGCCGTAATCGGCCTGAACATTGAACGGCGGTGAACTCCATTGAAACGAGTAAGCGGCCCCGGGGTTTGGACGAAAGCCATTGTAATCCGAGGAGCTATAGTTCGTGTTGGTGTTGACGCTGAAAATAGCTGGAGCGGAATTCTCCCCCAGCATCAGGTTATTCCGCCAGTGTACGTTCGCCGAGGAACCGGCCGCCGTTTCCGTCAGAATCGTATTGTTGTAAAACAGCACGCCCGGGGCGCCGTTGGTCATCCTGATCGATCCGCCGGGCGCGTGGTAGGCAATATTACGGATCCAATAAATTGGCCCTCCGATCGCGGGCTGATTACAGAACGGTTGAGACGCGGAATTGACCATCATGTTTCGCATCACGCGAACGTTGTGCATGCTGCCGTCAATCTCGAAGGCGTTGTCATGGAAATTGGTCATGTAGTTGTTGTAGTAGTCGATCGCAACCGGCCGCCGGTCCCAATACTCTCGCGGCGGGTAATGCGGGCCATCAATCGCATGCGAGCCATCCGGGTTACCGTAGGTTTCGATGTCGATTCCGTCGTGAAAGTTCGCGACATAGTTATAAGCGACCACATGGCCGGGACCGTAGAGTCTCACAGCCGTGTATGACGCCAGCACCGGCGGGAATTTTTGACCGTCGATTCCGGCGAACTTGGCCCAGTAGGCGCCCACCCATCCCAAAAGGTGCTTAGGATCGTCCCGGCCGATGAAATAGTTGTCCGCGATATAGAAGTTGCTTGAGCCTGAGTAGTTCGTGAATATACCCAGGTTCACGTTCTCGAAGCGGCATCTCTTGACCGTCAAGCCCTTCGAGCCGGCGATGAATTGCGTGCCAGCCCAAATCGCAATATCCGTATTGCGAATCGTTACGCCTTCAAAATAGTTGTAGTTGGCGGCCTTGACATTGAACAGGTTGAAGTTGCCATTGCCGTCGAAAATGACTTCGCCATCTCCCGCGCCTTTGATGACAATCGGCTTTTCGGGAGTGCCGCTGGCGGTCAGATAATATGTGCCCTCGAAGGGCGTGGTGGCGTTGATCGTGCGATCGCCGGTGTAGAACTCAGGGTGATATTTATAGGTTCCGGCATGCACCAGGATCACGTCGCCTGGTTTCACGCGAGGGCGGCCCGCCGTTACGGTATCGCCGCCGCCACAGTAATAGTTGTAGGCGCACATCAGCGCATCGAAGGCAGGCTCGATTTTCGTTCCCTTGTAATCCGGCGGATAAACGTGGAACACGCGGCCTCCACGATAGGGCATCGGCTCCGGGCGAGTTCGCACGGTCACGGTCCGAGTCGCAGTCTTGCCGGATTGCCCTTGGAAGCCGTCGGGATCGGACATCACGAAGCGCGCCACATACTCGGTATCCGGTTCCAGGTCCAGAATGCTGCCGGCGAACATGTTGGGAGAGACGACATCGAAGACTCCCTGATTCTGATAGATCCGCTCCCCGTGCAGGCGCAGCAGCGGCAACCCTTGCTTCCATTGAGTCTCGCCCTGTTTGTGATATGAAACATCCACCCGCGCATTGCGATTGTCGTCGCCCTGCACCAGCCATTCAAAGCCCAGGTTGATCAGAGTGGGCGGATCGATGACGAGTTCCCCCGGTTTGATTCTGTCACCATTCTCCGCCGCTACGGCGCTGCCGGCAAAGCAGGCCAGGGTCACTAGCAAAACTCTTGCGCCGATGATTGTTGACCGCATCTCGACTTGCCTCCTGCTGTGACCGTTGGGAAAAAAGGCCTGCCTGAACCTTCCCGCCCGTTCCGTCACAATTTCTTCACAAAGAATTAGCACTGCTCTAGCTGCTATTCCTGCCGAAAGCAATCATACTCGACGAGTGTTGAGCGCTGCCGCCGCCTCTGTTTGGGCCGGCCGCCCTCACTTTTATCGCGAACGAAACGGGGACGGAGTAGACATTCATGATGTTGAGAGTCTCGAGAACTGCGCTCTTATTGGCTGCCTTGGGTTCATGGACGGTTTCGACGAACGCCCAGCCAGCGCAGACCGATTCCGCGGGCGCGCCGGCAGCGGTGGATCATACCCCTCCAGATGGACCTTATTATCCGGGACTTCCCAAGTCTAAGACCCGCTTGCAAGCGACGATGGGAGACTTCACGGTTCGATTCTATGGAACCATTCTCCTGAACCTATCCATGGCAGGCACGGCTCAAGTGGGACAGGATGTGCCCCTTTGGCCTGTCTCCGGCAGCTCTCTTGTGACCTTTCCGGATGGAACCACCAAGAGGGCGGGATTGGTACACGACACCATCTTCACGGCGCGGCAGTCGATCTTAGGTCTCCAAGTCACTTCCGCAAAACCGGTGGCGGGCTGGACGAGTTCGGGCCTGGTCGAAATCGATTTCTTTGGTTCACGGCCGGTGGATCCCACATTTCAGCCGCAGGATCGGGTTCTGAACCAGCCGCGGTTACGGCGCGCGTATTTGCAGTTTGATAAAGGAACATGGAAAGTTGTGGCGGGCCAGGACAAGATGATCATCGCGCCGTTGGATCCCATCTCGCTTTCGCATGTGGCGATTCCCTTGGGCGCCAGCGCCGGAGATCTGTGGGCATGGCTGCCGCAGGTGCGTGTGGAGAACCGCGAAAAGTTCGGTAACACGACAACTTTATTTCAAGTGGGAGTACTGCGTCCGTCCTTCGGCGATCCGCGCCTCAGCGATCAGAGCGGAGTGACCGGCAACGCCATTGACGGCACGTTTTCGGGATATGGAGAACGCTCGGGCCAGCCTTTTTATCAAGCCCGCATGGCGGTTTCGCACCCGATCAACGGGCGCAATGCGACCGTGGGCGCCGGTGTGCATTATGGCCGGGAGCAAGTCGGCGCCGATCGATCCCTCGACTCCTGGGCGTTCGCGCTGGATGCCACACTTCCTATCAGTTCGCGATTCATCTTCCGCGGCGAAGGCTACGTGGGTTCGAATCTGGTGCCCTTCGACGGCGGCATCATTCAAGGAGTCGGATACGTTGCGCCGCTGGTCAACGCGTCCGGCGTGATCTTGACTCCCGCGCGATTCAACAAAATTGGCGATGGCGGCGGTTGGGTGGAGGGAATCGTACCGCTGACTCTCGACAACAAGAACGTCTTTTATGCCGGAGCCGGTACCGACGATCCGCGCGATCGCGATCTGCTGCCCGGCACCAACCGATCCAAGAACTCTTTCGTGTGGGCCAGCTACTTCCGCAAGCTGGGACCCGATGTTACGGCCGCGGTGGAATGGAGCTTCTGGGATTTCCAGACGCGCAACATCTCTCCGGCAGGCGTTCTGGGGCCGCGCGCAACTTCGGGCCGCGGCAACGTTCTGAACATCGCGTTGGCGTATCAGTTTTAAGCACACACAAGCTTCAGGGGGCAGTCAGAACCGGAGCGTACGGGAAACCGTGCGCTCCGGGAAGGGGTGTTGAGCCTTGTCCCGACCCTCGCCACAAATTTCACAATGATTTCACAAATCGAAAACAGCTTCGAGCGTGCTTTCCTCCACACTGATGCTCATGAAACCTATTGCTAAAATCGCGCTTGCTTCGCTATTCGTGTGGGTGCCCCTATTCGGCCAATCCGCACAGGTTCTCACTCTTCCACACGTACTCGATGGCGGAGGATGGCAATCCACCATCGTCCTCACCAACAGCAGCGTAAGCGCGGCCTCAGTGAGCCTCATATTTCACCAGGATGTTTCCGGCGGCGGGAGTTCGCCATGGAACCCTCCGTTCCAGGAAGTCAGTTCCACCACCGGTCTGGTGATGGCCTCGGGTTCGTCACTCTATTTGCACACCAACGGCACGGCCGCGGCCCTGACCGAAGGCTGGGCCGAGATGGACGCGGATGCGGGCGTGTCGGCTTATATCGTCTTTACCAACAAGCTCCCGAATGGCGGAGTCCAATACGACGAAGGCACCGCGCCGGCGGTGGCCGCGTCGAATCGTATTCTAGTGCCTTATGACGACTCCTTGGGATTCGTAACCGGCATTGCGATTGTGAACCCCACCACATCGGATCAAACCATCAGCGTTGGATTCCGCACCGTGGACGGCTTAGTCGCTGTGCAAACGCTTCCCACACTGAAAGCGCTGACGCACACGGCCTTTGTGTTGTCGCAGACGTTTCCGGTGATCGCGGGGCATCGCGGGCTGGCGGAATTCTATAGCGCGACCGGCAACATTTCGATGATCGGATTACGATTCAATCCGACGCAATCGTTTACCGCAGCGCCGGTGATTTTCCAGACTGGTGCGCCGCTCATCAGCGTGCCCCAGACCGATCCAGGCGGCGGCGGTGGTTGCGGTTATAACTACTAGGCGCTGAGGCGGGGCAGCAAGGGCCGTTGCGTCGGCGCACGACGCAGCGGCCCGCGCCGTTTAGAAGCTCACAACGGCAACTGAATAAGAAAGCAAGCTCCTTGCCGTGCGTCCGGATCAGCCCAGAGTTTGCCGCCGTGATCCAGAACTGTCTGGTGCGAAAAGGCCAAGCCTAGCCCGACGCCGTTTTTCTTCCCTGCGCTCACAAAAGGTTGAAACAGGCGCGCGCGGACTTGTGCCGGAATTCCCGGGCCGGTATCCTGCACCCTCACCGTCACCGATGACGCTTCGGTTTTCGCGGTGATACTGCAGCGTCCCTCCCATCGGCATCATGCCCAGCGAGTTATCGATCAGGTTCAGGAACACTCGCTCCATGCGCGCCCGCTCCAGCGGCAGCTCAATGTCATCGGGGACATCCACCTTTACAGTTACCGACTGAGCCTCCGCAGTAGGCGAAAACACATCACAAGCAGCGGAGACGATATCCCGCAGACGGCAGACTTCAGCGCTGACGGAGCGCCCGCGGCCGGTGTCCACCAGTTCTTGCAGCAGTTGCTGCATGCGCCGCGAGGAACGATAAATGTTGGCCGCCAGGCGCTGCACCTGCCCGCCGGTGAAGTTCGTCCATCGATCAACATTTCCGCACCGCCGTAAATCGCCGCCAGCGGATTGCGCAAATCATGCACGATGGAAGTCGAGAGCCGGCCGATAGTGGCGATCCGTTCCTGGCGGATCAATTCCTGGCGCCCGTCCTGGATAGAAGCGCACATGGCGTTGAATGCCGCGGCCAGGCGCCCGAGTTCGTCGCGCGTGCCAACGTCCGGATCGGCCACCGGTATGCGGTAATCGTAGTTGCCGTGCGCGACTTCGCTCGCTCCGCGATCCAGTTCTTTTACGGGCCGCAGGATGCGCCGGGCGAGGCTGTAGGTAAGCCACAATCCCACCAGCACGGCGATCAGCCACGCGACGATGATATCGCGGCCCAGAGCAGCGATCCGCTGCCGCGCGCTCTCTGACGATCGCAAAATTCGAAGCTCGCCGATGGGCCGTCCCGCTACGTCCAGCAAGGGAGTTCCGAGCATGGTGTAGTGCGTCCCGCCGGCTTCGATGCGCGCCACGGCTCCAGCCGGCGGAGAGACGGCCTGGCATGCGGGCATTCGCACTGGGGTCAAGCGTGGACGCCACCACCGATGATCCCGAAAGAAAGCAAAACTCGCTCCCTCCGGTGGAGTCTTTCAGGCTGCGCACGGTTTCCTGATTCACTTCGTAGCCTGCCACCAGTACGTTCAGCAAACCCATCCCGGCGCCGGACTGCACGTACACCGGCGTAACCGCGATCTGGTAGAGGTGCCCGCTGAGCGTGACAAACCCCGAAGTCTGTTTAGGAAAACTTGCCGCCGCGTCGCGCACAGCGGGCACATCGTGTTTGAGCGCCTCGCCCAAATTTCCGCCTAGAGAGGCCAGGACCCTGCCCTCCGGATCGGTCACCAAAAAAATGGCGTCCTGATTCGAAATCTGCTTCCACAGCTCGTCCGCCGAATCGCGGATGGTGGCCTGATCGCCGGTGCTGAAAGCGGCGCGGACGTCGGACATGCGGCTGATCACCAGGCTCACGGCCGCCAGCGTCTGGGCTCGCGAACGCCACAGGGAATCGTACGCGCGAAAGCTGGCTTGTACGTCCTCGTCCACGCTGGCCGACATTGCGCGGGTGGCGTTATCCTCGACAATCCAACCCACCAGCGCGAACAACAGGGTCAAGGCGATGGATGTGGCGAGAAGGATTTTCCAGAGTAGCGATAGACGTGAAAACGAGCCTAGCATTTTGGAACTACTGTGGACGGCATTAAGGCTTGCTTCCGGGGTACGCTGGATCACCTGCATCCGGCGGATAGTCGTGGCCGTACTTATTCTTATGCGGAATCGAAAAGTAGCCGGCTTCTGAAATCACAATGTTTGGCAAGGTGACGCCGTCCGCTCCGACGGCAATCTTCCGGGCGAGTCCGGTCAGGGCAGCTTCGCTCGCACGCTCATGGAACACGCTGAGATTATATTGGCCCGGCGGAACATCGGCAATGTCGAAAGTTCCATCCGGTTTCGTGGTGGCGAAGTATGGGCTCGCAATCACGACGATCAGAGCGCTCATCGAAGAATGGATGTTGCAGAACACCCGCACCACGCCCGGCCGCGCGAACTTCACTGACCGCGTGGTTCCGGGCGGATACAATCCGATGTCGAAAACCTGGCCGTTATAGCTGGAAAAAGCGTTGTGAAAAATCGGATCGGCGTTCGGGAATTGCACCAGCGACCCCGCTTGGATGGCTAAAATGTGTGGCGAAAACATTTTGTCTTTTTGCAGCATCACCACGTGCTTCGCCGCCGCCGGCGCCGGCGTACTTTCCAACGGAGTCAGCGCGATCACCACGCCCGAATAATCGTGGTGATTCCGTACCGCGGCGTAGCGCGAATCCCGCAGCTCGACGCGGCCCGAAACCGCGGCGGCGCTGAGCGGAAGCAGGCTCGCACTAAAACAGATAAGCCAGCGCAAGGTCATAGTGATTCAGCAGCCGGATTCTCCCGCCGGTGTAGGCAGTGCGCGCCTGGCTTACCTCCAGACCCAGCAGTATGTTCTGGCCCAAGCGGTATTGCGAGTTTACTGCGTAGACAAAGTTCCGTGAAATCTGCCCGGCGAGAAGATCCGCGGCGCGGTCGCTTTCCTGTCCGCCATACGAATTGAAAGTCAGACGCTTGGTGGCCAAATAGGAAAGCTGCGCCCAGCCACCGGAGGCATGCACTGCCGTGAATTGGTTGATGCCGGCAAAGGTGAATCCTTGGCGGAGTCCTCCGACACCCGCCGCATTGCGGCCGTGAAAATAGGTTCCGGTGACACGCCATTTCGCGAGTGGCTGCAGCATCCAGTCGATGGTAAACAGACGCGAAGGAATAGAGACGCCGCCCACATGCGTCTCGCTTGTATGGAAACCAGGAGCAATCTCAATTCGCCCCCGCGAAGCGTATTGATCGAAAAATTCGAAGCGTCCTTCGAGCGCCGGGCTGGCAGTGGAAAGCGTGGATTGAAATTGCGGCGCCACTCCGGCCGATGGCTCACTGGTTTCATACACGCTACCCTGTGCCCGAAATCCGGCGTTGTCGCCGATCGCAAAGCGCTGCTCGATACGCGCTTGCGGCGACCACAGCCACAAGTTCCCGGCGTCGGTTAGAGGCGAGAACGCAACTTGCGCCAGCGAATCCGGATCGCGCTGCGCGATCAAAGGTTTGTCCTGCCCCACCGTCACGCTGGTGCTTTTCCAGTCGACTTGAATGGTGGCGACGCGCATCCGTACCAGATGGTTCAGCGAACTGGAAGTGCCGCCCCATAAATCCAGGTCGATCGATCCGCGCACCTGGCCTCCGCCGATGACGCGCGGGCCCTGCAAGCGCAAGCCGACGATGCTTTGGCTTAAGCTCGCGCCGCCCCGCGAAACGTTGTCGGCAAGCGACGCTGTGAGCGGATCCTGCGCGCCCCCGCTGGCCCGTCCGTTGATGAAGCTGTTAAACAACACCATGCCCGCCAGCGTAACGGGCATGCGCTGCGCTGCCTCGACCTTGGTTTGGGAGAGCTCCGCGGTCCGCTGCTCTTCAACGGCCACTCGCTCTTCCATTGGCACCGGCGACACATTCACCGGAGTCTGCGCCACGGAGGGTTCGGCTTGCGCAGGCGCGGGGCTCGTGGACGGCAGCCGTCCCCCGGCGATTTCGGCACGCAGCGCGTGGACCTCTTCGGCAAGGTTGTGGTTCTCCTGTTCGAGTTGATCCAGGCGTTGCAGAATCTGCTGAAAATCTCCACGCTCCTGCGCGGGGAGCAGCAGCGGAAACAATGCCACCATCAGCGGCCAGCGTTTAAGAAACATATATGGATTGCTCCATTCGTGTGCAAAATGTGGCGGGCGAAAGCAGGTCTAGACAGGAATTTGCATCCTCCGTCATGAGGACCAAGTATTCCATAATCATCTACAGCAGGAAGCGATAACCTACGCCGTGCACGGTCACGAAATGCCGTGGCATGGTGGAGTCTGGCTCCAGCTTCTGCCGCAGCCGCACCACATGTGCGTCCACGGTGCGCGTGTTTGGAAACGATTCGTAGCCCCATACCGAATTCAGGATCATATCGCGCGACAGCACGCGATCCGGATTGTGCAGGAAATAGGTCAGTAGATTATATTCCGCGCGAGTGAGTTTGGTTTCCTCGTTCTTCTTCAGGACCACGCGCCGCGACAAATCCACCTCGACGTCGCCGAAAGCGATTACTTTCGTTTCGTCGGTTGACGACCGGCGCAGGAGGGCACGGATTCGCGCCAACAGTTCCCGTGAGCCAAACGGCTTCACAACGTAATCATCGGCGCCGATTTCGAGCAACAGCACCTTGTCCATTTCATCGCCGATCGCGCTGAGAACGATCAGAGGCGTTTTCATGCCGGCGGCGCGGAGTTGTTTGCACACTTCCATGCCGCCGAGGCCGGGCATCCGCAGGTCCACCAATACCAGACTGGGCTTGAGCGCCAGAGCCTGCGTGAGGCCAACTTCCCCGTTCTCGGCGAAAGCAGGACTGAACCCCTCCGTCTCCAGCATCAGCCCGATGGTATCTCGCAGCGTGGCATCATCGTCGATCACTAAAACTGTCTTCATGCGCCCAACCATTACTCTAACTGCCGCAGGCTACCCTTGCTACCCGCTTTATTGCCCCTGCATATGTGTTTACGAATTATTTACATTTCCTTCACAACCACATTCAAGACAATGTTTACACTAGCCGCTAACGGGGAGTGCTTCTGGGCGGGCAGCATTCAAGGGGTGTTGCCCATCCCACTTCTCCCAGGCCAATCCCCGCCTCTTCGCCTTCCTCCGCGAAATTCACAAAATCTTTGCACCTTGATTGCACTCGCCACGTTTTGCGGCAGCATACTGGGCCCATAGTCAGAATCGCCTCAGAAGTCTGCGGCGATGGGGTCTCGCATAGCTGAACTTAGGACTGAAACAAAGGGAGTCAAAAGGGGTTATGAGAATACATTTACGTTCCGCGCTACACGTGTGTCTAGTGGCGTTGTGCTTTTTCCTGGCTGCGAACTGGGCCTCCGCTCAGGTCAATACAGCCGACATTCTGGGTACGGTAACCGACGCCGGCGGCGCGGTCATACCGAACGTCAAGGTGACCGTTACGAATACGGCAACCAATGACACCAAAACCGTCACAACCAATTCAACCGGCGACTACATTGTGAACCTGATGCCGTCGGGTTCGTACACCATCACCGCGGAAGCGCCCAGCTTCAAGAAAGCCAGTATCAATTTGAACGTGGTATCCGGCGATCGCGCGCGAGCCAACATGCAATTGCAGGTCGGCGACGTGACGCAGACAGTGGAAGTCGCGGCGCAGAGCCCGGCATTGCAGACGGATAGCGCGACACTTTCGACCGTCGTTGGCGCGCAGTCCGTGCAGGATCTGCCCTTGAACGGCCGCAACTACGTGACGCTTGTGCAGAGCACCGTGGGCGTAGCGATTGGTCCTTCTAATTCGATCTTGAGCGGCACGCGCCCTGACGAGCGGCGCCAGACCGCCAACATCAGCGCCAACGGGCAGAACGAAGTTTTCAACAACCAGATGATCGACGGCATGGACAACAACGAACGTGAACAGTTCACCATCCTGATGCGTCCCTCGATCGACATGATTCAGGAAGTCAAGGTCGATACCAACAGCTACCCGGCGGAAGTCGGACGAGCTGGTGGCGCAGTGGTCAATCTGCTCTCCAAATCCGGCACGAACGAATGGCATGGCGGCGCTTACGAATATCTTCGAAATGACCAGTTGAACGCCAATGACTTCTTCTCCAATCTGGCCGGCGTCGCGCGTCCGGAGTATCGACAGAATCAATTTGGCGGTTCCTTCGGCGGCGCGATCCGGAAGGACAAGACATTTTTCTTCGCCGACAGCGAAGCGCTGCGAGTCATCCAGGGCGTACCCACGGGTCTGATCTTCACCCCGACCCTGTTTGAAGAAAAGAACCCCGGTAACTTCAGCGACGTCGGCGGCCCGATCATCCCAACCAGCAAGCTCGATCCGGTCGGCCTGAAATATTTCGGACTGTTCCCGGCTCCCAATACGGGTTCAACCAGCGTTCTCGGCGCCAACTATAACCAGAACGTCACAAAAACCTATAACAGCACCACCTACGACGCGCGCGTCGATCATCGATTTGGCGACAAAGACAGCATGTTCGGGCGCTTCACTTACAACCCGACTTTCAATTCACAACCGTCGCTGTTTCCTCCTGTAAACGGAGTCACCGCCGGCGGCGGAATTTTCCCGGGGCCTTCCAATGCGAATTCCCAGGGCTATATGGTGGACTTCATTCATATCTTCAGCCCCACGCTGGTGATGGAATTGAAGGGTGCGTTTACCCGTCTTTACCTCTTCACCGATTCTCCAAGCGACGGCACCAATCAGAGCGCGAAGTTTGGTATGCCGAATACCGACGTCGGCGGCCTGATCTCCGGCTTGGCGACCGTCGACATCGTCCCCATGCGTGGGACCGGCAGCGACTTCGCGCTAGGCGACGACCGATTTGTGCCCATCTTCGACGTCAACAACGTCTTCCAGGAATCAGGATCTCTAACCTGGACCAAAGGCGCGCACAACGTCAAGATGGGAGCCACTGTCATCCGCCGCCAATTGAATTATTTCCAGAATACTTACGGGTTGGGCTACTTCCGCTTCACCCAAAGCGAGCTGATCGATCTGGAAAATCTGGTGCAGGGCGCTCCCGACGAAATTCAACGGCAGATCAATTATCATCGCCAGTACTTCCGCTTTTGGGAACCCGCCGTTTATGTGCAGGACGACTGGCATGCAAAGTCCTGGCTGACTCTGAATCTAGGTTTGCGCTGGGATCACTTCAGTCCCATTACGGCATCGCAAGGGCAGCGTTCCAACTTTGACCTGACGAACGTGAATCAGTGCGCGACGAACCCGAATTGCGATCCGTTCCTGATAGGGTCGACAGCGGGAGTGAAATCCTACTGGACCAACTTCGAGCCGCGCTTCGGATTCGCGGCAACCCCCATGAAGAACCTGGTAATTCGCGGCGGTTTCGGCATGAGCCGCTTCGCGCAGGATTATGCTTCCGGCTCGCTAAACCTCTACAACCCGCCATTCATCTCCCAGACCATCGATTGCTTCCCGTCGATCAAGACTGGACCGACGGCTTGTCCCGCCGGCAGCGGCCTTCTTTCGCAGGGTGCTCCTAACGCACCGATTCCGCCGATCAACAATCAATTCCCAGGCGTCGTGTTCGCGCATGCGCTGGTTTACCCGCAAGCGTATATCATGCAGTACAACGTTACGATCCAGAAGCAGTTCGGGTCGAACGTCGTCAGTGCGGGTTACGTGGGTCAGGTTGGCCGGCACTTGCAGTACGCTCCCAATCTGAATATTCCGGCGGCGATCTCCTCGACTCCGAAAGTCTACGCGCCGCTAGTTTATTCCGGCGTGCTGCCCAACGTGACCACCATCAATTACTACGGAGCCACCGGCGCCTCCGAATACAATGCAGCGCAGTTCAGCTTTGAGCGTCGTTATTCAAAGGGCCTCACCGTCAACGCGAACTACACCTTCGCACGCAATTTGACCAATATCTCCGACGGCGGCACCACCGGCGCGGCGACGGTCGGCGCGATCCTGCCCTACAACCGGACTTATGATTGGGGTAATTCGGACATTGGCATCAAAAACCGCTTCTCCTTCCGTGCCAACTATGAGCTGCCCTTCGGGAAATCCGGCAGTAGAATGACCAAGCTGGCGATCGGCGGATGGCAGATGAATACGCTGGCGTTCTGGCAATCCGGCATTCCGTACACCGTGCTGGACGGTGTGACGCCGGTTCCGTCCAATGTTAGCTCGCTGGTGACAGCGGATCGCCCCAACGTGATCGCGGGCGCATCCTATAACCCCGCAAACCAGAACTACAACAATTTCATCAACGTCAACGCCTTTACTCCGCAGACGGTAGGAACGGCCGGGAACGAAGCGCGCGCCCAGTTGTACGGGCCGAACCAACGCAGTATCGACTTCTCGCTCTTCAAGGACTTCCAACTCAAAGAGCGCATGAAATTGCAGTTCCGGGCTGAGGTCTACAACATCACCAACACCGAGAACTTCGGACAGCCGAACGTAACCATCGGCAAGTGGAGTTCGACACTCCCTGGCCTCAACACTGGAGCTCCGGGTGCGATTCCGGTACTCGGTGCCGGCGGCTTCGGACAAATCACTGCGTCGAATGCAGCCCTGAATCCCAGGCAGTATCAGTTTGCTCTCAAGTTGATCTTCTGAGTTGACTGCATCTTTAGATCAAAGGCCCGGCCCCTCACGGAGTCGGGCTTTTTCACGTCCGGGGGAACAGGCGATCCACGCCACGATTCGCATGAACGCCTTATGCTTTTTGGCGTAATGGCTTTCCTGCAAGAGTTAATTCACAGTCTTTATCAGATTATCACGTATTAAAGGGATAGCTAAAAACCAAGTTTTGGCATAGCCTACTCTCATAAGCCTAAGACGCTGGACACTCACTCGTCCGGCGTGCCCCATCACTGCGATGGATACTCGCTGAGAATTTCGGTCCCCTGGAATTCTCAACGGCAGGCGGCGCTCCGTTTAAGCCCGGACCGCCGCCTGTTTTACGTTCTAAGCCCTATTCTCTTGTACAAATACAACGCCCTGCCACTTGACCACCCGTTCATCAAGTTCAAAAGGGATAGCGCGAATAGTAACAGTCTCGTAAAATTTTCGAAGGGGTTGGTTACGTTTTGCAGGTCCGTAGTTTCGCTGTGTGCACCGAGTCGATTGCCGAATCTGATCGTCAGGTTCGCACCCGCGGTCACGAAGTGGAACACTCATTTGCAGCACATTCCAGCCTAACAAAAGTTGAGTTAAGTGAGTATTTGATACTTTAACCGCACTTTACGTTGGATCTCGCTCCACAGGGGGGGCTTTTATGATGGCATTTTTGCGTCACACGCGATCAGTGTGTCTGATGGCGTTGTGTTTATTCATGGCTGCGAACTGGGCATCCGCCCAGGTCAATACAGCCGATATTCTGGGTACGGTTACCGACGCTGGCGGCGCAGTGATCCCGAACGTTAAGGTCACCGCTGTCAATACGGCAACCAACGAAACTAAAGTTGCTACCACCAATGCAACCGGCGATTACATTTTCAATCTCATGCCGTCGGGATCTTACACGATCACCGCGGAAGCGCCGAGCTTCAAGAAGGCTACTATCTCTCTGAATGTAGTATCCGGCGATCGCGCCCGCGCCAACGTGCAATTACAGGTCGGCGATGTCACGCAAACGGTTGAAGTCGCGGCCCAGAGCCCGGCACTGCAGACCGATAGCGCGACTCTTTCGACCGTCGTCGGCGCGCAAGGCGTGCAGGATCTACCGTTGAACGGCCGCAACTACGTCACCCTGGTGCAGAGCACTGTCGGTGTAGCGATCGGACCCTCCAACTCGATTCTGAGCGGAACGCGTCCCGACGAACGGCGTCAGACCTCGAACATCGCCGCCAACGGACAGAACGAAGTCTTCAACAACCAGATGATCGACGGCATGGACAACAATGAACGCGAACAATTCACCATCCTCATGCGGCCCTCGATTGACATGATCCAGGAAGTGAAAGTCGACACCAACGCGTACCCCGCCGAAGTGGGACGCGCGGGCGGCGCAGTGGTCAACCTGCTCACCAAATCCGGCACCAACGATTGGCATGGCGGCGCCTACGAATATTTCCGGAATGACGTCCTCAACGCCAACGACTTCTTTTCCAATTTGTCCGGCACGCCGCGGCCGGAATATCGCCAGAATCAGTTCGGTGGTTCCTTCGGCGGCGCCATTAGGAAAGACAAGACCTTCTTCTTCGTCGATACCGAGGCATTGCGCATTGTCCAAGGCGTGCCCACCGGCCTGATCTCTACGCCCACGCTGTTTGAAGAGAAGAATCCCGGCAACTTCAGCGATCAATCCGGCGGCATCGTCGTACCGCCGAGCAGCATCGATCCCGTAGCCGCGAAGTATTGGGCTTTGTTCCCCGCTCCCAACACCGGAGCTCCGAACGCCATCGCGTCCAACTACAACGCCAACGTGACCAAGACTTACGACAGCACCACCTACGACGCCCGCGTGGATCATCGCTTTAGCGACAAAGACAGCATATTTGGGCGCTTCTCTTACAATCCGACCTTTAATTCGCAGCCTTCCCTGTTTCCATCCGTGAATGGAGTCACGGCGGGCGGCGGAATTTATCCCGGCCCATCCAACGCGGATTCGCAGGGCTACATGGCGGATTACATCCACATCTTCAGTCCGACCCTGGTCATGGAATTGAAAGGTGGATTCACCAGACTCAATCTCTTGACCGCCTCTCCCAGCAAAGGCACCAACCAAAGCGCGAAGTTCGGTATGCCTAACACAGATGTGGATCCGCTGATCTCGGGCCTGGCAACGGTGTATCTCACCGGCTTTATCGGAACGGGCAGTGACTTCACGCTCGGCGATGACCGCTATGTCCCGATCCTGGATATCAATAACGTATTCCAGGAATCCGGTTCGCTGACCTGGACCAAGGGCGCCCACAACGTCAAGTACGGCGGCACCGTAATCCGGCGCGATCTCAACTATTTCCAGAACACTTTCGGCTTGGGCTATTTCGAGTGGACCCAAACTCCGCTGCTCAACCTGGAGCACCTGATCGAAGGCCAGCCGGATGAAATTCAGCGGCAGATCAACTATCACGAGCAGTATTTCCGCTTCTGGGAACCGGCGCTCTATGTGCAGGACGACTGGCATGCGAAGTCCTGGCTCACCCTCAACCTTGGCCTGCGCTGGGATCACTTCAGCCCCATCACCGCAGCTCAAGGACAGCGGTCCAATTTCGATCTCACGAATCTGTCGGCTTGCGCGGTCGCTTGCGATCCTTTCATCGTCGGCTCGACGGCCGGTGTGAAATCCTACTGGACCAACTTTGAACCTCGTCTGGGCTTCGCCATCAATCCCCGCAAGAACACCGTAATTCGTGGCGGTTTCGGCATGAGCCGCTTCGCGCAAGACTATGCTTCAGGCTCCTTGAACCTATATAATCCGCCGTTCATTTCCCAGACCATCAACTGCTTCCCGATCACCGGCAGCGGTCCAACCAAGTGCCCGGCTGGCAGCGGCACGCTTGCCGAAGGCGCGCCCTTAGCGCCGATTCCGGCGTTAAACAATCAATTCCCCGGCACCGTGTACGCGCACGCTCTGAACTATCCGCAGGCGTACATCATGCAGTACAACGTGACCTTCCAGCAGCAATTTGGACAGAACGTTGTCAGCGCCGGATTTGTCGGCGAGGTCGCCCGGCATTTACAATACGCCCCGAACATGAACATTCCGCCGTCCACCACCACACTCGGCGCCTACAACCCGCTGGTCTATCAAGGCGTGTTGCCCAACGTGAACGTAATCAACTTCTATACGGCCACCGGCGCGTCCGAATACAACTCGGCGCAGTTCACTTTTGAACGCCGCTACGCCAAGGGCCTCACGGTGAACGTCAACTACACCTTCGCCCGCAACCTCACCAACATCTCCGACGGCGGCACCACTGGCGCGGCCACGGTGGGAGCGATTCTCCCCTACAACCGAACCTACGATTGGGGCAATTCCGACATTGGCATCAAGAACCGCTTCTCATTCCGCGCGAACTACGAACTTCCCTTCGGAAAGAGCGGAAGCAGAATGATGAAGCTGGCGGCTGGCGGCTGGCAGATGAACACGCTGGCTTTCTGGCAATCGGGAATTCCGTTCTCGGTGCTGGATTACGTTTCGCCGGTTCCCTCGAACGTGAGCGGACTCGTGACCAATGACCGTCCCAATGCGGTGTCGGGCCAAGCCTATGCGCCGTCGAATCAGAACTACCTGAACTGGATCAACGTCAACGCATTTACCCCGCAGGTTGTCGGCAGCGCCGGCAACGAAGCGCGCGATCAGTTGTATGGCCCGAGCCAAAGGGCGATCGATTTCTCTCTGTTCAAGGATTTCCAACTTAAGGAGAGAATGAAGCTGCAATTCCGCGCGGAAGTCTACAACCTCACCAACACCGAGAACTTCGGCCAACCGAACGTTCAGATCACCAAGTGGAGCTCGACCCTTTCGAACGGAAAGACCGGAGCTCCGGGTGCAATACCACTCACCGGAGCGGCCGGCGGCCAGTTCGGCACCATCACCGCGTCGAACGTGGCGCTCAACCCCAGGCAGTTCCAGCTAGCCCTGAAGTTGATCTTCTAGTCTGACGCGCTGCGTGTGCATCAAAAGGCCCGGCTCGCGGAGGAGCCGGGCTTTCTATCGTCCAGGCATATAGCCGAAGAACACTAACAACAGGTAGATCATGGCGACGGCAACGACGCCAAAAACAATCCGCCCTGCGACGGAGAAATTAGGCCGGTCGGGTTGAGCCATGAATGCGCTCTACGGATTGCTGGTCCGGCGGAACAGGTGCGATACCAGGCCGACCACGAACAGCACCAGGAATACGAAGAACACGATTCTAGCGACCTCAGCCGCGGCGAACGCCACTACTCCGAATCCCAGCGCCCCCGCGATCAGGGCGATCAAGAGAAACATCAGCGCATAATAAAGCATAAAAGGCTCCTTCCTTTTGCGATTCGAATGGAAAACTAGTTATTCTTCCCGGCCAACAGCAGCGCGACCCCGCCCACCAGCGCGAAGGCGCCGGCGATGGGCGGCAACGGCACCGAATGGGTCTTATCGCGGGATGCGTGAATGGGCCCGATATCGGCCACCTTTTCCCGCGTGGTGTAGCTGAAGCCACCCCAAGCTAAACCGATGAGTCCGACCACCACCAGGACAATGCCAAGCATCTTATTCATAGATTTGGAACGCTCCTTCTTGCGGTCCGGCTAAGACGGTCAGGATAATTCCCCGCATAGAATCTAGCTTGCAGGCATGGGGCCAAAGCGATTTCGGGGTTTGTTTGCAATGAAACGTGAAGGACTGGATCGAAGATGGCCCCTACTGCGTAGCCGAACATGCAAAATTTGCATGGCGGTCGGCTCTCTATTCGCTGGCTAGTGTCGAGAGGGCTGTGGGCGCAGACATGGGTAATTCTGCCGATTACGCGACGGCTGATTCAAAACTCCAGATTAAGTGTCTAGCGCAAGTTTGGCGGATCTAGGGTTAGAGCTTGTCCACCAGGTCGTTTATGGCTTTGAGAGCGTTGCGCCGGTATTCTTCCTTGACTTGAACGCGATGTCCCCCAATGTCTTGCTTGCCCGCCGACAATCTAGAAAAAGGACATCCCCTAGCGAACGCTACTCGTCGGTACCGCTTCCGGAAGCGCAAGCATCGGTCTTACATTCGCAGATGCTTCCTTACAAGGCACTAAAGCGATCCCACTTGTAGGCAACGCTATATCCATGTTGACACTGGGATGGGATGGCTACAAGGCGTTTTTGCAGTATAACTCTTGTATGGCTGGCCCGGGCCAATAGCCGATACCATGAGAGATGTAAGCATGTTTCAGTACGAACAGCCTCCTCCGAAGGAACCTGCCAATTACGCAGGCACCGCAATTGGGGCGGCCCTGCTACCCGTGTTCTTTCTCTTTGCCTACTTTGGTAAGGCAGAGATGGGATTTACGGTCTGCCTTGTCCTGGCAATGATTATGGTTGCTATCTATCTGCAGTGGAAATTGCGGAAACATTTGTGGTTCTGGGCCGCTATAGCGCTCATACTGCTGCTCCACGTACCGTTATTGTTTGCCATCCCATGGCCTCAAAGAGCTTCCCTACGATTGCTTATTCGTTGCCATTTGGTATCGTAGACTTTCTGCTTATCAGCGGCGCGATTAGACTCGCTGAAAAAATCTTCTCGAAGAGAAGCGTCAACCTTGGAGGCTGCAATTAGATTTGTCTATGATTAGTGGCTATGAGACGGTAAGAACTTCGCGAAGCATAACATATTGGGAAGCCTTTTGCGTGGCCTGGCGGCTCACGTGGCTCTGGGTAGCCGTAGTAGCCGCCGTCTACTTGGCTAGGATCGGCATTCGTCATGGATATCTACCGAATCCTATTGAAACACCGTTTGTGTTGGGGGCTTTTGCCATTCTGAACACCGCAATGACGGTCATCACGTTGCCCAGACTTACAAGGCAAAAATACCGAGAATTTTCACTTGCGGTCGTTGGGAGAAATAGTGAATACATTGGAATGACTGGATCTGTCCACGCGCGCATCTGGTACTGGCTCGCCATTCGAGAAGTTGTGGCGTGTGTTATTGGCTGGTTTTTGCTTGGGCCGACTAATATCGTGCTTGGATTGCTGGGATTTCATCAGGGCGTCTTGGTAATGGCTGGTGCATTCGCTTTCGGCGTTAGGCCGATCATGATGATCCTTCTTCTGGAAAATTACTTCGATGACTTTCACGTCGAATTGACACGACGTCAATTGAATTAATCTAGGTGTACTGGAAAAGATGATTATCACACTGTCAGTCGACTTGCGTGAAGTTAGCTAACCATCCCGATCCTTGTACCTCTGCGATTGCGATGATACAGCGATCTTGACCTGCCTCGCTTTTTTCAGCCAGTCATAACTGAGGACTTCAGGACCGCCGCGAACTCGTTGGGCGTGCGGTAACCCAGACTGCTGTGGGGCCGCTCGCCATTATACTCATCTCGCCAGGCGCTGATCTTCGCCCGCGCGTCCAGCAGATTGCGAAACCAGTTTGCGTTTAAGCACTCATCTCGCAATCTTCCGTTGAAACTCTCGACGTGGCCATTCTGCATGGGCCGTCCTGGCTGAATGTGGATCAGTTGAATCTTTCGCTCCTCGCACCAGCTCAGAAAGTGCCGACTGGTCAGCTCCGGGCCGTTGTCACAGCGAATCGCTTCCGGTTTTCCTCGACGTTCGATCACACTTTCGAGCGATCGCGTGACCCGACGGCTCGACAAGCTGGTATCGACTTCTAAGGAAAGATTTTCCCTGGTGAAGGCATCCACCACCGCTAGAACACGAATACCTCGGCCCGTCGCCAGAGTGTCGCACACGAAATCGAGCGCCCATTCCTGGTTGGATCGGACCACATGCGTGACCGCAGCTACGCGCGATAGACGCTTCCGTTTCAGCCGCCGCACAGCCAGTCCTTCTGCTTGATACAGCCTGTAAATGCGCATTATGCTGGCGGGGTGGTCGCGCCGTTCCAGCAGCGCATGCAGTCGCCGGTAGCCGTACCGCGGCTTCTGCCTGGCCAGCGCGACCAGGGCTTCCCGCAGAGGCCCGTTGTGGTCCGGTCTCGGTTCGTAACGATAGCTCCCGCGATCCATTCCCAGCAGCTTGCAGGCCCGGCGTTCGCTCACCTGGAACCGCTCGCAGGCGAACGCCACGTCCTTCCTCATGCCGGCAAGCTCCACCCGTTTTTTTGGATCACTGCTTTCAGGACTTCCTTGTCCAGGCTGAGATCAGCTACCAGGTGCTTCAGGCGCCGGTTCTCATCTTCCAGCCCCTTCAGCTTCTGCGCATCGCTGACGTCCATCCCTCCGTACTTCGACTTCCAGGTGTAGATCGCCGCCGCGCTCACGCCGATCTCACGCGCCAACTCTGGCACCTTCCGCCCAGCTTCGTGCTGCTTCAGGATGCCGATGATCTGCTCTTCTGTGAACCGCCCCTTCTTCATCTCAGAATCTCCTTTCGTCGCTTCTTCCTACCGCGTCGATCTGAAGATCCTCAATTTTAACTGGTCTATATTACCGAGAGCAGGTCAATCCCAGCCCCGCGAGATTGAGATCTTTACCCGGCCGCGTATTCTCCTCCGGGAAATCACATCTGACGGCTCATACTGTTTGCACGCAACCTACTTGGCCGAACCCTACCTTAACAATAAGAGCGTACTAAACATTCTCCATCCCGAGGACGATGCTAACGAGCTGAAGTATCTCCTAGGAATACTCAATAGCAGGCTCATGTCGTTCTTCTATAAGCAAAGAGCCGTAAAAAGCGCTCGAAAGATATTTCCTAAAGTCGTAATAAGGAATCTCCGTGAGTTTCCGTACTTAAACACGATCGAGAGCACCGAGCGCCGTCGACTCGTCGGGTTGGTGGACGCCTTGCTAGAACTTCATAATCAACTGGCCGCACCAAGCGCGCCGCACACGAAGACCGTACTAGACCGCCAGGTTAATGCCCTCAATGACGAAATTGACGGATTGATATTTAAGGCTTACAAGTTGACCGATGGAGAGATTCAGATCGTTCGTGGAGAAACGAGCTAGCCACTCCCTCAAGTTGACAACCCCCATAACCTCCGGTATAGTTCTGAAGTACTGACGTTTCAACGGTTTGTCGGAGTTCTCGACCATGGCCAGCAGCGCGGATGAACCAGGATGTGACGTAGACTTCCCTGCCGAAGAAGATTACGAGCATCTCATCGAGGACTATAGCCATTTAGCGCCTCCCTCGGAGGGGGAGCTGTTGCAGGGCCACGTCGTCAAGGTCACCCCCCAGGAAGTCATCGTCGATTTCGGCTACAAGCTCGAAGGCCTGGTCCCCATCGAGCAGGTCCGGCAGCCCGACGGCACAGTCACCGTTCAAGGCCGGCGACGCCATCGATGTGATGATCGACCGCCAGCGGCCCGCAGCCGGAAGGCTACGTCCTGCTCTCGCTATTCGCAAGCCAGCCGCCTGCGCATCTGGGACAAGCTGGAACAGGCCATGCGCGATCAGCTGCTGGTCTCCGGGCCGGGTGCTCGAGCGCACCAAGGGCGGCCTGATGGTGGATGTCGGCGTGCCCGCGTTCATGCCCGGCTCGCAGGTCGATCTGCGGCCCGATTCACGATCTGGATCAGTTCGTCGGCCAGGATATTCCGGTCAAGATTCTCAAGCTCAACCGCCGCCGCGGCAACGTGGTGGTTTCGCGCAAGACTGGCGATCGAAGAGGATCTGCAAGGTCGCGCAAGCAGACGCGCGCTGGAGCATCTGTCCGAAGGCGCGGTGGTCACCGGCACGGTCAAGAACCTTACCGAATACGGCGCGTTCGTCGATCTGGGCGGCATCGACGGCCTGCTGCACGTCAGCGACATGTCGCATGGCCGCGTCAACCATCCCTCGGAAGTGGTGCACGTCGGCGACGAGGTCACGGTCAAAGATTCTCAAGTTCGACCGCGAAAAAGAGCGCATTTCGCTGGGCATGCGCCAGCTTGACGCCCGATCCGTGGGAGACGCTGCCGCGAGCGCTGTCCCGCCGGCAGCCGCGTGGTCGGCCGCGTGATGAGCATCACCGATTACGGCGCGTTCGTCGAAATCGAACCGGGCGTCGAAGGCCTGATCCACATCTCCGAGATGACCTGGAGCCGCCGCATGAAGCATCCCTCGCAAAGTGGTGAAGGCCGGCGATCAGGTGGAAGCCGTGGTGCTCGAAGTGAAGCCGCGCGACCGCCGCGTCTCGCTGGGCATCAAGCAACTGGAAGCCGATCCCTGGACCACCGTGGCGCGAACGCTACAGCATCGGCTCGGTGGTCGAAGGCCGCGTGCGCAAGCTGACCGATTTCGGCGCGTTCCTCGAAATCGAGGAAGGCGTCGACGGGCTGGTGCACGTCTCCGATCTTTCCTGGACCAAGCACGTCAAGCATCCGTCGGAGGTGCTGAAGAAGGGCCAGGTGATGCAGGCGGTGATCCTGAACATCGACGCGCCCAACCGCCGCTTGTCGCTTGGGCGTCAAGCAGTTGCAGCCGGACGCCTGGGAGAGCTTCTTCCGCGCGCATGAAGTCGGCGACATGGTGCGCGGCCGGGTCTGCCGCGCGGCGCAGCTTCGGAGTGTTCGTGGAACTGGCGCCGGGAGTCGAAGGCGTTGTGCCATAAATCCGAGATCCCGCCCATGCCGGACCGCCGCCGGCACCGACACCGCCGCTGCCCGTCGGCGAGGAATACGACTTCAAAATCATTAAAATGAATGAAGCGGAGAAGAAGATCGGCTTGAGCCTGCGCGCCGTGGCGGAGGACGAGGAGCGCACTCGCCTGGAAGATTACCAGCGGCAGGCGGCCGCGGCTACCATGACTATAGAGGAAGCAATGAACATACGTGGAAAAGGGGAAGACCGGTAAAATGACCAAGGCCGAATTGATCGAGGAAGTCTCGCGCGTCGTGGAGATGACCCGCAAGGATTCGGAGGTCATCGTCGAGGCGATTTTCGATAGCGTCGTGAAGTCCCTGCGCGGCGGCGACAAGATCGAAATTCGCGGGTTTGGCAGTTTTCGCACGCGCCAGCGGCAGCCGCGCATCGGCCGCAATCCCAAGACCGGCGCGCGCGTGGAAGTGCCCGCCAAGCGCATCCCCTATTTCAAGCCCAGCAAGGAATTGAAGGACCTGGTCAATCACGACCACGCCGCGAGCGGCGAAGCGGTGCCGGGAGCCTAAGCCGCTATCGCGGGCGGACTGTAGGAACGCGTCCACCGTTTTCACAATCTAAAGTTATGGACCACTTGTGGAGTCCCTGGCGATACCAGTACGTCTCGTCGGCGGCCTCGGTTCCCCTTGGGAAAGATGACTGTTTTTTTTGCCGTAGTGCCGCCGATCCTGCCGGGGACGCCGCGAATCTGGTGGTGCTGCGCGCCGAACGAAGTTTCGTGCTCCTGAACCGCTATCCGTATACCAGCGGTCACGTGCTGATATCGCCATATGCGCATGTGGCGACGCTGGCGGAAACCGAAGTGGCAACGCTCGAAGAAATGATGCGGCTGGCCCAACGCTGCGAGTCGGCGCTGCGGCGGGTTTACCGACCGGACGGTTTGAATTTCGGTTTCAATATCGGGCAGGCCGCCGGTGCCGGCGTCGCCGGGCACATCCACATGCACGGATTGCCGCGCTGGTCGGGCGACACCAGTTTCATGACCACCGTGGGCGAAACCCGCGTGCTGCCGGAACACCTGGCGGCGACCCGGGAGAAACTGGCGGCTGCGCTATCTGAAATGCCGAATGTTCTGAGCCCGGGCAACCGATAATATGTACAGGTTGTGTGATTCAGGTGTGTAAACCGGGCTCGGAGGTCCGCCCCGCATTAGTCCTATGATCCGGCTGTTTCGAGTATCCGTGCCCAGCAGCGCGCTCGCGCTGATTATTTCTGAAACGCTTTTAGTCTTCAGTTGCTACATCCTAGCGGGCTATTTGACGCTGGATCTGGCTTCCGACATCTTTTTGTGGGAGGACGGCGGCTGGTGGAGGGTCGCGCTGGTAGCGCTCTTCATCCTGCTGGGCCTGTACTTCAACGATCTCTACGATACCTACCGCATCCCGTCCCGTACGGTCTTGATACAACAGTTTTGCCTGATCCTGGGCCTCGCTTTTCTGATACAGGCACTGCTGAGCTATGGCCGTTGGGACGTGATCGTGCCGCGCCGCATCATGCTTTATGGCAGCGTGCTGGTGCTGGTGTTTGCGCCACTGTGGAGAATCGTCTATACGGGGGCAGTTCGAACCGCGGCGGGAGCGCAGAAGGTGCTGTTCCTAGGCACGTCCCCGGCGGTGAGAGAGATCATGCATAACTTGCTGGAGCGTCCGGAACTGGGAATGGCGCCTATCGGCTTCATGGATTTCGAAATCCGATCGGAGCCGCTGGAGGGCGTGCCTTTCCTGGGATTGATGGACAACGTCCGGGACGCGGTTGCCGAATACCAGCCGGATCGCATCGTGGTGGGAGCGATGGAGCGCCGCGGCGCTCTGCCGATCGATCAACTTCTGGAATTGCGCTTTTCCGGGATTCCGATCGAGGACTCGGCGCACACTTATGAGACTGTCTTTCACCGAGTCTCCTTGCGCGAACTGCGGCCGTCGCAACTCGTCTTCTCGGCGGAGCTGGTGCCGCGGCGGATCATGGTGGCGGCTCAAAGTATTTATTCCTGGTTCCTGGGAGTCATCGGCGTCATCCTGGCCTTGCCTTTGATGGTGCTGGTTGCGTTGGCCGTGAAGCTATTTTCCAAGGGGCCGGTGCTGTACCGGCAAACCCGTGCCGGCAAGTACGGGGTGCCGTTCACACTGTATAAATTCCGTTCCATGTATACCGACGCCGAAGCCGGAAGCGGCGCGGTGTGGGCTACCAAGGATGACCCGCGCATCACTCCCGTCGGCCGCTGGCTGCGCAAGCTGCGTTTGGATGAAATGCCGCAACTGTTCAACGTGATTCGCGGCGACATGAGCCTGGTGGGCCCGCGGCCGGAGCGCCCGGAATTTGTGCGCATCCTGGAAGATAAAATCCCCTACTACCGCCAGCGCTTGTGCGTGAAGCCCGGCGTCACAGGATGGGCGCAGATCAATTTCAAATATGGCGACACCATGGAAGACGTCGCCACGAAATTGGAATACGACCTGTACTACATCAAGAATCTGGCGCCATCGCTGGACGCCTATATCATGTTCCACACCGCGAAAACCGTGCTCACGGGCCGCGGCGCGCAATAGCCGCGACCCCGAATCCCGCTTACGGCATCTTCGGCTTCCACAAGCCCAGCGGCGCACCGGTGGGATCGACGATGATGCTCAACCACCCTGTACCTTGTACCTCCATCACGTCTTTCATAACTTTAGCGCCGAGAGATTTCGCTTTGGCTGTCGCTGCGGTAATGTCGTCGACCAAAACGTAGGCCAGCCAGGAAGAAGGCGCTCCCGGAATCATTTGCTGCATGATTCCGCCCCCGTGGTCTCCGCCAGTTCCGATCATTGTATAGGTGAAACCGGGACCCATCTCGACATCTTCCAGCTTCCAGTCGAATAACGCTCCATAAAAACTCTTGGCCTTGCTGACATCCGTGGTGCTCAGTTCCACATGGACGAAGGGGTTTGGCATGATCAGATCCTTTCAACGCGTTGAGATTTAGTATCGCTGGGGCGGCCTGGGATTCATAACGTCCAAGCCGCACTTCATTGTAAAGACGATTGAGGACTGTCAAAATCGACAACAAATCCGGTTGGGGACAAAATTAACTTTATGAAAGCCGCTGGCCTTATCCTGGAAGTTGACTCCGAAAACGCAGCAGCGACTCGCATGGGCCCTGGCCGCTTGGTGCTTGGTGTTTCTTGTGGTCCTGGCCGGAAGGCCATCGTTCACCAACGCCTCGCTGCCGGTGCGCGGGGTCGCCGACCCGGTGGTCGCGCTGCAAATGGCTCGCGACACCGCTGACGTGGAGGCCATCATGGGCGACGCGCCCAGCGCGGACCGCGAGGTGATGCGGGTGAAACAATATGTCGACTTCGCGTTGATCGCGGGATATTTGGCGCTGACCCTGATCATTGCCGCGGCGCTCGCCCGCACGCGCCACCGGCGGCTGGCGCTGGTCATCGGAGGTATCGCCGTTCTCGCCGCGATCGCGGACGTTCTCGAGAACCTGGCCACGCTGCGGGTCGTGAATCTTACCTTGGCCCAGCTTACGCCGGTCATGCTGGACGCGCTGCGCTTAGCCAGTATTACTAAATGGAATTTGCTGTTGAGCGCCAACACGCTGCTGGCTACAGTCACGGTCGCGCGAAGGCAATGGTATCTGCGCGCCGCTGGATTCCTCGGCCTCGCCGGCGCCGCGCTCACTGCCGGGGGACTTTTCTACAATGCAATCCTGGTCTGGGGCGGGCTGCTGATGTTCCTCGGATTGCTGCTCACCGCTGCTACGCTGAAGGTGCTAACTCATGAATCCGCTTCTTGAAATTTCCTTCCGCGTTCCTTTCG
The DNA here is from genome assembly GCA_963793395.1 of Bryobacterales bacterium. GTDB lineage: Bacteria > Acidobacteriota > Terriglobia > Bryobacterales > Bryobacteraceae > Palsa-187. Next base: position 212,998 of record CAWCAP010000004.1, on the reverse strand, counting down.
ACCAGATCCAGGCCGCCGCACGTCGAACCGGCCATCGACGAGCTGCTGGCCGACGCGGCCCGGCGGCTGGACGAGACCATCGCGAGCCCGGAGCCGCTGCACGCGCTCGACACCATGACCGAGCGCTTGGATTACGCCATGAGCGTGGTGCGGCATCTGGAATGCGTCGCCACCACGCCGGAGCTGCGCGCGGCGTACAACGCGGTGCAGCCCAAGGTCAGCGCGTTCTATTCCAGCCTTCCGCTGAATGAAGACTTGTGGAAGGCGATCCAGCGCTATGCCGCGACCGCCGAGGCGCAAGTCGCTGACCGGCGCGATGAAGCGCTTCCTGACCAAGACCATCGACTCGTTCAGGCGGCATGGCGCGGATCTCGACCTGCGGCGGGCAAGGCGCGGCTGCAAGGAGATCGACGTGGCGCTGACGGAGGCCACCACCAAGTTTTCCGAAAACGTTCTGGATTCGACCAACGCCTATGAGCTGGTGATCGACGGACGAAGCAAGCTGGCAGGGTCTGCCGCCAGCGGCCGTCGCGGCGGCGCGCGCCTCGGCTGAATCCAAGGGCAAGCGCGGGCTGGCGCTTTACGCTGCAGGCGCCCAGCTACATCGCCGTGATGACCTATCTGGACGACCGCGCGATTCGCGAACAGGTGTGGCGGGCCTTACAATTTACGCGCGGCCGCCGGCGGCGCCGTTCGATAACCGCGCGCTGCTCGCGAAGATTCTGGAATTGCGGCGGAGAAGGCCGGGCTGCTGGGCTTCCGCGATTTCGCCGATCTGGTGCTGGACGACCGCATGGCGCACACCGGCGCCGCGGCGCAGACGTTTCTGGACGATCTGCGCGTCACAAGACCGAGACGCGCTTCCGCGAGGAGAACGCGGAGCTGGAAGCGTTCGCCGGAAGCCAGCTGGAGCCCTGGGACGTCGGCTATTGGGCGGAGAAGCAGCGCGCGGCGCTGTACGACTTCGACGAAGAAGCGCTGCGTCCGTACTTTCCGCTGGAACGCGTGGTGGACGGGATGTTCGAGATCTTCGGACGCGTTCTTGGCATTCGCGTGAGCGAAGAGCCGGGCGTGCCGGTGTGGGACCCGGAGGTCAAGTACTACGCGATTCGACGATGCAGGCCAGCGGCAGCGTATCTGGGTCGTTCTACGCCGACTGGTATCCGCGCGAGAACAAGCGCGGCGGCGCCTGGATGGATGCGCTGATCACCGGCGAATCCGGCGCGAACGGCGAGCCGCATCTGGGCCTGATCTGCGGCAATCTGACGCCGCCGGTGGACGGCAAGCCGGCGCTGCTGACGCATCGCGAGGTGGAGACCATCTTCCACGAGTTCGGGCATCTGCTGCATCATCTGCTGAGCCGGGTGGAGGTGCGCAGCCTGGCGGGCACCAGCGTGGCCTGGGATTTCGTGGAGCTGCCCTCGCAGATCATGGAGAACTGGTGCTGGGAGCGCGAGGCGCTCGATCTGTTCGCGCGGCACTGGGAGACGGGCGAGCCGATTCCCGAAGATCTGTTCCAGAAGATGAAGCGGCGCGAAGACCTTTCGCGGCGCCAACACGCAGATGCGGCAGTTGGGATTCGGCTATCGTCGATCTGGCGCTGCATCGCGAGTGGGACGGCGCAGATGGCGACGTGGTCGCAATATCGCGCGCGACATTGCTGCAGCAGTTCGCGCCGGCGCCGTTCCGCCCGAGACTACGCGATGATCGCGGGCTTCACGCATTTGTTTTCGAGTCCGGTGGGATACGGCGCCGGCTACTATTCCTACAAGTGGGCCGAGGTGCTGGACGCCGACGCGTTCACGCGGTTCCGCAAGGAAGGCGTGTTCAGCACGAAGGTCGGCGGGGAGTTTCGCGATAAGATTCTGGCGCGGGGCGATAGCGAAGACCCGGCGGAGTTGTACCGGTCGTTCATGGGCCGGGATCCGGATCCGAATGCGCTGCTGGAGCGTAACGGGCTGCTCTAGCGCGGCGGCGGAATCACGAACAGGGAGAAGTGGGCGAGCATGCGGCCCATGAAGCTGTCGCGCTCGGAGAGGTTGATCCAGGAGACGCGCTGTTCGTCGCCGTCATCGGCGAAGAAGCCGACGCCGCCGCGCTTGAGGCGGGCATCGGTCCAGGAGCTGATGGCTTGGCCGTTCAGGTACGTGATGAAGTGATCGTCCTGCACGGACACGCGGACGCGGTAGTCTTCGCCACGTGTGAGCGTGACTGGCAGGGGAAGCTGCACGCGGTCAAACTCACGGCCGTTCAACATCGCGTAATGCACCAGACCGGCGTTGGGCTCGGGACCCGGCTTGGTGATGACAATCTTCGCCGCGTAGTAATTGGCCGGGTTGCTGGCGCGGAAGGCCCAGCTCATACTGCGCTTCTCGATCTGGCCCTGGAATTCCATCTGGTAGTTTGCGAGGGTGGTGGTGCGGTTCCAGATGCGCAGGCTCCCGGGCGCCACTAGGGTCGGGATTTTCCAATCATGCGGGTCGTCGACATGGGTGGTGTTGGAGGCGGCGCGCAGGGCAGAGGTGGTCCAGTCCGATATTCCAGACTGAAAGTCGTGGTGTAAAGTGACGGGGGCGCTATCGCGAATCAGGTCGCCGATGGAGCCAGCAGCGCGTTCGATCAGGCCTTGGTGCGTTTCGGGGCCGGCTGGGCCGGAGGAGGAAGAGCTGGCGCGGGAAGCGGAATTTCCGGGCAGCATCAGCATGGCGACCAGCAATGCGCCCAGCGTTAGAAACGCGAATACCGAAGCAGTCTGGCTGGAGCTATGTCCGCGGTGCTTCTGACGAGTTTTGGCGACCGACCAGATCTCCTGATCTTCTTCCTCTTCGCGCAGCGCGTTGGCGGAGGCCAGGCGTGCTTCTTTGCGATGCTCGGCCGAGCAATATTGCCGGTCAACCGTGGACCGTAACCACCCGATCTCTTTGCCGCATAAAAAGCACAGCATATATATAACGATGTGAGCTAGATGACAGCCCGAGTTTAACAGTCGCCTACCCGAATGAAGCCGGTCTAAGTGAAGAAACGCTAGGGTCCTGCCACCTCCATACCGGCGAGTCTAAGATGAATCACTTAGTTGCGGCCCTACTCCCGTGGTATGAAGCACGGCCGAAACTCGCACCATCCAGTAACTATTCGACATATGACGGTGCTGACTTTAGGGGGTACGACTAACGAGCGGACTAACGATCGAAGGACAGGCGGTAGCCGACGCCGGGTTCGGTTTGGAGGTAGCGGGGACGGGCTGGGTCCTGTTCGAGTTTGCGGCGGAGTTGGGCGACGTAGACGCGCAGGTATTGGGACTGTTCGGTGTGTTGCGGGCCCCACACTTCGTTCAGCAACTGGCGCTGGGTGACGACGCGGCCAGCGTGTTTGATGAGGACTTGCAGGAGTTTGTATTCGTTGGGGGTGAGATGAACTTCCTGGCCGCCGACGGTGATGAGGCGTTTCTCGAAATCGGCTTGGACGTTGCCGAAGCGGACGACGGGGTCGGCTCCGTCTGGGGCGAGGGGGGCAGCGCGGCGGAGGGCGGCGCGGATGCGGGCCAGGAGCTCGCCGACCGCGAAGGGTTTGGCGACGTAATCGTCGGCGCCGAGATCGAGCGCGGCGATTTTATCTTTTTCCTGGCCGCGGGCGGAGAGCACGACGATGGGCATTTGGCTCCAGGAGCGGATTTCGCGGATGACTTCGAGGCCATCGCGATCGGGGAGGCCGAGGTCGAGCAGCACCAGATCGGGTTGGCGGGCGGCGGCTTGCGCGATGCCTTCGGCGGCGGTGACGGCTTCGTGAAACTGGTACTCCTCGGCGGCTAGGGTGGCGCGGAGGAAGCGGCGGATTTGGGGGTCGTCTTCGATGACCAACAGCAGCGGTTTCATGCGAGGGAGTCCACTTTCAAGAGGGCATCGAGGGGAAGGCGGATGCGGAAGATGGCGCCGCCGCCGGGGCGATGGACGGCTTCGATGCTGCCACGGTGGGCGGTCACGATGGCGCGGCAAATGGCCAGACCTAATCCGGCTCCGCGCACGCCTTCCGATTTTCCGCGGTAGAACTTTTCGAATAAGCGCTTCTCTTCCCCGGGTGCGAATCCTTGGCCGCGGTCGCGGACCTCCAGTTGCACGGCTGCGGGCGTAGCTTCGGCGGCGATTTCAATGGCGCTTCCGGGGGGGCTGTATTTGGTGGCGTTCTCGATCAAATTCACCAGCACTTGCCCTAGTAGAACATCATCTACGTTGACCAGCGGCAGGTCTTCGGGCAGCGACAGAGACATCTCGCGGCCGGCTAGCTGCGGTTCCAAACGCTGCAAGGCGGAACCTACGATTTCCTCCAGCGGGTAGAGATCGCGGCGGAGCTCGACGCCGGATTCGAGGCGCGTCATGTCCAGCAGATTCCCGACCAAACGGCTGAGGCGCAGGGCTTCTTCGGAGATGCTTTCGAGCAGCTCGTCGCGCACCTCGGGTGTGAGTTTGCCGCTTTGCGAGCGCAGGGTGGTGGCGGCTCCGGTGATGGAGGCGAGCGGGGTGCGCAGATCGTGCGACACGGCGCTCAGGAGCGAACTGCGCATTTCTTCTGTTTCCATCTGCATGCGGGCGTCGTCGGCGGCGTTCTGGCTGAGGGTGCGCTCGATGGCCAGGGCGGTTTGATTCGCGAACAGGTCGAGGAGTGCTGCTGATCGGCTTTGAGGATTTCGCCGTGGGGGCCGGGGAGAATCGCCATCACGCCTACGATGCGGCTGGCACCTTTCAAGGGCACATAGGTGGCGGCGGCGGCGGGGAAGCGCTCCATTCCTTTCCCGGCTTTACGGCCATGATCGAAGACTCCTTGGGCGATTTCCTCTTCGGCGGTGGAGATCAGCAACTGGTCGGAGGTGCGTTTGCGGAAGGAAATGCGGCCGTCTTCGGGGAGAAAGATGGTCACCTGCGAGCCGAATACTTCTTCTGCTAGTTCGGTGGCGGCCAGTGCGGCGTCGAACACGCGCGTCTGCGCAGAGAGGCGGCGGGACAGGCGATAGAGAGCCTGGGTGCGCGATTCGCGATCGACGGCGCTGGCAGCCTGCGCGCGAATTCGCGAGGTCTGCGCGCTGATCACCAAGGCCACGGCCAGCATGCCGGCGAACGTGATCAGGTATTCGTACTCGGAGACTTGGAATGTAAAATAGGGAGGGACGCAGAAAAAATCGAAGGCGGCGACGCTGAGGAAAGACGCCATCACGGAGGCGCTGCGGCTGCAGCGAATAGCCACCGCGACCACTCCCAGGAAATAAACCATCGCCAGGTTTGTGGCCGCCAAGTAGGGCCGCAGCCCCAAGGCGATCAGAGTGGCGAAGCCGACGATGGCTATGGCCACACCGAACTCGCGCCACACTAATGCCGGGCGGGGATCAGTGCTCTCGGATTCTATAAGCTCGGCGGTTTCGTCCGTAGGCGGGAGCTCGGCGGGGCTGGCCACGCTCCTATTATGATGGCGTCCCGCCCGGGAGACGAAAGTCTATTGCGCTCCCTCGCGAATCTGCTGCGTGAGATAGCGCTCGTATCCCAATTCCTTAATTTGATGAACTTGCGCTTCCAGCCAATCGATGTGACCTTCTTCATCCTTAAGCAGGCGCTCAAAAAGTTCGCGCGTGGTGTTGTCGCCTTCCTCGCGCGCCACCTGGATTGCCTTGTTGTACATTTCGAAGGCCTTCAGTTCAAGATCCAGATCGCTGGTCAGTTGATCCTTTACGTTTGTTCCCACCGATATTTTCATCGGCTCCGTCATGCTGGGAGCGCCGTCCAGGAAGAGAATGCGCTCAATGATCGCCTCGGCGTGCTTCATCTCATCAATCGATTCCTTGCGGATGTGGTCGGCGAGCTTGTGATAGTGCCAGTTCTCGCACATCTCGGCGTGCAGGAAATATTGATTGATGGCGAGCAGTTCCTCCCGCAGCGCCTCATTCAACTGAGCAATTACTTTCGGGCTTCCCTTCATTCGGTGGATGGTCCTTTCGTTTTTCGGATCGGCGGCGCTGTGCGCTCCAATCAGGATACCAGCGAATGCCGGTTACCGGGCCACGTGCTCGCTGAGGAATTCGTGCAGAAAGTGCGGCTGATAGTGACGCATAGACCCGCGCGCCGAACCGGAACAGATCGGATGCCAGGTTCCGAAAGCGGTCGACGCCGCGTCGTTCCCACTCACGCACGAGGCCCAATCCCTCGTCGGCGAGATCTGTCGCGTCGTGGACGTCCTCCATGACCGTTTCGCTTTCCGCCTGGACTGACAACCGGCGTGCCGCGATGTGACAGAGCACGTGGCGCGCTTTGAGGCCGGCCTCCGCCGCCGCGGCATCCTCATGTTCGTGCGCCTTCACCAACGCAAGCGCTCGCCGCGCCGCCTCCCGCGCTGCGAGGTCCGACACAATCGTGGCCTCCGACGCCTGAATGTTCGCGAGGTTCATCCACACGACCGCGAGGAGATAGTCGCGCTCAGGCGCGTCCATCGCCTCAGCGTGGTCGAGGACCGCAATGGCGTCGACCAGGGCGGCGATGGCGTCCGCCGTCGCCGGCGGGTTCTGCGCGGCAAGGACCAACGCCCGGTTCTGATGGGCGATCGCTAAACGTCTGGAAAAACGCGCGTCGTCGCCGAGCGGTAGCGGACGCAGGAGTGCCAACGCTTCGTCGTAGGCGCCAAGCGCCAGCGCATGGTGGGCGGGGCCAAGACGCGTGAGCGCCTCAGCGCGATTGAGCCAGCAAGCGGCCAAGCCGTAGGCGTGCATAGGCACCTCCGTTGGCAGCCGGCGTCGCAGTTCGAGCGCGCGATCGAAGTAGAGAAGCGCGGCGTCCACATCGTTGTCGGACTGCATCAGACGGATGCCTTCCTGCATGAACAAAGACGCCCGTGCGTCGGTGGCTTCGATCTCCTCAGGATCCAGAATTCTGACGGATGAGGTCATCGTGCAGTGCCTGCTCATAGCTCCGCCCAGTACCGGACGATGTTGTGGTAGATGTTCGTGAGTTTTCGGACCTCGGGGTCGTTGCGGCCGAGGCGGTGGACCAGTGCCTGGATCGCATTGTCCATGTCGAAGGTCATCCGCCGCGCAAGCGGGTCCTTGATCATGCTTTGCAGCCAGAAAAAGGAGCAGATGCGCGCGCCCCTCGTGACCGGAGTCACCAGGTGCAGGCTGGTCGACGGGTAGAGGACGAGATGGCCCGCCGGCAGCTTGACCCGGTGGGAGCCATAGTAGTCGTCGATCACCAGTTCGCCGCCATCGTACTCCTCAGGCTCCGACAGGAACAGGGTGACCGAAAGATCGGTGCGGATGCGCAGGCCGGTAAGGCGGTCGCCCCGGATGCAGTTATCGACGTGCTCGCCGAAGAACTGCCCCGGGACGTACCGGTTGAACAGCGGCGGGAAGATGTGCAGCGGCACCGCCGCCGAAACGAACAGAGGTGTTGGCGGCGAGCGCACGGAGAATGCGCTCGCCGAGTTGCCGGGACGTCTTGCCGTCGGGCGGCAGTTGTTCGTTCTTCTTCACCTCCGCCGATTGCGCCCCTGCCGTCGAGCGGCCGTCCTCCCAGGCTTCGGCGGCCATGATGCGGCGGAAATCCGCCACATCATCTTTGCTCAGGACATCGGGGATGCAGATCAGCATGCGTGGATCACCTACAACTTATTGAAGTTAAAGGCCAAGCTCAGATAGACCGCGCGGCCAGGCGCGACTTTGACGAACGGCTGCGAGCTCTGGTACAGGGAGTCGTAGTAGGTCTTGTTAGTGAGGTTCTGCCCATAGAGTTTCAGGCTCACGAGAGCAGTTGATCCTTGCTTCGGCGAAGACGTCGAACCGCCAATACGAGGGTAGGAAGGTCGGGTTCGGGGTGCCGGGGTAGGCGATACCGCCATTCGCGGCGAGCAGCGAACCGCCCTCGATCTTCGAGGCGTAGACGCTCTGCCCGCCGAGCTCCAGCCGTCTCGTCACCTGGTATTTGGTCAGGAGGTTGAACGATTGGGGTGCGATGTTGGCCAATTGCAGGCCCACGTTGGTCGGCACGATCGACTTGGTGACCTTGGGGTCCATCATCACCAAGCCGCCCATCACGCTCCACTTGCTGGTGATCTTGCCGGCAGCCTCGAAGTCGACCCCCCGCACGCGATAGGCTGCGTCCGGCGACAATCTGGCCGCTGGTGTAGCCAGGCAAGCCGGCCGGCGCGGTCTCACGGGCATTGGTCACATCGGTCTGGAAGGGCGGCGGCGGTGAGCGAGCAGGTGCCGGTCGAAAAGCTCCCACTTGGTGCCGACCTCGTAGGACCTGCTCTTTTGCGGTCCGAAGATCTGCGTCGCGTTCTGGGTGGCCGCCAGGCCGCCGTAGGTGCTCGACGTGGCGTCGAGTTCGTCGCCCACCGGATCGGCTGCGGTCGCGTAGGCGAAGTAGATGCTGCCGATCTTCACCGGCTTGACCAGCAAGCTTGACGTTGTAGCTGGTGATGCCGTCGTTCGCCGAGTTTGAGCTCGTGTTGTTGGCGGCCGTGATGTGGTAATCGTCGTAACGGATTCCGGCATTCAGGATGATGAAATCGTTGTAGTTGGCGGTGTCCATTAGGTAGCCGGCCTTGGTGTCCACCTGTATACGTCAAGGGGTTGCCGGCCAGTTGGATCGCCCCGGAGCCGTAGAAGTTGTGCGGCGGATTGAAGACGCTGACGATCGGCGCCCCGCTCGAGGTGAAGGCCACGGGCCCCGTCGTCAGTTCGGACGTTAGGCCGCTGTAACCCTGGATACTGATCTGCTCGTTAGAGAACTCGCCGCCAACAATCGCCGTGTGATGGATTTCGCCGGTGTCGAATTTGAATCCTGGCTTCGGGCTGGTCGTTGATGACGTCCACCGGCTCGTACCGGCTTTGCGCGTTCAGCTGGACGTAGCCCGAGAAGAAGGTCAGGCGTCGAGGAATAAGGCGCAGTCGCGCCGCTGGCGCTCGGGTTCTCGGGGATCGTGCCGATGTAGTTCAGAAGGGAATGGCTCGCCCGGAACTTGTTCTCGAGCGTGACGTGATCGTTGATCTTCCATTCGGCGTCGACGGTCCCGATATCCTGCGTCGACTTGGTGAAGTCTCGATTGACCGCGCCGTAGATAGGTGTCGCGCGGACACGCCGCTTTCGGTGACCGGCTCGCGCGTGACCTGGTTGGTCGGCACGCCAAAATCCGGCAGGCCCCACAGATAGGTGTGCGAATAGTTCGCGGTCACCTTGAAGTTGTCGGTTGGATGGTAGACCACGGCGCCGGCGGCGCCCCAGCGGTTGTCGGTCGTGAAGTCGCGCCCGGCGACATCGGCGTACTGGACCATGCCGTTGAGACGCACGTCCAGCACCGGGCTGATCGCCTTATTGATGTCGACGGTGCCGCGCCTGGTGGAGTCGCCGAAGCCGCCCTCCACGCCGAGGTGATAGAAGTCGGTGTTCTGGGCTTCCTTGGTGACGATGTTCAGCGCGCCGCCCGTGGTGCCGCGGCCGGCGAAGGAGGAGGCCGGCCCGCGCAGGATCTCGACCTGCTCGTCGTCGAAGTTCTCGCGGATGCTGACGCCGGGGTCCCGAACGCCGTCGATGAAGACGTCGTTGCGCGCATCAAAGCCGCGGATGAAGAAGCGGTCACCGAAGGCGTTGCCGCCTTCGCCCGATCCCAGGGTGATACCAGCCGTCGACCGCAACACTTCACGGAGGGTAGTCGCGTTCTTATCTTCGAGCGCCTCCTGAGTAAGAACCGTCTCCGTCCTCGCCGTGTTCAGGATCGGCTCGGTGAACTTGCTCGATGACAGGCGATCAGCCTTGTAGGGCGCTTCCGGGTCTGCATAGGGGTCTGCGCCGGGAGCACGCGCCTGTCACCTCGACGGACTCGGTTCGGCCACGAAGTTGGAAGGTCACAGCGGTGGGCGCCGTGAAGCGGAACGTCACGCTGGTCCCTTCGAGCAGATGCTGGAGCGCCTCTTGAATCGTAAACGTCCCGGAAACACCGGGCGATGTGATGGTGCCGATCGAATCGATAGACAGCGTAAATGTGATGCCCGCGGCACGCGCGAACTGCGGAAGCACCTCCGAAAGCGGTCCAGACGCGATGTCAAAGCGCTGAACCTGCGTCTGAGATGTCGCACCGCTTGGCTGCGGCACGCTTTGTGCATGAGCCACGTTAATCGTCTTACTGCCTATCGCGGAACATGCAACGACAGTTCCGATCGCCGTCCAGCGATACGCAGTAGGCCAACTCTGCTGGCCGCGATTTCCGTTCTTGTCTTCCTTGTTACGGGGCTTGCGGGGCGCCTTGATCTTGATCCTCATTACGATTTGTCCTCCAGAAATGATGTACTGCGGATGGGAATCGGCGGCCTTATAATGAGGGGGTCGCCAGCCTCCGGGTTGTCGATGCGCGGGTCTCTGCGGTGCTTCGCAAAAAGTTTTCCGTGGGGACCCGTTTGCTTACTATGAGTGCTGTGCTGCTGCGGTTCTAGTTTCCGTCTCCTCCTGCACCGTGCTGCTATCGGCGGCGCAAGCGCTGCAATTCCCGCCGACCTCCAACCGCGTGACCTTGATCGTGAACCCGGCTTGCTTTGATATCTCGGCCTTCAGCCGCTCGAACAGAGGGCTGGAATATTCCTCGATGCGGCCGCAGCGGAAGCATGCGAGATGCGCGTGATTGCGCTCGGTCTTGGCCTCGTAGTAATGTTTCTCGCCGTACAGATGCATCAGGTCGAGTTCGTCGATCAAACGCAGCTTCTTCAAAAGCTCTAGCGTGCGATAAACCGTGGCGCGGTCGATGTTGGGTTCCCGCTGGCGCGCCAGTTCGAGTAACGAAGCTGCATCCAGGTGCTCGCTGGCTTCTTGAATGACCTCGATCAGCGCGCGGCGTTGCGAGGTCAGACGAATTCCCTTGGAAACCAATTCGGTGAGCAAGTCGCGGCGTTCCATGAGCGTGCTCACGCCAGGCTCCCTAGATGCGAATCAGTCGCAACTGATGATTCAAAAAAAAGCCGCTCTCTTGCCGACTGAGTTGCAACTTCCCTAGCGAATAATTGGTGCTGCGCGCGAAACATCTTCCCCATCCTACGAAATGAGCTTTTCGAAGTCAAGACAAAAATGCAAGTGAGTTGCAACTGACTCCAGGAATCGCTGATCTAAAGGAGCTTAGCTCGTTTCTATTTGGTACTACACGGCATTAAGCTGCCGGCGTGTCGCGCGGCTCGACCATTACCGCCGCTTGGTAAAGATGAGACCGTTTTGAATCGGCAGGAAATCCAGAATGCGGTCGAGTTCGAATCCCAGTGGTTCGATTTCACTCCGTATTTGCTGAATGGTCATCTTCTCCGTGTCGTCAATCGATCCAAAGTCCGCGTCGTCCGAATATTCGATCACCACCAGCCGTCCGCCGGGCTTCAAGGACCGGCTCACTGCCGCCATCATGGCTTCGGGTTGCGAAAATTCGTGATAGGAGTTGGCGATGAACACCAGATCGAATGCCCCGGCCGGCAATAGTGGATCGGTTTCTTTACCTAGCACCAGTTGCACGTTCGAAAGTTGGTGCTTCTTCAAGACCGCCGCGGTCTGATCGAGCATGGTCTGCTGCACGTCGACGGCGAAGACCCTGCCTTTGGGCCCGACTTTCTGCGCCAGGCGCCAAGTGAAGTAGCCGGTGCCCGACCCTACATCCGCGACTGCGGCGCCAACTGGAATCTCGAGTGAACCGATGAGTGTGTCGGGCCGGTCGTCTGCGTCCCGGTCGATGCCGGTTGAGAAAGCTAATGTCGTCCCCGAAAGAATTATCGGGTTGGCGCGTCCGTTTCATCTTCTTGGCGGGCGCAGATCCCCGCAGAGTGCGAAGGTAGGCAACCACGTTCTCGATTTCGGCGGCTGAAAGCCGGGATGCGTAGGACGGCATGAGAGAACGAACCTCCCGCCGCGAGTTCTTGAGGTCATCCTTCAGAAAGGATCTGGGATTCCCGTTGATGTCGCGAATCTGGATCGACAGATCGTCTTCATTCAAGGCCAGGCCCCTGAACGTTTCCCCGCCCTTGGTTTCGACGATGACTGTGTAATACTCCGGAAATATTTCGGCATCGGGATCGGTCAGCGCGAGCCGCAAGGATTTCATGGACCGCGTGATACCTATCTCCTCCAAGTCCGGCCCCAGGCTGGCCCCACGATTGTCGATGGAATGGCAGTTGCCGCATTCGCCCTTGCCATCGAATATGGACTTCCCCGCCGCGGGATCGCCGATTTTCACTGGCCCGCGCTGCGCCGCTTGGCGCCCAACCGGAGCAGGAGCGCCAGCTTGCGGCGGTTGCGCCGCCAAGACGTTAGTCAGAAGAGATACTGTCCAGAATGATTGCGCCCAATATGAACCAGTCACTATAAGGTGTATTCGCTTCATGACTTATTTGTTCATATTAAATTCGCCGCCGGGGTCCTGCCGCCAGTCCTGACCTGCCGCACGGTTCCTCGCCGGCCTCCCAGAAGCGACGTTGCTTTACCTCTTCGCCGGGTGGGGCTCGTCGGGAACTAGCGTGGCGTCTCCAGCCTGATCGCCGTCCTTGGCATCTTTGTCGTTACCTTTGTCGTCATCCTTCGGGTCCTTGTCGAACTTGACTGAAACGGTGCGGACGATGGTGATGTAGCCTGCAAGCTCAAAGGACACTTGGTACTCCCCGGGAGCCAAGCCGGTGAAAACATATCCGCCCTTTTCGTCGGTGCCCGTGATGCGCCGCCCTTGGCTCCGCGTCACAAGCTCGACCGCAACATTGGCGAGCGGCTTGCGATTTGGGTCGCGAACCGTGCCGGAGATACCGAAGCCCTGGGCAGCGCACCGGTCCGCGGCCGCCAGCGAAAGAAGCAGCAACAAAGCCAGTCGTGCGCGATGCCGGACAGAAGAGAGCGACCCCAGACCGCCGGAAATCAGCAGCGTAATGCCATGCCATTTTGTCCTTGCGCTGAAGTCCATGCTTATGAGTATTCCACGAACCACGCGCTTGTTCAGTCTATTTCTTCAACAGGCCACCCCAATGCCCGGAGGAGTCTGGTTGAAAATTATCTGAACAAAACCGCAGCTCAGGGAATATTCAAATATGCATCTTAGTGAAAAGGTCAGGCGCGCGACGGGCAGCGCGCTGTGTGCCGCAGTGGTGCTCCTTAGCCCTATGTTGTTGCAAGGACAGAACTCTAGCGGAGAAATCCGGGTCGAGGTCAAGGATCCCTCCGGCGCCGCCATGCAGGCATCAGTGCATCTGGCGGGCTCCGGGGCCGATCGCAGATTTCAGACAGACGCGCAGGGCGCGTATACATTTTCGAACCTGTCTTCCGGCCGCTATCGTCTGGAAGTATCGAAGGATGGCTTCACAACGCAGTCCATGCTGATCGACGTGCAATCCAGCACGCCTCTCTCGCGCACCGTGACTCTAGAACTGGCTGCTCAGGCGTCGAGAATCGATGTAGTCGCCGCCACCCCGCTTCCCGGGACCGATTTGCCGATCGACCAGATCCCGGCGCCGGTGCAGACCGCCAGCGCGCGCGATTTGGACCAGACCGGCTCGCTGGATCTCTCCGATCTGCTCAATCAGCGGCTGAGCGGCGTCCACATCAACCAAAATCAGGAGAATCCATACCAGCCGGATGTGAACTATCGCGGCTACACAGCCTCGCCGCTACTGGGCACGCCAGAAGGCATTTCCGTTTACATGGACGGCGTGCGCCAGAACCAGCCGTTCGGCGACATCGTTGCTTGGGATCTCATTCCCAAGATGGCTATTTCGGAGGTCGCGCTGATGCCAGGGTCGAATCCGCTTTTCGGACTCAATACCCTGGGCGGCGCGATATCGATCGACACCAAAGATGGCCGCAGCCACCCCGGCACGACGCTCGAAGTGAGCGGAGGCAGTTTCGGGCGCCGCGCTGGTGAGTTCGAGCACGGCGGTTCGAACTCCAAGGGACTGAGCTGGTACGTCGCGGGCAATTTGTTCCGCGAAGATGGCTGGCGCCAATTCTCGCCATCCGAAGTGCGGCAGGTGTTTAGCAAAGTCGGCTGGCTGCACAGCAAGACTTCCATCAACCTGAGCTTTGGCTATGCGGATAATTGGCTGACTGGCAACGGCCTGCAGGACACCCGCTTCCTGCCGCTGAATTATTCCAGCGTCTACAGCATTCCGGATGTCACCTGGAACCGGTCACCGTCCGTGAACCTGAGTCTGCGGCACAATCTCACCAATAATCTGACCCTGTCCGGGAACGCCTATTTCCGCTATATTCGCGCGGACACCACCAACGGCGATATCAATGATTCATCCTTCGACGAATCGCTCTACAATCTTTCGTCGGCTGACATCAAGGCGCTCACCGCCGCGGGATACAAGGGATTCCCCACCACCGGCAACGCCACCACCGAACCGTTTCCTTACTGGCGCTGCATCGCGCAAGGGCTGGAACACAATGAGCCCATCGAGAAATGCACCGGCATCATCACCAACACCTTCGACAAGCAAAACAACTACGGTCTATCGGGACAGGCCAGTTGGCGCCGGCGCACAACCAGGTTACCGTGGGCGGACTGTGGGATCGCAGCAGTACCATCTTCCAGCAAGCATCGCAGTTCGGTTATCTCAATCCCGACCGCATCACGGTCACGCCGATCAACGCATTCGCGGATGGCAGCACCAATCAGGATGACGTTCCTGTCGATACGCGCGTCAATCTTCACGGGGCGATCAACACCTTCAGCCTGTACGCGGCCGATACGCTGACCGTGGGCAAGTCTCTGGCGTTCACCTTCTCCGGCCGCTACAACCGGACGTCAATCGATAACGTAGACCGCCTGCCGGTGGTGACGGATGGCTCGCGCGGATCGCTGAACGGACAATATGTCTTCGACCGCTTCAATCCTTCGGCCGGCCTGACGTACAGCCGTTTCGCGCTTCGCCACCGTCTATTTCAGCTATAGCGAAAGCAGCCGTGCGCCGACATCCATTGAGCTGGGCTGCGCCGATCCGACCCAGCCCTGCAATCTGCCGAATGCCCTGGTCAGCGACCCACCGCTAAAACAGGTGGTGACCAGGACCCTTGAAGCTGGCGTGCGCGGGACCGTGGAAAATAACCTGAAGTGGAGCGCGGGTTGGTTCCGCGCCGAGAACTACAACGATCTTCTCTTCGTAGCGTCCGAACAGACTGGCTTCGGCTACTTCACCAACTTCGGGCAAACCCGCCGCCAAGGCGTCGAAGTGAACGTGAGCGGCAAGATCAAGCACCTTACTCTGGGCGGCAACTATACTTTTCTTGACGCCACTTATCAAAGCTCGCAGACGGTTGACGGGGGCAGCAACAGCATGAATGATGGAGGAGTGGGAGTGGATGGCAACATCACTGTGCAGCCGGGCGACCACATTCCGCAGATTCCGCAGAATATTTTCAAGGCGTACGCGGAGTATCAGCCGACCTCGAAACTCTCCGATCGATCTGGACTTCGACGCCGTGGGGCGCTCCTTCGCGCGCGGCAACGAAAACAATTTGGATCAACCCGACGGTGTCTACTACCTGGGACCGGGGTTCTCGCCCGGCTACGGAGTATTGAATCTGGGAGCGCACTATCAAGTACAGAAGCGAGTGCAGTTGTTTGTGCAGATCAACAACCTGCTGAACCACCGCTATTACACGGCGGCGCAACTCGGATCAACGCCCTTTAACAACGCCGGCGCCTTCATCGCCCGGCCGTTTCCGCAAACTTCCGACGGAGACTTCCCGATCCGGAGCACCACTTTCTTCGCGCCGGGCGCGCCTATCGGCGCTTGGGGAGGAATTCGCTTCACGTTCTGAGGCCCCTGCAGCATGTTTCCGGACGACATAGTTTCGGCTGCCGCTCACGCCCGCGTGAGTTCGCACGCCGCGAAGCCTTCCCCGCTGGAGGAAGAAGTCGTCGGGCTGTTCGATCAACTGCAGGACCGGCTGCTGCGTTATCTGATGAGCCTGGGCCTGCCCGCGGCGGAGGGCGAGGAGATCGTCCAGGAAACGTTTCTGGCTCTGTTCCAGCACCTGCAGCGCGGCAAGCCCCGCCACAACCTTCGCGGCTGGGTTTTCCAAGTAGCGCACAATCTGGCGCTGAAGCAGCGCAAGGCAACGCAGCGGAATCGGCAGAACCTGCTGGAGCATGATTGGTCTTCGGCGGATCACGCACCCAACCCGGAGCAGCAATTAGCTACGAATCAACGGCACATGCGCTTGGCCAGCGTCCTGCAAGCGCTTCCCGAACAGGACCGCCGCTGTCTTTCCCTTCGAGCCGAGGGCTTGACGTATCGCGAAATCGCGCAAGTTCTCGATATGTCGCTCGGCTCCGTATCTCTTTCGTTAGGACGATCGCTGGCGCGCTTCGCTCGCGCCGATCAACGGTGAAAATATGCTTTCTCATGAATCTCATCTTTCCGATCAAGAGTTAGTATTAGCGGCGGACGGCGAGCTTCCACCGGCTCGCGCCGAGCAAGCGGCGGCGCATCTGCTGGAGTGCTGGCCGTGCCGCACCCGCAAGCAGGAAATGGAACGTGCCATCGCCGATTTCGTCCATCTGCATCGCGGCAATCTGGACCCGCTTCTGCCTCCGCCTGCCGGTCCGCGCGCTTTGCTGAAAGCTCAACTCGCGGAAATGGCGGCTACTCCTCCGCCCCGGTCGATTCAGTGGCCGCAAATCTTCGCCTGGCGGCAAGTGGCGGCGGCGCTCTTGTTGGGCGCGGCAGTAGCGGCCAGCTACTATTGGATTCCGCTGACGGCATCGCGGGCGGCTCTGCGATCCGTGCCCGTTTCATTTCCCGAGCCCAGCCTGACACCCGGTGCGGTCGCGACCGTCAATCGGGACCAGATCTGCTCAACGACTGAACCGAAAAACCGCACGGTTCCGGTGTCGCTGCAACGCAAGGTCTTCGAAGAATACGGAATCCCGCGCGCTGAACCACGGGCTTACGAAGTGGATTACTTGATTACTCCCGCGTTGGGCGGCGCGGATGACATCCGCAATCTGTGGCCGCAATCCAACTCGTCGGCGGTATGGAACGCGCGCGTGAAGGACGCTCTCGAAGATCGTCTCCACACCATGGTTTGTGACGGCGGCCTGGATCTGGTCGCCGCGCAGCACGATATTTCATCGGACTGGATCGCTGCTTACAAGAAATACTTCCACACCGACGAGCCTTTAGAGCGAGCGCCCTAATCGTCAGCCGGGAGCGGAGCCGCGATCTCGACCTCACCCTCGTGACGATGAACCGCGCTTTCCACTTGCTGCAGAATCCGCAGCCGTTCGGCGCTGGAGAGTTCTTCGTCCAGCCGCTGTAGCGCGACACCTACCACATCGCGATGATGCAACTTGGAGCCGACTTTTTCCTGCTCGGTCAGGCGCAACCAAATGTTGTGTAGAAGATCTACATCTTCCGGCCACAAACGAGGCGGGTGCGGACCCAGGTTCACGTAGGTCGAAGGCCGGTCCGGATGCGTGATCTCCAGTGAAAAGGGATGCCGCGGCGCAGGCTGCCGCTCCCATGCAAGCCCGATACGATGTGCCAGCTCGTCCGACTCCATGCGCGGGGACACGCCGACTACCAGTTTGGAAGCCCGCAAACTTGTGGCTGTCTGAACCAAAGCGTCGAATGGATCCACCGCCGGGACCACCAGCAGTTCCACGCTCTTGCCCTCTTTCTCGGCAAGCGTGACTACGTGCGAGAATAGCTCCTGCTCATAGCCGGCGAAAAGCTGATCGTCACGCAGCTCATATTCCCCAGCGCCAGTCGATAGCTGGCGCACGGTCATCACGACGATGTCGTGACGCCGCATGTTCGTCTTTTCCAGCGTCTTTTGTAAATGGTGCATGGCGTGGTAATCGCGCACGGCCACCAGCACACAGCCCGGCCGGGCACGCAGCGTGGCTGGAGTTACCTGGGACTGATGATCCAGGTTGAATTTTTCCAGATCGCTGCGATGCTCCAGTTTCTTACGCGCGTTGATGCGCTCGGAAATCATGAACAGGGTGTACAGAACGATGGTGAATGAAACACCGTAAACCGTGGCGATTTTTTTCGAAAACAGATTGGCGACAGCCACCAGAAACAGCACCAGCGTGGTCAAGCCCAGGCCGATGGGAATTTCCTTGCCCGCGATATGAATGTTCCACCCCATCTTGTATTCCTGATCGTGCCGCTGATAGCGCAGCACCAGCACGCCCAGGGCTTTCAAGGCGAAGCTCCAGACCACACCGAACGCGTAAGCTTCGCCCAGGAGGAAGACGTCGCCGCGGCTGGCCAGAATCGTCAGGATCTGGAGAATCGTCATCGTGTTCAGGATGCGATAGGTGGTCCCGAACTTTTTATGCGGCTTGCGGAACCAGTCCAGCAGGACGCCGTCTTCGGCCACGCGATTCAATACGCCATTGACGCCGATGAAGTGAAGTGTTCACGGCGCCGGCCAGAATCAGCACGCCCACGATCACGATGAAGACGTGGAAGCCGAGCTTCAGCGACTTCAGGGCCGGCGAAGTTCATCACCAGGCCGCCGATCATGTTGTCGTAATACATGCTGCGGGTGGAATCGGGGATGATCATCACGGCCAGCAGCGAAATGATGCCGGTGCAGATCACCGCGTAGGTGCACACGATGTTCGCGGTGATGCGCAGATTCTTGAGTTTGGGATAGGCGACTTCGCGGTAGACCTGCGCCAGCGTCTCGAAACCGCTCATCGCCAGCAGCGAATGGCCGATCGACACCATGATGACGACGAAGGAGAATTTGGCGAAGTAGGTTCCCGCGAGCCAGCCTAGCGATTCGTTGGTCAGGTGCAGGTTCGAGGGCGTGGGCAGCGGCGGAAGCTTGGCGCCGCCACGCATCAACAGCGTGATGGGCGCCCAGATCAGGATGATCACCACCATCACCGTGGTGATCTGCATAATGCGCAGGGCTTTGTGGCTGGATTCCTGAACGCCTTTGATATTGCTATACCAGAAATAGATGGTGACGGCGACGCTGAAGAAAACCGAGAAGGTATTGGGATCGGTGCGCCAGGTTCTGATGCAGCGCCTCGGCCATGTCGTTCAAGCAGGCGGCCCAGATATTGGCCGGCGCTGACGGCGCTGATGGGGCCGGTGAGAACGTAATCCACGACCAGCGAGGAAACGGAGAGCTTGGCGACGGTGGGTCCGATGCTGTCCTTGACCACGATGTAGACGCCGCCGCGCACGAACATGCCGCAGCTTTCCATGTAGACGGAGCGCACGGCGTAGCTGAACAGCATGACTCCCAGCACCATCCAGGGCGCGGGCTTGCCGATGGCCTGCTCGGTGATGCCGCCGATGTAAAACATCGTCGAGGCCAGATCGTTGAGCACGACGGCGGCCGCCTGCCAGAAAGTGATGAAGGTCAAAGCGACCGTGGTCGCGACCACTACTTTGGTGGTGACTGTCGCGGAGTGAGTTGGAAGCGCTAGTCTGCATAGGAGAGAATGACGCGATGGCCGTCGCGCCGAGAGTGCCGCCGCCAGCCTGTGCTCGCGAGTGGGCCACCAGCGCTTGCGGCCGCCGACAATGACGACCGAGTCGGGCTTCAGAACCTGGCGGATGGTCTCCGTCAGATCCCGGCAAAGATAGATCTTGATACTGGTTTCCACCGGCTGCTCGCCCGCCATGGCGAGGAGTTGTTGCTCCGCGAATTGCACCGGCACTGGCGGAGATTTGAGCTCCAGCGGATATGGAATCACTTGCGCGACATGAACGGTAAGGCGCGCGCCCAGGCCGCGCGCCAGCCCGCTGGCAACGTCTAGAGATTTCGCGGCGCCGGGAAGCCGGGTGTAAACCACGTTCACTTCCAGCTCCGGATTTTGAATTTCCGGAGTGGAAACCGGCGCCGAAACATGAACAGCGAGCTTCACAATTTCAGCGTAGGAGGCGCACCATCAAGGCCGCGTTAAAATCCTCCCCGGGAGTGTTAAGAAAATATAAAAATCGGCGCCCCTGCTAAAATCAGAACTCACGTTCATCATGTTCCGAAAGGTTTTGGTCGCGAATCGAGGAGAAATCGCCGTGCGCATCGTGCGCGCCCTGCGTGAAGCGGGCGTAGCGAGCGTGGCGGTGTATTCGGATGCCGATCGCGCGTCGCTTGCCGTTCTGATGGCGGATGAAGCCGCGCACCTGGGACCCGCGCCGGCGTCGGAAAGCTACCTCCGCATCGACAAGATCGTTGAAGCGGCGCGGCGGCACGGCGCGGAGGCGATTCACCCGGGCTACGGATTCCTGAGCGAGAACGCCGAATTCGCCGAGGCCTGTGAAGCTGCCGGCATCGTATTCATCGGCCCTCCGGCAGCCGCGATCCGCCAGATGGGTTCGAAGACCGCGGCCCGCAAGCTGGCTATCGCGGCGGGCGCCCCGGTTGTGCCCGGCACCGAGTCGGCCATCGACAATCTTGCGAGCGCTAAAAAGACGGCGAGCAACTTAGGCTATCCGGTACTGCTCAAGGCCTCGGCGGGAGGCGGCGGCAAAGGCATGCGCCGCGTGGATCGCGAAGCCGATCTCGAAGCCGCCATTCGCGATGCTTCGAGCGAAGCGCTGCGCGCGCTTTCAGAACGGCGACGTGTATCTCGAAAAGCTGGTGATCGAGCCGCGCCACATCGAGATCCAAATGCTGGGCGACCGCCACGGCCACATGATTCACCTGGGGGAGCGCGAATGTTCCATCCAGCGGCGGCATCAGAAAGTGATCGAGGAATGCCCTTCCCCGGTGATGGCCGAACATCGCGGAATTGCGCCAACGCATGGGCGAAGCCGCGCTGCGCATCGCCCGCGCCGCCGGCTACTACAACGCCGGGACGATGGAATTTTTGGTCGATCGTGACCGCAATTTCTACTTCCTGGAAATGAACACTCGGCTGCAGGTGGAGCACCCGGTAACCGAGTTGGTGACGGGTCTGGATCTGGTCCAGTGGCAACTCCGCATCGCGTCCGGCGAAGCGCTGACGGTGCGGCAGGAAGACGTGCGCTGGTCCGGCTCGGCCATCGAGTGCCGGATTTACGCGGAAGATCCGGACCAGCAGTTTATGCCGTCGCCGGGACAGATCACGCGCCTGGCGGAACCCGCGGGCCCCGGAGTGCGCCTCGATTCCGGAGTCTATGAGGGCTGGACCGTCCCGCTCGATTACGATCCGCTGCTCGCTAAGTTGGCAGTGTGGGCGCCCACGCGCGACGCCGCTATCGAACGCATGAAGGGCGCGCTTTCGGAATATGCGATCGCCGGAATCCGCACCAACCGCGCATTTTTCGGCGAGATCATGGACGACGCCGAGTTCCGCGCGGGCAGGCTATCGACCGCGTTTCTCGATGAGTTTTTCGCGCGCAGGCAAGAACACGAACCCGCGCTCGAGGCCGAGGCAGTGGCGGCGCTGGCAGCGGTGTTCACCCAGCGTAAACCCAGCAACGCGCGGTCAAGCGCGCCAACCTCGCAATGGTTGCAGACCGGCCGGGAGACGCTCCTGCGATGAAATACGAAATCGTCATTGATGGGAAAGCGGCGGCCCTGTCGCTCGCCGGCGAACGCTTCGAATATCAGCGCGAAGGCGGGGCGGCGATCCAACGCGAGTACTCATCTGCGCAGGCCGGTGACGGAACGTGGTCGATTCTCATCGACGGGCGGAGTTATGCGGTTGCGATCCTGGGCGCGGGCGAAGTCTCCGTGAATGGGCGCGTCTTTCATGTCGATGTATTCGATCCACGCGAACTGCGCGGACGGCGTTCCGCTGCGGATACCAGTGGGCCGCAAGCCATCGCCGCGCCCATGCCCGGACGCGTAATCCGCGTATTAGTGGAGTCCGGGCGGGAAGTAGCGGCCGGCGAAGGATTGATCGTCGTGGAAGCCATGAAAATGCAGAACGAGATGAAAGCTCCGCGCGCCGGACGCATCACGGCAGTTAAAACGGTAGCGGGCGCGACTGTTTCTGCGGGCGACGTCCTGCTCGTGATCGAATAGAGTGGTGACGATGGCAGAAGTAACTTGCGCGCTGTGTGACGGAACCGGCTGGAAGATTGTCGAGCGCGGCGGCCTTTCCGGAGCCGAACGTTGCACATGCCACGCGGCCACACGGACGCGGGATCTGAAAGAAAGCTCCAACATCCCCCCGAATTATCAGGAAGCCTCGTTGGACAATTTTCAGATGCCTGCGGACAATCCGGTAGCGCGCCAGGGTCTAGGCACGGTACTGATGCAGGTCCGCAGTTTCACACGTGAGTTCCCGGCCGCGAATCGTCCCGGCCTGCTGCTGGTGGGCGAACCGGGCACTGGCAAGACTCATCTAGCAGTGGCGGCCATGCGCACGCTGCTCGATAAAGGTCACGAATGTCTGTTCTTCGATTACCAGAATCTGCTCGACCGCATTCGTTCCGGCTACGACGCCGCATCCGGCGCAGCCGATCGCGAAGCCTATCGCGCAGCGCTGGATGTTGAAGTGCTGCTCCTCGACGATCTGGGCGCGCACCGTGTCACCGATTGGGTGGAAGACACTGTTACCGCCATCATCACCCATCGCTGCAATCAAAAGAAGCCGCTGATCGCCACTACCAACCTAACCGACGACGATCGCGGCAAAGACTTCACGATGCCCGGCGGCGACAAAAAGAGCATTCGCGAGCGGACGCTGGCGGAAATGATCGGCACCCGCGCGCGTTCCCGCTTGCATGAAATGTGCCGCGTAGTGCACATGCCGGCCGTTGAAGATTACCGTATGAAGCGAGCCCGCTAAGGCGGACCTTCGCCTAATCCGTCCAGTGCGAAGCCATCTCCGGCGGATGTGAAGTGGAGCGAATATTCGTTGCCGCGCGCGTGCCACACGATCATGTAGTTACCGTTGGGCAAGTGCTCCGGCCGCTTGGTCGCGATTTGTTTCTTGATTTCCGGCGTGAAGAAAACATCGAATCGCGCGTCCAACTCGGCTGCGGTCTTGATCTCGCGAACGGCCGGGCCATTCTCCCAAGGCTGCGGGAAGCGCATGCCACGAGCGACCGCTTTGCGCGTCGTGCTTCGCTACAGCCGCCTGGAACCCGGGCCACCATTTCCGGAACGCAGCGTCGCCATTCTGCGCCAACGCGGCGCCGGCCAACATCACCACAAGAAACGACATCCCCGCGGCAGACTTGCTTCGCTCCATCACGCCGCTATGCTAACATTTCGGCGGGGAGCATTCGCGATGCGCACCAGACGGATCGGTTTCGGACTGGCGATTGGACTGACGATGGCGTTGGCGGCGGATACGGCGGCAACCAGTTATCAGCGCTCTATAGCCGACTGGCGTGCGCAGCGGGAAGCGAAGCTCAAAGCTGAAGACGGGTGGCTCACCGTCGTCGGGCTCACCTGGCTGAAAGAAGGCACGAATCGCGTGGGTTCTGATCCGAACTTCGAAGTTCGCCTACCGAAGAGCGCACCCGCGAATGTCGGAATGCTAACGCTGAAGGTCCGGCAAGGTACGCTTTACACCCGCTCCTGGCGCGGCGGTGACGATGAACGGCTCCCCCGCGAAAGAGACCGATCTCAAGCCTGACATCGACGCGAATTACGACCGCCTCGCGACCGGCCGCGTCAAGTTTTTCATCATCAAGCGCGAGGACAAGCTGGGCGTCCGCATCAAAGATAACGACAGCGCGGCGCGCCGCGAGTTTAGCGGACTCAAGTGGTATCCGGTCGACCCCTCGTGGCGCGTGACGGCGAAATACGTACCGTTCGACAAGCCGCACACGGTGACTTTCGACACCGCCGTCGGCGTGAAGGAGCAGGACGAGAGCCCCGGCTACGTCACCTTTCAGCGGGACGGCAAAGAGTATCGGATGGAGCCCGTGATCGATGACAACGACCTATGGTTCGTAATGCGCGATCAGACCAGCGGCAAAACCACTTACGGCGCCTCGCGGTTCCTCTACGCGGAAATGCCCAAGGGCGGCGTGAAGCAGGCCGGAACGGTCGAAATCGACTTCAATAGAGCAGAGAATCCGCCCTGCGTGTTTACGGATTTCGCCACCTGCCCGCTGCCTCCGCCGCAGAATCGACTTCCGCTAGCGGTGACGGCAGGCGAGCAGATGTACGGCAAACATCACTAACCGCGCTACCGATTATTCTTCGGTGATCACCACGCTGGTCAGCGTATCGCCCTGCTTGGTTGAATCAACCACATCCTGCCCCTTCGTCACTTTGCCGAAAACGGTGTGCTTGCCGTCGAGCCAGTCGGTCTTGATGTGCGTGATGAAGAACTGGCTACCATTGGTGCCGGGTCCGGCATTCGCCATCGAGAGCGAGCCGATCTGGTGCTTATGCGGATTGCCTTTGAACTCGTCTTCGAAGCGGTAGCCGGGACCGCCGCGGCCGGTGCCGGTAGGGTCGCCGCCCTGCACCATGAAGTCGGGGATGACGCGATGGAAGACCGTGCCGTCGTAGAATTTGTCACGCGCCAAAAACACAAAGTTGTTGACCGTCTTAGGCGCTTCCTTGGCGAACAGCTCGCAGACGATTTCGCCGCGCGAGGTGGTGAAGGTAGCGGTGTATTTCTTGCTGGGATCGATCGCCAGGGCAGGCGGGTTGGGATATTGTTTGGACATTCGCTTCAGTGTAGCGGGAAACTAGAAGTAAGTGTTCCGCCGCATCCTATTATTCGGACTGGGAGCCGTCGCCGCCGTCTATCTATTCTGGACGGTGGCGCTGATCGCGCTGCGCACCGTGAATCCGCCGACGACCGGCGTGCAGATGCAGCGGCGCGTCGAAGCCTGGGTGCACGGCACTCGCTATCGCAAGCGCTAGACCTTCGTGCCGCTGTCGAAGATATCGCCGGAGCTGCAACACGCCGTGATCTCGGCGGAGGACGGGACCTTCTACCGGCACCATGGCATCGATTGGGACGAGACCGAAAAAGTCGCCCAGGAGAGCCAGGACAAGGGCAAGCTGGGTCGCGGCGCGTCAACCATCACGCAGCAGTTAGTGAAGAATCTGTTCTTTACCACGCATCGCAACCCGGTGCGCAAGGTGCTCGAATACACGCTGGCGCCGATGGCGGACTGGATTCTCGGCAAGCATCGCGTTTTGGAGTTGTATTTGAACGTGGTGGAGTGGGGACCGTCAGGGGTTTTCGGAATCGAGGAAGGCGCCAAGTACCACTACCACGTTCCCGCATCGCGCCTGGATCGCGAAGAATCGGCGCGGCTGGCGGCGATTCTGCCCTCGCCTCGGCGCTGGCATCCCGCGCGGATGGATGATTACAGCGCGATCATTCTGGCTCGCATGGAAAAGGCCGGGTGGTAGAACCTTAGAGGAAGCCCATCCAGCGGTCCGACATTTCGGCGCCTAGCACGGAAGCCGTCGTGTAAACCGAACCGTGACCGCGCGGGCACATCACTTCCTGGCCGGCGGTCTCGAGCAGGATCTGTCCCGGCACGCCGATGCGCAGGGGCTGCCGCATATGTCGCAGGCAAACGCGGCAACGGCCAGGCTGATCGCGCAACGCCCAGATTACGATCATGGCGATGCCGGAGTAGAAGAACCAAGCCCCGAGCGGTCCGCTGCCGGGTCGCACTCCTCCGGTTACGCCCAACTGTGTCACGCCGCCAAATTCAAAAACAAACAGGAACAGAGCGAGTAGCGGCAGCATGGTTTTCAGAACGAAAAATCCCCAGAAGCGGCCGGTCATGCGCCACGCAATTCCGTATTTGCGGTCGCGGAAAACATTGAAGCCCGCCCACAGCAGAATCAGCGAAGTGCTCATCACCAGATCCAGCGCATACGAGCGCGCGGGCCGGTACACCAGATCGCCGATGGGCGTGGCGCGGACGTAAAAATTAGGGCGGCCCAAATGCGCGTCAATCAAAAGCTGACGCAGCTCCTTTTCGGCGGCATCCTGCGAGACGCCGGGACGAAGGCGAGCCACCGCTCCGCGCAATGCAAGCTGCCAGCGGCGCCGGTCGACGAGCGGCTCGCCAGCAGCGGCCGTCCATACCGCGACGGGCTCGGAAAGGAAGGTGAAGCTGCGCGGCATCACGCCGGTGAGGCGCAAACTGCGGCCGCCGATTTCAAAGCGCTCGCCCACGGCAGCGCGACTGCGCGCCCAAATGCGACTTCCAGAAATCGTAGCTGGCAAGAAAGGTATCCGGACCGTCCAGCCCGCTCCCAAATGAAGGACCAACGCCCAGCACATTGAAGAACTGCGGACCGGTCTCGGCAGCGACGATCTCATGGTAGCCGCGCTCCGACTGAAACACCGTGTTGCCCCACATATAAGTGGCCACGCCTTCGAGCGACTCCGCGTGAGTGCGGAAAACCTCGGCCTCGCGATCGCGAAAGCCCAAACGAATTCCGAAGAACGGAGGCCCCTGGGCCAGCACCACTACCTGCTGCGGATCGCGATAGGATAGCGGCCGTGTAACGTGACGCAACACCCGGAAGCCGCCGCTGAATACCGCCAGCAGCAGAATCAGAAAAACGCCGGCGCCCAGGCAGAAAGCCGGAGCGCCAAATTGTTCGGCATTAAAGCGGGTGCGTAGCGCGGACCGCACCGCGCGCCGGGTGTGTGCCTTGAGAGCGAAGCGGCTATCGCCGGTTCCGGCAATTGCTGCGTCGAGGGTCCAGTGCCACAACTGGCCGGAGTATTCGTCACGCCACTCGTCGCGGGCGGATGCCGGTACCAGCTTTTCAGCGGCCCAGACCAGCCCCCGGCATACGAGTGGCAACAACGAAGCTTACCCCCTGGTTGTGGATTCTTGGGAAACGGGCGTACAGAATTCGTCGAAAGCTTTGGTGAGCAATTGCGCGATCTGATCCGCGTCGCGCCTTTCGATATCGCCGCGATGCAGCATGTAGACCGGCTTGCCGTCGCGGAACAAAGCGACCGAGGGCGACGACGGCGGATAATCTTTGAGAAGCGCGCGCACGTGGGCGACGGCTTCATCGTCACCGCCGGCGAATACAGTGGCGGCTTTGTCGGGACGAACGGAGTGCTGCAGCGCGAGTCCAATGCCGGGCCGGGCCTTGCCGGCGGCACAACCGCAGACGGAATTGATCACCATCATTACGGTGCCGCTGCCGGGAGCGAGCACGCGGTCCACTTCTTCGGGAGTGCGCGTTTCCTCGACCCCGAAACGGGTCAAGTCCTGGCGCATCGGAATCAGAAATCGTTCAGGGTATGCCACGCTTTCAATGTAGCAGAAGCGGGCTCGCGGAGTGCCAAATGTCGGTTTGGGTCATAAGACCTCCTGGGTTGAGCATCATATCGATGTTAGAGGGCGCAAGCAAGGAGGCGGCCGGGGCCGTGTAAAATAGGAACAGGCGCGGGAGTAACTCAATGGTAGAGTCACAGCCTTCCAAGCTGTTGGTTGCGAGTTCGATTCTCGTCTCCCGCTCCAGTATTTACGCGGCACTTATGCGGTTACTGACGATTGCTCTCGTAGCAGGAACCGTTTGGGGGGCAGTCGCCTTCGGGCAGTCCTCGGCAATCGACCAGCTAGTCCCGCCGTCGCAGCAAATCGTCACTATCCAAAAATTGAACGTCAAGGGAACGCGCTTCCCGGCACGCTCCATCCAGATCCTCACGGGCCTACGCGAGGGCGATCAAATCGACGAAGCAGCGGTGCGCAAGGCTATCGAACGCATGCTCGAATCCGGATTGGTCCGCAGCGTGAACTACAATTACGAATCGCTCGAAGATACCAGCAAGGTGGCGCTGGAACTGGACGTAATCGACGAGACTCCCTTGTACCCCGCTTCGATAGAAATTCCTGGCGTGGACCCGGAGCCGGTGTGGCAATACCTGGAATCGGTGGACCCGCTGTTCACACGCGAGCTGCCGCGCACGCAAAAGGCTCTCCGCTTTTACGCGCGGGCGATTTCCGATTATCTGCGCACGACCAAGCGGCGCGATGTGCTGGCGCCGATCGTGAAGGGCGACGCAGAGGGCCGTCCGACGGGCATCGTGTTCGCTCCACCGCGTCGCCGCTCTACTCCGCCGCCTAACTCGCGCCGCAGTGGATGACTTTCCGGCATTCCATGCGCGGGCGCCGGTGCTAAAATCTGACTTGCCAGCGGCCATGCGTCCATTTCTGATCGTGCTACTGTGCGGGGCGCTCGCCGCGAGTGTTCTGGCGCAGAAGCCCAAGAAGAAGAAACCGGACGTGGAGCCGCGCCCGCAGGCTCTGGAAGTGATCCCGGAGCCGCCCGAGGCCGTCATCGCCGAGCCCGGCCGGCTGTCGTTTCAAGTCTCGCCGCTGTCCGACAAGGGATTATTGTCGCAGCAGGTGCACGACGCCCTGAAAGCCCTGGCCCGCTTGAACCACGGTGTTCCTTTCCTGAAGCTGCGCGCGTTCGTAGCCGGATCGGGCGACCTGCGCCGCGTCAAGGATATCGTCGCCGAAGACCTCGCCGGCAAGAAGCAGCCGCTCCCCGCCGTCACCACCATCCAGGTTGGCGCGCTGCCATTGCCCGGAGCGCAAGTAGTCATCGAAGCGGTGTCGTCGGAAAAGAAAGTGGTGAACCCGAACGGAGTCGCGTTTATTCCAGCCGTCGCAATGGCAGGGCTGGATGATGCCATGAGCAGCGCCGGCGTCAAGGCGTCCGACGTTCTTCGCATTACCTGTTTCATGAGTTCCCTCGAAGATGCCGAGGCGGCGCGTTCGGCGGTGGCCATGGCGTTCCCCACGGCAGCCGCGGATTTCGTGCAGATGCAAAGACTGGGCTTGGAGCGGCAAGTGCTTTGCGAGGGAGTAGCGCGGTTGAGCACTGCTCCCGCAGCTACACAAACCGGCAGCGGAGTAGCGCTGGTCACTTCTCCCAAAATCGTGCTGACGTCCACGCAGCTTGTTTTCCGCGATCAGGATTCGGATTTTCGTCTCGCCTATCAGCGTCTGGCGAAGACTATGGCGCCGCTGGGAGCCACCTTCAAAGATGTTTTCTGGACCGGCAACTATGCGCTGACGCTGCCCGGCGCGGCGATGATTGAAAAGCTTCAGTGGGAGTTTCTAGATCGCGCGCATCCGCCCGCGAGCACCGCCGTGCAAATCGAAGGCTTGCCATCAACTGACGCCACGGCTGCCATCGAGTTCATGGCCGTCAGCCGTTAAACCTCTTCGCCGCGGATCAGGTCTTGGTAGGATTCCCGCGTCCGCACCACGCGCCATTGATCGCCCTCGACCAGCACTTCTGCCGCACGCGGGCGCGCGTTGTAATTGGAGGCCTGCGCAAACCCATAAGCTCCGGCGGTCGAAATCGCTAGCACGTCGCCGGGCATCGCATCGGGCATATCGCGGTCACGAGCCAGAAAATCGCCGGTCTCACACACCGGTCCCACCACATCAGCGCGGATTCGGCGATTGTTGTTCTGGCGGACGGGCAACACCTCGTGATAGGCGCCGTAGAGCGCGGGCCGGATCAGATCGTTCATCGCTGCATCGACGATCACAAATTCTTTCTCACCGGTCTTCTTGCGATATAAGGTCTTGCGTCAGCAGCACGCCCGCGGCGCCGACGATGGATCTTCCCGGCTCCAGGACCGCATGCAGACCGCGGCCTTCCAGGCGCTGCTTCAAAGCAGTAACGAAAGCCCCGATGGACGGCGTCGACTTCGTCCGGTTTATACGCGACGCCCAGGCCGCCGCCCAGATCCGCGTGGCGGATGTCGAAGCCTTTGGCGCGCAGCCGTTCGATCAGGGCCAGCACGCGATCGACCGCTTCCATCACCGGCGCAGCGTCCAGCAGTTGCGAGCCGATGTGGCAGCTCACCCCTTCGAGCAGCAGGTTCTCGTGCTTTCGGGCGCGCTCGTAGACGGCTTCGGCTTCGGCAATATCGATGCCGAATTTGTGCGCCAGCTTCCCGGTGGAAATATAGTGATGCGTGTCGGCCTCGACGTCCGGATTGACGCGCAACGCCACGCGGGCCTTCACGCCGCGGCGGTGCGCCAGAGCGTCGATCAGCGCCAGCTCCGGCTCCGATTCGCAATTGAAATTGAAGATGCCAGCCGCCAGCGCCTCGTCGATCTCGGCCGCGGTCTTGCCGACGCCGGAAAATACCATCTTCGAAGGATCGCCGCCGGCTTGCAACACGCGGAACAACTCGCCGCCGGAAACGATGTCGAACCCCGCACCGGCCTCGGCCAGCAAGCGCAGCACTGCAAGATTGCTGTTCGCCTTTACCGCATAGCAAATGGTGTGCGGCATCGCGCCGAAGGCCTGGTCGTAGGCGCGGAAGTTCGCAAGAATGGCCGCCGCCGAATACACATAGCACGGCGTACCCGCGCGCGCGGCGATCTCCGCCAGCGCGACTCCGTCGCAATACAGTGCATGCTCGCGATAGTGGAACGGATTCATTTTTTATCCGATCACTTTCATGGCAACCACGGTCTGGTCGTCAGTCAGCGGCACGCCATCGCGAAAATCATCCAACTGCTCGAAGATCTGATCCACAATCGCGCTCGGCCTTTTCTTGTCGTACTTCGTCAACAAGCGTTGGACTCGCGGCCGTCCAAATTCCTCTTCGGCAGCGTTCAACTGATCTTCCACGCCGTCGGAAAACAACAGCATCGTATCGCCGGATTCGGCTTGAACGGAGACCTCATCGTAGGTCTGATGTTCCAACAGTCCGATGGGCACGCCCTCGGCCTTAGCGGCGATGATCTCGCCGTCGCGAGAAATCAGCAGCGGCTCGGCGCCGGCGTTGGAGATCGTCAAGCGGTGCTCGCGCGGCTCCCACAGCAGCACCATCAGCGTGGCGTAAACCGCGTCCACTTTGCGCTCGAGCAGTGCTTCGTTGAGCGACTGCATCAGCATCGCGGGGCTCCGGCGGCGCGGCGCGAGAATCCGCAGCAGCCCGCTGATCAGCGCGCCGTAGAGCGCCGCTGCCGCGCCCTTTCCGCTGACATCGCCGAAAGCGATCACCGCGTACTCGTCGCCCTGTTCGAAAAATTCGTAGACGTCGCCCGAAATCTCGCGCGCGGCGCGCGAGCGGATGGCGATATCCAGACCGCGAATATCCGCCTCGCGCGGCAGCAAGACTTTTTGCAGCTTGCGCGCGGCCTTCAGATCCTGGTCCATGCGCTGCTCGCGGCCGGCGAGCTCTTCGTAGAGACGCGCGTTTTCCACCGAACTCGCGATCTGCGGCGCCAGCAGTGCCAAGCGTCCGCTGATGCTCCTCGGTGAAGTTGCCGATGCGCTCGCTCTCCATATCCAGCACGCCCACCACGCGATCCTGCACCATCAGAGGCACGGCCATTTCGGAATGAATGTCCGGCTGCGACGCGATATAGCGCGGGTCCTGCGTGGTGTTTACGACGCGCACCGTCTGCCGCGATTCCGCCGCGGCGCCCGTGATGCCCTTGCCCAGCGCAATATTATCGAGCTCGACGCGTTTATCGTAACGAACGCTAAAGCGGTGGCGCAGCAGCTTCTTCTCGGCATCCACCAGCAGAATGCTGAAGGCGTCGTAGTTGATCAGGGTTCGCACGGAGGCGGCGATCTTGCCCAGCAGCTCGTCGAGATCGAGAATCGAGCTGAACTCCTGCGAGAGCTGCGCCAGCGCACGGAACGTCCGGTTCTGTTGATGCACGCGCCGGTAGAGACTCGCGTTTTCAATCGACCCCGCGACGCGCGATGCGATCAGGCGCATGAGGCGGCGGTCCTGATCACTAAAGGCTCGCAGACGCGTGGACTGCACATCGATCACGCCCACCAGCTTGCCGCGCACCATCATCGGCACCGCCAGCTCGCTCCGCACCGCATCCAGCGCGACCAAGTAACGCGGGTCGGTGCGCACATCTTCCACCAGCACCGGCTCGCGGCTGAGCGCGGCGGCTCCCACCACGCCTTCGCCGAGCCCGATGACCATGCTGCGCACGATCTCTTCGCGGTGGCCGATGGCGTAGCGAATGCGCAAGCCCTGATTGCGTTCGCTGTAAAGCAGAATCGCGAACAAATCGTAGGGAACTACTTCCTGAATAATGCGGGCCACGTTCGCCAGAAGCTGGTCGAGATCCAGCGTCTCGGCCGTGACGCGCGACACTTCCAGCAGGAAGTCGAGCAGCTCGGCGCGTTCGCGGAACGCTTCGCCGGTCTTGCGTGGAGTCGCCATGCGGTGGGCGGCTTAAGCCGCCGTGGCCTCGACGATCTTCACGCTGGCGCTCGCGCCGACGCGGGTAGCGCCCGCCGCCACCATGGTCTTCAAGTCTTCGAGAGTGCGCACGCCTCCGGAAGCCTTCACGCCGATCACGGGACCAACGGTACGCCGCATCAGCGCGACATCAGCGGCTGTGGCGCCGCCGGGACCAAAGCCGGTGGACGTCTTCACGAAATCGGCACCGGCTTCTTTCGACAACCGAGATCGCGGCTACTTTCTGTTCGTCATTCAGCAGAGCGGTTTCAAGAATCACTTTGACGATGGCGCCACCGGCGTGCGCGGCGTCCACCACGGCTTGGATATCGGAGCGCACGGCGTCGTGATTCCCGGCGCGCAGCTCGCCCACGTTGAGCACCATGTCGATCTCGCTGTGCTCCGTCGCGAATGGCCGCGGCAGTCTCGGCAACCTTGATCTCGGTGGCGTTCGCGCCTAGCGGGAACCCAACCACCGAGCACACTTTCACCGGCGATCCCTGCAACTCGCCCGCAACCAAACGAACCCAATAAGGATTCACGCAAACGCTCGCAAAACCATACTGGCGCGCCTCCGCGCAAACTTTGCGGATGTCGGCGGCGGTGGCCTCCGGCTTCAATAAAGTGTGGTCGATGAGAGCTGCGATCGAAGAATCAAGTCCCGGCACAGAACTGATCGTAGCATAGGGGTTTTTCGCGTGATTTCGGTATACTAGGTGGATGGAAGCCGTACTATCGCCCTCGATTGTCGATCTAGAAAAGCAGTATCTGCTCCAGAATTACGCCCGCTACCCGGTGGTTCTGCAACGCGGTAAGGGCTGCTACCTGTACGACACTGCCGGCAAACGCTATCTGGATTTGCTCGCAGGCATTGGCGTCAACGCACTGGGACACGCGCATCCGCGCTTGACCAAAGTGATTCGCGAGCAGGCCGGGCGCCTGCTGCACACTTCGAATCTTTACTACCACGAATACGCGGGACCTCTCGCCGAGCGTCTTTCGCGCGCGAGCGGCCTGGCGCGCATTTTCTTCTGCAACTCCGGCACGGAGGCCAACGAAGCCGCGCTGAAGATGGCGAAGGCTCACGGCCATGCCATCTCGCCGGATAAATTCGAAATCGTGTCGCTGGACAATTCCTTCCACGGGCGCACGGTGGGCGCGCTGTCGGTGACCGGCCAGGAAAGTTATCGCCGCGATTTCGAACCGCTGATGCCGGGAGTGCACTTCGTCCCGCGTAACGACATTACTGCGCTGGAGCAGGTAGTCTCCGATCGCACGGCCGGAATCATTTTGGAATTGGTGCAGGGCGAAGGCGGCATTTATCCGATGACCGAAGCCTACATCCGCAAGGCGCGCGAACTGGCGGACCGCTATAACGCGATGCTGATTTTCGACGAAATCCAATGCGGCGTGGGCCGCACCGGCACGTACTTCGCCTATCAATTATTAGATCCGGCGGTGATCCCGGATGTCATGACAGCGGCGAAGCCCGTGGCCTGCGGGCTCCCGTTGGGTGTGGTGGCCGCGAATGAGCGCGCCGCGGCGG
Source organism: Bryobacterales bacterium (assembly GCA_963793395.1). GTDB lineage: Bacteria > Acidobacteriota > Terriglobia > Bryobacterales > Bryobacteraceae > Palsa-187. The sequence goes on along the minus strand of CAWCAP010000004.1, from coordinate 179,352 downwards.
GGATCGGGCAAGGCAAGCACGGAACCACCTTCGGCGGAGGTCCGCTGGTGTGCCGGGTGGGTCTGGAGTTCTTCGATATCCTGGACGGACTGCTGCCGCACATCTCGCGAAATCGGCAGCTACTTCCGCATGCGGCTCACGGAGCTTTCGCGGCGCTATTCGTTCATCAAAGAAGTCCGCGGCGTGGGGCTGATGATCGGCGTGGAGCTGGAGTTCCCCGGCAAGCAGATGGTGCTGGATTGCATCGAGCAAGGCATGCTGATCAATTGCACGCATGAATTCACGCTGCGCATGCTGCCGCCCTATATCATCACGGAGCAGGAAGTGGACCGCGCGATTGCACGTTCTGAAGCGCGTGTTCAAGAACGCGAAGCCGCCGGAGGCAGCGTAGGCTACAGCAATTCTTCGCGGCCGGCTTTTTCGAGACGGCGGACGAGGTCCCCGACTTCCTGCGCGCGGCTGCGATCGGCGATCAGCAGGGCGTCGGGGGTATCGACCACGATCAGGTCCTTCACGCCCAGCAGCGCGACCAGCTTGCCGTCCGCGTCGACGTAATTGCCGCTGCTCGACTTCGACCAGAGAATCCGAGAGCAGCGCGTTGCCTTGCGCGTCGCGCTTGTGCAGCTCATAGACGGCGTTCCAACTGCCGACGTCGTTCCAGCCGATATCGCCCGCCGGAATGCCGACCACGTTCGGAGCGCGCTCCAGCACGGCGTAGTCGATCGAAATGTTTTCGCACTGCGGGAAGGTCTTGGCCAGCCTCGCGGCAAACTTCGCGGCTGCCGAAAGGCGGCAGGCCCGCGAGCAGGTGCTCGGTCTTGGGCAAGAAGCGCCGCAATGCGTCCAGCAGAACCGACGTCTTCCAGAAGAACATTCCCGCGTTCCAATAGAAATTTCCCGCGGCAAGAAACTGTTCCGCAGTCGCGGCGTCGGGCTTCTCGCGGAAGCTCACGCACGCGAACCGCTTTGCGATCGCCAGCCACGGACGCCTTGCGGGAATTCGATGTAGCCGTAGCCGGTCTCGGCCCAGCGCGGCTGAATGCCGAGCACCACGATATTGCCTTCCTCGGCGGACTTGAATGCGGGCCGCAGCAAGCGCACGTATTCGCGCGGCTTGGCGATGACGTGATCCGCCGGGAAAACGCCCATCACGGCGTCGGGGTCGATCGATTGGAGAATATGCGCCGCGAGCCCGATGGCGGGGGCGGTGTTGCGCTGCGCGGGCTCGGCCAGGATCTGGCGCTTGGGAACCTCGGGCAACTGCTCGACGATCTCGGCGCGCAGATGGTGGTTGGTGAGAATCCAGATGCGCTCGGGAGGAAGCACGGGCTGCAGGCGGTCGACGGTCTGTTGAATCAGCGTGCGGTCCCCGAAGAACTTCAGGACCTGCTTGGCGCGGCTGCGCCGGCTGCGCGGCCAGAAACCGGGTGCCGCGGCCGCCCGCCAGAATCAGACCGTACTGATGCGGACATACTACTCGATCGGAATTCCGCGCACCAGCTTTAACGTGCGGTTCCATCGGGTCTTGGTGAAAAAGTTCTTCGCCAGATCCACGATAGTGGCTGCCGCTGTCGCCGGCCCATTCTTCGTGGGCGCGTCGTAGGACCAGAAGATCACCAGCGGCTTGCCGATGATGTTTTCGCGCGGCACGAAGCCCCAGTAGCGGCTGTCGAGCGAGTTCTCGCGATTGTCGCCCATGGCGAAATAGTTTTCGGCCGGCACCACCAATTCACCGTTGCTGAACGTTGGCTGGCGAGCATTTCGCTGGGCGCGATCGGCCACCGGGCCGTAGGGCTGCGACGGAAAATTGTCGCGATAGGGCTCGACGTGCGGATCGATGTGCTGCGTGTACGGCTCGGTGAGCGCCTTGCCATTCACATACACGACTTTGTCCACGATGCGGATGTGATCGCCAGGGACGCCCATCACTCGCTTCACGAAATTCTGGCGGATGTCCATGGGATAGCGGAACACGATCACGTCGCCGCGTTTCGGCTCGGTGTAGGGCAACAGATGCTGCTGATCGGGTCGGCGGGAGCGTAGGAGAGCTTGTCCACCAGCAAGTGATCGCCGATCAACACCGTCGATTCCATGGAGCCGGTAGGCACGATGAACGCCTGCACCAGGGTGGTAGTGCCGAACAGCAGAATCAGGATGTTGAGAGACCACTCGTGGATGAAATCGCGCGCCGAATCCGCAAGGTTTTTCATGCAGCGTTAGTTTTTGTAGTATCCGTGAACCAGCATGAACGTCCGGCGCCAGCGGGTCTTGCTGAAGAAATTCAGAGCCGAGGTCCTTGAGGTGATCAAGACCGATGGCGGGGTTCTGCAACTCGTCCGTGGGAGCATCGTAAGACCAATAAATGATCAGCGGCTTGCCGATGATGTTCTCGCGCGGAACGAAGCCCCAGTAGCGGCTGTCGAGCGAGGAATCGCGATTGTCGCCCATGGCGAAAACAGCTGCCGGGCGGGACCACCACCTCGCCGTTCACCACGTGGTTCTGCAGCATGTCGATCGCGCCGGGATACACCATCGAATTGGGCTCGCTGGGGAAGTTGTCGCGATAGGGATCGATCTGATCGGACTTGTGAACTTTATACGGCTCGTCGAGCTTGACGCCGTTGCGGTAGACCTGCTTGTTGACGATGCGGATGCGGTCGCCCGGAACGCCCATGGCGCGCTTCACGAAGGTCTGGTGATGTCCACCGGATAGCGGAAGACGATGATGTCGCCGCGCTTCACGTCGCTATAGGGCAGGATGTGCTTGCTGACCGCGCCCGACGGCGCGAATGCCAGCTTGTCCACCAGCAGGTGGTCGCCGATCAGCAGCGTATCTTCCATGGACCCAGTGGGGATCACGTACGCCTGCACCAGCGTGGTGGTCAAAAACAGCAGCAGCAGGATGGTGATGGCCCACTCGGCGATGGCTCCGCGGGGCGGTTCGATGGGCGGTTCAGCGGGAGAGTCGTTCTGCGCGTCGTGTTCGGTTTGGAGTTCCGGATCAACTGCAGGCGCTGGAGCAATGGGTCCAGCCGCTTCCAGTGCCGCCTGCGGATCGGGGGTGACGGAATCCGTCGTATTTTCGAGGCTCACTACCCTTTATTCTACTCGCTTTGCCGATTTGGGAGGGTCGCCTGCGCCCTAGTAAGTGCGTTCGAACGACTCGTCCGGCATGCGGGCGCGGGTACGGCGGCTGCCGGGCCATTCCAGGCGCAGGTCATGCGAGATCTCGTCCAGCATTTTCATGGTGCAGACTCTCTGCTCCGCGGCAAAAGCGGAAAGCAGCAGGTTATCGCAGACCGCATTGATGAGGCGCGGCGTACCTTGGGCCCGCAGATGGATCTCCGCCATCAATTCTTCGGAGAAAACCGTCTGGTTGCGCATTCCGGCTTTTTCCAGGCGCGATTGAATGTATTCCACCGCATCCCGTAGGGTGAAGGCGCGCAGACTGGTGCGCAGCACGATGCGCTGTTTCAACTGGCGTAGATTGGGAGCATCCAGCTTGCGATCCAGCTCGGGCTGCCCGGCCAGAATGATCTGCAACAGTTTCCCGTTTCGGTTTTCCAGGTTCCCCAGCAGGCGGATTTCTTCCAGGACATCCCATTCGAGGTTGTGCGCTTCGTCGACGATCAGGACCACGGTCCGCCCCAGATGCGCTTGCTCGACCAAAAGCTGGTTCAAGGCGAACAGCACTTCGGTTTTGGAAGTCCGCGCGCACGGCAGGTTCAGATCGTAAGCGATCATCTCAAAGAACTGCTCGGTGTTGACGCGCGAATTAAACAGGAAGGCGAACTCGATGTACTGGGATTCCAGATAATCCCGCAGGCATTCGAGCATGGTAGTTTTGCCCGTGCCCACCTCGCCCGCCAGTACGATAAAGCCCTTGCGGGCCTGCACGCCGTAGATCAAGTTGGCGAGCGCCTCTTCGTGCTGCTCACTGCGAAAAAAGAACGCAGGATCAGGGCTTAAATTGAAAGGACTCTCGGTAAAACCAAAGAACGCATTATACATGTCGGCCTAACGGTCCACTCGGAGGGATCGTTCCCTCTCTTCGTCCTATGATACCGATATTAACATGCGATCCCAATGAACCTAAAGGCACATTGCGCGCGGCGTCGCCCGGTACTTTCGTACCCATCCGAGGAAGTATACTTCTTTGTCTATGGCTGCTTATCTTTTCGTCAATATCGAAGTAAAGGATCAGGCCGCGTACGCGGAGTATCGAAGCGGCGTGTCGCCAATCATTTACAAGCATGGCGGCGAGTATCTGGCGCGCGGCGGCGCTACCGAGCGCATCGAAGGCGATTGGACACCGGGGCGCGTGGTCCTGCTGAAGTTTCCGGATATGAAGGCATTGCGGGCGTTTCTGGACGATCCGGAATATCAGCCGCTGAAGGATTTGCGCGTGCGAGCAGCCGAGACGCGGATGCTGGCGGTAGAAGGAATTTGAGCTTATGAACTTGGCACTTACATTGTTACTTTTGGCGACGCTGCCCGTTCTGGCGCAGTTGCCCTGCGAGAGCATGGCTTCGCTCAAATTCGCCAGGGCCACGATCACAGCCGCCGATACGATCACGGCGGGCGAGTATAGGACGCTGGAGCCACCCAATGACATCGTGCATGTTCCCGCGTTCTGCCGTGTAGCGGCCACGCTCCGTCCCACAGCAGATTCAAGCATCGGCGTGGAAGTGTGGCTGCCGGAAGATTGGAACGGCAAGTACGAGGCAGTAGGGGGCGGCGGCTGGGCTGGCAATATCAGTTACGCCGCGATGGCGGCCGCGCTGGCGGAGGGCTACGCGACGTCCTCCACCGACACGGGCCATAAGGGCGGGGATGCCAAATTCGCGCCGGGGCATCCAGAAAAGCTCGTCGACTACGCATACCGCGCGGTGCATGAAATGACAGTTCACGCCAAAGCCGTGATCAACGCACGCTACGGCCGCGCCCCCAAATTGTCCTACTGGAACGGGTGTTCGACCGGAGGCCGTCAAGGTCTTCAGGAAGCGCAGCGTTACCCGGAAGATTACGACGCCATTGTCGCGGGAGCGCCGGCGAACTATATGCTTCATCTGAACGCATGGGACATGGAGGCGGCGTTAACCATCCAGAAAGACAAAGCTCACCTGATTCCGGCCAACAAATTGGCGATGCTCCATTCCGCGGTGGTGGCGGCTTGCGACGGGCTCGATGGCATCAAGGACCGGCTGCTCAGCAATCCGAAAGCGTGCCACTTCGATCCGCAGGCGCTGCTCTGCAAAGGAGCCGATACTGCCTCTTGCCTTACCAGCCCGCAAATCGAGTCGGTTCGAGCGATGTACTCGCCGGCGAGAAGAAAAGACGGGACGCTGGTTTATCCCGGAATGCCGTACGGAGGCGAAAACGCCTGGACGCGCATGTCGGATCCGAATCCGTTCGCTATTGCGCTAAGTACGTTTCAGTATGCGCTGCACGGGGATGCCGCATGGGACTGGCGCACCTTCGACCTCGACCACGAGGTCGCGGACGCGGACGAGAAGCTGGGATTCATTCATGCCATTAACCCGGATTTGACCGCCTTTCGCGATCGCGGGGGCAAGCTGCTGATGTATCACGGGTGGGCCGATCAGTTGATCTCGCCGGAGAACAGCATCAATTATCGCGCCAGCGTGGAAGCGAAGTTAGGCGGCAATCAGGACAACTGGTTCCGCCTCTACATGGTCCCGGGCATGCAACATTGCCGCGGGGGAGATGGGCCCGAACCAGTTCGACGTCATGGGCGCACTGGAACGCTGGAAGGAATCGTCGGAGCCGCCGGCCCAGATTCTGGCAACGCATGTAACGAACAATGTTGTGGACAGGACTCGGCCGCTCTGCCCATATCCGCAGATGGCCGTGTACAAAGGTCTCGGAAGCATCAACGACGCCGCCAACTTTACCTGCAAAGTTCCGTAGCGCGCACGAGCAGACGCAGCTATGGCGTCGCATCGTCTCGCACCTTGGTGGAAAGCGCTACTAGAGGGCCCTCGATCCGTTTCTTAACCCGCAACGGCGTGGGTCACTGTAACGCGCGTGATTCGGCCACCGCACATGACGCTTACGAGGAGTAGACTCGAGTACTCTTCCCCGTCCCGTGACCTGGCTTCCAATGGCAGAACCCAGGACTCTTGTCGACAACTTACGCGACGAGGCCCCGCGCGGCACGGGAGTCGCGAAGGCAAAGTACGTGAAGGACGCGAGATACAAACGCGTGCCGGACGGTGACCGCAACCTGGCAGCGTACCTGCCACTACATCGGCAAGCGGAATGACATCAAGGTGATGGTGCCGTTGATGGTGCTAAACCAGTGCGGCGTGTTTGGCGGAACGATGACGAAATCGCCTTTTGCAACCGGCCGCGGGGACCCGCCTTCAATCGCAGTACCGGAGAGATTGTCGCCATTGCTTTTTTCGTTGACCAGCTTGCCTCCGGTCACCAGCGTGGCGGAGCCATCGACCACGTAGAAGAACTCCGCGTACTTCTTGTGAACGGAAGACGGGCCCACGGCGGCGCGATATTCGAGATTGGCGCCGTAGGGCGCGAGCGCCAGCAATGGCTGGGCGAAGGTGGGCTGGTCGGGTTTGCGTTCGGCTTTGGCTTTGGCGACCATAGCCATGATCTCGGCGGAGGTGGCCGCAATCTTTTCGGGTGGTGCGCTTTGAGCTCCCGCGATTGCAGTCACGAGCGCAAGGGCGAAAGTTATTTTGAGAGTTCGCATTCCAAGAATGCTATCACACGCGTTAAGCGACTTCGAGCATCACCCAGCCCGGGAGGCTCGCGGGCTGATTGCCTTCGAACACCACGCGGCGGGTTTTGGGGAACGGCATGCCGGTCTGAATCGCGCGCTGATAGAGCGGCATCTGGCGCAGGATCTTGCGGTAGGAATCGTCTTCGGTTTTAAGGTAGGCGGACTTGCCGAGCAATCCCCCGCCCCAGCCGATCGATAGCAGACAGGCGTGGTCGCTGGCGCGGACTTCGGATAGGCGCGCGGTGAGTTGGTCCAGCTTCGCGGCGAGTTTGGTCATGCCGGTGCGCTCGGCGTATTCGCGATGGCGCTGGATCTGTCCTTCGGCGTAACGGTTCGCGGCCTGGAACATTTTGACGCGATCTCCCATGGAACGCTCGCGCCAGTCGCCATCGAAGGCGGTTCCCGGGGCGGCCATCTCGGCGAAGAACGGAGTGCTGTCGTTGACCCGCTTGGCGTCTACCGAGCCGCGCGCGGATTTCCATCCGAGCTCGAAGCGGCCTTCGCCGCGGGCGATGAGGGTCGCCGTTCGCAGCAGATAAACTTTCATACCGGTGTAGGCGACTACGCCAGAATCCGCAACCGACACGCGGCGCATGCGGTTGTTTCCGGATCCGCCCAGCACGGCGTCTTCGGCGCGAGTTGCGAAGTAGCGCGGGACGCGGTCTTCGACGCGCTCGGCGAGTTCAAGGACAGTTTTCTCGGTCCAGCGATCGAATACGGAACCGCTGCGGAGCGCTCCTTTGAGCGCGGTGGCGGGCAGGTAGGGTCCGCTGGCGTTGGTGGCAAAAGTGGGGATGAATAATTCAGCCGCGGGGGCGCGCTCATAAAACGGAATCGAGCTTGCGTGTTCAAAAGGCATGCGGCGGCCGGCGAAGTTTTGCGCGAATCCTCCCCACGAGGCGAAGTCCAGCTTGTCGGCTTTCTTGAGCTGCGCGAGATAGCCGTCCAGGCGCGGGCCCTTGGCGAGCAGGTGGAAAATGCGGCGCTGGTCGAGGACGTTGACGTGATCCTTCCACACCATGTAATCGATGGGCGCCAGCTTCTGGCCGTCGCCGACCAGCGTGGGAGTCAGGCATGTGACGCGATATTTCATGCGGGAACCTTCAACGGCACCGGCAGCGAGAGCGCGAATCCGGCGCGATAGACGGGATGCGCGAAGCCGTCGGGCGCGACGTTTGCCGCCGCTCCGCGGGGCTGAACCGATGACGACGAGCACCGATCCTTCGGTCACCATGCGCGTGGTCTTCTTCATCTGTCCCCAGCCGGATTCGCTTTCGACGCGGCCGCCGCGGGTGGTGAGCGAATAGTTGCCGCGCTGCCAATCGACGGCGTCGTTCGCGGAAGGATGAAAGAGCGACAACATCCAGTGGCCGATTTCATCTTCCGCGGCTGGAGCATGCAATGAGCGTTGGGTTGTCGCGGAACTCCGGGCATCTGTGAGCGTCCCCATCCGCGGGAGCGCTCGCCTCCGAATCCGGAATCGGCCAGCAGGCGGATGGCGGCTTTGACGCGCTCGCTCCATTGTTGCTTCGCGGCGTCATCGGCAAATTCGGCGAGGAACCACAATCCGCTGCCGGTGGTGAATTCGAGGCACGCGACGGAGTGCGGCGCGACAGCGTCGCCACCCCGATCCACCGCCGCGCTGGATCGAACCGAAACGCGGAACAGCGTCGACCCTGCGGTAGCCGTCGCGGGATCAGGCATTCGCTCGCGCCGTCGACGGCCCAGGCTTCTTCGCTCGGCGGCTTGCCCGCGAGCAGCGATTCGACCACGCAAGGCACGAAGCGCGCGCCTTTCCAGCGCATCTTCGACGACGCGCGGCGGCGGCCACAGGTGCTGCGGCGGCACCACGTACAGAGTCTCGCCGTGAAACGGGAAGCACGAACTGAAGCGCACGGCGGGTTCGCGCCGATCGATGGCGCGCGCGGTCGCATCCAGCCACTCTCCAGATTTCCCAGACGCGCCATCGCGCCGCGACACAGCGGAGTACAGCGCGTCGCTGTGATAGATGCGCTCCACGCGGTCGCGGTCGCCCGAATCAGGGCCGATGCGCCACGGCCCGGTGGGCCGCAGGCGAATAACAACAGAGGACATGCTTAGCTCGCCAGTTTTTCCGCGAAGCGAGGCGTCGTTGGCCAGCGCCTGCACGCGCCGTCAGATCCGCGCGCCGATGCCAGTTCCGTCTTCCGCGCCGCCCGACGAATAGAAAGTCCGGTCGCGCCACACCAGCTTCAGATTCGCGAAGCGCACGCGCCCGCTGCCGCGCGAGCCGCCGCCGCCCAGCGCATCGTCTTCGAGCAGGCGCAAGCCCTTCGATCACGCGCGCCGCCAGAGCCTTATCTTCCTCGCACAGCACGTCCAGCACCATGCGCACCCGGAAGCGCGCGCCGGCCGGAACCCGCTCCAGCGTGCGCGGATTGGCCTGCGACGTGATGCGGTCGATGGCGTTCTCGCTCTTCACTTCGGTGATTTCGTCGTCCAGATTCTCGCGCATCTGCGCGCGTGATGCTGTCCTGATCGAGCGGCGCATCGTAGACCGTCAGCCGCGCGGGCGTGGCCGTGCGCGAGTTCGAGCGCTTCGCCTGCCACCCGCTCCATGCGGCCCGGATTGCGGCCGAACAGCAGGCAGATTTCGTCGTCGGGACGGTCGCTTTGATGGATGCGCACTTCCTGGCCTTTGCGCTTGGAAAGATACACCAGCTCGGCGGGCGAGGTCAGGCCGAGCGCGTTTTCGAGCAGCGAACGGATCTTGCCGCGCAGCGAACTGCCGGGAATGTAGGGCAGGCCGAAGGCGTCCTTCACGACGGGATTATCCGCGCCGCCGATTTCGAGCGACCCTTTGCCCGCGCCGATGTGCAGGCCGGTTTCGCAATGCAGGTCGCCCGAGAGAATCAGTTTGCCCACCAGCTGCAATTGTGTCTGAGCGGTATGTGTGCTCATATTCCTCTTGGTCTTCTACTCGTTGTAAGCGACGATCGCTTCGAATAGATCCTTGAATCGCTCGTAGCCGCGGGCGTCGTTCCTGCGCGTGACCTGCAAGCAGCAGGCGCTCCAGCGCATCCAGGCTGCGCAGCGAATGGCGCGCGATGGTGTACGCCAGACGCGCGCGCAACATCACGAACTGATGCTGCCGCTCGCTCTCGGGCGCGCGCACCGCCCGCCGCACCGCGTTATACAAGCGGCGGAGCTGGCTCTTGGTGCCGGAATCCATGTCGCGCATGCGGGCCACGACGGCGTGCGCCTGGTTGTCCAGATACAGGCTGTCGGAGATCAGTTTTTCCAGCTCGATCTCCGGAGCCATCTCGAATGGCCTGCCACCGCCGGGCCGGTCGCCGCGTGGGCCTCTGTCGTTTCCTCTATCTCCGCCGGGACGGTCACCATGAGGACGTCCCCCTGGCGGACGATCACCGCGTTCCCCGCCTCGACCCTCCCGCTTTTCGCCGCCGCCGCGATTGTCGGGACGAGGCGGACGATCTTCGCGCCGCGGTCCTTGTCCTTGCGGACGCTGACCCTGCGGACGACCCTCCGGCTTGGGAGCCGATTGTTTGGGCGCTTCTGTCACTGCCGCCGCTGCGGGAGCTTCCACTGCCGCTTCTGGCGCGGATGTCTCGGGCGCAGGCGTCTCCGCCGCCGAGGTCACTTCAGGTTGCACATCATCAGACATTCAGAATCTTTCCTTTGCGCTTACGCTGCCTTTACGCTTCCGCTGACAATCTCGCCCATTCTAACGCCACTCTGCCGGCGGGACGCAACTTCACCGTGACCGCGCTCCTGCCGATCAGATCCGCGATCAGCGCAGTGCGCGCCTTCTGGTAATCGCCGCGCGCGGGCCCTGAAAACGGCCGCGCGGCGCTCAGGATGCGGCGGATGCGTCTATGATACCGCCATGGCCGCTCGCCACCCATCCTGCGTGCCTGCCGCTTGGACATTTTGGATTGCGTTTCGCGATAGATCCCGCACAGGTCCTTCAAGTATTGCGCGGAGACTCCGAAATCCGTCACCATGCGCAGCAGCAGATCCTTCAGATCGGCCGCGTCGCTAAATTGCTTCCATTCGAGAGTGCGGCCCAGCAGCCAGATGCAATCTTTATCGGACGACTTCGCGGCTTCGAGGCGCCGGCCGGCTTCTTCGAACACCGATCCCAGCGATGCGTCTTCGGCGGGCGCGAGCGCCAGCGCCATGGTGATGGTCTTGCCTTCGGGCCCCGTGTAGTCCGCTAGATTCGCTTCGGTGAAACGGCGGAACAAGCGCTCCATTTCACGCGCGAGTCCGATCAACGCATCCCACGCGCCATAGACGGCGAAATCGTCGCCTCCGGAATAGACAACTGTCACCTTGCGCCAGAACTCCGGCATGGAGCACAGGACTTCTAGCTCCCCGGCGAAAAACTGTTTGTACATCACGGAGAGCTGGATATGCTGTTCGATGCTCTCGGCGCGGCGGATGCGGATGCTGAAATTGTCCACGTCACCGCGCAGCACGCCCCAGGTGCCAAGTCCCGCGGCGCGGGATGCCAGCGTCTCGGTGGAAGCAGGCTCCGTGCCCGCGTCATTGGGAGCGGCGTGGCGCGCGAAGGGCAGCGATTCTTGCGATCCAGTAAGGCTCCAGAGGTGTTTACCTTCGCCCACCAGAATCCGTCCTGGGGTTTCGGGCGACCAGCCAACGCTCTCCGCGTCGCGCAGCTTCCAGCCGAGTTGGCTGGCGAAGTATAGTTCGGCGCCGCTGGCCGATTCCGGGCCACTCATCGAGAAATCTTGCAGCGTTAGGCCCGCGGCCGGGGTCCCGCGCAGAAGACTCATCTGATCTGACAAGCGCTTGCGGACGTCGCTCCAGTCGCCCAGATTTTCGGTGACGCTCCAGATGAGTTTCACCACGCCGTCGCTGAGCGCTGCAATTTCACGAGCCGCAGCCGCGAGAAACACATCCGCCGAAGCGCGAACTTCTTCGGGCAGCAGCACCAGAAACTGGCCGCCACCGCTGGAACCGAGCAGAATTTTGGCGAGCCCCAGTTCCGCCAGCAAAGCCCGCGGCAGGATCTCGCCGAGCAGGCTGACCCAGTGAGAGCGGCCCGTGAAAGCGTGATCGCGCTCCCCGCCGGCCGGCGCCAGCAGGAAGTCTTCGATGCCCAAAAGCTTCCCCTGAAGAAAAATCTGCACAAATAGTCCCTAAAAGCGAAACCCTCACTGTATCATGCCCCGCAAACAGCGCGATAGGCTCTAAGTGGTCTTTATAGAACGCAGTTCGGGCGGATCGCCGGCTGGCTTGCGCTACCCCAATTTACGATAGACTTGCCTTCAGCGAGATCACCTGAATGCGGTCCGTTTTTCTCCTCACGCTCGTTCTCTGTGGATCTGCCGCTTTCGGACAAATGAATACCGGGGAACTTTCAGGCAGCGTGCAGGACGCGTCCAAAGCAGTGCTCCCCGGGGCGATGATCGTGGCGCAGCACCTGGACACGGGGCAAAAGTTCACGGCGGCCGCCAACGACTCCGGCGAATACCTGTTGCCGCAATTGCCCGTCGGCGTGTATTCGCTGACGGTGAGCGCAGCGGATTTCAAGCAGGCTGTGCTGCCGCGGGTTGAGATTCACGCCAGCACCCGGCTGCGGCGCGACTTCACTTTAGAAGTGGGTAGTAAGACAGACGTGGTGACAGTGCTGGCCGACGACGGCGGCGTGCAGTTGGCCTCCGCGGAAATCCGGGATGTGATCGAGCATCAGCAGGTGGTCGATCTGCCGGTGAAGGATCGCCAGTTTCTGGACCTGGCAATGCTGAGTCCGGGCGTCGTCCGTCCCCCCGGAGGCACGCGCGGCGATGCGATGCAGCAGGCGGGCAGCCTGGTGAACGTTCTGGGCCAGCGTAGCGGACACAACCTCTATTTGATGGATGGCGTCGCGATTACGGATGAGCACTTCAATAATCTAGTGATCGAACCGTCGATCGACGCCATTGAGGAATTCAATATCGAGAAGACATCTTATGCGCCGGAGTTCGGTGGCAAGTCGGGAGCGGTGATCAACATCGTGAGCAAGTCGGGGTCGAACAATCTTCACGGCAGTTTATTCGAGTTCGTGCGCAACGACGTATTCAACGCCAAGAATTTCTTCGATTCGGCGGCGGCGCCCATACCACCATTCCGCCAAAACCAGTTCGGCGGGAGCGTTGGCGGCCCAGTCCGCGAGAACCGTACGTTTTTCTTTCTGAGCTATGAAGGGCAAAGAGTCCGGAAGTCGCTAACGCAAACTTTTTCGGTTCCCACGGCCGCGATGCGGCAGGGGAATTTCTCCGGCTTGCCTACGATTTTCGACCCCACCGACGCAACTGGCCAGCAGCGGCAGCCGTTTCTGAATAACCAGATTCCAAGCGGTCGTTTGGATCCTGTGGCGATCGCTCTGCTGGCCCAGATCCCGCTGCCCAACTTACCGGGGACTGCGCAGAATCTGCGTTCCACCGGAAGCCAGCACATCAACGGCAACCAATACAGCGCGCGGCTCGACCATCAGTTTTCACAAAAGGATACGGCATTCCTGCGCGCGTCGCTATTCGATGCCCGGCAGGCCGATCCGTTCGGTTCCAGCGTCCTGCAGGAAAGTTTGCTGCCGGGTTTTGGCCGTGACCTGAGCACGCACGCGATCAACGGCGCCGCGAGTTGGACCCACGTGTTCAACGCGAATGTGTTGAATGAGTCGCGGTTCGGATTTCTCACGGTGGCCGGAGGCCAGACCAGCCCCAACGCTGGGAACGCATTTGCCGCGCAGACCGGCTTGCAGGGAGTGACCACGAATCCACTCGACCTGGGCTACCCGCAGATCTCCTTCGGCGGGCAATTCACCACGATGGGTGACCCGTCTCTCTTTACGTTTCGCAACAATCGGGACTTCGAGTATTACGACAACGTGATCTGGCACAAGGGAACCCATACCATCAAGTTCGGCGGATACTTGATGCACTACAATCTGCAGACCGCGAATCCGAACGGCGCGCGCGGGATTTTTTCGTTCACGCCGCGGTGGACGTCGTCGGCGCCGGGTTTAGCCAACGGCAACGCGTTTGCGGATTTTCTATTGGGGTATCCAACCACGGCGCAGGCTGGTCTGGGACGAGCGGCGATGGATGCGAATACGAATTGGGGACACCTATATGTTCAAGACAACTGGCAGGTCACTTCAAATCTGAAGATCGATATTGGAATTCGCTACGAGCACAACCAGAACCTCACGGATTCCAACAATCAAATCGCGGCGATCGATACTTCCGTCCCCGGCGGACAGTTTGTGGTCGCCAGCAATGGCGCCGGAACCATTTCTCCGGCGGCGAACGCGCTGCTGCCGTTCCTTCCGATTCCGTATGTGACGTCCGCGGCGGCGGGATGGAATGATAGTCTGCTTGTGCCCAGGCCGCTGCGTATCGCACCGAGGGCTGGTCTGGCGTGGCGCATCCCGGGCAGTCCCAAGACGGTGATTCGTGCCGGCGCCGGGATTTATCCCAACCAGGCCGCCTATAGTATCGTCACAAACCTGGCGCAGAATTTGCCATTCTTTGTGACTAAAACGATCAACTCAGCGGTGGCGCTCTCGCCCGCCTTTACGACGGAAAACGCGTTGACGGCGAGTACGATCGGGACCGCGGGCGGCAACAACTTGGACCACAATTTCAAGATCGAATACAACGAAGTTTGGAACTTCAATGTGGAGCATGAGCTGACTTCCACGACATTGCTTTCGGCGGCCTACGTCGGTTCCCGCACCGTACATGCCGATAGCGCGACCGTGTTAAACGTTCCGCTCCCCGGTCCGGGAGCGATCGCCGCCCGCAGGCCGATTCCGCAGTTGAGCCAGATTGGCGATATCCGCTGGAACGGGTGGGCGACGTACAACGCCCTGACATTGGCTGCCAAGCGGCGATTTACCAAAGGGCTGACGTTCGACGCGAATTGGACGTGGTCGCATTCGATTGACGACGCGTCCGATCCCGGCACCACGCTGAATGAGACAAATGTTCCGCAGAACGTGTATGACTTGGCGGCGGAGAAGGCAAGTTCCAGCTTCGATCACCGCCAGCGCCTGGTGGTGAGCTTCATCTATCGACTTCCGCTGACGAGAAGCCGCACCGGTTGGGTCCACGCGCTGCTGGGCGAATGGCAGGCCGGCGGAAACTTCACGGCTCAGTCGGGCGCGCCGTTTACCGTAAATATTTCGAGCGATCAGGCGAATATCGGCGCTGGCCCGGCGCAGCGGCCCAACCTCGCGGGCAACCCGAACGGCGGACCGCAAAATCCACAGCAATGGTTCAATACCGCGGTGTTCTCGCTGCCGGCGCTCTATACATTTGGGAACGCGCCCAGGAATGCGGTGATTGGTCCGGGCTTACAGGAGTTCGATCTCTCGCTTCAGAAAGACATCCGGCTGACTGAGGCGGTGAAGCTACAGTTCCGCACCGAAGCTTACAACCTTTTCAATCACCCGAACTTCAATACTCCGAACCGCACCGCGTTCACCGCGAATTTTGGCAGCATCTCCAGCGCGCAGGACTCGCGGCAACTGCAGTTCGCGCTGAAGCTCGCATTCTAGTAATAGACAAGAAATGTGTGCATAATCGAGTGTGTCTGACTCGGTTCTACTCCAGGTATTGCGAGGCTCCTCGGATGCCAACATCCGCTTCGGCGACCTCCGCGGCCTTCTCTTGCGCCTGGGCTTCACTGAGCGAATCAGAGGCAGTCATCACATTTTCATTCACGAAACGATTGCCGAGATTCTCAATCTTCAAGCCCAGGAACTCATTCGCAAAGCCTTACCAAATAAAACAAGTGCGCAAGATTTTGGTTCAATATAAACTAGGAGAGGCGCTGAATGACTAAATACGAAGTTATTCTGTATTGGAGCGATGAAGATCAGGCGTTCATCGCCGAAGTGCCCGAATTGGCGGGCTGCGCAGCCGATGGTCTTACCCGGCAGGAAGCGCTCGCCAGCGTCGAAACAGTGATCGCCGAGTGGTTGGAGACGGCACGCGAGATCGGACGGCCCATCCCCGAGTCCAAAGGGCGGCTTCTGTTCGCTTAACATATCGACCTGAGCTATTTCGCCAGTGCGGGCAAGGTAGTGTACGTGTGTGCCGCGCCGGCGGGGATGCGGATTCCCAAGGCGCCGATTTGCGCCCCCGCGGGGGTGTCAAATTCGATGGTGCCGCGGATCGCCAGAGCCGCCGGATATCTGTCGGTTCCTAGAGTGAACGCGTAGTGGCCGTTCGGATTCAAGGTGATGGTGTCGCTCGCGATCGTTGCACCGGTGGAATCGCGCACTGTCACCGGAATGTTCACCTGGCCGGCGGATACCGCATTCACCGCGATGCCGGTGGCCGTCCCGCCCGTATTGTCGAAGGCGATGATGTAACCGCCGGCGTTACGGCTCTCCAGAGGCACCACCGCTTCCTGATTATTATGGCGGAAAATCACGAAGCCGCCGATGTTCCCGGCCGTAGTGAGTTGCGCCGATCCTGTCAACAGATTCACTGCCCCGCTGCTCACGATGATCACGGTCGCGCCGGCTGACAGGTTTTGGGTAAGCGAAGGAGCCATCATATTTGCGCCACCGCTGGGCTGCGAGACCGATAGCGGCAGCGGCATGGGAGCGCCAGTTTGATCGGCGAAGAAACTGAGAGTGAATTGCGCAGTATTGGCTCCGGTATTGATGAGTACGAAGGTGGTCTGCCAGCCATCGCCTCCTGATGCCAGGTGCGCGATGCTGCCACCGCCCGTGCCGACGTTTGCCAGCGCCGGAATGGTGGTCAGCGCGCTGTTGGGCGGCGAGAAGCGCAGACCCAGCACGCTGATGCGCCCGCCGGCCGGAGTATCGAATTCGATGGTGCCGCGGATGCCCGCCGTGACCGGGAAGCCGTTCACTGGATCGGAGAGAACGAACGAAAGGTGACCATTGCCGGGCACCGAAATGCTAGATCCCGGTGCGCTGATGACGACACCGTTCTCGTCGCGGACGATCACCGGTATAACGGCGTTCGACGCCGACACGTTCTCGACGGCAACGCCCAGGAGCAGCCCGTTGGTGTTGTCGAAGGCCAACAAGTAGGAGCTGGCGTTACGAGTTTCGAGAGGCACCACCGCTTCCTGCGTGGTCACGACCTGATGGAAGATTGCGAAACCGTCCACGGGACCAGTGGCTGATAGTTGTGCCGAGCCCACCAGCACGGGTGGTGTCTGCTGACCCGCAGTGCTCACGAACAATGAGGCGTTGGCTGCCAGCGTTCGGTCGAAGGAAGCGGCCAGCAGCGGTCCGGCCGCGGCGGCTTGCTGCGGAAACGCCAGGGGCAGCAGCAGCGGGCCGTTGCCCGTCGGATCGGCTGCATCGCCGAACAGACTCATGCGCGCCGTCGCCGAAGCCGCGCTTTTGTTGACCAGAGTAAATGCGGTGGTCCAGTTTTCTTCCCCTGCGAGGTGCGGCATCGAGCCAACAAAGTTCAGGCCTGGAATGGACGCCGCCTCCTGCTCAATGGTGAAGTTTTGTCCCGCGACCGTGAGAGCGACTGAGAAGGCGCCTCCGCTATTGGGGAGCACCTGGTAAGATACCGGGCCGCTACCTGCGCCCGCCGGTGGACTCGTAAACGTGACTCCTGCCGGAGGCGTCCCTGCCGTCCACGGGCAGCCCGCTCCGGTGGTGACGGTAATCGTACCGCTCCCCCCTTGCGCAGGGAATGCCTGACCGCCGGCGTCCAATGAATAAGTGCATGTCCCTTGGGTGACGGTTACGAAAACTCCTGCGACTTGGATCGTAGCGCTTCGCTGCGCGCCAGGATTGGCAAGAACATTTAGCTGGACGCTCGCAGGTCCGGTCCCAGAGCCCGGCCCCGCAAGAGTGATCCATGCTGGTAAACCGATCACGTTCCAGCCGCATGATGCATCCGCATTAATGACAAATGTCGCGCTGCTGTTGCCCCCGCTCGCCGGGAATAGCGCTGGAGTGACCGTTACCAGGTAGTTGTTAGGGCAGGCGCTACCTTGTGCCCCCGCCACCGTAGTTATGATCCCGCCGGAGACTTTGCGCACGCGGCCGGTGGCGGTGTCGAAGTATCCATCTCCGATATATAAGTTCCCTGTGGGATCCGCGGCAATGTCCTCGCCGCTACTCACCAGGAAAGCGCTGGTGGCTGGAATATTGTCGTTGGTGTAGGTCGGTACTATGTTGGGCCCACCCCCGGCGAAGGCCGTGATGATCCCGTTCGAGATTCGGCGGACCCGGTCCCCGGAGGGGTTTTGTTCCATGACGTAGAAGGCCCCCGTCCCGTCGATGGTAAGCCCCAATGGCATGTATAGAGAAGCACTAGTGGCAGGGCCGCCGTCACCGGTACTCGCGGGAGGGACGCAGGTAAAAAAGCCTTCGGTGCCACTCCCGGCGAACGTGGTAAGCAAGCCGTTCGACAGTTTGTAAACCCGCGCCTCGCAAGTATCCGTAAAATAGATGTTCCCGGCGGCATCCAACGCAATATTCTGCGGGTATACGGCGGGATTTTGCAGGAACCCGGTGAGCAAGGTCGTAATCACCCCATTGGAAACCTTGCGTATTTTCCCGAAGCTCAAGATATACAGGTTTCCGGCGGGGTCCACGGTGAAGGCGTGTCCATAAAGGAGCGAGAGAGAAGCGCTGGTGGCGGGAATGTTATCAGATAGGTAGTCCGATCCGCCTCCAGCCACCGTTGTGATCACGCCGCTGGATACCATTCGGATCTCGCTCCCGAGGCCCACACTCGGGCTCACGTTCTCAGCGATGTAAAGGGTTCCGGCGGGTCCGATCACGACCCCGGATGGACTATTGAGCTGCGCCAAGGGTGCGGGTCCGTGGTCGCCACTGTTGCCTGGCGTGCCGGTTCCGGCCACTACCGTCAAGATTCCCGCGGGGTCGACGCGCACCACGATATTTGCGTTCGGGAGCGCTACGAAAACGTTCCCGTTGGCATCGGCGGCGACGCCTTGGATGGGTCCCACCAGCGTGGCGGATAAAGCTGGAACCTGACCAAAGGCTGGGACACTGAAGGCGAGCGCCACCAATGTGCCTGCCGCCAGGGCCAGGCGCGACGACTTTCCGAAACCAGGAAGAAGATGGATCACTCCCCTACCTGCCTGCAATCCACTGCCGCTCAAGCTTGAAGCTGAGCATTCGACGGCCCGGGAAATCTACAGCCGCGCCTTTTTTGTAGCGATCGCTCAAGTATAGACGAATTGCGCGCAATCGGAGCCGATTTAGGGAAAGGAGCGAGGTGCTAGCTGCCGCCGCCGAATCGCGATTTGATGAATTGCCAGATTTGCAGATGCTTGCCGGGACAGCGCGTCCACGGGGCGAAGCTGATGACTTTGTTTTCACGCTCGACCCACAAGCCAAAATCGTCGGCGCCAGGATACGCGATGTCGAAGACTACGCCGGAATCGCAGGAGTCCACTTCGCGGATCTGCAAGGCGCCGGCATTCTTATAGAGACCCGACGCGCCCCAGTCTTCGGCGAATTTCTCGGGCGGATAAAACTTTGCGGTATCCGGAGTCTGCCACAACTGATAGGCGTCCTGATACTTTTGCTGTTTGAGCAGGTCGACGAAATGGCCCAGCGCCCGCTCTTCGGTCCAATTGCGGAAGTAGAAAAACCCGGAAGTTCCCACGATCGCGATTGCGAGGACGGACAGGATAACGCGCTTGCGGAGCCGCTCCCGGCGGGCGTCGGCTACTCCGAATTCATCCAGGTATCCAGCCATGGCCTTCGCGGGTTTGCGCCTGTCTAGCCTCTATTTAGCAGGGTAAGTCTTGTCGTAAGCGGCGACGGCTTCTTGCGTGATCTCCAGCGTAGGTTTGAAGAACACGATGTTGGCCGAATCCACCACCACGTCCAGTCCCTTTTCATCCGCCAATTTTTTCACGACTTCCGTCATACGTTCGGTGCCGCGCCGCAGAATATCGTTGCGATCCGCTTCTGCTCCAGCCTGCACGTCTTCGGTGATGCGCTTGGCGTCGCGCTGCTTGCGCTGTCCGTCGGCTTGCAGTTCCGCGGCCATGGCCTGCGTCGTTTTGGGGTCCTGCAGCCTGCCCTGAATCTCGTTCAGTTCCCTTTGCAGCGTCTCCAATTGATCCTGTTGCGGCTTATACTTCAGCATCATGTCATTGGACGCCTTTTTCATTTCAGAAGTTCCCAGGAGAGCCTGCTGAAAGTTGACGATGCCGACTTTCAACTGCGCCGAAGCGGTAGCGGGGGAAAGAACAGCGGCGGCGCAAGCCAGCAGGGCGGGCAGGAACGCCGATCTTAATGCGGATCTCACCATGAATACAAGACTCCTCTATCAGGTTATTCTAGCAGCCTGGCCGGACTGTGCCGGACGCAAGCCGGTACTTCAGCAACTCAGCATCTCTACTTCAGCATTTCCGTCAGCACACGCCCGGAACTGCCGCTGGGCGTCTCGATATCCAGAATAGTCGCCAGCGTCGGCGCGATGTCGTTAGGTGCGACGTTTGCATCATAGCGCCCGGCCTTGATGCGCGAACCAAGGAACAGCATGGGCACGTGGGTATCGTAATCGTAGGGCGATCCGTGGGTAGCTCCGGAGGCGGTCGAAATCCAGTACGGTTCCAGAATAATCACCACGCTTCCGGAGCGCTCCGCGTTAAAACCATTGCGCAGCGCGGTACCCACAGGATCGGACTGCACCGCGTCATTGAGCAATTGAGCGCGGGTGTAGACGCGCGCGATATGCGGCTGGCCGCGCAGAACGGCGGCGGCCACGCTTTCGACGGCGGCGGGGTCCGTGCCCGCGGGCAAGTTCAAATAAATGCCGGCGTCCGCTGCGTATAAAACCCAGTGCGACCCGCCAAACCTAGCCGTCAACTGCGACTCCAGCAGCGCCCGAATCGGCGCGAAATCCAGGCGGCCGCCCGGCATCTTGCGTTTGCTATTTTCCTCGGGGAGCGGAGCGACCCCATGATCCGCAGTCAGCACCGCCAGCACGTTTCCAGGGCCGGCCTGCGCTTCGGCGGCCTGCAGCAGTTCCCCAACCAGCTTATCCACGCGCAGCGCCATGTCGTGGACTTCCGGAGAATCCGGCCCGTAGCGATGCCCGACGTAATCGTTGGCGGAGTAACTCACCGTGAGCAGATCGGTCTTGGCGGCGGTGGTCCCCAACTTCTCAGCGGCCAAAGCGCGCAGAGCGAACTGCTGAATCACTTCGTTGCCGTAAGGAGTCGCTTCCAATTCCGAATAAAGAGACGTTCCCGCGGCGGGCATCTTGTGCGACATCCATTGGCGCCCCGCATATTGGTTGGCGACATGATGTTGGTTGGTATCGGAGACCCAGGCTGGGAGCGTCGCGAAGTAATACGTGCTGCTGACGAAGTTTCCGGAGCCGCTATCAAACCAATACGCGCCGTCGGCCGAATGCCCGGAGGGAAGAATCGCGGCGCGGTCTTTAATCGAAATTCCGATCACCTTGCCGCCTTTGCCGGATGCCTTCAATTCGTCACCGACGGTTGACTGCAGCAAGCGCCGCGGCGAAGAACCCGGGCCGCCGCCGCCCAGGAGCTGAGTTTGGGGGTCGGAAACGCTGGTGACTACCCCTCCGGTCGTGCGGTCCCACCATTCGTTGGCAATGATCCCGCTCACCGACGGCGTCGCGCCGCTGAGGAAGGTGGAGTGTCCTACCGCGGTGACGGTTGGAAAGTGCCGGTAGTGCGAATTAGTAAAGTCCGCGCCTTCGGTGAGCAGGCGCTTCAATCCGCCGGTGTACTCGGAGCGGAAGCGCGTCAAATAGTCGTAGCGAAACTGGTCGATGACGATCGCGACTACCAGCTTGGGCGCCGCCGGGGCATGCGCGGCACGTGCGCTGGACGGAGCCTGCGGCTGGGCAGGCACTGCCAGCGCGAGCCCGATGAGAGCCCCTAGAATCGAACGTCGCATTTTTGAATTCACGGGAGCGGAGACTAGCGCGGGACTTCGCGCGCCAAGCGCACTTTGGCGGCTTCCAGATTGCGCTTCACTTGCGCGATCTCATCCGGCTCGATGTCCGCAGGAGAACTGGTTTCCCATTCCTTGAGTGAACTTTCCCATTGCGAAACCGCCTCGCGAACCTTGGATTCTTTCATCAGCACGTTCGCCATGTGGTCGTGCACGGTGGGATCGCGCGGAGTCTTTTCGAGCGCCAGCCGCAGATTCTTCTCGGCGTCATCCAGGCGGCCTAAGCGGAACTGCACCCAGCCGAGACTGTCGAGATAAGCTCCGTTGCCGGGTTCGATGTCGAGCGCTTTCGTGATCAAGCCGAGCGACTCTTCCAAGCGCAGATTGGCGTCGGCCAGCATGTAGCCGATGTAATTCATCGCGCCGGCGTTTTCGGGATTGGCTTTGAGAACCTTGCGGAATTCCACTTCCGCCTTATCCAAGCGCTTCATGCGCTCATACATCGCGCCGCGCATGAACCAGATACCTTCTTTGTCTTCGTCGGATTCGGACAGCTTCTCAGCAGCGTCGAGAGCCTTGCCCATGTCATTCCAGCGCTGGCCTTTGTCATAGATGTTGGCCAAGGCGATATAGGTGTCGCGATCGTCAGGTTTGCCGTCGAGTAGTTTTTTTAGGTCCGCAGCGGCTGCATCCACTTTGCCGGTTTCGGCCAATAGAGAATCGCGCGTGGTGCGAATCAAGCGATCGTCGGGATATTTCTTGACCGCCGCATCCGCTTCCTGCTGGGCCTTCGTAAAGTCCTTTGCGGCGCGATAGGCGTCGATGATCTGGGCAGAGGAACGGGAGGCCAGAGCCGGGTCGACTTCCGCCATCTCACGGTAGGCATCGATGGCAGGATCGATCTGATCGACGGAGCGATACAGCCCGGCCAGGCGCTCCAGCAGCGCCACGCGATTGGCGCGCTCGGCCTGGTTGTAGCTTTTCTTCGCGGTGCTGTCGAGGATGTCCTTCAGCAACTTGGTGGCTTCCGGGACGCGATCCTCGGCTTCGAGAATATTGACTTCGTTGTATCGAATCTCAATCGAATTCGGCTCGGCCGCTTTGGCTTTATCGTTGGCTTCGCGAGCCTTCTGGAAATCCCGCTGCTGACGGTAGATCTGCGAGATTCGCAGATAAGACTGCGCGTCGGCGGGATCGTCCGCCACCAGCCCGTTGTAGATTTCGAGCGCCGCGGCGTAATCCTGCGACAGCATTAAATCCTGCGCCAGATTGCGTTTCACTTCGCGATCGTTGGCTGGATTGGTCTCCAGCAACTGGCGCAGCGCAGCGGCTGCGGCCTTGAAATCGCGCATCTGCTCATACGCAGCCGCGAGTGCCGTCAAGCTGCGGGCCGAGGGATTCTTATCGGCTAAGTGCTTCAGCAGCTCCGCCGCTTTCTTGTTGTCGCCCAGGTCGGAATAGACCAGCGCCAGACCGGTGAGAGCGTCTTCGTTATCCGGCTCAATGGCGAGGACCTTCTGATAGGACTTCTCGGCGTCCACCGAATTGTCGGCGGCTTTTTGCAGGCGCGCCAGCATCAGCCACGCCGGGATATCGTTAGGCGCCAAAGCCGTGATCTTCTGATATTCGTCGGTGGCGCGGCGCAGCATGGCTTCGTCCACTTTGCCGGAGCGTCCGTCGCCCACCAGGCGCGTAAAGATGCGGGCCAGGAGACGGTGCGCGTTCAGGTCATTAGGATTCTGTTTGAGGACATCCTCGGCATCGGCCTGCGCCTCGCGCAAGCGGCCGGACTGGACATAAAGATCGGAGAGCTCTTCGCTCAACATCGCGGCGGTAGGGTCCGCCTTGATAGCTTCTTTGTAGTTGTCGATGGCCTTGTTGACGTAATCGCCGCGGTTGCCGTACATGCTGGCTTGCTCGGCATACATGTGAGCCAGAGTGTAGTGGTAATAAGCCGAAGATTTGTCGACTTTGGGAGCGGCGCCGCCGGTTTGCGCCTGTAAGGCGGAACTTCCAATGACACTCGCAATCGCTATGATGAGCAGAGCTTTTCGCATGGAACCACCTTCGCCGGCCTGAGCTATTTTTAACGCCATTTATAGTATACCTAGATGTTTCTCGCGACCGTCGTTGGACCCACGGGCTCCGGCAAGAGCGCATTGGCGTTGTGCCTGGCTGAGCAATTCGGCGGCGAAATTGTCAATTGCGATTCCCTCCAACTGTATCGGGGTTTCGACATCGGAACGGCCAAAACGCCTCCGGGCGAACGGCGCGGAATTCCCCATCATTTGTTCGACGTGCTGACGCCGCAGGAAAGTTACTCGGCCGGCGAATATGCCCGCGAGGCGCGAAACGTTATTGCCGAAATCGCCGGGCGCGGGAGGCTGCCGATTATCGGGGGAGGCACCGGTTTCTACTTGCGAGCGCTGCTGGAGGGCCTCCCGGCGCTGCCGGGACGCGACGAGCGGCTGCGGGAACGTCTGCAGGAGCGGGAACGGCTTCGCCCCGGCAGCCTGCACCGCCTTTTGCAGCGGCTGGAGCCACGCGCCGCCGGGCGCATCCACGCCAATGATGTGCAAAAAACCATGCGCGCTCTGGAGGTGCGTTTGCTGACGCAGGAAGCCCTGCCACCGCCGGCTGAAGCTTGCGCGCTGGAGGGTTACTCGGTGGTCAAACTCGGCTTGGACCCGGATCGCGCCGCGCTGCAGGAGCGTCTGGAAGCGCGGACCCGCAGCATGTTTACTGAAGGCTTGATCGAAGAAGTTCGCAGATTGCTGGCCGCAGGGGCGACGGGCAACGAGAAGCCGTTCGAAGCACTGGGATATAAGCAAGCTCTGTCGCACTTGCGCGGGATGATCACATTGCAGCAGGCGGTCGAATCGACGATCGTCGAGACGCGGCAATACGCCAAGCGGCAGCGGACGTGGTTCCGGCGCGATCCGGAGATTCGCTGGTTACAAGGTTTCGGCGACGACGCGGAGATTCTCGCTCAGGCGATTCGAACTGATATCAACGCTCTTCGAGGTGCTTGAGGCGGGCGTCGAGAACTTCCTCGACGCGGCGCAGCTCGGACCGCCAGGCGTTCCGCATCTCGTCGAAGCGGGAATCCATGTGGGCACGTAAATCATTGATGCGCGAATCTACATTGGAGCGCAGGCCGTCTATGTTAGAACGCAGGTCATCAATGTTGGAACGCAAGTCGTCGATGCGGGAATTTATATCGCCGATCCGGGAATTTACGTCGCCCAGCCGCGAGTTGTTGATCAGGATTCCCATCAGCACCGTCAGCATGGTGGGAAGCGAGGCTAGCGCGATCGACAATATCTGGCCCGGATTGATTTCCATGCTTCTATGCAAAGGTAGCAGAAGCCGGGATTTCCTCTCAGTCGAAGATGCGGCCAGGCTCCAGGGACGCCCAGTACACTAAACTGAATCTTGATGCGCTCGATGCGGCTCGTACTGTTCTTATTGATTGTCGTCACGGCCAGAGGGTTTGCCGACACGGCGGCGGTCCTGCCGTTCGCCAACCGCACGTCGGCCACCGATCCCACGCAAGCCTCACTCGATTGGATCGGCGAGAGCATCGCCGAAACGGTTCGCGATGCGATTGGCTCGCGAGGGGCAGTGACGCCATCCCGCGCCGAAACCGAAGAGGCCTACCGCCAATTGAATTTGCGTCCGCTGAGCATCCTCACTGAAGCGTCCATGCTGAAGATCGGCGAGGCGCTGGACGCCGAACAAGTAGTCTACGGCTCGTTCGAATTTTTGGCCGACCCGGCCGCCGCTCACGGCATCGCCGACGGCTCGCTAAAGATCACCGCGCGCATCTTCGACCGCCGCCGTTTCAAGCAGAGCTCCGAGTTCATCGAGAGCGGAAATCTGGAAGACCTGCCTTCGCTCGAAGCGCATCTGGCGTGGCGCGCGCTGGTGCTTGCTGACGCCGCGGCTGGCGCCTCCGGAAGCCGAGTTCCGCGGCTTGCGTCCTCCGGTTCGCCTGGACGCGGAAGAGAATTACGTGCGCGGCCTGCTGGCGCACACGCCGGAACAACAGGAGCGGCTCTTCCTGCAAGCGGCTCACTTAGATGCGCGATTCGGCCACCCGGATTACGAGTTGGGACGCCTGCACTACGACCGCAAAGAATACCGGCAGGCGGCGGACTGGCTGCAGAAGATCGCGCCCGAGGACGTGCATTTCCACGAGGCTAGTTTTCTGCTCGGGCTGGCGCTGTTTCAATCCGGCGATTTCGTGGGATCGCAGAAGGCGTTCCAGACGGTGGCGGATGCGGTCCCGCTCAGCGAGGTGTATAACGACCTCGGCGCGGCGCAGAACCGGCGCGGTCTGCCGCAGGCCGTGGATTCTTTCCGCAAGGCGCTGGATGGAGACCCCAACGATCCGGTCTACATTTTCAATCTAGGCTACGCGCTGTGGAAGAAAGGCGACTTCCCCGCAGCCGCCGACCGCTTTCGCGCGGTGCTCGACCGGCAGCCGGATGACGACGTCGCCACCTTGATGCTGGGCCTGTGCCTGAAGAAGCAAAACACGAAACTCAGCGACGCGCGCCTGGAAACGCTGGAGCGCCTGAAGAACAATTACGAAGAGCGCGCCTACTTGCAGTTGAAGGCCCTCGTGAATCCGGGCAAACCGTGAGCCGGGTTGCATCAGCGCCTTGCATCCCAGCCAGTCCGGCTATGTATAATTCGGTAAGCCTATGCTTTGCATAATTCGGTGAGCAATGATTGAGTCATTCGGAGTTTCGGACCCAGGTTGCGTCCGCACCAACAACGAAGACTGCTTCCTGCTTCTGCCCTCGGCCGGGTTGTACGTAGTGGCGGACGGCATGGGCGGGGCGCAAGCCGGGGAACATGCGTCGCGGCTGGCAGTCGAAACGGTTCGCGATACGCTCCAAGCGGCCGCGCCTCCCGCATCGCCCGACGATCTTCTCGACGCTTTCGCCAAGGCCAACCAGCGAGTAATGAAGGAAGCGGACGCCGATCAGGCCATGGAGGGCATGGGCACCACTCTGGTGGCCGCGGTGGAAAACGACAGTGATCTGTTTATCGCGAGTGTAGGCGACAGCCGGGCCTACCTGTTTGAGAACGGCAAGCTGCAGCCGATCACTGAGGACCAGACCTGGGTGAACGAGGTAGGGCGGCGGCTGGGATTGGACGAAGAAACGCTGAAGATTCATCCCATGCGGCACGTGCTCACCATGGCGATTGGCGTCTCCGGGCAACTGCGGGTGAATCACTATAGCGTGCGTCCCGACGCCAGGAGCGCAGGTTCTGCTGTGCAGCGACGGACTGCATGGCGTGGCTCCCGACGAGCGCATTGGCGAAGTGCTGGCGGGCGACGGTACTCTCGAGACGAAATGCCGAAAACTGGTAGCGCTCGCGCGCGAGTACGGCGGTCCGGATAATATCACCGCGGTCTTGCTGAAGGCGAGTTAAAGCCCTTCGCCCCAGCTTATTTCGCGCTAGCGGCGGCGGCTTTTGCGGCTGCTTCAACCGCCTCCACCTTGACGCCTTCACGCGCGTTGTCGTCAGGGTTTCCGATGATGCGGTCGCCGACTTGCAGACCTTGCAGCACTTCCAAGCGGTCGCCGTAGTCGCGGCCGATCACGATGGTATGCAGATGCACGATGGAATCCGGGCCGACCACCGCGACTTGCGTGCCGTCGGCGCGAGTCATCAGTGCTTCGGCCGGAATCAGCAGCGGCGCATTCGCGCGCGAGTTGCTGAAGTCGACTTGCGCGTACATGCCGGGCATCAGCGCGCCATCCGGATTCGGAACCTGCACTTCCACGAGTAGCGTGCGGCTGCTGGGATCCAGCGAATTCGCGGTGCGGGCCACCGTTCCGGTGAAGGTGCGTCCCGGCAGATTGGTAACGCTGACCAGGGCTTTCTGGCCGGGTTGGATGGAACTCGGCGTTGGTCTGCGGAACGTTCACGTAGATGCGCAGCGTGCCGGTCTGCGCGATGCGATAAAGCATGGTGCTGCCGGTGGTGACCAATGCACCGACATCCACATTGCGCAAAGTGATGACGCCCGCGAAGGGCGCCTTCACGATGCGGTAGCCTTGCATTTCATTCAGGCGCGCCACGTTGGCTTCGGCGGCGGCGATGTTGGCGCGCTGCGCCAGCGATGGCCTTCTCCAAGCGCGTTCACGCCGGCGATCTGCGATTGATACTGCGCCTGGTACTGATCGTTATCCTGCTTCGAAACCACGCCCGCGCGCGACCAAACTTCCCCAGCGCTGCGCGGTGACGCGCGCCAGCTCCAGATTGGCTTTGCCCTGCTGCTCATTCGCGAGTGGCTTGATCCAGCGCCGCCTGCGCCTGGGTCACATTGGCTTTGGCCTGGAGCACCTGTTGATCGAGCTCGGGCGCTTCGATTTCGGCCAGCGGCTGCCCGGCTGCGACGTGATCGCCGATGTCGACCAGGCGGCGGCGGACGTAGCCGTCGGCGCGCGCCAGAATGGGGGCTTCAGTTACAGCGTGAATGTTGCCCGGCAACCGCAATTCGCTAACTTTCGAGGAGCGCGCCGACTTCCATGACCTCGACGCGCGGCAATGCTTGATCGAATTCCTGCGCCTGCGTGTTGATCACGGCATTGCGCTTCTGCAGCGGGATATAGCCTGCAAAAAACGCTACAACAATGAGTACGATAGCGCCCAGAAAAAGCGCCCAGATAGTGACGGCGGAAGGATTCCAAGGCTTCACCGCCGTGTGCGCGCCATGGGCCGGGGCCTTTTGCTCGCGGAGCTGACGCTTCAGGTCTTCTACTTCCCGGCGCAGTTCTTCTTCCGTGCCGGGAGCGGTTATTTCTTCGGGATGATTTGGCTCGGTATATCGCATCAGATGCTTAAGTACGGTTTCGTCGAATTCCACTCGGAATCGATGGAGTCGTGCCGCTCCTCTTCTTCCAGCAGGCGCTCATGATCCACCGGAGGTTTCGTGCGCAGATAACTATAAACGATCGGCACCACGAACAGGGTGGTGACGGTGGCGAACAACAGGCCGCCGATCACGGCGCGTCCCAGCGGCGCGTTCTGCTCTCCGCCTTCTCCCAAACCGAGGGCCATGGGCAGCATGCCCAGCATCATGGCAGTGGCCGTCATCAGCACCGGCCGCACGCGGGCGTATCCCGCCGAAAGCATGGCCTCCGGCGCCGAAGGCACCAGTGCCCGCTCGTCATTGGCAAAGGTCACCATCAGAATACTGTTCGCGGTGGCGACGCCGATACACATGATCGCGCCCATCAGTGAGGGGACACTCAACGTGGTCCCGGTGATGAACAGCATCCACAAAATCCCCGCCATGGCCCCCGGCAGAGCCGTCAAGATGATGAACGGATCCAGCCAGGACTGGAAGTTGACCGACATCAGTAGATACACCAGCACCACGGCGACGATCATTCCCAGGCCCAGGCGGAAGAAGGACGATTGCATGGTCTCGAACTGGCCGCGCATGTCGAGCGTAGTGCCGCGCGGCAGATGGGCGCGCTCCTGATTCATGATCTTCTCTACTTCAGAGCCGACTCCGCCCAGATCCCGCCGGTCCACATTGGCGTACACATCGAACACCGGCCACACATTATAGTGATTGACGATCACCGGGCTGACGCCGCGCGTGAACGTAACCAGATTGGAGAGAAGCTGCGTGTTGCCCGCGACGGCTCCCGGGTTGCCGTACGCCTGCGATGCGCCGCTGGGAGACGCGCCCACCGAGTTGTTTCCCGCCGTCGCCGATCGCCTGCGATCCCGCGGTGTTGGAATTGACAGCGAGTTTCCAGCCGTAACCGGCGTCCGCAAGAGGGCGTCCAGGCTGTTCACCTTGTACTGCGGCGTTTGGACAGCGACAATATAATTGACTCCGTTGGCCCAGTTCACCCAGAAGGCCGGCGCCACGGTGCCGCTGCCGCTGAGCGAGATCAGCATGTTGCCGCTGACGTCGCGCTCGGTGAGTCCCAACTGTCCGGCTTTGATGCGGTCGACATTCATGCGGATATCCGGCTGATCGACAACCTGGTGCACGTGCACGTCAACCGCGCCTGGAATGCGCGCGATCTTGCTGGCCATATCCAGGGCGATCTTATAACCGCCGGCGGCATCCCGGCCCACCACCTGCACATCGATCGGCGCCGGCAGCCCGAAGTTCAAAATCTGATTCGTGATGTTGGCCGGCTGGAAGAAGAAAGTGGTATCCGGGAACTTTTGATTGAGGCGCTTGCGCAACTGCACTTCATAGTCCCGCGCGGAGCCGTGCTTTTCTTTGGTCAGCGAAATGAGGATCTCGCCGTCGGCGCTCGAAATCGTAGGGATATCGCCCTGCGCCAAACTCGTAAAGCTGTTCGGAACCCCAATGTTGTCGATGATGGTGTCGATCTCATTTGCCGGAATCTGTTCGCGAATTTCACGATCGATTTGCGAGAAGCGCGCCTCGGTTTCTTCGATGCGGGTGCCGGCCGGCGCCCGCGCATGCAGCCGCATCTGGCCGGAATCGACGGAGGGGAAGAAATCCTCGCCGATTAGAAAGAGCAAGCCCATAGAGCCGACGAAAACCAACCCGAAGGCCCCCAGAACGCGCCCGCGATGCCGCAGCGACCAGTCCAGCAAGCCGATATAGCGGAAGCGCAGGCGCTCAAACAGTCCGTTGAACCAATGGTGCAGGCTCCAGAAGAATCCCTTGCCGCCCGCAGCCTCGCCTTCGATACCGAGCTGGTACATCGACATTTCGGCGCGCAGCAAATAATGCACCATGGTCGGAACCAGGGTGCGCGAAAGCAAGTACGAAGCCAACATGGCGAAGACCACCGCCATTGCCATCGGAGTGAACAAATACTTGGCGGTTCCAGTGAGCAGCAGCACCGGGACGAACACAATACAAATCGCGAGCGTGGAGACAAACGTCGGAACCGCAATCTGCGCGGCGCCATCGATCACGGCTCGCACCAGCGGCTTGCGCATGCCGATATTGCGGTGCGTGTTTTCAATCGCAACGGTAGCGTCATCGACCAAGATGCCGACAGCCAGCGCCAAGCCACCGAGCGTCATCACGTTGATGGTTTGCCCGAAGAGGCTCAGAATGCAGAGCGAAGCCAGGATCGAAAGCGGGATCGAAATACAGACGATCAGCGTACTGCGCCAGCTTCCCAGAAACAGCAGAATCATCATGCCGGTGAGGGCTGCAGCGATCAACGCTTCGCGCACCACACCAGTGACCGACGCCCGCACGAATATCGATTGATCGCCCAGCGTGATGACCTTCAGCTCCGGCGTCACGGTGGCCAGAATCCGCGGCAGCGCCGCCTTTACCGCAGCAACAATAGCCAGCGTGGAGGCCTTGCCGTTGCGCATAACCGTCATCAAGACTCCGCGCGTGCCGTTGGTGCGCACGATGTTGTTGTTGCACCGTAAATCCGTCGCGAACCTGCGCCACGTCCTTCATGATAGACGGTAGCGCCGTTCACGGTCTTGATCGGAATGTTATTGAAATCCGCAATCGCCAACGGACTGCTGTTGACCTTGATCTGATACTCCGTGTCGGCCGATTTTCGCCGTGCCCGCCGGGAGAATCAGGTTCTGCAAATTCAGGGCATTCGAAATATCGGTCGGCGCCAGTTGCTTGGCGTAAAGTTCGTCCAGGTTCAGATCCACCATGATCTGGCCGCGACTTGCCGCCGTAAGGATAGGGAACCGCGGCGCCCTGCACGGTTGCCAGCGGGTGCGGATGAAGTTCTGCCCAAGATCGAAGATCTCCTGTTCGCTGAGGGTTTTGCTTGCAAGGCCGAGTTGCAGAATGGGCACACTGGAGGCGTCGTACTTCAAAATGTTGGGCAGGTTGCATCCCCGGAGGCATCATGCGCAGTAGCGTCTGCGATATGGCGGTGACCTGCGCCACGGCCATGTCGACCTGGACGTTGGGCTGGAAGTAAACGCGGATGACCGCGACGCCGCTATACGATTGCGACTCGATGTGCTCGATGTCGTTGACGGTGGAGGTATGCATCGCTCGAAGTTGGTAACGATGCGCTTTTCCATCTCTTCGGGCGGGAGGCCGCCGTAAGTCCAGACCACGCTGACGACGGGAATGTCGATATACGGGAAAATATCGACCGGCATGGTGACGATCGCCGCACCGCCCAGAATGGCGATCAGCACGGCCATGACGACAAAGGTATAGGGGCGGCGAAGAGCTAGTCGGACAATCCACATAGTGTCTGCTTCAGTGGGGACGGACGAAGGCCCACAATCCTATACTATTATGCGGCCCGCCTACTGTTGTTGGACCTTGCCGTTTGGCAGGGTGGCGGTGCCGTAGGCGAAGGGTTTTGCCGGCCCCGGCGTCATCACATACAGTCCGCCGCTTGCGCTGACAAGAATAAAAATAGTAGCCTTTTGAAACCAGCATCCTCCCCGAAGGCTTCCACTAGGACGCTGTTCATACCATCTTCTTAAGGAGCACACATGCCCACCATCACAACCAAGGACGGCATCGAGATCTATTACAAGGACTGGGGTTCGGGCCAGCCAATGGTATTCAGCCACGGCTGGCCGTTGTCCGCCGACGATTGGGACAACCAGATGCTGTTCTTCCTGAAGCTAGGCTATCGCGTGATCGCGCATGACCGCCGCGGCCACGGCCGATCCACCCAAACGGCCGACGGCCACGACATGGACCATTACGCCGACGATCTGGCGGCGTCTCACTGCACATCTCGATTTGAAAAACGCGATCCATGTGGGCCATTCCACCGGCGGCGGCGAGGTAACGCATTATCTGGGCCGGCACGGTGAAAGCCGCGTGTCCAAGGCAGCGATCATCAGCGCCGTCCCGCCGCTCATGCTGAAGACCGCGGCGAATCCGCTGGGTCAACCCAAGGAAGTGTTCGATGGCCTGCAGGCAGCGCTCGCCGCCAATCGCTCGCAATTCTATCGCGACGTTGCAGCCGGCCCTTTCTACGGCTATAACCGGCCGGGCGCGAAACCCTTGGAGGCCGTCATCCAAAACTGGTGGCGTCAGGGAATGATGGGAGGCGCCAAAGCGCACTATGACGGCATTGTGGCCTTTTCCCAGACCGATTTCACGGAAGATCTGAAGAAGATCACCATTCCGGTGCTGGTGATGCACAGCGAAGACGACCAGATCGTTCCCTATGTCGCCGCCGGGCCACTGTCCGCGAAGCTGCTGAAGAACGGAACTCTTAAGACCTACAAGACCTTCCCGCACGGCATGCCCACTACGGAAGCCGACACCATCAACGCCGACCTGTTGGCGTTTCTGAAGTCGTAACGTTGACACGAGTTTTCTGATCTGTGTCCATCGGTTTTCATCTGTGGGCCAATCTGTTTTTCGCCAACCCTGCGCTATCATATAATGCGTGCAACCGGACGCAGCGCTCCAGCTCGCCACCGAACAACTCAAGCGGGTTCGCGAGGAAATCGGCAAAATCATCGTCGGCCAGCAGGAAGTGGTGGATGGCGTTCTCATCTGCCTGCTGGCGGGCGGACACGTTCTGCTGGAAGGCGTTCCCGGCCTGGGCAAGACCACGCTGCTGCGCACGCTGGCGCGCGTGCTGCATCTGAAATATTCGCGCATCCAGTTCACGCCCGACCTGATGCCCGCCGACATCGTCGGCAGCATGATCATCGAAACCGACGACGGCGCCAAAGCCCTGCGCTTTCAGCCCGGCCCGATCTTCGCCCACCTGGTCCTGGCCGACGAAATCAATCGCGCCACGCCCAAGACGCAGTCCGCGCTGCTCGAAGCCATGCAGGAGCACACCGTCACCAGCGGCACCACCACGCACGAGCTGGAAGCGCCGTTCCTGGTGATGGCCACGCAGAACCCCATCGAGATGGAAGGCACCTATCCGCTGCCCGAAGCGCAGCTCGACCGCTTCCTGATGAAGATCCTGGTGAGCTATCCGTCGCGCGAGCGATCTGAGCCCCATCGTCGACCGCACCATTCAGAAGGAAGAAGCCGACCGTCGGACCGTGCTCGATCGCGAGGAAATCCTGGAGCTTGCGCGGCGTCTGCCGCGAGGTTCTGGTCGCGCCGCACGTGCAGGATTACGCCATCGATCTGGTGATGGCCACGCAGCCGGATACAGCCGAAGCGCACGATCTGGCGCAAGAAGTTCATCCGCTACGGCAGTTCGCCGCGCGGCGCGCAGGCGCTGGTGGAATGCGGACGCGTGCTGCGCTCTGATGCGCGGGCGCCTGCATCTTGTCGATCGAAGATATCAGATGCCGTCGCGCCGGCCGTGCTGCGCCACCGCATCATTCTGAATTTCGACGCGCACGCCGACGGCCAGACGCCGAGACCATCCTCGACAAGATCATCCCCAGCGTAGCGGCCACCGCAGGCGGGCCGCGTAAGGTATAAGCGAGTGCCGGAAGTGCGTGAGCCGCTGCTCGACACGCCGTTGCTCGAAAAGCTGGAGCGGCTGACCATCCACTGGCAGAAATCGCTGCCCGGCCTGGTGGGCGGCCATAACACCTCGCGCTTCGCCGGCGGCGGCCAGGAGTTTCTCGATCACCGCCACTTCCATCAGGGCGACGATCTGCGCGCCGTCAACTGGCGCGCCTACCTGCGGCTCGAAAAGCTGTTCCTGAAGATGTTCCAACTGGAGCCGCGCATTCCGGTGCGCATCCTGGTGGACATCAGCCAGTCCATGGACCGGAGGCGCATCGACGGCAAGGGCGGTAAGCCCGCACTTTCCAAGTTCGACTACGCGCCGCAAGCTGGCCGCGGCGCTGTGCTACGTGGCTCTGGTGCGCCTGGACTCCATCTGCCTGCAGCCGTTCGCCGAACAAACTGGGCGACCCGTCTGCGGCTGGGCGGCGGCCGCCATCGCTTTCCAGCCGGCGGCGAACTTCTGCCGGCGCTGAAGCCCGGCGGCGCATACCACATTTCATAGACGTCGCGCGCGATTTCATTTCGCGTTATCCGCAGCGCGGGCTGGTGATCGTGATTTCCGATTTCCTGGACGACGACGACTGCGAAAAACCTCTGCAATATCTGGCCGACTTCGGCCACGAGATGATCCTGATCCATACTTGGGCGGATGAAGACCGCGAACCGCCGTGGGACGGAGAACTGGATCTGGAAGACGCCGAAACCGGCCAGCGCGTGGAACTGGCCTTCGACGACAACGCGCGCGCGGCGTACACCAAGGCCTTCGACGACTACGCGCTGCATCTCCGCAATGTGGCGCTGCGCAACGGAGGGCGGTATGTTGGATTACCGACGTCGATTCCGATCGAAGAAGCGATTTTTGGGCCGATTGTCCGCGCCGGCGCGATAGCGTAGGCCATGAATTTTCTAAACCTCAGTTTCGGCGAGTTGCTGGGGCTGGCGGGGATCATCTCCGCGGGCATCGTCGCGCTGTATCTGCTCGACCGGACCAAGCGCCGGCAAGTCGTCGCCACCCTGCGCTTCTGGACCGCGCGGAAAAATGCCGGAAGAGCTGCAGCACAAACGGCGGATCCATCAGCCGTGGAGCATGCTGCTGCAGTTGATCAGCATGCTATTACTCCTGCTGGCAATCGCGGCCCCGCGCATTGGCGACTTGGGTGCTGCGCACGACCACGTTCTCCTGCTGGACACTTCGGCGTGGATGGGCGCGCGTGCCCGGCAAGGTATTTTGCTCGACCAAGCCAAGAACGCGGCTCTGGTTTACGTCCGCTCATTGCCGCTGCTGGATCGAGTGATGCTGGTACGCGCCGATGCGTTGGCGACACCTGTCACGCAGTTCGATTCCGATAAAAACGCAGTGGCGGAGGCCATCCGGCAATCCCGTCCCAGCACATCCGCGCTGAATCTGGAGCAAGCGTTCGAATTCGCCCAGCAAGCGCAACGGCTGCAATCGCAGAAGGCCGGCGAAATCGTGTTCGTCGGCGCCGGCCGCATCGCCAAACAAGATACCGAGTTGCCGGTTCCACCCAACTTGCGAGTGATCTCGATTCCGTCCAACGGTGAAAATGTGGGCTTGCGCAAGTTGAGCGTCCGGCGCGCGACGTCTCCCACCGCTGGCGCAGACACTTGGGAAGCTTTCGTCGAACTTCGCAATGACGGATCGCTGCCGCGAGAGATTACTCTGCTGCTGCAATTCGCAGGCACAGCGGCGGGCAGCAAGACCATGACGCTTGCGGCAGGCTCTACGACCCAGGCGACGTTTTTGTTTCACGCTAAAGCGGCGGGCTTCCTCGAAGCACGAGTCACTTCCACCAATGGCCGCGGCGACGCGTTTCCGCAAGATGACGGCGCGGTGATCGAAGTGCCCGTCGGCAAGACGCTGCGCGTGGCCGTGTACTCGCCCGAACCGGATCTGCTGAAGCCCTTGCTAACTGGCAATCCGCTGGTCCAGGCGACCTTCGATCTTCCCGCGAAGTACGATCCGCAAGCAGCAGCCGACATCGTCGTGTTCGACCGCTTCGCGCCCAAGGATGCGCCCGCAAATGTCGCGTCCGTGTGGATCGAGCCTCCCGCAGGCTCACCGTTTGCGACGCGCTCCCCTGCCGCCAATACGAAGTTGGATCGCTGGCATCAGGATACGGCGCTCGGCGCGGGCCTCTATACAAAGGATGTGGAATTGGCTTCCACCGAAATCTTCAACCTCGCGCCCGGGGACCAGGCCGTGGCGGAAACGGCACAGGGCCCGGTGGTGGTGCAGCGCCAGGGAGCGGTAAAAATGGCGGCGCTGGGCTTCGATCCAGTCCGCTCGGCGATGAAATATGATCTGGCGACGCCGCTGCTGATCGCGAACCTGCTGCGCTGGATGGCTCCCGAAGTATTCCGCCGCTCCGACGTGCAGGCCGGAACCGTGGGCACAGTAAATGTGACGCTCGACAAAGGCGTCAACCCTGCGAGCGTCAAAGTTCTAGGAGACGATCAGCGTCCTCTGCCCTTCACCATCGAGGGGAATCGCCTGCAATTCTTCGCGGGCGCGGCGGGCAATGTGCGCGTGATCACCGGCGACCGCGAAACGGTTTACTCGTTGACCTTGCCGGATGTGGGCGACGTCACTTGGCATCCGCCCGCAGATGTGGCTCGCGGCGTGCGGCGCAGCTTGGCGGAATCGTCGTCGGCTCCGAATCCATGGCCCTGGCTCGCGCTCGCCGGTGGACTCGGACTCCTCGCCGACTGGCTGCTCTACGGGCGCAAACAAATCGTGCGCCTGGCCCCACGCGCCGCATCGCCGAGTCTGGTCGAGCGCTTGCGCCGGAGGAAAGCGTCATGACTTTCGACCGCGCATGGGTGTTGGCACTCGCCTGGATTCCCTTGGCGTGGGGATACTTCGAATACCAGCGCACGTCACGCAAGTTGGGCCTGGCGCTGAAGATTGCAACCTTCACTCTGATCCTCCTCGCGTTGGCGCAGCCCCGCTTGAGCATCTCCACTGCTAAAGTTGCCGTGGGCGTGCTGGTCGACACATCCGCCAGTGTGACGCAACGCGATCTGGAGCGGGCATCGAAAGTGGTATCCGATCTGGATGACGCGCGCGGCAGCAATGCGCTGCGTGTGGTTCCTTTCGCACGCTCCACTCGCTTGGCGGACTTGACCGAAGGCCAGAAGCCGTGGAAGCTGCGCCTGACGTCGGGCAGCGAGGGGCGTTCGACGGATCTCGAAGCAGCCGTGCGCGAAGCGGTGAGTTCCCTGCCCTCCGGAATGCTGCCGCGTTTGGCGCTGATTTCCGACGGCGAGGAAAATAAGGGCAGCATCGCGCGTGCCGCATGGCAGGCCCGGCAATCCGGCATTCCGATCGACACTTTCGCGATGGCGGGGCACGACCGTCCCGCGCTGCGTCTGGAATCGGTAAGCCTGCCGGTCAACGCGTTTACCGGAGAACCGTTCGCAATCGATCTCGCCGTATCGGCCCCGCGCAAAACTCAGGCGGACGTGGAGTTATCGGCCGAAGGCCGGTCTCTCGGAGTTACATCGGTGTCTTTGAATGCCGGCGTCAATCCGATTCGCATGCAAGCGAACATTGAAACACCGGGAGCGCTGGATCTCTCCATCGCCGTACGGACCAATGGGGCCGGGGAATTGCATGTCGATCAGGCCGTGATGCTGCGCCGTCCGAAAGCGCTGTACGTCTCTGTCGATCCTCCCAACATTGATAACGCGCTCCCCGGAGCTTTGACCGCAGCTCAGTTCGAAGTGACGCGCACCGACGGCATTGAGAACACGAACTTCGCCGACTACCAACTGATCGTCCTGAACAATTGGGACCTGGAGAAAATAGCCGCGCCGCGCAAGGTGGATTTGGAGAAGTACGTTAAGCAAGGCGGCGGACTTCTGGTGGTCGGCGGCGAGCGCAATGTTTACGACCTGAAGAAAAAGGCCGAAGACGCGCTGGATCGCGCTCTGCCCGCGAAGTTGCTGCCTCCGCAATCCGCCGAAGGCACCGTGGTGGTGCTGATTCTCGACAAGAGCTCATCCATGGAAGGGCCGAAGATCGAACTCGCGCGCGCAGCGGCAACGGGCCTGGTGAGCAATCTGCGTCCTATCGATCAAGTGGGCGTTTTGATTTTCGACAACTCTTTCCGCTGGGTGGTGCCGATCCGGAAAGCGGATGACCCGCGCGGGATCAACGCACTGATCGCCGGCATCTCGGCCGACGGTGGCACGCAGATCGCGCCCGCGCTCACCGAGGCGTATCAGAAAATCTTGCCTGTCGAAGCCACTTATCGCCACATCCTGCTACTCACCGACGGAATCTCCGAAGAAGGCAACAGCTACGCGCTGGCCCGCGAGGCCAAGGAACATCAGGTGACCATTTCCACCATCGGATTGGGCGCGGACGTCCATCGCGAATATCTGGAAATGGTCGCGAGTATCGCGGATGGTAAATTCTATTTCCTCAAGGACCCCACGGGCCTGGAGCAGATCGTGCTTCGCGACGTGATGGAGCACACCGGAACCACCGCGGTGGAGAAACCGCTGTCCGCTGAAGTTGCCGTGCAGACCGAGATCCTGGATGGGCTGGACATCGCGTCGGCGCCGCCTCTAAAAGGTTACGTGCGCTTTGAGGCGAAGCCCACCGCCGAGACTGTTCTGCGCTTCGATAAGCGCGAGCCGCTGTTGGTGCGCTGGCAATACGGACTGGGGCGCTCCGCGGTATTTACATCGGACGCGAAGGCGCGTTGGGCCGCAAGCTGGATTTACTGGAAAGGCTTCGACAAATTCTGGACCAATCTCAGCCGCGACCTGCTGCCGCACACACAGGCAGGCGAGGCGACGGTTGAGTACGACAGCGCTAACGGCGATCTCGTCGCCAACTACCGGCTGGGCGAGGGTGTGGACGAACCCAAAGATATTCCGGCGATTTACGTGATCGGCTCCGATGGCTTCAAAAAGCAGATCGACGTGATCAAAG
The DNA here is from genome assembly GCA_963793395.1 of Bryobacterales bacterium. Lineage (GTDB taxonomy): Bacteria > Acidobacteriota > Terriglobia > Bryobacterales > Bryobacteraceae > Palsa-187. Next base: position 140,273 of record CAWCAP010000004.1, on the reverse strand, counting down.
TTGGCTCGGGCGTGTACCGCGGACGACTGCAGATCGGATCGCGTCAGGGATTGTTCCGAGTGCGGCCTCTAGTAGATAGTCCGGCGTTCCCCGAAATCGGCCTCTACCGCCCGGAAGTGGAACTGACGGAATACGGTTCAAACCAGGCGCTGCTGAAGCAAGTCGCCGAATTCACCGGCGGCCGCTTCGAGCCCTCTCCCGGATCTGTGTTTGACGCCGGCGGCCGCACCCTCGCATCCACGCTGCAACTGTGGCCGGGCCTGCTGGCATTCGCCATCATCGCGAATCTGGCCGAGCTGGTGATGCGCAAATGGAAGGGCCTATTCGGCCGCAGTTAGCGTCTTCCAGTAGCGGTACACCAGCGACAGCGGCAATCCCATTACGTTGAAGTAGCAGCCGTCGATGCTCTCGACAAATTTGGAGGCCAGTCCTTGAATCGCATAGCCGCCGGCCTTGTCGAAGGGCTCGCCGCTCGCGACGTACTCCGCGATTTCGGATTCCGTCAGCGGAGCGAAGCGTACCTGCGTCGCCGAGTGATCCACGATGACGCCGCCGCGATGACGCAGGCAGATACCGGTGATGACGGTGTGCTCGCGCCCGGAAAGCAGGCGCAGCATGGCGCGGGCATCATTCGCATCCACTGGTTTTTCGAGAACGTGATCGCCGATGACGACGGTGGTATCCGCGCCCAATACGATTTCATCGGCGTTGTCCCACGCGGCTTCGGCTTTCGCTTGCGCCAGGCGCCGACGTAATCCACGGGACTTTCACCCGTGCGGCGCACTTCTTCGACAGGCTTGACGCGCACGGAAAACTGGAATCCCGCGACGGACAGCAACTCGCGGCGGCGCGGCGATTGCGATGCTAAAACAAGTGGAGGCAAGAGTCAGGTATAACATCCCCGGCATGCTAAAATCGAATTCCCCCCGAAACAAATGGAGACCATGGAACGCGCTGGCCGTCTCGTCAGAAAAATGAAAGTGTCGCCGGGCATCACCGATCCGGAAACACGCGCGCAGATGGCTTGGCGGGTGGCGGCGGGCAAGTACACGGCCCTGAAAACACGCGCCACGAACTTGGTTCGCGGGACATTGGTGGTGGAAGTGGAAGATATGGTCTGGCAGCGGCAGCTCAATGCCATTCGTCCGCACCTGCTGCGAAATTTGCATAAGGAATTGGGCGAAGCGCTGGTGACGGAGATCGATTTCCGGCCCATGCCGCGGCGCTTGGCGCCGCAGCGGGCGGAGACAGCGCGGCCGTCTGTGGATGGCATTCAAGATCCAGTGATGGGGCTGCTCTACCGGCAATCGAAGAAGAAGGAGACGGCTTGAAAATTACGGAGCAGGAAGTCCGGCGCGTCGCGGATCTGGCGAACCTGGCGCTGCGCGAAGACGAAGTAGCGCGCATGGCGCAGGATCTGGACGGAATCCTGACGCACATCGACAAGCTGAACGAGCTGGACACCACTGACGTCGAGCCGATGGCGCAGGTGTTGTTCGACGCCGAAGAGACCGCAACTCTGCGCGAGGATCGCGAGCGGCCTTCGCTTTCGAATGCCGATGCCGTGGCGAACGCGCCGGTCACCAGCGGCGGATATTACAAGGTACCGAGGGTGATCGAGCGATGAGTGCGAGTCCGCTGCACGAACTGCAGCATCGATTCGATCCGCGCGGGCTTGCTCGCGAAGAACTTCAGCGCCGAGGAATTGACGCGGCAGTCGCTGGCGTTTGCCGAGGCCGAGAATCCCAAGACCAACGCGTATCTGACGCTTTCGCCCGAGCGGGCGCTGAACGCGGCGCGCGCGGTGGACGCGAAGATCGCCAAGGGCGAAGATCCTGGAGCGCTCGCGGGCGTGCCGATCGCCGTGAAAGACGTCATCGTCACGCGCGGGCTGCGCACCACGTGCGGCTCGAAACTGCTGGCGAATTATGTTCCTCCGTACGACGCCACGGCAGTGATCCGGCTGGAGCAAGCCGGCGGCGTGATCCTCGGCAAGACCAATTGCGACGAGTTCGCCATGGGATCGTCGAACGAGAATTCCGCGTTCGGGCCGGTGCGGAATCCGGTGGCGCTGGATCGCGTTCCCGGCGGATCGAGCGGCGGATCGGCGGCGGTGGTGGCGCAGGGAACCGCGTTGGTTTCGCTCGGCTCCGATACCGGCGGCTCCATCCGCCAGCCGGCCTCATTTTGCGGGATCAGCGGGCGTGACGCCCACCTATGGACGCGTATCGCGCTACGGGTTGACGGCGTTCGCAAGTTCGCTCGATCACATCGGACCGTTCGGGAAAACCACGCGCGATGCCGCGCGCCTGCTGCAGGTCATCGCGGGTCACGACGAAATGGACGCGACTTCGGCGTCGGCGCCGGTGCCGGATTACGTGGCCGCGCTCGACGGCAATGTCAAGGGTCTGAAGATCGGCCTGCCGCGCGAATATTTCGACGGCTTGGCGAGCGAGACCGGAGATCGCATGGCGGCCGCCGTTGAAGTCCTCAAGAAACTGGGCTGCGAAGTGCGCGACATCCAGCTTCCGCACACGCCCTACGCGGTGGCGGCTTACTACATCATCGCGACGGCGGAAGCCAGCGCCAACCTGGCGCGCTATGACGGCGTCCGCTACACCACGCGCTCGGCCAGCGCCAACACGCTCTCCGACATGTATCGCATGACGCGCGAAGAGGGTTTCGGCGATGAGTGCAAGCGCCGCATCATGCTGGGAACCTACGTGCTGAGCGCCGGCTATTACGATGCGTATTATCTGAAAGCGCAGAAGGTCCGTCATCTGATCGCGCGCGATTTCGCGCAAGCCTTCGAACAGGTGGATGCCATCGTCGCACCGGTCTCGCCCTTCCCGGCATTTAAAATCGGCGAGAAGTTGAACGACCCCACCGCGATGTACTTGTCCGACATCTACACCGTCACGGGCGACCTGGCCGGTATCCCGTGCATGAGCGTCCCCTGCGGGCTGACAGCCGAGGGCTTGCCGGTGGGATTGCAGATTATGACCCGTCATTTCGACGAAACCACCATGTTCCGCGTTGCCGACGCCTACGAAAACGCGTCACACTGAGATAGGAGAACAACACATGGCATTTACGCTACCCGCACTGCCCTACGCCTTCGATGCGCTGGAGCCGCATATCGACACGAAGACGATGGAGATCCATCACGATAAACATCATCAGGCCTACATCACGAACGTGAACAAGGCGCTGGAATCCGCGCCGGAACTGGCGTCGAAGACCGTCGAAGAATTGCTCGCGAACAACTGCGCCATTGTGCCGGACGCGATCAAGACCGCGGTGCGCAACAATGGCGGCGGCCATTACAATCACTCGATGTTCTGGACCATTCTCGGCCCTGGCGCGGGCGGCGCGCCGGTCGGCAACCTGGCGCAGGCGATCACCGGCGCGTTCGGCAGCTTCGATGCTTTCAAAGAAAAGTTCAACGCCGCGGCGACCACTCGCTTCGGATCCGGATGGGCGTGGCTGGTGAAGAGCGGATCGGCCGTCGAAGTTATTTCGACCGCGAACCAGGATTCCCCGATCATGGAAGGTAAATTCCCGGTCATCGGCTTGGATGTGTGGGAACACGCGTATTACTTGAAGTATCAGAACCGGCGCCCGGAATATATCGGCGCGTGGTGGAGCGTGGTCAACTGGGCGGAAGCCGAGAAACGTTTTAACTCGGGCAAGTAAGAGTCAAGCTGCGAGAGTCGGCGCGTTGGCCGCGCCTGGGATTAACGACAACAATTTGTCCCGGCTGAAGACGAAGCCGGGACAAGTTTTGTTGGCACGGATTTCGCGATGCAGCACGATGTGATCGGCGTCGATCGGGATCGACCAGCGCCGCGCGATTTCCCCCACCAGTTCCGCCGACGTTGCATACTGTACATCCGTCCACTGATCCTGCGCGCGGCCTTCGTGTTCAATTCCCACCGTATAGAAATTAGGATTCACATGCGGCCGCAATAGTTTCCACGTGGAACCAACGGGCGCTCCCGCGTGATAGGCGGTGTCTTCCTCGTTCACGTATTGATGCACTTCCCCACTGCGCCCGACAATGTAATGCGCCGACACCACAGCGGCGGCATTGTTGAACCAGGCGTCGGCGGACGCCAGCGTTCCTTCGGAGATATGAATCACAATCGCCGCAGGCCGCAAACCGCCGGGCCTCCCAGGCAGGAAGTTTTTGGGTGAGCAGGGCTTTCGAATAACGTTCACAACGCGCCTCGCTCTCCGTTCATGGGCGGCGGCGAATCCGTGAGGGCCGACTGCCGCTGCGCGTGGTCTTGCGATTCCTGACTCGCGGCTGCGGAGCGCAGCCTGAGTAGATCCTTGAGCACGCTAAACCAAAATGGTCCACCCAGCGTGAGCAGCAACGCGCTGACCGCGACGCCCGCCCAGTTGACCTGCTGCCAGCGCGCCAGCCATTCTGCTCGGCTTGAGGGCACGACGATGACCTCGGCTGCCTGAAGTTTTGCGAAGGCAACACGCACGTCGCGCGACGTTAGGTTCGCGGCCGATTCACTTGCCGCGAAGGTCTGAGCGAGTAGCGACCGCTTGATCCCGCGCCGCATCGCTGCGCGCCAGACGCTTCAGCAAATCGAAAGCTATCCAACGGCAGCGCCAGCGCAATGGCGATCCCGAAGATTGCGACCAGCTTCCGGCTCTGCGCTGTGAATTTCGCGGACACGCGATCCATGGTCGAGTCGAATACCCCGAAAACGTCGCTCGCAAGGCCAGCCAGCGGGCTCCGCGCGAAGGCAACGCTACGGACCGCGGCAACGGCCAGATCCGGACGCTCGACGGAAAGCTCCAGCGCCGTCCGCCGCACGTGTTCGAGGAGTGCCTGCGGATCAAAGCCCGGAGTCAGGGCCGTGATCTTGTCCTCCAATTCGGGGTTTTTCTGCGCCAGCACCAACAGAGTCTCAATCAGATCCTCGCGCGTGATCACGTCTTTCGAGCGCACGATCTTGCGAGCCAGAATTTCCGCGCCCTCGCCCACGAATCCCCATCCCAACTGGCGGAAGACGTCCAGCACTCCTTCGCGCAGATGGCGCGAACGAAGCCGCAGGAAATTCGCAACCATCTGCGTCAGCATGGTGACTGCCAGACTCAGCACCAGCAGCACGGTGACGAAGCCAATCAAGGTATCGAGGGATCGAAGCACGCTCTAGCAATAGCGGACGACATCGGGTGAACGGACGAAGCTACGCCGCTAAGTGAAGAGACCAGGAAAGTTGCACAGGGCGGCGATCTGCGAACCGCACATTTTCCGTGGAACAATTATGGAGTCCCTTCGTCCTATATTCCATATGCCAACCCTTTGGGTAGACCTGCGGTATGCCGTTCGCATGCTCCGCAAGAGCGCCGGATTCACGGCGGTCGCTGTCGCGGCGCTGGCATTAGGGATCGGAGCGAACACCGCGATTTTCACCGTCGTGAACGCAGTGCTGCTCGATCCGCTGCCCTACCCGCAACCGGATCGCATCATGACGCTGGGACGGAAGTTCACGAACGGCGTCGGTTATTCCAATTCCATACCGAAGTACATGGCGTGGCGGCGCAACCAGGCATTCGAGGCCATGACGCTGTACTCTTCCCTGGCGCTCGGAATGAATTTGGGAGCCGGCAGCCCGCCGGATCAGATCAAGGCCACGCATGTTTCGTTGGATTACTTCAAGGTCTTCGGCGTATCGCCTCTGATCGGCCGGGGCTTCACGGGCACGGAAGATTTGCCCGGCGGACCGCAGGCAGCGGTGATCAGCTACGGTTTGTGGCAGTCGCGCTTCGGTGGTGACCGTGGCATCTTGGGGCGCACGGTTCTGCTCAACGGGGTGCCCTATCCGGTTATCGGGGTGCTCCCCGCCGAATTCCAGCCGACCCGGAGGCGGTGGACGTGCTGCTCTCTCTACAGGCCGATCCGGAAAGTATCAATCAGGGACACTACCTGAGCGTGGCGGGCCGCCTGAAACCGGGCATCACACGTGCTTCCGCTCAGGCGCAAGTAACGGCGGCGGGAGAGCAGTTTCGCCGGGATTATCCCAAATGGATGGACGCCAACGAGGGTGTGGCAGTGGTTCCAATGCGCGACGCGCTGGTGGGCGATGTGCGGACAGCGCTGCTGGTGCTGAGCGGAGCAGTTGGGCTGGTGCTGTTGATTGCTTGCGCCAACGTCGCAAGCCTGTTGCTGGCGCGTGCGTCGGTGCGGCAACGCGAGTTGGCAATTCGCGGGGCAGTGGGCGCGACCCGCGGGCGCGTCGTGCGCCAGATGTTGACCGAAAGCATGATGCTGGCTGTATTGGGCGGCGTGCTGGGATTCGCACTGGGAGCGTGGGGCGTGCGCGAGTTGCTGACGCTTGTGCCGGGGAAACCTCCCACGGCTCACCGATACAGGCGGGAATCACGCGAGCATTCCTCTACTCGATTGGAGAGTGGCCGCGTTCACGATGGGCACGGCGTTACTGACCGGGCTGCTGTTCGGAACCTTCCCCGCGCTGCAGGCATCGCGAGCAGACCTGTCCTCGCATTTGAAGGAGTCGAGCGGACGCTCCGGAACCGGACTGAAACACAACCGAGTGCGGTCGCTTCTGGTAGTCAGCGAAGTAGCGCTAGCGCTGGTTCTGCTCGTGGGCGCGGCTCTTCTGATCCGTACCTTTGCGGGACTGCAAAGTGCGAAGTCGGGTATTGAAGCGCGCGGTATTCTGACGCTGCAAACTTCTCTTGCGGGTGGGAACTACGCCACGACGGCGCAGGTCGATAACTTCAGTACACAGTCGGTGCAACGCATCGAGGCGATCCCCGGCGTGGAGGCGGCGGCGACCTCCATTGTGCTCCCCATCGAGAGCGGCGTCGATCTGCCATTTGCCATTGCAGGCAAGCCGCCCGCAAAGGGCGATTACAGCGGTAACGAGCAGTGGCGCAGTGTTTCACCGCACTACTTTCGAGTCTTTAGGATTCCGCTGTTGCGCGGGCGGGCGTTCAGCGAGACTGATACCGGCAACGCTAGCCGAGTGGTGGTCATCAACGAAGCCATGGCGAAACGCTATTGGAAGACCGAAGACCCGATCGGTCAGGTGATCACCATCGGCAAAGGGCTGGGACCTCAGTTCGACGATCCGCCGCGGCAGATCGTCGGCATCGTTGGAACAGTGCGCGAAAACGGATTGGACCGGCCGGACACTGGCGTGATGTACATCCCGCAGAGCCAAGTCCCGGAGGGTCTCACGGCGCTGGTAAATAGCGTCGGCCCGCTTTCGTGGGCGGTTCGCACGGCGGCGATTCCCATGACGATGCGCATTCCGGTGGAACAGGAACTGCGATCCGTGGACGGGCAGATTCCCATTTCCCGCGAGCGAACCATGGAACAAGTGGTCGCCGATTCGGTTGCGCGGCAGAATTTCAATATGCTGCTGCTGAGATCTTCGCTGGAGTCGCGCTGGTGCTGGCGGCGATCGGAATTTACGGTTTGATGTCTTATGCCGTCGAGCAGAGAACGCAGGAGCTGGGCATTCGGATGGCGCTGGGCGCGGACCGGAGCAACGTGCTGCGCTTGATCATGGCGCAGGGAATGAAGCTGGCGGTTAGCGGAGTGGTGTTGGGGCTGGCGCTGGCTTGGGGCTGACGCGTCTGTTGGCGAGTCTGCTGTTTGGCGTGAAGGCTAGCGATCCCGGCTACGTTTGGCGCTGGTGGCGGGGGTATTGGCCGTGGTCGCGCTGGTGGCGGCTTACGTTCCGGCGCGGCGCGCGACGGCTATCGATCCGGCGATTGCGCTGCGCTACGAGTGAGTCACGCTGCCTCGATGTCGGTTCGCGAAAAATCGTCGCCGACGAAGAGGCAGCGGCTGGCCGCAACCGACGCCGTCGCATAAGAAAGGCAATCGCCGAAATTGAGAGCCGCAGGATGGCGGCCTTTTCCGAATCGCAATATGCTCTGCAGGGCCGCCCGGCTTGATCTTCCGAAAACGGAATCACTTCGGCTTCGCTACGCGCAACAACTCTTTCAACACGAGAATCGGTTCGCCGCGTACTCGGCCGGTCAACACGATGAGGGTCTCGACTAAAGTCGGCGCGCCGATGGCGACCCCAGGAGCAGTTTTTATTTTTGCCAACAGCTCTTCGTGGTCGGACTCTTCCAGTAGAATGGCAACGAGAGCCGAAGAATCGAGAACCATCAGACTCCGTCGGGCCCGAAGCCGAGTATGTGCTTCTTCTTCTTCCTTGGTGAGACGGCGCCCGTAGTCGGCGTTTGGAAATTGTTCCCGGAAATGCGCCAGAGCAGCGTCGATGCGCTCGCTGCGCGTCAGCTTTCCGCGATACGACTTCAGCCGAAAGGCTCGTTCCTGGAGAGCAACGCGGATAGCCTCAGTTTTAGACTCATGGGCAAGCTTCGCAACCTCGGCGGCGAGGCTTTCGACTTCGGCGTTCTTGATGTTCAGCGCCATGGTGTAATTCTAACTCAATTACACCATGGAGGCTGCCATCCAGGCAAGCGCTCAGTATTTCGGAACGCGACGGGTCGATTTTGTCGCTCCAGGCGGTGATGCCGCCGAGCATGTTCTTCACGTTCTTGAAGCCCGACTGGCGGAGGAAGTCGCAGGCCTTGGCGCTGCGGCCGCCCATCTTGCAATGGACGATGACTTCGGTATTGGGGTCGAGTTCGCCGACGCGCTTGGGCACGTCGCCCAGCGGAATCAGCTTCGCTCCGGGAATGCTGGCGATCTGATATTCGTTGGGCTCGCGCACGTCGATGAATTGGAACTTGTCGCCGCGGTCGAGGCGGGCTTTCAGGGCCACGGCATCGATCTCGGTATCGGACATGTATCCGGCTTGTTGCTCAGCCACAGGTCGCAACCTCCGCGGGGTTCGGGACTCCGCAAAATTGATGATAGTCGATCAGTTCATGAATCGACGGGTTATCGCCGCACACCGGGCACTCCGGATTGCGGCGGAGCTTCAGTTCGCGGAAACGCATGGCCAGCGCGTCGTAGAGCAGCAGGCGGCCGACCAGCGATTCGCCGATGCCGAGGATCAGCTTCACGGCTTCGGTGGCCTGGATCAAGTCCGATGGTGCCGGGGAGGATGCCGAGCACGCCGCCTTCGGCGCAGCTCGGGACCAGGCCGGGAGGTGGCGGCTCGGGATACAGGCAGCGGTAGCAGGGGCCGCCGGGGTACGCGAAGATCGTGGCCTGTCCTTCGAAGCGGAAAATCGAGCCGTAGACGTTGGGCTTCCCCAGCAGCACGCAGGCGTCGTTGATCAGGTAGCGCGTGGGGAAGTTGTCGGTGCCGTCGACCACCATGTCGTAATCCTTGATGATGTCGAGCGCGTTCTCGCTGGTGATGGCGGTGTCGAACTTGTCGACCGTCATGTAGGGATTGATGTCGAGCATCGAGTCGGCTGCGGAATCCAGCTTCTTGCGGCCGACGTCTTTGGTGCCGTGGATCACCTGGCGCTGCAGGTTGGTGTAATCGACCACGTCGAAATCGACGATGCCGATGCGGCCGACGCCGGACGCGGCCAGATACAGGCCCAGCGGCGCGCCCAGGCCGCCGGCGCCCACCATCAGCACTTTCGCGTTCTTCAGCTTGAGCTGCCCTTCCATGCCGACTTCGGGCAGGATCAGGTGGCGCGAGTAGCGCAGAATTTCGTCCTTGTTCAGAGTGGTCGCTTTTTCGCAACGGGCGGCGTTGCAACAGCCATCACACACCTCCAGCAATGCTTGGGACGATCGACAGGGTGTCGCCCGAGGCGACCGGAGTCGCGTCCTTTTGCAGGTAACGGATGTCATCGTCGTTCAGATAGACGTTGACGAAGCTGCGCATTTTGCCTTCGTCGTTGAAGAGCTGCTTGCGCAGGTCGGGAAACTTCTGGGTCAGCGACGCCAGCACTTCGGCGACGGTGGTGCCGGTCAGATCCACCGAATCGTGCTTGTCGGCGAACTGGCGTAAGGGGCGTCGGGATCAGGACTTTGGCCATATCAATTCTTCTTTCTCCGCGGCGGTCTGTTCGGCGTTGGGCAGGAAGCTGTTGGCGTGATCGAACTTGCCGCCCTTTACCGAGAGTACGACGAATGAATACCAGGGACACGAGTTCTCGAGATCGGTCTTCGAGAAGTACGCATCGCAATCCGGGTGCGAGTGGAAAATGCCGATCAGGTCGAGGCCGGCGGCACGCGCTTTCTTGTCGGCTTCGAGCAGGTCTTCGGGACGCAACTCGTAGCGCGCGCCCTGCGCGCCGGCGTAAGCGTTTTCGAGCGGCTGCGGCTAGCGTGACATGCTTTCACGTCGCCGTCGATCGAACCGATCATGGCCCCGCAGCACTCGTTGGGAAATTTCGCTTCGGCGTGGGCCACCATGGCTTGCCACGCCGTGTTCGTTAACTTTAATCATTCCAGAATGGCTCACTCAGATATTTCGTGGCGCCGTCGGCAAGCACGGTGACGATCACGCCGCTCTCGCCCGCCGCGGCCAGCTTTTTGCCGACTTCACGCGCCGCGTGGACGTTCGCGCCGGACGACATTCCTACCAGCAGTCCTTCGTGGCGGCCCAGCCAGCGCGTCATCGCGTAGGCGTCTTCGGTTTCAATCCACAGATTATCATCGGCCAGCGCGGGGTCATAAATGGCGGGCACGATGGCCGTGGGCATGTGCTTCAAACCTTCCAGGCCGTGGAATCCGGAGGACGGCTGCGCGGAAATGCACTTCACGCCGGGAACGTCCTGCTTTAGGCGGCGCGAGGTACCCATGAAAGTTCCGCTGGTCCCCATGCTGGTGACGAAATGCGTTATCGCTGCCGTCGGTCTGGCGGATGATTTCGGCGCCGGTGCCTTCAAAATGCGCGCGCCAGTTGGCCGAGTTGCCGTATTGATCGGGATAAAAATATTTCTCTTCGCCAGCGGCGAAGATCTTCTGGCAAAGGCGAATGGCCCCGTCGGAGCCTTCTCCAGGATCGGAGAAATACCATCTCCGCGCCATAGGCCTTCAGTATTTGCTTGCGCTCGTGCGACGCGTTGGCAGGCAGGCACAACTTCGCGCGGTAGCCCTTGATGGCGCAGATCATCGCGTACGCGATCCCAGTGTTGCCGCTGGTGGCGTCCAGCAGTACATGATCTTTGGTGAAAGCTTGCCGGAGCGCTCCCCTTCCTGGATCATGTTCAATCCGGCGCGATCCTTGACCGAGCCGCCGGGATTGAAAAACTCGGCTTTGGCGTAGATTTCAACGCCCGGCAAGTCCGCGTCGACCTTAGCCAAGCGGATCAGCGGAGTATTGCCGATTTGGCCCAGCAGCGAATGCGCAGACTGGATGGCTGTTTTGGGTGCTACGGGGACCATGTGTGGGTACCTTTTGATTGTAGAGATCCCCTGCAAAGTCTGTCAACGCAAAGGGATAGCGTTTTCACCTGTATTAGAGGCAGATAGCGCCGGAAAGATGCAGAAAACTGGGCAGCAGCTGTCTTAGCCGGACTCAGATTTGAGGAGGAAAATATCTGCCGGGGCAGGCTTACGTGCCGTCGATGGAGATGGTCTCCGATTCTACTTAGAAGGACGCCCAGCCTGGTACGAAGTGGCTAGTACTTCGGTACTTGACCATATTGAACCCCCAGTATCATTACGGCTACTCCACCCGGAGGTAGTCTGAATCCAATGAAGATGTTCTCCAACGCGGCAAAGGCTGGAAGCATCGCCGAGGCGGGCCTTCCGGCGAGTACTGAGCCGCTCGCGATCGAGCATCCCGCGGACTGGGATGTTCGCAGAGTACTGGGAGAGGACTACTCAAACTACCGGCCCGGCGGATCGCAACCGGACAACGGGAACCTGCGGCGATGGGCCGTGCTGTACGGTGTAGTGGGCGTACTCACTTGCATTCTGATTCTGGCGATGGCGAATCAGAATGAGCCCGGCCGCTTTCTGGTGTATCTAGCTTGTGCCAACGTAGCCGCATTCGGGTTGCGGCTGACTTCCAGTCAGAGCGTATTGCCCGCTGGATTTCTATTCCTGCTTTTGGGCATCGGAGATCTGAGCCTGCCGGAGTTGCTGTTCATCGCGGTCAGCATCACGCTCCTGCGCGAGGCGCCGGCTCTGCGCAGCACCCGCGATATTCGCGGTCTGCTGTATGCGATCGCCAGCGTTACCATTGGGCTCGCTGCGGCGACAGCTACTTACAAAGTCATCCTGGCGCTAACCTACAACGCACTATTTCCGGCGCCGATTATCGCCAGTGCGTTCGTGCTGATGCTCAACGGCGGTCTTGCGGTGATGTTGTTGACCAGGCCCAAAGAGCCGGTCATCGAAACTTACCGTGCCGAGTGCCGGCCGCTGTTGCCTTGGTTTATCGCCACCGCCTATTTTGCGTATCTGGTCCAGTGCGCCGGAGTTCGCACCGGTTATCATCCGGCGATCATTGCGCTCCCGCTGTTGTTCGCGCTCGACCGCGGTTACCGGACCTGGACCGCTTCACAGGCAGAACGCAAAGAAGAATTCGCGCAATTGCACCGCAACACGCTGGACACTCTGGCACTCGCCATTGACGCCCGCGATCAGACTACGCACATGCACCTGCGGCGGGTGCAGATTTCGGCGCTGGCAGTCGGCCGCGTCATGAAGTTGAGCGAGCCGGAGCTGGAAGCGCTGAATATCTCGGCGATGCTGCACGACATTGGCAAGCTGGGAATACCAGATCATATTCTGCTCAAGCCTGGCACGCTTACGGCGCCGGAATGGGAAAAGATGAAGACCCATGCGATGATCGGCGCCGACATGCTGACGCGCATGCATTTTCCGGAACTGGTATCGGACATCGTCAAAGCGCACCATGAGAAATGGGACGGCAGCGGCTATCCGTTGGGTCTCAAAGAAACCGAGATTCCTATCGGGGCGCGTATCCTTTCGGCAGTCGATTGCCTGGACGCCCTGGCGTCGGACCGCCCGTACCGCGCGGCCATTCCCTTGGACGAAGCCATGGATATGGTTCGCCGCCAGTCGGGCCAGAGCTACGATCCCGCGATCATCGCGATTCTGGAACAAAAATACGTTGAACTGGACCGTATGGCGCGCAGCGCCGCCGCGGATCTTCCGCAGCATTCGATCGCCGGCGAGTCTGCGTCTCCGGTGGAAGGCATCACCAACCTCGCTTCCCGCTTGCAGGCCGAATCGAATCCGGCGCCCAGAGTGGATATTCTGGGGCCGATCGTTTCCGCCAGACAGGAAACTCAGTTGCTGCGGAATTTGGCCGCGGACCTGGCGCAAGTCACTCACCTGGATCAGGTCGCCTCTGCGATTTACAAGTGTCTGGATCAGAAAATTAAATTCGACACATTGGGGCTGTATGTGCGCCGCGGAGAATATCTCGATCCGGTCTATTTCCTGGGCTCGCATGTCTCGTTGTTCAAGCGGAAAGCGTTCCCGATTACCGAAGGATTGTCCGGCTGGGTTGCGCAGCATGGCCGCCCGATCGTGAACGGAAACATGTCGATCGAGTGCTCCTATATCAACGATTATCTGGCCCTGAACAACTTACAGACCGCGCTGGCGGTGCCTTTTGAGGGCAAGGGCGGGACTAGCGGAGTGATCACGCTCTATCATCTGGATCGCAACGCTTTCACGCAGGACGATCTCCGGATTCTGGAAGCCGCCAGCCTGCATATCGGGCCGGCCATCGAATCCGCGCTGCGGTTCCAGGATGCCAAGGATTCCGCCGCGACCGATCATCTGACTGGGCTTCCCAACGGCCGGGCGCTCGCCATTCACCTGGCGCAAGTGCTGCAGCGGGCCGGCGAGGACAAATCCAAAGTCGGCGTGCTGGTTTGCGATCTCGATGGATTCAAGCAGGTGAACGACCGCTTCGGCCACTTGAAGGGTAATGAAGTCCTGCAGTTTGTCGCCAAAGGCTTGCGCGAAACGTGCCGCGGATCGGATTATGTGGCGCGCATGGGCGGCGACGAATTCGTGATTGTGGTTCCCGATTTCCCGGCGGACTACTCGCCACAGCTTGAAAGACTGCGCGCGGCGGCGGTCGCGGCGGGCGAAATCGTGAGCGATGAGCCTTGTCTTTCGATGAGCGTGGGTGTAGCCGTTTACCCGCTGGATGGCGGCGATGTGGAAACGCTGTTCGCAAAAGCCGACAAGCGGATGTATCGATCCAAGCGCCTCAGCAAATCGGCGGGCGGACGCGAAGGAGCCGAAGACGGCGCCGCCGGCGAAACCGAGAGCGACCTCCAGATGTTGGCGCTCGCGGGGACGACGGAGTAAGAACCGCCGGACTACGAACACCACGCGACTTCCAGGGATCGCTGAGCGTCAATGGCCGCGAGCAAATCGCTAAGCTGGTCCGCGTAGTAACTTCCAGGAAATTCAAGTTCAGGAAAAGAAAACGGAAACTCATCAGGGATGAGTTCGTTCAAATTCTGAGCCTGCGTTTCAGCCTCCGCCGCCTTGCCGAGTAGCATCACGAAGTGCCGCATTTGTTCCTTCGGCAGCCGGAGCACAATATCGCTACTGCCGTCGGCGTCCAAAACAGTTTCCACAAGGCGATCAAAACCCGCAACCGCCGCCTGCAGATTCGGATTGGAGCGCATATCTTTTGGCTGCGAGAGCCCGAAGCGGCTCACCAGATACAAGTAGGTAAACACCTGCACAACATAGTTAGCCCGGCAGTCATACTCCAGCCCGGCCTGCGCAAACTCCGCCAGCGCGCGAACTTCCTTCCATTCCCGCGGGGACATCAAAAGGACCAAGTGGGTGTCTCCGGGAACAGGTGTTTCCAGCCGCACGGATCGTTTCCTTTTGTGTTCGATTCCTATTAGGATTTTGGCGGCTTACATCCCGCCGCGCCGGTGTTGAACGTGCCTGCCGTCCAGCGGTGGATGTAGATGTCAGGAGGCTGCGCGCCAGCGGGCCGCGTGAACTCCCACGTGATCGGGCCACCACCCAGCCACGGGGTCTTGATCTGCAGCAAGGGCGCAGGCACGGATTTGCCGAAATGGATCACCGCAGCGGCCACCTTCGGCGTGTAGCGCACTCCGTCGCATTGCCCATCGCACTCGATCGCAAAACGCTCTGTCACCGTGACACGTCCGGCGGCGCTGCCTTTGGTTCCACTCGGGTCCCAAAAGACGTGGGTGGTGTCGATGCAGGAAAACTTTTCCCGGCTAAGACGGTCGAATACGTCGTCGATCGGCTCGCTCTCGCGAATCGCTCCCTTGCCGTCGGACATGGAGACGTCCCAATAGCCGAAGCTGGTCATCCAGGCCTCTATTACGTTACTGGGAGCACTTCGCAGCTCGGGCGGCACCGAACCCGGCGGCGGCACGGAGCCCGCAATAGCGGGACGGCCAACACTGCCTGTGGGAGTCGCTCTCGTGGGCGAAATCCCCGGCTGCCGGGGAGGCGGCGCTCCCTGCCGGGTGCCTTCAAAATCATCACAGCCGGTGGTAGCAACCTTTCCGCTCAGACTGCCGGTCTGCGGATCGATGCTGCCGTCGAGCGTCACCATACCCACGCTTTGCGGGCGCGTGATCCACCGCTCCGGCTCTAAATGAAAACGTGAGTTCCCGCTGTCGAACTGGCCGGTCATCGTGAAGGTCCCTGAGCCACCAGGCGCCGCAAAGTGGAACACTGCCGTAATCTGGCCGTTTCCCGCATCCTTGATCTGAGTATTAAACGTGTTCGACTGAGCGCACTGGTAGCGTCCGGAATAGCTCCCGGCAATCTCCGACGCACCCGCTCCAGCGATCGAAAGGTTGAGGAGAATCGTTCCGGAGAGAATTCGCAAAAGTATGTTCATAGCGCCCGCCTAGTCGCACACCATGCGGGTATTCACCGGCGACGTGACGCCGTGGAGCGTCATGGGAGGGCCGTTAATTGGCTCCGGATGGCAACGGACAGGACGGGGAGTGGACGCGCCTCCTGACGATCGGCCCATCTGTCCGGAATCGGCGGCGGAAGAACCACCCCCGCCGCCTGGTATTGCATCGCCAAGGACTGCCATGAAAAGCAGCAACCCGACCAGCACCGTCCCCGAGTTATCGACGGCAAACAATTCTTTATCCACCTTGCCCCGGAGGTCGGCCGCCTTTGCGGCGATGCCGCGATCCGGTCCCGCCGCCGCGCGATCCAGCCAGCGCCGGGCCGCCGCTACTTTCTTTTCGCCGCCCTCGCCGGCTTCGAGCATGATACCGAGGGCATATTGCGCAAACTGATATCCCGCCGCCGCGGGCTGCAGCAGCCATTTGCGCGCGGCCACTGCATCCTTCGCTGTTCCGATACCCTGGGCGTAGCTCAAGGCCAGCATAAATTGACCGTCCAGGTTTCCCTCGTTCGCGGCCTTGGCGAAGAGTGCCAGCGCGCCGGGCAGATCCTGCGCGACGCCCGGCGCCCCGGATTGCCGCAGATACCCCAGCCGCACCATCGAAGGCGTATGTCCCTGCCGAGCCGCATCATCGTAAAGACGAACCGCCTCCGCCATATTCTGTTTTTCGCGCTGCGAAGCCTGGACGAAGGTGGCGTTCAGCGCGGCCGCGTCCTGCGCCGTCATCGTCCTCACTAGACAAACCATCAAGCACAACGCGATCGGGCCCGCGTGCCGCATTACTGCCTCCTCAAATCGAAAACCGGCATCTGCAATTTAGCTCGACAGCTCTACATGGACTGATTCGAGGCTAGTGATTCCAGGGGCGGGAAACAACGAGGTTGGGACTCTTCCGCCTCCATAACCGCGAGTATAATCGATCGGCTGGTACTAGGCAGACAGTGAACCGAATCCGAAAGTACCAGACACTCGCGGACCACTTGGGACTAGAGTTTGGCCGATCGTTCTATTTTCCGGGAGCGGCGGCGTTGATATTGTTGCTGCATGAAGCAACTCGTGTTCTCAATACTCAGAAGCACTTGTGGTCAGGATCTTATGGAGTACGCGCTCATGGCGGGCTTTGTTGCACTGGGAGCGGGCGCCGTTATGCCAGGGGTTGCCAGCGGTATTAGCGCGATCTTCTCGCAGACGACCGCGATCATCGGGACCACTCAAGGCTCCGGAGCCGAATAGCTGGTTGGCGGCCTAGCTGCGGTCCTCAGGGTTGGGTACCCGTGCGCTTTGGCGGTGCAAGCTAGCGGGACTTGGCCGGATTGGCGTATTCCAGTTGCTGGCTCGGCATCTTTTCCTGCAGCGTCAGCTTAAGATGCTCCGCCAAGTCGGAGTGCCCTATCAATACCTGCCAAACCTCAACGCCAGTTCGAAAGAAGGAACGTTCCGGGGTGGAATAGCTAACGATGCCGAACAAGGCGCTGTCATTGATGTTCAGCTCGACGACGCTCCCGGGGGTGAACTTGAGAGGCAAGTAAACGCCGATTCCAGATTCCGAAATGTCGATGCCCTCGCCCGAAGCCGACACCTCAGGGCTTGCGAGATCCGTGAGACGGACTGCGAAGTGCGCTAAGCGGCGCTCATGAATCCGACGATCCATTCTGTCTCTTATCGGCGAATCCACGGCGCGACATTAGAGAACCGGAGCCCGGATTTTTTCGATGGCCGGATGCTGCGGCGGCGCGCGGGTTTCGCCTCTCGCTGTCTTCTTGACGATAAACTCTTTGGAATGTTGGTGGACCTGAACCGGTTCGTCACGCGCGCTGCCCCCATTAGTTGCGCCCTTGCCTGTTTACCGCCTATGATCATGAATTTAGAAGCATCCCCGAACCATGACGACTAACAATGAAGTTCAGGTTTTGATCGTAGGAGCTGGGCCCACCGGAATGGCGCTAGCATGCGACCTCGCCCGCAGGGGCATCGGATTCCGGATCGTTGACAAAGAGCCAGCGTACTTTATCGGCTCGAAAGGCAAGGGCTTGCAGCCACGCAGCCTTGAAGTGATGGACGATTTTGGGATCGTCAATCAGGTTCTGGAAAATGGAAAGTTCCATATCCCGTTTCGCGGCTACGACGGGGCCAAGGTGCTGGGCGAAAGAGACCCGCATGAAGGACGTAATCCGACTCCCAGCACGCCGTATGCAAGCCCTCTCATCACGCCGCAGTGGCGGGTGGAAGAGGCTCTGCGTGGACTCCTTGAAAGAAGCGGCGGGCGAATTGAACTCGCGACGGAACTGGTTGGGATCGAGCAGGATCAGGATGGCGTCACCGCGACGTTAACGCGCAATGGCTCGCCGGAAAGCGTCCGCTGCCGTTATCTGGTGGCAGCCGATGGCGGCAAGAGCTTCGTGCGCAAGCATCTCGACGTACCGTTCGAGGGAGAAACCTGGAAAGACGAACGCATGTTTGTGGGGGATGTGCGCCTGCGCGGATTGGATCGCGACGCCTGGCACTCCTGGCCCAATCATCCCGACGGATGGCTGGCGCTTTGCCCGTTGCCTTCCACCGACGAGTTCCAGTTTCAAGCGCAGGTCCCGGCGGGCGATGAACGCGAGCCGTCGCTGGAGTTGTTCCGGCAATTCGTGAAAGAACGCACCGGCGGCATGGAAATCGAACTTACCGAGGCCCCATGGCTCTCGCTTTACCGGGCCAACGTGCGGATGGTGGCCCATTATCGAATGGGACGCGTGTTTCTCGCGGGAGACGCCGCGCATGTCCACTCGCCTGCGGGCGGGCAAGGCATGAATACCGGCATACAGGATGCCTACAACCTCGGCTGGAAACTCGGCTGCGTGCTGAGTGGCGCACCGGATGGCCTCTTGGACACATACGAAGAGGAGCGGCTGCCGGTCGCGGCGAATGTGCTCGGCTTGAGCACAAGACTGTACCGGCAAATTACCAGCACAAGTGACGAGGACAAGGTACGCCGCGATGCAGTCACGCTTCAACTGGGCATCACGTACAAGGAGATGTCGCTTAGCCGGAATTGCAGTGGCGTCGATTTAAAGGTGGCGGCCGGCGATCGCGCGCCCGATGCCCCCGGGCTGAACGCGAAGGGCGAACCCGTAAGGCTGTTCGATCTTTTTCGAGGTCCGCAATTTACCTTACTGCGGTTGTTTGGAACAGATGACCCGATGAGCGGGCCAGATTTGCGCGGGTTGAAACGCGTGGATGTGAGGACGGCGCCGAAGGAAGAGAGCGGCGCGGGAGTCTACGCGGAACTCTATGTGGATGCGTTCGGCCATTTCGCGTCCGCATATGGCGGAGGCCACGGTGAGTACATGCTAGTCCGTCCTGACGGTTATGCCGGCTGGGTGGGGCTAGAACGAGACCTGCCCGATCTCGATAGATACCTTGCGAGGGTTTTGCCGCGATAGCCATCGCCGCCCTGGCTTTGTGTTTGAAGCGTTTTGGTGGACCTGGACGGGTTCGAACCGTCGACCTCTTCCATGCCATGGAAGCGCGCTCCCAACTGCGCCACAGGCCCACAAGATAAGGTCTAGCGCCAATATAACACACCGGGCATTTCTGGAACGATTTTGAAGAAAAAAACGCCGGGAAAATGCGCCCCGCACGGGCGAGGATTTACTTGCGCGCGGCGGACGTTCCCAGATCGCGAAGTTGCGCCTGGGCATTGCGGGCCAGGCTATGCGTCGGAAAGCGTGCCAGGAAATCCTTGAACTCGGCGGCGGCTTCGGTTTTGTGGCCGCCATGCGCCAGGGCGTCGGCCTTGCCGTAAAGGGCGTCGGGAGTTTTGGGATTGTCCGGGTAGCGCTCCAGCACGGCATCGAAGGCCTGCACGGCGTCATCGAACATTTTCGCGCGATTGTAGAGTTGCCCAACGTAATATTGCGCCGACGCGGCGTTCTCGGCGGTTGGGAAATACTTCAGATAATCGTTGAACTCGCTCATGGCGAGATCGTCTTTACCGCTGGAATAATCGCGGAAGGCGTTCAGCCACAGGCTCTCGGCGGAAGTTCCGGCGGGAGGCATGGGAGCGCCTCCGGCAGCGGGCGGGGCTCCACTCGCGGGCGGAGGTGGCGCAGACGGCTGGCTCAGCGTCCGCACGGCGCTCGAAATATCCGACAGCTTGTTGTCCAGATTCGCCACGCGGTTCGACAATGCGGCCAAGTTCTCGCGCACCGCGCGCACGTCGTCAGATGACTGATCTACTTTGGTTCCTAGAACCGCGATAGGCGCGGCGACTTTGGCTTGCTGATCGTTAAGGCGGTCGGTGAGCGTACGCTGCAGCGCGGCCATCGATCCGGACGCCTGATTCGACTGGTCGAGCGCTTGCTTGATCAGGCTCTCCAACTCCGCCAGCTTTTGATCCTGCGAAGTTTGTAACTGTTTGATCTGATCCTGCAACTGCGCCACATCGCGCTGGATGGAAAGGATGTCCTCGCGCTTTTGCGCGAGCAGGCTGGACGCCGGCAAGCATACGAACAAAACCATGGGGAGGGCGGCCAGTCGGGAACGCATCATGCTCGAACTCCTTCTTGAAACGGTTCGAAAAAGGGGACGGCCAATGGCCGCCCCCCGTTTCACTTCTACCGTACCTGCGCTACTGGGCAGGCGCCAAGTGGGCGCGCCGGTTGCGCTGATAGCAGGCCTCGGTCGCATCGGTGCAAACCGGGCGGTCCTTGCCATAGCTGATGGTCCGGATCTTTTCGGCGGGCACCCCCAGTTGTACCAGAAAGTCCTTGGCAGCCGTGGCGCGGCGGTCGCCCAGGCCCAGGTTGTATTCGGCCGAGCCGCGCTCGTCGCAGTGCCCCTCCAGCACCACGCTAAACGAGGGATCGGCGGCGAAAATACGCTTCAAGGCGTCGGCGTCATGCGTGAGCACCGTGCGCGCATCGTCGCGGATATCGCTATTGTCGTAATCGAACAGAGCGTCGCCCGCGGAGGCAATGTCGCTGTTAAAGATGTCCATGCCGGAAATCTTGGCCGGCGGGGGCGGTGGCGGCGGAGGCGGAGGTGGCGACGACACATCCACGGTCACCGAACGCGTATCGTTGCCGCCCGCGGAACTCGCAGTCAGGGTGTAAGTTGTCGTGCTGGTCGGAAACACCTGCGCGCGTCCCGTTGGCTGCCACCGAACCGATGCCGTTGTCTGATGGAAATATCCGTGGCATTGGCGACGGCCCAGCTCAGAGTCGCCGACTGCCCGCTCTGAATGGAGCGCGGTTCGACGCTGAAATTGGTGATGCGCGCGGCCGGAGCCGGCGGTGGCGCTGGAGTTTCAACTGGGGGTTTCGGCGGGGGCGGCGGCGAGGGCACTTTCTTCTTACACGCGCTCACCGACAGCATTAAAACTCCGACGAACACCGCTGCACTCAGTGTTCTGTAATTCATTCGCATTTCGTTGACGTGCCTCCTTGACTTATTTGCGGACCGATACGCGTGGACCTATCCGTAAATGGCGATCCGTGGAACAACATCTGTAGAGTTAGTTTACTCCGTTTGCCCATACAGGCTGAATATTATTTCCTTGCGTTGTTAACTGCTGAACGTTGGTGCCGTCCGACAGCATAGTATAAATCTGGGTGGAGTTGCCGCGCTTGGAAGTGAACACCAGATGCACGCCGTCGGGCGCCCACCACGGATTCTCATTACGCCCGCTGTTCTGCGTCAATTGCACGGGTTTGCGCGCGGCCACATCCATCACGAAAATGTTGAAATTGCCGGGCTCATAGCCGCGGGTCCAGGCGAACGCGATTTGCTGTCCGCTGGGGCTCCAGGCCGGGTTCGCGACGTCGCCTTCGCCGGTGGTGAACTGCTGCATATCGGTGCCGTCCAGGTTCATGTGCCAGAGCTGCTGGCGGCCGCCGCGCCCGGAGATAAACAGCATGTCGGTGCCGGTTTTGGGATTCACTTTGGGCGAAACTTCGATCGCGCGCACGTTGGATATTCGGCGGAAATTGCCGCCATCTGTACCGGCAATGCAGATTTGCACCCACCCGTTGAGGGCCGTCGCGAAGAGCATCTGCTTGCCATCGGGGGTGAACTCCGGCGTTTCGACGACCGAGGAAACCGGATTGTAAAACGTCAGGCGGCGTCCGGTCTCGACCGAATGAACCCGAATCTGCGGATTGCCTCCGGCATAAGTGGTGAACGCGAACATCTTGCCATCGGGCGAAACGGCCGGCATGCTCGACGTGGATTTGTATTGCGTCAGGCGCTGCTGATGTGAGCCGTCGTAATCCATGGACCAAATCTCTTTGGAGCCGCTGCGGTCGGAAACAAAATAGATCTTGGTCCCGGCCAGGCTTTTGGCGCCGAATTGCTGCAGGATGTCGGCGGCGAAGTCGCGGGCGACTTTTTTCGCACCGTCGGCGTCGAGGGTTCCGAAATACAGTTTGCCGATGACTTGGGCGCTGGCGACGTCCGGCTGCCCGGTATTGAACAGCCATCCGTATAAGACCAGCCGGTTGTCCTGTACCGCCGTGTAGCCGAAAGCCAGCCAGTTAGCATTTACCGGTGGCCCCGACCAATCGGTCAACCACGGGCCGGTGCGTGTGGGCGGCGTTCCGCGGCGCGCGTTCACGGGAACGGCCGGAGGCTTGAAATCCTGCGGTCGCTGCGGGACTTCGAGCGGGTACACGCTCTTGGCCACCATTTTCAAGATGCCGGCATTTTGCAATTCATCCCACAACGTGGAATTGAAGGTGTCCATGTTGCGCTGCGCGTCGCCGCTGCCGCGCATGTCGGCAACTGCAATAGTGGGACGCTCCGAGGTGGAGGCCCTGAGGCTCATGTCGGGCTGGGCTTGTCCCAGAAGCGACGCGGCGGTTGCCAGTAGCAGCGCGACAGCACCCAGCGTCTTGGAAAAATTTTTGGTCTTCATCGTTTTAACTCGAACGTGAATTCAACTCTGGCCGAATCCTTATCGAATCCCGCAGGAATCGGAGGAAACGGACTTGCTTCCAGTATGGCGCGCTGTACCGAATAGTCCAGTGCGGAAATGCCGCTTTGTTGTACGACGCGCAGATTGCGGATGCGGCCATCGCGCATCAAATCGAACGACGCGATGACGATCGGTGCAGTTTGCACGCGCGCGTCCACGTCACTCGTATGCCATTTTTGCGCGACCAGTTGCTGGATTTGCTGGGCGTAGCCAGGAAAATGGTTGCCGAGGGTGGTGTTTGCGCCAGTGCCGATGCGCCCAGAACCGGGCATTGCCGAGAACAACGGATTGGATACCTGCGGAGCCTGCTTGGCGAAGACTTGATTCTCATCAATCTGCTTAAACGGGCGGAATTTCTGGTGCTCACTCGCCACGTACGCGGGCAGGCGCTTTTTCATCTTGAGCGCTACGGCGTTGGGCGAGACTTTCTCTTCCTTCTCGCGCTCGACGGGCTTGGACGGCTGCTGAAGGACTTGCGACTCGGTGTCATTGGCGACCGGATTCTGCTGCCCGGAATGCAGCAACGGAATCGACTTTACGGCTTCGATACCGATCGCTCCGCCACCGGCATCCGGCGCGCCGAAAGACTCATGATGCGAACTCACCCAACTATAGATGCCCATGCCCGCAAGGAGCGTTACATGTAAAGTGAGCGCGGCCACGAAGGCGCGGTTAAGCGGCTCCGGTTGGTCCAGGATGTCAGGATGGAAATTCTGATCCATTTTCTGATCCGTCAGCGGCCTGCATTCTCCTGCGGCTTGGTGACCAACTTCACCCCTAGATGAGCTTGATCTAGCGCGCTGATCACTTGCGCGATGGGATCGTACACCGTGGCCTTATCGGCCATCACGTAAACGTTTTTCTGATTTTTGAATCGCCGCGGGATTTCGGTAGCGATCTGGTTAATGTTAATCGGCCGCTCGTTAAGGTAAAGCCTGCCGTTACGGGTGATGCTAATCACCGGCAGGTCCTCGTTGGTGTCCTTGACCTGCTTGACTTCAGGGACGTTGATCTCCAGGCCGAATTCCATCACGTGCGCTGTCAGCATAAAGATGATCAGCAGCACCAGCACCACGTCCACCAGCGGAACGATGTTGATTTCCGAGAGCGTGCCGCTGCCCGCGCCGAAGCGCCGCCGGCCGAATGCGCTGCGGGACGCGCTGCCGTTACTGACCGAGAAAGCCATATCGATTCCGCTAGCCCTCGAACATGCGCTCGGCCGCGTTTAGGAACTCGAGCGAAAAATCTTCCATGCGGGTGCCCATCACCTTTATGCTATTCCCGAAATAGTTGTAAAAAACCGCCGCGGGGATCGCGGCGAAAAGGCCCAGTGCGGTCGCGAACAGTGCGTTGGCGATGCCGGGCGCCACTGTCCGCATGCTGGTGGACCCGGATAAGCCCAGAGCTTGGAACGCTTCAATGATGCCGAAAACCGTGCCGAACAGGCCCACGAAGGGCGAGACGGTGGCGGCGGTGGCCAGCCAGCTCATGTTGCGTTCCAGCTTCGAGATTTCTTCGCTGATGCCAAGTTGCAGGGTGCGTTCCAGCGCCACCGGGTTGGAGATGCTGCCGCGCTTGGTGACCTGGCGGTGGACTTCTCCGTAGCCGAAATCGAAGATCGCGACCAGGGGAGCGTCGGTGAACTGCTGGCTGGCGGCGGCGATGGCGTCCATGCGGTCGGCCTTGCGAAAGGCGCGCAGGAAACTCTTGTTGGCCGCGGCGGCGCGGCGGAACATGAACAGTTTGGAGAAGATGACGGTCCAGGAGAGCAGCGAAAACACCAGCAGCACAGCCATCACGGCGATAGGGATGGGCTCCGTGCTCTTGACCATCTCCCAGAAATTGACTTGCGCTACGATGCCGATCCAGTTATTCGAAAGCAACCGGTTGCCTTTCTCGTCCCGCCTAACATTGTAAGCGACTCGGGGCCTGTAAAACAAAAAATGTTAAAAATGTTTCCGGCAGGCGGCGGCTCCACTTCCTTATACTTTCGGTAGACGCCCATGCTGCTTGAGCTAACCGTCGAAAACTACGCCGTGGTGGAGAAGGTGCGGGTGCGCTTTCATCGCGGGCTGAATCTGCTGACGGGTGAGACCGGCAGCGGCAAATCGATCGTAGTTGACGCGCTGGCTCTGCTGCTGGGCGGGCGCGCGGCGGCGGAAATGGTGCGCACGGGCGCGGAGCGGGCGCGGATCGCGGGCATCTTCGAAGTGGACGCCAAAACGCTGCCGGAAGGCATTGAGCCGGAGGACGGCGAGCTGATCATCGAGCGCGAGATCTTATCCAACGGCAAGTCGCGGGCCTTCGCGGGTGGGCGTCCGGTGACGGCGGCGCTGCTTAAGGAACTGGCGCGGACGCTGGGCGATATCCATGGCCAGCACGATCAGCAACAGTTGTTTTCAGGCGGTGTGCAGCGGGAAATGCTGGACGGGTTCGGGGACGCTGGCGAACTGCTGACCGAAGTCGCGTCCTTCTATACGCGTTGGAACGCGGCGACGGCGGAGCTGGCGGAACTCGACCGCACGGCGCAGGAAAAGCTCCGGCAAGCCGACTTGTGGACTTTCCAGCGCAACGAAATCGAGGCAGTGAATCCGCAGCCGGGCGAAGACGCGCAACTTGAAAACGAGCGGCGTGTCCTGCGCAATGTGGTGCGTTTGCAGGAAACGGCGGGAGCCGCCTATGCGGCACTCTACGAAGACCCGGAAAGCGTCGCGGCGCAATTGCACACGGTGGTCAAGCGCCTGGAAGACCTGGGCCGCATCGACGAAAGCATGCGCGAAGTGGTGAAGGCGCTGGAGCCCGCGCGCATCGCAGTGGACGAAGCGACTCGCGCGCTGGGTCATTATGTGGGGAAGCTGGAGGCCGATCCGGCGCGGCTGGAAGAGATCGAAACACGTCTGGCGGCGCTCGAAAAACTGCGCCGCAAGTACGGGGCGACGATTGAGGAAGTGATCGCCTTTCATCAAGAGGTCTCGCGGAACCTGAGCGCCGTCGAGAGTTCCGGCGAACGGCGGGCGGCGCTGGCCAAGGAATTGACAGTCTTGACCGCAGGGTACGAATCTGCCGCCGGACGTCTCTCGACGCTGCGGCGCGAAGCGGCAAAGCGCTTGGCCAAAGCGGTCGCAGGAGAACTGGCTTCGCTCGCTATGGATAAGACGCGGGTTGAGATTCGTGTCACGCCGGCGGAGTGGTCGGCGGCGGGCGCGGACGCAGTGGAAATCCTGATCTCGCCTAACGTGGGTGAAGAACTGAAGCCGCTCGAAAAAATCGCTTCGGGCGGTGAGCTATCGCGAGTGGCGCTGGCGCTCAAGACCTGCATCGCACCGGCGCGCACCGAGAAGCACGCGATTCCGCGGACGCTGGTGTTCGACGAAGTAGATGCCGGAGTGGGAGGCAGCGCCGCTGAAGCTGTCGGGCGGCGCCTGAAGAAGCTGGCCGGATCGGCACAAGTGCTGTGCGTCACCCATTTGGCGCAGATCGCCGGATTCGCCGAGCATCATTATTACGTCGAGAAGCACGCCGAGCGCGGACGGACCGTCACGACCATCGAAGAATTAGATGCGGCTGCGCGCACTCGCGAGATTGGACGCATGCTGTCAGGCGAGCGGGTTACGCCAGAAGCGTTGCGGCACGCCGAACAATTGATCAAACACGCGGCAAAATAGGATCATGCTCTTGATTCGGCGTCTCACCTCTGTAATCGGCGCGCTGCTTCTGGCGCTTCCGGCTTCGGCCTGGAATTATTCGGGTCATTCCATCATTGCCGAGATCGCGTATGAGCGGCTCACTCCCCAGGCTCGCGCGCGCGTGGACCAGATGATTCGCAGTCATCCGGATTACAACCGCATGTTCGCTCAAGGAGCCTCGGACGCCATCAGGAACGATCCCGCCGCCCTTGCCCGCTACGCCTTCGTTCACGCGGCGCCTTGGCCGGACCAGATCATCTACAACGACACCGACAACCGGTTTTATGACGAGTTGAATCCGAATGCCCAGCCCACTCCGCTTTTGCCGGGCTTTCCCGATATGATGCGGCACCGCGCCTGGCATTATTTCGACCATGGGATTTCGGGGGACGGTACGCCCGTGATCGAACAACCGCCTCCGCATCTGATGACGGAGCTTCCGCGCTTGCTGTCCGAAATCGGCACCGCCGATGCGCGGCAGGCCGCCTACGACCTTCCCTGGCTGGTGCATCTGACCGGCGACGTGCATCAGCCTCTGCATGTCACCAGCCGGTTCCTGAAATCCCAGCCCAAAGGCGATGCCGGAGGAAATTTCGATTTCGTGGAGCCCGGAGGAAATCTACATGCACTGTGGGACGAAGCCGCCGCTCCGCGCGACCTCAGTGACGCGGACATCGTTCGGGACGCTCGCGACATCACGGCCGACTACCCGGCCAACGATCCGCTATCGTTAGATCCTTTGATCTGGGCCGACGAAAGTTTCGAGCTCGATAAATCGGCCGTCTACACGTTCGGCTTGGAAACCGGATCAAAGGACAAGCCCATAATACTGCCTCCACTGTACGAAGAAAAAGCGAAGAATATTGCGCGTCAACGAGTTGCGACCGCCGGATACAGGCTGGCCGCAATACTGAATAAGTATCTTCAATAGACCGCCAAGGCCTTTATCGAAAGATAGGCGTTCCCGCCAGTAAAAAAGAACGGATTGCGTGCCGCTCGGCGCCCTTAATCTCTGTACAAGAGATTTTTCCGATGGTAGTATCGATTTGTCCAGTTGTGAGGCATTCCGGTGCCTCACTACGTCTCTTTCTCTAGGGCTGGATTGCCGTTGATTCGGTGACCCACCCAAAAGTTCGGTAGACTGCCGCCTTCGGGTAACAGTTCGCCGGCCGGTGAGTATCTTCCTCCGAGTACTCACCGGCATTTTCTTTTTTACGTTTCTGTAAAAAAACCTCACCAAAAATCGCGCGATCACGCAACGTTCACCCTGATATACTGAGGTCAGGTTTGGTTGATTATGCGTCTTCTGGTCGGATTCGCTCTTGCCGTCGCGCTTCCGCTGATCGCCACTTTCGGATATTCCCAAAGCGTTTCTCAAGCCCCGCCTGGCAGTACCCAGGCTCCTGCCAGCAGCACGGTAGATCCTAAAGTCTCGATCACACCGCGCTCCCGCACGCCCGCGGCGGACCCCAATGAATCGATCACCGACCGGCGCTCGGATATTCGAGTGGACACCACGCTGGTGCTGATCCCGGTATCGGTGACGGATCCGATGAGCCGCTTCGTGACCGGCCTGGACAAGGAAAATTTCAAGCTTTCTGAAGATAAAGTCGATCAGGAGATCACGCAGTTTTCAAGCGAAGATGCGCCGCTGTCGGTAGGCATTGTTTTCGATACCAGCGGCAGCATGGGCGCGAAGCTGCAACGCTCGCGCCAGGCCGTGACGCAGTTCATGAAGACCGCCAACCCGCAGGACGAGTTCTTCCTGGTCGAGTTCAACGACCGGCCGGAACTGGTGCTGACCTTCACGCCCGATACCGAAGAGATTCAGAACCGGCTGACATTTACCCAGGCCAAGGGCCGCACGGCGCTGCTGGACGGCGTTTACATGGCGATGAATCAGATGAAGAAGGCGCACAATCCGCGCAAGGCGATCCTGATCATTTCCGATGGCGGCGATAACTCCAGCCGCTACACCGAAACCGAGGTAAAGAACGCGGTGCGCGAAGCCGATGTACAGATTTACGCCATCGGGATTTTTGAGCCGTAGCGTCGCGCGGCCGGACGCCTGAAGAAATGGGCGGTCCCGGGCCTGCTGGCGGAGATGGCCGAGCAGACCGGCGGCCGGCATTTCGCAGTGGACAATCTGGCGGAGCTGCCGGATGTGGCGGCCAAGATCGGAATCGAATTGCGCAATCAATATGTGCTGGGATACAGTCCCAAGAATACGGCGCGCGACGGAAAATACCGGCGCGTGCAGGTTAAGCTAGTGAAGACCACGGGACTGCCGCAACTGCATGCCATGTTCCGCACGGGATATTATGCACCGACGCAATAGAATCGCGGACTCGTTCTGGCTGGCTTTGCCGCTGGCTGCAGTCGTGGCCTTCGGCCAGGCGCCGCCCGCGAACCACACCACGGCTCCTTCCACGCCCTCGGCTCAAAATGCGGCCGCGCCCTCCGACGAGATCCCGGTATTTACAGCCGATAGCCGGCTGGTGGTGGTGCATGCCAGCGTGCTCGATCAGAAGGGCAAGCTGGTCACAAATCTGCAAGAACCCGCGTTCAAAGTTTTCGAAAACGGCGTGGAGCAGCCCATCAAGATTTTCCGCCGGGAAGACGTCCCGGTGTCGCTCGGCATCATCATCGATAACAGCGGCAGCATGCGCGACAAGAAGCGCCGGGTGGCGGCGGCGGCGCTGGACCTGGTGAAGGCTTCGAATCCGCAGGACGAAGTGTTCATCGTGAATTTCAACGACGATGCGTATCTGGATCAGCCCTTCACCAGCAACATCAAGAAGATGGAAGAGGCGCTCGACCGCATCGAAACCAAGGGCGGCACGGCCATGCGCGACGCTATCAGCATGTCGATGGACTACTTGAAGGACAAAGCCAAAAAAGACAAGAAGGTGCTGGTGGTGGTCACCGACGGCAACGACAATACCAGCAACATCAACCTGGAAGAACTGATGCGCAAGGCCCAGCAGAGCGACGTGCTGATTTATTCCATCGGCATCTTAAGCGAAGAGGAACCGCGGGAAGCCAAGAAAGCCAAGCGCGCGCTGCACGATCTCGCTATCGCTTCGGGCGCGCTGGATTTTTATCCTAAGGATCTGGAAGAAGTCGACAAGGAAGTGCCGGAGATCGCCCACGAGATTCGCAATCAATACACGCTGGCCTATTCGCCGATCAACACGGCGCTGGATGGGACTTTCCGGAAAATTACGGTTACCGTGAATGCTCCCGGGCACCCCAACGTTCGCAGCCGCAATGGCTACTACGCTAACGCCAACGCAAATAAGTGATGCCGGGCCGCGGCGCATAGGCTAAATGCTGGGTGCAATGTGGCGGCTCTCCAAAGGATACCGGCTGTGTCCCTGGCGCAGCCCTTATCTGCGCTGGCGCATCGAAACTTATTGCGGGCTGCACGCCGAGCGTATCTCGGCTGGCGATTTCTGGGGATTCACCTGGCGCAACCGGCGCGAACTGATCCGGTTCCTGCGCTGGGCGGATAAAATGGATGCACGCGATCATGACAATTGAAACTGAGTTCCTGACCTTCTCCGCCGACAAGCTACTTCAGTTGATGGGCCGCATCGATAGCTGCGTGCGGAAGCTTACGCCGGAACAGGTCTGGATGCGGGCCGGGGCCAATCAGAATGCCGTGGGCAATCTGCTGCTGCATCTGAATGGGAACGTCCGGCAATGGATTTTGCACGGCATCGGCGGCCAGCCCGATGTGCGCGATCGCGATTCCGAGTTTGCCGCGCAGGGCGGCGCCGGAGCAAACGAATTGCAGGCGCAATTGCGAGCTACCGTGGAACAGGCCGCCGCACTCCTCCGGGCGCTGCCCGCGGGGCGGCTCATGGAACGGACGCAAAACCAAGGCTACGACTGCACGGTGCTGGCGGCGATTTATCACATCGTCGAGCACTTCGCTGGGCACACTTTCCAGATCATCTAC
This sequence comes from Bryobacterales bacterium, assembly GCA_963793395.1. GTDB lineage: Bacteria > Acidobacteriota > Terriglobia > Bryobacterales > Bryobacteraceae > Palsa-187. The sequence goes on along the minus strand of CAWCAP010000004.1, from coordinate 109,862 downwards.
GCTACGAAGTATTGCACTGGCGAAGATATGGGGTTCTACGCGCACTTGAACGCCGACGCGCCGCACGATCCTCTTCCCTAGCAGCTACTTCCTGTAGATCTCGCGCCAGCCGCCGGCCGGGATTAACGCGCCGACCGCGATCCCCACAATCGCTCCTACCGGCGTGAAGACGGCCTTTCCCAAATTCCCGCCAAAGCAGAAGCTCTTGCAGCTTGCATCGGCGGCAGCGCCGACGCCGAGACCGACTCCGGCGCCAATGCCGAGTCCAATGAGAGCGTTCCGCGTACGATGACCGCTCTCCCTCAGCGAGACGCGCATCACGTCTGGCTGTTTGAACGTTTCCTGGCCTTTTCGGGTGCGCATTAGAATCGCGTCCTCCGTCACTCCGTCGATGTTGCCTCTAACGGTGCGCGAGCCACTTTGTATCCGCACTTCGGTTCCCGCTGTCAGGACTTTGACGGCGTTCCAGTTAGACGAATTGGTCTGGGCAGCGACGGTCGCCGCCAATAGAAGCAAAGCTGCCGCGAGGCGGCGGGTCAGAGCATCCATGGTGGAGAATCATATCACTTAGGTGCGTTCTACAATGCCCGTTCTACAATGATCGGTATGAAGACTCTGCTGGCTGGCTTCCTCCTGGCGTCCTCGCTGCCGCTTTGGCGCAGGAAACACCGCGTCATTTCGCGAATCTCGTCCAACTGACGCAGGGCGGCTCGAACGGCGAGTCGTACTGGTCGCCCGACAGTAAGCGCATCATTTACCAGTCGACGCGAGACGGGCGCACCTGCGATCAGGAGTACGTCATGAACGCCGATGGCTCCGATCAGCACATGGTCTCGACCGGCAAAGGCGTCACCACCTGCGGTTACTTCACCAGCGACAACAAACACATCATCTACGCGTCGACGCACGAGGGAGGCGACGCGTGTCCGCTGCCGGCGGATCACAGCAAAGGCTACGTATGGGCGGTCTATCCGACGTTTGATATCTATCTGGCCACCGACAACGGCAAGATCGTCAAGAAGCTGACGGACACCACCGGCTACGACGCCGAAGGCACGGTCAATTTCAAGACCAAGAAGATCCTCTATACATCGCTCGCCGGGGGCGATCTGGACATCTGGACCATGAACGAGGACGGGAGCGGAAAAAAGCAAATCACCAACGCCGAAGGTTATGATGGCGGCGCAGTGTTCTCGCGCGACGGCAAGAAAATGATGTGGCGCGCGTACCGTCCGGACACGCCTGAGAAAATCGCGAAGTATCGCGAACTGCTCAAGGACAACCTGACCACGCCGATGAAGATGGAAGTGCATATCGCGGACGCCGACGGCTCGAACGCCAAGACCATCACGAATTTCGGATGCGCCAGCTTCGCGCCGACGTTTACTCCGGATGGCAAGAAGATCCTGTTCGCGTCGAATAAGAACAAGTGCGATTCGAGTTACTTCGAGCTGTTCCTGATGAATCTGGACGGCAGCGGCCTGGAACAAGTGACGGACTACGGGAAGTTCACGTCGTTCCCCGAGTTCTCGCCGGACGGCAAATATCTGATCTTCTCCTCCAGCTATCAGGGCAAGGGCAACTACGAGTTCAATATCTTCCGCGCGGATTGGAAGCCGTAACCATGGCGCCGCTGCCTGGGACTCGCCCTCCGGCTCCGGCCGGCGCGGCGTCGGATGCACTGGTATTTTTTGGCGCCACCGGCGATTTGGCGTACAAGCAGATTTTTCCTGCGCTGCAGCAGATGGTGATGCACGGCGAACTGAACGTGCCGGTGATCGGCGTGGCCAAAGCCGGATGGACGCTGGAACAACTTCAGCAGCGCGCCGCACGATAGCCTCAGCGAGCACGGCGGAATCAACGACGCTGCCTTCGCGAAATTGATCGGCCTGCTGCAGTATATCGACGGCGATTATCAAGACGCCGACCACCTTCACGCAGCTTCGCAAGGTGCTGGGCAGCCGCGTGCCGCCCGACCCACTATCTCGCGATCCCGCCCAGTCTGTTCGGCGACCGTGGTCCAAGCATTGGGCAGCTCGGGCTGCGCTCAAGGCGCGCGGGTGGTGGTGGAAAAACCGTTTGGGCGGGATCTCAAGTCCGCGAAGGAACTGAACGCCATCATCAACTCGGTTTTCCCGGAGGAGTCGATCTTTCGCATCGACCACTTTCTGGGCAAGGAGGCGGTGGAAAATCTCCTGTTCTTCCGCTTCGCCAATACGTTTCTGGAGCCCATCTGGGACAAGCGCTATATCCACAGCGTTCAAATCACCATGGCCGAGAACTTTGGCATCCAGGGCCGGGGCAAGTTTTACGACGAAGTGGGCGCGATTCGCGATGTGGTGCAGAATCATCTGCTGCAGGTGGTGGGATTCCTGGCCATGGCGGCGCCGACCAGCCTGTATCCGAATGCCTTGCGCGATGAGGAAGCCAAAGTCTTCCGCACGATTGTTCCGCTGAGACCGATCGACGTGGTGCGCGGGCAATTCGCCGGATACCATCAGGAACCTGGCGTCGCGCCGGATTCGCGGGCCGAGACTTACGCGGCGGTGCGCTTCGAGTTGGACTCCTGGCGCTGGTCGGGCGTGCCGTTTCTGATCCGCACCGGGAAATGCCTGCCGGTGACAGCCACCGAAGTGGTTGTGCGGCTGCGCGAGTCTCCGCTGTGGCGAGTGCCGTTCGGGGCCAACTACGTGCGCTTCCAGTTGAACCCGGAATTCAGCGTCAGCATGGGAATCCGCGTAAAGCGTCCCGGGTTCGACCTGGCGCCGATGCCGAGCGAATTGTCGGTCATGAAGCTCGATATCGACGGCGCGGTGAGCCCTTACGAGCGCTTATTATCCGACGCCATGCGCGGAGACGGCATGCTTTTTATCCGCGAGGACGCGGTGGAAACGGCTTGGTCCGCCGTCGACGGCGTCACCGACCGGAGCCTGCCTTTGCAGGTCTACGAGCCAGGGCACCTGGGGCCCGCCGGAAGCCGAACGGCTGGCGGACGACATTGGCGGCTGGCATAATCCCGAGTGAAATACAGACGGCCCGGAATAATTAAGGCGCGCAGGCCTTTCCTACTAACCGGAGTCCTATGAAAACTAAAGGTCGACCTTAGAAGTACTAAGGTCAACTTCCAATGGTGATTCGACCAGGGAAAGGGCACCATTGGGTAGGTGGATGAAATAAAGCCGGCCAATTTCCGTTCATTGGCGTCCAAGTTCTCTCGCTTCACCGTCCTACTGTTTCTGTGGATGGTGGGGTTGATCGTTCTTTGGGATGTGCGCAACCACGCCTTTAACCTGCCGAAAGCCATCCTGATGTGCGTGGTCGTGGTGCTGCTGGGCGGCCTGATCTCGCAATTTACGATGCGAGCTCTGGGGCGTCCACTGGCCCTTCTGCAGCAAGGTATCACGTCCGTGCGCGAAGGGAAATTCGAGCCGATTCAGACAAGTTCGACGCATGACGAGATCCAATATCTGGGCGAAAGCTTCAACCAGATGATTGCCGAAATCAATGCGTCGCAGGCCGAGATCCGGCAGCATCGCGACCTGCTCGAAGAGCGCATCCGGCAGCGCACCGAAGACCTGGAAAAAGCCATGCGCGCCGCGCTCGCGGCGAGTCAGGCCAAGAGCGAGTTTCTGGCGAATATGTCGCATGAACTGCGCACCCCAATGAACGGGCTGCTGGGCATGTTGGAGGTGGTGCTGGACAGCTCGCTCAGCGCCGAGCAGCGGGAGGAACTGGCGATCGCGCAGCGTTCGGCTTATGCGCTGCTGGCGTTGCTCAACGATATTTTGGATCTGTCCAAGATCGAAGCCGGCAAGATGATGATCGAGAGCATCCCGTACAACGTGCGCACGGTGCTCGAAGATTGCGTGAAGTCCTTCCAGGCGCGCGCTACGCAGAAGAAAATCGCGCTGCACCTGGAAGTGGATTCCGCGGCGCCGCTGGAAGTGATTGGCGATCCGCTGCGCGTGCGCCAGATCGCTGCGAATCTCTTATCCAACGCGCTCAAGTTCACCGAAGTCGGATGGGTGTGCCTGCGGCTCTCCGCCACCGAGAGCAGCGACGGGCCAGCCCAAATGAAAATCGAGGTCAGCGACACCGGCCCGGGCATCGATGCCGCCAAGCTCACGGCGATCTTCGAAAAATTCACGCAGGCCGACGGCAGCATTACCCGCAAATACGGCGGCACCGGGCTGGGTCTGGCCATCACCAAACGGCTGGTTGAAATGCAAGGCGGCAAGGTGAATGTGGAGAGTCAGGTTGGGAAAGGAAGCACCTTCACGGTTACCCTGCCCTGGACTCCGGTGGCTGCATCCGCCGTTTCGTCATCGGAATCGCCGAACGGCGTGGTGTTGAAAAAAATCACGCCGTCGGAAGTGCGCGTCCTGCTGGTGGAAGACAATCTGGTCAATCAGAAAGTCGTGCTGGCGATCCTGCGCAAGAAGGGCTATCACATCGACGTGGCCAGCGACGGGCGGGAGGCGCTGTCGAAGCTCGACGCCAGCCTGGCAACTCCGGAACAAGCCTACAATCTGGTCCTCATGGACGTGCAGATGCCGGTGCTGGACGGACTGGAAACTACCCGCATCATGCGGCTCAACTCGCGCTGGGACCGGCTGCCGATTATCGCCATGACCGCGCACGCCATGAACGGCGATCGCGAGCGCTGCCTGCAGGCGGGTATGAATTCGTATGTATCGAAGCCCATCCAACCAGCGCATCTGCTGTCCATCATCGAGAAGCAGTTGCAGGAACAGGCTGTAGAAACTCCGCCGCCGCCGGCGGTTTCGGATAAAGTCGTGACGGCGAAGTTGCTGCTGGAAGACTCCAAGATGGCGAACGATCTATTGGAAGTGTTCCTGCAATTGGCGCCCGAACGGCTGGAACGCCTGGAGGCAGCCGCGGCAGAAGCCGATGGAACCACGCTGGGCAGCGAGTCGCGCAAGATATCCGAAGCCGCGGAACAGTTAGCTTCGGCCGCCCTCAGTGAGAGCGCTCAGCGCATTGAATTGGCAGCCCGAAACCGCGACTTCGAGGCGGCTCTGCAGGAACTGCAAACGCTGCGGCGTGAGATTGCCGAGCTGCAGGCGCTGACGGCCTAACTCAGAAAACTCGGCGCGTCAGACGGCCCACGCTGAATTTCGCGGTATCGGCTACCGCCATTACGGTCATGACGCCGGCTTGCACTGGATCGGTCACCACCAGATCGGCCGCATCAGGAACGCTGCCGGCCATGTTGAGGCTCACGACGAGCAGTCCTTGGGCGCGCACTTCGCGGACGGCGTGTTCAATGTCGCCGCCCATCAACGATCCCGCCATCACGATGGCCTTCACGCGCGGCAGCCTGGCAGCGGCGCGGACCGCGTCGGCCAGCGGCTGCTCACCCACCAAAGGGATGGTATCGATCGAGATGTGCTCGCCGCGAATATTGTGGCGGTCGGCTTCGAGAATCGCTCCCATTGCGACCTGCCCCACCTGCGCTCCGCCGCCCATGATGATGATGCGCTTCCCGTAGATCGTTTCCATGGTCGCCACTTGCTCGGCGCGCCGGACAATGGAAAGCTTGCGCAGATCGTCCAGCATCGGCCCCAGATCGCCTTGCGCCTCGATTTCGAAATACGTGCGGTCCGTGCCGCTGTCGCCGTCTTCGAAGATCTCGACGCTGGTGATGTTTCCGCGATGCTGCGCAATCACGCCGGTGGTCGCGTGCAGGATCCCGGGGCCGGAGGCGGAAATAATCTCAATGCCGATTTTCGGATTCGCCACTCACTCCACCTCGTATTTCTTTAACAGGCCGTCCCAATGGCCTTGGGCCTGAAGTAGGATCTCGGCGATTTCGCGCACCGCGCCTTCCCCGCCGGGCACCGCCGTTATATGGTGGGCGTTGCGCTTCACTTCAGGACGCGCATTCGCGGTAGCGAAAGCCAGACCCGCGCGCCGAAAGATGGGAACATCTGTCAAGTCGTCGCCGGCGTAGGCGATATTTTCCAGAGCGAAGCCGCTCTTTTGGACGATCTCTTCCAAGATCGGAACCTTTTCGATGTGGCCCTGGTACACGTACTTCATGCCCACCTGCTTGGCGCGGACTTCCAGCGCGTGCGATTCGCGGCCGCTGATGACTCCGGTCTGGATGTTATTCCAGCGCAGCCATTGCAGCGCGATGCCATCCTGCGCGTTGAAGCCCTTGGTCTCGATCATTGGTCCATCCGGACCCGGAACATTAAACAAGAGTCCGTTGGTGAGCACGCCGTCGACATCCATGAGCAGCAGGCGAATTTTCGCCGCGCGTTGTTGAAGCTGGGGATCCATCATTAAACACTACAATAGTGAAAGAGTTGGCCGTGCTGGAGCGGGTCCGCAAAACCATTACTCGTTATAACATGCTGCCTCGCGGGAGCCGCGTGGCGGTTGCGGTATCCGGCGGTCCGGATTCCGTCTGCCTGCTGCATGTGCTGCGGGAACTGGCGCCGGCCTTTGACGTTTCGCTGTCCGTCGCTCACTTGAATCACCGGCTGCGGGGAGCGGAGTCTGACGAAGACGAACGTTTCGTCGCGGAGATGGCCGCGGGTTTAGGTCTTCCCTTTCATTGCGCGAGCGCGGACATCTCCAGTGCTGGGGATAATCTCGAGCAAGCCGGACGTCGCGCGCGCCGGGCTTTTTTCGCGGAATTGAAGGCCGGCCGCGTCGCTTTGGGCCACACGCGTGACGATCAGGCGGAGACGGTGCTGTTTCGCCTTTTGCGCGGGTCGGGCCTGCGCGGCCTGGCGGGGATTTATCCGGTTACGGACGACGGCTACATCCGCCCTTTGATCGACATTACGCGCAGTGAAGTAATCGAATACCTACGGGGCCACGGCATCCCTTGGCGCGAGGATTCAAGCAATGTCGATCCGCGCTTCGCCCGTAACCGGATTCGCAGCTCGCTTCTGCCGCAACTCGCGCGCGAGTGGAATCCGCAGGTCGGTGAGTCGCTCGCGCAACTGGCCAGCCTGGCGCATGACGAAGAGCGCTGGTGGCGATCCTACATCGACGATCTTTCGGCCGGGATTCTAGTCGCGCGTGCCGGAGGAATCGAAGTGCAGGCGTCCGTCCTCGCCGCCCTCCCGCCAGCGGTGGGCCGGAGGCTGATCCGCCAAGCCATCGCGCAGGTGAGAGGGGATCTCCGACAACTTGAATATGACCACATCGAACGGGTCCTGGAACTTGCGGGTCGCGATCAAGGCGACGGCCGCCTTCGCCTGCCCGGCATCGACGTCCGCCGCTCGTTCGACTGGATCCGGATGGCGATCCCAGAGCCGGGTGTTGATGTCTTCCCGGTGCGGCTGACGATTCCCGGAACCTATGCCATGTCCGCCGAAACCTGCCTCCATTTGGAGATCGCGCCTGGCTTTTCCACATCGAATCCGGCATCAAAAAAGGGTGCTACGCTAAAAGCAGCCGAGTTAAGTCTGCGGCGTCTCCCTGCGGTTTTGGAATTGCGGGGATGGAAGCCGGGAGATCATTACCGTCCGCTGGGGCAGGACCGGGATCTAAAGATCAAGGAAATGTTCCAAGTGGGGCGAGTGCCCTCCTGGTTAAGGGCATCGTGGCCGATTATCAGTAATGGAGACACGATCTTGTGGGCCAGAAAGTTCGGAGCCGCCGCGGAGTTTGCCGCGAATCGCGAGCCCGGTCCGGTGCTCCGAGTCTGGGAAGCGGAACCACCGAAGAGTTGAACCTTTTGGTGCGGTTATCTCGTCTGTACAGTAGAAGGCAGTCTTTGCCGGAATCATTTGGGGAGAACGCATGAATTCGAGCGTGAGAAATCTGGTTTTGTGGGTAGTGGTGCTGGGGCTGGTGGGCTTGGTCTTTGCGGTGATCAAGAATACCAAGCCGACGGGAGCACACCCCGACTTTTCGGTTCTGGTCCGCGACGTGAAGGACGGCAAGGTCGAAAAGATCACGCTCAATAGCGTGACCGGCGACGTCCACGGCAAGTACAAGAACGGCGACGAGTTTACGTCCACCGTTCCGCACACCTACAACGACTTCACCACGCTGCTGATCGACAAGGGCGTGGCCGTCAACGTCGAAAAGGACGCAGGCGGGAACTGGGTTTCCCTGCTGATGAACGCTATCCCTTTCGTGCTGCTGGTGGGCTTCTGGGTTTTCATGATGCGCCAGATGCAGAGCGGCGGGAACAAGGCTTTGAGCTTCGGGAAGTCGCGCGCGCGCCTGCATTCCTCGCAGCAGAAGAAGGTGACGTTTAAGGATGTCGCCGGGTGTCGAGGAAGCCAAGGAAGAATTGCAGGAGATCATCGAGTTTCTGCGCGAGCCGCAGAAGTTCCAGAAGCTGGGCGGACGCATCCCCAAGGGCGTGCTGCTGATCGGCTCGCCGGGCACCGGCAAGACGCTGCTGGCGCGCGCCATCGCGGGCGAAGCCAATGTGCCGTTCTTCTCGATCTCCGGTTCGGATTTCGTCGAGATGTTTGTGGGCGTCGGCGCCAGCCGCGTGCGCGATCTGTTCGAGCAAGGCAAGAAGAACGCGCCCTGCATCATCTTCATCGATGAAATCGACGCCGTCGGCCGCCATCGTGGCGCGGGCTTGGGCGGCGGACACGACGAGCGTGAACAGACCCTCAACCAGTTGCTGGTGGAGATGGATGGGTTTGAATCGAACGAAGGCGTGATCCTGGTGGCGGCGACCAACCGTCCCGACGTGCTGGATCCGGCGCTGCTGCGGCCGGGCCGTTTCGACCGCCGCGTGGTTGTGGGGCGTCCGGATTTCAAGGGCCGCGAACAGATTCTGAAAGTTCACACCAAGAAAATTCCGCTGGCCGATGACGTGAACCTAATGACGATTGCGCGCGGTACTCCGGGATTCGCCGGCGCGGATCTGGCCAACCTGGTGAATGAGGCGGCGCTGGTGGCGGCCCGCCAGAATCGCAAAGTCGTCACGCAGTTCGATTTCGAGCTCGCCAAAGACAAAGTGATCATGGGCGCCGAGCGCAAGAGCCTGATCCTCAGCGACGAAGAAAAGAAGAACACCGCGTATCACGAGGCCGGCCACGCGCTGGTGGCGGCTCTGACGCCGCAACGCCGATCCGCTGCACAAGGTGACCATCATTCCGCGCGGCATGGCGCTGGGCGTGACCATGCAGTTGCCGCTCGACGACAAACACTGCTACGACAAGGATTACCTGGAAGCGCAGATCGCCATCCTGATGGGCGGCCGCATCGCGGAAGAGATCTTCATGCATCATGTGACCACCGGCGCGGGCAACGACATCGAACGCGCCACCGATATGGCTCGCAAGATGGTGTGCGAATGGGGCATGAGCGATCTGGGACCGCTGAGCTTCGGCAAGAAGGAAGAGCAGATCTTCCTGGGCCGCGAAATCGCGCAGCATCGCGATTACAGCGAAGCCACCGCCATCCGCATCGACGAGCAGGTGAAGAAGCTGGTGCAGGACGGCTACGATCGCGCTCGCAAGATCATCGAAGAGAACGTCGGACGCGCTGGAGCGCATCGCCATGGCGCTGCTGGAGCGGGAAGTGCTGGACGGCAGCGAAGTGCGCCAGTTGATCGACGGCGAGACTCTCGAAGCCATGCCGGCTCCGCCGCCGCCCGCTTCGAGTGGCGACGGCACGCAGCAGGTGATCAAGCCGGAGCCGCCGCGGCGTGTTCCCGGTATGCTGGAAGGCGGCCCGCAGCCGGCTTAAGCGTGATCCCATCGTTTCCCGTCTACGTCTTTGACGTGGACGGGACGCTCGTAGACTCGCAGCCGATATCTGCGGCGCCATCACGGAAGTCCTGGCCGCGCACGGCCGCACCGACATTACTCACGAGGCCCTGCGACGCTACATCGGGCGGCATCTGCTCGACGTGTTCCTGGAGTTCGGATTCGGGCTCGCGGAAGCGGAACAGATGATGGTGCGACTACCGCGCGATCTACGCGGCTCGCAAGCATGCGGCACACGGCGGTCTATCCGGGAGTGGCGGAGGCTCTCGCGCGGCTGGGCGGCAGGAAATCCACCGCGACGACCAAAGGCACTCCTACCACGCGCGCTGTGCTGGAACAATTCGAGCTGATCCAGCATTTCGATCACGTGCAGGGCACCGACGGCTTTCCGGCCAAGCCCGAGCCGGATGTGCTGCTGAAGTCTCTGGAGGCCCTGGGCGCTCGCCCGGAGGATTGCCTGCTTCGTCGGCGATTCGGCCGCAGACATGGAAGCGGGACGGCGCGCCGGGATTCCGACGTGCGCCGTCACCTGGGGCTACGGGGAACGCGAGGAGCTGGCACGCTGGTCGCCGGATTTCTGGATCGACGCTCCGCATCAACTTTTGCCGGATTACTAGACGCTGCGATGAACCTGGTAGGCGTCCGCGACGGTCACTTCGACGATGGCGGAGCGCGGCTCAAACTGGTAGGCGCCAATAACTACTACGCGGGGTTCGCGACCGATGCAATGCGCAGAGCAGTGTTGCAGGCCGCCGAGCAAATTGGACTGAATACTCTGCGAGCGCCCGCTTTCCTCGATACCACCTGGCGCGGTGCGCACTTCCAATCCTGGAATCCGGCGACGAATCGTCCAGAAGTGAATACCGGCGAAAACGGTCTTCAGCGGTTGGATCATCTCATCGCCGACGCGGAGCGGGCTGGGATCCGTCTCATTCTTCCGCTCGTCAATCATTGGCCGGACTTCGGCGGCATGGATCGCTACGTCGAGTGGTTCGGCGCGGGCTCGCGGGATGACTTCTATAGCGACCCAGGCATTCGCGGAGCCTACCAGTCCTACGTCAAACAAATTCTCACCCGCATCAATACGGTGACTGGACGCGCGTACCAAGACGAGCCCGCGATCCTCGGGTGGGAACTAGCGAATGAGCCGCGCTGTGATTCGCATGACGGCGCCGCGATCCTGCTCGAATGGATAGCTGAGATGAGCGGTTGGATCAAACAGAACGATCCGAACCACCTGCTCGGCGTCGGCGACGAAGGCTTCTTTGGGAAACATGGCGTCGATTGCGACGCGTTTCTGAGCGTCCCCGAGATCGACTTCGGCACTTTTCATCTCTATCCGCAAGCCTGGAAGCAGCGCGATCCGCTCCGCTTCGGACTTGGCTGGATCGAACAACATCTTGCGGCCGGAAGGCGCGCCGGGAAGCCGATGCTGCTTGAGGAGTATGGAATGACGGTCGGTGGCCGCCGCGGTCTGTCATCGGCCGGTGAACGGGATGACATTTACCGCGCTTGGCTACGCGCCATTCTGGACGGAGACGGCGCGGGCGATCTGGCTTGGATGCTGGCATCCACCGACGATCAAACCGGCGAGTTGTATCCGGACCACGACCATTTCACCTTCTATACCGATGCGGATGTTCGTTCCATTTACGCTCACGCTCTCGATATGACACTTCACGCGGCGGTTCCGAATAGCGCTCCGACGCCCCCGGTCACCGCCATTGCCAGTGCGCCCCAGAACGTAACGCGTATCGCGCCAACTGCGACGCCGGCCCCTCCGACATGCGCAGCGACGCCCCCGAGAAGCGCTAGGAAGAACAAAGACGTTCCCGATACCAGATAGATCAGAAAATGCGACGGGCCGATAGCCGTAACCAGCAGCGGCATGGCTGCGCCCACCGCGAAACTGGCAGCGGAGGTTAGTGCAGCTTGGATCGGGCGAGCTTTTTGCTGCGGGGTGATGCCGAGTTCATCGCGGGCGTGCGCCTCCAACGCGTCGTGGGCCATTAATTGATCCGCTACCTGTTTTGCGAGCGTGGGATCCAAACCCCGGCCGACGTAGATTGCCGCCAGCTCGCGGTGCTCTCCCTTATTGTCTGTTTGGAGTTCGCGGCGTTCGAGTTCGAGGTCGGCCTGCTCGACGTCAGCTTGGGAGTGAACCGATACGTACTCTCCGGCAGCCATCGACATTGCGCCGGCCACGAGTCCGGCAACTCCCGCGACCACAATGTTGGCGTGAGCCGCGTGCGATGCGGCGACTCCCAGCACCAAGCTGGCCGTCGACAGAATGCCATCGTTCGCACCCAATACTGCCGCGCGCAGCCAGCCGCTGCGTTCCGTGCGGTGGACTTCTTTTTTTCGTTCCGTCATGGTTCCGTGTTCCCGCCTTCGTATCGCGAATCGGTGTATACTCCTCCTATCTTCATCCAGGGAGCCGCATATGAAAACCCGTCAGTTTCTGTTTGCGATGGTGGTGCTCTTAGGGGCGCAGACCGCCGTCGCGCAAAATCAAAATGAACACTGGGTAGCCACTTGGGGGACGGCGATGCGCATAGCGCCGCAGGTCGTGTCCCCTATTGTTGGGCCATCGTTCACTTTTGCTCTGCAGGCTCAGCTCGGGTTCAACAATCAAACCATCCGCATGATCGCTCCGGCAAGCATTGGAGGCCGGCGGGTGCGCGTGCAGCTTTCAAACGCGTATGGAACGGCGCCGTTGAAGTTGGGCGCGGTCCATGTGGCCCTTCGCGCGAAGGATTCGGCGATTACGGCTGGGTCGGATCGAGCGCTGACCTTTAGCGGGCAGTCTAGTTTTACCATTCCGCCAGGGGCATCAGCGTTGAGCGATCCGGTCGATCTGGACGTTCCGCCGCTGGGCGAACTGGCGGTCAGCGTCTACGTGCCGGAGGCCGCGGGCCGCCCACCATTCATACAGCGGTCTTGCATACAACTTATATTTCGAAATCGGGCGATGCTACGGCGCAGGCTTCGATCGACGATCAGATCACAACGCATTCCTGGTATTGGCTGTCGAGCATACATGTTCTGGCGCCGGCGGACGCCTCCGCCATCGTCGCTTTCGGCGATTCGATCACCGACGGCGCGGTTCGACTCCAGACGCCGACCGCAGTTGGCCCAGCCGCCTCGCGCGCCGCTTGGCTGCGAATCGGGACACCGCGCGCATCGCGATTTTGAACCAGGGCATCGGCGGCAACCGCATTCTGCGCGATGGCACCGGTCCCAATGCGCTGGCGCGTTTTGATGAAGACGTCTTCAGTCCCGCCGGCGTGAAGTGGCTGATCGTGCTCGAAGGGATCAACGACATCGGCCAGGGCGCGCGTGCGAATGCCCTGCCCGAGAATGCCGTCACGGCGGCGGAACTCATCGCGGCCGACAAGCAAATGATCGAACGCGCTCACCTGCGCGGGATTAAAGTGATGGGAGCTACGCTGACGCCGTATGGCGGCGCTGCGTACTCCAGCGAAAAGGGTGAGGCGATCCGCGAGACGCTCAACAATTGGATCAGGACCAGCGGGGCGTTCGATGCCGTGGTGGATTTCGAAGCCGCTACCCGAGATCCCAATAATCCCAAGCAATTCCGTACTGAATTTGATTCGGGAGACCATCTGCATCCGAGTGACGCGGGCTACCAGGCTATGGCCGACGCTATCGATCTGGCCGTTTTCGGCTCGAAGACGGTTTCGTCAGCGTCGACCGTCCACTAACGTAAATTCCGGTACACGGCGACCGCGGCTTCCATTCCGATTCGCGGACTGGACAGCACTGGGATTGGCAAATCCGGCAGCAAGTCGGCGACGCCGGCCATGGATGCTTGCGCCAGGACGATGCAATCGTACGCCGAGGCTTGTTCGCGCAGCCGTTCGGCGATCTTCTGCCAATAGAGTATGTGTTCGCCGAGTTGGAAGTGAGGCCACAGGTCGTCCATCAAAAGCGTCTCGATTTGCGTTGTCGGTGGAGCGGACTCGCGCAACAAGTTAACGGTCGGTTCGAGGGTGCTGGCAACGCACGCGGCCACGAGCACGCGACCGCCTTGAGCGGTGGCACGTTGCGCCATGGCCCGGTCAATTCGCGAGACTCGCGGATCGTTCATCTCATCCGCGCAGGTGCCCAGAGTAGAACAGGTGCACAAAAGCATCCGGGTGCCATCGTCGAGAGCGGCCTGCATGCGGGTCTTTACGTCGACCGCTATCTCGGGCGTGACGCGGCCGGCAGCAGTAGCGCGGTCGAGCAGATCCGCAGCCAGCACGTGACGAGCGGGGATTTCCGGACCCATTTCCGCCAGCAAGGTTCGGAACAAAGCTTCGTTAGACGTAGTGGTGTGGAAAAAAGTCAGCATCTACCAGAGCACGCGTTCCAGCGCCTCGCAGAAGAAATATTCGCCCCACATCACGGATTCATCCACGCCCAGTCCTTTGTGCACGTGATAAACGCCGCCTTTGAGAATCCCTTCCCACTTGGGGTCGGACTTGCCCAGATGCTTCTCGCACAGCGACGCGCAGGATGCGCACCGCGGTCGACCAGTAGAGATGCCCCTTCATCGAATCCGGCACCAGGCGGCACAGCCGCAACAACCCGGCCGCGCAGATCGCGGCGGCCGAGGTGTCGAGCAGAGTCCGGTTCTCGGCGGGAGCATTGAAATCCCACGGCGGCACGCCATCGGAGGGCGAGTGGGTGATGTAGAAGTCGGCGCAGGCCTGCGCGGTTTCCAGGTAATGCGGGTCGCGGCTATATTCGTAGACGGTGGTAAAGCCGTACATCGCCCAGCTCAACCCGCGCGACCAGCAGGAATCGCCGCGATAGCCTTGATGCGTCGTCTGGTGAAGGAATTCGCCAGTATCGGTATCGAAAACTCCTTCATGCGCCGTCGAGCCGTCGCCGCGGACTAACACGCGCCGCGTGGTGCGGGCATGGCGCAAGGCGATGTCGCGCAGCTTGCGGTCGCCGCTCTCGCGCGCCGAGTAAAGTATGATCCCGACGTTCATCATGGTGTCGATGAACACCGAATTGTCGGCGACAAAAGAACGCAGGTACCCGCCCTTTTCCTTGAAGCGCGTGGCCAGCGTGCGGCCCGCCTCGATCATCACCTCGCGCCGGGCTGCATCCGGATGCAAACGATTCCAGCGGTAGTAAGTGGACAGGAACAGAAAACCCAAATCATGCGCGTCGCGATCTTTCTTGCGCGGCTCGATGGGTTCGGTGTAACGCACGGCGTTTTCAAACCAGAACTTCGCGTCCGCAGAACCCGGCTCGGCGTGACGATAAAAGATCCACATCATGCCGGGCAGAAAGCCGTCGGACCAGTGCGTCCACACCTGGCCTTCATGCTTCCACTCGCCGTCCTTGGTGTGCAGCGGGTAAAGCATGGGATGCTTTTCGATCAGCTTCCGCACCTGGCGCTGCGCGAATTGGTAGGAGTTGGCGAACAGCTCCCCGGTGTCGCTCGAAAGGTGAATCATGTGGTGCTTCTCATTATAGGCTGGCCTCCGAGGCAGCCCCGGCGCCCGGAGCATGGGCCGTCGAGCGGGCGGATCATCGCGATCTGTTACGATGAAAAAAATGCCAACAAAAATCATTATCCGCGACAACGGCTCGATTCGCGTCGAAGGCGGCGACTTCACCATATACGACGTGAACGGGAACGCGTTCGATCTCGCGGGCCGCGAAACCATCGGCTTGTGCCGCTGCGGACAATCGGAAAACAAACCTTTCTGCGACGGAGCGCACGGCAAAGTCGGATTCAAGTCGGTTTGCCCCGCGCGCGCGTTGCCGCCGCCTGTACCCAAAGCTTAAATCCTATTTTGAACCCGTGCCGCCAGGTGCACGGGGTTCCCCCACGTGTTGCCAGACCCGGAGTACGGGCTCATCCTAGCGTTCCATTCGGAGAGAATCGGTCTCCTTCGGGAACCATATAGCAACGTGAATCCCAAATCGGCGAACCGGAGCTCTTACCGGCCCGTAGGTGGGTTCATTTTGCACCATTGGAGAGCCCGAAATGACATCGACGGTCCGAACCATCCCCAAATTGATCCTGTTGCTCGCGCTGGCAGCACTGGCGCGGCCTGTTTACGCCACCATCAGTTATAGTTCGTGTTCGAGCGGCTGCGGTAGCAGCACCGGCACTTACTCCGTTTGGCAAACCGCGTCGGGTTCAGCCGGCCTAACATTTTCGATGTCCCCGGCGACGTTTGCCGGAGGCAATCTGGTGGGAGGCGTCTACAGCGATCCCACGGGGACCGTCCTCACCGGCTATAACGGAGCTAACCCCGCCAGCCTCACCCTCAATGGGACGTCGCTGGTGCAATCCGTCGGCGGAGGGGGAAGCGGAATTGAGATCGCACTGCCGGCGAATACGTACGCTGTGGCTTTCAATTTGACGTCTGCAAGCGGCTCACAATTTACATTTCTGGGAGCCGAACTCGGCGATCACAATGTGTCCGCCACCAATTACAACATCATTCTTCCTAGCGGAGGCGGGTCGGTACAGTTCTTCGGCATCATTAGCAGCGTGGCGCTCACGGAGATTTTCGTGGGACCGGCGACTGGTGGGTCGGCATTCCAGATCAATGATTTCGAACTGGGCGAAGTTGCACCGACGCCGGAGCCTGCCAGTGCGGCTTTGATCGGCGGTGGCCTAGTATTATTGGGCGTCCTGCGCCGCCGCCGTATCGACAAACCAGACGGTTCCCTGGCCTGAGGCGATCTGCGCCGGATACTGGAGAGGATCGAAGGGCTGATGCAGCACGGAGCGCAGCGCGGCGGTCTTATCTCCACCGGCGACCAGCATGGCGGTGTGATGCGCGGCCATCAGGACTCCGGGCAGTAGCGTGATGCGCCACTGTTTGAATTTCTCCACCCAAACGGCGGCGGCGATGCCGGAGTGGTTTTGGATCAACGGCTCTCCGGGGAACAGGCTGGCGGTGTGGGCGTCCGGGCCCATGCCGCGATGCACGACGTCGAAATGCGGCAGCTCGCCCGCGGCCATACCGAAGAAGCGCTGAATTTCTTCGACGTAGCGGGCCGCGGCGATGGCCGGGTCCAACTCGGCTAGCACGCGATGAATGTTGGGCGCGGGGAAATTGCCGGGGCGGAGCCAGGAGTCTTGAGCGAACTTGAAATTGCTCTGCGCGTCGGTTGGAGGGACGGCACGTTCGTCCACCCAGAAAACGTGCACGCGCTCCCACTCGAATGGGGTGCGCGAGAAGATCTCGAACATCCTGCGGGGCGACGAGCCTCCGGAAATCGCGAGCGATGCTAGCGCGCGTTTGTCCAGCGTCCCACGCAGCCAGTCGAGAATTTGCTCGGCGCATGCTTCGGCTGCGGCCTCGGCGTCTGGGAATTGCTTAAGATCATGGCCCATTTCAAACTCTTCGGTCACCCCAGCACCCGGTCGAACACAGGATCGCGGCCCAGGATCGATAATTCTTCGTGCATCAGGCAATCTTCGGAATCCGGCGGCAACACGGCAGAATAGGTGCGTTCAGCGGTGCGCACTTCGAGCGAAGAACCTTCGCCAAGACGAATGGATGTCTCCGCGCCGCAGCCCGCGAACACTACTGAATGCATCCCCGGTCCCCCGTCGATGGGGATCAGCGTTACGTTAGCTCCTGGAAGAGCGCGCTCGATCCATCGCGCGAAATACAGAGTCCGGGTCCCGGGACGGCCACCGCCGTATTCGATGCGGACCTCGCCGCCCGCGGCCGCGAGCCATCCGCCGGGGCACGCGTCCATCAAATGGGCAACGGCTTCGCGCCATCCGGTGAGCCGGGTCCACGCCAGATCCGCCACCTGCCGCCCGTCTTTAAGTCCGTCCTTATTCCCGTCTTTGCGCATGCGCCGCAGAAACTCTATAGCCGAACTGGCATGACGCACGGCACGGGTATTGAAGATGATCTTGTTGGCGAGCGGGAACAGCGGATCGAGAGACCGGTCCAAGAAGGCGCGCGGACCGCGGCACCATAGCACTACCGGCAGATCCGGCGCGATTAACGGCACCAGCAGCCGGGCCACCTCATCGGTTTGTTCGGCATCGGCTCCGATCTCTATGCCCTCGGAACAGATCTGCTGCTCTCCGCCGATCGGCATCCAGCATTCCGCGAACACGCGGCTGCTGAATTCGCCGCCTTCGCGCGGAGCCAGGACGATGGCGCGGCTGGGATGGCCGTGCATTAACCCGCCAATAGTTTTCCGGGCCAGTTCAGCGTCGGCGGCGTCATCGTGTTCCGCGACTACGATCAAGGTCATCGAGCAAGCGCGCAGGACGCCTCCTGCACTTCCCTGCTCCTTGGCCAACTGCGCCCATAAGTCGCGTAGATCTCGTAGGATCTTTTCCGGATTGATGCTGGGAGCCGCGGAGTTCAACTATTCCTCCATACGTGCCCGTTGCGCGCCAGCATCTCATCCGCCGCTGCCGGACCCCAAGTGCCCGCCGTCGTAATTCGGAAAATCGAACTTGCGATTCGCCCAGTCGTCCAGGATCGGTGCCACCACCTGCCAGCTGGCCTCCACCATATCCTGGCGCGTATAAAGCGTGGCGTCGCCGGTCATCGCGTCATCAGCAGCGTTTCGTAAGCCGATGGGCGAGCGCTCGCCGAAGCTCGAACCGTAGTTGAAATCCATCGAAACCGGCCGCAGCCGCATGCCGCCGCCGGGCTGCTTGGAAAGAAATCGCAGCGAAATGCCTTCTTCGGGCTGAATGCGCAGGATCAGCAGATTCGGGCGAACGGTCGAGCCGTCCGTCATCCGGAGTAAACAGCGCAGCGGCGCGGTGTTGAACTGGATGGCGATTTCGGTGGTGCGCTTGGGCAGTTTCTTTCCGCTGCGAATGTAGAACGGCACGCCCGCCCAGCGCCAGTTGTCGACGAAGAATGTCGCCGCGGCGTAGGTGTCGGTCTGCGATGCCGGATCGACGCCCGGCTCCTGCCGGAAGCCCGCGTATTGGCCGGCCGACGGCATAAATGCGGCACTTCCTCCGGCTTCATGATCTTCGGATCGAGCGCAGCAGTTTCGCGCGCTCGTCGCGCACGGCGTTGGGCTCGAACGCGGCCGGCGGCTCCATGGCGATGGTCGCCATCACCTGCAACAGATGATTCTGAATCATGTCGCGCAGCGCGCCGGCTTCCTGATAATACGCGCCGCGGCCTTCCACGCCGATGGATTCGGCGGCGGTGATCTGCACGTGATTCACGTAGCGGCGATTCCACAGCGGCTCGAAGATGCCGTTGCCGAAGCGGAAAGCCAGGATGTTCTGCACCGTTTCCTTGCCCAGGTAATGATCGATGCGGTAAACGTCGTCTTCCGGGAAGACTCCGTGCACGCGCGTCGTTCAGTGCGCGCGCGCTGTCCAGGTCGTGGCCGAACGGCTTTTCGATCACGATGCGCCGCCAGCCTTGCCGCGTGCTTGCGCCAAGGCCCGGCGGCGCCCAACCGCTCCACCACCGGCGCCGTAATAACTGGGCTGGGTGGAAAGATAGAACAGCACGTTGGGCCGGCCGAGCGCCGTTCAGTTTCGTCTTTGATAGCGGCAGTACAGCTTCGGGTCGTTCAAATCGCCGGCGATGTAGTACAGGCCTTCGGCGAAAGCCGGTCCACAGATCTTCGTCGAACGGGCTGTCTTCCAGAAATTCCTTCACCGATTCGTGCATCTTGTCGCGAAACGCATCGTCGGTCATCGGCGTGCGCGAGTTGCCGATGATGGCGAAGCGAGGCGGGCAGACGCCGCTCGTAAGCCAGCCGGTAGAGCGCCGGCATCAGCTTGCGTTTGGTGAGATCGCCGTTGGCTCCGAAGATCACGATGGCGCATTCGGGAACGCGGCGTTCGAAGCGAAGGGGGTCGGCAAAAGGGTTGGGGTCGGGCACGTAGTTTCACGGTAGCATGCTAGGATTGG
Source organism: Bryobacterales bacterium (assembly GCA_963793395.1). GTDB lineage: Bacteria > Acidobacteriota > Terriglobia > Bryobacterales > Bryobacteraceae > Palsa-187. The sequence goes on along the minus strand of CAWCAP010000004.1, from coordinate 90,238 downwards.
ACTTCACCCGCCCCGGTATTTCTAAATCATTACAATGACAACAATGGCCGCCAAGAAGGTTCTGGCTGTGGTGGAAGATCTGTTCTTCACCGTTAAGATTAACGAGGCCGCCAAGCGCGCCGGACTGAGCATCGCGTTCGTGAAGAGCGAGCGGGATGCGCTGGATCAAGCCGCGGAACTGCCAGCGGTAATCATTCTGGATTTGAACTTCGCTGGAATCGAGCCCGTGGGATTGATTCGGAAACTCAAGGCCGACCCGGCGCTACAGAAGATCAGTGTGATCGGCTACGTCTCACACGTGCAGGGCGAGTTGAAGCAGGCCGCGCAAGAAGCGGGTTGCGACATGGTGCTGGCGCGCTCGGCGTTTTCGCAGAACTTGCCGCAGATCTTGAAACGTCACTCTTAAATAGGTCAGGAGTGCCGGTCAGCCTCAGCCTTGTTGTTCTGGGCGGCGAGAAGAACGGCTCGAAGCGAGTCGATCGTCATGTCGTCGAGTCCTCCGAGGGGAGTGACCGCTGCTTTCACGTCGCCGGATAACCCGATCCACCCGGTGCTGTGGCCGGAGCCAAACGATTCCCTGCTAGACAGTTCAGGTGATTCGACGTTGGCGCGCCGGTGTCTAGTCGAGCAGAGCGTCTATTTTCGACAGGTCGATCGGCTGCGCGAGCCCGCCTTCGAAATCCAACGCCACCAATCGAATGTCTGTGTCGATTTCAGGAAGTCCGTATCGCAGAGCCAGTCGCGCTGCTCTGTCGAATACTTCCGCTGCTGGTGACGAAGACATCCTTCGCTAAAACTACCACGCGCTTCCGTGCTCCGCAAAGGGGCGCGCCCAAAGCTAGCTTTGACCCGGGGATACCGGCTGAATCACCGCTTTCATCGATCCACTCGACCTGGGCATGCGCGGGTCGGCGCCATAGCCATGAATCTGATCGCGCCCGAATTCGGCCTGCGCACGCTCGCAAGTCATGACGATCGTGCGCCCGGTGGTATCGACCTCGACCGCGTGCTGAAAGGCGGCTTCGACGGGCAGGAAGAATAGCGCGCCCAGCATTTCGACCACGTAATCGTAGGTGTGCTCGTCGTCGTCAAGCAGGACGACGTGGTACAGCGGCGCCAGGCGTTCGCCTTCGAAAGTGCCAGTTTCCGGAGTCGTCGTGTGGGACTGTCAACTCTCGAATGGTAAACTGAAAGGAAAGGGGGCGCAACGGATTCGACGGGATTGAATCTGTCGTGGGGAGTCGTGCCGGGTTCCGAGCTCCCGTAAAACGATCGGAAAACAACAACTGCCAATAATCAGCAGTTTGCTTACGCAGCCTAATTAATTAGGTAGCCGCTCTGAGCCGTGGGCCTGCACGCGGTTTAAGGACGTCATTTTGCAGGATAGGCCCAAGGCTTCCGTCTGGAGCTGAAAGCCGAGATCAATCAGGCTAAGCCGCTTCCCTCTTGCCGGTTCCTATGGGGCGGTCGAAAAATACCGAACCGGAAACGCACGTAGTCTTTTCGCGGTAGACTTTCTCGGACGCGGGTTCAACTCCCGCCGCCTCCACCACATTTCATGACAGTCCGCGCCATCGTCCATAAGGCCGAAGAAGGGGGATTCTGGGCTGAAGTCCCTTCCATCCCCGGCTGCGCTACTCAGGGTGAAACGATGGAAGAGCTTCGTTCCAACCTGAGAGAGGCTATCGAGGGATGTCTCTATCCGTTCCGGTAGAAACTCCATCCACCTATGCCGATGATCAGGTGATTGAATTGGCGCTGTGAAGGCACTTTCCGGCAAGGAGTTCGCCCGAATGCGGGAGCCGCATGGATGGTCACGGCAACGTATCAATGGAAGTCATCACATCTACGCCAAAGCCGGCAGCCAAGTTAGAATTTCTGTTCCGATCCACGGCAATGAAGCCCTCAAGGTTGGGCTTCAGCGGCACCTGATGAAGCTGGCTGGTTTCCAGAACTAGCCGGCTAGCGCCCGCAGTCCGTTGCCAGCATTTCGACCCACGTCACATTGATCTTGGCGTCGTTTCCGGTCCGCATCAGAAATCCTTTCGCGTTGACCCTATGGCCCGCGTGAGCTTCGGGATGAAAGGCGTTGCTGAAGTACTCGACATCCAAAAGCTGAAACGTTTGCGTGCCGAGGGGCTTGGCCTTGGCGGCGGCAATCTCCGGCTCGGTGGGCTGCATCGGACTCCGCGTCCGCACGGGTTCGGTGCCCTTCGTCAGGGTCCAGGTATCGTTCGGCCCAGGCACAAAACATCCGACCACATCCACTAGCGCGAAGTTGGGTACGGGGGCGGGACCATTCTTTCCTTGAACCTGAATATCGGGTATGACTTCCGCTTTCAATTCCTGCGCGCCGGCGGGGAAAGCGTTCGCGTCCAGCAGGTAGGCAACGAGATCGACATACGCCGCACCGTCCAAATTCGCACTATTCGGCGGCATGGACTTGACGCGGCCGAACAGTGCATCCAGGCTGCCTTCCATCCAATGATTGACGAATCCTTCGCCTTTCAACGGCGGTCCATTGCCGCCGCCGAGATCCGCGCCATGACATGCCGCGCAGGTCGTCCCAAACATCGCTTTTCCGCGTGCGGCTTGCTCGCCGGTGAACACGCCGTCCCACACGGTTCTACGCGTCTCCGCCGACGCCGAAACCGCACCCAAGACCGTAAAGAAGACGGCTATGGTCCACACGATCGCGAGCAATTCCCGACGTCTCATTTCGTCGGTTCGGCGGGCTTCGAATAAATATCGACGACCTTCGGCCGTTCGCCTTCAGTCGACAGGCCCGCTGCGAGCATAATCTTGGTAACGGCGGCGATGGTCGGCGGATCGGGCCGCGGCAGACGGCCGGTATAACCTTCGGCGATGAACAGCGGCGTCCGGCCGGCTTTATTAGGCTTGCTCCAGACCTTCGGATCGGCGCCGCGCTTGGCGAGCAACTCAACGACGCGCGGATAAATGTTGTACGCGGCTCCGTGCATTGCCGTATCGCCATTGTTATCGACGGTGTTGATGTCAGCGCCCCGGTCGAGCAGGAGGTTCACGGCCTCCACGGCTTCGTTTTCCTCGCCGGCTTCTTCCTGCGGTTCTCCGGTGCCGACACCGGCCGCGGCCAGCAGCGGCGTGGTGCCGTTGAAGTTCGGTATCAGCGGATCGGCGCCCAGTTCGATGAGCAGGCGCATCAGCGGAACGTCCGAGCGATCGGCGGCGAACAGAATGGGCGTGGCGCCCTCAGTCCCGACCGCCGAGGACGTGTTGGGCTGCTTGCGCGTGCCTTTGGGCAGCCGAAGATTGACGTTGGCGCCGCGCTTCACGATTTCGCGCACGAAATCCGCACTCGACAGACTGCCCGACCCGATGGGCGTTGCACCATCGCTGATATCGCTGGAATCCGGCTTGCGCACGCCGGCCATCATGTGCAGGGGACTGAACCCGGTTCGCACATCGTTGGGATCGGCGCCGGCATCGACCAGCGCAATCGCCAGCTCGAAGTGGGCGTTCTGGACGGCGAGAGCCAACGCGTTAGTGGGTGGGGCTTTCGCTGCGGGACCGGTCGCTTTTTCGGTATGCAGCATCATCGCATTCACATCGGCGCCGGCCTTGAGTAACAAGCGCACCGTATCGAGATGACCCTCGCGCACTGCAAAGAAGAACGGCGTAAACCCGGAATCGATTTTCGCGTTGATATCGGCGCCGGCATCGATCAGCGCACGGACGACGTCGGTGTGCCCTTCGGCGGCGGCCCACATCAGAGCTGTTTGGCCTAGGCGTTCACGCGTATTCGTAGTGGCATCGCGCGCCAGCAACGCTTTCACGGCCTCGACATTCCCGGAGCGCGCCGCCAGCATCAGAACCGTTTCCCCGCCCTTCATCTTGGCGTTCGGGTCAGCGCCAGCCGCCAGCAGCAGCTTGACGATTGCAGCGTTGCCGTTGATACAGGCCTGCGCCAGCGGCGGCACACCGTAGCGGTTCACTGCGTTTACGTTGGCGCCTGCGCGTATCAGCAACGCGACAGTCTCCGCGTCATCGTTGTACGTGGCCCAGTGCAGCGCGGTAGTCCCGTCGACCTGGGCGGCGTTCACGTCAGCTCCCGTCTTGAGGAGCGTGCTGAGGCTAGTCTTGTCGCGTTGTTCCGCTGCGTCGGCGAGGGTCGCGCGTCCCGCGGCGAGAGCTGAGGCGGCTAGGCCGAGTGCCAAAAGTGCGGGAGTTATCCGTTGCCAGTCCATAGCTATCCAACCTGGTCGAAGAGGTCTTCGACTTTTCCGGTACTGTCCACGAACGAATCCATATGAATGCCGACCCGATCGAGCAGCGTGAGGTGGAGGTTCGCCAGATTCGTTCCCTTCTCGTAGCGAATATGCCGGCCGCCTTTCAAACCAGTCGCCGCGCCACCCGCCACCAGGATCGGAAGATTTTCGTGATCGTGCAGACTGGGGTTGCCCATGCCGCTGCCGTACAAGTAGACCGAGTGATCCAGCAGCGAGCCGTCGCCATCCGGAGTGGCCTTCATTCGCTGAAGGAAGTCCGAAAACAACGAAACGTGGTAGGTATTGATCTTCGCGATCTTCGCCACCTTTTCCGGATCGTTGCCGTGATGACTGGTGGGATGATGCGGATCGGCGACGCCAATCTCCGGATAAGTCCGGTTGCTCTGCTCGCGCGTGAGCTGGAACGTGACGACGCGCGTGATGTCCGCCTGGAAGGCCAGAATCTGCAGGTCGAACATTAGCTTGGCATGGTCGGCGAACGCTGCGGGAACCCCTACCGGCCGATCGAGGTCGGGCGTTTTGCCGTCGTTTACGGCTTGCTCGGCGCGTTCGATTTCACGCTCCACCTGGCGAACGCTGTCGAGATACTGATCCAAGCGAACGCGATCGGGAGCGCCTACGCGCTGCTTCAATTTCGCGATATCGCCGGTGAATGAATCGAGCAGGCTGGCGCGAGCGTGCAGCGCCGCTTGGCGCGCAGCCGCACTGCCGCCTTCGCCGAACAGGCGCTCGAACACCACGCGTGGATGCGCCTCCGACGGAAGTGGCGTCGTGGGCGAAGACCAGGAGAGGCAATCCGTATACACGCATGCATAACCGTTGTTGCACACACCGCTCAGTGGATTCAGATCCATCGCGAGTTGCAGCGATGCCAACTGCGTCTGGCGGCCCATCTGCTTGGCCGCGATCTGATCGACGGTGGTGCCCAGAAAATAATCCGAGCTCTCGGTGTGCTTGGAGGACGCCGCGCTCAAAAACCCTGCGTTGGATGTATCATGCGTGCCCGGATAGGCATTCAGCAACTGCATATTGGTGATGACGGTGACCTGATCTTTCACCGGCTTGAGCGGAGAGAGAATAGGCGAAAGCTGGTCGAGCTTCCCCTGGCCCGCGGGGGTCCAGCGCGATGCATCGCATCCCATCGGTATAAATACGAAGCCGAGTCTGGGCACCGGTTTCGCCGCCGTCTGCGCCCAGGCTGTGGATGCCGGAATCATCGCGTCGAGCAGAGGCAGAGCCAGAGCAGCCTGCGCGCCTTTGAGGAACGTCCGCCTGTGAAGTGCTTTCTTGGTAAGAAACATTGCGCTCTCCTCTTTATTTAGTGCTTACCGGTATTTTATCGGCTACCAACGCTTCGTTCATCTCGGTGCGCCGCATTTGGAACGGAACACTCTTCACGATTCCGAGAATCAGCGACGAGAACCGGTAATCGTCCTTCTCGGAGTCCTTCACGATCTTGCGCACGGTGGGCGCATCGTAGTATTCGACGCCTCGCCCGAGCGCGAACGTCATCAGGTTTTCCGTCAGAGTGGTCACGAACATCTCGGGACGGGCGAGCAGGGCGTCTTCGAGTCCGTCGATTCCGCGGAACTCACCGCCGCCGGGTATCGCTCCCGACGCATCGAGAGGCGCGCCGTCGACTTCCCTCTCGCGCCACTGTCCGACAGCATCATAGTTCTCGAGTGAGAAGCCCACCGGATCGATGGTGTTGTGGCAGCTCGCGCATACGGCACTCTTGCGATGCGCAGCCAGACGCTGGCGCATCGGCAGATTGGCGGCGACGGTGCTGTCGTCTAGCGCCGGCACGTTTGGAGGAGGCGGCGGCGGAGGCGCACCGATGATGTCTTTCAGCACCAATACTCCGCGAAGTATTGGCGATGTGCGGGTCGCATACGAAGTGACGGATAGCACGCTGCCCTGCCGCAGCAGCCCGCCACGCTTGCTATCGGGAGGGAGCGTCACGCGGCGGAAGCGGCTTCCGTAAACATCCGGGATTCCGTAGTGTTTCGCCAGACGCTCATTCAGGAACGTGTAGTCCGACCGGATGAAAGTGCGCACGCTGCGATCCTCGCGCAGTACGCTGTCGAAGAACAGCTCGGTTTCCTGCCGGAAGGCTTGCCGCAAGTTGTCATCGAAATCCCGAAAAAGATTCGCGCTGGGATTGATCGCGTCGATATTGCGCAGGCGCAACCATTGCCCGGCGAAATTCGTGGCGAGGTTGAACGAGCGCTGATCGGCGAGCATCCGGCGCGCCTGTTTCTCGAGCTCGGCGGGCTGACTCAGCTTGCCGCGAACGGCGGCGTCGAGCAGCTCGTCATCGGGGATACTGCTCCACAGGAAAAACGACAAGCGCGACGCGAGTTCCAGATCGCTGATGCGGTATACGCCGCCGGGCGCTACCTTCTTGGGATCGGTTTCCACGCGGAACAGGAACTCCGGATTGGTGAGTACCGCGCTCAAGGCCGCTGCGATTCCGGCGTCGAAATCTCCCTGCGCGCGCGCTTTGCGATAGAAGGTTAGCGGCTCGTCGATATCGGTTTTCGTGACCGGCCGACGGTAGGCGCGACGCATCAACGTCAGACAGGATCGTTTCCGCGCATTTTTCTTCGTCACCTTTGTCGGACGTGGCGGGATGGCAAACGAACAAGCGGCGGCGGCTCGGCGTGTCCCCAGCGCCTTTGGGCGTATATGGACCGGTTACCAACACCTGATTGATGGCGGGCGCCGTGCGCGGATATCGCCGGTCGTTGTAGCGGGAAACCGGGGGCTGCCGCGGCGTATCGACGAGCGATGAGCCTTCTTTGAGGAAAGTCACTGCGAGGTTGTGCGGACCGGCCTTCACGGTGACGCGTGCTTTCAAATCCTTGTCGATATGGGCGTCATCATTGTCATTGGCCGCCTTCTCGATGGTGAAGGTCTTGACCGGCTCCCGGTCGAGCAGCACCAGTAACTGGTGCGGACGGGCCTCCCTCAACCCGCTGACGAGCCCTTCCAGATTGCGGGCGAGCAAGACCTGGATTTCATATTCGCCGTCTTGCGCAAATGTATAGGAGGTCGAAATGCCGCCGCGCGTACCCATCGGCAGGCCCGGAAGCTGATCCTCTTGCGTGAGATCGACAGGCACAGTAATAATGTCGCTCTGCAAATCGGACTGCGTGCTTCCGACCGCCAAGCGGCTGATTTTCTGAGCGGCTGAAATATAACGATTCAGGAGCGTGGGCGACAGATCGCCGACGATGACGTTGTCGAAGCCATGTCCGCTTTCGTCAGCCGGCAGGAGCGAACCGGCGTCGATGTCGAGCGCCAGCAAGTCGCGGATGGAATTCTGGTATTCGGTTCGATTCAGACGCCGCAGTGTTTCGGTGCGGCCGGGATTCGGTTTAGCCAGCGACGCCGCATCCAGCGACGCTTCGAGCGACGTCAACATCGCGAGGCGGTCAGCGGCGGGAGGCTGCGGCATTTTCGGAGGCGGCATGACGCCGGTTTGCAGCTTGCGCACCACCTTCTCCCACAGTTCGGATTGCGCCCCGGGCTTGGACAAATCGACATGCACCAGGCTCAGGCCGGCAGTCTTCAGGCGTTCGTTATGACAAGACACACAATAGCGATCGAGGAATTGACGCTGGCTGGCAGTCGCCGAAGATCCAGCGGCTGCTGCATTGCCCTGCTGCGCCGAAATCTTAACTTGCGCAGAGAGTAAAAGCGCGGCCGCCACACTGGCGCGACCGATTCTCAGCATTCTTGAGAACCAAACCGGCTCCGTCATCTGCCGCTTCCCTCCGAAATCCATTGCATCACCCGAACCGTCCGAGGATGGTCCCTCATCGCAGCCCTTCGTAAGATTGTAACTAACCGATTCTACTCTACTTCCCAGTAATTTCGCCAACGCGCTGGGAGGCGCAAGCGCGATTCACGTCGAAGCTGGCGGGAGGCGGCTTGGGGCACGCTTTGTTATGATACAGACCTATGAAGCTTCTCTCCCTCTCCCTGTTGATTGCGCTTTCGGCGCCCGCATTCGCCGGCCTAGCAACGCCTGGCGACGAAAAAGCGGTCCTCGCCGCGGAGAAACAATTTAACGATGGAATGATTAAGTCCGACCCTGCTACGGTCGCGAAGTTGTTGGCGGATGACGTCACCTATTTTCATTCCAACGGCGCGATGGAAAGCAGGGCAGACGTCCTAAAAGGGATCACCGGCCAGGTCAAATACACGGCCATAAAATTTGAGACCACCAACGTCCGGCAGTATGGAAGCACCGTGGTGACGACTCACAATGTGATGTTCGTTACACCGACGGTGTCGCACCATGTTTTTCTAACCACGGTTTGGGCGAAGCAAGGTTCCGGCTGGCAAATGGTGGCGCGGCAGGCCACACAACTCCCGTAGATGGCCGCCCTCACGACCACAAGGCCCCGGCGCCCAGCGGGCGCCAACAATAAAAATGGATAAGGCGGCGGATTTAAAGTTGATCGCCGACAACTGGGAAACGTTGTTGCCCGCGGCGGAGCTGGCTTTCGAGGAGCAGGGGCGCGGAACGCTGCTGGTCGATACGACCCGGATCGAAAATGGCGGCTATCCGTTCAAATATGTCGGGCTGACGTCCCTTCCGAACGACGATGCGGATTGCGGACGGATGGTGCGCACCTACAATCCCGAGAAGGAAATCGTGGTGAGCCTGTTCAGGGCCGACGGGGCCGTGTATTCGTATCTCCTAGGCCGTCCCGGTGAAACGAGAGTAAGCCGCCCCTAGGGCAAAATCGGCGAGTTGGATATCATCAAGTACGATGCTTGAGTCTGCCTTCGAAGCCCTCGGACCGATGCTTGAATCCGCGGACCCGGCAACCAGTTTGGACTACTTGATCCGGCAATTCCGCGAGTCCAAAGACTATCATCTTCTGTTCGAAGCCAAGCTGATGAAGAAGCGGCTGGAGCTGGGGCTGCCGTTGATTCAGGCTCCGAACCTGGCGGCGCTTCCGCCTGACGTTCAAACAAAGTATCAGCAATTTTTGATTGAGGCCGCGCAAGAAACCGGCGAATTGTTTCTGGCGAGCGGGGACATCCCTAAGGCGTGGCCTTATCTTCGAGCTACCGGCGACGTGCAGCGGGTCGCGTCAGCTATCGAAAAAGTGGAGCCGGGCGAAAACGTGGAGGGCATTATCGAGATCGCCTTCATGCAAGGTGTCCACCCGGCCAAGGGTCTCCAACTCGTGGTCGAAAAATTTGGGCTTTGCCGGGCGCTCACCTATTTCGGCGGTAACGGCGGGGAGAAGAACCGCGAGCAATGTATCGCGGTACTCGCGAAGAACATTTACTCGGAGTTACTGGCGTCGCTGGATAGCGCGATTGAAGAGCGCGAGGAACACAAGACGGGATTGACCAGCATTCCCGCACTGATCGAGGGGCGCGACTGGCTGTTTGGCGACTACAGCTCGTATATCGATCCATCGCACGTGGTTTCGGTGCTGCAGTACTCTCCGGAAGTCACCGACCCCGAAACACTGCGGCAATTTCACGACCTCTGCGAGTACGGGAAGCGGCTCTCCGCCAATTTCCAATTTCCTGGACGGCCGCCGTTTGAGAATCCGTTCGTCGATTACGATCACTTCGTGCAGGCGCTGCGCGGAGTGGATGTCGACCAGCACGTCGATCACTTTCGAAAAAAACTTGTGGATTCGGCGGCGGGTAACTGGCCGGCGCAGATTCTGATCAATCTCCTGGTGCGCGTGGACCGGTTCCGCGAAGCGCTGGATATTTCGCTCGAATATCTTCCTGGCGCCCACGCTTCCGAGATCGCGTGTCCTACTGCCCAACAACTGTGCGAACTGGCCGGAGACTTCGACCGCCTGGCGGAGCTTGCGCGCGAACGCGGCGACGTATTAACCTACGTGGCGGCGCATTTGGAAGCGGCGGCGCCCGCGAGTGCGGCGAAAAGGAGCTAACGATGGGAAGACTCTTAGTGGTGATGTTGGCGGCGTTCTGCGCCCTTGATGCGGCGGCGCAGACGGCTCAGCCGCCTTCTGCAAATCCGCTCTCCACATGGCTCCGCGATGCGTTCACCAGGAACAGCGGCACGATTCTCCGAACTGCCGAAAAAATGCCAGAGGAGAATTACGGATTGCGTCCTGGCCCGCAGATGGAAGTGCGGACTTTCGGTCAGCAGGTTGGGCACCTGGCGAACTACAACTATCTGTGGTGTTCGCAGTCGAAGGGTGAAAAGAATCCGAACGCGGGGAACGATCTCACCAAGCTCTCAACCAAGGCCGAGTTCATTAAAGCTTTGACCGACGCGGTCGCCTATTGCGGGGGCGCGTATTCTTCGCTGACCGATGCCTCCGGCGCCGAGATGATCGATATCACTCAGGAGAACGGCCGCACCACGCGGAATTTGCGCATGGCCCTGCTGATTCTGAATTACGGGCACAACAACGAAATCTACGGAAGCATGGTCAGCTACCTGCGGATGAAGAGCATCGTTCCGCCGGCTTCGGAACCGCGCCCGGCGCAGAAACAGTAAGAACCGCTTACTTGCTGGCTTCGGTGCACGCCGGTCCCAGCCACTTGGCGGAGAACGTGGAGTTAATGTTCATGGTCCGGCCGGCGTTCGAAGCAGTCATCTGCATGGATCCCTTCACAGTGGCCGAATCGATGGCCTCGAACTTCACAGTGCCAACCTGCTTGCCGCCGCCCATGTCGCATTCCATGTGAATTTCCTGCTGGGTGGCGGAGGAGGTGACGATGGTCTGCTTGCAGGACTTGTTCCCGTTACTGAAGGGCTTGTCGAGGTCTTCCTGCTTCACGCAGCTCTTCGTCACCGTGGTTCGGGGGCCCTGCATGCCGCGCGCTTTCATCATGGCTTCCATCTTCGCGCGCTGTTCAGGCGTCATCTTGTCGAGCATTTCCTGGGGAATGGGCGGTTGGCCGCTGGTTTCATTGGTTAGCGTCGACTCCCATTCGCCGGCTTTTACGTTGAGCCGTGTTTGCGCGGTGCACATCCCTGCGAAGAGCAGTGCGGACGCGAGTGGAAAAGCGATTCGTGAAGTCATGGGTCTCCTCCTGATGGTGCCGTATGGGCCAGCGTTCTTTTTATTAAATCATGCTTGGTGACGATGGGGCGAATTTCCATGCGCAGGGTATATTATTGACGACGCCTCTTTGCCGGAGCCCACTATTGCCCACCTACATTTGCGTAACCTGCGGGACGCAATTTCCACCTGCCGATCGGCCGCCTGCACGCTGCCCTATCTGCGAGGATGAGCGCCAATATGTCGGACTGCAAGGGCAACAATGGATAACATTGGACGAATTGCGAACCACCCATCGCAACGCGTTCTACGCGGAGAGCCCGGGAGTTTGGGGCATTGGATCGGAGCCCAAGTTCGCCATCGGCCAGCGCGGACTTCTGATTCAAAATCGCGCCGGCAACATTCTGTGGGACTGCATCAGCCTCATCGATAGCGATACGGTGGCGCAGATCCAGGCGTTGGGCGGCGTGTCCGCGATCGCCATCTCCCACCCGCATTACTACTCGTCGATGATCGAGTGGAGCCAGGCCCTCGGAAGCGCTCCGATTTATCTTCATGAAGACGACCGGCAGTGCGTCCAGCGCCCTGATCCATGTATCCGATTTTGGCAAGGCGAGACGCACTCGCTTTCTAGTGAGTTCACTTTGATTCGGATCGGCGGTCACTTTGCCGGATACCAAGTCCTGCATTGGAATGAAGGCAGCGACGGATCGGGAGCGCTATTCTCGGGGGATTTGCCGCAAATTTGCATGGACCGGCGCTGGGTGAGTTTCATGTACAGCTATCCGAACTATCTGCCGTTGAGCGCGGCCAGCGTCCGTCGGATCGTTGCCACACTCGAACCCTTTGAATTTGGAAAGCTGTTTGGGGCCTGGCCCGGGTTCGTGATCCATGCGGATGCGAAGTCCGTAGTTCGCCGTTCTGCGGAGCGCTATTTGCAGGCGCTCACGATCGAACGGTAACGGCTCAGCCGAATAATTTCTCGAAGGTGCTGCGGGTCTGCGAGCGAATGTCGTCCAGATCACTCAGCGGAATGGGAGTCCAACGGCGCAGTAGCGCATCCAATGCCTCCACTTGCGATTGCGACGGCAGCTTCGCTTCGGCATGACCGGTGAGCACGCGGATCGCATGGTCGAGCGCGCGGTAAAAAGTCGCCGCCTCATTCAAGAACTTGGCGCCGGCGCTATCCAGGTGACCCATATTTTCCAGCACCTGAATGCGCTCGGGCGTATTCAGCACCTTGAAATAGACTCCAGCGTTCTTGAGGCGCAGGTACATCAGGATGAAGTCGATGTCATAGTAGCCGCCGCGGCCAGCCTTGAGCGGATGGGCAGCGCCTTGCTCGGTTTCGAGTTTCTGACGCATCCGCCGTAAATCGGTACGCGAGCGCCCGCTCTGCCCGTAGCGCTGCCAGTCGAGGTCCTGCAATTCCTTTAAAAAGCGTTCGGCGCGCTTCGCATCACCAGCGACCGCGCGGGACTTCATGTAAGCCATCCCTTCCCAGGCTTCAGCGGTGCGCGCGAAATATTCTTTGAAAGACGACTCCGTCAGTACCAGTGGACCGTCCGCGCCGTTGGGCCGAAGACGCGTGTCGACGGCGAACATGACTCCGCCACCTGTGTAGGCCGTGGTCAAATCCACAACGCGCTCCGCGACGCGGGTCCAAAACGCCATGTCGGCTGCGTCGGAGTCCGCGAGCACGAACACCAGGTCGGCATCGGAGCCGAGATCGAACTCGCGCATTCCCAGCCGCCCGAGTGCGATCACGGACATTTGGTTGGACCATGCCTGCGTTGTCTCCCGCGGATGCGAGGCGCGTGTCTCCGCGACGGCGATCTCGTAAACTTTAGCGATCACCGCGTCGGCCAGATCCGAGGTCCGCAGCAAAGTTTCGAAGATGGGCTCGGATAGACACACGCTGGCCGTCTGAATTCGCACCATCTCCCGGCGGTACCACAGCCGCAAATCGCCGGCGGTGTCCGGAGGCGCGCCCAGGGGAGCGCCGTCCGCCGCCCTTGCGACGTCATGCAGCAACTCGGGCGCGCGAATCAGTTCTTCCGCAAAATGCGGACTGTGCTCGAACAAATCCAGCGTATTGGCGGCCACTGCGGGATCGAGATCGAGCCGGCTTAAGGCGGCCGAGTCCGCCGAGATGCGCTCCAGAAAATGCTCGAATGACTTGAAGCCGCGATTGAGCTGGCTACCAGCAAGTTTGGCGGCAAGGCCGGGAGCGCGCTGATCGAGCGAACGAATAATGTTGCCGCCGCGGTTCCCACCGGAAGCCGCAGTCTGCAAGGAAGCGCTGCGCGCGTGGATCACGCGATCGTAAATCTCGCGGACTTGATCGAAGTGAACGTGAGTCTCCTGCAAAAGCCACGCAGCCGAGTCGAGTCCGCCCGGCATCCGCTTGGCCAACAATGCCAAAGCCTCCGGTTCGGATGGCAAGGTGTGAGTCTGACGGTCGTCTACCACCTGCAGCCGGTGTTCGAGTTGCCGCAAAAATTGATAGGAGGAAGCCAGGCGGCCGTATTCAGCGCCGGAGAGAAAGCCTTTGTCCTGCAAGCGGGCGAGTGCCAGCATGGTGCCGCCGTGGCGAACCCAAGTGTCGGCCCCGCCGTAGAGGCGCTGCAAGCACTGCACCAGAAATTCGATATCGCGAATGCCGCCGCGCTCCAGCTTTACTTCAATAGCGTCGGAGCCATGTAGCTTTTGGCGGCGATTTCGCCACGACAATTTTTCGTTCAAGCGCTCGCGAGTAGCCGATAATTCTTCGATCGCCGAGAAGTCCAAGGTGGTGGAATATGTTCGCGGCTCAACGAAATCAAGCAAGCCGTGCCCCGTCGCCTTGTCGCCGGCCGCGACGCGAGCCTTGATCATCATCTGCAATTCCCAGTCGCGAGCGCGGTTGGCATAGTATTGGCGCGCGGCTTCGAGCGAAATACAAACCTCACCTTGGCTACCGTCGGGACGCAGCCGCAGGTCCACGCGATAACACATGCCTTCGCTGGTATAGGTGGAGAGCAGCGACGTGAGCTGATTCGCCGCGCGCACAAAGAATTCGCGGTTGGAAATGCTTCCGCGCTCGCCGCCGCTGGTCTCGCCGTTCGCGTAATACAGGAACATCAGATCGATGTCGGAGCTGTAGTTGAGTTCGTTGCCTCCCATCTTGCCCAGCGCGATCACAGCGAAATGCGATTCCTGCCCGGTGCGCGTCTGCGGGATTCCATGCTCGGCAACCAACTGCTGACGGATGCGGGCATACGCCGTTTCGACAATCGTGTCGGCGAGCGCCGTAAGTTCCCCGGTGATTTCGGGCAGCGTTCCCAGGCCCAGCACATCGCGAATCAGGATGCGCAGCATTTGGCGGCGGCGGAAGCGCGCGAATTCGAGCGGCGCCGGCAATCCTTCGGGCAACGTCTCTTCGAGCATGTCGCGCATCTGTTCGGCGGTCAGCACTTGCTGCAGGCTGCCGGATTCGAGTAGTTGATTGACCCACTCCGGATGCCGCAGGATTTCTTCCGACAAGAATTGGCTGTAGGTAAAAACGGCGATCAGATAGCGCAATCCCGTCGTCGATCGTGTGAGCCGCTGAAACCAACCCGGCTGCCCTTCATACAAGCGTGCGAAATATTGCAGGCCTTGTTCGGGAGCGGCCGAAGCACTCAAGAGCAGATCCAAGCGGCTGGCAGTGGAAGGAGGAAGCTCGCGGGATAGCTCTCCCATTTCGCGGCTGGCGCGGGCACGATCCTGGTAGACGAGTTGTCGCAGGCGCTCCATGCTATGGGGCTAGAACGATGCTATCTCCAGGCCGCAGTGTACCCGGCGTCACGACGGAAGCGTAAACGCCGCTCAAGCCCCACTTAGGAGAAGCGGGATCGCCGGCGTGCGTCAGTTCGTCGTATATCGCAGCCTGCAGGCCCGGTCCATAGACGTTTAGCTGCTGGCAAGGCGCGCGGCGCTTAGTGATTTCGATGACGGCGTCGGCGCCAATGCGCCAGCGTTGGCCTACTCGCCATTCGCGGCGTGCGATCCCTGGCGTAGTGAGGTTTTCGCCCAGGGAACCGTGCGTCAGCGGGAATCCCAGAGCTGCCAGTTCTTCGATGCCTTCAGAAGTGATCAGCAAAATCGCGCGGTCAGGGCCGCCGTGAATTTCCGGATGCGCGTGGCCGTCGCCCTCGATTCCACTGGGTGTGAGGATACCGCGGGGGACCGCGTGCTTGGGCACGCCCCCTTCGGAGACGCTGACTTGAAGAATGGAACCCGTCATTTGGGGAAATTAGGCGAAGCCCAATTTCCTAGATGTCATAATATAGCGCGAACTCGTAAGGATGCGGCCGCAGGCGCACCGCGTCCGCCTCGTTCTTGCGCTTATAAGCGATGAACGTTTCGAGCATCTCTTCGCTGAAGACGTCGCCCTTGAGCAGAAATGCGTGATCGTCTTCCAGGCAGGTGAGCGCTTCTTCGAGCGACGCCGGCATGGACGGCACATACTTCATTTCCTCCGGCGACAAATCGTAGATGTCTTTGTCCAGCGGTTCGCCTGGATCAACTTTGTTGAGAATGCCATCGAGTCCCGCCATCATCATCGCCGCAAATGCCAGGTACGGATTCGCCGACGGATCGGGCGGCCGGAACTCGACGCGCTTGGCCTTGGGATTCGCCGAATACATCGGAATGCGCACCGCCGCCGAGCGATTGCGCCGCGAATATGCGAGATTCACCGGCGCTTCATAGCCCGGCACCAGGCGCTTGTAACTATTGGTGGTGGGCGCGATGACCGCCGAAAGGGCGCGCGCATGCTTCAGCAATCCGCCGATGTACCACAGCGCCATCTGGCTGAGGCCCGCGTACATTTCGCCCGCAAACAGCGGCTTCCCTTCGCGCCACAGACTCTGGTGCGTGTGCATGCCGCTGCCGTTGTCGCCAAACAGCGGCTTGGGCATGAAAGTGACGCTCTTGCCGTACTGGTACGCCGTATTGCGCGCGACGTACTTGTAGAGCATCATGTTGTCGGCGGACTTCACCAGCGTGTCGAATTTCTGATCGATTTCGCATTGGCCGCCGGTGGCAACTTCGTGATGGTGGCACTCGATGGTGAGGCCGCAGCGGATCATTGTCTCCACCATCTCCGCGCGCAGGTCCTGATAATGGTCGGTCGGCGGAACCGGGAAATAACCTTCCTTATAGCGCGGCCGGTAACCGACGATTGTTTTCGGCGCGGCTGGAATTCCAGCGGCCTTCTTCGGCGTCGATGTAGTAGTAGCCCGAATGCGCGTTCTGATCGAAGCGAATATTGTCGAAGATGAAGAATTCCGCTTCCGCGCCGAAATACGCCGTGTCGGCAAGGCCCGAGTTTTTCAAATACATCTCGGCTTTCTTGGCGATCCAGCGGGGGTCGCGATCATAGTGCTGGCGGGTGATGGGATCGATGACATCGGCGGTCATCACCAGGGTTTTGGTTTCGTAGAAAGGATCTATGAAGGCGGTGTTCGGGTCGGGGACCAGAAGCATGTCGCTTTCATTGATCGCCGCCCATCCGCGAATGCTGGAGCCGTCGATGCCGAAACCTTCTTCGAACGAGCTTTCGTCCAGTTGACTCAGCGGGTAGGAAATGTGCTGCTGCAATCCCGGGAGATCGGTGAAGCGCAAGTCGAATTGCTTCGCTTCAAATTTCTTGGCGTAATCCAGGATGTCTTTCGGCGTTTTCGGCGTCGGGCTCATTGTTCCATGATACTTGAGGGTATTGATTTCGACAGGGCCGCTGGGGATTGTTTTGAAACCGGCTTGACACGACGCGTCCGAGGGTTAAAAGAGGGCGTTCCAGCAGGTAATAACTCAGGGTGGCGGCGGCGAACGTCAGTGCGAGGCGCGGGAGCAAAACTTCAGCCGAGGTAGAAAGCGTCGCCCCAGGCACAGGCTTTAGAAAGAGCTGTTGCCAGAGGTACAAGCCGTACGAGATGCGGCCTATCCAGCGCAGCGGCGCCGATTCTAGAACGCGAAATAGCCGCGAGCCAGGCCAGTAAATCACCGACACCAGAATGCACGGCAACAGTGCTGACTCGACCAGAGTCCCCGTCGAGAGGGTCGAGCCAGCCAGCATCCAGACCCACGTGGCCGCCACAGTTAGAGCGCCGCATGCCCTAAACCAAGCCGAGGTCAACACGCCCAACACCAGAAGACGGTAGGGGCCGTGCAGCAGGATTGCCAGCAGACCAGCATACAAAAAAGCATCGAGACGCATGTCGGTCCTCTGCAACGCCGGATACGGCAGATGCATGTGCGCCAGACTCCACGGACGCCACAGTGCGGTCGCGGCCAGTAACCCGCCAGTTGTGATAAGCGCCCGCCGTGTTCCCAGGAAGGCGAGTAGTGCCGGCCAAAGCAAGTAGAAATGTTCCTCCATCGAGAGCGACCAGAAATGCGCGGTGTACCAGGAGCGCTCCGGCCAATAATTGCTATAGAAGAACGCCGCGCTCGCCAGCTCGCCGCGCCGCAATGATTCATGCAGCCACCCATAGCCACCGGCGATCGCGAGCACGAGCAGATAAACATACGCTGCCGGAAGAATCCGAAAAGCGCGGCGTGCGTAGAATCCGCACAATGAGACGCCACCAAACCGTTCACTCTCTTCCAAGAGCAAGGTGGTGATCAAATAGCCGCTGATCGCAAAAAATAGCGCTACGCCCAAACCGCCCAGATGTTGCGCGACGTAGCCGGCCACCCGCACCGGCCGGTCCGTTGCGCTGGGCTGCAAGAAGCCGTGCGACAGCATGACGGCTGCGGTCGCCACGGCTCGCCAACCGTCGAGTGTAGGAATTCTGTGCGGTGATTCCACTCCAATTTGTGGCGTTCGGGCGCCATAGTTCTCATAGGCTTTCGTACACTGAAGCGTGGAACAGATTGCCCTCAATTGGACGCCCGAACCGCATTACTTCTCGGTGAGCGAGCTGGCCACAGCCTTGCGCGGCGTCTTCACCGAATATTTCAGGGATATTTGGGTAGCGGGCGAGATTTCCGGAGTAAAGCTTTACCCCAGCGGCCACTACTATTTCACGCTGAAAGACGCGGATGCCCAGATGCGATGCGTCTGCTTCAAGACCGCGGCGCGCTACCTAAAATTCAAGCCGCAGGATGGCATTGCTGTGCTCGCCCGAGCCCGCGTGGATCTATATGACGCCCGCGGCGACCTGCAGTTGGTGGTCGAAGCCATCGAACCGCAGGGGCACGGCGCACTGCAATTGGCCTTCGAGCAACTCAAGAAAAAGCTGGAGGCCGAGGGTTTGTTCGCACCCGGCCGCAAGCGTGCGCTGCCCGCTCTGCCGGAACGCATCGGTATCGTGACGTCGCCTACCGGCGCGGTGATTCAGGACATGTTGCACGTGCTGGAGCGGCGCTGCCCTGGGCGGCACATCCGCCTCTATCCGGCGCAAGTGCAAGGCGAAGGCGCGGCCGAGCAGGTGGCCGAAGGCATCGATTATTTCAGCGCGTCGGGATGGGCCGAGGTGGTCATCGTGGCGCGCGGCGGCGGATCGCTGGAAGATCTGTGGACTTTCAATGAGGAGCGCGTGGCACGCGCCATCGCCGCGTGTTCGGTGCCCGTGATCTCGGCCGTCGGGCACGAAACGGACTTCACCATCGCCGATTTCGTTGCCGACATGCGCGCGCCCACGCCATCGGCAGCGGCGGAAATCGTGATCGCCACGCGAGAGAGTCTGGTGGAGCGATTGAGCGCCGCGGATCACAAGCTCCTGCAATCGATACGCCTGAAAATTGCACTGCTGGCGCGCGCCCTGCATACCGTCGCGATCGACCGCGCTCGTTTGCATCGTGCGATCGGACGGCAGATACAAAGGGTGGACGAGATGGACTATCGTCTGCGCGAGCTGTGGCGCGCGTTGCTAGCGGTCCGCCGCCGTTCGCTTGAGGCTGCCTCGGCCCGGCTGAGCCAGATGGATGTTCGACTCCAATTTGCTGCGGCACGCCGGCGGCTCGAAGCAACTGACGCCGCAATCACGCAGTCCATGCGTCTGCGGTTAAGCCGCGCGAGCGGTCGACTGGGTCCGCTCGAAGCCCACTTGAAGCAACTCAGCCCGCTAACGATTTTGGACCGCGGCTACGCCATCGTAGAGCGCGAAGGAAAAATCGTGAAGGCTCCGGACGATGCGCCAACCGGATCGGAAATCGACGTTCGTTTGTCGACCGGAAAACTTAAGGCGACGGTGAACTGAAGACCTACTCCAAACGATAATTGGGAGCTTCCTTGGTGATGATCACGTCGTGCACGTGGCTTTCGCGCAATCCTGCAGCACTCACGCGCAGGAATTTGGCCTGCTGATGCAGCTCCGGAATTGTCGCGCAACCACAATAGCCCATGCCGGCGCGCAGACCGCCCACCAGTTGGTAGACCAAGTCGGCTAGCATCCCTTTGTAGGGAACGCGGCCTTCGATACCCTCCGGCACCAGTTTGCCGCCGCCGGTGGCTTCCTGCGAATAACGATCAGCCGAGCCTTGCGCCATCGCGCCCATGGATCCCATGCCGCGATAGCTTTTGAAAGTGCGCCCCTGGTAAAGAATCGTCTCGCCGGGACTTTCTTCGGTGCCGGCCAACAGGCTGCCGATCATTACGCAATCGGCGCCGGCGGCGATGGCTTTGGTGACGTCGCCGGAGAATTTAATGCCTCCGTCGGCAATCAGCGGAACTCCGCTGCCCGCGGTCGCCTTGGCACATTCGGCAATCGCGGTAATCTGAGGAACGCCCGCCCCGCTGACTACACGCGTGGTGCATATCGAGCCTGGCCCTATGCCGACCTTGATGCCGTCGATCCCGAGGCCGATCAGTTCCCTAGCTCCCTCGTAGGTTGCGACATTGCCGGCGATCAATTGCACTTCCGGCAGCGCGCGCTTCACGTTGGCAATCGCGTCCATCACGCGCTGGCTGTGGCCGTGCGCTGAGTCGATGGCCAGCACATCCACTTTCTTGCTGACCAGTTCCTGCGCGCGCTCCAGATAATCGCCCGACGAGCCGAGCGCGGCGCCCACGCGCAAACGCCCCTGCGCGTCTTTGGCGGCGTTCGGATACTTCAACTTCTTCTGAATGTCCTTGACGGTGATCAGACCCTTCAGGTTGTAGTGCTCGTCCACCACCAGCAGCTTTTCCACGCGATGCGTGTGCAGGATCGCTTCGGCTTCTTCGAGCGTCGTGCCCACGCCAACCGTGATCAGGTTCTCCTTGGTCATCACGCTCGCCACCGGCAGATCGTAGCGCGTCTCGAAGCGCAGGTCGCGATTGGTAAGAATGCCGACCAGTTTGCCGTTCTTGGTCACCGGAACGCCGGAGATGCGGTAGCGCTTCATCACTTCGAGCGCGTCCGAAATCTTATGCTCCGGATCGATGGTTACCGGGTCCACGATCATGCCGCTTTCCGAGCGCTTCACCCGGTCCACCTCTTCGGCTTGCTTCTCGATCGACATGTTGCGGTGAATGATGCCGATGCCGCCCTGTTGCGCGAGCGCGATGGCCAGATGGGACTCGGTAACCGTGTCCATGGCCGAACTCACCACCGGAATATTCAGGCCGATTTTGCGGGTAAACCAGGTGCGGGTATCAGTGTCGGCGGGGACCACGCTGCTGCGCGACGGCACCAGCAAAACATCGTCAAAAGTGAGGCCTTCCGGGATGGTTTCAGGATTCATTGCAGAGTATCTCTAGATCATACAGCATGACCGCGAAGAGGCTGCCTCTCCGTCAGCGATCTCGAGCCAGTTCGCTTTCACGGTCTCGACGAAGTCCTGCGCCTTGTGTGGCTTGCGGCGTCATTTTGGGGAACCTTGTCCGGCCTAAGTCAAGCCACCTGCGAGAGTAGGTGGTTTAGCTGAGTTTCGCTGGCAGCGGGTCAGGTGATACTGTTTTTGACCCTACATGTCCACTCCACTAGCCGGCAAGTTTCAAGATCATTACCACGTGCTTGGGATCGAGCCGCGATGCGATTCCGAGACCCTACAGAACGCTTATGCAGAACTGGCACGGAGGTATCACCCGGACAATCCGCTCACTGGAGATCGGGAAGCCTTCGGCGCCGTGAATGCGGCCTACGAAGTGCTCTCCGATCCCGCGCAGCGGCTGGCATTCGACAACCTCAAGGGAGTGGGAGAGGACTCCGGGTGCCCGCAATTCAGTGGAGCAGCGTTCTTCGACTCGCTGGGATCGGACGCCGGGTTGCGCGTAGCTCTACTCTGCATCCTATACGAGCGCCGCAAAAAGAAGCCCATGAAACCGGGCTTGCCAATGCGCTACGTCGAGGCCATGCTCAATGCGGATCTGGACGAGCTGTTTTTCGTGCTGTGGTACGCGAAGCAGCGCGGCTGGGTTGCGAGCGACGACAAGAGCAATCTTTTGATCACTGTGCAGGGGATGGATTATCTGGATAGCAACCGTCCTTCGGCGGCCCAGGTGCTTCCGCACATCAAACCAGAATCGCTAGCGAACCAGGAAGCGCCAGCCAACGTTCTGGTCGCGGCGCTGGACGCCGCTTTAGCCAGCCGCTCGCTTAGCGGCGAAGACGCCTCCGCAGGTACAGGAGCCGCACGCAACTCGCCTTCCGGGCCGAATTAGAGCGGGCCCGGCCGGCAAGCCTCCGCGGCTTGCCGAAGCGGGTGGATTCACAATCGCGAGATTTGGTCCAGTCCCGATGCGAGGGCTTAACTGCTTTGCGTGGAAGCAACCGCCAATACCGACGAGACCTTCGAGAAAATCGTGCTGATGCTGGACGCCACGCCCGGCATCACCGCTCCGGCGGCGACGGCAACAAAACCAGCCATCAGCGCGTATTCGATCAAGTCCTGCGCACGCGTATCTTTCAGCGCCTTCAGTCTCAAAAGTAGATTTTTCATTATGTGCTCTCCTCCAACCCATATCGGCATGTTGCGAGGACAAATAGTGAAATCTTGAGACTTAATGCCCGCCGCGGGGCTTCCCTGCTCTGCTACACTGAAGTTTCCCCATATGATTTCTGCAACACAACTGCGCCCGGGCATGGTAGTCAAATGGAACGGCGACCTGTTCTCGGTCTTTAAGATGGAGCACCGCACGCCGGGCAACCTGCGCGGGTTCGTGCAGGTGAAGATGCGCAAGCTCAGTTCCGGCTCCATGATGGAGCATCGCTTCTCGTCGGAAGATAAGGTCGAGCGGGCCTCGCTCGAACAGCAGGATATGGAGTACCTGTACGACGATGGCGAGTTCTACTACTTCATGAACACCGAGACCTTCGAGCAGATGCACCTGACTCGTGATTTTCTGGGCGATGCCACCAATTTCCTAATCCCCAATCTTAAAGTCGAGATCGAATTCTACGAGGGCAAGCCCATGGGCATCGAACTGCCGCCCACCGTCGACTTAACGGTGGTCGAAACCGAGCCGGGCCTGAAGGGCGCTACGGTATCTAACGTCACGAAACCCGCCAAGACGGAAACCGGCCTGGTGGTGCAGGTGCCTCCCTTCATCAACGAAGGCGAGAAGATCCGCGTGTCGACCTCCGAGTCCGCTTACCTGGAACGGGCGTAGTCGGCGGATTCCCGCCTAACCGCGCGCTTTCGGGTGCGCTTTGTCGTAAACCGCCATCAAATCCGTGAGCGAAACCTGCGTGTATTTTTGCGTGGTGGCGAGGCGCGCGTGACCGAGCAGCTCCTGTATGGCGCGTAAGTCGGCGCCGTCGGCGAGCAAATGCGTGGCATAAGCATGACGAAGGCTATGCGGATGCAACGACGCGTCGCCCGAAATCATGCGCGCGTAGAACTTGACGATTTCACGGGCTCCACGGTCCGACAAACGGGCGCCGCTGTGGTTCACTAACAGCGCCTTTTCACCGGCCTTCGCGCTGCGTTGGGCGAGATACTTTTCGAGCGCCGCCGACGCTTTCTCTGCATAAGGCACCTGCCGTTCCTTGCGGCCTTTGCCGCGCACCCGGATCCAACGCTCGCGCAAATCGAAGTCATCAAGATTGAGCCCGACGAGTTCGCTGATTCGAAGGCCGCATCCGTAGAGCAGTTCGAAAAGTGCGACATCGCGTTCAGGATGTGGGCGTTCGAATTGGTCCCGTCCGACTCCGTCAACCAGGGTGTTAGTCTGTTCGGCGGTGGGGACGATGGGCACTCGCTTGGGCGCTTTGGGAGTCCGCAGGAGTCGCGCCACATTGCTGGGCACAGATTTTTCGCGCAGCAGAAATTGAAAAAACGATCGCACTGCGGCGAGTTTTCGGCGGACCGAAATGGGGTCTAGCTTGCGATCGTAAAGACTCGTGAGCCATTCGCGTAGCAAGCGCGCATCGATCAGGGCGGGTGTGGGCGGCTCGGCTCCCGGCGGGGAGAAGTATTCGAGAAATTGTTCCAGGTCTGACGCGTAGTTTCGAATAGTGTGGGCGGACGCGTTCACGCGGCCTAATTCGCCCAGATAGCGTTCGATCGCAAGTGCCAGCTCAGACATGGGCGCACAAGTATTCTTCGAGAGCGGCCAGCGCGCGGCGGCATACCTCGGCATAACGGACCTTCTTATCGCGCGGCGGATTCTCTAGTTTCGGCAGCAGATCGAAGGTGATATTCGCAGGCTGGTAGTTCATGGGATCGGCTCCGGATACGTAAGCCGTAAGCGATCCCATGGCAGTCTCGCGCGGGAACACGCGGGGAGCGTCTCCCATCGCTAACGCAGCCGCGCCGCGCCCGGCGATCAGTCCCGTGGCGATGGATTCGACATAACCTTCCACGCCCGAGATCTGTCCCGCGAAAAAGACTTGCGGACGCGTTCGCATCTGGAGCGTCGGCGCGAGCAGCGCGGGCCCGTTGATATAAGTGTTGCGATGCACCTGGCCGAAACGCAGGAATTCGGCGCGCTCCAGGCCCGGAATCATGCGCAGCACTCGCTGTTGATCGCCGAAGCGCATATGATTCTGAAATCCCACTAGGTTGTAACTCCCCGCGCGGGCGTCTTCTTGACGAAGCTGGACCACGGCCCACGGGCGCCGGCCAGTGCGCGGATCGGTCAAGCCCCATCGGCTTCATGGGGCCGAAGCGCAGGGTATCGCGTCCGCGCCGCGCGATTTCTTCGATAGGCAGACAGGCTTCGAAGTAGCGCGTGTTATCGGGGCCGGGACGATCCTCGGCGATGTGGGCTGGCACGCTCTCGGCGGCGAGCAGCGCGTCCAGGAAAGCATCGTATTGCGGCTTGTCGAAGGGACAGTTCAAGTAGTCGGCCGTGCCATCGAGCGATTTATCGTAGCGCGACGCTCGAAAAGCGATGGAGGTATCGATCGATTCGGCGTCGACGATCGGGCTAATGCTGTCGTAGAAAAACAAGCGGCCGGAACCGGTGATGCGCGCGATCTCTTCGGCGAAAACGTCCGAAGTCAGAGGCCCGCTGGCGATGATCCAAATGTGATCGGAGTCGAGCGACGTCACTTCTTCGCGGCGGATTTCGATAGCCGGATCGCCCTCGATCGCGCGCGTGATCTCTGCCGCAAAGTTTTCGCGATCGACCGTGAGCGCATGACCCGCAGGGACTCGCACGCGTGGCGCTATCTCGCCAATCAACAGCGAGCCTAGCCGGCGCAGTTCCTCTTTCAACAACCAGGGCGCACTATTTTGCTGTTCACTTTTGAGCGAGTTGCTGCATACCAGTTCAGCTAAGTCGCCAGTCTTATGAGCCGGCGTCTGCCGTAGCGGACGCATTTCGTGCAGCACCGCACGGCCCCCGGCCCGCGCCACCTGCCACGCCGCTTCGCATCCGGCGAGTCCCCCGCCAACGATATGGATTTCCCGCACTCCCTATCATTATCGAGCAGGCTAGCTGCCCGCCGCGCGGTCTTCCGCAGCTTTGGGCTCATTTCCAGGACCGGCGACTCGCGCTGCGTCAAGCTCGCGGCGAAAGTTTGCGCTTAGGGTTTCCGCCGCGCCCATCAAAGAACCGCGCAACGAATCCTTCTCGCCAAATGAAGCGGCCGCCCGATGGAGACTGGACGCGGCCTGCAGACAATGCTGCTCGCCGCCGTCGAAATCCCGAATCTGAAGGTGCAGTTGCGCCGCAGTAGCATGCAAACGCCAAGCGACAGACGGCAGGTCGTGATTCGCGATACTCGCGAAAGCTTGCTCCATGAACTGCAGTGCTCGCGTGAAATCGCCCTTCTGAGCGGCAACCCTTGCCATTGCGTCCCAGGCCGGTGCACGGAGCGCCGGGTCCTCGGTGGTGAGAGCATCCTCCAAAAACTGTTCCGCGGCCACGCTGGCTTGTTCTAGCTTCCCTAATTCTAAATAGGCGCCAACCAATCCGAATTCCGAAATCATGCGCCAATACCATTGCAGGAAAAACTTAGGAGTACCCTGCCGGTCGCGCACATTCAAAAAACGTTGCAGCGCGCTCTCGGGCTGCCCACTGGTCAAATCCACATACGCGATGGTCAGTTGCGCGATGGTTCGGACTTGCCCAGCCGGCTCCTCGGCGTGGGTCTCGAGCAAACCACCCGCGATCCGCCGGGCGCCTGCGAAATCGAAGGACTGCATATGCAGCCATCCCAGCATCGCCGCGAATAGCGCCCGCCACGGCTGGTTGCCGTTCTTCTCGGCCAGCTCCATGCCGCTCTCCACTGCGCCGCGCAGTTCTCCCCACCAGCCCAGGTGCATGAGGGCAAGCGCCAATGACGAGAGTGACGACAGATACACCACCAGGCTGCGGGTTTCGGCGGCTCTTTCCAAGCCGGAGCGAGCAACCTCGTAGGCGTCGCGATATTCGCCATGCAGGGCCAGCACGTGCGCGTACAGGATTTCGTAGTACGCGGGTTTTTCCGGCCCCAGCGCTTCGGCAATCTTCTTTCGCGCCGCAGCGCAGCGGTCTGCCTGGTGTTTGCTCCAGCCGTTGGTGATGATCTGCCAGGTCCCAGCGAGCATCTCGGTACGCGCTTGCAGCAGCGGGTCGTCGTGATAGCCGCAGACCCGAACGGCACGCTCGCATACAGTCACGCAAGCGTCGGGATCGGAAAAAGCCATCACTCGCGCTAGCCGGGTCAGCGCGCTCACTTGCGCCGCTTTCAATCCGCGCTCTTCGGCCAATGCGATCACGGCGCCATCCGCTTCAGCCGAGCCATCCAGATCGCCTACCGCGTAACGCGCATCGCTGATACGCTCCAGGATTTCGATTTGGAGCACGCGGGCCGTATCGGGCGCAATTCCGGATAACAATCCCACTGCGTGTTCCAGGATGGCAGCCGCGTCGCGATGCGCGTAGCGGCGGCCGGCATTCTCGGCGCTCAGAATCAGATAGCGTGCAGCACGCTCGAAATCGCGTCCGTGCTCAAAATGCAAAGCGAGTTCGGAAGCCAGCTCCAGGGCGCCGTCGGGCGTGGCTCCGTTCGAATCGGGGAGCAACGCTTCCGCACGCTCCGCAAGCCGCCGATGCCAGCGAACCCGCTGTCCCTCAGGTATCCGGCGGTACAACGCCTCCCGATAGAGCGAATGCCGGAACTCGTAGTGCGTCGATTGACCGGCGCCCAGCACTCCCGCCGCCCTGCCCGGCCGGAGGAATTGCTGGCGCTGGGTGAGAGCATCGCAAACATCTTCCGCCTCCGCGACGCCCGAGTCGAGCATTGCGGCCACGGCCCAGGCCGAGAATCTGCGCCCCACAACGCTGGCGCTCTTTAGCACCCGCTGTTCCGTTTCGCTCAAGCGCTCGACTTGAATCTCCAGCATCTGTTGCAGCGTTTCCGGAACGCCCGGGACAATCTGCGTGAGAGGAGCCGTCAGCCGCCAGGCTGCTTCTTCCTTTACCAGCAGCCCGCTTTTCAGCAGGTCGCTGACGATTGCGGTCATGAACAGCGGATTGCCTTCCGAGTGGCGGTAGACCAGCCCCGCCAGCCCCGCGGGAAACTCACCGGAGAACTCCGCAGCCAAATAGCCGGCGACATCCAGCTCCGTCAAACGCTCGAGGGCAATTTCGAAGCACAACTTGTGCAGAACCAAATCCTGACGCAATGCCTTCAAGGGGCTTTGCAACAGAATCACGTCGACGGGCCGGTAGGTTCCGAGCAGCAGGAGTTTGCAGGGTCCGCGGCGGCGTGCCAGTGCCGAAAGCAGGTCCAACGTCGACGGGTCCGCCCAATGCAGGTCTTCCAGAACCAGCGCCAGAGGATCTGTAGCGGTTAGCAGTTCGAGAGCCTCGCAGATTTCGCGCAGCATGCGCTCGCGGGTAGCTCCCAGAATTTCGCGTTG
Source organism: Bryobacterales bacterium (assembly GCA_963793395.1). Classification (GTDB taxonomy): domain Bacteria; phylum Acidobacteriota; class Terriglobia; order Bryobacterales; family Bryobacteraceae; genus Palsa-187. The sequence continues at coordinate 62,703 of CAWCAP010000004.1, read as the reverse complement.
CAGTGCCTCCCGCTGGTCGGCTTTTAGCAGCGAGGGGAACTGGATCAGCCAGGTGGGCGCCTGCGAAGCGAGGATCTGGATGATCCCTTCAGCGCCGGGGCCCCGAATCAACTGGCCGAAGGCATCCAGGATTGGATAATAGGCTTCCTTGCCGCCAAAGCCCTCCACGCACTGCCCGCGCGCGATGCGCATTCCAGAATGGCCAGCCAACCGCTGCTCGAACGCGTCCAATAGGGTGCTTTTGCCGACTCCCGCTTCGCCCGTAACCAGCACCAGGCGGCGCCGGCCCTCCAAAGCCTTGCGAAAGTGCCCGTCCAGTGCAGCCAAATCCTGGTCGCGTCCGACTGGACCGGGCGTGCTCACGGAAGCGGGCATGAGCGGAGCTTCCTCGGTCGCCGCCAAAAACCGGTAACCGCGCTTCGGCAGGGTTTCGATAAAGCGCGGCGACTTCGGATCGTCACTCAAGACCTTGCGCAATTCCAGAATATATTTCCGCAAGATTTCGGGCTGAACATAAGTTTCGGGCCAAATGGCCTCGAGCAGTTCTTCCTGGGTCACCAGCCGCCTAGGGTGCTCCACCAGATACCGTAGGACCGCAAACACCTTAGGGGTCAGGCTAATACGGGTGCCTTCACGCCACAGACACTGGTCTATCGTGTCTAGGCGAAAAGAACCAAATGCTTTCATTTGAGCCCCTTACACACGGACTTAGATTATACAGCCGGAAGATGGCTGGCGATTTAGGGGTGTTACAGAGATTTCACGCGAACTCCACGCTTTCTTCACGGCGCTTTCTTTGACGTGCCGTAAGCTGAGTTTGGTCATGCAGGGAGCTTTTGTAGTATGCCTTGGAAGCCAGGGCGAACAGAGCCTTGAAGAGCTCGAAGGCCGCATTGAAGAGGTGGATTCTGGAAAGTCTCTTCGCTTCCATACGGGGGAAGAGCTGATCGAATTCCTGCGTAACCGTCAGAAGGACGCACTTACCGAACGAGAAAGAAAAGACTAGCAGTACTAGGCGCCGTCACTGGACCGGCGGCGCCAAAACAAACAGGATATCGGAGGGTCGGAGAGGGCAAGGTGGAAACTCCACCTTGCCTTTTTTAGCGTTTGCCGTTGAGCCTACCCGGCTGAGCGGCATTTCATCGCGAACACTTTCGCGATGGGCAAAACGAGGGTGGCGTCGAGTCCACCCTTTTTTGTTTTGGGACGGTGTGCAGTTCAGCCAGCATGCTACGCTCGACTGAATATGCGCGCGTCCGGGTCGCCTATCCTACCAACGCGCCGGGCCATGCACCGGATTGTTGCCTGCTTGGCGCTTCTCAGCGCCGCACTCACCCCGGCTGCCGCCCACGATCTGTTCCGTAGCGAATCACGCTTGGTTGTGCAAGGCCGAGAAGTGTCCGCGCAGCTCACCTTCAACCTGCTCGATTTCCCGGGCGTGGACCAAAACGGCGACAAGGTGGTTACGCCAGAAGAATTCGCGCCGGCGTTTGAGCGGGTTTACGCCACCATCATGCAACACTTCACGTTGGACAGCTCCGGACCGCCAGTGCGCATTTCCCGCGACAAGTATGAACTGTTCGACCAGCACGTGCTGCTGCTCGATCTTACCTATGTGTTTCCGCAGCAGGTACTGGCCCTGCAGATGACGTCGACGCTCTCCGGATGTGCTGGGCCCCGGGTCACTTGCATCTGGTGAACGTCCGCATGAACGGACGGGTTCAGGAGCAGGTTCTCGATAGCCGCAACCGCACGGCGTTTTTTACCCAGACCAGCGGCGCGTGGTGGCAGACGCTTGGCCGGTTCGTGTGGCTCGGCATGCAGCACATTGCTACAGGTTACGACCACCTGGCATTCCTGCTCGGGCTGCTGATCGCGACCGGTTCCATGCGGTCGCTGATCAAGACCATCACTTCATTCACGGTCGCGCACAGTATCACGCTGGCCCTGGCAACATTCAATATCGTGGTGTTGCCGTCACGCTTCACCGAGAGCATGATCGCGCTCAGTATCCTCTACGTGGCTGTCGAGAATCTCGTCCGGCGGCGAAACCTAGATCGTTGGAAGATCACCTTCCTATTCGGCTTAGTGCACGGCTTCGGGTTTTCAAACGTGCTCCGCGAAATGCAGTTGCCGCGGGCGGATCTGGCGTTGTCACTGTTCTCTTTCAACCTGGGCGTAGAGATCGGGCAACTGGTTTTCGTGGTGCTGCTATTCCCGGCCATCGAGGACCTGATCCGCTCCGGCTGGACTAAGCTGCGCCCCGCGGTATCCGGCGTAATCGGACTGCTCGCAGCCTATTGGTTCATCCAGCGTGCATTTTTTGGATGAGATCTTAGCGCGGGAACGGAGCCAGTTTAGGCGCCATGCTTCCCGGCTGCCCCGGCGCACGGGCGACGTTCAAAATCATGGCTAGAGTCGAATAATAACCCACCAGCCCCGTCGTATCGATCACGCCCTGCTCGCCGAATTTAGCGGTCATGCTCGCGTAAGTTGGGTCGCTCACACTCTTGTTTTGCAAGCAGCTCCGCCACAAAGGTGTAGGCCACTTCTTCGTCGGCAGCCAGGCTTTCGGGACGGCGGCCGGCGGCGATGGCATTCGCGGTATCTACGGACAAACCAGCCTTGAGCGCTAGCGGATAGTGTGCGTCCCATTCATATTGCTGGGCAAACTGGCGAGCCGCCATGATGGTGGCCATCTCCACTAGTTTTTGCGGCAGAGCGTTATGGAACCGCAGATACTCGCCCACCGCTTGTAAGCGGTTCATGAGTTCCGGGCTGCGCAGTAACGGGATGAACGGGCCGGTCGGGCCGGCCGCGCCACGAGGCGTCGCAACTAGTAGTTCGACAGCCTTCTTCTGGGCGGGAGTGAGCTTGTCGGCAGGAATCAAAGGCATGCGGTCTTGCGCAAGCGCCGCGGCCGGCAAGAGCAGCAACAGAAAAAGGGTGGAGCAGAAGTTCATGGGTGGAGTATAAAACAATAACGCTGGCGGCGGCTGAACGCTATTTTCGTAACACTAGGCTCCGCAGGCATATCTAACTATCCAGTTGTAGAGACGCGCACGGCTAAGACGCGTGGAGTGCGGCGGCCAAAGGGATGCGGTAAAATCCAAGGACGGCATACCGATCAAGGTCGATCGCGCGCAGTAGGATCGGATAAGCAGCAACTAGACCAAGGAACATTAAAGGTGACCACTATGCGAAGGATCTTTAGCTTTACCCTCATTGCTGTTGGACTCAGCGCCGGCCTCATGCTCGCGCAGAGCGACAGCGACTATCAAGGCTGGATGAAAACCGTAGGCGCAACCAACGGCAGCCTGCAAAAGAATATTGCGGCCAAGGACGGGGCGGCGACCTCGGCGGATGCCGCGAAACTTGCCGACACTTTCAAAACAGTGGCGAGCTATTGGGAGGCGAAGAGCGCCACCGACGCCGTCGGTTTCGCGAAAGCCGCGCAGGGCGGATATGAGTTGGTGGGCAAAGACGCCGCGGCAGGCGATTTCGATAAAGCCGCTGCTGATGCCAAAGCCATTGGCAAAAACTGTGGCGGATGCCATATGGCCCACCGGGAAAAGACGGACGCTGGGTTCAAGATAAAGTAGTTTCGACCGGCTGATTCCTGTATAAGAGCACGCGAAGGCCTTCGTCCTGTCCTGACTAGGACCGGACGAACCTTCGCGTCGTTGTTTTACCGCACGACTCCCGCGAGCGGGCTGCTGGCGGAGGCGTAGAGTTTCTTCGGCATGCGGCCCGCCAGGAAGGCATGCCTGCCGGCTTGGACGGCCAGATTCATGGCGGTAGCCATGGTCACCGCGTCCTCGGCTTCCGCGATGGCGGTGTTCATGAGGACTCCGTCGTAGCCCAGTTCCATAGCGATTGCGGCGTCCGACGCGGTGCCCACTCCAGCATCCACAATCAGCGGAACTTCCGTGATCATCTCGCGCAGAATACGCAGATTCGTCAGGTTCTGAATTCCCAGGCCGCTGCCAATGGGCGCGCCCAGTGGCATCACGGCGGCAGCGCCGGCGTCGATCAGGCGCTTCGCGTTCACCAGGTCGTCGTTGGTATAGGGCAGCACGACGAAGCCTTCCTTGCTCAAGACACGGGTGGCTTCGACCAACCCCTGGTTGTCGGGAAACAGCGTCTTCTGGTCGCCGATCACTTCCAGCTTTACCCAATTCGACAGCCCCACTTCGCGCCCCAGCCGGGCTGTGCGAATCGCCTCGTCGGCGGTGTAGCAAGCGGCGGTATTCGGCAGGATGAAGAACTTGGAACGGTCGATATAGTCCAGCAGGGATTCTTTGGATTTGTCGGTCAGGTTCACCCGGCGTACGGCCACCGTGACTACCTCGGCCCCCGAGGCCTGGTGGCAGCGGGCCATTTCGGCGAAACTCCGGTACTTGCCGGTGCCAACAAACAGGCGGGAATTGAACTGGCGTCCGGCTATGGTGAGTTTGCCTGTCCATTGCCTTTATTTTAGGGCCAATGCCCTAGCGAGTCGTACATTGCTCTGTAGAAAACTCCCAAGCTTGCCGATATTCCTGCATAGGGAGAGCCATGAAGAAAAACAATATGGGCAAGCTGCTTGGGGTGGCCTTAGTGGTGGCCATTATGTGCACTGGCCTCTTTTACATGATGTTCGCCATGAAGGCCAATAGCGCGACTGGCACTCCGATGGTAGTGGCCGCAAAGGCTTTAAAGGCCGGCACGGTGCTGAAGGCCGAGGATGTCAAGACCATCAATTGGCCGGCTCCACAGCTTCCGTCCGGAGCCCATCGCGACCCACAGGAAGTAATCGGCAACACGGTCTTTGGTCCGATGGCTCCGGAGGAGCCGGTCCTGAACGCGCGCCTGGCGACGTCGCAATCGGCCGGAGGAGTCGGGCGTGCCGGTGGGAATGCGGGCTGTTTCCGTTCATGTAACGGATTCGACCGGAGTTCTGGCCCTGCTGCAAAGCGGGCAGAAAGTGGACGTACAAGTAGTGGTGGGCCGGGGCACGAAACCCGAGGAAACGGAAGTGCGCACGGCCCTGGAAAATCTGACGGTTCTTTCGGTGATCGCCAGCGCCCGAGGAAAGCTCCCAGGGACAGAACCTGCCGGTCGTGACGCTGCTGGCGAAGCCCGCGGAAGTGGACGTTCTCGCGGCGGCCGATTCCGGCGGCGCGCGTGCGGCTGCGCTTTGCGGAACCCACTGGATACAGACACGCATAAGCGCAGCGCGGTGTCGCTGGGCAGCGTGATTCGCGGCGGAGCCCAAAGCGACCACGCGGAGGATCGTTAGTCGATTCGAGAGTATTTCCCTGAGCATCCAATGATCCTAGTCAGTTCGCTCGTATTCTTCCTGATCATTTTCTTATTGGCCTCGATTCTAACGGCCATCGCCTACCTGGCGTTCTTGAAGATGAAGGCGGATCAGTCGGATGCCGAGCGCAGCGACCTCACGCTGTCAATTCCGCTGGATAGCCACCTCGCTCCCGAGCCTGAAACTCAGGAAGAGCTGGGATTCCGGATTGAATCCTCGCCATTGCTGCAAAGCGGCCGTTTGAGCAGCATCACGTTCTGGGATACGATGCTCGCGCACTTCGATTTCGTGGCGCTGCTGCAGAGCCGGCTGGATCAGGCCGACCTGCGCTGGTCGGTAGGCCGGATCACCAGCATGATGCTGCTGGTGGGCGTGGTTGTGCTGGCCGTGCTGATGCGCCTGCTGCCGCTTGTGGGCGGCTGTTCTGGGGGCTGGCGCATCGATGTTTGCGCCCTACGGCTATGTTCTGCATCGCCGCACCAAGCGTTTCACGAAATTTCGCGAAAATTTCCCCGACGCCCTGGATTCCCTCGCACGTGCTCTGCGCGCCGGTTATCCGCTATCGGCCGGCATGGAAATGATCGCTAACGAAACCGCGCCTCCGGTGTCGGGCGAGATTCGCCGGACTTCGGCCGAGGCCAATCTGGGCCGCGGCTGGCCGCACGCGCTCGAAAATCTGGGACGGCGGATTCCCCTGCTGGAAGTCAACCTGTTCATCGCGGCGGTGCAGTTGCACGCGCGCACCGGCGGCAAGCTAAGTGAAGTAATGGGCGGCCTGGCCGAGAATATGCGCGAAGCGAACGCTCTGCAGGGCGAAGTGAGAGCCCTCGCGGCGTATGGCAAATTGACTGGCTTGATTCTGACCATCCTTCCGGTGGGCATCGCGGTCATGATGCTGATCGTCAGCCCGGGCTACATGCAGGTGCTGTTCAACGATCCCACCGGCAAGAATCTGATTGCCATCGCGATCGGCTGTCTGGTCCTGGCGCATTTCGTTATCCGCAAGATCGTGGACATAAAAGTATGACGCTCGGACTCCTGGCAGGGCTGTTCCTCTTCATCCTGGCCGCGGTCAGCGCCGCAGGGTACTTGTTTGTGCTGCGGCCGTCCGAGTCCGAAAGCGCGAGTCTCGATATCCCGCAGGGGATTTCGCTCGACCAGCAGGATCTGCCCGCCGCGCAGGCGGCGGTCATGGACACGTTTCGCGCTCTGGGCGATTCCCTTCCCCTGCCCGGCGATCGCGCCGCCTTTCGAAGCCAGTTGATCATGGCCGGTTACCGCTGGCCCTCGGCGGTCCCGATTTTTCTGGGACTCAAAGCGGCCTCGGCAATCATGTTTGGGATCGCCGCCGGCTGGCTGGCAGTGGTCGAACGATGCCGAAACCTTCGCGGTGGCGCTGGCTGTAGTTGCGGTCTGGGCTTTGGCTATCTGATTCCCGACCGGGTGTTGGATCGGATGGGAGCCGCGCGCGTGGGCAGGTTGCGCCGCGCGCTGCCGGCTGCCTTGGACCTGTTGGTGCTGGCAGTGGAAGCGGGACAGGGTTTGGATGCGGCTATTCTCGATACCGGCCGCGGTCTCCGCGCCACACATCCCGAGCTGGCTTCCGAATTCACGCTGCTTCATCTGGAACTGAAAGCCAATACTTCGCGCGCGGACGCGCTGCGGAATTTTGCCGCCCGCAGCCATGACACGGAACTCCGCAAGTTCTCCAACCTACTGATCGACACCGATCGCTTTGGCACCAGCGTGGGTCCGGCCTTGAAAACTCATGCGCGTTACCTGCGCATCCGCTTCCGTCAGATCGCTCAGGAAAAAGCCCGCAAGGTCGGCATCAAGCTGATTTTCCCGGTGTTCTTCCTGATCTTTCCCTCGGTAATCCTGGTGACGCTGGGACCGGCACTCATCCTGCTCTTCTCCCAGATGAAGAGCTTGCTCGGACAGTAGTCACGCGCGGCCGCCCCGCGCGCCGGCAAACTCACCGATGTACAATTCCCCGTATGGCAAAACCCGAAGGCGCGCCCAAGGTGGACCGCCGTACCGTGGATCTCTCCGCGTATCCAGACTTGGTCGTGATTTACCTGGGAATGCGGGTCAACGCGTTTGCCGGATTAAAGCGGCTCCTAGGATTGGGCCCGCAAATTGCCGACTCCGTGAAAGCCAAGCCCGACGGGCTGCTGTTACACGAGGATTTCATTTTCTCACTGTTTCCCCTGCACGCCGGGATGCGGCAATATTGGCGGGATTTTGAATCGCTGGAGCGGTGGACACGCTCCGAGCCGCATCGCCAGTGGTGGAAGACTTTCCTGCGGGACTCCGGAGGCACTGGCTTCTGGCATGAAACTTACGCGCTGCGCGGCGGGTTCGAGGCAATCTACGACGACATGCCCCATCCGATCGGGATGATGAAATTTGCTCCGCTGCACGCCGCGCGCGCTGGCATTTTTTCGGCGCGTCAGAGGCTGCGCCGCGAAGGCTCGGAAAGCTCACCGGCTCCCGCTCCCGAACCCGATCTGTATCGCGACTAACGCGGCGGCCCGGCTAGTCGCATGAGGCCACGGCCGCGCGGGCGTGCAATTCGTCGGCTTCCTGCGCGGACGTTACCGTGACATTGAGATCGCGCAGCCGGCCATCGGCAAGATCGTAGATCCAGCCATGCAGAGCGATCTCGCGGCCGGCAGCCCAGGACCCGCGAATGATACTGGTTTGCGACACGGCAATTGCCTGCTCGATGACGTTCAGCTCGCACAACCGGTCCCAGCGTGCCTTCGCGGTGGGAAGCAAATCCAAAGCCTCCTGATTGCGGCGGCGAATTCTACGCACCGGCGCCAGCCAGTGATCGATCATCCCCATGCCGCCGTCTTCGAGCGCTTGCTTCACGCCGCCGCAACCATAATGTCCCACCACGATCACGTGGCGAACACCCAGCACTTCGACGGCGTATTGCAGCACCGACAGGCAATTCATGTCGCCGGCATGCACTACGTTCGCGACGTTACGGTGCACGAATACTTCGCCCGGCAGCAGGTCGACGATCTCATTCGCGGGGACGCGGCTATCGGAACAGCCGATCCAAAGGTATTGCGGATTCTGCTGGCCGGTCAGCCGTTCGAAAAATTTCGGATCGCGGGCCTGCATTCGCGCCGCCCACTGCCGGTTTTTTTCAAACAGGGGTTCGAGGAAACGCATGGAAGTTGTTTGTCTTTAGATACGGGTTAGGACCGCACTTTGCGGATCACTCCGCCCACCTTCGCGTGCTCATTCGGAGTTCCGCGAACGTAATCCTTGGTCGAGGCCGCGGGAATTCGCTGGCCTTCGGTGACGGCAACCTTTTCGTCGATCTCACGATTTTGCCGAATGCGCGCCGTGGTCCGTTCCGCCGGAGTCATCAAGTGATACGGTTTGCTGGTTGAGTCGTCCATAACCCATCATCGCTTATTTCGGGCCTATTTCGGGCCTATTTCTTAGGACCGCCTTCAGCCGAAGGCGCAAACCATGTTAAATCAACGGAGTTGGCCATCGCCTGATACCCGGCACGGTTGGGATGCAAGCCGTCGCCAGGGCCGCCGAGGGCGCTGTCGGGCCGGAACTCGGGGCGCAACCCGCCGCTGGCGGGGTCAAGCGTGGCTGCATCGAAATCGGCCACTCCATCGAAGAGCCCGCCGTGGCGGATGAATTCGTTCACCGCTTTGCGCCGCTGGTCCACACTGGCGGATCCGGCCGCAGCGTTGGTGCTATGCAGGCTGGAGGTGATTGTCGCCCCGATCACTTTCACGCCGCGCGCATGCAGCCGGCCCACGACATCTTTGTATCCGGCAATCACTGTCTCGGGTGTCATATCCGGGCCGCCCTGGCTAAAGTCGTTGATGCCTTCGAGCCAAATCACATGTGTGAGGCCTGCAACCGAAAGTACGTCGCGCTCCAGCCGTTCCACCGCAGTAGGCCCGCCGGACGCCGGCTTCGCTGCGGAATACGCGGGTCCCGCTACACGATTGCCGCCGATCCCCAGATTCACCACCGCGACTCGCGTTCCATACGCCGCATGCAAGCGACGCGAGAGCGCGTCCGGCCAGCGGTCGTCCCCATTCAATGTGGAGCCGGTGCCATCGGTGATGGAATCGCCAAACGCCGCGACCACTTTCGTTCCGGCCGGCGCAAACACCTCCACCGCATCCAGAAAATACCAGGAGGTGGTTGAGAAAAGAAAAGCATCCCCGGATTCTTCGCGCGAGTGGGGACCTGCTCCCGGCGCCGTCACATAAGACGTCGCCATAGCCTTGGCGTGCCACGTCATCGGACCCGACTCCGCCACCACGTGAAAACTAATGGCGAGCTTGCGGCCTATCGTCTCCCAGGATGCAGTGTTCTTCAAAAAGTCCAGGTCCATCGCATCGCTATACGCGGATGCTCCCGCTGGAATATTCAACACGTAACCGCCGCCGAACGTGACACGGCGGTTGGTGCTGCGCACAATGGTAGGTCCGCTCTCCTGGAGGCCGATGAAGACATTATCGAAGCTCACGGTCTGCGCTCCGAAAACGTTCGAGAAGCGCAAGCGGACGCGGCGCGCTAACAGATCCGGGCGGACGATCAGGCGAAAAGTTTGGTTATTCGCCGACGGCTCCGGAAAAGCAAAATGCAAATCCGGCTGTCCCACCGCGTTACCGGATGGGTACGGGCCATGCACCGCGGCAGTCCAGGATGCCACCCATCCGGGATCGGCAGCAGCCGCGCAGCCAGCGAATAGAACAAATGCGGTTAGTGCGCGGCGGCGAAGCATAGCTCAGTCGTGGGCCACCGTTTTGCCGGTGTTTGCATCTACCGTTACCGAGTACTCGGCCGACGAGAGCGTACCGCCCCAGAGCACGTGCCACACAGGATTGGGGAAGCGCGTCGCAGCTTCGTAATCGAGCAGATAATCCACCATCGGACGCTGGCCTGGCTTGTTCAAATAAGTGGCAGTGGTGGCAGATTTAGTGGCCGCATCGAGCGCGTCGGGGGTATCCACCTTAAGGAGCGCCGGGGAAAACGGTTGGTTCGCTCCTCCGGGATGCCATGTCTCCTGGGGGCCTGGAAAGACACCTTTATGCAAACCTTCCGCCTCGACAGCCGACCAAGTGTAGGTACGTGCGCGAGCATTCATGGGCGATACGAAAACCACTTCCCAAGCTCCCGCGGTTCCTTTGCCGCCGGTCACGCCGGGAGCATGGAGACTGCGAATCGTGAGCGGCATGCTGTCGGGAGCCCAGATGCGAGAAGAGCCGTAAAGATACTGGAAAGCCTGACGCCCCGATACGGGTGCGGCCGGTGGATCGGCTTGGTGGGCGGCGGGAGGAGGGCTGTCAGAACATCCGGCGAGCAGAGCCACTGCCGCGATGGCGAAACATGTTCGCGCATGATGCATATTATTCCAATGTCAGACGGCAGGGTCACGGCTGTCAACCTGTGAAGGCGTTTTGCCTCGCATCGGGAGCGCGTAAGTTAGAATCAAAAGAGCAGTAAATGTCGGGGCGTAGCGCAGCCTGGTAGCGCACCTGCCTTGGGCGCAGGGGGTCGGGCGTTCGAATCGCCCCGCCCCGACCAATAAAATCATGCTGATGTGGGCATTCCCAGGATGTCCGGAAAATCGACTGTAGATAATAATGTAGCTGTAGCGTTCCTCAAGGTTCACGGCTTGGAACGCCCCAAGACTCGTTGTAGACTTTCTGTTGGATTGACCTGCCTCGATTATTTCAGCCAGTCATAACTGAGGATTTCAGGACCGCCGCGAACTCGTTGGGCGTCCGGTAACCCAGACTGCTGTGGGGCCGTTCGCCATTGTACTCGTCTCGCCAGGCGCTGATCTTCGCCCGCGCGTCCAGCAGATTGCGAAACCAGTTTGCGTTTAAGCACTCATCCCGCAATCGTCCGTTGAAACTCTCCACGTGGCCGTTCTGCATCGGCCGTCCCGGCTGAATGTGGATCAGTTGGATCTTCCGCTCCTCGCACCAGCTCAGAAAGTGCCGGCTGGTCAGTTCCGGGCCGTTGTCGCAGCGAATCGCTTCCGGTTTTCCCCGACGTTCGATCACGCCTTCGAGCGACCGCGTCACGCGACGGCTCGATAAGCTGGTGTCGACTTCTAAGGAAAGGTTTTCTCTCGTAAAGGCATCCACCACTGCTAGAACACGAATGCCTCGACCCGTCGCCAGAGTGTCGCAGACGAAATCGAGCGCCCACTCCTGGTTGGATCGGACCACGTGCGTTACCGCAGCTACACGCGATAGCCGCTTCCGCTTCAGCCGCCGCACCGCCAGTCCTTCTGCTCGATACAGCCGGTAAATGCGCATCACGCTGGCCGGATGGTCGCGCCGCTCCAGCAGCGCATGCAATCGCCGGTATCCGTACCGCGGCTTCTGCCGGGCCAGCTCGACCAGTGCTTCCCGCAGGTGCACATTCCGGTCCGGCCTCGGTTCGTAACGATAACTGCCGCGATCCATTCCCAGCAGCTTGCAGGCCCGGCGCTCGCTCACCTGGAACCGTTCGCAGGCGAACGCCACGTCCTTCCTCATGCCGGCAAGCTCCAGCCGTTTTTTTGGATCACCGCTTTCAGAACTTCCTTGTCCAGGCTGAGATCGGCCACCAGATGCTTCAGGCGCCGGTTCTCATCTTCCAGCCCTTTCAGCTTCTGCGCATCGCTGACGTCCATCCCTCCGTACTTCGACTTCCAGGTGTAGATCGTCGCCGCGCTCACCCCGATCTCCCGCGCCAGCTCCGGCACCTTCCGCCCCGCTTCGTGCTGCTTCAGGATGCCGATGATCTGCTCTTCTGTGAACCGCCCCTTCTTCATCTCAGAATCTCCTTTCGTCGCTTCTTCCTACCGCGCCGATCTGAAGATCCTCAATTTTATCTGGTCTAAATTACCGAGAGCAGGTCACAATGAGACGCACCCGACCACCTGTCATTGCAGCGGGAGTGCGCTGCCGATTTTCCGGTCACTAGCGCGTTTCCCGGGAGTAGTCCAAAGATTGAGCACGTTGCTTACACGGAGCGCGACGACCATAGCGGCGCAGTCTAAACAGCTGAGCAGCTAAGACCACGATAGTTCCTACCAAGATCGAAAGCTCCAGCAACGCGACTCTTATCGGCCGGCATGCGCTATCCATGGATGTATAATCCTTCGACCCGTCGCTTACTGGAACCGATAGGAAGCTGTTGTGGGGCGGGATGGGCTTACCTCCCACCAACCGGGCGATTCCGAATACTGCCAGTACTGATACCAGAGCGGTCGTTCCCATACCTCCGCCGAAACCGTACAGGCGAGGACCCGATTGTATGGACAGGAAGCCGTAGATCAAACCGATGAACGGCAGGGTCCAACTCCGCCCAGCCAGGCGGTCTACGGAGGTCATGCCCGCAAAACTGGCGCCAAACCATGCCGTCCCAAGCGGAATCACCTTCAATTGCCATGAAGTGTCGAGCAGCTTCACGCCGAATACCAGCACCGCAGACGGCACCGCCGAAGCAAATACCGCTCCGAATTTCAAGCGCTCCGAGAGCCAGTATGTCAGGGGAACTGAGACGATGGCTACGCCAAGAACGGCCACCTGCAACGCGGGATCGACGGAAGCGGCTGTCAGGTTCGGATGATACAATCCCGCCGAACACGCCAGCGCCACGGTGATTGCGGTGCCCGCAAATGCCATGGTCCCGAGATTACCGCCCACGCCCACGCAGAAATGATTGGCCAGTGAGTAGAAGATACCTGCCAGGACCCCGGCCAGGGTTAGCCATCCTAGGCTAGGCAAGACCTGAGAAGAAGTCATCCCGACAAACGCTCCGCAGTATAGAGTTGCGGGTCGCACTCGCTCGCTCAGCAAGTTGAGCCGTCCGCTGAGCCACGCCAGGATTCCAACTACCACCGCCGCTTGCACCGACGTCATGCCGGCTACTTGGATGGCAAACTGGACAGCCAAGGTCGCCACCGTCACATGAGCCACATCCTCGAACAGGAGGACCGGAACGGCGGCCGGAGCCGAAGTTTCTTTTAGCAGGCCGGCTAACACACTCACTCCCAGGATTCCCAAAACGGTCGCCTCAAACGGTTTGTGCTGAGCGAAGAAAGTGGCGAGATAGAAAAATCCGATCAGCAGCCAGAGTCCCGGTCGCAGAAGCGATCTAATTCGCCCAAGGAGCAACCAGGGCAAAGACGGTCCGCCGACGTCAGGAACGACCGGCATACGAAACATTCGCAAATCCTCGGAAGGATTAATGTGGACATCGATAGTCTGCTGTCCCATGTACTTGTACCTCCTCGCTGAATTTCTGTAACTGCTCATTCGGTATCTGAATTGATCCTTTGAAGATTGATACTTACAGGCGCAAGAAGTCCTGTTTTGCCAAAGAACGGGGGCCAATCACTAGCGCGGATGCTTCTCGCGCTTCGATCATCTCGGCTATATCATCCGATCGTCTTGCCAGACGCTGAGTAGCAGAGCTTTGAGTTGTGCGAAACGCTGGGGCCCAAGCTCAGCGCTCGATTCGCTCTCAATGTCGAGGAGTGTATCGGGGTGGACCGGTTTAAATTCCATCAGTTCCTCGATTAACTCCGCGAAGGTGACATACTCGTAATCTGCAAAACCGGCCGCCTCTTTCGTTTTCTGCAGGATGTCCCGAGGGTAAAGGGAACGGTGACCCAAGCCAATGCCGGATTCCACAGCCTGAATCTGATAGTTCACCAATTCCTCACAAGTTGGTTGCACGATGCGCCTCCTCGACGAATTTCTATAGACTGCTCACCCCGTAATGGGAGAGTGGGCCGGCAGATTGTATCGAAGATTCTGCAATTTCTTTTCAGTGCGGGGTAAACTGGGTAGGCGAAGTGACGCATGCCCGCCTCTCTTCAGCCCGATACCGTAGTTCGACTGATGGCGAGCTTTCGCAACGGCGACCCTGAGGCTGCCGGCCGGCTGGTCGAGCTTTTCTACCCCGAACTCCGGCGGATCGCTGCCGCGCGCATGCGCGCCGAGCGCGTGGATCACACTCTCCAACCCACTGCCGTGGTCCACCAGCTCTATCTCGAACTGGTCAAAGTCAAAGCCCTACGCCCAACCAGTTCGAGCGGAGCGGATGAGAAGGCCGCGTTTCTGGGGCTGGCCGCTTACCTGATGAAGCGGCTGCTGATTCATCACGCCCGCCCGCTCTCGAGACGCGCGGAGAAAATTGAGCTTCCCGACCTGCCAGGCCCGCACTCATCCCCGGAACATTCGCTGGTCGGAATCGACGATGCTCTGAACCGGCTCGCCACTATCAATCCCGCGCTCCGGCGCGTGGTCGAACTTAGAGTCTTCGAAGGCCTGACGCGCGAGGAGATCGCCCGGGAAATGGGTTGCGGCACCGCTACAGTTGCCCGCCACTGGAGCTTCGCCCGAAACTGGCTGGAGGAAGCCTTCGCGGGAACGCCAGGACTGTGACCGACGAGCGCTGGCAACTGGCGTACACGATCTACGAGGCCGCCGCCGCCCTCGCCGAACCGGAGCGGCGGCAGTATGTACACGCTGCCTCCCCAGATGCGGAAATCTCCGAAAAAGTGCTGGCTATGTTGGACGAGATGGCTACGGATGGTGTTCCCGAGCCCGCCTGCACTGCCGACCCGCCCGCCGCTCCACTCTCCGACAACCTTCCGAATGGCACTGCGCTCGGCCGTTTTGTCATCACGGGTTTTGTCGGCCAGGGGGGAATGGGGAGAGTTTATTCTGCCCACGACCCCGACCTGAATCGCGAAGTCGCGCTGAAAGTGATCGCACAAAAGGCGGAGGCTTCCAGCTCCGAAAGATTTATTCGTGAGGCAAAGGCCGCGTCGGCCTTGAATCACCCGAACATCGTGACTGTATACGAGGTGATTCACTCTGGTCCCGAAGTGGCCATCGCCATGGAGCTGATATCCGGAACCTCTTTGCGCCATTTTTGCGGGACGGCCCAGCCGGTCGAAAAGATAGCTCTCTGGGGAGGGCAGATCGCCCACGCGTTGGCGGCGGCGCACGCCCGCGGGATCGTCCATCGGGACATCAAGCCGGAGAATCTGATGCTCCGCCCCGATGGGTACATCAAGGTTCTCGACTTCGGGCTCGCCCGGGAGTCCGGCGCCGGACAGGCGGATGACGAATTGGCAGCTAGGTACCCTCGGGTACATGTCACCGGAAGAGGCTCTGCAACGGCCCATAACGGCCGCGAGCGATATCTTTTCTCTGGGCATCGTCTTATACGAGCTGGCATCGGGAACGAATCCCTTCCGTGGCGATTCGGCGGGCGCCACGACACGGCTGATTCAGGGCATGGAGCCGCCCCCGTTGCCGGACCGAGGGAGAAGTGTTCCCCGCGGACTTGATCGCTTGATGCGCCTCATGCTCAGCAAATCGGCGGAGGATCGCCCCGCGGCTTCCGAGGTTGCGCTGCGCCTTGAGGCAATCGCTCAGCCCCACTTGTTCCGCTCCCGAACCCTATGGTTTGCGGCTACACTTGCCATCTGTGCGCTCGGCGGCGTGGCAGTCTGGAGGGCGACATCGCATCGGGCGGACGACAAGCCCGCGCTGCTCCAGAGTTTACCGCTCGATAGTGAGCCAGCCTCGGAGACAGAACCCGCTTTCTCCCCGGATGGTGGCAGTATCGTGTACGCCTCAGACCTGGGATCGCCCGGGATTCACCATATTGTTACCCGCAGCGTAGTTGGACTGGCTTCCAATGGGGTAGGATCTAATCAACCGCTCACTCTGACATCTACTCCCCAGGACGATTCGAATCCGGCCTGGTCGCCCGATGGGGCCCGTATCGCGTTCCTGCGGAAGGCCGACCCAGAAAACCTTCAGGCGATCGTGATCCCAGCAGGCGGCGGACAACCACGCGTGATCGCGAGTCTTCCCGGTTCCCGGCCCGGCGCGCGTAAGTACCTGACGTGGGCGCCCGATGGTGATGCGCTGGTGGCCGCGAACCGAGCAAAGGCCGCCTTCGCGCTCCGCCTATACGGATTCCCGCTTTCTGGCGGCCCGGAACAGCCGGTCACGGAGGGACCGGCTGCGGCACAGGATGTTTCCCCCGCCTTTTCCCCGGACGGCCG
Source organism: Bryobacterales bacterium (assembly GCA_963793395.1). Classification (GTDB taxonomy): domain Bacteria; phylum Acidobacteriota; class Terriglobia; order Bryobacterales; family Bryobacteraceae; genus Palsa-187. The sequence goes on along the minus strand of CAWCAP010000004.1, from coordinate 46,315 downwards.
ATGGCTGGCTTATCTTCGTTGGGAGAATGGCGCCACATACGAGATTTGGGTTGTTCCGCAGCCCAGTGGAAAGCCGAAGGTGCTGGTCACAAGTCCGGTTCCGATCACGACATTTGCGTGGAAACCCGACAGCCGAACCATCGTGTATGGCGGTGGCCCGCTGAGCACAGGCGAACTCAGGCAAGTCACTGTTGACGGCCGTGACTCGGTTGCACCTTTCGCTCTGGAAGGCGCCTCCGATCAGATCACGATCGCGCCCAAAGGCAACCGGCTGTCGTACGTGCTGCAGGATCTCGATGCCAATATTTTGCTCGTGCCGCTGGACCGGATTCGCCAGACGAAACTTGCCTCCTCCCGAGAAACTTTTCGCCTCCGTTCGTGAGGAGATGGATCCGGCATTCTCGCCAGGCGGGAAGTCGATCGCCTTCGCCTCCAACCGTTCCGGCCATTGGAACTTATGGATAGGAAACGCGGACGGCACCGGGTTGCGGGAGCTTCCTACTCAGTCCCTTCTGCCATTCCATCCTGCGTGGTCTCCCGATGGCCGAGAAATCGCATTCGATTCCGCAGCGTTCGGCAAGGGTGAAATCTGGCTCATCAATACCGCCGGAGGAACACCCAAGGCGGCTGGCGGCGATGCCGGGAGGAGCCCAGGTTCCGTCCTGGTCCCCAGATGGTAGAAAGATACTTTTTTATACGAACGCGGAGGGCACCCGGCAGATCTGGGAGGTAGCAGCTACGGGCGGAGCACCGGTTCAACTGACCCGCGCCGGGTCGTATGACCCTGCGGTATCCCAGGACGGGCGCTACTTGTACTACGGCAGTGTGCTGTCTCCTGGAATCTGGCGTCTGCCGCTTATGCCCCGTTTGCCGGATGGAAGCCTTGCTAACCAGGACGGAGAGCTGATACGCGAGACGCTGCCTGTAACAGGTCATCGTTTTTGGGCGCTGGGCCAGGGCGGGATTTACTTTGTGGATGCGCGCAAGACCCCTGCACTATTGGAGTTCGTCAATCTGGCGTCGCGCAAAGTAACCGTTATGGCCACCCTCCCTAAACCACCGGCAAAGTTCACCAGAGGTCTTTCGATCTCGCCCGATGGGCGCTACGCATTGTATTGCCAGGACGACGTCGACCGCTACGAAATCCGTGTAGTGGAAAATTTTCGTTAACGGATAATCGACGATGTGTCGTGTGCGGCGGGCTCGCCTGGCCGCTTAACTCGCTCCAAAAAACTTCAAAGCCAGTGATACACTTCGGCGCCCTCCTCTCCCATTACTGGATGAAAGGAGATATTCATGACGCCGCAAACAATCGATCACACTTGGTTTACCGCCTCCGATTCCATCGGACGCGCCAACAGCAACGCGTGGAAGTTCGTGCCTGCAGGAACCGGTGCGGCCTATCAGAGCCCCGTAGATAAGATTACGTTTCTCATCACCGGCGAGGAAACCGGCGGCGCCTTCTTCATGGCGGAGGTATCAGTCCCGCCGGGCGGTGGTACGCCACCGCATATTCACACTCGCGAGGAGGAGACGTTCTACCTGCAACAGGGGAAACTGACGATTCAAGTCGGCGGGAAGACACTCAATGCATCGCCCGGAGATTTTGTTTGCCTCCCGCGCGGGGTCGCGCATTCCTTCCAGAACACCGGGAACGTGGACGCAAAGTTCCTGCTCGTGGCTGCACCCGCGGGCCTGGAGAAGTTTTTTGAAGAAGCGTTTTATCCCGCTGATCCTTCGGTGGCGCCGCCGCCTATGAATGAAGCGTTCTTGGCTAGGGTGCTCGCGGCAGCCCCCAAAGTCGGCCTCGAGTTTCTTCCCCCGGTATCGCAGTAGGTGGTAGCAGTTTTCGTATCGCTTGCGAAAGCATTTGCCAAGCTTCGAAAAATGATGGGCAGCTTTATAGCCCGGGGCGTCTTCGCTTGGACCGCCCCCTGGTGTAGTCGATTTTGTAGCTGCGCAAAGCCGCCGAGTTCCAAAAGGCTCAACAAACTTCAACAGGCTTGCAGCATCTGCTTGAAATGGAAGCCTCAGAAAATAGACGATTTCGGACAGTGGCCGGAAACTGCCTTGGGCGCAGGGGGTCGGGCGTTCGAATCGCCCCGCCCCGACCAAATTCTGCAAGTCTCAGCCATCGATATTTTCGGCGGCCGTGCGCACGCCGCCTTCCGCGCTCCAAAATTCACAGCTCGATTCCCCGATATGCACGCGTTTCAATATAGAAGTTTGTTTGGACACCGATCAGAATAAGCTATGGACCAGCGATGTAACGTTCGTGTTACACTTTCGTGAAGCCAAGGGAACGACACCAACCCCGTCGCGTGTTTTGATCCAGCTCTTCTTGGCTTTATAGCGGACTCAGGAGTCTTGCTGAGCCCACTGGCCCTGTTCGCCTACCGAAGTTAAGTTCCAAATTTGGAACACCAACAAATTCACAACAGGTGCTTTGTGCGCCCACAGGAGAGTACTGCCTCATGCTTAGACAATTTATCCGCAGCGGACCTGCATTCATTGCGGGACGATGCGCCCCCGTTTCCCTCCTACTGTTGGGGTTGGCCGTGATGGCCCCGCAGTCACGGGCACAAGGAAACCTGGGGCCCATTACGGTGGGCGCGGGATTGCAAACCAGTTACACCGGTACCGAACCCAAAGTCGGGGATTTCAACAACACCTTCGCGCTCGATCACGCTCGCATCTATATCAGCGGGCCCGTCTATGAAGGCATCAAGTTCATGTTCAATACCGACTACGACAGCGTCACCAACAAAATCGGCGGTCTGGACGCGGTGGCGCAATTCGGCTTCGCTCCCCATTTCAATATCTGGGCCGGCCGTTTCCTGCCGCCCAGCGACCGCGCGAATCTCTACGGCCCTTTCTACTCGCATGAGTGGAACTGTCTACACAGACGGCATCCAGGACGGATATCCGTTCGTGCTTCCAGGGCCGCGACAACGGCGTCGCGTATTGGGGTGACTTTTCCAAAAAGTGAAGTTTTCGGTCGGCGGCTTCGACGGCAGGTCCGCGACGGGAAAGCGCCGAAATCATTGGCGCCGCGCGCGTCCAGATCGATTTCTGGGATAAAGAAGACGGCTACTACCTGAACGGCACCTACTACGGCGATAAGAACCTGCTGGCCATCGGCGGAGCGACTCAGTTTCAGGACGGCCACACGGCATCCACCGTCGATTTCCTGCTCGAAAAGAAAGTGCTGAACGGCGGCGCGTTTTCGATCGAAAGCGAATATTCCGACTACAACCGGCTGGGCGGGTACCAGGGAGCCTACGCCAAGAGCCAGGGCGCGTATGGGCTGGCCAGCTTCCTGTTTCCGAAAGTAGTTCCATTCGGAAGATATAAGGGCAAGTTCGAGATCCTCGGCAAGTATGCCAAGGCCGACTTCACCCATGGGCCATCGCCCAGCTACGACCAGAAAACCACCGAAGTCAACTTCAACTACGTCATTAAGCAGTTCAACGCGCGCGTGATGTCGTTCTACCAGGACATGAGATTCAACCGAGTGCGAACCGAATTACTGGCAGGCGGGAGTCGGCCTCCAGATCCAGATGTAAGCGCATCGTTCCTCAAGCCTCAGAATGAATCAATTCAGAATGAAGGAGTTAATTTATGAAACGTAAAGCAATGTTTATGACCGCCTGGCTGCTGATCGCCGGAGTTGTATTCTCCAAAGTCGCGGCGGCCCAGGACACAATCAAGGTGGGCGTGCTGCATTCGCTTTCAGGCACCATGGCCATCAGCGAAACGACGCTGAAGGACACCGTCCTGATGATGATTGACGCCCAGAACAAGAAGGGCGGATTGCTGGGCAAGAAGCTGGAGGCGGTGGTCGTCGATCCGGCGTCCGACTGGCCGCTGTTCGCCGAGAAGGCGGCGCAGTTGCTGGAAAAGGACAAAGTCGCCGTGGTGTTCGGATGCTGGACATCGGTTTCCAGAAAATCGGTGCTGCCGGTTTTCGAAAAGGACGACGGCTTGCTCTTCTACCCGGTGCAGTACGAAGGGGAAGAGTCTTCTAAGAACGTCATCTACACCGGCGCCGCGCCGAACCAGCAGGCCATCCCCGCGGTGGATTACCTGATGAAGGAAGTCGGCGTGAAGCGCTGGGTGCTGGAAGGGACGGACTACGTCTACCCGCGCACCACCAACAAGATCCTGGAAGCTTACCTGCTGGCGAAAGGCGTGAAGCCCGAAGATATCTCGATCAACTACACGCCCTTCGGTTACTCCGACTGGCAGACGCGCGTAGCCGCCATCAAGAAGTTCGGCTCGGCCGGCAAGAAGACGGCGGTGGTGTCCACCATCAACGGCGACGCCAACGTGCCCTTCTACAAAGAGCTTGGCAACCAGAAGATTTCGGCGGAAGATATTCCGGTGGTCGCCTTCTCGGTCGGCGAAGAGGAACTCTCGGGCCTCGACACCAAACCGCTGGTCGGCCAACTGGCGGCCTGGAACTACTTTGAAAGCATCAACACGCCGGCCAACAAAGCGTTCATCGATCAGTGGCACGCTTTCATCAAGAACCCGAAGCGCACCACCAACGACCCGATGGAGGCGCACCTACATCGGCTTCAATCTGTGGGTGAAGGCAGTGGAGAAGGCCAAATCCACCGACGTCGAGAAGGTGCTCGCGGCGCTTCCCGGCACGGAGACGCCGAACCTCACCGGCGGCATGGCCAAGGTGTTGCCGAATCATCACATCACCAAGCCGGTCTACATCGGCGAAGTGAAAGCGGACGGCCAGTTTAACGTGGTTTGGAAATCCGCCGGGACTGGTGCCGGGCGATGCCTGGTCCGACTACCTGCCGGGCAGCAAGGACATCGAAGCGGATTGGGTGACGCTGAAGTGCGGAAACTACAATAAGGTCACCAAGAAGTGTTCGGGACAGAACTACAAATAATGAAACGCCTCCCGTCGGGCGGGCAGTGGCTATTCGCGCTGCTGCTCGCCCTTGGGGGCGTAGTTCCGGTACGCGCCCAATCCGCCCGACTCAGACGCACGAGCTTTCCTTGTCGACGCTCGGCGAGTTGCGGGAGGCGTCGTACTCCGACAAGGCGAGCTATTGCCGAACGGCTGAGCCAGACCGGCCATCCCAGCGTGCGCGCGGTCCTGACGGCGCTGCATGGAAGACCGGCTCTATTTCCGCAACAGCGATCAGAAGATTTTTATCGTCAAAGCGGCCGATGCCGATCCCCTCAATCTGATCGATCCGCTGTCGCTGAAAGACGCCGGATCCGCGCCCGCGGATAGCCTGACCGCAAATCGGCACGAACAACGGTTTGAGAAGCACGCTTGAGGACGACCGTGGCGCATTTCGCGCTGTCGAGCCCGGATGCGGCGGTGCGGCTGGACGCGGTGCGGGAGATGTCGCAGTCGCTGGACGAGCCGACCGTGGCGCTGCTGCGCGCAGCGGCTGGCCGTGGAAACGAATTCCAGCGTCAAGAAAGAAATCGCCACGGGCTTGGCGCTGGCCGCGCTGGACGGCTCGGACAGCAACGCGCGTCTCGCAGCCATCGCCACGCTGAGCAAAGCGTCAGCCAGGATGTGCGCAACAGGCTGGCGCTCTTGCTCGATAAATCTCCCGACGGCAGCTTCGCCGAAAGCGACGACAAGGTGCGGCAGGCCGCGGCCAGCGCGGTGACAACCATCGACCATTGGCGCACCTTCTATTCGGGCATCGAGACGCTGTTCTTCGGCCTGAGCCTGGGGTCGGTGCTGGTTCTGATCGCCATCGGACTGGCCATTACGTTTGGCGTCATGGGCGTGATCAACATGGCTCACGGCGAGTTGATGATGCTGGGCGCGTACACCACCTACGTGGTCCAGACGGCTGATGCCCGGGCACATCGGGATCTCGATCCTGGTGGCGATTCCGGCGGCGTTTATCGTGGCGGGCCTGACGGGCGTCGCTGATGGAGCGCACGATTATCCGATTTCTTTACGGAAGACCGCTGGAGACGCTGCTCGCGACGTTCGGCGTGAGCCTGATCCTGCAGCAATCGGTGCGGTCGATTTTTTCGGCGCTCAACCGTTCGGTGATGACGCCCGATTGGATGAGCGGCTCGCTGCGGCTGAACGACGCGCTGGCGATTACCTACAACCGGCTCTACATCGTGATCTTCACGCTGATCGTCTTCTCCCTGATCTTGCTGGTGCTGAAGCGCACCCGAATCGGTCTCGACATCCGCGCCGTTTCGCAGAACCGGGCCATGGCCAAGGCGATGGGCATCCGCACCGAGTGGGTGGATGCGATGACGTTCGGGCTGGGATCGGGCATCGCCGGCGTGGCGGGCGTCGCGCTGAGCCAGTTGACCAACGTCGGTCCGAATCTGGGGCAATCCTACATTATCGATTCGTTCATGGTGGTGGTCTTTGGCGGCGTCGGAAATCTGTGGGGCTCGCTGATCGGCGGCATGTCGATGGGAATCGTCAACCAGTTGCTGGAGCCCTATGCCGGGGCGGTGCTGGCAAAGATTTTCGTCCTGGTCGCGCTGATTCTTTTCATTCAAGCCCGTCCGCGCGGACTGTTCCCGCAGACCGGCCGCGCGGCGGAGGATAAGTAAACGTGTTTGCTCTCTGGAGGAGACGCACATCTGGCGATCGCGGAAGCGTTTGGTTTCTGACGGTGCTGGCCGCGGTGGCTATCGCCGTGCCCTTCCTCAACCAGGTTGTGCCCGCATCGTCCGCGTTTCACCTCTCGGCCTTCGGGATCACTCTCATCGGCAAGTATCTGTGCTACGGGATGCTGGCGCTGGCGGTCGACCTGATCTGGGGTTATTGCGGCATTCTGAGCTTGGGGCACGCGGCATTCTTTTCGCTCGGCGGCTACGCCATGGGCATGTATCTGATGCGGCAGATCGGCCCCCGGGGCGTGTACGGCGATCCCATCCTGCCCGACTTCATGGTGTTTCTGAACTACAAGTCCCTGCCCTGGTTCTGGCACGGCTTCAACCATTTCCCGGTCGCGCTGCCTGATGATGGTGCTGGTGCCGGCCTTGCTGGCGCTGGTGTTCGGATGGTTTGCCTTCCGCTCGCGCGTCACCGGCGTGTACTTTTCGATCATCACGCAGGCGCTGACCTACGCTTTGATGCTCGCGTTCTTCCGCAACGACATGGGATTCGGCGGCAACAACGGATTCACCGATTTCAAGGACATCCTGGGCTTCGACCTGCATTCCGACCGCACTCATGTGGTGTTGCTGGTGATCACCGCCGTCGCGCTGGCCGCCAGCTACATCGCTTGCCGCGCGATTGTCGAATCGCGCGCCGGGCGCGTGATGCGCGCGATCCGCGACGCCGAAAGCCGGACCCGGTTTCTAGGCTATCCGGTCGAATCCTATCAAGCTTGTGGCTGTTCGTATTTTCGGCTCTGGTTGCCGGGATCGCCGGCGCGCTGTATGTGCCGCAGATCGGAATCATCAACCCCAGCGAGTTTGCGCCCATCAATTCCATCGAAGCCGTCATCTGGGTGGCCGTCGGAGGGCCGCGGCACGCTCTACGGCGCGATCGTTGGCGCGGTCCTGGTGAACTATGCCAAGACCTATCTCACCGGCGCGTTTCCCGGAAGTATGGCTTTACGCGCTGGGCGCGTTGTTCGTGCTGGTGACGCTGTTTCTGCCGCGCGGGATTATCGGGCTGGTCTCGGCCAAGGTGAAACACAAGTGAGCGGCCGCGAATTCCGGCAGCTCTCGCGCCCCCGTTAAGACATGAGCGTTCGCGACAATAGACTCTATCTTGAAAACCTGACCGTCAGCTTCGACGGCTTCAAGGCGCTCAACGATCTCACTCTGTACGTCGAACCGGGCGAGATGCTCTGCATCATCGGCCCCAACGGCGCCGGCAAGACCACCATGATGGACGTCATCACCGGGAAAACTCGCCCGGATTCGGGAACCGCATGGTTTGGCCCCGACATCAACCTGCTCGAAATGTCCGAGGCGGAAATCGTGGCCGCCGGAATCGGGCGAAAGTTTCAGAAGCCGACGGTGTTTGAGCAGTTGACGGTGTTCGAGAACCTGGAACTGGCGTTGGCCGGCGACCGGTCGTTCCTGAAAACGCTGCGCGCCCGCATCTCGGCGGCGCAACGTCAGCGAATCGACGAAGTGCTGGACATCATCGGCCTCTCGGAGCAGCGCGAGTCGCTCGGACGAATACTCGCGCACGGCCAGAAGCAGTGGCTCGAAATCGGCATGCTGCTGATGCAGAATCCGGAATTGCTGCTGGTGGACGAGCCGGTGGCCGGCATGACGCCGCAGGAAATCGAGCGCACGTCCGAGTTGCTGCTGTCGCTGGCGGGCGAGCATTCGGTGGTGGTTGTCGAGCATGATATGGCGTTTGTGCGATCGATTGCCAAGCGCGTCATTGTGTTGCACGAAGGCCACGTGATCGCCGAAGGCGATATGGACAAAGTGCAGAACGATCCTCGCGTCATCGAAGTCTATCTGGGAGAGTAAACGTGCTGGCAATCAAAGCCCTCAACCAGTTCTACGGCGGCAGCCACACGTTGTGGGATGTGGATCTGGACGTGACCCCCGGGTCGCGCATGTGCCTGATGGGCCGCAACGGCATGGGCAAGACAACCTTGCTCAAATGCATCATGGGCCTGCAGTCGACCAGCTCCGGGGACATCACTTTCGACGGAAGCGATTTGGTCAAGCTTCCCGCGGAGCAGCGGGCCAGGCTGGGCATTGGCTATGTGCCGCAGGGGCGTGAGATTTTTTCGCAGCTCACCGTGGAGGAAAATCTGCGCATCGGCCTGGGCGTGCGCAAGAACGGCCCGCGCTCCGTTCCCGACCGCATCTTTGAGCTGTTTCCCGTGTTGAAGAAGATGCTGAAGCGGCGCGGCGGCGATCTTTCGGGCGGCCAGCAGCAGCAGCTCGCCATCGGCCGCGCTCTGGTGCTCGAACCGAAGCTACTGATTCTCGACGAGCCCACCGAAGGGATTCAGCCCAATATCGTCCACGAAATCGGCGACATCGTTTTGCGGCTGAACCAAGAAGAAGGGCTGACCGTGCTGCTAGTGGAGCAGAAACTGCCGTTCGCGCGCCGCGTGGCAAGCGAATTCTGCATTCTCGATAAAGGCCGCCGCGTCGCTGCCGGCTCCATCGGCGAATTGACGGACGACATGGTGCGCGCTCATCTGAGCGTGTGACGATTCGAACCTAGTGGGAATGCGAGTGCCCCGCGTGATGATGATGGTGATCGTCGTCATCGTGGCTGTGCGAGTGTGGAACGATGGCGGGACGTCCTGACGCGGTGAGTCCGCGCGCGCGCTGCTCGTCAAGCCAGGCGAGTACCCGGTCCAGACCCTCTCCCGTTTTCAGATTCGTGAACACGAACGGCAAGTCACCGCGCTGCCGCTTAGCATCGCGATCCATCACTTCGAGCGACGCTCCCACGTGCGGGGCCAGGTCGATCTTGTTGATCACCAGCAGTCCGCTGCGCCTGATTCCAGGGCCGCCCTTGCGCGGAATCTTGTCGCCCCCCGAAACGTCGATCACGTAAATGAAGGCATCCACCAGCTCAGGACTGAACGCCGCAGCCAGATTGTCGCCGCCGCTTTCGACGAAGATCAGCTCCAAACCGGCGTGAGCCGGCTTCCAATTCGTCGATGGCCTCGAGATTCATGGAAGCGTCCTCGCGGATCGCCGCGTGCGGACACCCGCCGGTTTCGACGCCGAGCACGCGATCGGCCGGCAGCGTGCCCTGGCGAATCAGAAACTCCGCGTCTTCCTTGGTGTAGATGTCGTTGGTGACCACGGCCAGATTCACTCTCCGGCCACAGGCGTTTGCTGAGGCGATCCACCAGCGCGGTCTTCCCGCAGCCCACCGGCCCGGCGATACCAACTCGATACGCTCTCATCGAAACTCATCCTCTCAAAACAAAAAATATCGCTGCGCGAGCGGCAGCACCTCCGCCGGCTCGCAGGTCAACAGCTCTCCGTCCGCACGCACTTCATAGGTCTCCGGATCCACCTGGATGTCCGGCGTCGCGGAATTGTGAACCATGTCCTTCTTGCCGATCTTTCGGCAGTTCGCAACCGCCACAGCTCTCTTCCGGAAATCGCTGCTGCGACGCCGCCGCCAGCGACGCTTGCGAAACGAACGTGACCGAAGTGGACGCCGTCGCGCCTCCGAACGATCCGAACATCGGCCGATAGATCACCGGCTGCGGCGTGGGAATCGACGCGTTGGCATCGCCCATCACGCTCCACGCGATGAAGCCGCCCTTGACGATCATCTCCGGCTTCACGCCGAACATCGACGGCTTCCACAACACCACGTCCGCCAGTTTGCCCGGCTCGATCGACCCGACCTCATGCGCGATGCCGTGCGTAATCGCCGGATTGATGGTGTATTTCGCCACGTAGCGCTTGCACGCGAGATTGTCGTTGCGCGCCGAATCCTCCGGCAGCGCGCCGCGCTGCACCTTCATTTTGTGCGCCGTCTGCCAGGTGCGCGTGACCACCTCGCCGATGCGGCCCATGGCCTGCGAATCGCTGGAGATCATGCTGAACACGCCCAAATCGTGCAGAATGTCTTCGGCCGCGATGGTCTCCGGACGAATGCGGCTTTCGGCGAACGCGACGTCTTCCGGCACCAGCGGATTCAGATGATGGCACACCATCAGCATGTCCAGATGCTCGGCGATGGTGTTCACCGTGTAAGGCCGCGTGGGATTGGTCGACGACGGCAGAATGTTCGGCAGCGCGGCGATGCGGATGATATCGGGCGCGTGGCCGCCGCCCGCGCCTTCGGTGTGATAGGTGTGAATGGCGCGCCCGGCGATGGCGGCGATGGTGTCCTCGACGAAGCCCGCTTCGTTGATGGTGTCGGTGTGGATCGCCACCTGGACGTCGAAGTCGTCGGCGACGCGCAGGCAGGTGTCGATGGCCGCCGGAGTGGTGCCCCAGTCCTCATGCAGCTTCAGTCCGCACGCGCCGGCGCGCACCTGTTCTGCGAGCGGCTCGGCGGTGCTCGGCGTTGCCTTTGCCGAGAAAACCGAAGTTCATCGGCCACGCGTCGGCGGCTTCCAGCATCCGCGCCAGATTCCATGCGCCCGGCGTACAGGTGGTCGCGTTGGTTCCGGTGGCCGGACCCGTGCCGCCGCCGATCATGGTGGTGATGCCGTTCGAAAGCGCCTCGTAAATCTGCTGCGGCGAAATGAAATGGATGTGGCTGTCGATGCCGCCCGCGGTGACGATCAGGTTCTCGCCGGCGATCACCTCGGTGGACGCGCCCACCACCAGTTCCGGATCGACGCCCTCCATCGTGTCCGGATTGCCGGCCTTGCCCACCTTGACGATGCGGCCGTCGCGAATTCCGATATCGCCCTTGACGATGCCCCAGTGATCGATGATCAGCGCGTTGGTGATCACCAGATCCAGAACGCCGCGATTCGCGAGTCGCGCGGGCGCTCTGCCCCATGCCGTCGCGAATGACTTTGCCGCCGCCGAAGGTGATCTCGTCGCCGTAGGCGGCGAAATCTTTCTCGACTTCAATGATCAACTCGGTGTCGGCCAGCCGCACGCGATCGCCCGTGGTCGGGCCGTACAAATCGGCGTAGGTTCGCGGGGGATCGAGAGGCTCATTTGTTTCCTCGGCCCTTGTGGCCCAAGACCAACTGCTCGCCCGCGAATTCCACCAAGCGCACTTCTTTCTCCTCGCCCGGCTCAAACCTCACTGACGTGCCAGCCGGAATGTTCAGGCGCATGCCGCGCGCCGCTTCCCGATCGAAATCCAGGGCGTCGTTCACTTCGTAGAAATGATAATGGCTTCCCACCTGAACCGGCCGGTCGCCCGTATGGCGCACCACCATGTGCGCCGTCTTGCGGCCCACATTGGCCTCGATGGGCGTGGATTCAAGAAAATATTCGCCGGGTTTCATCGCGGTGTGCTCATTGAATTGGGTCGTGCACAGTTACCAGCTTCGTGCCGTCGGGGAACGTCGCTTCCACCTGCACTTCGTGAATCATCTCGCCGATGCCCTCCATGACATCGCTGCGAGTCAGAATGTTCGCCCCCAGAGTCATAATTTCCGCGACCGGTTTGCCGTCGCGGGCCCACTCCAGAATCTCGGCGGTAAGGATCGCCATGGCTTCCGGATAATTCAGTTGCAAGCCGCGCGCGCGGCGTTTGCGCGCCACGTCGGCAGCCACGAAAATCATTAACCGCTCCTGTTCGCGAGCCGTTAAATGCATAACTCCGCTAGTAAACCTTTCTAGGAAGAATGGCGTCTTCGCCCGTCAGAAACCGCTTGGCGATGGACCAAATTGCGGCGAGCGTGGCCGGTAGATCGCGAGCCGAAAGGCTTAATCCCCGAACGGCGATGCCGTCGGCGACCAGCGTGCTCGCTCCCCATATAATAACTCCGGGCTTGGACTGAGCGCTACAAAACTCATTTAGTTTTGATTCGAGTTCACGCCATTTTGGGGCCGGGACGCCCACCGAGCACGCGTAGAAATTGGCGATGTGCGTGTATGGGCCCAACCGGGCTACCGAATCCAGCGGACGCTTTACCGGCTCCAAAACAAAGCGATCGATCAACAGAGGCCGTTGACCGAAACGCACTTCGGTTTGAATTTGCAAATTGTCGAACGCAAAAGTTTCTCCCATCGCCTGGCGGCCCGGAGCCAAGACATCCCAGGCAAACAGCGTGGCGTCCTTCGCCAGAGAAATCGACGTGCATTGGCGATGGCGCGACCCGGCAAACGGAATCAAAGCATCCGGCAAATATTCAAGCAGCGCTCCCTCGCCAACGTGGATGCTGACATGTTGTGCGGAATCCGCGGCTCCCGCTCGATGTCGATAGAGCCGCGTCGCGCCCGTCGTCGTTACCTGAGCAACGCTCTCCGGTCCAACGTTGATGTCCAGGGCTAAACGATCTCCCGAGAGAACGCCTCCGGAGACGTTGTGAAGATGCACCAGCGAACCGCCGCGGTCTTGGGTAAAAGCACGCACCACCCGCCACGGAGGCTCCTGCATGTCCAAATGCAGGCGCGTGCGGCCTTCCACCGATTCGAAGCGAAGGGCGAGGCGCGCTGCTAGCTGATGAACAGCCGGGTTTCGAGCGAGCCGTGGCGCATGGACGCCAGTTCCGGCAGCGGGGTGAAGCACCCAACCTCCCTATTCTCTGAGGCAAAAACCGCGGCGGAGATGGCCGGCTTCAGATTCCAAATTATGCAACTGGCGGTCACTTGGCCCAGCGGCATCAACCGCTGGCACGCGGACACCAACCCCGCTATCGATTGGCGCAAATACGCAACTGCGGCCGCTTCCTCGGCGATACCGAGGTGTGCAGCCGCGACACCGAAAGCAACCGGATAACTTAATCCATCGGGGATCGCTGGAGATTCCAAAAGTTGGTTGATCAACTGCGCGAACCGGCGTCCTAACTTCAGCGCTGCCTCGCGGGATTCCCGCGCGATCCTGCGCGCACAAAATTCATCGTGCAAGAATTGCGAATCTTCGCCCTGCCAGGCTCGCCGGACAAAGCTGGCTTCCAGGACTCCCGTCTCCGAAAGATATTCGCGAAAGAAAGACTCCGCCGTCTCAGCACTCAGGCACCCTTCTTCGGCAAGCGTCTCCAAGCCGAACGAATGTGCTGCCGCTCCGATCGGAAGCGCTGAATCCGCTAATTGCAGGAGGTCGAGGAGGGTGTGCAACTCACATTCATCATAATACGTCGGCGTATCGCGCCCCGCGACAGAACGTCAGAGGAAGCCCCGGATCAATGCAGCAATTTCATCGGCGGCGGTGTCCAGCGCGAAATGACCCGCATCGAGGATATGGACCTGAGCCGCCGGCACATCGCGGCGATAGGCTTCCGGTTCCGAGAGGTCGAACGAAAGGTCATATTTGCCCCAGATCACCAGCAGGCGCGGCTGTTTTTCACGCATCCAGGCTTGCCATTTCGGGTAGGCTTCTACGTTGGTCCGATAGTCGTAAAACAAATCGCTTTGAATATCGGCTTGACCGGGCTGATTGAGAAAAGCGAATTCGTCGGTCCACAGATCCGGGTCGTAACGCTCCACATTCGGATCGCTGCCAACATGCCGCGTGCGCGTGGTTTGCAGCGAGAGCAGATTCGTACGCAGCGTGGCTTCGTGGGCGGGGCGATCTGCCCAAAAGGCCCGGCGCGGTTTCCAATTCGCGGCCAGACGCTTCGTTGTGCGCCACGGCATCCTGCACGATAAGCGCCTCGATCCGGTCAGGATGAGCCAAAGCCATGCGAAAACCCACCGGGCCGCCGTAATCCTGCATGTAGAGCGAGTATCGTTCGAGCCCTAGCGCTTCGCGTGAAGTGATTCATAATCTCGGCGTAGTGATCGAACGTATACGCGAACTGTTTCGGGTCGGGCCAGTCGCTGTGGCCGAAGCCGGGATAATCCGGCGCGACCAGGTGATAGCGATCGGCAAGCCGGGCAAAGAGAGGCTCAAACATCCGGGATGACGACGGGAGCCCGTGCAGCAAAAGCAATGTCGGCGCGTCTTTCGGGCCGGCTTCTCTGTAGAAGATGGAGAGCCCGTCCACTTTGATGGTGCGGTAGAAAGTCGGGTGTGCCATGCCAGCCGCCAACATCACATCTTCAGAACAACGCGAAACTGCGCGTTGCCGCTCATCATGCGCGCGTAGCCCTCGGCTGCTTTCTCAAGCGGATAAGTTTCGACCATCGAACGCACACCGCTCAATTCCGCGAAACGGAGTGTGTCCTCGGAATCTGTTGGCGTCCCCGAGGCCCAACCTTGAATGGCTCTACTTCCAAAAATGAGCTGCAGCGGCGTGACTTCGATAGGATCCGTTGTCGCACCAACCACCATAAGCTTGCCGTTCGGACCCAGCCCATCGATGAGCGCCGACATCGCTTTAGAACTGGGAGCCGTCGCTAAAATCACTTGCGCGCCGCCCATTTTCTGCAGCTCTTTCGCCGCGTCCGTCGCCTTGCTATCGATATACACGCTGGCACCCAGTTTCGTTGCGAGCGCCGCATTTTCGGAGCCGCGCCCGATGGCCACAACCTTGTAGCCAAATTTAGCGGCGAATTGAATTCCCAGGTGTCCCAGACCGCCAATACCCTGCACCGCAACCAAGTCACCCGGCAACGCACCGCTGTGCCGCAGCGCGTTGAATGTTGTGATTCCGGCACACAGCAAGGGTGCGGCTTCCACGTCGCTTAAACTGTCCGGGATCGCTGCCAGCGCCTCCACCGGAGCCACCATATATTGCTGGTATCCGCCGTCATAACTGATGCCTGGAATTTTCAGGTTCTGGCAATTACGAAAATCTCCGCGCCGGCAAGGGAGACACGTTCCGTCCTGTCCGCCATGCCAACCGACACCAACGCGTTGGCCCTGCTTCCACGCCGAAACGCCCTCGCCCAATTCATGGATGACCCCCGCGACTTCGTGTCCTGGAACGCGAGGATACTGAATGCCAGGCCAGGCACCTTCCTTCGTAAGCACGTCGCTGTGGCAAATGCCGCAGGCCTGCACCTTGATGAGCACCTGCCCCGCACCTGGCTTGGGAATCTCGCGCTCGACGATCTCGAAATCTCCCCCTGCCTTGGGGACCTGCGCCACCTTCATTTTTGCGGTTGCCATAATTCCTCCAATGATTCTTACTCGCGTGCCGGCTTCCATGTGGGCGTGCATCCCGGAACCTACGCCGTCAGCCGCAGTATACCCATGCTCCGCAGGCGGCGACAAGATTCCGTGCCGCCACACTTTGCTAGACTCTCAGGCGAGAACACTCGATGCTCCCCGCAATCTTCTTCGGCCATGGAAATCCGATGAACGCGCTGGCCCAAAATAACTACACTGCCGCTTGGCAGCGTATCGGATTGCAAATGCCAAAGCCGAAGGCTATCCTCTCCATTTCCGCGCACTGGTTCGTTCCTGGAACCGGCGTAACAGTTAGCACTGCCCCGCGGACCATCCATGATTTCGGAGGGTTTCCACGGGAGTTGTATCAGGTACAGTATCCGGCGCCGGGCGATCCGGATCTCGCAAAACGGGTGCAGAAGCTGCTACATCCCGTGCCAGTCGAGTCGGATCATTCCTGGGGCCTGGATCATGGCACTTGGTCGGTGCTCTGCCACGTTTATCCGGACGCCGACATCCCCGTTGTCCAGCTCAGTATCGACGAGGCGAAACCGGCGTCTTTCCATTTCGAAGTCGGTCGAAAACTAGCGCCGCTTCGCGACGAGGGCATTCTGATCGTCGGCAGCGGCAACCTAGTACACAACCTGCACGCCTACGCCTGGGGACGCCACGCCCCCAATCCCTACGATTGGGCGGTCCGTTTTGAAGAGCGAGCCAAGGAGCTCATGCTGGGCGGCGAGAACCTGCCGTTAATCTCCTACGAATCGCTTGGACCGGAAGCGCTACTCTCAATCCCGACACCGGACCACTACTTGCCACTGCTGTATGTGCTCGGTGCGCGCCAGTCGTCTGATGCGATCGCGTTCCCAGTGGAAGGTGTGGATGGAGGATCCATTTCCATGCTAAGCGTGCAGATTGGCGTAAGATGACGAAGTGTCCCAAATGAACCGGCGCGGCTTCGTCGGCCTCGCCTCCAGTGCGGCGGCAATGATGTCACTGGGCGCCCGGGCGCTCTCGGCGCAAAATCCAACCGGCGGACCGATTTCGATCGACGTCCACACGCATTGGATACCCGAGCCCTACCGCAAGGTGATGGTCGAACTCGCGAGCGATCCGTTCGATTCCAACCCGCTCAATTTCGATCTAGACAAGCGGTGCAAATGGATGGACCAGCACGGCGTTCAGATGCATCTTCTGACGATCTCCGGCCGCATGCCGTGGCAATGGGTGCCGCCCGATGTCGGTGCGACCTTGGCGCGAATCCTGAACGACGCCGCCGTCGAAGCGCACACCGCTTACCCGGACCGCTTCATCGCCGGCATCGAAATGTCGATTCGCGATCCGCAGCTTGCTTTGAAAGAACTGAACCGCATGGCGGGCAAGCCGGGAATGCGGGCAGTCCATCTTCCGAATTCCTTCGAAGGGAAAGACTACTTGTTCGAGCCCGCTTATGCTCCCCTCTTAGCGCGCTGCGAAGAGTTGGGATACCCGCTTTTGTTTCACCCGATGGATGGCGAAGTAAATTATTACTCCAAGGCGCGGCTGGGAGATCCGGTATCATTGGACGCGAATCTGATCAATACGCTCGGTTTTCCATTTGAGCACGCCACCACAGCCGCGAAGTTCATCATCACCGGAACCCTCGACAAATATCCAAAGCTGGAGATTGTGCTGCCCCATTCAGGCGGCGTGTTCCCATACATCGCAGGCCGCATGCATCACGAATACGCGGCCACTGCTGTGCGTGGCGAGTTGAAGCTGCAGCATTCCTTCCCGGATTATATCCGCCGTTTTCACTACGACACGCTCGCGTACTATCCCGAAACGCTGCGCTTTTTGATCAACAAAGTCGGATCGGACCGGGTGGTGATCGGCACCGACAACTACGCGATCATGGACGTCGAATATCCCAACGCGCTGGTGGAGCAACTAAAGCTTCCGCCGGCGGATCTGGATCGCATCCTGCGCGGGAATGCGATGAGGCTCTTGCACCTCTCGTGAGACGCCGCGACTTCATCAGGTTTGGCGCCAGCGCCGGTGCTTTGACAATGGCGGCTCTTAAAGCCCAGCAAACGTCCGTCCCCGGTTGGGAAATCCGTCCTCGCGGCCCGAGCGCACCGATTTCTATTGATGTTCACACGCATTGGACACCTGAGGCGTATACCAAGCGGCTGGGCGAACTGGGGCGGCCGATGGCCGGCAACGCAACGGCGATTCCGCTTCGTCAGGATCTCGACCGGCGCATCAAATGGATGGACGAACGCGGCGTGCAGATGATGGTCCTGAGCCTGTCCGGCGGCATGCCGTGGCAATGGGTGTCGCCGCAGGAAGGCGCGCGCCTCGCGCAAATCGCCAATGACGCTGGAGTCGAAGCGCACGCGGCCATCCCCGATCGCCTGCTGGCGTGCATCGAAATTTCCATCCGCGATCCGCAGCTTTGTCTAAAGGAAATAGACCGTATAGCCGGCAAGCCTGGGATGTGCGGAGTCCACCTGCCCAATTCGCTGGAAGGCCGCGACGATTATGTGTTCGCTCCCGGCGTTCGCACAAGTCCTTGCACGATGCGAAGCACTGGGACTTCCGCTGCTATTTCACCCCATGGACGGCGAAGTCAACTACTATGGCGGACCCGGAGACCAGACTCGGCGGACCGCTTGCGGAATCGGTCAAATATTGGAACACTCTTGGATTCATGTTCGAAACCGCAACCACTGCCACGAAGTTCATCGTCACGGGCACGCTAGATAAGTTTCCGAAACTCGAGATCGTATTGCCGCATTCCGGAGGCAGTTTCCCCTACATTGCCGGACGCGTCGAGCACGGCTTGACGCGCAAGAAATTCCCGCTGCGGCACCCGTTCAAAGACTACATCCGGCGCTTCCACTACGACACGCTGACTTTTGACCTGGAGACGCTGCGCTTTCTGGTGGACTTAGTCGGATCAGACCGGGTCGTGGTTGGCACGGATAACGCCTTCGGGCCCCAGCAATTCTTCGAATGGCCCAACGCAATCGTGGAAGCATTGAATCTACCGGCTGCGGATCAGGATCGGATCTTGCGCGGCAACGCCAAGAGGCTCTTCCGATTATGAGTACTGAAGCGGGAGCGGATATGAAGAAGGTCACTCGACGGGACGGCTTGAAAGGTATGCTGGGCCTGGCGGCATTGTCATCCGGCGCCGGTCCATCAGCCGCCGCGCAACAAACTGCAATTCCGCCGCAAGGAATCGGCCAGCGCTTCCATCACCTGTCTTACAGCGATCTTGGCGGACGGCCGGATAGCGTTCAGATCATGCTTAACCGGCGGCATCTTTACGTCGGTCACATGTTCAGCAACGGAGTCACGATTCTAGATGCAGCGGACCCGCGCAAACTGAAGCCGGTCGGCTTTTTCACTGGCGGAGACTTTACTCGAACCCATCATCTGCAGGTTGCAGACGACCTGCTATTGCTCGCGAATGGCGCGAATATCGTGGCCATGCAGTCCTATAACGACATCCGCGGCTATTTCGAGAACTCGCTAGCCGATAGCATTACCAACCGCAAGAAATTCCGCTCGGGTCTGAGCATCCACGATATTTCGCGTCCCGGCGAAATGCGGGAAATCGCTTTCCTCGAAATTCCGGGGCTCGGCATCAACCGCCTGTGGTGGGCCGGCGGCCGTTACGCCGCGATAGCCGCACACGCCGACGGATTCACCGATCACTTTCTGTGCGTGGTCGACCTGCAGAACATCACTAAGCCGGAAATTGTGGGGCGATGGTGGATGCCGGGGATGAATCGCGCGGCCGGTGAGCCGTCCACTCTTGCCCCGGGCCGGCGCGTCGCCTTGCATCATATGATCACGGCCGGGAATCGCGGCTACGGAGCATGGCGCGACGGCGGCTTCACAGTTCACGATCTCAGTGATCCCACAAAACCGAAGCTGATTTCACACATCAACTGGTGTCCGCCGTTTCCAGGAGGCACGCACACTCCCCTTCCGTTGCCCGGCCGAAAGCTGGCTGTGGTGGCCGACGAAGCGAACGCAGAGAAGTGCGCGAAGGGGCTGTTTCATACTTTCCTGGTGGATTTGCGCGCTGAAGAAAACCCGGTGCCGATTTCTACTTTGCCCACGCCAAAGGAGAGGGACTTCTGCGGATTCGGAACGTTCGGCCCGCACAATCTGCACGAAAACCGGCCCGGAACATTTCGCAGCGAGGAAAAGATTTTCGCGACCTACAATGTCGCTGGCGTTCGGGTCTTCGATATCCAGGACGCCTTCGCGCCGAAGGAAATCGGTTACTGGGTCCCGCCGGCGCCTAAAAAATTGATCGATCCGCGCCCCAACGTGGCGCTTGCCGCAAAGGCCGCCGACATTTTGGTCACGACTGACGGACTGGTTTACGTCTCGGATTGGAACGCTGGCTTGAACGTGCTCCAATACGAGGGCTGACGCATCTGCCGTTACTGAACTGCCCCCGTCCCATCGAGAACAAACGTGAGCAGCTTCGGTAGCGAAGGAGTTACTGTAACCGGCGGCGGAGCGTTTCCCACCGAAGGCGTTACGCGCCCGCTTCCGCCCATCAGAGACACATATTGGATTCCGTCTAACTGATAAGTGATCGGCGGACCCATGCCGCCGCGCAGGCCGGTCTTGACGTCCAGCAACTTCTCTCCCGTATCCGCTCGATACGCAACCAGCCGCCCATCCGGAATCACCTGAAATACAAGATTCCCGGCAGTCGTGACCGTGCCGCCGCCGATCCCTCCCCCGCCAGGCGCACGCCAGCGTTCCTTCTGGGTCGCGGGATCCCAAGCCACCAGAATTCCTCTTTCCCCAAGAGGCGGAGGTTCGGGCCCGATCGCGGGCGGCGCCGGTAACTTCGCCGCACCGCTGGCATCTGCAACACCGGGAGCCCCCGGCCGGACGACGCCGCGATTCTTTTCGCCCGGCTTGTAAGTGAAGTTCTCCTCCACCGCGAAATCGTAGGAACTAGCCGACGTGGTCGGAATGTAGACCAAGCCAGTTGCGGGATTGAATGACATCGGGGACCAGTTGTGCGCCCCGCCCGGACCTGGCGAAAGTGATATGGTCTGCGAGCCGTAGTGCGCCGCCTCATTGACAATCGGGCGGCCGGTTTCCTCGTTGAGCCCGCGCGCCCAAGTCACCTGCGCGAAAGGCTGTCCGGAAATAAACTGCCCCGTCGTCCGGTCGATCACATAGTAAAAGCCGTCCTTGTTGGCCTGCATGATCACTTTGCGAGGCCGACCCCTCACTGTGATGTCGGCTAACAGTAACTGCTGCACGCTATCGTAGTCCCACGAGTCGCCGGGAACCATTTGGAAATACCACTTCAACTCGCCATTGTCGGGCCTCACTGCGAGCACCGAACAGGCATACAGGTTGTCCTTGCCTTTCGAATGCCGAAGTTCCTCCGGCCAAGGTCCGGCGTTTCCAGTGCCGACGTACACCAGGTCCGCTTCGGGATCATAAGCGAAGCCGTCCCAAACCGTGGCGCCACCGCCCAACTTCCACGCTTCCGGATCCCAGGTTGCAGCCGCAGCTTTCATCGCCGCGTTCTCGAAAGGCTTGGAGGGATCGCCGGGCACCGTGTAGAACTTCCACGCGAAATGGCCGGTGAGAGCGTCGAAAGCCGCGAAGAATCCGCGCACCGGGTATTCCGACCCGCTCACGCCGACGATCACTTTTCCTTTTGCGATGCGCGGCGCCATGGTGACGGTGTAGTTGTCTTGCGGATAGGCCACGCGCGCCTCCCACACCACTTTGCCTGTCTCCGCATCCAGCGCCTGGAGCCGTCCGTCGATGATGGGCGCGATAATCAGATTCTGATAAGTCGCCAGACCGCGATGCACCACTCCGCAGCATATTTTCGGGAACACCGCCGTCTGATTCACTTCCGGGATCCCAGCGCCAGAGTTGCTTCCCGGTGCGGACGTCCACGGCGAATACCACGCTCCAATTGGTGATGCCGTAGAGCACACCGTTCCTCACCAACGGAGTCGCCTCCTGGTTGCCACCGCCAACGCCCAGGTCATACGACCACTTCAATCCCAGCCGACTCACATTGCCGGCATTGATCGAACTGAGCGGGCTATAACGCGTCTCCCCAGGATCGCGGCCATAGGTCAGCCACTCTTCTCCGCTCTTGCTGGCATTTCTCAGAGCGGCGTCATCGACACGGCGCGCCTGCTGTCCCTGGGAGGCCGAAGGCATCCAAGCAAATCCCAGCAACGCGGCGACTACCCAAGATCGATGACCCAGGAGCATTTTTCAATAACCTCGTGGAGGGAAGTTTATCGCAAAAGCCTTTGGAGCGAAAGCGAATCTGGCAACTGCCGGCCGTTGGGACGCTAAACTGGAGAATACTTCACAGGAGGCTCCTTGGCTTGGTGCCTCGAAAAGGGATATGAATAACACACCGAATGAGGCTTATAGCATCACTTTGCGGGTGCATCTTAAGAAGCAACCGGGCATGCTGGGCAGCGTTTCCGCGGCCATCGGCGCAGTGGGCGGGATTATAGGCGCCGTCGATATTGTCGAGTCGACTCCCAGCCATACCGTCCGCGATATTACGGTCTCGGCGAGCAGCGTTGAGCATGCGGAACAAATCAGCGCCGCCGTCCGCGCGGTTCCCGACGTCACCCTGATTAACGTCTCCGATCGAACTTTTCTGATGCACCTGGGCGGCAAAATCGAGATCAAGAGCAAGCATCCTATAGCGACACGTGCGGATCTCTCCATGGCCTATACGCCTGGAGTCGCGCGCGTGTGCATGGCCATCCATGACGACCCCGAAAAAGTCTACAACCTGACTATCAAGCGCAACTGCATCGCGGTCGTGACCGATGGTACAGCGGTGCTCGGGTTGGGCGATATCGGCCCATCGGCCGCCATGCCGGTTATGGAAGGCAAGGCAGTACTCTTCAAGGAATTCGCTGGGGTCGACGCTTTCCCCATCTGTCTCGACACCAAGGATCCGGACGAAATCGTGCGCATTGTTAAGGCTCTCTCACCTGTCTTCGCGGGGGTAAATTTGGAAGATATTTCCGCGCCGCGATGTTTTGAAATAGAAGACCGGCTGAAGAGCGAATTGAGCATTCCAGTGTTCCATGACGATCAGCACGGGACCGCGGTGGTGGTTCTGGCCGCCCTGATCAATGCACTGAAACTAGTTGGCAAAAAGATCGACGAGATCAAGGTCGTGGTCGCCGGTGTCGGCGCCGCCGGCCGGGCATGCTCCAAAATTCTGAAGAACGCGGGCGTTCGCAACATGATCGGAGTCGACCGCCTGGGCGCCATTTATAAAGGCCGCGAGGGCGGCGATTCCGGCAAGACCGCATGGTATGAAGAAAACACCAACTTCGATCGCGTCAAGGGAACGCTGGAAGAAGTGCTGGAGGGCGCGGATCTGTTCCTGGGCGTGGCCTCCGCCGGATTGGTGCAGCCGCAGTGGCTGAAAAAAATGAATCGCGACCCCATCGTGTTCGCGCTGGCTAACCCGACTCCGGAAGTCATGCCGGAACAAGCCGCGCCTTATGTTGCGGTGATGGCGACCGGCCGGTCCGATTATCCCAACCAGATCAACAACGTTCTTTGCTTTCCAGGGATTTTCCGCGGAGCCATCGATTGCCGTGCCACCGACATCAACGAAGAAATGAAATTAGCCGCCGCGCACGCCATCGCATCGGTGATTGCGCCTGATGAACTGCACGCCGATTACATCGTGCCCTCAGTCTTCAATCGGAACATCGCACCTCTGGTGGCGAAAGCCGTCGCCGACGCCGCCCGGCATTCTGGAGTCGCCCGCAAAGAACGTCCGGAATAGATCAAGTATCCGGAAATACCCAACGATCCGCGATCACGAAATTCGCGAGGGAGCAGATAACGATCGCTCCCAGTGCCGCGGGTAATAGCGGAGCCTTGAGCCTCTCGACCAGGCAATACATCAGCACCGCGTTGCCGGCCAGCGACACCAAGCCGTTGCCTGCGTGAAACCGCCACAGTCGGACAGCCGTTTTCGCCGAGTACTTGGCACTGCGCCGCCTCCAAGTGAAGCGCTCATGCCAGACGAAGTTGTGCAAAATTGTGATCTCAACCGCGACCAACGTGGCCACGGTGCTCAGGAGTCCGAAATATTTCGTCAGCAGGAACACAAGACCCAATTGCAGTAGGGCGCCCATGAATCCCACCAAGCCGAATCTGCCGAAGCGCCCGATCACGTCAAGGCTTCCTTTTTATAAAGGAGCGCCGTCTGCCGAAACGCCGCGAACAAAACCATGGCCGCCATGCCCACGATCGCAACCGCGCCGCCAAAATCAAAGGCTAGTAGGCGATGGCCCGCAATTATCACATATGGATGGCTGAGCAAAGCGATGTTGCCCAGCCCAAGCAGGATGCGGACTTCCGTAGGGCCGAAGAGACCGTGCGAAAGATGAAATCGCCCCGTCGTGTAGGTGGCGAGGTAGCTCTCTATCGACAGCGCGTAAAAGCACACCAACATCCCAGAGGCGATCTCCCAATGCACATACCCGGAACACCCGAGCCCAAACATCAATGCGAACGCGCCGAACGTATCGGCGATGTGATCCACATAAAATCCGTATCGGGGACGCTGCTTATTGCGAACCCGAGCCAGTGTCCCGTCCAGGCTATCGCCGAACCAATTGAGGGCAAGAAAGAAATTTACTAACCACAGAATGCGTCCGTCCCGAGACGACAGCGCATAAGCGCCCCCGGCCAATATCTGGGACACAAAACCCAAAGCCGTCAGGTGGTCCGGCGTAATCGCCGCAGGCATCCTGAGCGCCATCCACGTCAAGAGACGCTTCTCGATATTCGCCGTAAGCGCGTTGTGCACTCGCACGGCGTTGACGAATTCGCTCCCTGCGTTTTCAACCGCTGCGCTGGCTTGCATTTCAGTTCACCTCCTGCGCAGCCTTTTCGATCAACGCATTTCTGGTTGCCCGCAAAGTAAATTCCAAAGCTTCACGCGGCAGATCCGCAATCACCGGCGTCACCAGCCACCCGAGCCCCACCGGGACATCCCGCGTGAGCGATACCGCCTCGCACTCTATTTGCAGTCCCCCATGCACCCGCGTGAAGCTCCAGTACGAATTGAGGCGCCAAAGGAAGCCATCGTCCTGGCCTTCGGGCCGGTGCCGCTCTTGCGCCGTGCCAGGATTGTCGACCTGCCAGAAGTGCAAGCTCCGCGAGATGCTGTACCCCCGGTCACCGCCGGCAAGTCTGGTCTCGACTTTATATTCGCCATCCAGCACCACCGTGACCACCCTTTGTTCTCTGAATCGAACTGCGATGGTGGCGGTGTGCCCGTCGTCGTTCAGAGCGCCAGCCGACACAACCTGCGGCGCATAATGCCGGGGAAAGTGGCTAAAATCCCGCAAGACCGCGAACATCTCGGCGGGAGTGGCATTCGGAACAAACGCTGTGCCGCGCCAGTGATGCACCAATGCTCCCGGAACCTGCCAAGTGCCGCCGTTCACGGGCCGCACTCGGATGTCATCCGTCGTGCGCGTGAATCGGTCGCGGTCAAGCACCGCCAGGTAGGTCTCAGGCTTGGCGTGCTGTTTGGCCAGTCTCGCCTCAATTTTGACAACGTAGACATCGTACGCCTGTTCGGCGGCCGGACTCAGGCTAGCCGCCCCACATTTCATCGCCAATATCAGTAACGCCACCGCTGTTCGATCCCGCATTCATCCACCTCGCAGCCCGATGATGCCGTTCTCCGCCCGAGCAGCGCAATACTTCGCAACTCAAACGGTTCTCGTTTGAACCTCATCGCGTAAATGTCTGGTGTTGCGACATTTAAACGGTTTCCTCCACCAAGCCGAGACACAGATTCGCGCAGTAACCTGGCCTTCCGCCAGTTCAAAGCTAAACTAGGAAATCACTATGCCCGGGGACGACGCAGGCCGCGTATTCCGTTTCGGAGTCTTCGAAGCCAACGAAGCCTCCGGAGAACTGCGCAAACACGGCGTCCGCATCAAGCTCCACTCCCAGCCGTTCAAGGTTTTGCTATTGCTTATCGAAAGACCCGGGGAAACCGTAACCCGCGACGAGATGCGCCAACGTCTGTGGGGCGCCGAAACTTTCGTTGACTTCGATCACGGCCTCAACACCTCGGTGAACAAAATCAGAGAGGCGCTGGGAGATTCCGCTTCCACTCCGCGATATGTGGAAACCGTCTCCGGCAAGGGTTATCGGTTTCTTGCGCCAGTGACATTGGAGGGGAAAACCGCTGCCGTAGTGGAATTGGGCGCCACGGCTTCATCGGCGGGAACATTTCTCACGACACCCGACGAACTTCCCACCGCTTCGCGAACGCTGGTGCGGACTTTGCTGTTGATGATCCAGACCATGTATCTGGCGTTCTATATCGGAGCGCTGGCGAACTTGACCGAGATCGATGAAATTTTCCTGGAGAACAGCCTGCCCCACCCGGCCGCGGTGATGTCTCTGCTGGTTACCACAGCCGCCGTGCTGATCCCCGTCCGGCTGTTTATCGTTGTTGCAGTCGCGCTCGACTTTCAGAACCTTCCATCGAAGTTCAGCAAATTGTTCCCGATTCTGCTGATCCTGGATCTCGTCTGGGCACTGTCGCCATTCCTGCTAATCCATCACATCAACACCGGACTGGCGCTAGGATTGAGCGCCCCGCTGGTCTATCTGCCGTTTGCGCAGCGCTCCCTGGTTCTGATGTATTCGCGCCCTACTTCAGTTCCGTCATGAAGCCCGGCACGCTCCACTGCTGATTCAGGCTATTCGGAGCCCACTGATACTCGGTCTCCATGAATTTCGCGACCTCGGCCTGAGTCTTGCCGCTGCGAACCTGTTGCGTCACGCGCTCGCGCATCTTCGCGACGTTATCGCGGTAGGTTTGCAATCCCGCCTTGTTGGTGATCGGACCGTGTCCCGGAATCACCGTGTCGAAGTCCAATTGCAGCGCGCCGTCCAGTGTTTTGGTCCATTCGACTATGCTGCCGCCGCCGGGATAATCGATCAGCGGAGCCGTGCCCGCCATCAAATCCCCAGTCTGCAAAGTGCGCAGCGCCGGGTAATAGATAACCGCATCGCCATTGGTGTGGCCGCGCCCGAAGTAGCGCGCGCGAACTTCCTTGCCGCCAAGAAACACCGACGTCTCGTCAGTGAACGTAATACGCGCCGGCGTCATCCCCGGAGGCGCATTCCCCTGCTTCTTTTCGACGATGTTCTTCCGCGCCATGGCGGTCGAAATGATCTCCGCCCCGCTGCTGAACATCTTAGTATTGCCGCCGCTGTGGTCCGCGTGATGATGCGTGCTGATCACGTATTTCACCGGCAGCGGAGTCACCTGCTTCACGGCAGCCAGAATCCCCTCGTGGTCTTGGTCATACTTATCATCGATCAGAATCACGCCCTCTGAAGTGATGTAAACGCCGACATTGCCGCCGTCGCCTTCGATTTCATACAGATCGTCTTTGACCTTATTGAGAGTCAGCTTCGGAGGCTGGTTCTGGCTCTGCACGTAAGCCACCGAGGCCAACAGCAGGAACAGAACGCCAGCGGATACGCGCGCTAAAATTTTCCGGTTCATGGGTCACCACTATATCAAATTTGGCGATCACTGGCCCCCGGCGCCTCCGCTATCGACCACCGAGGGCTTCCCCCAGTAGTACCGCGCATGCCTAGAGCCCCTGCACTTCTCAAATTCCACAACGGCGGGTCGATAAACATCATTAGGTGAACTTCCTCTTTCCAGCGGTCGTCTGCGGCCTCGCGCTGTTTCTGGCGATTCCCGCCCGTGCGGATGACGCCAAGCCTCCCCCTTCATCCGCCGAGGACCTCACCACGCTTAGCCTCGAACAGCTCCTCGAAGTGCGCGTCGAATCCGCCGCTCTCCACCCCCAGACCCTGGAAGACGCTCCAGCCAGCGTTACCGTCCTCACGGCTGAGGATATTCGCAAGTATGGGTACCGCACCTTGGTGGAAGCGCTCGCCTCCGTCCGCGGCTTTTACGGTTTTTATGACCGTTCCTATCACAGCGTCGGCGTTCGCGGCTTCAATCTGCCCGGAGACTACGCCAGCCGGCTGCTGATCATGGTCAACGGCCACAACATGGCGGATCATATTTACGATTCCATGCTGTGGCTCGGCGTCGACTTCCCCGTCGAAATGAACCTCATCAAGCAAATTGAAATCGTCCGCGGCCCCTCTTCGGCTCTCTACGGCAGCAATGGTATCTTCGCCACCATCAACATCGTGACCAAGTCGCCGCAGGAAGCCGGACCGCCCGCGCTCACTCTTGACACCGGCAGTTTCGGCGAAAAGAAAGCTGAGATCACCATCGCCGAGCCCCTCGGGAAGGGCGCCAACCTCCTATTTTCCGGCTCTGTATTCAATAACGCCGGCGAGAGCCCTTTGTATTTTCCCGAGCTCGCTACGCCCGCAAACAATGGCGGCCAGGCCCTCCGCATGGATTCCGAGAAGGGCTATCACTTCTTCGCTAACTTGGTCTGGCGGAATTGGAGCATCACCGCCGTACTCTCAGACCGCAACAAAATCCAACCCGTTTCCTGGGGACCTACCATTTTCAATGACCGCGGGACGCAGTTGATGGAAAGCGCCGGGTATGTCGAAGCCGCCTACGCTCGCGAAGTCGCCCGGGGGGCGCTCGAATGGCGCACTTACTTCAACGCCGATCATCTTCGTGGGCGCTTCGACTATCCGCTCGACACACCGTCCGGCCCGGCTGTCGAGGATAACCAGACGTTCGCTGAATCCGATTGGATTGGAAGCCGCCTCAGCTACCGCTTCGATGTATCCCGCCTGGGCACCCTGACCGTGGGCGCCCAAAGTGAAATCGACCTGCGCGCCTACCAGGGCTCCAAGGACGTCGAGCCCGTGCCCATGGTTTTCGTAAACATCGACAAGCGCGACAGAACTCTGGCATTTTTCCTGCAAGACGAAAAACGGCTGTCCCCGCATTGGAGCCTGGACTTGGGAGCGCGCTACGATCTCTCGCTCTATCGCAAAAACTTCGTGTCTCCGCGTGCCGCTTTGATCTACCAGCCTTCCTCCCAATGGACCTACAAATTCCTGTTCGGACGCAGCTTCCGCAACCCCAGCGCATTCCAGTTGTTTTATGGCGATGGTTTTTCGGCGGTCGCCAATCCGGCGTTGCGCCCGGAAAGCGCGAATACCGTCGAACTCGATCTCGAGCGTAGACTGGGGAAGCGCATGAACCTGGTGGCTGCGGGATACAGCTATTGGCTGAGCAATTTCATTGAAGCCGGCTTCACGGATGCAGGATTACTTCAGTATCAAAACCTGGGAAGGGTCCACGCCAGTGGCGTTGAGATCGAAATCAACGGCCGGCCCTTCAATTGGCTCGAAACGACTGCCAGCTACGCTTTCCAAAAGTCGACGGATTACGATGCCGATGGGAGCCTCGAAAACTCCCCGGACCATTTGGCTAAACTGCGCTTCGCTGTCCCCCTCGGACGGAAATTCGACGCCAGCAGCAGTATGCAGTATTACAGCTCTCGCCTGACCCTCGCCGGCGCTAGGGTGACGCCGGTCTACCTAGCCGATTTCACCGTCACTTCCAAAAATCTGCTCTCCTATTTCGATATTCGGCTCGGTATTCGAAATGCTTTCAATCGAAACTATTCCGATCCTATCGCCCTCACACCGCTGGTCGACGCCCTGCCCCAACCCGGGCGCACGGTTTTCGTGGAACTGATCGCCCACGGAGCCCGCTAAAGGGGGGCAGCGGCTAGAGTTCAGGAACGAATGCGGGTACCGCCGCCTGACTAGTCCCCCGCCCCTTCGCGTACTCCAACGGAATTAGGCCCGCCCTAAGGTTTCTTCCCCCCTTTAAGAGGCGCAACACTCTAGCGCGGCGCCAGAAAGGCCGGACGATCTGCGGTACAGAAGGAACGAAATGCAAAAACGTTTAATCGCTTCGGCCGTTGGTGGACTTGTCGGGATCGGACTGGCTTACCGGTTTCAGGACGACTTCGGCATATCGGAAACCCTGGCCTATATCGCCTGCGCCTGCGCCGGAATGGCGATCGGCTGGGTTGCCAGCACGCTTTTCGATGTGTTCAGCGCCTCGCCTGACGTCACTCCGCCCGACGTGCATAAATAAATTGCCCCGGCCTCACGCCGTCCGGTGCCCGCTTACTTCGGCCCCGGCATCGCGGGACAAAGCCAAGCAATCGAGCACCGCCAGTATTCCCAACGCCCCCACCAGCCAAAACGCCACATGAAAATCCATGAGCGAGAGTGTGCCTGCCCGCTCGTCCCGTAGCCATCCTGCGCCGCGCAGCGCCACCGCTCCCACTGCCACTCCCAGGCCCATGCCCATTTGCTGTACCACCGCCGCGAAACTCGTGGCAGAGCTCATAAGCGCCTTGGGAATATCGACAAACGCCAGCGTATTTAGGGCCGTGAACTGCATGGACCGCGAAAGGCCGTGCAGGAACAGAACTGCGATCATCGCCACCTTTGGCGTCGACGGCGCTAGAAATCCGCACGATACCAATAGCAGCGCGGAGATGATCCCGTTCACCAGCAGCACCGTGCGGAATCCCCAGCGCTGCAACACCGGCGTGGTCACCGTCTTCATCGCCAGATTGCCGGCAAACATGGTCAGCACCAGCAGGCCGGATCGAAACGGACTCAAGCCAAAGATCACCTGAAACATCAACGGCAGCAGGAATGGGGACGCCATGATTCCGGTGCGGAACAGAGAACCTCCCCAGATGGAAACCGAAAACGTGCGCAACCTCAAGACCGTGAAGTCGATCAACGGATGCTCGGTCTGGTGCATGTGGCGCACCGCCAACCATCCTGCGAGCAAACTATAGGCGAGCAGAGCCCCCACCGTCGCCCAGTGTGCCGAAGGCTGTCCCATTAGTTCCAGCCCGTACATAAAAGCGATGCAGGCCGAGCCCGCCAACGCAAAGCCCAGCCAGTCGAAAGTCCGCTCGCTGTTTTCGCGCTCGTTATCGGTCCACCACAGCGCCAGCCCCAGCGCGATCGCGCCCAGCGGCACATTCAGGTAAAAGATCCAGCGCCACGTCGAATAGGTCGTGATGAACCCGCCCAGCGGCGGCCCCAGCACCGGAGCCATCAGTCCGGGCCAGGTAATGTACGACATCGAACGCATCAAATCTTTTTTCTCGCGTGATGCGCAGAACCACCAGCCGCCCCACCGGCACCATCATGGCCCCGCCGATTCCCTGCACCACGCGCGCCGCCGTAAACTCCGCCAAGGTGTTGCTGATCCCGCAAATCATCGACGCGAGTGTGAAGATTGCGATCGCCGACGAGAACACAGTGCGCGCGCCCAGCTTATCCGCCACCCATCCGCTCACCGGGATGAAGACCGCCAGTGTCAGCATATAGACCGTCATGCCGAGATTGAGATCCACCGGGTGCGCACCGAATGACACCGCCATTTGCGGCAGCGCCGTGGCGATCACGGTGCCATCCAGGTTCTCCATGAAGAACGCGCCGGCCACCAAAAGCGCGACACGGGTTGCCTGGCGACTGGAATGCAATTCGCGTTCAGTCAACAATCCGCGGCCCGCCAGCTCATTACATTTTCCTCAAACGGTCGAACGGTGGCAGCCACTCTTTCATCGTACATCGCAGCCTGCATGCTCACGCGCCGCGGCATGCTCCAGTGCAGCGGTGCAGCAGCCTCAGTCTGCTAGACTTTTGCTATTAAGCTATGACCTTCCTCTGGTCGCGGAGCCGTCCATGAATCTTTTTGCCACCAAGCCCTTGGATCTGCTGATGAAGGAAGCCGAGGAATCGGGCTCGCATAGCCTGAAACGAACCTTGGGGCCTTTTCAGCTCACCGCCTTGGGCGTTGGAGCCGTCATCGGCGCCGGGATCTTCGTGCTATCGGGACTGGGCGCCCATTACGCCGGACCCGGGCTGATGCTTTCCTTCGTCCTTTCCGGGCTGGGCTGCGCGTTTGCCGGACTCTGCTATGCCGAATTCGCTGCCATGATTCCGCTGGCCGGTAGCGCGTACACCTACGCCTACGCCACTCTCGGCGAGTTATTCGCCTGGATCATTGGCTGGGACTTGACCCTCGAATACGCCATGGGCGCGAGCACCGTTTCCTCCGGCTGGTCCAACCACTTTATTGAGCTGCTCGACATCCTGCACATCAAGATGCCGCTGTGGCTCGCCTACGATCACTGGACCGGCTTGCGAACCGCCGAGAACGTCATTGCACGGCAAATGGCGCAGGCCTCCGACCCCAACCTGGTTCCCGGGACCTCGGCGTTTCTAGACAAAGTCGGCGCAATCTCCAGCGCTCACTCTCCCGAGCTAGTGCAGCGAGCGACGGAGCTCCTGAACGCGCCCACGATCTTTGGTGTCGAAATCGGTTTCAACCTGCCCGCGTTCTGCATCGCCCTGCTGATCACCGCCATCCTGGTCATCGGGATTCGCGAAAGCGCCCGCTTTAATTCCACCATCGTCGTCATCAAGGTGTCGGTCGTTCTATTTGTGATTGCACTCGGCATTCGCTATATAAACTTCGCCAACTGGGGCCACGACTGGGGCACGTTCGCACCCTTCGGATTCTCCGGCGTGGGCGCGGGAGCCGCCTACATATTCTTCGCGTATATCGGATTTGACGCGGTCTCCACCACCGCTCAGGAGGCCCGCAATCCGCAGCGGGATCTGCCCATCGGCATCATCGTATCGCTGCTGGTCTGCACCGCTCTTTACATTCTGGTCGCCGGCGTCCTCACCGGCATGGTGCCTTGGCAGGAAGTGAATATCGAAGCCCCCATCGCGCGCGCGTTCAGCGACCGCGGACTGACCACAGCCTCGCACATCATTACACTTGGAGCGCTCGCCGGGCTGACCAGCGTGATGCTGGTGATGTTGCTAGGCCAATCGCGCGTCCTCTATTCGATGGCCAACGACGGACTGCTGCCCCGAAAATTCTTCGCCGCGATTCATCCCAAGTTTCGGACTCCCTGGAAGAACACCATTCTAGTCGGACTGCTCGCCGCGATCGTGGGCAGCGTCACGCCCATCGATGACATCGGCAAGATGGTGAATATCGGAACCCTTCTGGCCTTCGTGATCGTGTGCTGCGCAGTGATTGTGCTCCGCCGCACCAATCCCGGCGCAACCGCGTCCCTTTCGAACACCTTGGGTGCCGCTGGTGCCCATCTTGGGGATCGCCTTCAACGGATACATGATGTACAAGCTGGGATGGATCAACTGGGCACGCCTTACCATCTGGCTGGTCATCGGGCTCGTAATCTATTTTAGTTACAGCCGCCATCACAGCCGCCTGCAGCATGGCGACCCCGACCGCGATACCGCGAGCAATCCGCCGCACCTTGTGAAGTAACGCGGCGGGTCAGCCGTCTGCCAAGCTAGCGGATCGCAGTATATTGGAACTCATGCGTTACCTCTTTCCGCTTGCTTTGTTCGCCTGCCTGACTGCCTGCACCCAGACCCCGTCCCCCGCTCCGCAGGACTCCGAAAAGCTCACGCAGGATTTTATCTACGGCACACTCGCCTTGTCGCCGGTGAGCGCAACCCAAGCCGGCTATCATCAGCACGAAGGCAAAGGCCTAGACGATCTTCTTGATGACTACAGCGCCGCCGGTCTCGAGCAACAGCGCGGATTCTGCAAAGGCATACAGGACCGCGCCGCCGCTATGGACGCCGCGAAACTCGACAAAGAGCAGAAGGCCGACCTCGACATCATCAAGAGCAATGCTGGCCTGTGCCTGCTCGAACTCAACACCATCCAGAGTTTCAAGCACAATCCCACGGTGTACGTCGAGCTCGTCGGCAACGCCCTGTTCCCGCCCTACATGCTCAACTACGCGCCCATCGAGCAGCGCTTCGATCACATCACGCACCGTCTCGAAAAACTGCCCGCCTTATACGAGCAGGCCAAAGCCAATCTGACCGACGCGCCCGAAGTATGGAATCGTGTCGCGCGTGAAGAGAACGACGGCAATATCGCATTGATCGACAAAACGCTGCGCGACGCGGCACCCGCATCGAAAAAGGCGGAGTACGCGGCAGCAGCGACAAAAGCCCTGGCGGCAGCGCGCGATTTCAATGTTTTTCTCAAAGACAAGCTCTCGGCTAAAACCTCCGACTGGCGGCTCGGCAAAGAAAACTACGCGAAAAAATTCGACTTGGTCCTCGCCTCCGGCCGTACGCCCGAGCAGCTCCTCGCCGCCGCCGAAGACGGACTTGAAAACCGTGCGCGACGAAATGGCAAAGTTGTCCGCGCCCCAAACCATCCAGCAGGCTCTGGATGCCGCCGCGCGCCAGCATCCCACCCGCGAAAACTACATACCGAAGGCGCAGGAGATGCTGGCCCAGGCCACCGCCTTCGTCCAACAAAAAGGCCTTCTGACGCTGTCTGGCCGCTCCAACTTGCAGGTGGTGGAGACTCCCGAGTTCCTGCGCGGCATCTACGGCGTGGGCGGATTCAACCCTGCGCCCGCGCTCGAACCCCAGCTGGGCGCGTTCTATTGGATCACGCCGATTCCCAAAAGCTGGTCCGCCGCCCGCGCCGAATCGAAGCTGCGCGAGTATAACGACTACGGCCTGCAAGAGCTGACCATTCACGAGGCCATGCCCGGCCACTACGTCCAATTCGAATACGCCAACGCCGTGCAGCCGCCTCCACGCCGCCTGTTGCGCACCATATTTTCCAACGGGCCGTATGTGGAAGGCTGGGGCGTATACGCGCAGCAGATGATGTCCGATGAAGGATATCTCGACAACAGCAAGGGCCTCCGCCTGACTTTCGACAAGCAGATTCTGCGCGTGCTGGCCAACACGATTCTCGATGTGCGCCTGCAAACCATGGGCATGACCGATCAGCAGGCGCTCGACCTGATGATCAAAGACACGTACCAGGAAAAAGAAGAAGCCACCGCGAAATTGCAGCGGGCGCAACTATCCTCCTGCCAGTTGCCCATGTATTTCGTGGGCTGGAAAGGCTGGCTCGACGTACGCGAAGGCTACAAGAAGGCCAAAGGCTCCGCGTTCTCTCTCAAGGACTTCCATGAACGGGCTTTGAAAGAAAGCGGCGTATCTCTGCCTGCCTTGGCCGGGCTCTTGCAATAGAGACAGCAACGCAACGTCTATGGAGTTCCCCGCGAGTATCACAGATGAAGCAGCGGTTACGCTGTTTCTCAAAGACTATTACCGCGATTTCAGTAGTCTCAGCGTTCAGGCGATCTTGCCCTACTTCCACGAGCCCTGCCTGATTATCGGACCCCAAGGAGTGCTCGCGGCACCCACCCGTTCCGTCCTTCCCTCTGCCTTCAACCCAGTACTGGAGAGCCTCCGGAATAAAGGATACGGCCGAAGCGAGCTAAGCATTCGGCAATTCAAGCCTCTCAGCCCGGCCACGATATTGGTGACGGGTATCGCGCTGCGGTTCAAGGTCGATGGACAGCCGCTGGAGCGTGCAGGCGTTACCTACCTGCTGCAGAAGACAGATCAATATTGGAAGATCGCCGTGCTGGTCACGCACGATGCCGGCGAGGTCGCAGGGGAAGAATAGCCCCAGCATCTCCCCAAAATCTGGCTGCCGGACGCCAACATCAAAGATCGCAAAGGGCACGCGATGCGCGCGTGTTAAGATATGTCTTCATGCACCCAGATACGCGTCTGGTGAGTCAGCTCCAGGCCATCGATTTGCACGTGGCGGAGCTAGAAAAAGAAGTCGCCGCGCTTCCCAAACATATCGCCGTCATCGAAAAGACGTTGGAATCCCACCAGCGCCGTCTGGAAGCCGACCGCGCCGCCCTCACCGCCAATCAGAAAGACCGCAAGAAGTTCGAAGGCGATATTCAGATGCACGAGCAGAAGATCTCGAAGCTGCGGGATCAGATGCTGGGCGCCAAAACTAACGAACAATACAAGGCTTTCCAGCACGAAATCGAATATCTGCAAAATGAAATTCGCACCTCCGAGGACCGCATCCTGGAGCTGATGTCGGAATCGGAATCGCTCGACGTCGCCGTGAAGAAGGCCGAAGCCGCGCTCAAAGAAGAGAAGCAACTGGTCGAAGGCGAGAAGAGCCGCGCCCGCGAACGCACCGCCGCGGATCAGGCGCAGCTAAAACAGTTGCAGGCGGAGCGGACCGAAGCCGCCGCCCAGCTTCCCAAGCCCACCCTCACCGAGTACGAGCGCATCCGCAAAAAATGGCATGGAGTCGTGATCGCCGAAGCCACCAGCGGCCGCTGCGCTGCCTGCCAGATCGTTTTGCGTCCCCAGTATTTGCAGGACTTGAAGAAGGGCGATCACCTGATGACCTGCGAAAGTTGTGGCCGCTTTCTCTACTACAACCCGCCGGTGCGCGTCGAGATGACGCCAACGGCTTAGCGCTCGCCCGGTCTACTGAATTACGTTCAGCAATCCCTGCCCCGCGGCCGACTCCGCCTGTACATGTTTCCGCGGCGGTGCCTGCAATCCCGGCATCGGCTTCCCTTGAAATAGCTTCCGGCACGGCACGGCCAGCCAGCGAGCCCATTGGTTAGCCCGATTCCGGCGCGCGCTATCGGTGGCGATACCGGTGCTCGCATACATCTGCCGGTACAATTTCGAAATGAAAATAAACGCCAGGCGCGCCTTCAAGTTCGGCGTGCAGTTCGACCGCTTCCATACCGCTCCGAAACTGTAGAAGCGATCCCACACGCCCTGCGTCCGCTGGCGCATCTCTTCCGAACCCATGGTCGGATGCGGCATGAACATCTTGGGCCGCTGATCCGGCGGA
This sequence comes from Bryobacterales bacterium, assembly GCA_963793395.1. Taxonomy (GTDB): domain Bacteria; phylum Acidobacteriota; class Terriglobia; order Bryobacterales; family Bryobacteraceae; genus Palsa-187. Next base: position 9,908 of record CAWCAP010000004.1, on the reverse strand, counting down.
ATCAACCAGTAGCGCGTGATCGGCGTGCCAGCCACTGCGGGCACGTTGTCTCCGAACGCCTTTTCCCAGCGTTCGAAATCCACGGTTCCGCAAAACGGCGTCAGCATCACGAACTGCGCGAACGTCAATCCCGACTTATGGGCCAGTTCAAGCGTTGCGTCAAAAGTATCGGCGCGATCGGTCGACAATCCGAAGATGAACGATCCCAGCACGTGAAGGCCGTGCCGCCGGAACTCTTGCAGTTGATTTACCAGCTTCTCGCCGGAGCAGTTGAAGTCCTTGAATACCGCCTTCAGGCCTTCCGGCGTTACCGCCTCCACGCCCACCAGAGCGCCGCGAATGTGCGCCGCGCGCATGGCGTCCAGAAACCTGCCGTCCTCGGCCGATTCCATGGTGATCTGCGTGAAGAACGTCAAATCGCCCGGCAATTCCGCCAGCCGCTCCATCAATTCGAATCTCTCTTCGCGGATGGCTTTCAGCTCGTCCACTTTATGCTGGTTTCCCTGCCGCTCGGCGTTCTTGATGTCGGTGAGCGAGACCGGGTAGAAGTTGTCGTCGGCCAGCGCAATGAAGCGGAATCCTAAGCGGCGCAGTGCAACGATCTCTTCAATCACTACGTCGGAGGGGCGCTGCCGCGGTTTCTGTCCGTCCGTGCGCCAGACGGAACAGAACGAGCAGTGCTTGGAGCATCCCCGAACCGTCTGCACCGAAGCCCACATGTAGCGATCCGGAGGAAGCAGGTCCCAGCGCGCGGCCTTGAAGTCTTCCGGCGCCACGCGGCCACCCTCGTATATTTTCTGCGGTGCATCGCGCGCGCAATCGCGCAATGCTTGTCCCCACGCTAAATCGCCGTCGCCTTTGACGACAGCGTGTGCCTGCCCCAGTTCCAGAGCTTCATCCGGATAAAGCGTGGCGTGGATTCCCCCGAACACAACATAAGCGCCACGCGCGCGCGCGAGGCGTCCCACGGCGTAACCCCGCAGCGCATTGCCGGTATGAATACCGATGCCGACGACGTCGCCGGCCGCAATGCTTTCAGGGATCAGGCTCTCAAGAGTCTCGTCGCAAATCTCCGGATCGCCAAATTCGATTGGCGTCGCGGTCGCCAACACGTACAGCCAACGCGGCGTGATGACGGCGGTTCCGAATGCGGAATCGCTGGGATTGATCAAATGGATGGTCAAAGGTCCTTTGTGGGGAACCTTGGCAGACTGACTTGCCGATTGCAGGATCACCCTCCTGCCGCAGGTCGATAAGTGGATCTCGGCGTGCCAAGGGTTTAAGTCTAGCACCATCCAAAGTTGGCGGCCGGACACGCCCGTGCCCAGCCGCCGCTTGGCGTTCCACGAGCGAACCTACTTCGCGGGCGTAGCGCTGGCCGGGGCCGATTTCGTTGCGGCGTCCGGAGTCGAGCTGGTCTTGGTTTTGTGGTGATGCTTCTTCGCCTTCGCCGGAGCCGTGGTGGAAGTAGAATTAGCGGCCGGAGCGGGCGCAGTGCCGGTCTGGGCTGCCATCAGTGCGGTTCCCGCCAGTAACAACGTGGTCATCAGGGTTTTCATAACTTTAATTCTCCTTGGGGCGTTCCGCCCTCACCCATATGGACGCACTTGCCCACCTACAAGTTCATGAAGTTATGTTCTTAAACCCTTTTGTGTAAACACTTTAATCAGGGTCGAAGATGAATGATCCTTTAAGGTTCTTCAGGCAGATCTTCCGCGCGATTTTCGAAGCGCGTGAATTGCCCCAGGAATCGCAGCGGCACAGTGCCGATGGGGCCGTTGCGCTGCTTGGCGATGATCAGATCCGCCAGGCCCTTCATGTCTTCGCGGTCCCGCTTGTACACTTCTTCGCGAAAAATGAACGCGACCAGATCCGCGTCCTGCTCGATCGATCCCGAATCGCGCAGATCGCTCAACTGCGGCTTGTGATCGCCGACGCGGGTTTCCGATGCGCGGCTCAACTGCGACAGCACCACGAAACGGCACGTCCAGATCCTTCGCCATCAACTTCAGGCCGCGCGAAATCGCGCTGACTTCCTGGTTGCGATTCTCGGTGCGCCCGCGGCTGCTCATCAACTGCAGATAGTCGATCACCACCAGGCTCAGCCCGTGCTCGGCTCTGCATGCGGCGCAGCTTCGCGTGGACGTCCATCAAGTTGCACGCCCGCGGTATCGTCCAGAAACAGCGGCGATTCCGTCAGATCGGCCAGCGCCACCTGCAGCTTGCGGCGCTCGTCGCTGATTCAAGATATCCGGCGCGAAACTTGTGCTGATCGACGCGCGCGGCCGAACACAGCAAGCGCGTCAGCAGGCTCGACGACGACATTTCGAGCGAGAACACCGCCACCGGCTTGCGCATCTTCGGATGCGTCGCCACATGCTGCGCGATGTTCAGCGCCAGCGCCGTCTTGCCCATGGAAGGACGCGCCGCCAGGATGATCAGCTCGCCGCCGTGCAGTCCTCCCGGTCATCTCGTCGAACTTGGCGAAGCCGGTGCTGAGCCCGCTGATGCGCTGGCTGGGATCGAGAAACGCGTTGATGCCGCCGGGAAACTTTCCGATCACGTCGCGCGGCGAAATCAAGCTTGTTCGCCCGATGCGCGCCTCGCCCAGCTTCAGCAGCGATTCTTCGGCGCCCGCCAGAATCTCGTCCGGCTCCTCTTCGCCCAGCAGGCAGCGGTTGATCACCTTCTGCGCGCTGAAGATCAGCTTGCGCAGCGTCGGCTTTGTCCTTGACGATGCGGATGTAGCTTTCGAGATTCGCGATCTCCGGCAGCCCTTCGTCCAGCGAAACCAGGTAGCGAGAGCCCGTCCACCGATTCGAGCTGCCCCTGCTTCATCAGCTCATTGGCCAGCGTGACGCGGTCGATTTGCTCGCCGCGGTCGTACAGATCCTTCATGCGGGCGAAAATGCGGCGGTGCTTTTCCAGGCTGAAGTCGTCGGGCTCAACCGCGCCCGCCACTTGCAGATAAACGGTGTCGTTCAGCAGAATCGAGCCGAGCACGAAACGCTCGGCATCGAGATTGGCGGGAAGTCCTTGCTCAAAAGTGAGATCGATCGTGGCCATAACAAGCTCCGTGACCGACTACGTTACTCAGATTCAAGGGCGAAAGATCAAGTCGAAAATATGCAGAGGTTTTCCACAAACCCGGGCCGTAGCGCCTACTTCTTGGTATCGGCCGCCGGAGCAGCCGTCGGCGCTGGAGCCTCCGCAGGCATCACAACGGCGTTGACGATCCGGTCCAAATTGGGGAAGCTCTTGTCCAAATACGCCTTGCCCTGCGCGGTGATGCGGCTTTGATCCGGCGACTCGCCATAGCCCGCGAAAAACTTGTCGACGATGTCCATGCCTTCGATCACGGTGCCAAAGGGCGCGAATCCCTGTCCATCGAGCGAAGTGTTGTCGCTGTAGTTGATGAAGATTTGCGTGGTGCGCGTGTTCGGCCCGGCGGTGGCGAAGGTCAACGTGCCGCGCTTGTTGGATTGCGTCACGCGATCGTCCACCAGATAAGCGTGATCCCATACCGCCGCTACATCCGGCCGCGCCGGGATTCCGAACTGCGCTACAAAACGCGGGACGATGCGAAAGAACGTTGCATCCTTATAGAAGCCGCTCCTCACCAGATTGTAAAAGCGGTCCGAGCCAATCGGTGCCCAGACCCGATTCACTTGAATGATCACGTCGCCCTTAGTGGTTGTGAACTTGACCTTGTAAACTTCGGGAGCCCGGGCCTTCAGCGTACCCGGCTTCAGCAGATCAGGCCCCGCAGCCGGAACCGCTTTCTTCGGGGCAGCCGGCGCGGCCTTTTTGGGAGCCGCGGGCGGCGTCTGAGCCAGCGCGATTCCGCACGCCAGCATGGAGATCAGAAGGGTCTTCATAGGATTTTCTTCCACATCATATCAGAACCAATTTGTCTTGGACCTCGCCCGTCACCCGCGCCTCGCGATCTCCCACGAATACGTCCACTTCCAGGCGAATGCCAAACTCCGGCAGATAAATTCCAGGCTCTACCGAGAAGCAGGTCCACGGGATCACCCTGCGTTCATCGTGAGTTTCCAGATTGTCCATGTTCGCGCCCGAGCCGTGAACTTCTGTGCCGATTGAATGCCCAGTGCGATGGAAAAAGAATTCTTCGAATCCCTGCGTCGCGAACGTGTTCCCGCGCCGCGTCGTCCACCTCGAAGCCCCGCAGTTCCCGCTGCTCGCGAACGGCGTCCTTCACCAGGGCAATTGCCCGATCGCGCGCATCGCGGACCACGGTGAATACATGCTCCACCTGCGACGGGGGTTCCGTGCCGCAAAACCCCACCCATGTGATGTCGTAGAACACGGCGTCGGGACGATCCAGCTTAGCCCACATGTCCATCAGAACCAGATCGCCGCGCTTGATCTCCGCCGACGCGTCCTGCTTGGGCTCATAGTGCGGATTCGAAGCGTTGGCGTTCACCGCAATATCCGGTCCATGATCCGTAGTTAAACCCTCCTCCGCAAATCGCGACAAGATGAACTGCTGCATCTCCCATTCGGTGACGCGCTCGCTCCCTCGCAATTTATCTCCCACGCGCTCGAACGCCTGCCGTCGAATCGCGTCGACCTTGCGCGCAGCCTCCAGGTGCATCACCAACTGCTCCTCGGTCCATCGCGACTCGAAAAATTGAATCAAGTTCGCTGACGTGACCACGTCCACGCCCAGCCCGCGCACTAACTCCACCGTTCCCGCATCCACCATTGCCACGTACGGCACCGCGCAATTCGGCGAATATTGCATGGCGACGCGGCGGCCACCGCCCAGCAGCGTCTTCAATCCATCCACAAGCGTGCTCCAGCCCGCATACAGCAAGTGCTCGCCCGGTAGCGGCGCCAGCGTCTGCGCCTCGATTTTGTGCACCAGTCCGCGCGGTTCGCCAACGGCCGGAACATAGTAAAACCAGCGCCGCGTCACCATCGATCCCGGCGTGAACTGGAGCACCCTGTAAGCCAAGGGGTCCCTGCGATGGTGATCGAAAAACAACCATCCGTCCAAACCTTCGTCGCGTAGTGCCGCCTGAATTTGTTCAAGCCTCATTCCTACGAGACTATCACCCGCCGGTGCGAAAGCTTCGCCGCAGACCGCCGGCCAAGGGCACGTCGTATCCGATCAAACAGAACTGGTCGATCGCAAACAGTACCACGCTCTCGAAACGTTTCCCCTCGGCGGCCCGCACTTCCTTGAGCCACGCCGTGGTGGAATCGCCGACGCCCACCAAATGGCTGCGCTGCGCCGCTGTGAAACCGAGGGTCGTTCCGAAATCCAGCGTCGCCCAGCTCTCATCCAGATTGCGACCGAAGGTGAATCCGAAGGCTTCCGTCTTCAGACAAGTGAGCGCCGCCGGCGTCCACGCTGCCGCCGGATAATTGATCGCCCGATTAAACGCAGTCTGGTTCACATCCGTGGGGTACAGTACCTCGAAGCGGCACCCCGGCTGAGTCGCTCGCACAAAGCCCATGATCGCCACGGTGAAATTGCCAATGACAGTTGGCAAATACGCCACCTCATCCGGATAAGCCGCCGGGTCCACCGTATTCACCGTGATCGTCGCCAATGCATGACCATACGCAGCAGCAAACGTTGTCAGATTCCACGCATCGTAAAACGGCATCCCTGAAAAATTCGGTACCCAACCCATCGTTTGGAAAATACCACCATTGCACTTCTCCGAATTGCAGATAAGGTGTCAGCCCCGCAGCCGCCTGGATCGCCGCCATCTCCTGGTACACCACTTTCCAGAAAGCCAAACTCGTCGGTGAAAAGTTGGTCTGGAGCGACGGCGTTGGCAGCAGGATCGGATCGCCGGCCGGACCCATCTGCGCGATTCCAGCGCCAGCCGTCGGGTCACCATGCTGCAATTCCATGCTGAACGACGCGGCAGCGTCGATCCCATAACCCAGCAGTGCCGCAAAGTACGCCGCGCTCCAATCCCGCACCGCGCGATTGAGCGCCGGGCTGGCCGTCAGATCCGTGCGCCAGTTACCGTCCGCGCCTCCCGCGAAGCTCGACCCGGACACCGTCGCCGTGAACCCGCCGCTTGTCGTGCTAGCGGCCAGAGTATTCGCATCGCCAGCCAGCCCCATCGTCCGCGCGGTAATCGTCAAAACCCCGCCCGCCGCGTTCGCCCACACACCGGTATATCCCCGATTTAGCTCTTGCGCGAAAGTCAGCGCAATTGTATCCGCCGTATCGCCAACGTGAATCTGTTTCTGTAATACCGTATCCGACGACGACGGCTGTCCAACCTGCCCCAGCGTCACCGTGACGTAGGCGTTCGGCGCCGGCGTCCCGCTGAACGTAATCGTCGCGGATGCGTAAACGTGACCGACTCGCACCAGTTCGTAGAACCACAACGCACCGACATAGTGATTCGCCCGCCCAACAAAATTGAGCGAAGTAAGCATCCACGCCGTGCGCTCCGGCGGGAGCGAGATGCAATGCAGGGTGTCCCAATCGGTCGCCAGCGTCACCACTGGTTGGGTCACTACCACCGGCAGATCCGCAGATGGCACAGCGAGCTCCAGGAAATCGAAATAGACTTCCGTACCGTTGGCGCCTGTGTGGGTCACCACCACCGCGTGCGCGCCCACCGCAAACGTCCCCAGCGAATAGCGGAACAACACGTCTTCCGCCACAATCGCTAAATCGACCGGCACCGCCGCTCCCCCATCGACGACGATCGAAACCGTTCCTCCGTTTCCGGTGTAGCGCAGCCCAATGTAAAGCATGTGGCTCCGTGTCGCTTGGTAAGTGCAGTTCAGCGAATCACCCGGCGTCGTCGTCTGATGGATCGTTCCGCCCGAGTAGTTGCCGCGCACCTCGGTCCACGTCCCTCTAAAGACCATCGAGGCATCATGGTCTTCAATCCGCATGCTCCCGGGACCTGCAACGGAATAAGTTCGGTTGCTTCCAGCCACCGTCCAGTTCGATACCGCCACGCTGAATTCGCTGCGCACGAATGCCCCTGCCTGCAAGTCCGCCGCGTAAGTCCACCGCATCTTGCGAATCAGATTCGTCGGGATAGTGTACAACGCGCCTGAAAGGTCGGGCGTAATCGTGCCCTGCAGCCCACTGAAGTCCAGTGTCACTCTCCATGCTGTCGGCGAAGTCCCATTGGCGAAGGTCTTCGCGTCCGCGTCCCACAAGGCCGCGCCCGTCGAGTACGAATACACTGCAAAGCGATTTCCATTCGCACCGGACGTGCCGGCGGTAATCGTCGCCCCGCCGGTGTAGTACAGCCGGACCGTCGTCCCGGTGCGGGTCGCTTTTAGCACGCCGGAAAATGCGTTGACGCTATCCGTGATCGACTGCGCCGCATTCGCGAGAATGTCCCCGCTTAAGAACTGGTACGTATATGCTTCCGTCAAGAAGGACAGCCCGACGTAGTCGCCCGCGTTCACAGTTCCCGAAAGCGTGAAGTCCGCGTAAGCACATTGATAGCTTCCCGCGATTGACGCCGCGTGCGTGGCCAGGGGCACGTAATAAATCGTCTCCGTGCCACCCGACGGAGTCGCCCACACGCGCAGGGTCGGCCAGTCGACCGTCGCATACAACGCCGAATCCAGCGGAATGCAGTTCTCACGCGTCTCATCGTAAGTGAGCGTCAGCCCGCTCAAGTCGCCGTCAGGCAGGTTACGAAACAAAGGATGTTCATAGACGTTGTCGCGATTCCATTCGATCACCGCCCAATCGAATTGTTGGCGCCACGTTCCGGACACAGTGAATCCCGTGGCCGACGCGCCGCTTAACGCCGCCACCGCCGAAGGCTGGAAGAAAAAGCATTGCAAGTCCTGATGCGGACTCAGTTTCTGAATTTGTTCAGGCATGCTCTAGAGCCGGATGGTCACAGTCAGATCGCGCCCCGGTAGCGTGTTGGCCGCGCCAGGCACATTCACGACGTCCAAATGAATCTGCGCGCCAACTCCCAGCGGCGGCAGGCCCAGGCCATTCGCCGTATTCGACACTGTTGACCCGTCCGCAATCGTCAGTGTCGAGTAAGCGCCGCTGTTCTGCCGAACGAGCAATGTCACGGCCCCGCCCGACGGCGCTTCGCGCAAGGTTGCGAAAATGTCTCGCGGCGCATGCGCTTCGTCCATCACGAACGGCGGAGTCGCATCCGTCTGCACAGCCAGGTATCCGTCCACCTGCAGCGCGATCTGCCCGCCGGAAAGCGTGCGCAGCCCGCCATCGGTTGTAGCCGAATACGGGACATGCATCACGGGACTCGTTCCATACATATTGCTGACGTAAAACTCGGCCGCCGCCACGCGCACGTCCGGAAGAAACACCGAGTAGCTATAGTTAGCGCTGGCAGGGCTCGAGAAAAACGCGCCTACGAAAGCCGGAATCACCGTCGTCCGCTCCAGCAGGTAAACGACCGCGCTCGCCGCATGCGCCGCCGCCACGCTTCCATGTGCCCCCCGCGTGATGGTCAGTTGCAACCCGCCGCTTTGCAGACTCTGCACTTGAATTATTTCGGCATCGATCTGGATGAAATCATCAGGCTGTGCAGCGCTCACGACGTTCAACGTGAGGGTGGCATCCGTCGCAGCGATCGCGGCCGCCAGGCTCAGCGTCGACGGATTATTGAGTTCATCCCAATAGAACAGAGTAAGCGATCCCGCCGCAATCGTGAGCGTATTTAGCAGCGTGGGGAAAGTGATGACAGTAAGATCGATTGTCCCCTGCCCGGCAGGAGCCAGCACAAAACCCGGCAGCGGCGGAAAGCCCGTGTCGCCCCCCGCGCCGCCGTTCCCGATTTGCCACCGTGTCAGAGGATTCAGCTCGTACTGGCTCTCTTGATTGAGAACGTTGGCCGACCGCCCTGAGATCTCCACCGTCTGCCCGCCCCAATTCGGCACCTGCATCTGCACCGGACTTGTCGCACCGACCGCCCCGAAATTCCAAGCCGAGTCGGCGACCACGAAGTAACTGGTGCTGTCCGGCGTCACCGTCCACGCAGGCGCCACGGTTAGCGTGGCATCGTCGTTCGCGGTCACCGCCCGTTCTTGGGTGGCCCCGGTACCGCGCGTGATGCGAACGGACTTCCCCACGAACTCGTTCGCCGCCATTCCTAGCGTGCCGTTGCCGATGGTCGTCCCTGTGAAAACTGTTGCACCCGCTTCCGGTTGCAGTTCCCTACGCCAATAGAAATTAGCGTGATCATAGTTGGAATCCGGCGGACCTACCAACCGCGGCGCCGCCCCCACATCGGTATAGGACGTCGACACCGTCACGTTCGCCGCGATCCGAAGCAGTTGCGACGGATTCAACCCTCGATAGACGTTGAACGACGCCGTCTCCGGCGAAAAACTCAGACCCGTCAGCGTCACCTCATTGGTGTTGGTTCCCGCCGGAATGGCCGCTCGCACCGTGAACGACAATCCGCTTTCCGCGCCGCTCGAATCGAGCGCCGTCAGCGCGTAGTACAAATTTTGACTGCCGTCCAGCGTGCCCCCCGTCGCCGGCATGGTCGGCGAAAGACTTACCAACGGTATCGCCGCGCCGGTGGCCTTGGGCACCGTAGGCGGCACGAAAGCGACGCTCAATAGCACCGCGCTTCCGACGGCCCCCTGAATCACCGTCTCCGCAATTCCAAACTGCTCGATGCCGTTGCCGTCGACATACGCTTCCAACCAATGGCTTAGGCAGCCCCAACCCAGCGCCGTTGGGACTCCTGCCCGCCGATCGTGCTCGCGTCGCCGATCGTATACCATTCGTCATTGTGCCACTGCGCCGTCACCAGCACACTCTCAAAGTTGCGCCCCGGAGCTAGTTGCACCACGCGCAGCGGCTGCCGTTCCAGACCTTCCTTTAAATACGTGACGCTGATCAGATCGCCGGGTGTCAGCCCCACTCCCTTCACCGTGGTCTCGAACTC
>CAWCAP010000003.1:0-73380 GCA_963793395.1 Bryobacterales bacterium | reverse complement strand
GCCACGGCGGCGAAACGGGTGCAAAAGGAATTCGGCAAGCTGGCGGATGAACGGCGCCGGTACATCATCATCCGCACGATCATTGATATGCAAATCCGGGACGTGGTGCAGACGAGCGAGGAGTTGATCCGGAAAGCCGGGGTACGCTCCGCCGATGATGTGCGGAGGCATCCGCGGGCGCTGGCGCAGTACAGCAAGGAGCGGCGGGGGCTGAACCTGGAATTGCGCGACTACCTGTACAAGAACCTGTATTACAATCCGGTGGTGCATCAGCCGAATTTGCGCGCGGTGAAAGTGATGGGTGAGTTGTTGAAATATTATTTGGCGCATCCGGAGGAGATCGGTGATAGCTCACGGCGGCGGCTGAAAAAAGTGGGGTTGCACCGGGCGGTGTGTGACTACATGTCCGGCATGACAGATCGATATGTGATGCTGGAGTGCGAGCGGATTCTCGGAAAGAAAATCACGGTGGTCTGAACGTCAAGCCGTGCGGGGTTGCATTTTACCGGGAAAAGGGCCAAAATTTCAGCGATGAAGGAAGAAACCCCAAGGATTGTTGTGCTGGGCGCGGGCTTCGGCGGATTGACTTTCTGTCAGGAATTGGAAAACCCCAATGCCCAAATCACGGTAGTGGACCGCACGAATCATCACCTCTTCCAACCCCTGCTCTACCAGGTGGCGACGGCCGGGCTTTCCGCGCCAGAAATCGCGCAACCCATCCGGTCCATTCTTTCGTCCCACGGAATGCCACGGTGCTTTTGGACGAGGTGGTGGATATTAAATTGGCGAGCCAAGAGGTGGTGTTGAAATCCAAAACGCTGCCGTACGATTATTTGGTGATCCGCTGGGTGGGCAGACGAATTTTTTCGGGCATCCGGAGTGGGAGGAATTTGCGCCCGGGCTGAAAAGCCTCGCGGATGCAGTGAATATCCGCAGCCGGGTCTTGCTGGCGTTTGAGAAAGCGGAGAACACGAATGATGCGGCGTGCCGCGATCGAAGTAGGCATCCAGCAGCATAATTTGGCCGCCGTAGGCCAGTTCGAAATTCGAGTAGCCGGTCCAACGGATCGCCAGCGTGTGCGGATTCCGTGGAGCTGGGCCGCCGGTTGAAACCAGCGTGGGAACTTCGCAAGCAGCATCCTTCGGCGGATCTTTCGCAACTGCCGGAACACAGGCCAGCGCAGCCGCGATGAAGATTGCCAACGGGTTCTTGAACTCACGGCGACGAATGAACGACAGAATAGGATGGGTTGTCATCGGATCGCCAACCAATATACACCGAATTGTACAGGTTGACGCACCTCCCGGCTGCTACAATGAGAGTTTGTGCGCCCGCCCCAGGACCTGGCGGTGCGACTCTTACACCAAATGCAAAATATCATCGTTCTCGGCGCGCAATGGGGCGACGAAGGCAAAGGCAAAGTGGTCGATCTGTTCTGCCGAGCGCTTCGACATCGTGGCGCGCTATCAGGGCGGCCACAACGCCGGCCACACGGTCTTTATCGGCGAAAAAAAATTCGTCCTCAAGCTGATTCCGAGCGGCATCCTGCGCCCCGGCAGTGCAGGCCGTGATCGGCAACGGAGTGGTGGTCGATCTCGGCGGCCCTGCTCGACGAGATCGACATCGCTGGAAGCGGCGGGCATCGATGTCCGCGGCCAGCTTGCGCATCAGCAATCGCGCGCACGTGATTTTTCCGTTCCACCGGCTGGTGGAAAAAATGTCGGAAGCGCGCGAGAACCGCATCCCCATCGGCACCACTTCGCGCGGCATCGGGCCATGCTATGAAGACAAGATCGGACGCCGCGGCATCCGCGTGGCCGATCTGTTCGATCCCGAAAGTTTCCGCATCATGTACGACACGTTGGCCGAAGACAAGAAGACCTTGGCCGCCACCTTTAACCTTCACGACACCATCGACTACGCGCAGATCCGCCAGCAATATGAGGATCTCGCCGAGCGCATCCGTCCGATGGTGTGCGATACGGCCGCGCTCCTTGCAACGGCGATCGCGCAGGGCAAGCGCATCTTGTTTGAAGGCGCGCAGGGCACCATGCTGGATGTCGACCACGGGACTTATCCTTTTGTGACTTCGTCCAGCGCCACGGCTGGCGGCGCGTGCACCGGCACGGGCGTGCCGCCGACGAAAATTGACGGCGTGATCGGAGTTTCGAAAGCGTACATCACGCGCGTGGGTTCGGGTCCGTTCCCGACCGAGAGCCATGACGCCGGCGGCGATCTGCTGCGCCGCGAGGGCAACGAATTCGGCTCCGTCACCGGCCGTCCGCGCCGCTGCGGCTGGTTCGACGTGCCGCTGCTGCGCTACACCGCCATGATCAACGGCTTCGATACCCTGCTGATCACCAAGCTGGACGTGATGGATCAACTGGCGGAAATTCCGGTGTGCACCGGCTACCGACTGAAGGGCCGCGACCTCGCCGAGATGCCGGCCACATACCGTTCTCTCGAAGCCCTGGAGCCGGTCTATCAAAACCTGCCCGGTTGGCAAACGGTAACCCGCGGCATCACTCGCTACGAAGCGCTGCCGAAGAACGCGCAGGCATACCTGAAGTTCCTGGAAGACCGCACCGGCGTAGAAGTCGGCGGCGTCTCCACCGGCCCCGAGCGCAACGAAACCATCATCCGTCCAGGATCGAAACTGGAGCGGCTGATCGGCACCGTCGAACAGCACCGCGTCAGCGCCTGACATCTCCACCAGCGGAACTTACGCTACTCTTACGCCGCGTCTAAAAACTGCCGATGAACGTTAGAACGCCCGCTGCCCCACCCGCGTGGTAAAGTGGTCGCATCGCGCTGTAAGTAAAGACGTGCAAGGTAGAGAGGTATTGGGCCCCATGAGAATTTGGCTGTCCGCCATTGCCGTGATGGTTCTGCAATTTGGCGGGCTCATCTCCGCGGCGGAACTGACGCCGCCCAAAGCCGGCAAACCCGAAATCCTCCCGCTGAAGGACGTCAAACCCGGCATGCACGCCATCGCCTGGACGGTTTTCAGCGGCATGACCCCGGAACCCGTTCCCGTCGAAATCATCGGCGTCTGGAAGAACGCCATGGGCCCGCGCCAACACGTCATCATGGCGAAAATGGGCGGCAAAGCCGAGCGCACCGGAGTAGCCGGCGGCATGAGCGGCAGCCCGGTTTATGTCGACGGCAAACTGATCGGCGCGGTGGCGCTGCGCCTCAGCCAGTTTTCGCCGGACGCGATCTGCGGCATCACTCCCATCGAATCGATGCTGGAAATTCAGGATCTGGACATGTCGCGCCCGAGCGACGCACGCACGCCCAATAAATTGCCCGGCGCCGCAACCGGTAGCGGCCTATGAAATGCCCAGCGAACTAGTTGCCCAACTGGTAGCCGCCGGCGGCACGGCTCCTCTGCCCTCGCGCGTCGCCTTGATGACGCCCATCGAAACGCCGCTGGTCTTTTCCGGCTTCACCGCCGAAACGCTGAATACCTATGAGCCGCTGTTCCGCCAGATCGGCATCACCGCCGTGCAAGGCGGCGCCAGCGCCGGCGCTCTCACCGCAAAGCCCGCCGCCGGATGGGAGCACGCGCTCAACCCGGGCGAAGCCGTCAGCGGCATTTTGGTTTCCGGCGACATGTCCACCACCGGCATGGGCACCGTCACCTATAACGACGGCAAACGCATTCTTGCCTTCGGCCACCAGTTCTTCGACCTCGGCCCAGTCGACATGCCGATCGCCAAGAGCGAAATTCTCACGGTGCTCAGTTCCGCCTATCAGCCCAATAAAGTAGGCAACGCCACCGAAGTGGTCGGAGCGCTCCGGCAGGATCGCTTTACCGGCATCATGGGCGAGCTAGGCGCCGAAGCGCCAGTGATCCCCGTCCACGTCAAAGTTCGCGCCTACGGCGAGAACGGCGCCGTGGTGAAAGAAAAAGATCTCAACTTCAACGTCTTCGTGCATCAGAAGTGGACCCCGTTCCTGATGTCGGCGACGCTCAGCAATTCGCTGCAGCAGATGAATCTATACGCCGACGAAATGACCTATCGCATGAGCGGCGATGTCTTGATGGACGGCTCCGACAACATTCACGTCTCGACCATGCTTGCCCCGGGCGAATTCCCGGTTCCCATGCCGACCGTGCTGGCCGGATGGTGGGGCGACAAGTTCAACCGCCTGTTCCTGAATAACGTCGCCATGCCGAAGCTGAAAAGCGTGGAAGCCGTCGTCGATCTGCTGCCCGCGCGCCGCGTCGCCACCATCGAAACCGTGTGGACGCCCACTACCGAAGTCGAAGCCGGCACCGAGATCCCGGTAAAAGTTTACCTGCGCCCCTATCGCGGCGAAAGCATCGAGCGCTCGCTCACCGTGAAGATTCCAGCAGGGATGCCCAAAGGCGAACACCGCTTGCTCTTCAGCGACGCCGATACCTTGGACCGCTCGCAGGACGGCGCCGTCAAGAACGACAAGAACATGGACATTCCCTCCACGGTTTCGCTGCTGAACCAGGAGCGTGACAACAATCGCCTCTATGTTTCGCTGGTACAGAGCCGGGCAACGTTTTACTCGGACGACAAGACCCTGCCCAACCTGCCGTCTTCGGTGGTGAATGTCATGCAGACCGAACGGAACACCAGCCGGTCATTGGTGGGCATCCCGGAAAGTACCCAAGTGCAGCAATCGATTCCGTTCGATCAGGTAGTGAGCGGCAATTACTCGCTGCGGATCAAAGTCAAATAAGGTTAAAGAAGGTCACGTTCATGCGATTTTTGCGCGTTCTAGCGCCGGTGCTGTGCGTTTTGCTGCCGCTATCGGCTGTCGAGACGCAAGTCTGGGAACACTCCGAGGCGGCGGACTTCGAGAAAGGCACGCTGCACAAACTCTCGCTTTCGAGCGAGGGCCGCTTAACCCCGGCGCCGGTGATTCGTGAACTTTATGATCCGTCGGTATCCTTCCTATGGACCATCGCGCGCGATTCGAAAGGTAATCTCTACGCAGGCGGCGGCAGCGTAGGCAGTTCGAAATCCAAATTGATCGTGGTGAACGCGGCCGGACAATCCAAAACTCTAGCCGAACTCGACGGAATGGCGATCCAGGCCATCGCCGTCGATAAGCAGGATCGGGTCTACGCAGCCACTTCGCCCGACGGCAAAGTGTATCGCGTCAACGCGGCCGGCCATGCCGAAGTATTCTACGATCCGCATTCGAAATACATTTGGGCGCTGGCGTTTTCGAGCAACGGCGATTTATTCGTCGCCACCGGAGATCAAGGCGAGATTCATCGCGTGACCGCGAGCGGCGCCGGCTCCGTCTTCTACCGCACCGAAGAAGTGCACGTGCGCTCGCTCGCCGTCGACGCGAAAGACAACTTGATCGCCGGGACCGATCCCAGCGGCCTGATTCTGCGGATTACGCCCACGGGCCAAGGCTTCGTGCTCTATGAAGCGCCGAAGCGTGAGATCACGACGGTGGCAGTCGCGGCCGACGGAACCGTCTACGCGGCAGGCACGGGAACCAAAGCTCCGGCGACTGCCCCGCCCGCTCCGCAGCGCCAGACAACGGCAGGCGCGGGTGCGGGAGCAATGACGGTGGTGCTACAAAGCGCCGCTCCTGCAACGCCTCCGGTGACGGCGGGCGGCGGCGCGCCCAGCGCAGTCCCGGGCGGCTCCGACATTTATCGCGTGCAGCCCGACGGATACGCGCGCCGCATCTGGACGAACCCGCTCGATGTGGTCTACGCCCTCGCGTTCGACGCGCAGGGAAAAGTGATCGCAGGCACCGGCAATCGCGGCAACATCTATCGCCTGGATTCGGATCAGACCTACACGCGACTCTTGAACCTTGAGGCCGCGCAGGTGACCGGCTTCGCGCCTGGCGCGAACGGCCGGCTGTACGCCGTAACCGGCAACATCGGCGAAATCTTTTCAATCGGCCCGGAGCTCGAATCATCCGGCACGCTCGAAAGCGACGTCATGGATTCGGGCGCGTTTTCGTATTGGGGACGGATCACCTCGCTGCACGCCGGCTCCGGCGCGGTCACGTTTGAAACCCGCAGCGGCAACGTGAGCCGCGCGCAGAAAGATTGGAGCCCCTGGGCCAAGTTGTCGGGCGATCGCGTGGCATCCCCCGCCGCGCGCTTCCTGCAATATCGCGCGACGCGTATCCGGCGCGGCCGAATTGTACGATGTAACCGCCGCCTATGAAATGAAGAACGTAGCGCCGTCGATCGAGGCGCTGGAGAGCACTCCCGGCCAACTACAAGTTCCCCGCGCCAGTGGCCGCGACTCCGCCTGCTCCGCCCGCCTTGACACTGCCGCCGCTGGGCCGCACCACTCCAGCGCCCGTGCCGGCACGCGGCTCAGATACCGGCGCGTCACCGGCACTGACCTACGCGAAGGGCTTCATCGGCGCGCGCTGGCTGGCCACCGATGAAAACGGTGACACGCTCAGGTTCAAGATCGAAATCCGCGGCGAACATGAAACCGCGTGGAAACCGCTGCATGAGAATTTGCAGGAGCGTTACTACAGTTGGGATTCAACCGCGTATCCGGATGGCAAGTACCGCGTGCGCGTCACCGCCAGCGATGCGCCGTCGAACACACCCGAGCAGGCGCTTACCAGTTCGCGCGAGAGCGACCTGTTTCTGATCGACAACACCGCGCCCGAAATCAGCACCCTGACCGCGGCAGCGCAAGGCGGCAAGATCGACGTACGCTTCCACGCTAAAGACGCACTGAACCTGCTCGATAAAGCGGAATATTCGGTGAACGGCGGCGAATGGAAAGTAGTGGAGCCGACCACCCGCCTGACCGATTCGCAGGAGCACGACTATCGCTTCCAAGTGGATGGCGGCGCGAGCGAAACGACCATCGCCGTGCGCGTCTCCGATGCTTACGACAACCAGTCCGTCGCCAAGACGGTAGTCAAATAGGGGCGCGCCCTGCAACCCTCCGGCGGCGTCGCTCTGCAACTCCAAGGCGTACGCAAAGCCTTTGGCGACCTAGTCGTGATCAAAGGGTTCGACCTCGAAATCGCCGCTGGCGAATTCATAGCCATTCTGGGACCATCTGGCTGCGGCAAATCCACCTTGTTGCGCATGATCGCGCGCTTGGCCGAGCCCACCGCCGGCAGCATCGCTATCCAACCCGAAGACCAATTCCAGACCTCCTTCGTATTTCAGGATGCGCATCTGTTGCCGTGGCGAACCGTGCTGGATAACGCCGCGCTGCCGCTCGAACTGATGGGCGTCGAGCAGGACGCGCGCTACGCGACGGCACGAGCCGCGCTCCAGCAAGTGAGTCTCTACGAAGCCGAAAATCGTTATCCATCGCAACTCTCCGGCGGCATGCGGATGCGCGTATCGCTGGCGCGCGCCTTGGTCAGCGGGCCACGCCTGCTCCTGCTCGACGAGCCGTTCGCCGCGCTGGATGAAATCACGCGTTTTCGCCTGGATACCCAACTGCGCGAATTGTGGCGGACCCGCGGGATCACCGTGGTGTTCGTGACCCACTCCATATCCGAAGCCGCATTCCTGGCTAACCGCGCAATTGTTCTTACCAGGCGCGGCGGCGGAATCAAACTGGATCGGCGGCTGGACCTTCCGCTCGAGCGCAACGACGAATTGCGGATTGGACCCCCGGCTCGCCCACGAAATGAAATTGCTGCTGAGCGCGATGGAGGAAGAGTGAAGCGGCCTGCGCTCCATCATCCCGGCCCTGATCCCGCTGCTGGTCGTGACCGCAGCGGCGGAGCTTGCCGTGCGCAATGGCTGGGTGAAATCCTACCTGGTCCCCGCTCCCAGTTCCGTTTTGCGCGCCATGATCGACAGCCGCGCAGAGCTTTTCGGCGCCCTGCTCACCACTTCCGCCAGTGCCCTCGCAGGGTTCCTGTTGAGCACCGTCGCCGGGAATAGCGATCGCCGTCTTCCTCTCCTCCTCGCGCGCGATCCAGCGGGCATTTTATCCCTACGCTGTATTTTTCCAGACCGTGCCGATCATCGCCATCGCCCCGCTGCTGGTGATCTGGTTCGGCTACGGAACGCGTACCGTGGTCGCGTCGGCGTTTGTGGTATCGATCTTCCCGGTGATCGCGAACACGCTGAGCGGCATCCTCTCCACCGAGCCCGCGCTGCGCGATCTGTTCCGTCTCTACGGAGCTTCGACGTTTGTAACCCTCTTCAAACTGCGCTTCCCCGCGGCATTGCCGCAGATCCTCACGGGACTG
Source organism: Bryobacterales bacterium (assembly GCA_963793395.1). Taxonomy (GTDB): domain Bacteria; phylum Acidobacteriota; class Terriglobia; order Bryobacterales; family Bryobacteraceae; genus Palsa-187. The sequence goes on along the minus strand of CAWCAP010000003.1, from coordinate 65,178 downwards.
CGCGTAGCGTCCGGCCTGGCCGTGATCGGCGCAATCGTCGGCGAATTCATCGGCGGCCAAGGACTCGGATCGGTGGTCGACGTAGCGCGCACCCAGCAGCGCGTTGATAAAGTATTCGCCGCCGTGCTGCTGGCATCCGTGCTGGGATTGGCGCTCTTCGGACTGATCAACCTGGTGAGCTACGTGACGCTACGCCGCTGGCACGCCAGCGAGCAGTAATTCACATCCAGACCCAACAGGCGATCTGGGAGAATCAATACGTGCACAGAAGAAGCTTTTTGCGGATCGCGCCCACCGTCGCGCTGCTTGCCGGTTGCGGAAAATCGCCGGGCAAAATCAGGCTGGCATTGAACTGGAAACCCGACCCGCAATTCGGCGGATTCTACGCGGCCCCGTATCAAGCGCACGGCTTGGACGTCGAAATTCTCCCCGGAGGCGCGGGCACGCCCACCATCCAAATGGTAGGCGCCGGATCGGCCGAGTTCGGCGTGGTCTCCGCCGACGAATTGGTCGTGGCCCGCTCCCAAGGCAACGATGTTGTCGCACTCTTCGCCGTGTTTCAGAACAATCCGCAAGGCATCATGGCGCACGCATCCCGCAAACTCGGCGAGCCTGGCCGATCTGTTCAAGGCCCCCGGCACCGTGGCGCTGCAGCGTGGACTCCCCTACGCGCGCCTGCTCGAAAAGAAATATGGGTTCGATAAGGTGAAGATCGTGCCGTCGCCCGGCGGCGACATCAGCACATTCCTCGCAGACAAAAACTTCGCTCAGCAGTGCTTCATCGTGTCAGAACCATTGACCGCCAGACACCAGGGCGCCGACGTGCAAGTCTTCCCGGTATCGGATGCTGGCTACAATCCTTATACCACCGTGCTCACCACATCCGGCGATTTTCTACGCAAAGATCCGGATCGTACGAAGGCCATGGTCGCCGCAGTTCGCGAAGGATGGCGTGCCTATCTGAACGACCCGAAGCCCACCAACCAGCGCATGAATCAACTGAATCCGTCGATGGCGCCGGACGTTTTCGCCGAAGTGGCCGAGGCGCAGAAATCGTTGATCGAGACTGACGAAACACGGCGGAACGGCCTGGGCAGCATGACGAAGGAACGCTGGGGAAGTCTCATCGCGCAATTGAAAGAGCTTGGCGACATCCAGAAAGCGCCTTCCGCCGACGACTGCTTTCGCGGACTGTAATCGTTTACGAACTGGACCGTGCCCCATGAGCAACTTGTTTGCCGCCCGATCGCAGATGGCGATGTCGCTGGCGTTTCACATTGTGTTCGCCGTGGTTGGCATGGGCATGCCCCTCTTAATGGCGCTCTCCGAATGGCGCTGGCTGCGCAGCGGCGAAGAAGTCTACTTGCTGCTGGCGAAACGCTGGGCCAAGGGCACGGCCGTATTGTTCGCTGTGGGAGCGGTCTCTGGCACTGTGCTGTCGTTTGAGCTAGGCCTGCTATGGCCGAAGTTCATGGGCTGGGCCGGCGCGATCATCGGCATGCCGTTCTCGCTCGAAGGCTTCGCGTTTTTCGCGGAAGCGATTTTCCTGGGCGTCTATCTCTACGGATGGGACCGCATTTCACCCCGCGCGCATCTCACCGCAGGCTTGCTGGTAGCTTTATCCGGAGCGACCTCCGGAATGTTCGTGGTTTTCGCGAACGCCTGGATGAACACGCCGGCCGGATTCCTCTTGCAGAACGGCCAGCCGGTTAATGTACGTCCGATGGAAGCGATGCTCAACCCCTCCGCGTGGCCGCAGTCCATTCACATGCTGCTGGCAGCCTACGCCGCTACCGGGTTCGCCGTCGCAGGCATCCATGCCTACGCGCTTTTGGACGATCGGCAGAGTATCTTCCACCGCCGCGCACTGCAACTGGCGCTGCTGGTCGGCGGGATCGGCGCGGTGCTGCAGCCGCTCAGCGGAGACCTCCTTGGGAAGTCCGTGGCCCAGCATCAGCCCGTGAAGCTAGCCGCCGCCGAAGGCCAATTTGAATCTGAAACCCATGCGCCGCTCCGCATCGGCGGATGGCCCGACGCGGAGCATCGCCTCACTCGCTACTCGATCGAGTTGCCCGGCCTGCTCAGTTTTGTTGCTTATGGCGATTCCAGTGCGCTAGTCCGTGGCCTCAACGAATTTCCGCGCGACGTGTGGCCTCCAGTCGCGCCCGTGCACGCTTCGTTTCAGGTCATGGTTGCGTCCGGTTTCACGATGACTTTCGTGTCGCTGTGGGCGGCATGGCGCCAGTGGAGATCGCCATCCATCGCTGGCTCCCGCGCATTTCTGTGGGCCGTGACCGTCGCCGCCCCGCTGGGCTTCGTCGCGGTCGAAACGGGTTGGTTCGTCACCGAACTAGGCCGGCAGCCCTGGATCATTCAGGGCGTTATGCGGACCGCGGACGCAGTCACGCCCATGCCCGGATTGATTGTGCCGTTTCTTATCATCACCCTGCTGTATCTGATTCTGGCCGCCATCGTGATCATGCTGCTAGTGCGCCAGGTGCGCGAAAGCCGCAGCGGAGAGGCCGTCCGCTAATGCCATCGCTTGAATTGCTTCTCGGCGGCGCGATGCTGGTTTCGTTAACCTTCTACGTGCTGCTGGCCGGAGCCGACTACGGCGGCGGGGTCTGGGATCTCCTCGCCAGCGGCCCCCGCGCCAAAGATCAACGTGCGTTGATTGCGAAGGCGCTCGCGCCGATCTGGGAAGCCAACCACGTCTGGCTGATCCTGGTGGTGGTGATTTTGTTCACCGCGTTCCCGCAAGCTTACGCCTTGATCTCGACATCCCTGCACGTGGCACTTCTGCTGATCCTGCTCGGCATCGTCCTGCGCGGTTCGGCCTTTATATTTCGAAGCTACGACGCCACGCACAGCGCCGCCTACGCGCGGTGGGGAAGCGTTTTCGCAATGGCGAGCCTATGCACACCGATATTGTTGGGTGTGGCAGTCGGCGCGATCTCCGCAGGCTTCATACACGCCCCCGGCGAGCATGAGTCGCTGGCGTATTTCTTTACCTGGGCCGCCCCGTTTCCATTCGCCGTGGGCTGTTCGCCCTGGTCTTGTTTGCGCTTCTGGCAGCCGTGTATTTGACGCTCGAAACCAATGACGCTGCCCTGCAAGACGATTTCCGCCGGCGAGCGATCGCATGCGAGATCGCCGCCGCAGTGGTGGCATTGGCCGTGTTCCTGCTACTGCACCAGGACGCCCCGGCTATCCGGGAACGATTGGCGAACAGTTGGTGGACGTGGCCCTTGCAATTCGCAACCGCGTTCACCGCGCTCTGCACGTTGGCAGCATTGTGGACGCGCCGCTTCCCACTTGCCCGATTCTGCGCCGCCGGTCAGGTAACCCTGATTTTGTGGGGATGGGCCTTGGCTCAGTACCCTTACCTGGTGCGGCCAGAGTTGACGATTCAAAACAGCGCCGCGCCCCCGGCAGTCATGCGGGCGCTGCTATGGGCGCTCGCGGCCGGTGTGGTGCTGCTCTTCCCCTCCTATTGGTACCTGTTCCACGTTTTCAAGGGCAGCACGCAAAAGTCGCCCGTCCGGCATGGATGAAGGGTGTCGCATCGCCCCGCCGCGCTAGAATAACAGTTTGGTTAAAAAAGCCAGCGTCGAGATCGGCCAACGCCGCCGTGACATTGCCGCACTCCTTCCGCAACTGAAGGCCGACGCACTGTTGGTGAGCGCCCCGGCAAACGTTCGCTATCTGTCGGATTACACCGGTTCCAACGGCCTCGTCCTGCTGCTGCCGTCGGAAACGCACTTCTTCACCGACCCCCGCTACGAGATCAGCGCCCGGCAGAACATCTCCGGGCACGTCCACATCGTCAAAGGCCCGTTGATCGCCGGCGTCATTCAGGTGATCAAGAGCAAGCGCCTGAAAAAAATCGGCTTCGAGAGCGGCTGGACCCAATTCGACGCCTACCAACGCCTCAAAGAAGCCCTTCCGTTAGGCGTCTCCCTGGTGCCCGTCGGACGCATCATCGAAGAGCGCCGCATGGTGAAGTCCCCTACGGAGATCGACACCATCCGCCGCAGCGTCAACCTCAATTCCGAAGCCTTCGCCCGCGTGCTGAAGCGCATCCGCCCCGGCGTGCGCGAACTCGATGTCGCCGCCGAAATCGAATTCCAGATGAAAATGCTGGGCGCCGAGAAGCCGTCCTTCGACACCATCATCGCCGCGGGACCCCACTCCGCGCTTGCCGCACTCGCATCCCACCGGCCACCAAATCGGCGCCAATGAACTACTATTAATCGATATGGGCGCGAGCCTGGAAGGCTATGCCAGCGACATGACCCGCGTGATCCACCTCGGCCCGCCGCCCAAGAAGATTCGCGAAATGTACCGCGCGGTGCTGGAAGCGCAACTTGCCGGAATCGATGCCGTTTGCGAAGGAACCACCGCCGGTAAAGTCGACGCGGCCACGCGCAATGTTTTGAAAAAACACAAGCTGGATAGAGCCTTCGTCCACTCCACCGGCCACGGCCTGGGCCTCGAAATTCACGAGCCGCCGCGTCTGGGCAAGAAAGATAAAACCCTGCTTCAAGCAGGCATGACCGTCACCATTGAGCCCGGCGCATACATCGAAGGTCTGGCCGGCATCCGCATCGAAGACACCGTGCTGGTGACCAAAAATGGCTGCGAAGTCTTGACGCCAACCTCAAAAGAGTTTGTACATCTATAAATGACCAACGAAGAAATCAAAGAGCTGCTTCAGATTTTTAACGAGAGCGGCGTCGCGGAAATGGAAGTCCAGCGCGGCGAGAATCGCCTGCGTCTGCGCCGGGCTCCTTCGACCATGAGTTGACGACGCATTCCGCTCGCGCCCGCTCCTACTCACGCCCCCGCTCATGCACCAGCGCCAGCACCCGCAGCCGCAGCGCCCAAGGCGTCGGTCCGGACCCCAGCCACACGCTCATCAAATCGCCCATCGTCGGGACCTACTACGACGCCCCCTCGCCCGAAGCCGCGCCGTTTGTGAAAATCGGCGATACCGTGGAACCCGGCCAAGTGCTGTGCATTATCGAGTCCATGAAACTGATGAACGAAATCGAGGCGGAAATCGCCGGCACCCTGGTTCACAAACTGGTGGAGAACGGGCGCCCGGTCGAATATGGCGAAGCCCTGTTCGCCATCCGCCCGCGCTAGGCCGCGCCCCGCATGTTTAAAAAAATTCTGATCGCCAACCGCGGCGAGATCGCCCTGCGCATCATCTGCGCCTGCAAAGATCTGGGCATTCGCACTGTCGCCGTGTACTCCGAAGCCGACCGCCACAGCCTGCACACCCGCTTCGCCGACGAGGCCATCTGTATCGGCCCGGCCAAGAGCTCGCGCAGCTATCTGGATATTCCCGCAGTCATCAGCGCCGCCGAAATCACCAATGCCGACGCCGTCCATCCGGGCTACGGCTTCCTTTCCGAGAACGCCGACTTCGCCGAAGTCTGCGAGACCTCCGGGCTCACGTTCATCGGACCCAGGCCGGAAGTGATCCGCCGCATGGGCCTGAAGCAGGAAGCGCGCGACCGCCATGGAGCAGGCCGGCGTGCCGATTCTGCCGGGGTCGAAAGGCGTCCTCGCCAGCGTCGAAGAAGCTCTCGAAGTGGCGAACGGCATCGGCTATCCGGTGATGCTGAAAGCCTCGGCCGGAGGCGGCGGGCGCGGCATGCGCGTCGTCCGCAGTGCTGAGGAATTGCCGAACCTGCATGGCGCAGGCGCAGAACGAAGCCGCGGCCGCATTTTCCAATGGCGACATGTACATGGAGAAGCTGGTCGAAAATCCGCGCCACATCGAGTTCCAGGTCCTGGCCGATAAGCACGGCAACGTCGAAGTTCTGGGCGAGCGCGAATGCTCCATCCAGCGGCGGCACCAGAAGCTGATCGAAGAATCGCCTTCGGTGGCCGTGAGCCCGGAGTTGCGCAAGCGCATAGCGGAATCGCTGCGGGTGGCGCTCAAAGCCATCGGCTACACCAACGCCGGCACCGTCGAATTCCTGATGGACGCCGACGGCAACCTGTATTTCATCGAAGTGAACGCGCGCATTCAGGTGGAGCATCCGGTCACGGAAATGGTGACCGGCGTCGACCTGGTGAAGAGCCAGATCCGCATTGCCGCCGGCGAGACGCCTGCGCGAGATTCTGCCGTTCGCGCCCGGCGGATTCAGTCATCCTCACGGGCACGCGCTCGAATGCCGCATCAACGCCGAGCACCCGGAAACGTTCACGCCGTCGCCCGGCCGCATCACCGGACTGAATCTGCCGGGCGGCGTCGGCATGCGCGTCGATACCGCGGCGTATCAGGACGGCGTGATTCCGCCGTACTACGATTCGCTGGTGGCGAAGCTGATCACCTTCGGCGCGAATCGCGACGAAGCCATCGCGCGCATGCGGCGCGCGCTGGATATGTTCGTGGTGGAAGGAATCTATACCTCGATTCCGCTGCACCAGAAGATCCTGGCGCATCCCGACTTCGTCGCCGGGAAAATCGACACCGGATTTCTTGTCGCGCTCAGGCTTGCTGCCGGAGAAGAAGTAGGGCCGTTACGCGCCCACTTCGACGTAATCAACGGAGGAACTAGGCTCCGGTACCGGATCGCCGATCTCGCGCATCACTTCAAAGTGATCGGCCAGCGCGTCGCGAAAATTTTGACGCGTCTCTTCTTCCGTGTCGCCCGCGGCCGCGCAACCCGGTACGTCCGGCGAGTAGGCGGAAAAACCCGTGGCCGTACGTTCGATTACGATCGGGTAACGCTTTTCACTCATTTCAATCCTGCCTTCTTGAGTATAGCGTTGAGAGTCCCTAGAGCGAGTTCTTTCCCCGGACTGCCCGGGACAGTAACCAAACTGGGCCGACCCGGATGTTTGAAGTGCCTATGGCTTCCCTTGGAGCGCAATTCCTTCCAGCCATTGCGCTCCAATAGACGAATGACTTCGCGCACTCGAAGCGGCATCGTCGGAATAGTATAAATTTCCCGGCGATGCTCTCACTGCAATAAGGACGTTTGAAGTTATTTCGCCGGAACCTTGATCGCGAAATACGCCACTGTCTTGCCCGGCTCCAACAGAAACTGGTGGGACACCCCCGCCGGAATGTTCAGAATATCGCCCGGCGCAACCGGAACCTTGCGAGCGCCAGTCGTCGTATCCGAACGCGTTTCGCCGGGACCCGTAGTCTTCGGATTCACCTGCGTGCCGCCAATCGCGATGGTCGCGGTGCCGGATTCAATAACCAGAATGTCGGTCCAGCCCTGGTGGACTTCCGACAGCCCGCTCTTATCGCGGAACGTCGGACGCCCGCTGTGATTGCCGAAATCCTCCAGCTTCGCGGACGCTTTGATGGACTTCAAGTCCCCGGATTTCCACACCAGGAATCCCGCCGGATCGGCGGCGAACATCGAAACCAAAGGCAAAAGTAAAAGTAGTTTTTTCATAGGTGGCTCCTATAATATCCCAGCCGCCTCCGCCAGTGCCCGCGGATTCCGCGCCAGAAACCGCAGCAGCCAGCCGCCCGTCAAATTCGTCTTCAGACGCCTCGACGAACTGATCCGGCGTCAGCAGCTTCAGCACCTCCAACCGCTCGTCCCATTTCCGATCGTCCCAGCCCGCGATACGCTGATTAATTTTGTGAGCCAGCCGCAGATCCTTGCCATAACGCTTGGTCCACTGCCGCTCGAACACAGCAAGCGCCGCGCGCGACACGTCGCCCTTCGCAATCGCCCCCGCGGCCACCTCGCCCGCCATTTTCCCGGCGTGGATGGCCCAGCGAATGCCCTCCCCTAACAACGATGAAGCCTGCCCCGCCGCGTCTCCCACCCCCAGAATTCCGTCGCCAGCGAACCGTGCCGCAAAGCACTCGGATGGAATCAGCCCCGCGTGATGCTCCAGCGGCTGAGCCCCGCGTAGATCCACTCCAAAGCGCCCAGCGCCCGCGACCAGAGCATCCAGATAAGCGTCCGGCTTGGCGTCCGAATCCGGATGAATAATGCCCACCCCCACGCGCACCCGGTGCCGCCCCCACGGAAACACCCAAGCGTACCCGGACGGAGCGAACTCGCCTCCCACCAGCAGCACCGCCTCGCGCTCATCGCAATGCGGAGCATACATGTCGTACTCCGCGCCCACCCCAAACCGCCGGATGCCCGGATCGAGCCCCGCCTGCTTCAGCAGTACCGAGCGATACCCCGTGGCATCGATCACCACCCGCGCGCCCAGCACCGTGTCATGCGTGCGCACACCCACCACTCTTTCGTCCTGGAGTACTGGACCTTGAACCTTAGCCGCCACGCGCACGCTGGCCCCTGCTTCAACGGCCTTCCCGGCCAAGAAACTGAAACACCCCGCGCACGTCCATCACGCACATCCGGGGCTGCTTGAATAATCGTAGACCGCGGCGTTCGCCGGTGACACAAAGCGCACCCGCGAAATCGGATGATGCAGCGTGCGCGGAATCCCAACGCGTCCAGCTCATCGATAAAACTCCCGCCGCTGGTCCGAATCGGCGAGCCGATCTCATGATTCTGCTCCAGAACCAGCGTCGAGCACCCCCTCCGCGCCAGCGTTTCCGCCGCCGCCAGCCCCGCCGGACCCCCTCCTGCGATGATTGCGTCGTAACTCTTCGCCTTCTCAGCCATCTCTATCATAGTAGGCGTTTTGCGGCCCATCCCCGCAAAGTCGCTGAAATTACTAAGGTAACCTTAGGTACCTTTTAAGTAACATCTTGCGCGTATTCGTAAGAGGGTCCTGATTTGCTCCAGTACTAGAACCGCCTATCATCGGGACGGAAGTGGAAGCACGGAGCTTATGGACATCATGACAGCGCCAATGAATCAGAGCCCTGAGGCCAGAGAAAACCGCAAGGGGACAGTGCGAATCGTCATCGCCGACGATCATCCCATTGTGCGCGACGGGCTTGAAAAAGCTGTTGCTGCTGGAAGATGATTTCGACGTCGTGGGCGAGGCCGGCGACGGCCGCGAGGTACTGGAAAAGGTCCGCGAACTCGATCCCGACGTGCTCTTGCTCGACCTGCGCATGCCCAACCTGGATGGCCTTGGGCGCCTTGCAGGCTCTGCAGCAGGTCAACCAGCGTACCCGCGTGATCATCCTGACGGCGTCTGAAGACAAGAACGAATTTGTGCAGGCCATGAAACTCGGCTGCAGCGGCATCGTGCTGAAGCAGACCGCGCCGGATCTGATCGTCAAGAGCATCCGCAAAGTGCATTCCGGCGAAATCTGGCTGGATTCGCACACCACCGCCGCCGTGATGCGCCAGTTCTCCACCGCGCTCGAAGGCGGCCATGCGGCGACGTCCGAACTGGCCGGCAAAGGCCGCGAGCGCAGCCCGCTATCCGCGCGCGAGCGCGAAATCGTCGCGCTGGTCGCGCAGGGCTACAAGAACAAAGAAATGGCCGAGAAGATGTTCATCAGCGAGCAGACAGTGAAGAACCATCTGCACAATATCTTCGATAAGCTCGGCGTCTCCGATCGCCTGGAACTGGCGCTCTACGCCATCCACAAGGGCCTGCACCTGAACGGCGAACAGCCGGTCCGTTAACCGCGAAGCGAAGTCAAACGGTTTTGTCCTTCGCGTAGCACAGCGGCGCGAGCTTGCACTCCGCGCACTTCGGATTTCGCGCCACGCACAGCGCGCGCCCGTGATGGATGATCTGGTGCGAGAACAGAATCCACTTCTCCTTCGGGATCACCTTCATCAAATCCCTTTCGATCTTCACCGGCTCCGTCTCCTTAGTTAGATCCAGGCGCTGCGAGATGCGCTGCACATGCGTATCCACCACCACGCCGGAGGCGATCCCGAACGCCGTCCCCAGCACCACATTCGCGGTCTTGCGCGCCGCCCCCGGCACCGTGAGCAGCTCGTCCATCTCGCGCGGCACCTCGCCGTATAATCCGCCAGAATCTTGCGCGCCGCGCCGATCACCGACTTGGCCTTGTTGTTGAAGAATCCAGTGGACCGGATCTCCTGCGCCATTTCCTCCTGGCTGGCAGCCGCGAAATCCCGGATCGTAGGATACTTGCGAAACAGCCCCGGCGTCACTTCATTGACGCGCTTGTCGGTGCACTGCGCCGAAAGAATCGTCGCCACCAACAATTCCCACGCATTCGAATGGTGCAGCGCGCAAGTCACCGCCGGATACATTTCATCCAAGCGGGCCAGAATCTTGGCGACGCGCGCCTTCCGTTCCGCGGCATTCTTGGGCCTGGCAATTTTTGCCTTCACTGAGTCCGGACCTTAATCAAAATCGATATCGCGCTTAGGCGGCGGTTCGTCCGGATTCTCTTTGGCGATCTTGAGCATCTCGTCGAACTTCTTGCTGAGCACGTCCGCATGCGTCTTGTGGCTCTGCACCGATTTCAGAAACGCATCCTCGCGCCGGCTGGCTTCGCCGCGCTGCCGCTGGACCGCGCTTTCCAGGTCGGCGAAGGTCGGCGGCTTTACATGCTCCACATGCCGGATCACAGCGCTGGTTTCCGGGTCAATGTGCAACTCCGCTTCGCAGCACGGGCAAGTGACTTTGATGAGCGGCGTGTTTTTCGCCATGCTCCCAGTGTATACTGACCTGACTACTGGAGAGCAGCCAACGTGTTTAAAGAATTCAAGACCTTCATCATGCGCGGCAATGTCCTCGATCTCGCCATCGGCGTGATTATTGGCGGAGCCTTCGGCAAGATCGTCGCTTCACTGGTAGCGGACATCCTGAATCCCATCATTGGGCTCGCGCTAGGCAAAATCGATTTCGCGAACCTGTTCATCGTGCTCAATGGGCAGAGCTACGCCACCATCGCGGATGCAAAGAAAGCTGGAGCTCCCACTCTGAACTACGGCCTCTTCATCAATACCGTCATCGAGTTCGTCATCGTAGCCTTCGTCATCTTCCTGGTCGTCAAACAGGTGAACCGCTTCACGCCGAAGCCCGCGCCTGCGCCCCCCGCCCCCGCCACCAAAGAATGCCCCGAGTGCCTGAGCACCATCCCAGCCGGAGCCAAGCGCTGCCCACAATGCACGTCCGTCCTGGCCTGAAGCTTTTCATTTGGCCCACAGATAAACACAGATGGACACAGATAGAATTTCTTTTATCTGTGTCCATCTGTGTTTATCTGTGGGCCATCTGTTTTCCGTGCACCGCTCCCACCCTTGACACCGCCCCTCAATCGGCGTAACACAGTATCCGGCAGCAGACAGGCTGAGGAGGTTCGTCCATGTCTTTGTCGTCTCCGATTGAGATTGTGGCCGCGATTTGGGGCGTGGTCACGATCGCATATTTTGCATTGTTCTTATACCGCTCCGTGGTCGGCATGAAAGAGGAAGATACGCTCTACCTGAGCGTTGGCGAAGAGAGGCTCGCGGCCGAGCAGCGGGAAGTCATGAAGCGCATCTACAAACTCGACGCGTATAGCAAAAAGATCGGCTATGCCGCGCTGGCGATGACGGTGGTGCTTGCAGGGATGTGGGTGGTCAGCGTGGCGCGGCAGTTGTTTTAGACGACGGGTTCCATCCCGAAGCGGCGCAACAGCAGGAACTCCGACAAATTGTCGGTGGTCAGCAAGCCCAGCAGTTGGCCGTTTTCCATGACCAGTGCGCAGCGGCCCGCCTGGGCCATCAGCGGCAGAACCTCGGCCAAATCGGCGGTAGGTTCCAGTGCCAGGAAATCGCGATCCATCGAACCGGCCACGTAGGCGTCCGGCCCTTCGGAGGCGATCGCGCGAATCAGCAGGTTGCGCCCCAGCAGGCCCACGATCTGCGTGCCATGCATCACTGGAAAATCCTGTTGCGATGTCGAGAGCAACAGATTAGCGGCATCGCGAATCGTACTGTGATGTTCCAAAGTGTGGAATTCGGTGATCATCGCGGCGCGGATCGGAATTCCGTGCGTCAGCGAACGGCCCAGCGCAGCCACGCTTTCCTGTGCCGCTCCCAGATAGATGAATAGCGCGAAGAACACCAGCATGAACTGCGGCGCCAGAAGCCCGTATAAGCCCATACTGATGGCCAGCATCCTGCCCATCCAAGCCGCCGTGCGGGTTGCCTCCTGCTCCGGCCGGATAAAGCTGAGCAGGGCCCGCAGGATGCGTCCGCCGTCCATTGGAAACGCCGGCAGCAGGTTAAACCCGGCCAGTAGAATGTTGCCGTATAGCAGCAGCGCTAGCGGATTCTTGTTATTCGGGTGCATCAAATCCGCGACCCCAATCACCGCGGCTTGGTGGATCGAAAGCATATAGCAGAAGATCCCCGCAGCCAGCAGAACATTCACCAGTGGACCGGCCAGCGCCACACAGATTTCCGCCCCAGGCGACAGCGGGCGCTCCATCCGCGACAGCCCTCCGATGGGAAACATAACGATCTCAGTGGTCCGAACGCCAAACCGGGAAGCTACCACGGCATGTCCGAACTCATGAAGCAGCACGCTTGCCAGACTTCCCAGCAGGAAGATCGCGTAGGTGCTATTGGATTGCGCGCTGCCCAGCACCGAGACGAAAACGAACACCACCAGCAGAATGAAGGTGAAGTGCAGGCGCACCGGTACGCCCCGCACTTTAAAAGCTTTAATCGTGCCAGCCGTAGCCGCCTGATGGCCCGGATGACTGAGAGTTTGCGCTGGCAGCAAGAGAGGTACCTGCCCTAAATTCGGCTGACAGGAGCGTAAACTTTAGGCCGTCAGCCCAATACGCCTAAAAGCGCGGAATCGGGCTGGGATAGGTTTGCTGGCTCTTATGGCTGGGCAACGGCCCGCCCGCATCGCTTGCGGCGGAGCGGCGCGGCAGGGAATTGCTGAAATCGAGATCTCCCTCGCTGAACTGTACCTGCCGGTCGAGGATCATCTCGATGGTGGTTCCTTTCGCCAGCACTGCCTCTGGTCCACGAGTAAACATGACGCCCGCCAAGGCCGCCGCAGCCCCGGCGCCCGCACCGATGGCAGCTCCCATCCCGGTGGCGCCGCTGACGCTACCCGCGAGGGCTCCAATGCTGGCTCCGGCGGCGGCGGTCTCCGCAACCGTACGGACATCGCCAGCCTTATTGCCTTCGCTTCGGATAGTGCCTTCTTTGTGATCCAATTCCTCACTGGCGCGGCCGTCCAGGCCGGTCACATGGGCCCGGAAATCGCGCGTAGTGCCGTTCGGAAGCGTCAGGGAGTCAAAGCGCAAATGAAATTCCCCGCGGCCCTTCACCTTGCCAGGCCGGCGAATTTCCGTAATAGTGCCCATCACATAGCTCCCTGGGGGGATCACAATGCGGCCGTCGACCAGAATCGGAAAAACGCTCTCCAGATACACCCGGTCCCCAGGAATCGCATTTTTGGTGCTGACGCTATTGATCAAACTGAGTGGAACGTGAGTACCGGTTTCTACCGTGTAATTCTTGGGTTGCGCCGAGAGTCCGGCTGCCGCCGCCAACGTCATCAGCACCTGCAACATTGCGCGATTCATGATGGAGGCACCTCTCTCTAAAGTGTAGCGTTTTTCTCCAGGATCTCCGCCAGCATCTCCGGAATTTCAAACACCGCGCGGTTCTCAATGCGCGCCACACTCTCGCTATAAGAATCGAGCGAAGCCACCAATTCCTTTACCGACGCCTCAATTCCGCGGAAGCTTGTGACCACCATCCCGGCGTGCCGCTCGCGCACCCACTCGGCGTTGTAGCGCTCCTGCGGCAGCGTCCAGGCGTTGCGTTCGACAATCACCGGCAGCTTCATCGCCACGGCTTCGCTGATGCTCCCCGGCCCCGGCTTGCCGATGAAGAAATCGGAAAGCGGCATATAGTACGGCACCTCCTGCGTGAATCCTTCGATGAAGCGCGGAGCCTTCGCCGGCAGGGCTTTGAGCCGCTCGGCCAGCTTCGAGTTACGGCCGCAGATGAAAATAAGCTGCGTATCCGCGAGCCGTCTCGAAATCTCCAGCATGACCTTCGAGCCTTGCCCTCCGAAGAGTACCAGGCCCGTTGAGAGCGACGCGTCCAGGCCCAGACGTTCGCGCTCGCGTTCCCGATCGATGTTCACCGGTTCGTAAAATCGCGGACGCATGATCATACCCGACGCGGAGTAAATCCGATCGTCCGTATACCCCAGAGCGCGCGCCTGTTTCACAGCTTTTTCGGTCCCACAAATGAAGTACTGGTCTTGTCCCGCCTCCATCCAGAAGTGCGGCGGGTAGTCCGCAAAATCGGTCAGGATCGTGACATAGGGGACTTTCGGCAGCGCGGCGCGCAGACTTTGGTACATCGCGCTGTTGAAATTGGGTACCAGTGAAACAACCAGGTCGGGTTGAGTATCTTTCCAGTGAGCAGTCAGGAGGCGAACGACAGGGTCATGGTAAAGCCGGATCACGCCGTGCATGAACTTCAGCCCTTGCGCCGAACCCAGCGTCCAGCCCTTCGCCAGCATCTTGTTGTAGACATCTTCCAGACGCAGGCCCGTGATCTTGCGGAAGATGTCCAGCGAATCGAGGACTTCCTGCAGATTGACCAGGCGCACTTCCCACGGCTCGCCCGCCGTTGCCCGGTTTTGCGAATCGATCACCGATTTCAACGCCATCGCCGCGGCGCGATGGCCCCCGCCGGCATCGAAATAGATAAAATCAATTTTCTTCACTATTGTTTTATACCAGTGTCACACGGCTGTTATACCAGAGGCTTAAAACGATAGCATGGCAGCCTCGGTTTTACACTGGCTCTCCGCTAGCGACCATCGCCTGATGCGCCGCGTCAACCGCTGGACGCCTCCCAGATGGATGCGCCTGTGGATGGTGGCTGCGACCCGCGGCGGCGACGGCTGGCTGTGGTACGGTATCGGGCGCGGCGGTGGCACTGGATGGCGGTCCCGCACGTTTCCGGGCCCTATTGGCCGCGGTGCTAGCGGTAAGCGTCGGCATTGCGCTGTTCCTGAGCTTGAAGCGGGCCTGCGGCCGCAAACGCCCCTGCGCATTGGAGCCGCATTCCTGGGCCACCTTGCTTCCGCCGGATCAATTCTCATTTCCATCGGGGCATACCATCACGGCATTCGCGGTGGCGATTTCGATGGGCGCGTTTTACCCGGTGATGCTGCTCGGTCTGCTGTTCTGCGCGTTCAGCGTCGCACTTTCCCGCATCTTATTGGGCATGCACTTCCTCAGCGACGTGCTGGCCGGCGCTGCTATCGGCAGTGGGCTAGGCTACGCCGCTGCATTGTTGCTGAGCTGATCGGATCGCCCTACTCGACTTCCTCGCCATGCGCGGGCTGGCCGCGCAAAAGAAAAGTCTTTGGGTATTGACCTTCCCCACAGAGCTTGAAAGATCCGAAGTCCTTGTACCACGGGCCTTCCGGAACGTCCGGAGAATGCAGGCGCCATTCTTCCAAGGCAAACAGGTCTTCCATGGATATCTTGCGCTCTTTGGCTCGATCGAAAAGATGCTGGCGAAGCTATGGCGGAAGATCCTTCCATTTCACCTTCGGCATCAGTTGCCGAAAGTCATTCGCGCGAGTTCCTCACGGAGTCGCTCCGTTTCAGCGGGATTCTTGGACTTCTGAAAACGATCGGCGAGCTCAAGGAAGGCCGTTCGCCTCTGTTCGTACGCTAGAATTGCGTCCTTTAGCAGATCGACGATGGCGCGATTTCCGCTGACATGACGGCTCGCGGCAATCTCATCGAGTCTTTCGGCCAAGTCTGCTGGAAGAGAAACGCTACGCCGGATAATCTCCGCTGCCGTAAGGGTCGAGGTCATACATCACCAGAATGCACCATTATGCACCGATTCGGCGAAGCCCTAGCCCCCCGCTTCCGCCGCCTTGATTTTTCCCCGCTTGATCGCGTCCACGAACTTCGCGTAGTCAGCTTCCGTCTGGTCCGCATACTGGCACGCGAAATCGCGCACGGCCTTGGCTAGCTTCACGCCCGCGCCGCAGTAGCCGCCGATTTCGCAGGCGTCGCCCGACCGTGCGTGTCCCCGCGCCAGCAGTTCGCCAGCCACCTGCGCCAGACTCTCCAATCCGCCGCCGCACAGTTTCGCCAGGTCGATACTTCCCTTGTGATCGTTCAACTGCCGCACCAGATATTGATGCTCTCCAATGGAAGTCCAGCCTAGCAGTAGGTCGGAGATCGGCTGCACCGCCCGTTGCCCTTCAGCGGCGCGTTGCCCCTGATGCGGGTAAACCGCGTTCGGCAGCCAATGCGCGTACGCCGACGGCATCTCCTGTTTGATCTGCAGGAACATCGGATCCTGCGGGCCGTTCCCTTCGAACAACACCACGTAATCGCGCAGCCCCACGCTTCCGGTTCCTACCACCTTGAACCCCACGTCGACGGGCCGGAATAAGTCGAACAAATGCCGCCGGTCAGGAGACAGAATTTCGCGATAAGCCGCCAGCGAATCCAGCACCTCCCGCGCGGTGTGGCCGGAGACTCGCCAGCAGCCAGGCCGCAGGTTCCGGAAACGCGAGTGGCCGCGCCCGCCTCGCTCGATAAACTTCTGCAGCAGATCAGTGGGCCTCGCCCGCTGCGATTGCCGCAGCGCCGCGTGAACCGGCTGAATACGCTGCTGGCGATGAATCTGGCGCCGGGCCACTTGCAGGATCGGCAAATTCGCGAATTCCCGAATCGACGCGCAATAGCTTTCTCCAAACATCTCCGCCGCCGCTTTGGATTGCGACCGCACGTGACCCGACGCGGCGCCCGCGAGAACGATACTCGCGGCCATTCGCTTCACGTCCCATTCCCAGGGCCCGCGAATGGACTCGTCGAAATCGTTCAGATCGAAAACCAGCGACCCGTCGGGCGCCGCGAAGGACCCCAGGTTCTGCACATGCGCGTCTCCGCACAACTGCACGTTGAGACCGGAATGCGGCAGCCTTCCCAGGTCGGCCGCCATGATCGAAACCGCGCCGCGGAAAAAAGCGAACGGCGAAACCTTCATGCGCGCGTATTTGATCGGAAGAAGCTGGTGGACGCGCCCTTCCGCGGCGGCCCGCAAGACGTCCAGAGGATCGAACCGGCGCTCTTTCGGCCGCAATTCCGCCTGCGCCGCGCGGCTCACCGTTTCGCGGCGGCTCTTGCCAAAACGCGTTCGTTCCTCTTGATTTGCGATCACGGCAAATTCGAATGGTTATTTGGCGCTCACCGCGCGTCCAGCTTTGTGCCCGGCTTTCGCCGCAGCCTTGTGAACGGTTTTCGCGGCAGGCACCAACCTGAGCGCGGATCTCCCTCCGCGCGCCGCCTTCAGCCGTGCTGCCCGCTGGGCCGGCGATTCCATCTCCACTACTTTAGAAATCGCCCGCTGCAGCGAAGCGAATACGCGATCCGGCGATTGCGACGCGTCGATGGTCTGGAAGCCGTAGGGCTCGGCCATATTGTCGAACACCTGAATCAGGCGCGACTGATACCGCACAAAGCTTTCATACATATCCTGCCCGAAGTGCAGATCGAGACCGCTCTCCCAATAATCGAAAGCCCCCCGTCCCACCACCACGCGCGAGATAAGGTCTTTCACCTCGGCACGCATATACAGCACCGCGTGCGGCACCAGCGCGAATCCGGCGGTTCGTTCAATCCAAGCACGATTCTCGCCGCGTGCAATCGCGCGCGCCATGATTGAGAAAATATAGCGGTCGGTCAGCACCACGAATCCGGCTCGCAGCGCCGGGATGATTTCGTTCTCCAACCGGTCCGCGAAGTCGGTAGCGTAATACAGGGTCATGGTGATCGGACCCAGCGTATTCCCCTCCTTCGCCTCTCGAATCCCTTTTCCGGCCAGCGCCGACCGCGCCATGCCGGTGTCCAGAACCGCGTGACCGTATTCCTCCAGCCACGGCTTCAGACGCCGCACCTGCGTGCTGCGCCCCACCGCGTCCGGGCCCTCGATGACGATCAGCTTGCCTTGCAGCTCGGCATAATCGACGCCCGGCAGCGCGGTCCGGTAGTAGGACAACGGCGGCTTATTGCGATAATTCTGCAACCCGCACCTCCGTTCCCAGCACTCCCGGCGGCCGCACCCGGCCGAACTCCTGCAAGACGATTCTCCGCATTTCTTTCTGCTGCGCTTCGATGCTCTTGGTGGCGTCGATCACATGGAAACCCATCTCGTCGATCATCGCCTCATACTCTTCGAGAATCCGCCCCTGAAACAAACGGAAGCTTTCTTCGATGTTCCGGCTGAGCCCCAGATCCATCCCGGCCTCGTAATATTTCAGCGCGTCGCGGCCTCCCAGAATGCGCCCCAGCGCCACGTCCAGCGGGACTTTGAAATAAAACGCCAATGACGGTTTGATCGCAAAACGATACAGGTTGCGCACCCACGCCCGATCGACCCCGCGCACCACATCGCGCGCAAAAGCGGTATAGGCGTAGCGGTCCGCGCACACCACCGCGCCCGCCTTCAGCAGCGGAATGATGTATTGTTCCAGGCGATCCGCAAAGTCCGTGGCATGGATCAAGCTGAAGGAAGTCGGCGTGAACATTTCCTTCTTCTTGCCGCGGCGCGTGGTTTCATGCACCAGCGGAGAAGAATTCCATTCACTGAAAGTCACCGCATACCCGCGCCGCCGAAGCCACTGCGAAAGCAGCGACATCTGCGTGGATTTGCCGGAGCCGTCGATTCCTTCCACCACAATTAATCGCCCGGGCAAGCGATTTTGTAGGAACACAGGCATAAGCTCCTTTATCATAAACGAGTGAGACGGCAGGCTTGGTTTTTTACCCTGCGTTACAAGAAATCGCGCTTTAGTCATGTCCCAATACGCGGCCATCGATATCGGCAGTAACTCCATCCGCATGCTCGCGGCGGAAGTGGATGCCAACGGCAAAATGCTGCCGCTTGCATCCGAGCGCCAAGTGGTGCGCCTGGGCACCAGCGTTTTTCGCGAAGGCCGCCTGAACGAAGCCACCATGAATCTGGCGTGCAACGTCCTGACTGGGATGGCTGCGACGTATCGCAAGCTGGATGTTCTGGCCGTGCGAGTCGTCGGAACCGCCGCTTTGCGTGACGCCCGCAATCAGGCGGAATTCCTGGCGCGCGCGTCCTCCATTTTGGGGACGCCGGTAGAAGTCATCTCCGGCTTGGAAGAAGCGCGCCTGGTGCATCTGGGCGTCCAGAGCCAGTGGCCACACCTCAAGCAGCGCCTGCTGGTCGCCGACATCGGCGGAGGCAGCACCGAACTCGTCCTGAGCGATGCCGGGCACATCGTCGACTCGTTCTCGAAACCGCTGGGCGCGGTCCGCCTGACCGAAATGTTCCTGAAAAGCGATCCCGCCGATCCGCGCGAGCTGCTGCGCATGCGGAAGTACATTCAGGAGCGGGTGGCGGGACCGGCCGCTCGTTTTGGACCGGCCAAGATCGACCGCATGATCGCCACTTCCTCCACTGCCGCCGCCGTGGTCTGCGCCGTGAATCGGGTGCGGCGTTCGCGGCGCGATCTAGCTGATCGCCTCCCTGCCACTGCCGCTCAGATTCGCCGCTTGTATGGCCAGGTCAGCGGCGCGAGTCTCGAAGGACGCCGCGGAATTACCGGCATCGGTCCCCGGCGGGCGGAAATCATCGTGGCCGGCGTCGCCGTGCTGCACGAGATTATCGAAGCCTTCCGGCTTCCGCGTCTTTACTATTCGACGGCCGGCGTGCGCGAAGGAATCGTCGCGGACCTGGCTCACCGCAAGGTCGGCCTGGCCGAGGCGCGGCTCAATGCGGACCGGCGGCGGGTGGTGGTTGCGCTCTCCCGCCGCTACGGACTCTCCGCGCCGCACGTGCGCAAGGTCGCGCAGATCGCGGTGGTTCTGTTCGAGCAATTGCGTTCGCTGCACGGCTTGCCGGCCGCGCACGGCCAAGTGATCGAGGCCGCGGCGTATCTCTACAACATCGGCCACTGGGTGAATGAATCGCGGCACCACAAGCATTCGTTGTATCTGGTGGCGAACTCGGATCTCGCCGGTTTCTCGGAATGGGAGCGGCTGGTGATCGCCAACCTGTGCCGCTACCATCGCAAGTCGATGCCGCAGCCGGCCCATGTGGAATTTCAGGCGCTGGACGTCGAAGGACGCCGCGCAGTAGTGTTGCTCGCGCCGCTGCTGCGTATTGCCGTGGCGCTGGACCAGAGCCAGGAACAATTGGTGGAAGACGTTCATGTGGCGATCCAGGAGAAGGCGGTGGAGCTGCACTTGCGATCGCCGCGCGATCTGGATGTCGAACAGTGGCACGCCGAGCAGGTGACGCCGGTGTTCCGCGAAACCTACGGCTTGCCGCTGACGGTGCGCGCGAAGCGATGAAGCTCCACCCCATTTCGAAGTACGCCGCACAAGAGACCGGGCTCCGTCTCAAACGTTTCTCCAAGAGTCTGCGGCACGCTGCGAAACATCCGGAGGATCCAGAAGCCATTCACGACTTGCGTGTTTCGATCCGCCGCGTGCTCCAAGCCTTCAAAGCTTTTGGCGAGCTGCTCGATCCCGCTGCGGTCAAAAAGCTACGGCGGCGCCTGCACAAAATAATGGACCTTTGCGCGGCAGTCAGGAATTGCGACGTCGCGCTTGTCCTTCTGAACCAGGTTGGCGTCACCACGAGCACATCGCTGCCGCAGCTACAGAAGACGCGCGCCGGCGCCGCTGATAAATTGCATCGCAACCTGAAGAAAGAGCGCGATAACCGGCATGCTCCTCCGCACCCGCGTTCTCATTCCAAAGAGCGGGACTGGAAGTTGGATCAGAGCCTGGAAGACAATCTGGGCCGCATCCTCCCTGTGCTGGCGGAAGACTTATTCACTGCGGGCGTGGCCGCAATCTCGGCCCGGGCGAATTACCAGAAGCTGCATCGGTTCCGCCTGCAGGCGAAGCGATTTCGCTACACCCTGGAGCTGTTCGTGAGTTTTTATGGAGCCGAAATGCCGCAAGGCGCGGGAATCTTGAAACAGTTGCAAGACCGGCTGGGCGCGATTAACGACTGCGTCACCAGCATTACGATTCTCAGACACGACCGCCGCGCCGTGGCGGCCATCGGCAAACTGCTGCGTCAGCGCAAGGCCGCGCTCCAGCAGTACGCGCGAAGCCAGTTCCTTCCTAAAAAGTTGGAGTGGTGGAAACGCTGGCTCGGGCAGCCCGCGAGCAGCGCCGCTTAAAACGGTGCTTTCAATCTTCGTCGAGGTTGAGCTTTCTCATGCGGTAGCGCAACACGTCGCGGCTGATCCCTAGCAACACCGCGGCTCTAGTCTTATTCCCGCCGGTTTTTTCCAGCGCCTGCAAGATCAGTGTGCGCTCCGAGTTCTTCAGCGACAGATCCGCCGGCCCCGGCGGCATGTGCGCCGGATCCCATGGCTGCCCGAAAACGGCCGGCTCGGATATCGTGCGCGAGGAAGCGAACTGAATGCTGCCGGCCTGGAGCCACCCGGTCTCCTCCAGCAAAATCGCCCTCTCGATGACGTTCCGCAGCTCGCGCACATTGCCCGGCCAAGGGTGAGCTTCCAGAATCTTGGCCGCGTCCGCGGAGATTCCTTGAATGCGCGCCTTGTAGCGGCGGTTGTGCTCCTGCACGAAATGGTTTGCCAAGGGAAGAATGTCCTCGGGATGATCCCGCAGCGGCGGTGGCGCAATCTGGATCACGCTCAAACGATGAAACAGATCCAGCCGGAAATTCCCGTTCCGCACGGCGGCGGAAAGATCGCGATTGGTGGCGGCAACCACCCGCAAATCGACGCTGATGTCTTGCACGCCGCCCAGCCGGCGAAAAGATTGTTGCTCCAGAACCCGCAGGAACTTGGCCTGCACCCCCGGCGATAAGTCACCGATTTCATCCAGGAACAAAGTACCGCCGTGGGCCACTTCGAGCAGGCCCTTTTTCTGGCTGCGGGCATCGGTGTAAGCGCCCGGTTCGCGCCCGAACAATTCGCTTTCGAGCAGCGCCTCTGGAATCGCGGAACAATTGAGAGCGATGAACGGCCCCGTGCGGCGGTTGCTCGAATAGTGCAGGAACTGAGCCATCAGGTCCTTGCCAGTTCCGCTTTCCCCTTCTATCAAGACCGTTGAGGCCTCGCTCTTGGCGACGCGCAATGTAAAAGACAGCAGGCGTTTCATCGGCTCCGATGCTGCCACGATCTGGAAGCGCCCGAATTCGATGGCCTGGGCCTTGCCGCCCTGCGTGCTCTTGAGGCGGAGAGAAAAAGCTTCGTTTTCCGCCGGCTCTCCCTCGAACATGATCACCGCCCCGCCGGGACCGCCGTCCGCGCCGCGCAGGGGAGCGATATTGCCGGATACCCGCCTGTGCTCGCCATTCTTGGCGATCAGAACACGGTCGCGGATCTCCACCACCGACCGTTGCTCCAGCGCCTGCTCCAGGGGAAGTTCCAAGGCCCGGCCGGTGGCTGCATCGGCCAGCCGCAGAACCTGCCTCACGGGAGTGCCGGTGGCTTCATCCATACTCCACCCGGTCAGGTCCTCGGCCGCCCGGTTCATGGTCCGCACGGCCTCTGTTTGGTCCACGGACGTAACGCCCAGTACGAGGGCGCTCAGCACATCCGTCACGTGTTGTTCCCGGCGATGAGTTCGGAGATCGTGCCAGTGCTTATACAAAGCCATTTCCACGCTGGCATGCAACTCGGCCTCGTGAAACGGCTTCACGATGTAGCCCAACGGGCGCGATTGCTTCGCGCGATCGAGGGTATCGCGATCCGCGTGAGCGGTCAAATAAACCACCGGGACATCAAAGCGTTCCCGCAGAATCCGCGCCGCCTCCGTTCCGTCCATCTCACCCTTGATGCGGATGTCCATCAGCACCAGGTCGGGCGGGCTCTTTTCGGCCTCGCGGATGGCTTCTTCGCCGCTTGAAACCACGGCGCTCACCTCATACCCCAGATCCTTGAGAACTTCGGCCAGATCTTCGGCGGTGATGCGCTCATCTTCCACGATTAAGATTCTGTCTGCCAAGTAATCCTCACAATCATTTGTTACTGCCGCGCAATCCGTCGCGAAATGCAATTGCAAAGGCGGTCCCGTAGCCGCCCGTAATCTGGATATTGGCGTCGATTTGCCGGGCGAGCGTGCGTACCAGCCGCAGCCCCAGCGTCGATGACGTTTCCCAATCCCAGCCCCGCGGCAGCCCGATTCCGTTATCGGCTACCCGCAGATGGATCATCCCGTCCGGCTCCCGCCGCAGCTCGACCTTTACCTCACCTTCCTTGCCTCCAGGAAACGCGTATTTGAACGCGTTGGACAGCACTTCGTTTATGATCAAGCCGCACGGCAAGGCGACATCCCGATGGCAGAACAGCGGGTCCAGGCGGACTTGCATGTGGATGCGGCCGATGGCGCCATACGACCTGACCAGATGCGCCACCAGTCTCTGGACGTAATTGGCGAAATCGACCTCGGCCAGGCTGAAAGATTCATCCAATATCTCGTGCAGGATTGCCATGGCCTGAATCCGGTAACGGCTTTCGTCAAATTTAATGCGCGTGGCGGGGTCTTTAATGGAACGCGCCTGTAATCCCAGCAAGCTGGTAATCACCTGCAGATTGTTTTTAACGCGATGGTGGATCTCTTCGAGCAGCACTTCCTTTTCACGCACCGCGGCGCGCAAACGCTCCTCGGTGAAAGCGCGGGACGCCACGTCCTGCAACATCAGGCTCAGGACGGTCTCGCCTTCGAATTCGATCTTGGATAGCGATACCTTGGCCGGAAACTCGCTCCCGTCCTTGCGCAGGCCCACGATTTGCCGCCGCTCCAGCGTCACCCGCGGCTTTTCGCCGGATGCATCCAGCGTCGCTATCCGCCCCGGGTGGAAGCCCGCCAGGCCGCCGCGAAATAAAAGCTTCAGGGGCTTGGCACGGACTTCGTCGGCGGAATACCCAAACGTCGCTTCCGCGCTTCGATTGAAAAAGATGATGGATTTACGGGCATTCACCGCGACGATGGCGTCAGCGGCCAGGTCCAAGATCCTGGCAAAGGGGTTGGTGTGATCCAGGATATCCGGTGCCGATACGGACCGGTTTACTTTAGCAGGGCTGCGCCGCGTTAAAGGTTCCGCATTCGAATGCTGAACATCCACGTTCGAATGTAAGAGTATATCACGGAACGAGCCGCGAATTTTCACGCGCTATCGCGCACTTTTCGCGGAAACAGCGGCAGACATTCGCACGAAATACGTACTCTAAGAATTCGCTGATATTCTTCAACGCAGCGAATACGGGGAAAATAATGGAGTTCACGGGCTCTCCTCACATTTTTCTGGTTTGGGCATATACCTGCCTATTGGGGGGGTAGGTAACGGAGAACCAATGACTTCACCTTTCTACCCGAACACAGACCAGCCCGCCGGGCTCGTGGCTGCCAATTCCCGATCCGAACCAGACAGCGACCCGCCGCTGCAACTCGACGATCTGGTGCGAAGAGTACAGGTAGGAGATGCCGGCGGCATGTTGGATTTGTACGACTATATCTCTAAGGGATTGCGCCCGTATCTAGCGCGCCAATTGCGGCCCCAAGACTACCGCGACAAGATTCACAGCATTTTTGTGGACGTGGTGATGGCGATCCAGCAGGGGCAATTGCGCGAGCCCGGCCGGCTGATGGGATTCGCGCGCACCATTGCGCGGCGGAAAGTATCCCTCTATATAGATGCAGCCGCCTCGGATCGCCGCAATCAAGTGGAAATAGGATCGTTGTTCGGGCTTGCCAGCCCCGGCGCCACTCCGGAGCAAGAGATGGTCTCCCAGGAACAGAAGGAATTGGTGAGGCTGACGCTGGCTCGCTTGGCCGGGCGCGAAGCCGAAATTCTTTCGCGTTTTTACTTGCAGGAGCAAACCGAGTTGCAGATCCGCTCCGAAATGGACTTGACTCATACCCAATATCGCCTGTTAAAGTGGCGCTCCAAAGCCCGCTTTGAACAGCTCAGCCGCAAAAAGTTGGCGAGCCGGCATCTGCAGGTGTTGCGCGCGAACAACGCTCATTGATTGGGATCCCCTGGCCGGGCGGCCAAGCCTGCGCGGCATTCCCGCCGGCATGCGATAAAATAAATCTGTGACGGAAACTGTAAAACTGGAAACCCCTTCGCTAAGCCAGTGGCTCCCGGCGGTAGTGTTGGCGTGGCTGATCCCCGGCGGCGGCCATTTTCTTTTGAAGCGTCCGGGCCGCGGCGCGGTACTGGGGATTTCTGTCATCTTGGTGTTCCTGCTGGGGCTGATGATGCGCGGAACTCTGTTCCAACCGCAGAGCGGCGACCTGTTGACCATGGTCATCTATTACGGGGGATTCATCGGCGACCTGCTTTCCGGAGTCCTGTATTTCCTGACGATCTGGCTGGGCTACTCGCAGCCCGACATGGCCGGCCATGTCCACGACTACGGCACCAAGTTCCTGGTCGCAGCCGGACTGCTGAATCTGCTGGCGATGGTAGACGCCTGGGAAATCGCCACCGGAAAGAAGGACTAACCCATGCCTAAAATGAACCTGTCGCACTTCGAGGCGTCGATCCTGTTCGCGTTGTTTACTTCCGCGGTGCTGGGCGTGATCACCAAGCGCACCGATCGCGAGCGCCTACGCTACGCAGTGCGCTGCTTCGTCTATTTCCTTGCGGCAATTTTCAGCTTGAGTTGGCTCATGTATCTGGGCCACGGATAAAGCGGACGAACAAGTCCTGCGTGGAATCGTCCGGTTGTGCCGATAGGTTCTCTAGATGCCTCTCGCACAGGTTCGCTTTCCGAAGCTTTCAGGTCAAATGCTCGCCGCCCTCGCGGCCCTTGCCATATCGGCCCTGGTTGTAACTGCGGGTTGCTCGTCACCGAAAACGGCGGCGGCGCCGGCCGCCAAGCCCAGCCCAGCCGTCGTCGAAGCCGCGGGACCTCCGAATCCCGGTTCGGCCCTGAAGCTCGACCCCTTCGTAGCCGCGGTTCGCGCGGGCACCATGAGCGGCTACCCGCAGGCCACCATTGGGCAAGCCTTTGAATCTGCTTTTAGCGACGCACATTGGAGCAGTCAGCAGCCCAAAGGCGAAGCGCGCGTAGTGACCTTCACCGGCCTCCTCCCCGCGAACATGCGGCCGGGCTGCGGCGGCGAGAAGGGTGGGGCGGCGGCGCCCCCTTGCACCCAGAACGCGAAGGTGACTTTCGAATGGAGCTTCGCGTCCGACGGCCACTTATTTCACTTGAGCCACGTCGATCCCGAAGCCTGGCCCGAAGATCACCGCTCAACGCGCGACATGATGCTGTTCATTTACGGATAACTGCGCGGCGCTTCAAGGCAACAGTTCCAGCATCTTTTCGATATCCGCGGACTCAATATAGAAATGCGGCGAAGCCCGCACCCACCCAGCGCGCTGAGCGGTGATGATGGAGCGCTCACGCAAGCGGGTGCAAACGTCGTCGCTATCGACTCCCGGCTTGCGGAAACTGACGATGCCGGCGTTGGGCTCGCCCAACACCTCGTAACCCCGCTCGCGGACGCCGTCCACAATCTGGCCAGCCAGGCCCCGCACCACCGGCGAAATTTTGTCGATGCCGATGCCCAGCAAAAAATCGATGGACGCGCGCAGGCCGTAGCAGCCGATGGTATTGAGCGTGCCGCATTCGTAGCGTCCGGCGTCGGGCCGCAGCGTCATGTCGCGGCTGGCGTAATCGTTGTAGCCCGCGACGTTGGTCCAGCCAAACTCCATCGGTTCCACCTGCTCTTGCAGGCGCCGCGAAATGTAAAGGACGCCGCAGCCCTCCGGCCCCACCAGCCACTTGTGGCCATCGGCGGCCAGGGCGTCAATGTGGGCCGCCTGCACATCTACCGGAAACGCGCCCAGGCCCTGAATCGCGTCGACCAGATAGACCACGCCGTGGCGATGGCATATCTCGCCGATCCCGGTAATGTCCGCGCGGAAGCCCGTCAAGAACTGCACGTAGCTGATGGACAGCAGACGCGCCCCCCGAGCCACCTGATCGATCCGGTCGAGACTCGCCGTAGGAGGCAGCCATTCGATCCTAACGCCCTTGGATTCAAGGCGCTGCCAAGGGTATTGGTTGGCAGGGAACTCGCCCTCGAAGGCCACGATCTTGTCGCCGGCGCGCCAGTCGAGACCCATGGCCACAGTAGCGATGCCCTCGGACGTGTTCTTGACGATGGCGATTTCTTCGGGCGTTCCGTTCACCAGCCGCGCCGCACCGCGGCGAAGTCCTTCATAACATTCGAGCCAGCGGTCGTAGTGCAGCGATCCCCAGTCGAGCGCGTCCTGCGCCACGCCCTGCATCGCCTCCGCTGCCGGACGGCACAGCGGGGTCACTGCGGCGTGATTGAGATAGACCAGATTCCGTGCGACCGGGAAGAAATCGCGATACATGAATATAGAGTAATCTTTTGGTCTCATGGGGCGTCAAAGGGCGTATACTCGAAAGTAAGAGGATCTCTATGCATCGCCTCGTCATTCTCACTGCGGCTTCTTTACTTGCCTTCACCCTTCTGGCAGCGGATAAGAAGACGGACCCCGATGAGATCGGCAATCGCGACGTCGGCAAGGGCGTAAATTTCTACTCGGTCGAGAAAGAAATTGCCCTCGGCAAGGGCCTGGCAATGGAAGTGGAGCGGCAGGCCAAGATCGTCGACGATCCGGTGATTGCGGAATATGTGAACCGCCTGGGACAGAACCTGGTGCGCAATTCCGATGCGAAAGTCCCCTTCACCATCAAAGTGATCGACACCGAGGAAGTGAATGCGTTCGCGCTGCCCGGCGGATTCTTCTTCGTGAACTCGGGTCTGATCCTGAAGGCGGATTCGGAAGCGGAGCTGGCTGGCGTCATGTCGCATGAGATCGCGCATGTCGCGGCGCGGCATGGCACGCGGCAGGCGACCCGCGGCGAAATCGCACAGTTGGCCACCATTCCCTTGATCTTTATGGGCGGCTGGACGGGTTACGGAATCCGGCAGGCGGCCAGCGTGGCGATCCCGATTGGCTACCTGTCGTTCTCTCGCGGATTTGAATCCGAGGCCGATTTGCTGGGCCTTGAGTACATGTACAAGAGCGGCTACGATCCGGAAGCCTTCGTCGATTTCTTCGAAAAGATCCAGTCTCTCGAAAAGAAGAAGCCCGGCACCATGGCCAAGGTGTTTTCCACGCACCCCATGACCGACGACCGCATTAAAGCCGCGCAGAAGAATATTCAGGAATACCTGAAGGAACGGCCCGAATACGTCGTCACCACGTCGGAATTCAACGACGTGAAGACCCGGCTGATGGCGCTGCACAACAAGCGCAAAGTGGACAACCAGGACGTGAATCGTCCCACCCTGCGCAAGGCTCCTGGCGCCAGTAGCGGCGGCAGCGACAAAGACGACAAGGGCAGCGGCAGCGACGATGACCGTCCGACGCTGAAACGCCGCCCGGATCAGTTTCGCTAGCGCGCCGTCCGAATCGGCTCTGTCGACGCGACACCTAGAGTAGTTGTGCGATGTGGCGTCCGGATCACATCTGTCAACGCGAAACCCGGATTAGATCTATCAGTGCTTCTTGGCCTTGCGCGAGTGCAGCGCCAGGTCCAGCAATGTTTTGGCTTTAGCGTTGGTAGGGTCGAGTTGAATCGCGGTGCGCGCTTCCTGCTCGGCTGAATTCCAATCGCCCGCGACTGCCAGTGCGAACCCCAGATTCACGTGGTTGATCGCCTCGTGCGGCATCAAACGCACAGCTTCTTCGAAGGAACTGCGAGCTTCATCGAACTGGTAGTTCTCGGCATACTCCACGCCCAGGAGATTCTGCGCGTATGGCGCCGATGAAGGCTCCTTGACCAGGGTTTCGCGCAATTCCTTGATCGCTGCCGGGTGCTCCCCGAGTTGTGCCAGGTGCAGGGCCTTCTCAAGCCGCCGGCGGGCTTTTGAAGTGAGCGGATGCCGCAGCACATCGCTAGAGACGGTAGCCGGTCCAGTGGAATTATGTTCCCAGGAATCCGGGGCACTCGACGAGGATTCCTCGAGTTCGAGCAACCCGCGAGACGAATACCCGAACACCCGCCTCTGGTCGTAAGGATTATTCGAAAATGCTTGCCCGGAGACAGGGGCGCTGACGATCGCATTCGCGATCAGGGAAAGAAAAATCGCGGCCGCCGCTCGAAAGCCGGTGGCCAGAGACACGTTAGGCATGCATCCTCCGATACAAATCGAAACCAATTTGGGATTTCACCGCGAGGTGAAAAATGGACGGGATATTCCTAACGACTGAGTTGCAACCGACGGGGGGCGTACTGCTGTCATGCTCAGAATACCGTTGATATTGCGTCCGGTCCAATCGATATTGTTTATCCGCCCGATACGCCGCAGCGCCCAGGTTTTCGCCTGAGAAGTAGCTGAATGGCATACACTTATACCCTTCTAACGGGCAGTGATTGCACGCTAGTGAAAGCGCAATGACACTCGTGTAAGGCGATTGGCGGGCGACGTGCTTTAATAAGCGGTATGAAGAAACGCGACGACGAAGGAATCCGAACGTACGATATCGTTCCGGCGGCTAAAGAAGGTCTGGGACCCGGCTCCGCCGGTCAATCCGGCGACACTCAGGGTCTGTCGGACGTGGCTGAAGCCGACTCACAGAGCGTGGAGGAACTGGTGGAGGACGGGCAATCCTTCGAAGCCGAAGCGATCGAGGGCATCGAAGACGCGGCCGATCCGGACGTCTCCGAGGTTCACACCCGGCAAGTTCCAGAGGACGACGTGCCCGAGGAATATCTGGAGAAGGACCAGTAGCGTCCGGCGGCAACGACCGGGCGGCAAACGACCCGGCGGCTACGACCCGCCCGCAACGACAGCGTTAACTGCGGAGTTCGGCGGCGATTTCCTGAGCCGCGCGGCGCGCCTGCTCGACCGCGCCAATCTCAAAGCTGATGGCGCCGACGCCGGGATGGCCACCGCCGCCGTAGCGCTCGCAGATCGTCGCCAGGTTGTACTTCAACGGACGCTTGGCCCACGGATTCGAGCCCACCGATACTTTAGT
Source organism: Bryobacterales bacterium (assembly GCA_963793395.1). Classification (GTDB taxonomy): domain Bacteria; phylum Acidobacteriota; class Terriglobia; order Bryobacterales; family Bryobacteraceae; genus Palsa-187. Next base: position 35,275 of record CAWCAP010000003.1, on the reverse strand, counting down.
GCGGAAGGGCGACGTCGTGACCGAAACCGTATACAACGATTCCGGGAACAAATAATACGGAATGAATTTGTTGTAGCCTTCGATGCCCTGCTCGATCAGATCGAAATAGACCACGCCGTCGTTACAGTGCGAGTGCTCGCGGATGATGCCGATCGAGCGCAAATGATTCTGATACAGCGGCTGGTAGACCGCCTGAATTTCAGGATCGGCGGCGATTTCGGCGAGTGTGCGGTGGCGCATCATGCGAATGATTTTCTGCACCGTCTCGGACCCCTTGGAACCTTCGATGGTCAAGGTAAGCTGCGTAGCGGGAGTACCTAGTCCGACGGCTTCCTGCGCATCTTTATACAGCGCGCCGTCGATAATGTCGGCCCAACTCACCAAATCCTTGAGGTCATCCGACTCGTAATCGAATTTCTCGCGAGCTACCGTGGCGATGTATTTCGTACAGGAGCGAAACGAGGGGTCGAAAAATTTGTGCCCGCTGGTGTCGTGGCGGAAATTCTCGCCATCCTCGGGCGAGAGGAAGGCGCTTTGGTGGTGATCGAACCACCAAGTGAGGTGCGGGTCCGTGGAGTATTTGAAATCGACGATGGCGTTGACGTCGCCGTCGAACATTTCCGGCTCAAATAACTGCGACGCCTTGTGCGCCAGGCCGGTGAAGAAGAACTCGGCCCCGGGATAGAACTTTTCTTCCACGAAACGGCTGAAAAAGGCCGCAGAGGCCGCGCCGTCGAAGCAATGATCGTGATAGAGAACTCGTACCCGCATGCGTTTCGATAAATGTTGAGTGGAAAACCTGCTAGTGTCGCGCAAATGGGGGGCATTATGCAAGCGCGGCCATAAAGGCGGGCGAAGCGCGGGCGTGGAAAACCGGTTTGCTATCCTGCAATCGGCCGTATGCGAAGGCGCTTCTTTGTCGATCAAGTCCGGAACGGACATGCGGAGATTGCTGGCGACGATGCCCGTCATTTGACGCGCGTGCTGCGCGTCGAGGTAGGCCAGCGCTATGAGATATCCGACAACCGCGCCGTCTATCTCGCCGAAATCGAAACGGCCCGCAAAGAGCAGGTGATCTTTAAGACGCTGGAAACATTGCCAATGATCGAGCCGCCGGTGCGCATGATCCTGTGCGCCGCAATCGTGAAGTTCGACCACTTCGAGTGGATGATCGAAAAAGCTACCGAGCTGGGAGTGGCCGCGATCATCCCGATGGTGAGCGTCCGCACCGAGCGGGGACTCGACAAAGCCGCTCCCAAAAGACTGGAACGGTGGCGGCGAATCGGCCTCGAAGCCAGCCAGCAGTCGCGCCGCGCGCACTTGCCCGAGATTGCGGAACCGGCTTCATGGACGGATGTTCTGGCAACTGCGGGAACTTATCGTTACGCGCTGGATGAAAATGGCACGGACCCGTTGCCGGCGAAGTTCCCCGTGGAACGTCGAACGGCCGACACCGTCGCCATACTGATCGGCCCCGAAGGCGGCTGGACTGACGAAGAGCGCTCCGAATTTACCGCCGCGGGTTGGGCGCCGGTGTCGCTGGGTCCTTCGATTCTGCGCGCGGAGACCGCGGCGCTGGCGGCGCTCGCAATCGTGAGCGCGGCATGGCTCCCGGCCGGGATTGCTACACTGGAGCATTGATTCACCGCCTGGTTTTAGAAAATCTGAAGCACCGTCCGGTGCGAACTCTGCTCAGTGCCATCGCCATTGGGGTTCAAGTGACCATGATCCTCACGCTGGTGGGCGTGAGCGAGGGCGTACTCGGCGACATCGCCGCTCATTCGCGCGGCACCGGGGCGGATATTCTGGTGCGGCCTCCCGGTAGCTCGGTGCTGGCGTTCTCGGGAGACATGCCCGAAGGAATCGTAGGCTTGATTCGCAAGCAGCCGCACGTGGTGCAGGCGACCGGAACCAAGGTTCAGTCGGTGGGGAATTTCGATTCGATCACCGGCATCAACCTCGACGAATTCAATCGCATGAGCGGCGGATTCCGCTACCTGGAAGGCGGTCCATTCACCGGACCGGATGACTTGCTGATCGACGATGTGTATGCGGGCGCGCACAAATTGCACGCCGGCGATTCCTGGGAACTCGGCTTGAAGTGGCACATCGCGGGAGTGGTGCAGTCGGGCAAACTTTCGCACATGTTCGCGAGGCTGGATTCGCTGCAGGACAAATATTCCGCCAATGGCAAGGTGAGCGTCGTCTATGTGAAGATCGACGATCCGAATAATTTAGCGGCTGTGCTCGATTCACTAAGAACGAAACTGGAAGACTACAAGGTCTTCTCCATGGATGAATTCGTGTCGTTGATTTCGGTGGACAGCATTCCCATTCTTAAGCGCTTCACGCGCGTGGTGATCGGCCTGGCAGTGGTGGTGGGATTTCCTGGTGGTGTTCCTGTCGATGTATACCGCAGTGCTGGAACGCACCCGCGAAATCGGAATTTTGAAAGCGCTGGGAGCCTCGCCCGGATACATCATGACGATTCTGCTGCGCGAGACCTTTCTGCTGGCGGTGGTGGGAGCCATCGCGGGAATCCTCATGAGCTACGGCACGCAGGCCATCCTGCGGGTTGCGGTGCCGACCATGCCGATGCTGATCGCGCACGCCTGGTGGCCGTGGTCGGCGCTGATTGCGCTCACCGGTTCGATGATCGGCGCGATTTATCCCGGCCTGAAAGCCGCGCGGCAGGACGCTATCGAAGCGCTGGCCTACGACTAAGACCCGATGATTGAAATTCGCGATCTGCAGAAGACCTATCGTGTCGGCGAAATCGATGTGCACGCGCTGCGCGGCGTGAACTTGTCGGTCGAGCGCGGCGAGTTCGTCGCCATCGTTGGTCCCAGCGGCTCCGGCAAGTCAACGCTGTTTCACATTCTGGGCGGGCTCACGCCGCCGACCTCCGGCAGCATTCACATCGACGGACGCGACCTGCTCGGGATGACCGAGGCGGAACGCACCAATCTGCGCAAAACCGGCGTCGGCTTCGTGTTCCAGAAATATAATCTGCTGCCGACTTTAACGGCGGCCGACAACATCGAGATTGCCCGCGACATCGCCCAACAGAAGGGGCCGCTCGATCCGAAGTTCGACGAGATTTTGGGATTGCTGGGGCTCAAGGGCCGCCTGCATCACAAGCCGCGCGCTCTCTCCGGCGGCGAACAGCAGCGCGTAGCAATCGCACGCGCCATCGTGAATCATCCGGCTCTGCTGCTGGCCGACGAACCGACGGGCAACCTCGACACGAGAACTCGGAAGCGGTGCTTGGACTCCTGCGCGATCTGAACAAGCGCCTCGGCCAGACCATCCTGATGATCACGCACAACCCCGAAGCCGCGGCCTACGCCGATCGAACCGTGAAGATGCGCGACGGGCGCGTGGTCGAGTGAACGGGAACCTTTCTTCGCGCACGGTGTCTATGAGGGCATGTTTGAGCAATCCATGCTTGACTCTGCGGCTCCCGGCAAGAAAGCTGGAGCACTCGCCGCTTCACTTGCGGCGCAGACCTTGGCGGTCGGCACGCTGCTGCTGATTCCGCTGCTTTACACGGATCGATTGCCGTTCGCGCGACTCGAGTTACCCACGTTTCTTCCGCCGGCGCCAGCGCCTGAGCCCGCGAGGCCCGAACCCGCGCGCCACGCTCGATCCGCGGCGAGAGTTTGGCAGCCCATAATCGTCCCGACCTCGATTCCGCCGCTCAACACGCGAGCCCGATGATCATTGACGACGCCCCGCCACCGCTTACCGGTATCGATACCAGCATATTCGTTCCACCGACGCTAAGCACGATCCTCAGCCGGGTGCTTCCGCCGCCTCCTCCGCCACCTCAAGTGATCGAGCCCGTCAACAGCACAGCCGATCACGGTCACCAGCGATGTTCAAGCCGCGAAGTTACTGAAGAAAAGTGATCCCGATTTATCCGCGGCTTGCGATCGCCGCTCGTATTTCGGGAACGGTGCGGTTGATCGGCATCGTTGCGAAGGACGGCACGGTGCAGCAGATTCAGCGTGGTCAGCGGGCCAGCGCTTCTGGTGCAGGCCGCGCTCGATGCGGTGCGCCAGTGGATCTACCGGCCGACGCATGCTCAACAACAAACCGGTGGAAGTGATCGCGCCCATCGACGTCAACTTCACGCTGACACAATAATGCGCTTCCATTTTTTCCCGGCGCGGACGGTGTAGGTTCCGGGCGCGGCATGGAACACGATGCCGGCTCGCACGCCGTCGATTTCTACTGCACCGGACTTGATCAGGCGCTCCGCTTCGGTGCGTGTTCGGCGCCAGCCCGGCGGCGTGCAGCATTTGCGGGACACGAAGATCGCCTGCGGCGCCGAATTCGATCGTCTCGATGTCCGCCGGGCTCCGCTCCCTGGCGCACTTCGCGGTTGAAGTCGTCAAGCGCCTGTGCGGCGTCGGCCTTGGAGTGGAAGTCGGCGACGATGCGCCCGGCTAAATCCATCTTGACGCCCATCGGTTCGCGCGCTTTTAGCGCGGCGATTTCGGGCAACGACAAGTCGGTGAGCAATTCCCAATACTTCCACATCAAGTCGTCGCTGATGCCCATGACTTTGCGGAACATCACTTTCGGCGGCTCGGTGATGCCGATGTAGTTGTTTTTGGATTTCGACATCTTCTCGATGCCGTCGGTGCCTTCGAGCAACGGCGTGGTGGCGACGATCTGCGGCGGCTGATCGAAATCGCGCTGCAATTCGCGACCGACCAGCAGATTGAATCGTCTGATCCGTGCCGCCCAGTTCCACGTCGCAGTGGAGCATCACCGAATCGTAGCCCTGCGCCAGCGGATACAGGAGTTCGTGCATCGAAATCGGCGTGCCGTCTTTCAAGCGTTTCGTGAAATCGTCGCGTTCCAGAATGCGGGCCACGGTATACTTCGAGCACAAGCGGATCATGTCCTCGAACTTCAGCTTGTCGAGCCACTCGCTATTGAAGCGGATTTCGGTTTTGCTCGCGTCCAGAATTTTGAAGACCTGAGCCTTGTAAGTCTCGGCGTTGCGATCGATATCGGCGCGCGTCATAGGAGGCCGCGTGATGTTGCGGCCGGTGGGGTCGCCGATCATGCCGGTCATATCGCCGATCAGAAAAATGACGGTGTGACCCAGATCCTGAAAGTGTTTCATCTTGCGCAGCAGCACGGTGTGGCCCAGGTGCAGATCCGGAGCGGTGGGATCGAATCCGGCTTTCACGCGCAGCGGACGGCCGGTCTTGGCGGCTTCGGTGAGGCGCGCGCTCAGGTCTTCTTCACGGATGATCTCCGCGAAGCCCTTTTTCAGATACGCGAGCTGTTCGGGAACGGGGGCAAAGGACACTTTACAATTGTAAACATGAAGGCTCTCATCCTCATGACCTTTCTGATTTCCGCCGCCGGCGCCCAGTCCCTCACCGACCGGTTTTTCGACGAATACTACTTCCCGTTCAACCCGACGACGGCTACCTCTTCCGGAATTCACAAATATGACGGCCAACTGGAGGACTATTCCAAGGCCGGCGTCGACGCGCGTGTCGCGAAACTCAAAGCAGTTCGAGGCGGAGTTCGCCAAGCACCGTCCGATCCCGACCGCGACCTGGTGCTCTCCACCATTCGCGCGGGACTGCTGGAGTATCAAATGGTCCGCAGTTGGGAGCGCAATCCCGACATCTATTCGAGCGGCATCACCGGCAGCGCGTTCACCATCATGAGCCGGACCTTCGCGCCGCCGGAGGTGCGGCTGCGGTCGCTGATCGAGCGCGAGCGGAAGATGCCGGAGGTGCTGGCGGAGGCGCGCGCGAATCTGAAGAATCCGCCGAAAATTTATACCGAGATCGCGATTCAGCAGGCTCCCGGCATCATCAGTTTCTTTGAGAAGGATGTTCCGCTGGCGTTCAAGAGCGTGACCGATCAAAAACTGCTGGCGGAGTTTCACGCGGCGAACGGCGCTGTCATCAAGGCGCTGAGCGATTATCAAAACTATCTGAAGACCGATTTGCTGCCGCGATCGAACGGCGATTTCCGGCTGGGCGCGGATAACTACGCGAAGAAGCTTCTGTACGAAGAGATGGTGGATATCCCGCTCGACCGCCTGCTCGAAATCGGCTATGCCGATCTGCACGGGAACCAGGAGAAATTTCGCGAAACCGCATTGCTGATCGACAAAACCAAAACGCCGCAGCAGATTCTGGCGGAGGCCGTGAAGGATCACCCACGTCCGGATCAACTATTGCAAACGTTTCGCGATACGCTCGGCGGATTGCGCGACTTCATCGAGACCCATCATCGGTGACGATTCCGTCGCCGGTGCTGCCGATTCTGGAAGAGACGCCGCCGTTCATGCGCGCGACTACCTTCGCTTCCATGGACACGCCGGGCCCGTATGAGAGCGTCGCCAAAGAAGCTTTCTTCAACGTGACGATTCCGGAAAAGAGCTGGGCGCCGGAACGCACCGAAAGTTTCATGGGCCAGTTCAACCGCGGCACCATTCTTTCCACCGCGATTCACGAAGCTTATCCCGGACACTACGTGCAGTTTTTGTGGATGCCGCGAATTCAATCGCGAGTGCGCAAGCTGCTGGGCGCGAATTCCAACGCCGAGGGCTGGGCCCACTACTGCGAGCAGATGATGCTCGACGAAGGCTTCTCGAAAGATCCCCAGATGCGCCTCGGCCAATTGCAGGACGCGCTGCTGCGCGACGCCCGCTACATCGTCGGCATCGAGATGCACACCGGGAAGCGCACCTTCGATCAAGCCATCGATTTCTTCGTGAAGGAAGGCTATCAGCCGCATGAAGTGGGCGTGGTCGAGACCAAGCGCGGCACCGCCGATGCGACTTATCTTTATTACACGCTCGGCAAACTGCAAATTCTGAAGCTGCGCGAGGACTACCAGAAAATGCGCGGCAGCCAGTTTTCGCTGCAGGAATTCCACGATAAGTTTCTGCAGCAGGGATTCCCGCCCATCAAGATCGTGCGCAAAGCGATGCTGGGCAACGATTCGCCGACGCTGTGAGTTAGACCACTACCTCAACCGGCACCGGCGCCAGCTTGCGGCGGCCGATGTTCAGCTTGATGTGATGCAGTCCCGGGCCGATGTCTTCCGGCAAGCGGAAGTTCAACTGATAACGCTGCGGGACGCGGATCGGTGCAGATCTTTCTCCACGTCCTCCACCGGATGTCCGCCCATCCAGACTTCGATATCGAAGGGACGCGAGATCTCTTCCAGTGTCAGCGCAACCTTGCGATTTTCGATTCGCCGCGGCGCGGCCACGATGCGCGGAATGGAAGGGCCGGGAGGGATCACGCGCAACGTCGCTGGTTCAGACAATGGGCGGCCGAGCCAAAAGAATTGAACGGGGAGCAAGCCGGTCGCCTCCAGTTGCGGAAGATCGACCCGAATTCGCTGCCAGCCGTTGCGAATCACCGGGCCAATGGAAGTGACGGTCCCTTGCGAGTTGCCGATGGTCACGCGCAAATGATTCAGGCCGGCGTCGACCGGAAGGTTCTCCACGCGGATGGAGATGACGGCGAATCGTCCGCGTGAAGGCGCTACGGGCTCAAAGCTGAAGGCGTTGGTGATTTTGTGAATCTTCACCGGGATGGTGTCGCCGAGAGCCGCGATCTGCGCTTCCAAACCAGCGGACCAACCGGCAGGCTGCTTGCGCCAGGTGGCCCACATGGATTGAGTGGAGACGCCCTCCAGCGCCAGCACTTGAAAATCGTGCGACGCGGCAAACTCCAATAGTTCATGCGACGAGAAGCTCGCGCCGGACTGGCCGGGCGAACCGTTGAACTGCAACCGCGCCAAACCGCCGGGGCGCAGCACGCGATGGACCTCGCGCAGAAACGCCAGCACCAGTTCGCGGCTCGGAATATAGGGAAACAGTCCGAACGAGTAAACGAAATCGAAGGACTGATCGGCGAAATCTTCTAGATTCGTCCCGTGGATCTCGCGCGGATGAGCGTGCGGAAGATCCTGAAGATTTTCGCGGGCTTGGCGGATCGAGTCGCCCGCGACATCGACGCCGTGAATTTCGAGAAAGTGGCGGCTCATGGGCCGCATCAGGCGTCCGGAGCCGCAACCGATTTCAAGAGCGCGCCAACTGCCGCGCTCTTCGGCCTTCAGGCGGAGCAGTTCCGCTTCCAGTTCATTCACCACACCAGTGGCGGCGGCCAGAAACTCAGCGTCACTCTGGCCGCGCCGCCCGTAGGCAACGTAGTAACTGGTATCGACGGTTGGCTCCGGAAAGTCGGAATCGCGCACGGCGGCTACTTGCGGCTGGAGTAACGGTCGAGTTCCCGCAGCAGCGGATCAGCCGACCTGGGCGCGGGGATGGAACCGTCGACGATGTCCCGGTTCTTCAAAACCTTGCCGTAGAGATCCTGATTCCAATCGTCATCCTGGCGCAAGGTGGCGCCGTTCAAGGCGATGCCGGCGAACAGTCCGCGCGCGCGCGACCAGGCGAGAATTTCAGCGGTCATGCGAGCGTCGGTTTCGGCTTGCGCGACGCGGCCCACGGGGCCGGCGGCAACGGTTGCGTCGCGCGCCCAGCGTGAACTTGTCTCCCAGCAGGCGATCCATGCCGCGGTCATTCATCACCAGCATGAACACGTCCATTTCAGACGCGCCGATCTGGAAGCCGACGCTGCCGCCTTCGATGCGAACCGAGCCGGGGGCGGACCAGCCCACGCCGTCTTTCTTGCGGCACGAAACAAATCCTTTGCCGTACTTGCCGCCGACGATGAAGGCTCCCTTCTTCAGATCGGGAATGATGACAATGCATTGCGCCTTGTCGAGGAGATCCTGCGGAATCGCCTTGTCCGGAATTCCCATCACTTCCTTAAAAGCTTCGGCGGCGGATTGCAGACGCTTGGGCGCGTCGGACGCGGCGGAAGCGGTGAACGGCAGCAGGGTGGCCGTCAATGCGGCGAACATTTTCATCTTCACGCTCAGTTTCATGGAAGAACCTCCGGTAGTAGAGTGCTACTCGCTTTATGATGCCACTTCTGAGGATCGCGTTTCAGCGTTCTTAGGTTTCGCGCTCCATAATGCTGGACACTTCGGCGGAGCGCACGCCGTAGACTCGCTGGATCAGGCGGCAGATTTCCGCGGCCACGCGCTCCGGCCGCTCCTTGTCTTTTTGCGATTCCGGGAGGTCCAGCTCGACCTTCAGATAAACATGCGTCCGCGCCATTTTCCCATATACGATGATACGATAGAGGTGTCCACGCGGTGAATATTCCCTGCAAATTATGCGAAAAACGGAGAGCGCGGAGGCATTGTCCGGGCGTTGAAGGCGAAATCTGTTCGCAGTGCTGCGGGCTGCAACGCGAGATCACGATTGAGTGCCCGTCGTCTTGCGAGTATCTGAAGGAAGCGCGGTTTCATGAGCAGCCTCCGGCGGTGACGGAAGATCAGTTGCCGAATCCGGACATCCGCTTGAGTGAAAAGTTTCTGCGCGATACCGAGCCGCTGGTTTTCACGCTGGCAGTGGCGCTGAAGCGCGCGATGGAGGCTGGCGGCGCGGTTGATTTCGATGCACGGGAGGGCCTGGAGGCGGAGATCCGCACGTATCGCACGATGCAGTCGGGCTTGATTTACGACACTCGCGCGCCGAATCCGTATGCGGCGGCGATTCAGCAAAAGCTGCGCGAGGCGGTGGAAGAGTTTCGCAAGGAGCTAGTCCAGGAAAGCGGCATGCACACGCTGCGCGACGCGGATGTGCTGGGGGTTCTGGTTTTTCTGCAGCGTTTGGAAATGCGCTACAACAACGGGCGGCGGCGCGGGCGGGCGTTTCGCGATTTTCTGACCGGCTATTTGCCGGAGGCTCCGGCGCCGGCGGTGCTGGTTTGAAGGGTGCGACTCTGAAACGTACTGGTTTGAAACATAGGGGCTACGTTGTGTTCGGGCATGGTTCGAGCGTCGAATCCGCTAACGACGCCGTGCGGGCGATGGCGGCGCAGTTACAGCAGCGGCAGCAATATGGAGCGGTGGAGACGGCTTTTCTCGAAGGGGGCAAGCCGGATCTGCGCGGGGCGATCGAACGTTTGGCGGCTCAGGGCGTCGAGCAAGTGATTGTGATCCCTTACTTCCTCACCCTGGGGATGCACTTGCAGCGTGATCTGCCGCGTTTGGTGGAAGAGATTCGCGGGGTGCATCCGGGGCTGGAGATTCAAGTGACGCCGCCGCTCGACGGGCATCCGGCGCTGATCGACGCGCTGGTGGGGCGGGCTCGCGAGGCCACCGAAGGGAAATCGGGTGCAAGCAAAATTAATTGAGTGGGTGGAGATCGCGCCCGGGATCCGGCACTTCGTATTCGAAGCGCCACAACTGGAGCGGCTGGATTTTGCTCCAGGGCAATTCGTCTCGCTCACGGATTCGGTGGAGTCGCGGAACATCACGCGGGCATACTCGATCGCTTCCCCGCCCGGCAATGGCAACCGTTTTGAGCTGTGCCTGAACCGGGTCGACGATGGCGCGTTTTCGCCGCATCTGTTCGATCTGTCACCCGGAGACGTCGTGAATATGCAGCCGCCGCTGGGCACGTTCACGCTGCGCCAGCCGTTGCGCGATTCGTTATTAGTGGCGACCGGAACCGGCATCGCGCCTTTTCGTTCGATGCTCAAGGCGGCGCTTCAGCCGGATTCGCCGGCGCTCACTTTGCTGTTCGGCGTGCGGCACGAATCGCACTTGCTGTATCGTGATGAGTTCGAGCAGATGCCACGCAAGTTTTCACATTTCCGGTTCTGGCCGACTTTGACGCAACCGGGCCCAGATTGGAGTGGACGCACGGGACGGGTGCAGTCGCATTTAGACGAGGCCATTGAGGGTCGCCGCGATATCGACATTTATCTTTGCGGTTTGCAGCCCATGGTGGACGACGTCCGGCAGATACTGAAGGGCATGGGATTCGATCGGAAGCAGATCCGCTACGAGAAATACGACTGATGGTGCGCACAATTTCACGGGCGCTGGCGGTGGTGTTGGTCTTCGCGGCGGTGGCCGTGATCATGTTGAAAGTGATGCCCACGCCGCTCAAGGACAGCGACTATCTGATCATCGGATCGGTGTCGACGATGGTGTCGCTGCTGCTGCTGTTCGTGCTGCTGATCGTGAGTTCCGGAAGAGCTTCGAGCGTGTTTTTCAAGCGGCGCAAGAAGGGGCCGTAGGCGTCTCGCTGTGCCGATCGCGGTCAACGGGCTTTGCGTAATTCCACTTGTTTGTAAACCAGTCGGGAATCGGCGAAGGTCGGGAATGCCATGCCGGGTAGCTTCGCGGCGGCGGTTCCGGTGGCCACGCCCCAGCGCAGCGCTTCGGAAAATGACTTTTTCTTTTCCATGCTCCAGGCGAAGGCGGCGACCAGCGCATCGCCGGCGCCGATGGGACTCAGGACCTCAATCCGCGGCGGCAGAGCTTCGAACACTCCTTCGGGCGACGACCCAATAGCTCCGCGCGCGCCCAGCGAAAGGATCACGCTTTCCGGGCCCATGCCCTGCATGATGTCGACGGCTTCCAGACACTGCCCGCGCGTGATCAAAGCGCGGCTGAGCAGGCGCTCGGCTTCGTGCTGGTTCTGCATGATGACGGTGGGCTTGGCTTCGAGCGCGTGCTGCATCGCTTCGCCATCGGTGTCGAGCAGCGTATTCACGCCGTGGCTCTTGGCCATTTCGATGATCTCGCAATAATAATGCGGCGACACGCCGGGCTGGATACTGCCGCAGATCATGAGCCACTTGGTTTTGGGAAGACGCGCTTCCACTTTTTTCTTGATCTCCTGGAGCTCGTCAGCTTGCAGAGGTAGGCCGCGTTCGTTCAGCTTCACGGTGAGTCCGAATTTGTCGGATATGGTGAGATTCGTCCGGCTCTCGGCGTTCACATGCACCGCTTCGAAAGGAAACCCCAGGCCGGTGAGCAATTTTTCCAGACGTTCGCCGGCCGCACCTCCCGCAGTCAGCACCGCGGTGGTTTTGCCTCCGAAGGAATGGATCACCTGCGACGCGTTGATGCCGCGTCCACCGGCGGCTTCGCTGCGGTCCAGGATATAGCCGCGGTCCTCAAATACAAGGCGATCCGCTGTAATAATTCGATCCAATGCGGGATTAATGGTTAAAGTGAGGATCAAGTTAACATGGTACCCTGACCGGGCAAGCTCAATCGCCTCCTCAATATCGCGCGCTCACGGCGCTGGCGTGCGTGTGTTTTTTCTGGGGGACGACTTACCTGGGAATTCGCGTGGCGCTGGAGTCGTTCTCGCCGGCCATGCTGATGTGCTTGCGCTATGCCTTATCCGGCAGCGCACTACTGATCGGCGCGAAGCTGACTGGCGCGCATCTTCCTCATGGGCGCGAAGCGCTGCGTACCGCGTTCTATGGATTGCTGACGATTGCGATCGGCACCGGAGCCCTGGCGTATAGCGAACAATGGATACCGAGCGGCATGGCGTCTTTGTTCGCCAGCCTGCAGCCGTTCTGGCTGGTCGGCGTGGAGGCGCTGTCGCCCGAGGGTGAACGGCTGCACTGGCCTTCGCTTGGCGGGATGCTGGTGGGCATGGCGGGCGTGGCTTTGCTGATGACGCCGGGATCGGGCGGGGTGACCACGAAAGCCATGCTGGGCGGCTTCTTCCTGATGCAGTTCGGCGGATTGATGTGGTCGATCGGTTCGGTCGAACAGCGGCGCATGGGAACGCGCGTGCATCCGTTCGTAAGCGGAGGCGTGCAGCAGCTCGCGACTGGAATTGCGTTCGCACTGCCTGCGGTATTCGACGGACGACATGAGGAGTGGAACAGCAAAGGACTGCTCGCCATCGCGTACCTGGCGGTATTCGGCGGCATCGTCGGCTATAGCGCGTTCATTTACTCAATGCATCATCTTCCAGTGGCGCTGGTCTCGATTTACACCTACATCAACCCGATCGTGGCGGTGGCGCTGGGATGGTGGTTTTATCGCGAGCCGTTTGGATGGCGCGAGACAGTGGCAATGGTTGTGATCTTCGCGGGAGTCGCGATTGTGAAACTGACCACGCGGCGTAACGCGCGGGCGGAAGAAGAATCAGTCCCGATCGAGTAACTTTGCGCCGAGCGAGCCGCCGAAGGTCGGCAGCAGGGTCAGGAATACGAACGATTCGAGCAGCACTCTGGTGATTCCAGCGGCGGTCTGGATTTCCTTGAGCGCCTGAATAACTTCGGGACGGGTGCTCCCTGCTTGTTCGCGGACGGCGTTGGCCAAGTCCGGATTCGTCAGCATCGCGGCGAATGCGGTGAAGAGCAGCGTGGTGATCAGGAAGCCGAAGATGCCGGATATCCAGCCGAGATGGGCTCCGTTGGCCATCGACAGCCGCTGCCCGGTTTTTCGCTTGTAGAGATGCACTGCGAATGCGCCCGAGGCGATGGGGGCAAGGATCGCGATGACCTGCAATCCCGGTAACTGGCCCAACAACACAAACAGGCACAAGCCCAGTGCCCCGGCCATCAAACCCGCGCGCAGGGCTAGCAGGTTATGAAATCCGATGCGGGCCGGGGGCGGCGGCGCGACTTCGATGGGCGGCGGTAACGGCTCTTCCACTTCCTCGACAAACACGGGTTCCTCGCGCTGCGGTTTGCCGCACTTGTGGCAGAATCGCGCGTCGGGGGGAAGCTTTGCGCCGCAGGTACAAACGTCAGGCACGACTCCAGTGTGCCACGTTATGCTGAGACTTGCGATGCCCCCTACCCTTTCGACCCCCGTTACTATCGACGACATCCGGGCCGCGGCCCAACGCATAAAGCCGATTGCGCGGCGGACTCCGGTTCTGAATTCGCACACCTTCGATCGCGAGGCCGGCGCCAAAGTTTTCTTTAAGTGCGAAAACATGCAGAAGGGCGGTGCGTTCAAGATCCGCGGCGCGACGAATTTCATCTATTCGATTCCGGAAGCGCGACCGGGTGCGCGGCGTGGTGGCGTTTTCGTCCGGCAACCACGCGCAGGCGGTGGCGATCGCGGCGCAGTCGCTGGGTATTCAGGCGACGATCGCGATGGCGCAGGATGCACCTCGCGCCAAAATGGAAGCCACGCGGGCGCGCGGTGCGCGGATCGTTACTTACGACCGGTTTCGCGAGGATCGCGTTGCCGTGGGAAAGAAACTGGCGGAGGAAACCGGCGCGACGCTGGTGCCTCCTTATGATCATCCCTGGATCATCGCGGGCCAAGGCACGGCGGTGATGGAACTGTTGGAAGAGGTTCCGGATCTGGACGCTGTGGTGGTGTGCATCGGCGGCGGAGGATTGATGGCCGGCAGCGCGATCGCGGCGAAAAGTCTGCGTCCGAACATTCGTGTGATTGGCGTGGAGCCGGCGGATGCCAACGACACGAAACTGTCGCTCGCGGCCGGAAAGCGGGTTGAAATTCCTCCGCCGGCGACGATCGCCGATGGATTGCGCGCTCCGATTCCGGGCGAGCTGACTTTCCCGATCATGCAGCGGCTGGTGGATGAAATCGTTTTGGTGAGTGAAGACGAGATTCGCGATGCTCTGAAATTTCTACTCACGCGGTTGAAGATTCTTACGGAGCCGAGCGGGGCCGTCGCGGCCGCGCCAGTGCTCTTCAAAAAGCTGCCAGCGGGACTGGGACGCGTGGGCGTGGTGCTCTCCGGCGGCAACGTGGATTACGAATTGCTTGCCAGTCTCTGACATCCAAATTCGTATCGCACGGTCCGATGAACACAGCCGCGTGCTCACGGTGTACGCTGCGTTCGGTTATAGCCGGAGGATCGATCCCGCCGATACCGTTTGGCTCGCGGAAAGCGCCGAGTGACACGGCCGGAATCGTCAGATTGGCCGCGGAGCAAGGAACGTTGGTGCTGAGAGGAATGCGCATCGCAGAACACGCTCGGCGGCAGCGCCTGGGCACGCGGATGCTGCAAGCGATTGCGGAGTGGCTCGGCGATCGCGAATGCTATTGCGTTCCGTATCCGCACTTGGCGGGATTCTACGGGCAGATCGGATTCGCTCCACTTGAGCTCGCGGCAGGTCCGGCATTTCTTGGCGAAAGAGTCGCAGAGTACCGGCGCAGCGGCCAGGAAGCGATCCTCATGTACAGGAAGACCCCTCTATCGCCGCGTTCGTGAAAGAATTGAGGAATGATTTGGCTGGCGCTGGTTGCGTTCCTGTTCGCCGATCCGTTCTGGCAGACAAAGCCGGCGAAAGATTGGACCGACCCTGAGCTCTCACAATTCTTGTCGGATTCGCCATGGGCTCAGATGGCAGCGCAGCCCGCTAAGCCGCAAACCGGGAAAAAATCGACCGAAGACAAGTTGATACAGGTTTATCTGGCGACCGCGGGGCCAGTCGTGAAGGCTCTTGCCGAACGCGACCGTCGCATGGAGTTAAGGCGTCCGGGCATCACGAAGGCGCTGGCGGACGATCCTTTATCCGAAGAGCGCACGCTCTGGTTCGCCGATCATCAGGCGCAATACATCATCGTCGCCGCGCGCGTCGGAAACAATGACGCCTTCTCTGTCGAGAAAGAAACCGCTCGCATGGAACATGACAGCGTCTTGCAAGCGGGGCGCACGCAGGTGAAGGTGAGCGCCACCTTCCCGCCCACGCAAACCGATCCGCATCTGTACCTGGCGTTTCTTCGTGAACCAGTCGTCGCATCCGGCAAGGACTTGAGCTTTTCGCTCTACCTGCCGGGCGTGCCGGCACCGTACCGGACCGTCACGTTCAAGATCAAAGACATGATGGTGGACGGCAAGTTGGAGATGTAGGCGGAATCGTCAAGGCAAGAGAGTCGACGCCCGCGCTCAGCGGTGGCCCTGGCGGATGGCTTTGCGAATGTCTTGGTCCAAGATTGGCAGCGCGCCCCGGCGAAGCGCGATTTCTTTCCGCAAACGAGCGAGTTCGTCGACGGCCTCGCGCACCTCACGCAAAGCGGGCGCGCGCTCAGGCATCGGGCGGGTTACCAGCTTCTTGTGTTTGGTCATTACGATGAACCAACCCCTAGCTTACCGGACCAAGGCAGAGCGCAGCAGCGCACTCAATCCGTTCCACGAAATCTGCACGCCGATGCACACCAGGATGAAAGACGACAGCCGAATGACCACGTTCATCGCCGCATCGCCCAGCACTTCGGCTATGCGCTCGGCGAAACGATAGCTCAGATAGATCGTAATGGCGATCACGACGGCCCCGATCACCAGCCCCACGACCAGCGGCCAGCGCCACTCCGAACCCTCGGCGCGATTGGAGCCCACGGTGATCGCCGCCGATATCGATCCCGGACCCACGGTGAGCGGCAGTGTCAGCGGATAGAACGCCTGCCGCATGTAATTGGTCTCGTTACAGGGGCCCTTGGCGTTCATGGTGGCGTCATCGCTATCGGAATGGCGCAGCAACGACCATCCAGTCGCAGCCGCCACCAGCCCGCCGCTCACTTGCACCACAGGGAGCGAAATCCCGAAGAAGCCGAGGATATGGGTGCCGATGAAGATCGATACCACCATAAGCACGAAGCCGTTGATGGCGATGGTCCGCGCGAGTTTGGCGCGCCCTTGGTCGGAGACCCCGCGGGAGAGCAGCAGGAAGATGGGGGCGTTCCCCAGCGGATTGACGATCGGGAACAGCGCGCCGACTACCAGCAGCGTGCTCGCAATCAATTGACTGAAACTGCTCCTCACAATATGGACCTCACTCAGTGCGGGCTGCTCAGCTTTCGAGGGGCCTTCGTCCAATGGTACTCAACTGAAGCGCTGCCAATTCGTAGACTGTAGTGAATGATTGTCCCGAAGAAAGTTGCGCGCCTGATCCTATGCGTTAGCCTGCTCGCCCTTCTGACTGGCTGTACCTTGCGAACGGCTCGCACGCCGGCGGCACCCGCAGGTTCAGCGAATAACGATTATCTAGACATCCAGGCTGGATGGCGGCTGACTGCGGTGACGCCCATTTTGAAGTCCGGAGGGTACGTGCTCAAGACGCCCGGCATGACAACCAGCAGCAGCGGCTTCACGCTTTCCGCGGGCACGGACTTTGTGGGATATGAGGTCGCTCACTATGAGGTCAGCGGCCAGAAGGGAGGGCACGTGCGGGTCGAATTCAATTCGGCCGAAGTAACCAAAGAAGGCAAAACTTCCGCCGAGCCGCAGTCAATTGCGCCGCTTTTCCAAACAGCGCAGCGTCCCACGTATCTCCGGCTGATTTATCTGATTCGTATCAGCCAGGCCGACCATAACATGGCCGTCGTCGCGGCGAGGAAGATGGACGAGCTGGACGCCCTCACGCGGCAAATCCAGACGGACCCCGCCGACGGATGCAAAGTCGATCGGCGTGCGTCATGCGTTTGGATCCCGGATGGGATCGCGGTCCGGGCCGAGGTGCTGAAGACCGTGGACGGTGTTGAAAAATGGGTCGACGCGCCGCGATAGATCCTATTTCGGAGGGCTATGAACCCAATGTGCATTCGGCTTTGGGCGCTCTTTCCAAGTCGCCTTTTCGTTGTCTCCTGCTTCAACTTCGACCCTCAAGTCGTCAACCCAGCCTCGCTCTGAGATATGGGTTATGTCCACAGATGATTCGCTACTTCCCATGGCGCGCCGTTCGTAGTGTGCCGAAACTGCGCTGAGGGTATGGGTATAATTCTCTCTTTATCTTGTCTCGATGCCAAGGCCATCCGCTCGCCCAACGTGTAATTCCCGGTAGCGTACCCAGGAATCCACATAGTCGCGGATTGGGCTATGTGAGCCGCTGAACTCACCGTTCAGGCCGAAACTTGGGCGGAGTTGATGAGGATCGGCGAAACCCTTAATGCAATCATGTCGGACCTGCGTGTCGAATGAATTGCCACAATTCTTGAAGGACCGTGGTTGGCAACTGGTGGGACGACCCCCAAGAACCGCGTGGAGGGTGTTCGTTTCGACGTCCCCTTCTTCCCGGCGATGATTGGGGCTAATGGTCCGCAGACAGAGCTTCGTCAATAAAATTCGCGCTCTAGGCTACGAATACAAAACTCAACAGAAACGCACCTACCTGTGGCGGAAGAAGGGCGGTACACACTATATCTCTGTTCCGATGGCTGATCTGTTAGAAGATGAATTCATAAGCAGTTCACTACGGCAGGCTTGTCAGCAGGACGACGAGATACGCGAGTTCATCAACACCCACTCGGCGGTTGTTTAGGCGCTGATTTACTTCCGCCCGCTCCGCTTCCGGTCTTCCGGTATGATTGGCAGGATGAGACGGATCGTAGACATCGGTTTTCGGGTGAGTATAATTCTACTAATCTGCGTCTTCGTTTGCTGGTTCCTGTGGGCCCTAAGCACAGCTCGGGAATAACCGAAAATTTGGCCCATGCCCAAAATGGAGCCGACCCACTCCTTCCCTAGTCTGCTATACTTTTACTTTAGATTCCTAGCCCTTGCGCCCTCGCTAGCTGCGTTGCGCGCGTCTAAGAAGGAATAAGATGCCGAAACGCACATTTCAGCCGAACAATCGTAAGCGCGCGAAAGTACACGGGTTCCGTGAGCGCATGAAGACCAAGAACGGGCGCGCCGTGCTCAGCCGCCGCCGCGCGCGCGGCCGCCACAAACTGACTGTCAGCGACGAGAGAGCTGTCCGGTACGCTAAGGCCAGCAGCTAAACCCGCCTCCGGCGGCGCGCTCCCGTTTCCGCACGCATCGCGGATTCTGCGCACTGCCGAATTCCGAGCCGTCTATGACAACGGTATCCGCCTCTCCGGTCCCCTGTTCGCGGCGTTTTGCCTGGCAAACCCGGACCCGTCCCGGAACACGGCTCGACTTGGGCTCACCGTGCCGCGCGCGATCGGCGGAGCGGTGGTTCGCAACCGGATCAAGCGGCGTATCCGGGAAGCGTTCCGGCTGCATCGCGCGGAAATCGGTGCGCGGTGGGATATCGTGGTCAATCCCCGGCGGGCCGCGCTCAACGCGTCTTTTCCGGATATCGAGCGGGCCTTGCGGAAAGTGATCGAAAAATGCGGACCTTAGTGGTGGGCATCTTACGTATCTATAAGCGATGGGTCTCGCCGTCGCTGCCTTCCGCTTGCCGGTTCCATCCGACTTGTTCTGAATACATGCGGGAAGCGGTGGAAAAGCACGGTGTCATCCATGGAGTCTGGCTGGGAATCAAGCGTTTGTCGCGCTGCCATCCGTTTCATCAGGGAGGATTCGATCCCGTCCGCTAGCGCGGCGCCGGGTATGCAATCCGTATGAAAAAAGAATTGAGCATGGAAGTCCGGCTGCTGATCGCCTTCGTATTGGTGGGACTGGTGCTGCTGGTCAGCCAGTATTTCATCAAGCCGGTGCCGGCGCCCACTGCCACTAAAGAAGGCGCGGCCAAGAGCGCGCAGCCGGTGACTCCGGCGGCGGTCGAAAAGCCCGCGGATGTCATTCCTTCTCTCGCCAAGGAAAAGGCGGCGGAGACTGTCGGCGCGGTGCAAGCGGCCGGCGAAGAGACGTTCGCGGTCGACACCGATGTCTACCACGTGCTGTTTTCGAATCGCGGCGCGGTGGTGCTGGAGCTGGATTCTCAAGGACTATAAGGATCATACGGGCAAGCCGCTGGAGCTGGTGTATCAGCCTGGCGAAAGATCGCGTTCCGTATCCGTTTTCGATCGACGTCAAGGGACAGACGCTGGCGACTGATCCCAACAAGGCACTGTTTAAGACTACGCGCTCGGGCGATGGGCTCGATGTCTCTTTCGAGTTTTCCGACGGACGTGCGCTGGTCAAAAAGTCTTTCAACTTTAAGCAGAAGAGTTACCTGGTAGGAGTCACTTCCGAGATCACGCAGAATGGCACGGCGGTTCCGCATCAGCTCACATGGCGCGGCGGCTTTGGCGACCCGACGGTGCGCAATCCTGAGTCTGTCCAGCACGCGTTGTACTACGATCTGGCGAATTCCAAACTCAAGTCAATCTCGTTCGGCGATGCCAAGAACGGCCCGGTTTCCGCGAGCGGCCAGTTCTCGTTTGCGGGAATTGAAGACAGCTATTTCACGGCGGTGTTCCTGCCCGGGGAGAAGCCGTCGGTCGAGGAAACCACTTTTGCGGATGCGGTACCCAACGCGGATGGCAAAGACGAAAAGCGCGTCGGCGTGGGCGTGGGCGGCGAGGGGCTCAACTCACTTTCACTGTTCGTCGGTCCGAAGGACACGGACCTGCTGCGCAAGGTGAATCCGAAGCTGGAGCAGGTGGTCGATTGGGGCTTGTTCGGCGTCATCGCCAAGCCGCTGTTTCTGGTTCTGAACTGGACGGCGGAACACTTGGTGAAGCGGCAACTACGGCTGGGCCATCATGCTGGTGACGATCGCGATCAACACTGCTGCTGTTCCCGCTGAAGATCACCAGCATGAAGTCGTCGAAGAAGATGCAGTCGATTCAGCCGCAGATCAAGGCGATCAACGACAAGTACAAGGGCTCTCGCTGAACGACCCGACGCAAGGCCGATCAGAACCAGGAGATCATGGCCCTGTACAAAAAGAACGGCGTGAATCCGGTGGGCGGCTGCCTGCCGATGCTGCTGCAGCTTCCGTTCTTCTTCGCGTTCTACAAGGTGCTGGGTGTGGCCATTGAGTTGCGCGGCGCGCACTGGCTGTGGGTCACCGATCTTTCGCAGCCGGAATCGCTGGCGATTCACATGCTGCCGATTCTGCTGGTGATCACGCAGTTCCTGACGCAGAAGATGACGCCGAGCCGGGCGTGGATCCCGACGCAGCAAAAGATGATGATGGTCATGCCGCTGGTGCTGGGCTACATGTTCTACTTCGCATCGTCAGGGCTGGTAATATACTGGTTGACCGGCAACGTGGTGGGCATCGCTCAGCAGTGGTTTTTAAATCGGGGCCATGCCCGCCGCGTCGCCGGTAATAGACGTCAAGTCCGTCTCGAAGAAAAAGAAATAGGAACTGACGTTGGCCCAAAAGAAGTTCACGCGTCGCCGAAGACGGCCCGCGCATTGAGAAATTTCTGAAGCATGTGTTCGAGCTGGCCGGATTTCAACTGGACTTCACGGTGGCGGAAGGAGAGACGCCGCACCCGGATTTCGAGAATCCCGACTTGATGATCCGCTTCACCGGACCCGACGTCGACCTGCTGCTGGACAACAAAACCGAGCTGCTGCTGGCGCTGGAGCATCTGACCATGGAAGCGCTGGGCATGGCGCCCGAGGAGCATTCGCGGATCTGTTTCGACGCCAACGACCGCCGCATTCTGCGCATCGAAGAACTGCGCATGAGCGCGCAGGCGGCGGCCGAGCGGGTGAAGAAATCGCGACAGCCGTTTCACTTCAGCCCCATGAACAGCCGCGAGCGGCGCATTCTGCATCTGGCTCTGCGCGGATGAAACCGAAGTGCGCAGCGAGAGCGTCGGCGAAGGACCCATCCGGCAGGTGGTGGTGGTTCCTGCCGATATGAAGATGCTGCCCGAGCCGGTGATCCCGCCGCAGCCGCGTCCGGAATTGGACTCGACCGGCGGCCAGGCCGGGCGGTGGATTCCGCGGGCGCGGCGGACGCGATGGCGATCGCCGGCGGCGGGCCTCCGATCGACGCGGTCGGTCCTCGTCGGATCCGCGCGCGCGAATCATCGCTAGTGTAAGTGAATCTCCACGACACGATTGCCGCGGTTTCCACGCCGCCGGGACGGGGTGGCATCGGCGTCGTTCGCCTTTCCGGCCCGCAGGCGCGCGCCATCGCTGAAGCCATCCTGCGCTTTCCGGCCGAGGCCGCTTGGAAACCATGGACGGCCGCGCTCGCGGAACTGCCCGACACATCCGGCCATCCCGTCGATCAGGTTGTCGTCACTTTTTTCGCCGCGCCGCGATCCTACACTGCTGAGGATGTGGTCGAGATCTCCTGCCACGGCTCGCCGGTGGTTCTGCGCTTTGCGCTCGAACGCGCTTGTGCTGCGGGCGCGCGTCTGGCCGAACCGGGCGAGTTTACCCTGCGCGCGTATCTGAACGGCCGCATCGATCTTGCCGCAAGCCGAAGCGGTTCGCGATCTGATCGACGCGACGACGCTCTACCAGGCTCGCATCGCGGCGCAGCAAACCGGCGGATCGGTTTCGCGGCGGCTGAAGCCGGTGAAGGAGCAGCTGCTGGAATTGATCGCGCTGCTGGAAGCCGGCATCGATTTCGCCGAAGACGACATCGACTGTGGCTGCTCCAGAAGAAATCCTGCGGCGCATCGATCCGGTGCTTGCGGCGGTGCGTGCGCTGATCGCCAGCTTCGCTTACGGAAAACTGGTGCATGAGGGATTCACGCTGGCGATCGTCGGCCGTCCCAACGTCGGCAAGAGCAGCCTGTTCAACCGGCTGCTGGAGCAGGATCGCGCGATCGTTACCGATATTCCCGGCACCACGCGCGATCTGGTTTCGGAGACGGCGGTCGATCGAAGGGATTCCCGTGAAGTTTGTCGACACGGCGGGAATCCGCGCAGGGCAGGACGTCGTCGAGAAGCTCGGCATCGAGCGCAGTTATCAGGCGATGGCCGATGCGGATTTGACCGTAGTGGTCATCGATCTCTCGACGCCGCTCGGCACGGAGGACCGGCAGCTCATCGAACGAGCGCAGCAACAGGGGAAAAGCATTGTCGCTGGGAATAAGTGCGATTTACCAATGCAAGCGGACGCGGGCGAAGCGCTGCGAGTTTCCGCGCTCACCGGCGAAGGAATCCCCGAACTGCGGCGCGCCATCATCGACGCCATCGCGCCGCGCGGAAGGTTAGAGCAGGAAGGCGGCTTCATCACCAGCCTTCGCCACGAACAGTTCTTGCAGGAATCCCGCGAGGCTCTGGAGCAAGCTCGCACGGCCACCACGCTCGGCATCCCGCACGAGATGCTGCTGCTGGATCTCTACGCGGCGCTGCGGCCCATCGACGCGCATCACCGGCGCCACCACGGCGGACGATATCCTGAACCGGATTTTCTCCACCTTCTGCATCGGAAAATAATGCGCGGAGAAACATGACCCGACGCGAATCCGAGCTGCGCGCCATGTTTGCGCTGGCCGCTCCACTGGTGTTGACGGAGCTGGGCTGGATGGCCATGGGCATCGTCGATACCATGTTCGTCGGCCGGGTGAGCGCGGACGCAATTGGCGCGGTGAGCCTCGGGACATCGGTTTTCTACGCGATTGCGATCTGCGCCAGCGGGCTCTTACTTGGGCTAGACACGCTGGTTTCGCAGTCGTTCGGCGCGGGAGATCTGAACGACTGTCATCATTCACTGGTCAGCGGGATTTGGCTGGCGGTGCTCTTGATTCCCGCTGTGATGGGCGCCGTCTGGCTGTTCGTTCCGTTGATGGCGGCATTTGGGATTGATGCGGGCGTGCTGCGCGTCACTACTCCGTACATTCGCGCTCTGAACTGGAGCGCTGCTCCACTGCTGCTGTTCTTCTGCCTGCGGCGTTATCTGCAATCGGCCGGCATCGTGCGTCCGATTCTGCTGGTTCTCATCACGGCCAATCTGGTGAACGCCGCTGGCAATTGGATCTTCGTGTTCGGCAATCTGGGCGCTCCGCGGCTGGGCGCGGAAGGATCCGGATGGTCGACATGTATGGCGCGCGTATACATGCTGGCAGGCATGGTCTTTATTGTCTGGCTGCGCGATGCCAAAGCGTTCGCTGTGAACTGGAGGCCGGATTGGCCCCGCATCGGCAGGCTGTTCAGACTGGGGCTTCCCGCCGCCGCACAAGTGGGCTTGGAGATGTCGGTGTTTTCGACCGTGACGGTGCTGGCCGGCAAGCTCGGCGCCGATATTCTTGCAGGGCATCAGATCGCATTGACCATCGCGTCGACCACTTTCATGATGCCGCTAGGAATCAGCTCGGCCGCGGCGGTGCGCGTGGGCCATGCGATCGGGAGGCGCGATCCCGAAGGCGCGTCGCGCTCCGGCTGGACAGCGCTGGCATTTGGCGCGAGCGCGATGTCGCTGGCAGCTCTGGTGCTCCTCAGCTTTCCGCATGCGATTGCACGGCTGTTTACGCCTGAGGCGGCGATCATCGCGGCGGCGGTTCCCTTATTGCGCGTGGCCGCATTCTTTCAGCTTTTCGATGGCTTGCAGATTACAGCTACCGGAGCGTTGCGCGGCGCCGGCGATACGCGCACGCCGATGCTGTGTCACTTAGCAGGATATTGGGTGCTCGGCCTGCCACTGGGCGCATTTTTGTGCTTTCGCGAGTCGCTGGGGGCGGTGGGACTGTGGCTGGGCTTGTCCGCCGGATTGATTACTATTGGCCTCGTCCTGCTGTGGGCTTGGCGGCGGAAGGCGCGCGGCTTTCGCGAAAGCGTGGCAGTGGCCAGAGTCGAAAAATAGGTGCACCACCGGGGGCCAGTGTTACAATAAGTGAATTCGCTCTGAGGTCCCAAGGCCAGGTAGCTCAGTTGGTAGAGCGCAGCCCTGAAAAGGCTGGCGTCGGCGGTTCAAGTCCGTCCCTGGCCACCACATTTTCAAGCACTTACAGCTATCCTCAAGCCCAGTTTTGTTCCATTTTGTTCCAATACCAAATTCAGGCTTGCCGGAGTTCGTCTCTGTTGGAGCATGATGGTGCAATTGGGGTCCCGCTCAATCCTAGGTCGTCGAAAGGCTAGGCTCGACACCAGAGGTCCGGAAGGACACGTAACCTCATTTCTCCGGTCAGTGGAGAGTTTTGATATCACTTGACTCAGGAAACGCTAGAGAAGATCCTCGCGCCGTTTGACCGAGCCGTGGACCAAATGGGCTTCGAGAGCTGGGAAGCCCTCAGTCTTTACCTTCGCGATGGCGTAAGACTAATTGGGCCGGGCGCCCTAGAGTCCACCGGGAAGTCACTCCAACTGAGAGTGAGGGGCGCGATCATGCCTGACTCCCCGGGGGAGCAAGCATTGCATCAGGTCGTTTTAACGATCGATTCTCGCGAGAAGCTGATTCAGCTTTTCGAGGGGGAGCCCGAACCGATGCCGAGGGAATTGAAACAGCTTCTGAAAGTGATAAAGAAAGTTCTCGGGCAATACCGAAGGAACTTCCTGAAAATCGGAAAGATGCTTCCGCACGATCCAGGTGGCCAACCGGAATTCTTCCGCACGCCGGCGGAACGAGCCTGGGTGTACGAGAGCATCAAGAAATACAAGGACGACAACAATGTCTCATTGTGGGATGCACAGCAACATTTGATCAACCAAACTGGCGCTAAGCGACATACGGTTGAGCGAGCCTGGCAAGAGGAGCAGCGTCGTAGAGTCTGAATGCTGCCTATCAGAAACATCGAGGTAACCGTGCGGAGTCAAGACCACCTAAAGTTCTGGGATACCTGAGCCAATTCGTGGCCTTTGCAAAAACTATATTGACATCCCGGGCCAATGGCCCTATAGTCTATAGTGATAGTAGACTTAACGTCAGCCCAATAGGCACCTTGTGGTTTGCTTCGCTGGCTAGGCCGCTAGGATTGCGGTCGCTCAATGTCAAAAGGAGCGCTATGTCCACACATCGAATCCACAAATCTTCCAGCTTAGTTTCGTTCGTCATCTCCGTCTGTAGCCATCTCCGCCCTGTGACCTGTTGTTGTCGCTAGCCCATGTCGGCTCAGTGCTGTAGATAACCGGCGGGCCTTCCCATTGTCATCGTAGTCAACGAGGGGACCGGCGATCCAATCTATCCAGTTCAGTTCATGAGGAGAATTGCATCACCATGCGGAGTGAAAAAGAGCTGATTCTTGAAATCAGCCAGATCGGACACGAATCAAAGAGTGTCGAAGAAGCTCTGGAGGCCGCTCAATCCCTTTTAGCGAAGGAAATCGGCGGCTCAACGCTTCTTCTAGACCCCGCCGAGCTGGGCATTTCGTCATGGGCTGCGAACTTTGTTTCTGAGTTCCTGGATTCCCGTGAATTCCCGTTCAGAGGGCTATATACTGCGCCACTGATGGATGGGAACGAGACAGTCGGCAGATTGATCGCGTGTTTCGGTTCTGTCGAATCTCCGGGCGAGTTTCTGCAACGCCTGACCCCGCATATTGCCCAACAGTTTGGGCAATTACTCAGCCGAACCCATGGCGAAGCGATCTCAAGGGCGGAGGCTGCGTGATGGGCGGCGCGAGAGGGGGCTGCGCCACACTGAGCCGGCTTCTGCGATCACTCGCCACAGGTGTTCCACTGTGGCCCCACGAAACTGCATTTCACTTAGTCTCGTCACAGGAAGATCCGCCGTTCAAGGTTTTGCTAGTGGTTGCACATCCAGATGATGAATCGGAATGCGCGGCAGTTCTGTACCGCATTACGCATGAACTGGGTGGCGCCGTGGATCAAGTTGTCGTAACGAATGGCGAAGCAGGCACGCAATACTCGGCGCCGGCTCAGGCATACTACGGGCTCTCGTTAAGCGAAGAAGCAGCCGGCCGCAAGCGTCTTGCTCGACTGCGCCGCAAAGAGGTGTTACGCGCGGGTCAGATCCTGGGTATTCGGCACAACTACTTCTTCGAACAAAAAGACACCGGATTCACTTTCGACGCACAGGACGGGTTTCGTGCGTGGAACACCAATTTGATCAGACACCAACTTCTTGCGTTGCTGAAGAGCGAAAGATACGATCTGGCCCTGGTACTCCTGCCTTCGGCGGATACGCATGGTCATCATCAAACGGTCGCCCAGATTACGCTAGAAGCGGTTACGAATCTGGAGCCCGCATATCGGCCTGCGGCAGTGGGCGTCCGGACTGTCACCTCCGAAATCGAACTGCCGGAAGGTTTTTCGGAGTTGGAGGGATTTCCGCTGACGCGAACCACTAGCGCCGAGCCGGCCTGGACCTTCGATAGGCGGACGCCGCTGAAGTGTCACCGCGCCCTCGATTACAGCATCGTTGTGAATTGGGTGATCGCGGAACACAAATCGCAAGGTATTTTTCAGATGGAATATGGGCGCAGAATGCAAGAGCACTTCTGGCTGTTTGAGGCCGGCGGACCGTTTGGTGCGGCTCGATGGCGCAATTTTCTTCAGAGGATAGAAGAACGTCCGCTATCGCACGCCGTTCGCGAAGCAGCACTCGAAAGGGTTTTAGCCGCCTGATGGCCATCGCTATGAAGCAATCGCACGCAAAAGCCAAGCCCTTCGAAAATAGCCTTTCGGCGCTCGCGCAGGTCGCGATGCGCGAGGCAGGGGCGGATGGATACGCCTTTTTTCAAAGCGCCGGCGGGAAATCTTGGATTCGTACGCCAGGACGCCGCCGGCAGCGAGATTACGGAAGATGTCCTTGCAAACCCTCTAGGTGTCACTTACTCCTTGGGAGAGGACGGGATTCTCGCGTTTATCTTTCATGACCATACTCGCTTGCGGCAAGCGCGGCCGCAACTTGATCGCATAGCAGGAACGATTGACGCGGTGTGGCGCGCCGTTCACACGGTAGAGCAATATTCGCAACTCGCCAATCATGTGGCGGAACTTGAGACCTCTTTGATGGACGCGAAGATTGCCGACAGGACGCTCGGGTTCCTCGTCACGCCTGGTCAAGACCCGATCGAAGCTATCGCCCGCCATGTGGATGGAGTATTGCGGGAGACTTCCACCCGGCGGACTCTGCAACAGATTTCACGGGAGTTGGAAGAAGAAGTGGAGGAGCGGCGGCTGATGGGCCGCGCGAAAGCGATACTCCAGAAATCGCAAGGAATGTCGGAAGAAGAAGCACACGCCCATCTCCGCGTGGTGAGCAGGAAATCGCGCAGGAGAGTGAAAGATGTCGCGCGGCAAGTGATTGAACAGCATCCGGCGGAGGAACCGTGCGCGACTAACAAATAGGATTGCCGCCATCGCCACTTTTTTCGACTAGCCTCTTGGTTCGCCGCCGGCGCAATCCAAGAGGTTCCCAGGTTCGGAAGGCTCCGAGAGCAGCCTTAGTCTCGCCACGACGCACACAACTTTTAGTGACTCGAGGGAGACTGCATGAAAGTTCTTATTTTTGGCATTTTATTTTCCGTTCTGGCATTTGGCCAGACGTTCCAGGGAACCTTACGGGGACGCATCCTCGATCCCGCCGGCAACCCCACTTCCGCCGCCAAGGTGGCGATCACGGATGAGGCGACTCAAGTCGGCCGGGCCACGATTTCTAACGATCAGGGCGATTACGTGTTCACCGCCGTCAATCCCGCCACTTACACGCTAACCGCCGAGATTGCCCGGCTTCAAGAAGACTCGAGCGTAAAGGAGTCGCCATCGCGACCCAGGCCGTCGTCGCGATCGATCTCAGTCTTGAAATAGGCCAGGTCAGCGACTCCGTGAATGTGGTGGCGGAGACGCCCCAGTTGCAGACGGCGGATGCGTCCACAGGGCAGGAGATCGACGCGCAGAAAATCACGGATCTTCCTATGCTGGGGCGCAATCCGTTTTTCCTGGGCAAGTTGGCGCAAACCGTGGTGTACGTGGCGAATCCGCAGTTCTCGCGCATGCAGGATCAGAACGGGAACTCGCAAGTCTCCATTGCTGGCGGACCGCTGCGCACCAACAACTATCTGGTAGATGGCATTTCGATCACCGATTCCAACAACCGCGCGGTGATTGTTCCTTCGCCCGAGGCGGTTTCGGATCTGAAAATTCAGGCGAGCACCTTCGACGCGGAAGTAGGCCGCACGGGCGGCGGGGTTTTCAATACGCTACTTGCGCGGCGGCACCAACGATCTGCATGGCAGCGCCGTCGGCGATATTCGTGAGACGTCCTGGGCCGGCCAACACTTTCTTCGGCAATAAGGCCGGGCCAGCCGGTAGCGGACCAACCTTTTAAAGATTGGGCCTTTTCGCTGGGCGGCCCGGTTGTGATCCCGAAAGTCTACGACGGCCGCAATAAGACGTTCTTCTTTGCCTCCGAGGAAGCCTACCGGCAAGTAGACCGGCTACACCACGACGCTTTCGGTGCCGACTGCGCTCGAACGCGTCGGCAACTTCTCGAAGAGCTTAACAAAATCCGGCGCGTTACAGATCATTTACGATCCGCTGAGCACCAATCTCACCACCGGAACGCGTACCCCGTTTCAGAACAACATCATCCCGACCGGCCAGTTGAGCAGCATTGGATCGCAACTGGCGTCGTATTATCCGCTGCCCAATTTGCCGACGCCTTATTACGGAGCTCCGAACTACGCCTTCACCGGAAGCTTTCCGAATCGCGGAGACCAGAGGTTGTTCAAGTTGGATCACGAATTTACCCCATGGTTCCGCGGATCGGTATCGTACGTTCATCAGAAAACGTTTGAGACCGGACTACCCGAACAACATTTTCCCGAACGTGGCGACTCCCTATCAGTCTTATTGCTGCGACCGGAAAATCGATGCCACGCAGGCCAATGCCACTCTAACGCCAAACCCCACCACCGTGGTCGCGCTGCGCTGGGGATTCAATCGCTTTTACTCCAGGACGACGCAGGAAAGCGCAGGCTTCAGTCTTTCGGCGCTGGGATTGCCGCAGTTGGCGGGCATCACGACTAATCACCGCATTTCCCGGGCATCGCACTGGGATCGAATCTCACTTCGTGCAGCTATCCCTCCACGAATGTCGATTTTGCCGATTTTGGCGGAGGTTGCGCCAATCAGGACGTCTATTACTCGCGCAGTTTTAACGGGACCGTATCCAAATCTCTAGGACGTCACAGTTTGAAAACAGGTTTCGAGTTCCGCACGCTTCACGATGCCGGAACGCCGGCGGCCGGACCCACGAGTTTAGGATTTACCGATGTGTTCACGCGCGCCAACGCGGCATCGGCGACTGCGGGAACCGGAAGCGACTTGGCGACGCTGCTCCTCGGATACCCCACCAGCGGCGTGATGTCGGTGGTTTCCAACTTCAACGACTTTATTCGGTATTACGGAGGATTTGTTCAGGACGACTTCCGCCTCAGTCCCAAACTAACCTTGAACTTCGGCATCCGCTTCGAATACGAATCGGGTGTGCAGGAGGCCGGTAATAAATTAATTACTGGATTTAACACCGCCGCAGTCAGCCCGCTATCCTCACCTGCGCTGCAGGTTTTGGGAGGCGTAACTTATGCCGGAGTGGGTAGCAATCCCACGCAAACCGGCAACCCGTTGTCATTCAAACCTGGACCGCGCTTCGGATTCGCGTACGCAAGCGGATAAGAACACGGTGATCCGCGGAGGCTACGGCATCTTCTGGGTCCCCACGTTCTTCAGTTTCCAGAACGCGATCGGATACTCCCAAACCACCTCCATCATCGCGTCGACCAACGGCAATAAGACGCCCGCGGTGACGCTTGCGAATCCTTATCCCAGCGGACTCTTGCAACCCTCGGGGAACTCGCTCGGATTACTTTCGGGAGTGGGCCAGGCCATCACAGTTTTTGACCCGAGCACGACTTCGGCCGGATACGTTCAACAGTATTCACTGGAAGTGCAGCGGCAGGTTCCCGCGGGATTCGTGCTGACGGTTGGTGCGCTCGGCTCCCACTCGCTGCACTTACTGGAGGGTGTGAGTAGCGGCAACGGCCAGAATATCGATCAACTCAACCCGTCGTATCTTTCGTTAGGCTCGGCGCTGACGCAGAGCGTTCCGAATCCTTTCTATAACAATGGCGGCGTCGGAACGGTGGGAACGCCGACGGTAACTCGCGCTCAATTGCTGCTGCCGTATCCGCAATATACTTCTGTAACGCTGGGCAATTCCGGCATCGGTTCCAGCCGTTATTACTCCTTCTACTTGCGCGGGGAACGCAGGTTCTCACACGGCCTGAGCGTACTGGCCTCCTACACCTGGTCGCGCAGTGAGGACAACCTCATTGGACAGAGCGCGGCGGGCGCCAGCCAGATCGTGGCCGCGACCGGTCCGCAGAACGCCTACAACCTGAATGGCGAATGGAGTTTGTCGACGTTCGATGCGCCGAACCGGTTCTCGACGGCGATTACCTACGAGCTTCCCTTCGGGAAGGGCAAGCCGTTCCTGAATAGCAATCGCGTATTGGATTACGCGGTGGGCGGATGGTCTCTGAACGCGTTTGGCGTCATTCAAACCGGATACCCGCTCAACGTTACGCAGACCAACAACAACAGCGTCATCGGCGCCAGCGTTCAGCGGCCCAATGCGACCGGTATTTCGCCGGCGACATCCGGATCGACCGATGACCGCCTCTACGGCTGGCTTAACCCGGCAGCGTTTTCTTCCGCCCCAGCCTACACTTTCGGCAATACCAGCCGCTTCCTGAATGTCCGCGGGCCTGGGCTGTTCAACTTTGATGTGTCGCTATTCAAATCTTTTAGCATCCGCGAGCGAATCAAAGCGCAGTTCCGGGCGGAAGCGCTGAATGCCACCAATACGCCGTATTTCAGCACGCCCAACACCAACATCAGCAGTTCCTCGTTTCGGAGTGATCACAAGCCAAGCCAACTTTCCCCGGCTGCTTCAAGTCGGACTAAGAGTCTCGTTCTAGCGGAAAGGATTTCTAATGCGTGAAGGGTAAAACATTTTCTCTGGTTCGTATGGCGGCGGGCGGGCTGATTCTCAGCTTGCTCGCTTCCCCTGCGCACGCACAGATCGCCGTCAAGAATCAGGGCTACGTGCCGTTTAGCGAGGAGCCGATCAACTATCGCGCCGAGGTTCACGACCCAGTCGCGAACCTACAAAAAAAGCTGGACAGCGGCCAGATCAGCCTGAAGTATGAGCCGCAACACGGATATTTGAAATCGGTTCTGGAACAACTCGCGATCCCGGTCAGTTCGCAGACGCTGGTTTTTTCAAAGACCAGTTTCCAGTACAAGAAAATCTCGCCGCAAGAGCCGCGGGCTCTCTACTTCAACGATGACGTGTATGTGGGCCAGGTTCACGACGGGAAAGTGCTGGAGTTCGTGTCATTCGACTCCAAGCAGGGCGCGATTTTCTACATCCTGGACGAACAGAAAGCCGACCATCCCGTCTTCCAGCGGGCCGAACTCGATTGCACGCAGTGCCACGTCGCGGCAGGGACGCGCAATGTGCCGGGAGTGCTGCTGCAGATCGATTCACACCAACCCGTCGGGAACGCAAGCAGTAAAAGCGGCGGCGTTCCTCACCGGACAGGAAAGTCCTTTGAAAGATCGCTGGGGCGGCTGGTACGTCACCGGCACGCACGGCAGCCAGACCCACATGGGAAATGTGGTGGTGGAGGACAAAGATCATCCCGACCAGTTAAACCGGGCAGCTGGCGCCAACGTCACCGACCTTTCGAAATTTTTCGATGTTTCGAAGTATCTGATCCCGGACAGTGACATCGTCGCGCATCTGGTGCTGGCGCATCAGACGCAGATGCACAATCTCATCACGCTGACGAACTACCAAACCCGCTTGGCGCTATATAAAGAGGCGGCTCGAAACAAGGCGGTGGGCGAGACAGCAACTACGCTCTCGGATGAAGCCCGCAAGCAATATCAAGGCCCCGCCGAAGAGCTGGTGCGATATTTGCTCTTCATCAATGAGACCGTCCTCGAAGACCCGATCGTTGGTTCCTCGCAATACACCCGCGAGTTCGCGGCGCTGGGTCCGCGCGATCCGCAGGGCCGTTCGCTGCGCGACTTCGATCTGCACAAACGGATCTTCAAATATCCGTGCAGCTACCTGATCTATTCCGCAGCGTTCGACGATTTGCCGTCGCCCGCCAAAGAGTACGTCTTTCACCGTTTGTTTGAAATTTTGACCGGACGCGAACAAGGCTCCGAGTTCGCACGGCTCACCAGCGAGGATCGGCGAGCGATCTTCGAGATTTTGCTGGCCACGAAGCCAGGCCTGCCCGAGGAATGGAGCCAGTATGGCAAGCAGGTTCATTTAGCAAAGAACTAAGAAATGCAGATTTGTGTCATGGAAAGGACCATACGAATGAAAAAGTATTCGAAAAGCACAATTGCTCTTGCGGCGATTCTTGCCGGCGTCAGCGCATTCGCGGCCGGCACCGATTCTCTAGAGGGCCGCTGGGATGCCACCCTCACCGTCAAGAGCAACCGTGATTCCGTTCCGGCTCGATATTTCCGGCTCCGGAGCTAACTCTGAAAGGCACGCTCTATAACGGCGACGATAAGGAATTCACCACCAGCGCGAAGTTTGAAAACGGCAAGCTGGTGCTGGATTTCGCGCATTACCTCACGACCATCACAGCCACGGTCAAAGATGGTCAGCTCACTGGGAAAATCGACCAGCGCAATGGCGAAGTCGGCGGCTCTGCGTTCCAGGCGAAGCGTTACGTCGTGCCACCGGCCGTGTCCGCGGCCAATGTACCGTCTATCGACGGCGTCTGGGAGCTTCCGTTTGAAGTCGGACAAAGCCACCCCTAAGGGTGAAAAAGCCTGGCGGCTGATCGTCAAACAACATGGCGCCGAAGCATCGGCTGCAATTCTGCGTGTAGATGGCGACACCGGCGCGCTCACTGGGACCTATCACGATGGTAAGTTCGTGCTGAGTCACTTTGACGGCTCCCGCCCTGGCCTGATGCAAATCACACCGCTGCCGGACGGAACACTGCAGGTAGTGCAAAACGGCAGTAACCGCAACGGCAAACTGATCGCCTATCGCCCCGAAGTCGCCCGCGCCAAGGGACTGCCTGAACCCTCCAACTACACCACGCACACCACTCCGCGGGATCCCGAACGAGGTCTTTGCGTACAAAATGCCGGACGTGAACGGAAAGGTGCTCTCTAATGAGGATCCGAAGTTCAAGGGCAAGGTTGTGCTCGCGATCGTCACCGGCACCTGGTGCCCCAACTGCCATGACGAAGCCCAGTATCTGGTGCAGCTCTACAAGAAGTATCGCGACCAAGGGCTCGAGATCGTGGCGCTTGACTTTCGAAGAACCGGAGCAACAAGATGACCTGGCTCGTGTGCATGCCTTCACCAAGCAGTATGGGGTGGAGTACACATACCTGATCGGAGGAGCGCCGGCCGAGATGTGGGAGAAAGTACCGCAGCTCGTAAATCTCAACACTTGGCCGGCGACGGTATTCATCCGGCGCGACGGGAGGGTGGATCACATTCACGCTGGCTTCGCAGCTCCTGCCAGCGGCGAGTTCAACGATCAGTTGAAGAAGGAGTTCACCTCCACCATCGAAAGGCTGCTCGCGGAAAACGGCAAAGCGCTCTCCGCCAGCGTTTCGCAGTAAGTCCATCGCCAAAGGGGACTGGCTTGCTGCCGGTCCCCTCCTTTTTTCATGAAGTTCACAATCTCTTTCGTCTTGCTGAACGCGTGGGCTTTCGCTCAGACGGCGCCAACGAACGTACTCACGTATACTCCGCCGCAAACCCTAACCATCAAGGCCGGGGGCGCAGCGGATGCATCTCTGTCACTGAAGTTGGACCCCGCCTACCACGTGAATAGCAACACACCCTCGGATCCGTATCTGATTCCGCTGCGGTTGACGTGGAATACGGGACCGCTTGAAACCGTCGAGATCTGTATTCCCAACGCCGCGAACCGAAAAGTTCGGCTTTTCTGAAACGCCTCTCTCGGTTTTCACAGGCGACTTTAACATTACTACCCGCTTCAAGGCGATCAGCACAGCGGCCTTGGGCAAAAGCGTACTTACCGGTAAGCTGCGTTATCAGGCCTGCAACGATCAGTACCTGCCTGACTCCCAAAACTATTGAAGTGACGATACCGATTGAGATCGTGAAATAGGAGACGCGATGTTGAAAATCTACAAATGGCTCGCGATCGCGGCGCCGCTAGCGATGTTGGCGCCGGCCCAGATGACCGTTCCCGACTTCAAGTCCACAAAGCCCGCGCCGCGCACCGCGGACGGCCATCCCGATCTCAGCGGCTACTGGAAAGGCACGCGCGAAACTAAGCCCGGCGGAAACATCGCCAAAGATCTCCCTGGGTTGAAGCTTCCCTTGACCCCCGCCGGAGAGGCCGCCTGGAAGCACAATACAACAGCTACCATCGATCCCGAAAGTTTGTGCATCATTGGAGGAATTCCCCGGCATAACGCGAGTGGACTTCCCTTTGAAGTTCTCCAAGGCGCAAATAAACTGGCGTTCCTCTATTGGTACAGCTATTTCCGCCTGATTCCGCTGGATGCGAAGCGCAAGCATTCTGAAGATCCAGACCCATCCTTCTTCGGCGAAGAGATCGGCCGTTGGGAAAAAGGAGAGACACTTTTGGTAGTTCCCTACACTAATGGTTGTACACTTTACTACACTTTTGACTACACTTTTTCGCTTCTTTACTACACTTTTCACTATCCTTCTTTGGGTACACTTTACCACACTATGTCTACACTCTGGTGACTTGTATACTCTGTTCCATTGCCTGTAATGTGTTTGTACCACTTGTGCTATACTTTGGTAGTCAAAAATGCGCCCCACTTGCTGCACTATTTAAC
>CAWCAP010000002.1:0-22428 GCA_963793395.1 Bryobacterales bacterium | reverse complement strand
TGCGATTACTCACACCGAACCAGGCAACGCACCGCTGGTGATCAATCGGCAAGGGCAATTCCCGGTGGTGACTGCGTCGTTCAATCTTGGCCCGGGAGTTTCGTTGGGAGACGCGGTGGACGCGGTAAATAAGGCGAAGGACGAGCTCAACATGCCCGCTAGCGTGCAGGGCAGATTCCAGGGAACGGCGGCGGCGTTTCAAGCCTCGCTAGCGAACGAGCCTATCCTGATTTTGGCCGCGCTGATCACGGTCTATATCGTTCTGGGAGTTTTGTACGAGAGCTACATTCATCCGATTACCATCCTGTCGACGCTGCCTTCGGCGGGCGTCGGCGCATTCCTGGCGCTGCTGATCACGCATACCGACTTCAGCATCATTGCATTGATCGGAATCATTTTGCTGATCGGCATCGTCGAAAAGAACGCCATCATGATGATCGATTTCGCGCTGGAAGCGCAGCGCACGGATCACAAACCTGCACTGGAAGCGATCTATCAGGCGTGCCTGCTGCGCTTCCGTCCCATCATCATGACCACCATGGCCGCGCTGCTGGGCGGCGTGCCGCTGGCGCTCGGCTCCGGAACAGGCGCGGAGTTGCGGCGTCCCCTGGGAATCTCGATCGTGGGCGGACTGATCTTCAGCCAACTCCTGACGCTTTACACTACGCCCGTCGTCTATCTCTGGTTTGATCGTTTGGCGAAGCGGTTCCACCGTTCGGAAGTGGATCTGGCGGAGTTGGAAATACTGGAAGAGGTATGACCAGCTCTGCCAACATATCCGCGTTGTTCATCCGGCGTCCGGTGGCGACGGCGTTGCTAACAGCAGCACTGGCGCTCGCAGGTATTGTGGCGTACCAGCTACTCCCAGCGGCACCTCTACCGCAAGTGGATTACCCGACCATCATGGTGAGCGCGGCGTTGCCTGGAGCTAGTCCGGAAACCATGGCCTCTTCCGTAGCAACGCCGTTGGAACGCCAATTCGGCCGCATAGCAGGCATCGCCGAAATGAGCTCGACCAGCGTATTGGGCGGCACGTCGCTCACACTCCAGTTCGATCTCAATCGCAACATAGATGCAGCGGCGCGCGACATCCAGGCAGCCATCAATGCGGCGCGCGGCCAGTTGCCGACGAATCTTCCGGCCACGCCGTCGTGGCGGAAGATCAATCCCACCGAGCAGCCCGTCATCATTCTGTCGCTGGCCACCACCGCCGTCCCTGCCGGCAGGGTCTATGATGTGGCGTCCTCAATCGTGATGCAGAGGCTCTCGCAATTGCGCGGCGTCGGGCAAGTAGGGGTTGGCGGCAGCGCACTGCCAGGCGTTCGCGTGGACGTGAATCCCACGCTGCTGAATCATTACGGCCTGGGCCTGGAAGATGTGCGGGCGATGCTGGCGGCCTCCAACGCCAATCGGCCCAAAGGCGACTTTACCGGCGAGATCGAATCGCGCTCCATCCGCACCGACGATCAGTTGCTGCAAGCCAGCCAGTACATGCCGTTGGTGGTCGCTTATCGTAATGGCGCGCCGGTGCTGTTGTCCGATATAGCCACGGTCACCGATTCGGTGGAGGATTTGCGTAACTCCGGCTACGCCGATTTGGATCCCTCCATCTTGATGTTTATCTTCCGTCAGCCCGGAGCCAACATCATCGAGACGGTGGACCGCATTGAAGCCGAACTACCGCGGCTGCAGGCTCAAATTCCCGCGGCGATCCACATCAACATTTTGCAGGACCGAACCGGCCCCATTCGCTCCTCCATCGCGGCGACGCAGCGCACCATGGAGATCGCCATGCTGCTGGTGATCCTGGTTGTGTTCGCATTTCTGCGAAGCTGGCGGACCACGCTGGTGCCTGCGATTACAGTGCCCGTCTCTCTGGTGGCGACTTTCGCCGCGCTCTACCTGTTCGGTTACACGGTAGACAATCTTTCGCTCATGGCGCTCACCATCGCCACCGGCTTCCTGGTGGACGATGCCATCGTGATGATCGAGAACATCACGCGGCATATTGAGATGGGTGAATCGCCCATGACCGCCGCGCTGCGGGGGGCCAAGGAAATCGGACCGACCGTAATTTCGATCAGCCTTTCCTTGAACGCCGTGTTCATTCCGATCCTGCTGATGGGCGGAATCGTCGGCCGTATTTTTCGTGAGTTCGCGGTAACGCTCTCGATGGCGATCGTGTTTTCACTCGCCATCACGCTGGCGACCACGCCGATGATGTGTTCGCGGCTGCTGCGCTCACAGCGCGAGCAACGGCACGGCTATTTCTATAACCTGATCGAAAGTTTCCTTTCCGGGATGCGCGGCTTTTACGAGCGATCGCTCAGATGGGTTCTGGGGCGCCAGCCGCTCATGCTGGTGGTGATCATCATCACCATGGCGGTCACGGTTTATCTGTACGTTGTGATTCCCAAGGGCTTTTTTCCCCAACAGGACACCGGGCGGCTCAATTTCACGATCTTGGCCGATCAGAATACTTCCTTTACGGCACTGGATACCCGCGTCCGCCAGGTTGTAAGAATTCTCATGGGAGAACCGGCTGTGGCGGGCCTCATGGCGTTCATGGGAAGTGGCGGTGGCGGAGGCGGAAACGTGCTCAACACGTCGCGCGGTTTTCTTTCGTTGAAGCCTTTCGAAGAACGCAAGGCTACTCCGGATCAAGTGATTGCGCGTTTGCGTCCCAAGCTGGCCGCAGTGCCCGGCACAACCGTAGTGCTGCAAGCGCAGCAGGATCTGCGCGTCGGCGGGCGCAACGGCGCGGCCCAGTACCAATTCACATTGATTGGCGACGATTTCAATGAGCTCAATCGGTGGGGACCGCGCGTGCTGCAGAAGCTGAAGAGCCTGCGGCAATTGGCGGACGTGAGCTCAGATCAGCAGGATCGGGGATTAGCGGCTTCACTGGTGGTGGACCGAGCCACCGCGTCGCGGCTCGGCATCTCCACCCAAAACATCGACGACACTCTTTACGACGCTTTCGGCCAGCGCCAGGTGTCCACAATGTACACACAGTTGAACCAATACCACGTCGTGATGGAAGTTGAGCCGCGTTTCTGGAACAATCCCGATGGGCTCAAATACATCTACGTCCCTTCTAGCACGGGCCAGCAGGTTCCGCTGAGCGCCTTCACGCGCTACGCTGCGTCCAGCACCCCGCTGCAAGTGAATCACTCCGGACAGTTTCCGTCGGTGACAATTTCCTTCAATCTGCCCTTGGGCGTTTCGCTGGGCGATGCGGTGCCGGCGGTGGATGAGGCGATGCGCGAAATCAATTTGCCGGGGAGCATCCGGGCAAGCTTTCAGGGCACCGCACAGGCGTTCCAGGAGTCTCTCAAGAACGAACCACTGCTGATTTTGGCTGCGCTGATTGCGGTTTATATCGTGTTAGGCGTCTTGTATGAGAGCCTGATTCATCCGCTGACGATACTCTCCACGCTGCCATCGGCGGGCGTCGGGGCGCTGCTGGCTCTGATCGTCACCCGCAACGAGTTGAACGTAGTTTCGCTCATCGGGATCATCCTGCTGATCGGTGTCGTCAAGAAAAACGCGATCATGATGATCGATTTCGCGATTGCCGCAGCGCGTCAGGGCAAGACATCGGAAGAGGCTATCTTTGAAGCCTGCCTGCTGCGTTTCCGTCCCATCATGATGACCACGATGGCGGCGCTATTCGGCAACTTGCCGCTAGCGATTAGCTTAGGCACAGGATCGGAGCTGCGCCGGCCGCTGGGTATCGCGATCGTAGGCGGCCTTATTTTCAGCCAGGCCTTGACGCTCTACACCACCCCTGTCGTGTATTTGTACATGGACCGGATGAGGCTGCGCTGGGAGAGTTTCCGGGCTCGCACTCGCAAGCCCAAACATTTGCCCCAACTCACATCAGCTTGACGAACAAACTGCCTGGTGATGCCGCTCGCGCGGTCTTCCAGTACTGATGAGGGGGCGAAGGTAGTCCCCAGGGAACCGCTTCGCCCCAAGACCTTGGAATACGATCTTCTAACTTGTGGTGACGGCGTTGGCTACTTGGCCGGCGTTGTCGACGATCAGGTTCGTATCGACCCAAACGTTCGCCATCGACTTACCCGCGCCAATAAACAGCGCTGCGGAAGCCAGACACACAAACGCCAGCAACAAAGTGTACTCCACAAGGTCCTGGCCTTCTTCTTCACGGATAAACTGACCGATTAATTGTTTCATGGAAACGCTACTCCTCCAATTCGATTCTTATCTTCGCCATCCTTGGCTTTGGGAGACGAGGAGCACACGTCCCTAGGAAAGGCGCCCCCGGACTCTCAGCAGGCCCATCCGGGTGAGGGACGTGCCTGCTTATAGGTTATTTGGCATGGGTTCGGACCGAGGCCTATCTTTCGATAAAAATGTCCTCGCTCAGCTTGAACCACTCCCCAATAGCCGCCTCACGTCCTAGCCGTACTACGAATTGGGGCTCGCATGCCTGGAAAAGTACTCAGTCGGCCTCGGACGCCCAATATGTCCATCCGCCCGCGCCGTAGGGGTCCGGCAGCCTTGCCGCCGCAGATTCTCGTGACCTGCAGTGGAGCGTCACGAATCCAATCGTTCCGGCCACGCCAGCCGTACTTCTCCGGGCGCGATGGCGCCTTCTATACTTGAAGGTTAAGGAACTTGAACGCCATTGGCCTCACTCATTGATGCGATCAGCATAAAACGCCGGACAGTCTTTGAGCACGAAAATGCTCCCTTCTACTGCCTGGAGGCAGAGATCAGCACACCCACTGCCCGCGGCGGACAGACGCTGGTGCGCCTGAAAGTGCGCAACCTGCTCACCGGAGCCGTGCTGGATAAGACCTTCAAGGCCGGCGAGAAGTTCAAGGAACCGGATATGCAACTGGTCCCGGTCAGCTATTTGTATAGTGACGGCGACGGCTCCTATTTCCTGGACCAGGATAACTTCGAAACCCTGAACCTTCCCGCTACCGTGATCGGGGACGCGTTGGACCTTCTGGTGGAGGGCGCGCTGATCCATGCGCATAAGTACAACGGCAACCCGATCGGTTTGCAACTGCCGATGTTTGTGGAGTTGGAGGTTGCCGAAACCGAACCGGGTGTTCGCGGGGACACGGCAAGCGGGGGCGGCACCAAGATAGCAAAGCTGGAGACCGGCCTAGAGATCCGTGTTCCCCTGTTTATCAAGCCAGGCGAGAAAGTGAAAATCGCCACCGAAACCCGGGAGTTTTCGGGCAGGGCTTGAGACAGCGGCGCTCCATGCCCCTTCCGGTTTCAACCGTGTCTCGTGTCAGAGGGCGGCGCGTGGTGTTTGGGTGCGTTGAAAAGCCTCAAGAGCATCCTGCCAACCTTGTGATCTTCGATTTGAAAACCGAGTAGCGTCTCGCCAACCAAAATGATCAGCACAAACGGCAGTACCGGGATCGGAAGATAGTGCAGTCCGGCGATAGCCAGAACAAAAATACCAACTGACAGTAGAAAGTAATTCCTCAAGGTCATTTGGGGGCCTCCATGCCCAACACCTAGGGCATGCGGGCCTCCAATTCGTGATGGATCGTATCCAGTTGCAAATAAATCCTTCCCGCAGAGCAGAACCGACAGGCAGCGTAGCCGCTCTTGGTCCTTGTTGTGCACTATCCCGCAGTGGCCTGAGCGATTTCCCCAATGGCAGAGGGTTACCGGGGCCGGCGCTCATGGAGGTTCGTTACTGGCCGTCTCCTTTGGAGTCCGCGAATCGATCCGTCGCCGCGACCAGGGCGCGGCTGTTCGGCGGATCGAAAGCGCTGTGGCCGCTATCGGGAGTGATGATGAGGTCGGCTTCGGGCCACGCGCGGTGGAGCGCCCAGGCGCTTTCCATGGGGCAGACGACGTCGTAACGGCCCTGCACGATCACTCCGGGGATGTGGCGGATGCGCGAGGCGTTGCGCAGCAACTGGTCGTCGGTTTCGAAAAATCCCTTGTTGACGAAGTAGTGGGCCTCGATGCGCGCGAAGGCGAGCGCAAATTCGTCCTCTTCGTAGTGGCCGGCGAAGGCGGCGTCGGGCAGCAGCTTCGAGGTGGCGCCCTTCCCATCCGCTCCAGATCTTCGCAGCGGCGAGCCGCACGGCCGGATCGTCGCTGGTAAGGCGGCGGTAGTAGGCGGAGAGCAGATCGCCGCGCTCGGCTTCGGGAATGTGGGCGAGATACGGCTCCCAGGCGTCCGGATAGAGCACCGACGCGCCGCGCTGGTAGAACCAGTCGATCTCCTGCTTGCGCAGCAGGAAGATGCCGCGCAGCACGAGTTCGGTGACGCGATCGGGATGCGTTTCGGAATAAGCGAGGGCGAGCGTGGAGCCCCAGGATCCGCCGAACACCTGCCAGCGCTCGATGCCGAGGTGCTCGCGGATTTTCTCGATGTCGGCGACCAGGTCCCAGGTGGTGTTGGCTTCGAGAGACGCGTAGGGCGTGCTCTTGCCGCAGCCGCGCTGGTCGAAGTTCACGATGCGGTACTTTTGCGGGATGGAAGAAGCGGCGCTGTTTCGGATCCGAGCCGCCGCCGGGACCGCCGTGCAGAAAGATCACCGGCTTGCCGGAGGGGTTGCCGCTTTCCTCGAAATAGATCTCGTGGACGCGGCGAGACCTGGAGCCGGCCCGTGTTGTAGGGCTCGATGGGAGGGTAGAGCCAGGTGACGGGATCTTTCAGGATGGATGCGGACGGTGGATGAGTGGGCATTGCAGGCAGTGTACCTTTTCTTCCACCGGCGCAGCCGAAGCGCGTGTTATTGCGTCAGCGCGATCGGGTTCGGGTAAACCGCTCGGATAGTCTTGTCGATCTCCGCGAAGGTCTGGTTAGCACCGGGCGTCTTGCTGGCTGGATCGGCGACGCAGAGCCGCTTACTCACGCCACCGGCGTCAACCAGTTCGCACGCGTCGGGGCGAATTGCTTCCACAGTGGCCGCGTTGCCATACAGCAGACGGCCACCGATCCAAACCATCTCAACGTCACGCATTTCGGTCTTGAGCAGGCTGGCGTTCGGTTTTTTCGCGCGACGCTTGAGGATCGTGATATCGGCCTTTTTGCCGGCTTCCAAGGTGCCGATATATTCGGCGAGTGAGAGCGCGCGGGCGGGCCGCGCCGTGATCATGCTTACCCATTGGCCGGGCTGGACGACGTTATGCATTTGGGAGCGATTCACGCGATCGGCGACGCGTAGTTCTTCGAAAATGTTGCTGCTGCCGGAGGGGCTCCAGTCGACTCCGAGCGAAACTTCGATGCCCGACTTGATCGCGGCCTCGACGTTCATGGACTTTCCGTAGAGCGCGATGTTGCTTTGCGGCGACCAAACCACTTTTGCGCCGGCCTTCGCGATCCGCGCAAATTCGGGAGGCCCGAACGCAGTCGCGTGAATGATCATGGTTTCCGGGCGAAGCAGGCCCTTCTCATCCAGCACGGAGAGTTCTTGCCGGGCATAGTCATCAATGCCTTCTCCCAGATGAATCGCCAGGCATTTTGTAACGTTCCAGTCGATGGTGAGATTGAAGAGACGGACATCCGGGATGTAGCCGACCACCCGATTGGGCGGCAGCGGCAAATCATGCGCGCCGTCGGCGTTACGTACCCAGCCGTCGAGGCAGGGCCTGGCTAGGCCGACACCTTGCACAGTGGTTACGCCGCTGACAAGCTCGCGCAGCTCGGCGTATTTGAGGATGGCGCAAGCCGTCGCCTCGTCCTTCGTAAACGCGGCGCGCTCCGGCGCCATGAAAGCGAGGTGATCCGGGTCCTTCTGCCATTCGTAACGGTCCTGATAGACGTGGGAATTCTTCCACAGCGGTGACACATTGGAGCCCAGGTGCTGATGCGCATCGATGAATCCCGGGAAGGCGTAGGAGTCCTTCAGTTCGATACGCGTTGCTCCGGGCGGCGTCGGACAAATCGGGCCGACGCATTGGATCGTATCGCCCTGGATGACCAACTTCCCTTTTACGATTTTGTCCGGCGTGACGAACGTCCCGGTCAGGACGTAAGTGTCCGGCGCAGTTCCGCGGACGACCTTGGGAGCTGGAACCGCGAACTGAGAAGAGATA
Organism: Bryobacterales bacterium; assembly: GCA_963793395.1. Taxonomy (GTDB): domain Bacteria; phylum Acidobacteriota; class Terriglobia; order Bryobacterales; family Bryobacteraceae; genus Palsa-187. The sequence goes on along the minus strand of CAWCAP010000002.1, from coordinate 14,379 downwards.
ACGGCGAGGATGACGAAGATAGGGCGCATGAAAAAAAATCACCCGGGCGGGACTTCCCACCCGGGTAGCGGAATTAGAGAGGCTTAGAATCGGAGAATCATCGCGAATTGGAAAATGCGTGGACCGGTATTCTGGCCGACCACCAGGAAGCTGCCGAACGCGGCGTTCGGGACCAGGTAGCATGTCTGGTTCTGAGTCTTGCCGTCACCGCAGGTGGAACCAAGAGCTTTGTATTGGCTCTGGTTGACGCCCTGCCCCGAGTTGCCGGACTGCACGTAATAGTTGGGATGATTCATGATGTTGAATCCTTGAGCGCGGAACATCAACTTGGCAAATTCGCCCAACGAGAAGGCCCGCTCCACGCTGATATCCATGCCACCCGACCAAGGCCCTTCATAACTGTTCAGGCCGACCGTCGGCGTAGGTCCTGAACTAGCGATTCCCTGGGAATAATTGAAGGCCGAATCGTTAAGGTTCTTGCCTCCCTGCCCTGACAACAGCAATCCGGCGTAGGGGCGGCCGGAACCGTACTCCGTGGAAGTGCTGAAGGTCCAATTGGAAAGCGCGTGGCGAGCGACGCTGTTGGTGAACTGCGTCTGCGGTTGCCACACGGCGCCGACCACCACGCGATGGCGTTGATCGATAAGCGCCAGCGCGTGCGTGTTGCTGAAATCGAACTGGTTGTTGAAATCGACGCCGTTGGATACTGTGTTCTTCGAAAACGTGTAGGACGAGATGGCGCTGAATCCGTGACGCATCCGCTGGCGGAGTTCGAAGAAGCCCGATATGTAGTTGTTGTTGCCGGGGCTGATCAGGGCTTTGATCTGGCCGAAGCTCGGATTTAGCGCGCCTTCCTTGAGGAGCCCGCTATCGAAGTTCGGCTGCGTGACCGCAACGCCGCCTCCGCAAGGTGAAGTAGTGGTGCCCGCGGGGCAAACAATATAGCTGGTGGTTCCGGTTGGCCGCTGCAAGTTCATGTCATAGTAGCTGGACGAGATGAGGTGCGTTCCATGCACCCAGATACTGCCCAGCGTAATGGTCATGCTCTGCGATACCTGCTGCTCGATTTGCAGACTGGTCTGGATCGTGGAAGGATCGCGGAGACCAGGATCAATTACGTTTACGTTCGCCGAGGCCGCGAATAGCGACGAACTGGGCGCAACGGTATTCGGAAAGACCACCGCTTGCGCCGCCGGTGAGAGCGCCGAGTTGTAGTTCAACGTCAAACTCGAACGCAGGCTGGCGAGGCCGTTGGAAGTGGTCGCGTTGATATAATTTTGCGCCGTAAGGAAGGCCCGGAACATACCGGCGCCGCCACGAATCACGGTTTTCGGAAGCACGTGGTAAGCGAAGCCGAAGCGCGGCGCCCAGCGGTTGTAATCATTGTTGTACTGACCCGTCAGCGGGAGCGCCGGGTTCAATGGCGGTTGCGGATAGACTTGCCAGTCATACCGGAAGCCATAATTCAGCGTCAGCTTCGAAGTCACTTTGAATGTGTCACCCGCGTAGAACGCGTAAGTGGGGACGGTCACGCGGATCACCGGCGTGCCCGAGCTCTGCGAGTAGTTGACGAACTGGCCCAGCGCGAAGTTCAGCGGACTCGAGAACGTGTAGGTCCCGTTGTAACCTGAAAGGCTGTAGGAAACAATCGCGTCGCGGCTGATGTCCGTTCCCAGGTCCAGAGAATGACGGCCTTTGGTGTAGTTGATGCGATCGCTAAACGCCCATTCGTATTCGCGCAGGTCGGAGAAGGCCGAGTTGCCAATAGTGAAAGTTTGCGGCGTTGTCAACTTGACGGAGGGCGAGAATCCTAGCGGCGAAAGCCCGGCAGGAATTGTGATCTGTTGATCCCGCACATAGCTGACGTGGGCATCGCTCACCAGTGCCGGACTGAAGATGTGCACCAGGTGGATGACGGCGCTGTGATCCCTCACGTCGTTGTTGGAAAGCGACTGAATACCTGTGGCTGGCACAGGGTTGGATGTAATCGTGCCGCCCGGCGAGTTGAAGGTGTTGTAGTTGTAGTGGACCGAGAGCTGGTCTTTGCTGGATAGCTGGTAGTCGCCGCGCCCGAAGAACACCAGATCGTCCTGGCGGCGCTGCCGGATGCCGAGATTTTGTTGGATTTCATAGATCGCGTTCGAGACTTGCTGCAGCGTGGGAACCGTGGTGTTCGTCCCCGGCACCGGATATCCGGTGGGTGCGGGAAGAGCCGTGCCCGCCGGCAACCCAAAGTTGGTTACATTGACGGCTTGCTGGCCGGCGTTGATGACCGAGATGGGATCCTTGCGGCGCTGCTGTTCATAATCGAAATAGAAGAACGCTTTGTCGCGGATGATGCGTCCGCCGGTGCCGGCGCCAAATTGCTGGCGGACATCCAACGCTTTCGCTACTCCGGATGATTTGGAAACGGCGTCGATCGCGCCCGTGCCGGTATTGCGGTTGAAATAAAACGCTTGTCCATGAAATGCGTTGGTGCCGGATCTCGTCACGGTATTGACGAAGCCGGTGGATGCGCCGCCATAGGCCGGCGAATATGGATTCAGCGAAACCTGAAACTCCTGGATGGATTCCGCGCCAAATAAGTACGGAATGCGCGTAAGGCCACGCTGGCTGCCCCAGTAACGGCTGGTGGCGTTCGCTCCGTCGACGAAGAATCCGTTGGAGGCATTGGAATTCGCATAGTTCGAAAACGCGCCGCCGACCGCGCCGGCGAAGGTCACGTCTCCAAACTGGCCGTCGGTAGTGGCATTGGGCGTGAGCAAAACGAAGTCTGTGAAATTGCGGCGCAGGGAGGGAAGGTTCTCGACGATATTCGAGTCAATGGTGGAGCTGACATGCGAGTCGCTGGTGTTGAGAACTTCCTCGGAATCCGTGACCGTCACCTGCTGCGTAGCGTCGCCGACTTCGAGTTTCACGTTGATAGATGCGGTCAATCCAATGGACGCGTTGACGCCGGTGATTTCCGCCGACTTGAATCCCGCCGACGCTACCGAAATCTTATAAACGCCCACTGGAACCGCAGGAAAGCTGAACAGTCCGCCTTCATTGGTTTTCGTTGTAAGCTTCGTTCCGGTAGCTATGTTGGAGGCGCTCACGTCGGCGCCGGCAATCACCGCGCCGGTGGGATCGGAGACTGTGCCGTTGACTACACCAGTCGAAATGGCGCCCTGTCCGGCTGCGCGCGGAGCGGCCAGCGCGCACAAGAGAAACACTGCTAGAGCCGGGCCCAAGGCGGCGCGCCGGGAAAAGATATTCATATTGGTCTCCTTTAGCCTGCGTAAGGCAGGCAGATCCTGACGACGTTACGAATGTGCGACGGAGCAAAAAGGAGACAACAGGGGCCCAGGGGCAAGTGCGACAGCTACAACTTCAGAGAAAACGACGAGGTCAAATTTTGAATTCGATCAAGACACCCAACTGACTTATGGCAACTTTACAATAATTGTGTAATCTTGTCAACGGCGATTTGTTCAATATTGCGTGAATTTGCGTCCTGATTCATTACACGGCTTCTACTTTCGAAGTTCGCTGAACCCAAGTCTCGGCGGGGACATCGTGATCCACGCGCTTCATGGTGATGCATCCATCCACCGGACATACCAGCGAACAAAGGTTGCAGCCGACACATTCGGCTTCATCCACATGCGGAATTCGCGCGAGAGGCGTGCGGCCGTAGGGCACTCCCGCTTGATCTTTTTTAGAAACCGGCGACGATGTGAGGCGCGCGTGAGCCGCCGCTTCGACCAGCGCCGGAGGCGGATGCGCGGGAAGGCCGTCGCGTTCGACGTGAATACATTGGTGCGCGCCATCCCAGCACGCGACATAACACAGCTCGCACCCGATGCATGTGGCATGATCGATGGCGGCGACAATCTTGTAATTGAGATTGAGATCTTTCCATTCCTTCACGCGCGGCACGGAAGCGCCGCGGAAATCCTCGATGGTGCGAAAGCCTTTCTCGTCCATCCAATTCGACAGGCCGTCGGCCATGTCTTCGACGATGCGGAAGCCCTGATGCATCGCGGCGGTGCAGACCTGCACCGTCCCACAGCCCAGCAAAATAAATTCGGCCGCTTCGCGCCATCCCGCTACTCCGCCGATGCCTGAGATCGGAAGCTGCGATTCCGGGTCGGCCGCGATCTGTTGCACCATGTGCAGCGCGATGGGTTTCACGGCGGGGCCGCAATAGCCGCCGTGGCTCGATAAACCGTCGACGTTGGGCCGCGGCACGAAAGTATCCAGGTCGATGCCGGTGATGGAATTGATGGTGTTGATGGCCGAGACTGCATCGGCGCCGCCACGTTTCGCAGCGCGCGCGGCAATGCGAATGTCAGTGATGTTCGGCGTCAGCTTGACGATGACCGGCGTGCGCGCCACTTCCTTCACCCATTCGGTGACCATGCAGGCGTACTCGGGCACCTGGCCCACCGCGCTGCCCATGCCGCGTTCGCTCATGCCGTGCGGACATCCGAAGTTAAGTTCCAGGCCATCGGCTCCGGCGTCCTCGGCTTGCTTGGTAATCGAATGCCAGGCTTCGCGCCGCGATTCGACCATGAGCGACGCAATGACGGCGTGACGCGGATAGCGCTTCTTTACCTCGGATATTTCGCGCAAATTTGTGGCGATCGGGCGATCGGAGATCAGCTCGATATTATTCAAGCCCATGATCCGCTGCCCGTTCCAATCCACTGCCGAATACCGCGAACTGACGTTGAGAATAGGCTCGCCGATAGTCTTCCAGACAGCTCCGCCCCAGCCCGCGTCGAAGGCGCGCATGATCTGCTCGCCGCAATTAGCAGGAGGTCCGGACGCCAGCCAGAACGGATTCGGGCTATTGATGCCGCCGGCGAATTTGACGCTGAGATCAGCCACCGAGTGCCTCCAGAATCCCGAGAGCCGCGCGCTTTCCATCGGCGACGGCGTCCACCACTTCGCGGCCGCCGCTCACGCAATCGCCGCCAGCGAAATATTTGGGATTGGACGTGCGTCCGGTGGCGGGATCGATAACCACCGCGCCATTGTTTAGCTTGACGTTCGCTACCTGCTGCTAGGAGGCCCGTGAGTTTCGACTGGCCGATCGCGGGGATTACCGTGTCGCACGAAACGGTGAACTCGGTACCCGGCTCGGGCTCGCTCTTGCGGCGTCCAGAGGCGTCCGGACTGGTAAGGCGCATACGCTGGAATTCCATGGCCCCAGACTTCAGGGCGACGGGTGCGGCCTGAAACAGAAAGCTTATTCCCTGTTCGCGCGCGTGCTCAATCTCGAAGGCGAAAGCCGGCATTTCCTCTTCGCCACGGCGATACGCGATCGTCACTTCCTCAGCTCCCAAAAGTTTTGCGGCGCAGGCTGCGTCGATAGCGGTATTGCCGCCGCCGATCACCACTACTCGCGCGCCGGTTGGGAGCGGAGTGCGCATTTTATAAGCCTCAATGTAACGCATCGCGTCGATGATCTGGGGCGCGCCTTCACCGCCGAGATTCAAGGGATGGCTCTCCCCGAGACCTATGCCGAGAAAGATGGCATCGAACTTATTCTCGATCTCCTGTAAGGAAATATCTTCCCCGACAGACTTCCCGGTTTCGATCACAGCCCCCAGCGATCGGATGAACTCGACTTCGCGCAGGCTATCGGAAACTTGCAGCTTGTATTCTGCTACGCCGTAGGAGTTGAGGCCTCCGCCCAGAGAGCGCTTTTCGAAAATTGTGACACCAAAGCCCTGACGGCGGAGCGCAGCGGCGCAGGCGAGCGACGCCGGTCCCGCACCGATGCAAGCCACCCGCTGCGAGCGTTCCACCGCTGGTTTCCAGGGCACCTGCGCACCGCTGTGATAGAAATTCTCCATCGCATGCCGCTGCAAGAGCCCGATGGCGATCGCACGCTCGCCACGGCCGTGCATGACGCACGAACCTTCGCACAGTACGTCCACCGGACACACTCGCGAACAACTCAAGCCCAGCACGTTCGCCTCAAGAATGCGCAGCGCGGAGCCTCGCAAATTGTCGCGCGCAATTTTCTTGATGAAACCGGGAATATCGATATGCGTCGGGCACGCCGTCATGCACGGCGCATCGAAACAATTGAGACAACGATTGGCCTCGACCACAGCCGCCTGCCCGGACAGCGCCGGATGCAGATCCTGAAAACGGGCTTCGATCGAGATGGATTCGGCTGCGGCCATTACGCCAGGATATCTCTCACCACGTGTCCCGACACATCGGTGAGGCGGTAATCGCGTCCGTCATGCCGGTAGGTCAGCTTAGTGTGGTCGAGTCCCATTTGATTGAGAATGGTCGCCTGAAAATCGTGGACGTGACATTCATCTTTGGCGATATCGTAACCGTAGTCATCCGATTCGCCATACGTGATGCCGCCCTTGATACCGCCGCCCGCGAGCCAGGAAGAATAGACCCGCGCATGGTGGCCCCGTCCCAGCATTTCCGGTTGCACGTCGCCGGGACGCCGTCCGAACTCGGTTGACCAGACCAACAGGGTTTCGTCCAGCATCCCGCGCGACTTCAGGTCCTTAATGAGAGCCGCGATCGGTTGATCGACGTTCTTGGCGAGCGGAATGTGGGTCTTCATGTCCGCGTGAGCGTCCCAATTCACGAGCTGCAAGGTTCCGATGTCGATCAATTCCACAAAGCGGACGCCCCGCTCCGCCAGACGCCGCGCGACTAAGCATTGCCAGGCGAACCCGCTGGTGCTGCCGCGTTCGAGGCCGTATAACTTCAGCGTCGCGTCGGATTCCTTCGAGGTGTCGAACGCCTCCGGTGCTTCCTTCTGCATCCCGAAGGCGGTTTCGAAAGTCTTCATGCGGGCCGCGAGTACATTATCGTTATCGTGCTCCGCGAGAAACTCGCGATTGAAAACTTCCGCCATGCCCAATTTCAAATCCTGAATTTCGGGAAGATCGCGAGGCTTGACGTCTGGCACCGGCTCGCCTCCCGGAATCACGCGGACGCCCTGATAAACCGCCGGGAGAAAGAGCGAATCCCATGCCAAACTTCCGCTGTACGGCATCTCCGGCGCGAGCACGATGAAGGCTGGCAGATTCTGGTTCTCGGTACCAAGGCCGTAGCTGACCCAGGATCCAATGCTGGGCCGGGGAAAGCGCACATTGCCGCCATGCAGACCCATGGTGCCTTCCGTGTGATTCGGGAAGTCGTTTTTCATCGACTTGATCAGGCAGATTTCATCCATCACTGAGCGCACGTTCGGGAACAGATCGCTGACCATGGTGCCGCACTTCGGGTTGGGCGAAAAACCCCAACGCGGTCCGGAGAGATAGTCTTTCTTAAATCTTTTGCCGTTATCCGCGATCAGCTTGGGCTTGTAGTCGAACGTATCCACGTGGGAAACGCCGCCGCTCATGCACATGAAGATGACGCGCTTGGCCTTGGCCGGGAAGTGGCCGGGCTTCGGCGCTAGAGGATTATCGGGGCTGGATTGCGCCATTAACTGGCTCATGATCCCCGGCAACAGCGCCGACGCGCCTACCATGGATCGTAGAAAATGCCGCCGTTCGAACTGATGTGCTTGTGGCATCGCGCGATCGCCTCCTCAATTATTCGACAAACAAAAATTCGTTAGTGCTAAACAGCGCCTCGATGAACGCCGACATGGCCTTCTGCTGCGCTTCGGACCCGGCGCTGCCCTTGGCCTTATACACATTTTCTGCCTTGGTCAAGAAAGTCTGTGCCCGATCTTTGTCCCGGGGACTGGGAGCGCGATTGTAAACCGACCAGAAAACCTGGTCGACCTGGGCGTTGACCGATGGCGAATCTTTTTCGACCTCGGATGCCAGGTTCTCCGCACACAGACGCGGCAGCTCCCCGTTCATGAAGAATAATGCTTGCAGCGAAGTGATGTTGCTGGAACGGACGCCGGTACTGGCGTTCGGATCCGCCGCATCGAACAGACCCAGGTAAGGATGCTGCCGGATGCGCTGGACCATCAGATAAACCGATCGCCGGTTGGTGTCGTAAACCGCGGAAAACGGAACATGGGCTGAATAATTCCATTCCCATTCAGCCGGAAACGGCTGCGGACCCGCAGGCGTGGTGTCCAGCTTGCCACTCACGGCCAGCATCGAGTCGCGAATTTGTTCCGCGTCCATGCGCCGGCGTGACTGCCGCCACATGTAAATATTATCGGCGTCGATCGCCGCGTCGGCCTCCACGCGATCCGACGAGAGCCGGTAGGTGTGCGAGAGCAGCATCTCGCGGTGCATGGCCTTGATCGACCAGCCGCTCTCAACAAAGTGCGTCGCCAGGTAATCCAGAAGTTTCGGACTGGAGGGCGCCGCGCCTCTCGAACCGAAATCATTCGGCGTCTGGACAATTCCCCGCCCGAAGTGGCCTTGCCAAATGCGATTAACCATCACTCGCGCCGTGAGCGGATTATCCGGATTCGCGATCCAGTTGGCGAGCTCCAATCTTCCGCTGCCGGTTTCGCTGGGCGGTAGCGTCTCGCCGCCTAAAATTTGCAGGAACCCGCGCGGCGCTTCCTCGCCAGGATTTCTGACGTCGCCATAGGGCAGCACGTGAGCGTTGGCGGCGGTGCCTTCGGTTACCGCATAGGCAGTTTCGAAGTGCGGAGCCCTTTTATAAAGATCCATGCGGCGCGCCTGCAACATCGGCAGCACATCGTCAAAGTACGGCAGTTTGTTCACCGCCGCAATCGAATCGGAGACGGGCTTCAACTGCGCCTGGAAATCCAGATACTCCTGGGACTTGGTCGCGTTCGGGTCGCGAAACACCATATCGCGCTGATAGCGGATCGGTTCCGACCCCGGCTGCGCAAACTTGGTGCTGTTAAGAATTCCAAACATCGAATAGTAGTCGCGGGTCGGGATCGGATCGAATTTATGATCGTGGCAGCGCGCACAGGCCACACTCAAGCCCAAGAACGAATAGCCGACGTTGTCCACCGCATCGGAAACCGTATCGACTTTGCCCTCGCTGCGCCGCGCATTCGCCAAGTAGCCAGTTGCGATGATCTTGTTCCAATGATCCGGTTCCGATTTTGAAGGCAGCAAGTCGCCCGCGATCTGTTCGCGAACGAACTCATCGTAGGGCATATCCTGCGCGTAGGATTGAATTACCCAGTCGCGATATTTGTAGGAATCGGGAACCGGATAATCGGCGCCGTTTCCGGCGGTGTCGGAAAAGCGCACGACGTCGAGCCACATCCGGCCCCAGCGCTCCCCATAAGCTTTCGATGCCAGCAGGCGATCGACTAAATGCTCATACGCTTGCGGAGACTTATCGCCCAGAAACGCTTGCATCTCTTCCGGAGTAGGCGGCAGCCCGGTCAGATCCAGTGTGACCCGGCGGCCTAGAGTTCGTTTATCGGCGTCTTTGGCGGGAACTAGTTTCTTGTCTTCGAGCTTCGCCATCACGAAGCGATCAATATCGTTGTAAGCCCACGCAGTGTTTTTATTGGCCGGAATCGCTGGCTTCACAGGTTTCTGGTATGACCAAAAGCCGCGCTGCTGCGCCGTGATCACCGGCGCTACGACGGGAGCTTTTTCGGGCCACGGCGCGCCATCCTGAATCCACTGCTCGATCGCGCGGACGTCTTCGGCGGCCAGCTCGTTGGGCGGCGGCATCTTCAGATGGCTGTCGCTATAGTGAATCGCCTTGACCAGCAAGCTGGCTTCCGGCTTCCCGGGCACGATCGCAGGTCCGCGCGTGCCGCCCTTCAGAAGCGCTTCTCTGGAATCTACACGCAGGCCGCTGGTTTGCGCGGCAGTGTGGCAGGCGTAACAATTTTTGGCGAAGACTGGCCGGACCTTGGCTTCAAAGAAATCCTCAGCGGGAGTGGCGCCAGCCGCGGCGCTCGCTATCAGCAGAATTGAGGCAAGACACGAATAAGGGCGAATCGAAGTTTTGCTTTGTCGCATGGGGCCATTTCCCTCCACGGCTTGGGATCACGTCCGTTTTTTGAAGAGGCGAGCAAGCTGCAACGTGGCAACAACTTTAACCGGGCATTCAACCCAGATATCCAACAAGGATGGATGTAGTCTACATTTAAATTACAAGATTGTCAAGATCCTAACGGCGAGGCCGGAAGCGGCCCACTGATGCCAGTTTAACCCATATTTATTGATATTTTTCTCACTTCGCCGTAGCGCTCCAAAAACTCCACTATGGAATTTATGTTGACAAGATTACAATTATTATCTAACGTAATCTCAGGCAGCGTCATTTCAGATCCGTTAAACTTCATGGCCTCCAGATCCTCCAAAGACGTTACAGAATCAACGGCCCGCCATACCTTCGGGACCTGGCGGTTTCAAAAGGGCTGGGCGCCTCTACATGTAACCGACGCCAAGGATTGCTATTTTTTCGATTCCACGGGGAAGCGCTATCTGGACTTTTCCGCGCAGCTCATGTGCGTGGCGCTGGGGCATAAGAACGAGGCTGTGATCCAGGCGATCGAGCAGCAGGCCCGTCAACTTGCTTACGTTGCTCCCGGCTACGCGACCGATGTCCGTGCGGATCTGGTGGAACTTCTGCTGGAAGTGCTGCCGCGCGGCCTGGAGAAATTCTTTTTTACAACTTCGGGGACGGACGCCAACGAGGCGGCATTTAAAATTGCGCGGATGGTGACGGGGCGCGCGAAGATTATCTCTAGATACCGATCCTACCATGGTTCGACGGCGGGCTCGATCGCGGCCACCGGCGACCCGCGGCGCTGGGCGTCGGAGCCTTCCGCCAAAGGGTCCGGCGTGATTTTTGGTCCTGAGGTGAATTGCTATAAGTGCCCGCTGCAGCACACCTACCCGTCCTGCGACGTGGCGTGCGCCAGCTATATCGAGCACATGATCGAAAATGAAAACGACGTGGCGGCAGTGGTGGTCGAACCGATCGTTGGTACGAACGGCGTCCTGATTCCGCCTCCGGAATACATGCCGCGCCTACGGGAAATTTGCGATCGCCACGGTGTTCTGCTGATTGCCGACGAAGTCATGACGGGCTGGGGACGCACTGGCAAATGGTTTGCGATGGATCATTGGGGTGTGACGCCCGATATTCTGGTCACCGCTAAGGGCATCACCAGCGCCTATGCGCCGTTGGGGCTCTGCGCGACCACGGGAAGAGTGGCCTCCTATTTCGACGATCATTATTTCGCGCATGGCCATACCTATGAAGCGCATCCCTTGATGCTCGCGGCCGCGGTCGCCACAATTCGCGAACTAAAGCGTCTGGACTTGGTGGAGCGCGCAAGAGAGATGGGCACCTATATGGGCGCGCGCCTGCAGGAATTGAAGCTGCGCCATCCGTCGGTCGGCGATGTTCGCGGCATGGGACTGTTCTGGGCCGTGGACCTGGTGAAGGACCCCGTCAAAAAGACTCCGTTCAATACCCGGGCGGACAAGGTTTCCGGAAAGAGCCTGGTGATCGATCAAGTGGTCGCGCACATGATGAAGAATGGCGTGATGGTGCAGGCGTGGATCAGCCACCTGGTAATTGCGCCGCCGCTGATCATCACCCGCGACGAAGTGGATTTTGCAATAGGCGTGATGGATCGCGCGCTCGAAATCGCTGACCTTGCGCTGGCCCTTGAGAGTCCAGGGCTAGCAATGGCGAAGACTTGAATCGCGTGTGAAACACATTCGGCAGCATCGTTTGTTCGTTCCTGGCACTTGTTGTTAGGATGGCGAATGGTGCTTTCTGACTAGAGACAAGAAGGAATCTGAGAAAACGATCTCGTCCGCTGCGGGCCGGCGGGCCGTCAGTTCTTATACGGGTTTACTGACCGTGGGTCAAACAGCGCGCATTCTCGGGATCAGTCCTTCGACTCTACGGGTCTGGGAGAGTGTTGGGTTGGTGACGCCGGCTCGCAGCAACGGACGTTTCCGCTTGTATACGCCGGAGATGCTGGAAGTCCTGAAGCGCATCAAGTACTTGCGCGATGTGAAGCGGCTGAGCGTTCCGGGGATCAAGGAAATGCTGGGCTCCGGCGCAAGCACGCCGGCCAGTTCCGGGAAACGCGAGCAGACCGACCTGGGTCCCAAGCTTCGCCAATTGCGCGCACGCAGCAATATGAGTCTAACCGAAGCCGCACAGCAAGCGAAAATATCGGCGGGCTTTTTGAGTTCCATCGAATTGTCGCGCGCTCACCCATCGGTGGCGACTCTTCAGCGTCTGGTGGCGGCTTATGGAACCACCATGCTGGAGCTTTACGATTTGCCCACCCGGCCCAGCCGTTTGGTTCGACCGGCAGACCGGCGTGCGCTTCAAACCGATAGCGGCGTTCGAATGGAAGTGCTCTCGTTCGGAACCTCGATGCTCGAATGCATGCTGTTCCGCGTGCCGGCCGGAACTGGCAGCGACGGAGCCTATTCGCATGCAGGTGAGGAATTTATTTATCTACTCTCGGGCGCTCTCGAAGTCTGGCTCGACGAAATTGAAGGCTACACGTTGGCGCCGGGCGACAGTTTATGGTTCGCGAGTACCAGCGGTCATCGATTCTTCAACCCTACGGACCAGGAGGCGGTCCTGATTTGGGTCAACACGCCTCCCACGTTTTAATATGCCGCTGCTGATTCGCAACGCCGACATCGTTAACGCGGACTCGCGCTTCCGTGGCGACATTTATGTAGAGAACGAGACCATCACACGCATCGGCTCGGGCTTGGACGCACCGCCGGACGCGGAGGTCATCGACGCCACCGGGATGCTGGTCTTTCCGGGCTTCATCGATCCGCATGTCCACATCTATTTGCCGTTCATGGCGACGTTCGCCAAAGATACGCACGAAACAGCGAGCATCGCGGCGCTGGCAGGCGGCACGACCACGTATATAGAGATGTGCTGCCCCTCGCGCAATGACGATACGCTCGCGGGCTACCACCTATGGAAGTCCAAAGCCGCAGGGTCCAGCGCCTGCGACTATTCGTTCCACATGTCGGTGACCAAGTTCGAAGATCAGACCGAAGGACAATTGCGCGAGATCGTCGCCGACGGCATTGCTTCCTTCAAAATCTTTCTGGCGTATAAGAACTTCTTCGGCGTGGACGATGGCGAGATGTATCAGACTCTGCAACTGGCGCGGAAACTGGGCGTGATCGTAACCGCGCATTGCGAAAACGCGGAGTTGATCGGCCGCCTGCAACAGCTTCTGCTCGCGCAAGGCAAAACCGGGCCGGAGTGGCATGAGCCCAGCCGTCCGGAATCCGTTGAGGCCGAAGGCACACATCACTTCGCAACTTTTCTCGAGAACACCGGAGCCGCCGGCTACGTGGTTCATCTTTCCTCCGAAGGCGCGTTGAACGCGGCCCGCGCCGCCAAATCGCGTGGCGCGCGTCTCTGGGTGGAGTCGGTTATTCCGCACCTGCTGCTCGATAAGACATACGCCGAGAGGCCCGGGCTGGAAGGAATGAAGCACGTGATGTCGCCGCCTTTGCGCGACCGGCGCAATCAGAAAATCTTGTGGGATGCACTGGCGGCGGGTTCCGTCGACACCATAGCCACCGATCATTGCCCGTTCGACAAGTCGCAAAAGCTGCTGGGCACGGATAATTTTACGCAGATCCCCAATGGAATTCCGGGCATCGAAGAGCGCGTGAGCTTGCTTTACACTTACGGCGTCAGCCGCGGCACTTTGGATGTGCACCGCTTCGTCGACGCTGCTAGCACTCGCGCCGCCAAGCTGTTCGGATTGTTCCCGCGCAAGGGCGCCATCGCTCCCGGCAGCGATGCGGATCTGGTAATTTTCGATCAGTCGTATCGCGGAACCGTCTCCGCCGCGAAGCAGCATACAAATAACGACTACAACGGATTTGAAGGATTCGAAGTCGATGGGCGTCCGTCCATCGTTACGGTTCGCGGCAAAGTGCAAATTCGCGACGGCAAGTTCGTCGGCGAGCGCGGGCGCGGCCGTCTCTTGAAACGCGAGCCTGCGTATTTCTAATCATCATGGTGACAGTCAACCCAAGCCGCACGATTGCCGAGCTGAAGGAACTGCGCGCGCTCACAGCCGATGAGAACGGAGCCCAGCGCATCTGCTGGACCGACACCTGGCTGAAAGCTCGCGAATGGTTCACATCCAAGCTCGCCGGTCTTCCGGTGGAGGACCACTACGACGCCGCGGGCAACCGTTGGATCACACTGCCGGGCGCGTCGAAAAAAGCTCTGATTTTCGGGAGCCATTTGGATTCCGTCCCGAACGGCGGCTGGCTGGATGGCTGTTTGGGCGTGATGACGGGGCTCGAAGTGTTGCGCGGATTTGCGGAAGCCTATGGGGGGCGTCCGCCGGTCACCATCCGCGTCGTCGATTTTGCGGATGAAGAAGGGGCTCGCTTCGGCCGCAGCTTGCTGGGTTCGTCAGCGTTCGCGGGAACGCATTCCATCGCCACTGACCGCGTC
>CAWCAP010000001.1:0-163494 GCA_963793395.1 Bryobacterales bacterium | reverse complement strand
TCGAAGGACGCAAAGCCTTCGGCCGCGGACCTGCAAGCCTATTACGACGGCCACAAGAACGAGTGGGAAACCGTGACGGCGCGCCATATTCTGATTCGCTTCAAGGGCTCACCGGTGGGACTGAAGGACGGCGAGAAGGATTTGACCGATGAAGAGGCGCTGGCCAAAGCCAAAGACCTGCGCGCCAAGATCGTCGCCGGCGGGGACTTCGCCGCGCTCGCCAAAGCCGAGTCCGACGACGTCGGTTCCGGCGCCAACGGCGGCGCGCTGGGCGAGTTTACACGCGGCCGCATGGTTCCGCCATTCGACGAAGCTGCGTTCACACTGAAGGTAGACGAAGTCAGCGAGCCGGTGAAGACTCAGTTCGGCTATCACGTCATTCAAGTGACCAAGCACGACACCCGGAAGATGGACGATGTGAAGAACGAGATCGCGGATAAGGTCGGGCCGGAGATGGCGCAGAAGAGCGTGGAAGCTATCCGCGATAAGGCCTCTATCACCTTCGATCAAGCGTACTTCGGTAAGTAAGCTCCATCATGGCGCTGGCCGCCGGCGATCGCCTGGGCCCGTATGAGATCCTGACTCCGATTGGGGCCGGGTCTAGAGGCGAGGTATATCGAGCGCGCGATACGCTGCGCGAGCGGGATGTTGCAATAGAGATTTTAGGCGATCCTCTTCCGCCTGGCGTAGCGGAACTCCAGCACCCGCATATTCGCGGGATCTACGAAGTTGGCCCGAACTACGTTGCGATGGAACCGGTCGAGGGCGTCCCGCTAAAAGGGCCGCTCTCGCTGCAGGAAGCACTGCGCTTCGCCACCGAAATTTGTGACGCGCTGGATTACGCGCATAAGCACGGCATCGCGCACGGCGGCCTGAATTCCTCGAATGTTCTGGTGACGCAACAAGGCATCAAGATACTGGATTTCGGTTTCGCAAAAGCGGACGCGCAAGCCTCTTCTGACATCCACGCCTTCGGTGGCCTGCTGTATGAGATGCTCATGGGCCGGCCGATCCCTGAGAACCGGCGTCCGGTCGAGCCCGCCGCGCTCGAAACAGTTTTGCGAAAGTGCCTGGAACGCGATCCCGCGCGGGGCTGGCGATCGGCAAGCGAACTCAAACAGGCGCTGGCCACGGTGCCGGCGAGCGGCAGCTTCCGCCGCGAGTACCTGATTGCCGTGGTCGCGGTGATCATGCTGATCGCGGGCCTGGTCTTACTGGCGTTGCAATTTCCCTCCCACGATCGACTCTCGGATAAAGATGTTCTGGTGTTGGGGGATTTCAGTAACGCCACCGGCGATGCGATTTTCGATGGGGCTCTGCGCGCCGCGCTGGCGATCCAACTGGAGCAGTCGCCTTTCCTCAACATCCTGAACGACCAGCAGGTTCACGACGATCTAAAAGCGATGGGCCGGGCGCCGGATACGCGCCTGAGCAACGTTACCGCGCACGATATCTGCGTGCACGGAGGCCAGAAGGCCATGATCAACGGCGCGATTGTGGATCTGGGCAAGACCTTCTCGATTACGGTTCAAGCCGTCAATTGCCAGAACGGCGCGACGCTCGCTCGCGAACAAGTGCCGGCCGAAGGCCGCGAGCAAGTGCTGGACGCGATCGCGAAAGCCGCCGCCGGCATGCGCCTCAAACTGGGCGAGCCGCGCAGTTCCATTCAGAAGCTGGAGCCCAGCCTTCGTAAGTCGACCACAATATCGTTTCCGGCGCTCCAGTCGTACGCGCTGGGAAGCGCTCAACGGAGGCAAGGAAATAACCGCGCGTCCATCGGCTTTTTCCGGCACGCGATCGACATCGATCCCAACTTTGCGCTCGCCTATCTGGCCTTGGGCCGCGCCTGGGCAGCCGAAGGAGACATGGCGCAAGCCCGCACAGCCTACCAGGATTTCTTGGCGAAAGAGCAAGGCGCCGACGCCGATCTCCCGGCGCTAGTGCAGGCCAAGCATGAACTCGCAGCGTTAAAGTGACGTGCTGATCACAAGCGCACGATTTTCGCCGACAGATTGCCTTTGAGCGCGTTGCGCGTGTCCACGATCAACTTGGAGCGTTCGACGATGCGCGCGTAGTCGAAATCTTTGTGATCGGTGACGATCACCACGCAGTCTGCCTCTGCCGCGCCTTTTTCGGCATCGATAGCCGCCATTTCGGGGACCACGCCGTCGGCATGAAGCTTGGGCACGAACGGATCGCTAAAGGTCACACTGGCTCCCCGCTTGCCCAGCAGGTGAATGATATCCAGCGCCGGAGACTCGCGAACATCATCGATACCGCGCTTATACGCCACGCCTAGCAAATGGATATGCGAGCCTTTCAACGGCTTGGCGACATCGTTCAGCGCATTTTGAATCTTGTCGACGACGAAGTGCGGCATGTTGCCGTTGATATAGCCCGCCAGTTCGATAAAGCGCGCCTCGATGCCCGCCTGCTTGGTCTTCCAAGATAAATAGAACGGGTCGATGGGAATGCAGTGGCCGCCCAGGCCGGGGCCGGGATAAAACGCCATGAACCCGAACGGCTTGGTAGCGGCCGCATCGATCACTTCCCAGACGTCGATGCCCATGCGGTCGCAGAGCATTGCCATTTCGTTCACGAGTCCGATATTGATCATGCGGAAGGTGTTTTCGAGCAGCTTTACCATCTCCGCCACTCGCGTCGAGCCCACCGGGATCACGGTTTCTAGTGCCTGTTTATAGAACACGGCACCGATCTTGGTACACGCCGGCGTAATGCCGCCAACCACTTTCGGAATGTTGCGTGTCTGAAAATTGACGTTGCCGGGATCTACGCGTTCCGGCGAAAAACACAGGAAGAAGTCTTCGCCCACTTTCAGGCCGGGCCGTTCGAACATCGGCAGCATCAGCTCGTTTGTGGTGCCAGGGTAAGTAGTGGACTCAAGGATCACCAGGACGCCGGGATGAAAATGTTTCGCAATTTCCTGACAGGCATTCACGATGTAGCTCATGTCAGGATCTTTGGTTTTGCGCAGCGGGGTCGGGACGCAGATGTTGATGGTGTCCATTGCTGCCGCAGCGGCGAAATCGGTAGTGGCTTTGAGCTTGCCCGACTTCACCAGCGGAGCGAGCACTGAAGTGGGGATGTCCTGAATATAAGACTCGCCCCGATTCAGGGCCGCTATCTTTTTAGCATCGATATCGATTCCGGTTACGGTAAATCCGGCGGCGGCGAACTCGACAGCTAGGGGCAGGCCCACGTAGCCCAACCCGACAATGCCCACGTGGGCGCTTTTAGATTCAATCTTCTTATGAAGATCCTCGAAATAACTCACTTGCTGTCAGTCCCTTTCCAGAAAAACTCCCCGCTACCTATAAGTTCGGCAGGTCCGGCCAAAAAAATAGATCGTCTTACCCAGCGTAGTGCAAGCGGGCCTGCGGGGGTCAATACTCGCACCGGCGACTCGGCCATGCCGCGCGCCACGGCAGCCGCGCCCGCACCCGTCGACCCAGTTCCCGAACTCATGGTTTCACCGGCGCCGCGTTCAAAAAAACGGACGTCCAAGCTGTGTTTGTCCACCACGTGCACGAAGGAAACGTTGGTGCGATTCGGAAACCGCGGATGGCGCTCGACGCGTGCGCCCAAAGCCTGCCAGTCGAAATCGAAATTATCCACAAAGAAAACACACTGCGGATTACCGACGTTGAGGATGGTGCAATCGCGGCCTTCCACCGAAGCGCCCAGCTCTTCGACGGAAACTGCCCCCATATTCATTTCGAAACTGAGCTCGCCGCCCTCGCGCCCGAGCAGGCGCAGATGTTTGAGTCCCGCTCCGGTGCGGATGCGGATTTCGTCTTGTGCAATCTTCGATTCCACCAGCAAGGCCGCGGCGCAGCGCGTGCCGTTGCCGGAAATTTCACTGCGGCTGCCATCGGAATTCCATAGCTCGATGGCGGCGTCTTCGGCGCCTCCGGCGGCCCGGGAGATCAACAGCCACCCGTCCGCGCCAATGCCGGTGTAGCGGCCGCAAATCGCGACGGCGCAGGCGGCGATATCGTCCAATCCCGCCGGCAACTGGTCGCGCCAGGTGAGTAGAAAATCGTTGCGCGCGCCGTGGGCTTTAGTAAATGGGATCTTCATGCGAGTCGGCCGGTTTCCGCCTGTAAGCCTGCCGCCGATAAATCTCGACGGCGGGCGCTCCTTCTACCTTAATCCGCTTCATCAGTTTATAGTGCGGGCCGCGCTCGCCGGTTCTCGCGACAGCTTCCGCAATCTTATCCCCGTCGATCGCCAGCGCCCACTCTTCGTGAAAAAACAGATCTGGCCGCAAGACCGCGGCGTCCCAGCTCGGCCGGTTGCCTTGGTGCAATCCTTCCCGCAGCGGGATCCTGGCCTCGCGCAACACGCCCGCGAGATCGCCGAAAGAATAGATGATGCCATCGCCTGGCTGATAATGGCTTGCGAGATAGGCAGCCGTTTGTTCCGTCCAAGCACGGCGTGCGACCGAGTTGACGGTGGATTCCTTCCAGCAGATTGGCGTGGCCGCCAGCGCCCCCGCCGCCACCAGGACCGCGGCCCCGGCAACGCGCAACTTTTGTGGCAACAGTGCGACCAGTCCGGCGGCGGCGAAAGCGGCCAGTGGCAGAGCGGCTAGCGCATAGCGCGTGTTGTACCAACTGAAAGGCCACAGCGTCGGCACGAAGAGAGGCGTGCCGGAGGAATGCATGCTCCACACGTAAAAAGTGGGCGGAAGCGCCAGCAGGATGATCGGCCACCAGATTTTCTTCGCCAGTGCAATGACCGCACCCAGCGCTCCCGCCATCGCCAGAAGCCAGCCCTGCGTTAATGTGACCGCCGCGAAATAATATTCGAACGCCAGGCGCCAGTTGTGGTCGCCGGGATAACGGGCGCCGCCTTGGGCGATTTCGCCCGCGTAAATCGCTTTCGCTGAACCCTCACCGCTATAAAACTCCAACGCGTTCGAATAGTAATACTGATTGTGCGCCAGCCATGCCAGCGGCCCGACAGCGGCCAGTACAGCAAAGACCAGAGCGTCGGATTTCCGGCGGGCCGTCATCAAAAAATACAGCGCGACGAAGGGTATCAGAAACCATCCTTCGTAACGCGTTAACGACGCGGCATTCGATGCAGCAGCCGCCGCCAACACCGCCCACATCGATTGCGTCGAGCGGAACCAGATGGTTGCCCACAGCAGCGCTGCGAGCGCGCCCGCGAACAGAGCTTCCGTCATGGGGATCGACTGCAGGTACAACATATTCGGATTCAGAGCAAACAACAGCGCCGCGGCCACTCCTGCGGTAGTCGAAAGGTACAATCGACGGGCTGCTGCGAACAGAAACGCGCCTGCCATCACGAAACTCGCTGCCGATGGAATCGCGCCCGCCACACCGTTGCGCCACCAGCCATCGCGCATTACAAAGGGAACCATCAGCAGGTGCGGCAGCGGCAGCCAAACCGTGCCGAGCTGTTCGGGGCCCGGAGTTCGCGAATCCAGAATGCGGCGCGCGATGTTCAGATGCGCCTCGGCGTCCCCGTAATACAGCGTGTAGCCGCGCGATGCGCACCACGCAATGGCGGTCACGCTGATGGCCGTCAGAAGCAGGGCCATCAGCGGCGTCGCCGCCGGCATCGCCCGCGAACTAGAACGAAGTGAACTTGCGGAACTCTTCAAATCGGGCATCGATTTCTTCACGCGTGAGCGTGCGGAAGCGCTCCACGCCGAAGCGTTCGCAGCAAAAGCTCCCCATGACGGACCCGTAAATCACCGCGCGGCTGAGCATGCCGCGGCTGATGTGATCGCCGTCCAGGCTGAAGCCGTTTTCGGCTAGATAGCCGATGAATCCGCCCGCGAAACAATCGCCCGCGCCGGTGGGATCGAAAACGTTCTCCAGCAAATAGCCGGGCACGATGAAATAGGAGTCGCGGCGGAACAGCATGGCGCCGTATTCGCCGCGCTTGATCACCAGCGTATGCGGCCCCATGTCCAGGATCTTCATGGCGGCCTTGCGCAGATTGTTTTCGCCCGAGAGCATGCGGGCTTCATGATCGTTGATCAGCAGGAAGTCCCAGTGGCGGATGGTTTCCAGCAGCTCCGCGCGAAAATCGCTGATCCAGTAGTTCATGGTGTCGCCGCCGGCCAGGCGCAAGTGCTTCATCTGCGCGCGCACGCTGCGCTGCAGGCTGGGCTGGATGTTGCCCAGCAGCAGATAGCGCGCATTCTGATAGCTCTCGGGAAGCTTGGGATTGAAATCCGCGAACACGTTGAGGTCGGTGGCCAGGGTGACGCGGTCGTTCATGTCGTCGGTATATTTGCCGGCCCAAAAGAAGGTCTTGCCGGGGACGCGCTCCAGACCTTCCAGATCGATGCCGCGGCTGGCGAGCAGTTCGGTGTCGGCCTCCGCGAAATCGTCGCCCACCACGGCCACGATGCGCGCCTGCGTAAAATAACTGGCGGAAAGCGCGATATAAGTAGCGGCGCCGCCCAGCATCCGCTCCACGCGGCCGTGCGGCGTTTCGACGCCATCGTAAGCCACTGAACCGACAACCACCAAGGACATCCCTTGATTGTAGAGTAAGCCGCTATTGAGATGGAGCCGATAAGATGGGAGTGGTGTTAGACCGTCTGCTGCGAGCATTCCCCGATGTGGTGGTTTTCATCGTCTCCCTGCTGGGCCAGATTGCCGGCGTAGCCTGGCTCCTCGGCTGGAGAGCGGCGAAGGCCAGCCGCCGTACTAAAACATTGATCGCGGCCGGTGGTGCGCTGTCGATGGCGGCTTCCTTGCTTGCCTTCCTGCTACGCTTCCACCGCGTAGCGCTGTACTTTCCCGGGTGGTGGATCAGTTGGGGAACCGGACTGGCGATCACCTGGGCTATGCTTTCCTTGTGCTGGCTGGCAGGCTGCTTCGTGCTGTGGGCCGGATCGCGCATGGCAGCGGGGCACAATCCGGCGCGCAGGCGCTTCTTCCAGGCCGCGTATGCCACGGTTTTCGCAGCGCCGCCGGCGGTCCTCGGCTATGGAGTATTTGTTGAGCGGCATCACCTGACCTTGCGTGAGCAAAACCTGGAAATCCCTAACCTGGCGCCGGAGTTGGACGGGCTGCGCCTGGTGCAATTGACGGACATCCATCTCAGCCCTTTTTTGAGCCGCTCCGAGCTGCGGCGCGCCGTCGATATGGCCAACGAGGCTCGCGCGCACATTGCGCTGGTGACCGGCGATCTGATCACCACGATTCGCGATCCGCTCGACGATTGCCTGGATATTCTGGCGCAGCTCCGTGCCGACGCCGGCGTATTTGGCTGCATGGGGAATCACGAAATCTATGCCAAGGCCGAGGCCCATGTGGAGAACGGAGGTGCACGCCGCGGAATGCGCTTCCTGCGCTCGGCCGCCGCGCCGCTGCGCTTCGGCAAAGCCGTCCTCAACCTGGTGGGAGTCGATTATCAAAGGCTCCGCCAGCGTTATCTTGCGGGTGCGGAAAAGCTGGTGGTGCCGGGCGCGTTGAACGTGCTGCTCTCGCATAATCCGGACGTTTTTCCGGTGGCCGCGCGCCAAGGCTACGATTTGACGATTGCGGGCCACACGCACGGCGGACAGATCCGTTTGGAACTGCTGAGTGAAGACTTGAATCCCGGGCGCTTTTTTACGCCTTATGTGGACGGACTCTACCGGCGCGGACCGGCCTCCATTTTCGTTTCACGGGGGATTGGAACCATCGCCGTACCGGCGCGGTTGGGCGCCCCTCCCGAAGTCGCGCTGCTGCGCCTATGCCGTTCCTGATCCTAAGCGACATTCACGCGAACCTGGAGGCGTTAGAGTCGGTTCTCGACGATGCCCGCGGGCGTTACGACCGCATTCTGTGCCTGGGGGATCTGGTTGGTTATGGCGCGGACCCCAATGCGATCGTCGAGTGGGCCCGCGAAAATGTAACCGTCACGATCCGCGGAAATCACGACCGGGCGAGTGCCGCCGAAGATCCCGGCGGCCTGGATGCCGCCGAATCTTTCAATCCTTCGGCACAGACCTCGACGTATTGGACTCGGGATGCGCTGCTCCCCGAAAACCGGGCTTATCTCAAGGCGTTGCCGCGGGGGCCGTTGTTCTACAAGGGTGTGGATCTGGTGCATGGCTCGCCAGCCGACGAAGACGAATACGTGGTCACACTTTCGAACGCCGCTCCCCTGCTGCATTCGCTGGGCGCGCCGCTTACCTTCTTCGGCCACACGCATAAGCAAGGCGGTTTCCGGCTGGCGCACCGCAGCACCGCACCGCTGGCGCGGGACCGCACCATCGAGCTCGAACCGGATTATTATTACCTGGTAAACCCCGGGTCCGTAGGGCAGCCGAGGGATGGTGACCCGCGCGCCGCTTACGCGGTATACTCACCGGAGGAGCGCACGGTGGAGTTTCGCCGCGTCGCCTATGACGTCGACCGGGCGGCGGCCAAGATACGGGCCGCGGGCATGCCCGATTTCCTCGCGGCTCGTCTCCACGAGGGACTTTAGCGCTACCTTCGCGGGAACACGGCTTGGGCTGAAAGCCTTAGAATAGAGTTAATAATCGATGTCTTCACAAGATGGCCGGCTGGCCGCGGCGCTGACGAATCCTAAAGTCGTCGTCGCGACCACGGTAGCTCTCTCTTTCATCAGTTTCTGGCGTGGTGCATCCATCGTCCTGAGCGACCTCGCGTCGTCCATGTTCTATGCAGGCGGCGCGGCCGAAGCGGCGGTGGGCAAAGCGGCGCCCTGGTTCGTGCTGGCCGTGATGATGTTCAGCTTCGCGGTGCGCAGCGTGTACCTGGAAAGCTGCAGCATGTACGTGCGCGGCGGTGTCTACGTGGTGGTGCACGACAGCATGGGCCCGGTGATGGCCAAACTGTCGGTTTCCGCGCTGGTATTCGATTACATTCTCACCGGCCCCATCAGCGTAGTCAGCGCCGGGCAATACATGGGATCGCTGCTGAACGAAATCAGCGGCATGCTGCACCAGAGTTATCAGATCAACGTCAATCTGTTCGCGGCGGGTGCGGGGATTCTGATCACGATTTATTTTTGGTGGCAGAACATCAAGGGCGTGCATGAATCCAGCGGCAAGGCGCTGCGCATCATGCAAATCACGACCGTCATGGTGGGTATTCTGCTGATCTGGTGCCCGATCACACTACTGATGACCAAGGGCTGGCATCTGCCGCCTGCGCCCAAGCCCTCTAACCTAGTCTTTTCGGATAGCGCACAGGGCTGGCTCAAAGGCACCTTCTGGATGCAGATTCCGATGGTGGTGATCATCATCGCTTTCGGGCATTCGTTGCTCTCGATGAGCGGGTTTGAAACTTTGGCGCAGGTGTATCGCGAGATCGCTTCACCCAAGATGAAGAATCTGAAAATCGCGGCGAATCTCACCTGCTGGTACGCGGTTCTTTGCACGGGCGTGATTTCGCTTTTCGCGGTGATGATCATTCCGGATAATGTCCGGCCGACGTACATCAACAACCTGATTGGCGGCCTGGCCATGAATCTCAGCGGGCCGTACCTGCTGCGGCTGAGTTTCCATATCTTCGTCGTAATCGTGGGCGGTTTGATTTTGTCGGGCGCGGTGAATACCTCCATCATCGGCGCGAACGGCGTGCTGAACCGCGTCGCCGAAGACGACGTACTGGTCCCCTGGTTCCGCGAGCCCCACAAGCGCTTCGGCACCACCTTCCGCATGATCAACCTGATCACGCTGATGCAACTGGCGACCATCCTTTATAGCCGCGGCGATATGACGATCCTGGCCGAAGCCTACGCGTTCGGCGTGGTGTGGAGTTTCTTCATGAAGGCGCTGGGCGTGACCGTGCTGCGCTTCCAGCGCACCGATCAGGAATACAAGGTTCCGGTCAATTTCCGCATCGGCGGCCGTGAGATCCCGGTGGGCCTGGGCATCACGACGATGGTCCTGGGATTCGTGGCTATCGCCAACCTGTTCACCAAACAAATCGCCACCAAGTACGGCATCGCGTTCACGCTGGGCTTGTTCGTGATGTTCACGATTTCCGAGAAGATCAATCTGCGCCGCAAGCAGACCGAGCCCAAGGGGATGGAACAGTTCAACCTGGACCATCAGGCGCACATCGACGGCGGCAGCCTACACGCCCGCCCCGGCTGCGTGCTGGTGGCGGTGCGCGATTACCATCGCATGGAGCACCTGAAGCGCGTGCTCGAAAAAACCAACCTGCGGCGCTACGACATTGTGGTGATGACGGTGCGCCCCATTTCGACCGGCGCCGGAGAATATGAGCTGGCGGATAACCAGATCTTCAGCGATTACGAAAAGGAACTGTTCAGCCACGTAGTGGAGCTGGCCGAGAAGGAAGGCAAGGCAGTGGAGCTGCTGGTGGTGCCGGCGGTAAATCCCTTCGATGCCATGGCGGATACCGCCAGCCGTCTGCGGGCCTCGCGCATGGTGACCGGCGTTAGCACGCACATGGCTTCGGACGAACTGGCGCGCCAGATCGGCCGCGCCTGGGAGAAACTGCCGGAACCGCGGCACGCTTTCTCGCTCGAAGTGATCAGCCCGGACCGCCCGTCGATCTTCGTCAATCTGGGGCCGCATCCGCCGCGGCTGTGGCCGGAGGATGTGGAGCTGCTGCACGACATCTGGCTGAACCTGAGTGAATCGGAACAATTGGGCTGCCGTCTGCACCATCGCGATATTGTCGGCGTAGCGCTGCGCCGTCTACGCGACGATTTGAAGAACAACGACCGCGACCGGGTGGTCTCGGAAGTCCAGCGCGAACTGCGCCACGATTAAGCAAAACGAAAAGAACCACCTAATTCAATACCAGAAGAGGATTATGGCCATCAAAGTAGGAATCAACGGCTTCGGCCGCATTGGAAGAAACGTAGTTCGCGCAGCTCTGCACAACCCGAATATCGAATTCGTCGCCGCCAACGACTTGACCGATACCAAGACGCTATGCGCATCTGTTGAAGTACGACTCGATGCTCGGCCCGCTGAACGGCGATGTGCAACTGGAAGCCGACGCGATTGTCGTCAACGGCAAGCGCATCAAGATTTTCGCCATCAAGGATCCGGCCGAGATCGACTGGCCGGCGCGTGGGCGCGCAAGTTGTGGTCGAATCCACTGGCCGGTTCACCGACGCCAAAGACGCAGCCAAGCACCTGCGCGGAACGCGTGAAGAAAGTTGATCATCTCCGCGCCGGCGAAAGAATGAAGACATCACCATCGTGCTGGGCGTGAACGACGGATCATACGATCCGGCGAAGCACAACATCATTTCGAACGCGTCCTGCACCACCAACTGCCTGGCGCCGGTGGCGAAGGTGCTGCACGAGAAGTTCGGCATCGAGAAAGGCTCGATGACCACGATCCACAGCTATACCAACGATCAGAACGTGCTCGATTTCCCGCACAAGGATCTGCGCCGCGCGCGCGCCGCCGCGATCAACATGATTCCCACCACGCACCGGCGCCGCCAAAGCCATCGGCCTGGTGATGCCGGAGCTGAAGGGCAAGCTCGACGGCTACGCCATGCGCGTTCCCACGCCCAATGTTTCGGTGGTGGATCTGGTGGTGGTGACTATCCAAGCCCACGACCACCGAAGAAGTGAACGCGGCGCTGAAGGCCGCCGCCGAAGGCCCGCTGAAGGGGATTCTGGCCTACACCGAAGATCCGGTGGTTTCGACCGACATGCTGCACAATCCGAACAGCTCCATCGTCGATTCGGCAGTTGACCAAGGTGATGGGCGGCAATCTGCGTGAAAGTGGTCGCCTGGTACGACAACGAGTGGGGCTACTCGATGCGCGTGGTGGACCTGATCGAATTCCTGGCGAAAAAGGGCCTCTAAATCAGATTGGCCCACAGATGAACACGGATGGACACAGATAGCTTTCTTATCCGTGTCCATCTGTGGGCCAAATTCAAGAGAGGTTGGCGATGACTGCGTCTGTAAACTCTTCTGTAGAGGCGTGGCCGCCAACGTCTCCCGTCGTATGCCGTTTTTCCGCGTAAACCTTTTCGACCGCGGCATGCAGGCGATTCGCGGCGTCCAGTTCGTTGAGATGCGTCAGCATCAGAACGGCGGAGAGCATCATCGCGGTGGGATTGGCGATGCCCTTGCCGGCGATATCGGGCGCCGAGCCGTGCACCGCTTCGAAAACCGCGTGCTTGTCGCCCATGTTCGCGCCGGGAACGATGCCCAGCCCGCCGACCAGTCCGGCGGCGAGGTCCGAGACGATGTCGCCATACAGATTCGGCAGCAGCAGGACGTCGAATGTCTCCGGCCGCATCACCAGTTGCATGGAGGCGTTGTCGACGATCAGCTCGTTGTATTCGATGCCGGGAAAGCGCGCGGCGACCTCGCGGCAGCAGCGCAGGAACAAGCCGTCGGCCAGCTTCATGATGTTGGCTTTGTGAATCGCGGTCACTTTCTTGCGGCCCATGGTCCGCGGCGAAGCGAAAGGCGTACTCGGCGATGCGGATGGAGGCGGTGCGCGTGATCACCTTGAGGCTGGTGACCACGTCCGGAACCACTTCGTGCTCCAGGCCGGAGTAGAGGTCCTCGGTGTTCTCGCGGAAAATCACCATGTCGATTTTCATGTCGCTGAAGCGGCGACGCACACCCGGCAGGGAACGCACGGGCCGCACGTTGGCGTACAGATCCAGGCGCTTGCGCAGGGCCACGTTGACGCTGGTGTAGCCGCCGGCGATGGGCGTGGTCACCGGGCCCTTCAGCCCGACACGGGTCCGCTCCAGGCTATCGAGCACGTGTTGCGGGAGGCTACTGGCCGGTCTTGAGGATGACGTCCGGCGTTCAGCTCGGCGATTTCCCAATCGATTTCGACGCCGGTGGCATCGACGGCGCGGCGCGCGGCGGCGGAGACTTCCGGGCCGATGCCATCGCCGGGAATGAGAGTTACAAGGTGCGCCATTCACCTATTGTAAGGAGATCGGGCGAATCCCGCATAATAGCGATTGCATGCGCACTTTCCGATTGACTCTTGAATACGACGGCTCCAAGTTTTCCGGCTGGCAGGCAGCAGATCAACGCGCGCAGCGTGCAAGGCGAATTTGCAGCGCGCGGCGGATGAACTGTTCGGCGGCGAAGTCGACCTACAGGGCGCGGGGCGCACCGACGCCGGAGTCCACGCCCTCGGTCAAGTGGCGCATATCAAGTCCGCAAGCTGCGCGACGATCTGCGCCGTCCCCGCATCCTGCGCGAGTTGAACGACCGCCTGCCGTCGTCGATCGCCATGCTGGAATGCGTGGAAGCCGCGCCGCTGCGTTTCACGCGCGTCACGACGCCATGTCGCGCGCCTACTTCTATCAGATCTCGACGCGCAAGACGGCGCTTTCCAAACGTTATGTGTGGTGGATCAAGCAGCCTCTGGATTCACGAAGATGCAGGAGGCGGCGGCCCTGATCGCCGGCCGGCACAACTTCGTATGCTTCCGTGCGGCGGACCCTTCGCGTCCCGGCGAATCGACAACCGTCGTCGTCGACGTCGGCCGAGGTGGGCGTCGACGACAACCTGATCGTCTTCCGCATCGAGGCTTCGCATTTCGTATGGAAGATGGTCCGGCGCCTGGTGGGCACGCTGGTGAAGGTGGGGCTGGGCGAAGTGAGCGTCGAGCAATTCGCCGCGCTGTTGACGGGCCGCAAGAATCCCCAACTCGATATCGCCGCGTGGACTGCTCCGGCGTCGGGTTTATTTCTCGAAGCTGTGCGCTATCAGTGAGTGGCGGCGACGGTCGTCTTGCCGCCTTCGAGCAAACTACGGATCTCTGCCTCGTAGGTGTCTTTGCCAACCAGGCCGCTGTGGGAGAAAGCGATCTTCCCGTCGCGATCGATGACGAAGGTGGAGGGCAGGGAATCCACGCCGCCGTAAGCTTTCGCGACATCCTCGGTGCCGATCACAATCGGATAATCGATCTTCTTCGTGGCCAGGTAGGGCTTGACGGACTTCCAGCCATCTTCGTCCATCGAGACGCCGACAACCGCCAGTCCGCGGGCCTTATAAGTCTTGTTGAATTCGATGAACCAGGGGATTTCGACCTGGCAAGGACCGCACCACGTGGCCCAGAAATTGAGCAGCACCACTTTGCCTTTAAGGCTCGCTAGCGTGACTTTCACGCCGTTGGAGTCCAGCAGAGTGAAGTTCGCAGCGGGCTTGCGATCGTGATTCTGGATGAGGACGATCTTCGAGGCCGTAATGGTGTCGTCCTTCAGATCGCCCGTGAGTTGCACCGTGTAGCCGGCATCGGTTTTCAACTCCGGCAGATCCTGATTGGCGACCTTGAAGACCTTACCGTCGCTCACAAAAACAAATCTGGCGCCGTCGCCGACGCACGCCAAGGTGCAACTGTGGCTATTCAAGCTGGGATGTACTTGCGTCACTTTCTGGTGGCTGATCGCGCAATTGCTATCGCTGATCTCACCCTTCAAGGTCACCGGCGCGGCGGGGGCCAAGCCGGCGAGGCTCGCCAGCAGGCTTAGAATCCACAAGGTTCGCATTGATCTCACTTTACACCGAGCGCGAAAGCCACGTAGGTTCCACCGGATGGAGTGCCGGGTCCGCCCCGTCCGCCGGTTGCATGAATCACGACGTATTGCCGCCCGCCAACTTCATACGTGATCGGGCGTGGAGTTCCCGGCCATCGGCAGCGTCGTTTCCCACAAGAGCTTGCCGGTCGCCTTGTCGAACGCGCGGAATTTACGGTCGAAATTGGTGGCTCCGATGAAGACCAGGCCGCCCGCGGTGACGATCGGGCCGCCGTAGTTTTCCGTGCCGGTGGTCTTCATGCCTTTCGCGGCGAGTTCCGGATACTCGCCCAGCGGAATCTTCCAGGCATACTCGCCGGTATTCAGATTGATCGCGTTCAGCGTGCCCCACGGCGGCGCGACCGCGGGATAGCCATCCGGATCAAGCCACTTACGGTAGCCGGTAAAGCGATACGCGGGCTGTTCGGTGGGCGTTCCCACGCTCTCGAGTTCCTTGCTCTGTCCACTCAGGACATATTCGCGCGATGAGGATACGCATCGAGGCGGCTCAAGTTGGGAAACGACGGCATGCGTCCTTCGCCTTGCCGGATCACGTCGCGCGATCTCGCCTGCTTGCTTTTTCGCCGCGCAGCGCGACCAGCGACGGAATTTCGGGCGGCGTGCCGCGCATAGTCGTCGCGATGGCAGCCGGCGCAATTGGTGAGATAGAGCTGCTGCCGACGGTCGCGCCGCCCTTGTTCTGGCCGAGGCTCGCGATCCAGGCGATATCGTTTGCGTTCACGTAAAGCAGCCCGGTCTCAGGATCGAACGCCGAGCCGCCCCATTCGGCGCCGCCGTCGAATCCGGGAAACACCACCGTTCTTTTCCGACGCTGAACGGCACGAACTGGCCCTCGCTGCGGAGCGTGCGGAACTGTTCGAGCGCCCACTGGTGAACCTCGGGCGTGCGATTGGTGAGCATGTCCTCAGTCAGGCGCTGGCGCGCGAATGGAGCCGGCTTCGTGGGCAGCGGCTGCGTTTCGGCGGCGCGCTTCGCCGGGAACGGTGCTCGGCGGATACGGGTGGTATTCGATGGGAAACAGCGGCTCGCCGCTGGCGCGATCGAACAGATAGACCCATCCCTGTTTCGTGGTCTGGGCGACGGCATCCACCGGTTTTCCGTTGTGTTTGACGGTGACCAGCGTCGGCGGCGAAGGGAAATCGCGATCCCACAGGTCGTGTTTCACGGCTTGGAAATGCCAGATCGCGCTCGCCGGTTTCCGCGTTCAAGGCGAGCAGAGTGTTGGCGAATAGGTTGTCGCCCAGACGATCGGCGCCGTAAAAATCAGTGGCGGCGGAGCCGGTCGGAACGATAGACCAATGCCGCGCGTTTCATCGACCGCCATGCCCCGGCCAGTTGTTCGCCGCGCCGGTGTATGTCCAGGCGTCCTTGGGCCACGTATCGTAACCAAATTCACCGGGATGCGGAATGGTGTGGAACGTCCAGCGGATCTTTCCAGTTCGCACGTCGTAGGCGCGGATGTCGCCCGGGGGCGCGGGCAGAGCTTCGGGAGTTCGACCGCCGACGATCAGCAGGTCTTTATAAATGACGCCGGGGGTGGTGAGCACGATCGACTGCTTTTCCAGGATCGCGGCCCAGCCCTTCACGGACATCAACACGCCCTTCGTTGCCGAACCCCGGCAGAACTTTTCCGGTCCGCGCATCCAAGGCGTAGATGTAGCTTTGCACCGAAGTAAAAATGCGCTGCTGCTGCGCGCCATCGGTCCAGTAGATCAATCCACGATTCGGGCCGCGTCCTGCGACGCCGGAATCGAAGCGCCACAATAGTTTCCCGGTGGCCGCATCGATCGCAATAGTTTTGTGTGATGGCGTGATCCCGTAGAGAACGCCATTCACGACGATGGGCTGGGTTTGCGAAGCGATGGGACCGTCGGTGGCATCGTAAGTCCACGCGACCTGCAATCGATTCACATTCTGACGCGTGATCTGCTTCAGCGGCGAGTAGCGCGTTTGCCCTGCGCCACCGTAAGCGCTCCAGTTATTCGTTTGCGCCGCCGCAGTGTGCGCACAAATCAAGCAGCCCAGCGCGAACGCGGCGATTTTCATGTCGTCACTCTCAATACAACATGAACGAGTAGAGCGTATCGCCCGCGCCAACCAGCACGTACTGATGCCCATCGAGCGCGTACGTCTCCGGCGCGTTCGACACCACGTTGCCCAGGAAGGCGTGCCACAAGGGCTTTCCGTTCGCGGCGTCGTAAGCTACGATGTTGCCCGCGACATCGCCCGCGAAGAGCAGCCTGCCGGCGGTGGTGAGCATCCCGGCGCCGAGCGTGCCTCCCAACGTTGGGTAAGCGTGCTTCCAGACGGTCTTGCCGGTCTTGTAGTCGATGGCCGAAATGTAGCTTTGCGTGGTGCCGAGCGACAATTCTTCTTTGCCGCCAAGTCCCATCGCACCGCGCGGATCGGTTTCGGTGAGATAGTACATCGCGTAGCTATCCTGCGTGGGAACGTACATCAGTCCGGTGTCCGGATTGTAAGCTGGCGGCGGCCAATTCGTCACGCCTTGATTCGCCGGCGAAACCAGTGCGCCGCCTGCATCGAAATCCTTGGCGGGATCGCGCGCGGGCTGGCCCTTGGCGTTAATACCCTTGGCCCAATTCGCGGATTCGCCAAACTTCGAGCTGACCAGATGCTCGCCGGTCAGGCGATCCAGCGTGAAGAAGTAGCCGTTACGGCTGGCCTGCAGCACCAGCTTGCGCGGGCGGCCGTTGAATTCGCCATCGACCAGAATCGGCGTCTGCGCCGAATCCCAATCGTGCGTATCGTGCGGCGAGGTCTGGTAATACCACGCGATCTTTCCGGTCTCCACATTGATGGCGACCACGGAACACGTATACAAGTTGTCGCCATTGCCGCGCGTGCCGGTAGTGTAGGCAGGCGACGGATTGCCGGTGCCCACGATGTAGAGATGCGTGTCGGGATCATACGAGCCCGGCACCCACATGTTGCCGCCGCCATGCCGCGCGGCATCCAGATTCGCCCAAGTCTCCAGGCCAGGGTCGCCCTTCTTCATCGGAACCGGATAGAACTTCCACTGCACGTCGCCGGTCTCGGGATCGAACGATTGCAGGTATCCTGGCTCATCGAGATCGTTGCCGGTGCCGACCAGTATGTGATTGCCGATGACAATCGGCGCCGGAGTCGAAAAATACTGCAAGTCGAAATCGGCGATATCTTTGTGCCAGACTTCCTTGCCGGTCTTGGCTTCCAGGCAAATCAGGACATCGTCGGGCGTCTCCATGTAGAGACGGTTGTGCCACATGGCGACACCGCGATTGCCGATGTGGGTACCGCCGCGTGTCTTCCACACATAGTGCCAGATCTCGTGGCCGTCGCGGGCATCCATGGCCCACGCGTTGTCGGGCGATGTGACATAAATGATGCCGTCAACCTGCAGCGGCGAACCTTTGATATTCGCAAGCGCGTTGGCTTCAATCGTCCCGATGCCGCTGACGATTAGATTTGGACCGGGCCTGCGCCCTTGCGTTCCGGCCACCAGCTTGCTGCTCCACGCCAAGGTCAGGTTCTTGACCGTGGTTTGATTGAGCTGCGTCAGGGTACTGTAGCGCTTGCCTGAGTAGTCGCCGCCGTAGGTTGCCCAATCGCCGGTGGTACCGAGTTTTTTCAGCAGTTCGGTGGGCTCGAGTTGTTGCGCCGCGAGCAGTGCAGGCAGCAGCAGGAAGGAAAGCTTGGCAGTGAGAGTCATGAGTGGTTTCATTTGATGGTTACCAGATACGCAGTCACGTCGTGGATGTTTTTATCGGTATAAACCGGCAGCAGTTCTTTGTGCGGTTTCAGCGGATCGTGAACTTCAACCTTGGGCGTGTCGCCCTCGCGCCGAATGGTGCGGGTGGCGCCGTCGGGCTGCGTTAGCGTGACGATGAAATCGTCGATGCGGCCCAAGTCGCCTTGCACCTTCTCGCCATTTGGCATCGTCACCGTCACCGTCACCGGAGGCACCTTGCTGCCGGCGGAGACGTTCACTACGCCCCCGCCCGGGCGACCGCCGATGAGCAGCGGCATCAGCCACGTCTGCTGCAGATTCCGCGGATCGTCGAATTTGCTGGCAATTCCTTTCAAATCGCCGGTCACCGAATGACAGGACGCGCACCTGGATTGAAAATATGCTTGCCCGGCCTTGGCGTCGCCGACGACAACGGTGGGCGGCCGCATGCGTCCGGGATCGCGGCTGTTAATTTTGAATTCGTGAATGAAGGCCGCAATGTCCGTTACCTGCTGGTCGGTGAAATTGAACTTGTGCTCGTTCAAGGCCGAACTCTTCAGGAACGGGTCCAGCACGTCACCCGTGCGATCCCGCATTACGTAATCCGAACGCAGCAGATTGGTCCCTCCGTTCGCGCCTCCGCGCGCGTCATCGCCGTGACAATAGGAGCAGTTCGCCATATAGGCAGTTTTGCCGCGGGCCACCACCGCCGGATCGCCGGGCGGGCGCGACGGGAATTGTCCCGCGCCTTGAATGGGGCGCGCCGGCACAGCCTCTTCGTGCGTCTGCGCAGCGAGATTCGACGCGGACGCGGCGACCAAGAGCGCCAACGTGGCTCTCATGAATCTTTGATTGATTTCCATACGTTCACCTTTATCTTTCATTAACCTAAGCCCGCCAAGCTGGCACTAACCTAAGCCCACCAGGCCGCGCCAGCCTGCTCCTTAATCACCATTTCGTTAAGGAACGAAGCCGCTTTCATCAGGCCTTCTTCCGCTGACATCAAACTATCTTCATGCTCGATCGAGAGCACGTAGTCATAACCGAACATGCGCAGCGTCGAAACAAACTCCTTCCACCACTCGGCGCCATGGCCGTAGCCGCAGGTGCGGAAAATCCAGCTCCGGTTGCGCTCATCGGTATAGTTCTTGGTGTCGAGCACGCCGGTCCGCGGCAGATTCGCCGGGTACATCTGCGTATCCTTGGCGTGCACGTGGAAGATGGCATCGCCCAGCACGCGAATCGCGGCGATGGGGTCGATTCCTTGCCAGAACATGTGACTGGGATCGTAGTTGCAGCCTAGCGAAGGACCCGCAATGGCGCGCAGCTTCAGCAGCGTCTCCGGGCTGTATGCCAGGAAACCCGGATGCATCTCGATCGCGATCTTCACGCCGTGATCGGCTGCGAATTTGGCGCGCTCGATCCAAAAAGGCGCGGCCACTTCCTCCCATTGCCAGCGCAAAACTTCCAGATATTCCGGCGGCCACGGACAGGTCACCCAATTGGGGTATTTCGCGGCCGGAGAATCTCCCGGGCATCCGCTGAAATCCACCACCACGGGCACGCCCAATTGCTCGGCTAGAAGAATGGTTTTACGATTCACATCGCCGTCGTGGCATGCGTGATCGGCATCCGGATGCAGCGGATTCCCATGGCAGCTCAAAGCGCTGATTGAGAATCCTTCGTCGCTAAGCTGCTTCTTGAATTCGCGAAGCGCGGACGCGTTGTCGAGCATCGAAAGCTTGCAATGTGGGTCGCCGGGATAGTTGCCCGTGCCCAGCTCCACGGTGCGAATATTCAGGGCGGCCAACTTCTTGAAGACGTCTTTCAAGGGAAGGCTGGACAGAAGCGGGGTAAATACGCCTACTCTCACTCGGATGGTTCCTTTTTGCCAGTCACTTTTATCTCACACTCGCGCTTGCTGCGGGGGACGCCGAAGCTTGCCCCAAAGTCCCCGTGCGCCAAGCTTTTAACGCCTCAATCGCCGCGCCGCGAGCCCCGGCGGTATCGCCGTTGGGCATCACATGAATGGGGATGTCCATCTGTTCCTCGCGCTGGATCGGCATGCCCGCTCGGATCTCGTCCAAAAACCAAGCTTGGAATTCCTTGCCAGTTTCGAGCGCGCCGCCGCCGACGATCAATGCGTCCGGATCGAAGACATTCACCATCTCATCGAAAAATAATCCCAGAGCCCGCGCCTGCACCCGGAAAATCTCCCGGCACATCGTGTCACCACGCTCTGCGCGTCCACGCACTTGCAAGGCGGCTTGGTGAATATCTCCGATGCGGTTCAGTTCATGCTCGGGGTTTCGGGCCAGGAAAAATGGCAACAAGTTCTTCTCGATCGCCGTGAGGGAGCACAACGATTCCAGATCGCCCACGCGCCAGCAATTGCATTGCGGATGTAACCCTTCAAGCCCGGGAATGGTCTGCCACGGAATCAAAACGTGACCCAGCTCGCCACCGAATCCCGCGCGGCCCTTTAAGACGTTTCCTTCGGCAATCACGCCGCCACCCAGTCCGGTGCCGATGATCGCCGAGACGGAAGTGAACCTGTTGTTCAGGCCGAAAATTGTGCTGTGTCCCCACAGCGCGGCCGCATTGCCATCGTTGAGATAGGTTACGGGCTTGCCGAGTGCAGCTTCCAAACCTCCGCGCAGGTCGAAACCATTCCATTGCTGATGCACGAAATTGGTAGCTCCGCGAGAACTGAGCACGCCGGCGGAACTAGCGGGGCCCGGTGTATCCAGACCTACCACGGCGATATCGACGTATGAAATCCCAGCCTTCGCGGAAGCGATCTGAAGCCCGTCTTCAATCTGCTGGAGACACACCTTCGGACCTTCGACCGAGCGCGCCGGATGCTCGCACAGACCTTCCAGCAGAAAGTGCTCCTGCTCGTCGAGGAACGTGAAATTGATGGCCGTTCCGCCCAGATCGACTCCGGCAATAATCCGCATATTAGTAATAAGAGAGCGTTTCGATGCCGGTTCCGGCATGGAAGTTATTCACCACTTCCATTTTTTGCAGATCGATCACAGACACGCTGCCGTCGCCGTGATTCGCCACCAGCGCTGTTTTGCCATCGGCTGAAAAAGCGAAGCCCATGGGATCCTTCCCCGTAGGCAGCACCTTCTGATCACCGCGCAAATTCGCGGTATCGAACACATTGGCAAGCTTGGCGGTCAAATTCATGGTGAGCAGACGGCGGCCGTCGGGCGAGAAGGAAACTTTGTAGCCGCCCTGGGTTTGGCTCTTGAGCGGAATGCGATCGGTAACTTTATCGGTCCGCGGATCGATCACAATCAGTACCGGCTCCGTGAAATCCATGGCGACCACCAGCTTGCCATCGGGCGACGCCGCGATCCCCTGCGTGCCGTTGGGCGCGGGAATCTTGCCGATCATCTTGCGGGTCTTGAGGTCCAGCACACTGATGAACGGCTTGTCGTTCTTATTCGCGACGTACATTTTGCTGCCGTCCGGCAGCAGCGCCAACCAATGACCGGTGCCCTCGGTGTCGATGGTGGCCTTGATTGTGCGCGCTTTTGGATCGATCACCAGAACTTTGCGGTCCAGATCGCAAGTCACATACACCATGCCATCGCGCGCGATTTGTATACCGTGTGGCGCGCGGTAAGGCGCAACATCAATCGTGCCTACGATCCTCTGCGTCTGCAGATCCACAATGTCGATCTCATGACCCGGATGCGGATTCTTGCCGTAAACACCATCCCCGTAAATTGGTACATAGGCCAGATGATGGTCCGCCGAAAAAGCGAAATCGTGCGGGTTCGCCGAGACCTCGAGCGCGGACTTCTCCCTGAACGTCACGGGATCGAAGAAGCGCAGATGAGCGCCGAGCTTGTCCACCATGAACAGGCCTTTTGTGCCGGTGGGATGGTTCAACTCCACTCCAGCCGCGACCAGCATTCCAGTGCCCAGCAGCAGAAGCGCCGCCGCCCGGATTTTGATTCTCGCCGCCCGGATTTTGATTCTCAAAGATATCTTGCTCATAAATTCTTTACCCCAAGAAAGCAATTGCGCGTCCGGCCCAGCCTACCAGGAACCAGGACGTCAGGGAACAGCAAGCCACCATGATATTGCGCGGCGAACCGGATTCCGCCGTACCCGACCGGATCACCTTGCGATAAACCAGGAACTGAAATCCAACCGCGACGCATAGCGCAACCATTTTAGTGCGGAACGCATAGTTGGCGGCGTAGCGCGCTGGGTCCGGCAAGAATACCAGAAATCCGGTAGCGATCGCCAGCAAAAGGCCGCCAATGGCCAGGCGCCAGACTTGCTTCGCCAGGAGCGCCATCGGTATCTGCCGCAGGCCAATGCCCGACAGGCGAAGATTCAGGATCACCATGCTGCCCAGCAGCAGCGTAATTCCGAACAGGTGAAAGGATTGAATCACCGGGATCGCGTACTTCGAGTTGCGCAGGATGTCGATGGTGTGGGAATCATACGACATCCGCCACAGATCTTGGAGAGACATTTTTCGCTTCCCGTCTACAACTCGTACGCCATCAACCGGCCGCACGCGATCACGATCATCCAGAAGGCGAGCGATACCACCGCAATCACCTGCGCGCCGCGCGGCACCGAATCCGAGAGATCCCATTCGGCCATGGCCGGATAAAATTTCAACTGATATACCAGCGCATTAATTCCTACAAGAACCAGCGTCAGCATCTTCACCCTAAAATAGCCGTTGGTATAAACCTTTTCAGCCTGGGCGAAAAACAGCAGCAGTCCGGTGACGAACATGATCGCGAAACCCGGTAGCGCCCACGGCATCACCTGACTCATGACCTTCGAAACACGTTCGCTGGGCAGTATCAGCCGCAGCAGACGCAGGTCCAGCAGAAGAATCAGGCCCACGGATAGCGAGAGCGCCAGGATGTGGGTCCCTTCAATCACCGGGAAAAAGAAATCCGACTGGCGCAGCGCGAGCGCCCACGGCGTGTTTTGGAGCCAGTGGCACAAGCTAAGAACCGACATTGCCACCTGCCTCCACGCCCCAGCCAGTACCGCGATTATTGTGCGGAGGCAGTGGCGCCCTCAGTCTTCGGCCGTGCGATGTCGTGATACAGGCGCTTGCCATCCGGCAACTCCGCATAGAACAAGGACGCGCCTTTGGTGCCGTCCTTCATGGGATGCGCCACCAATTTGACACGGTCGCCCACTTTGAAAGTCGCGCGGGTCCAGCCCTGCCGTCCCATGATGTTTGTCGATCCGCCCTCGATATCCCAAGTGCCAACCGTGGCGGCGTTGGCGGCGCCGGGGTCCACTTTAACAATGATGTGGGTGTGCGGATTTTCCCAACGGTATTCCATTACGGTTCCTTCGTAGGCGACGTCCTTTGTCAGTTCGAACATCGCAAACGAATGGTGGGCCAGCGCGATGGGCGCCATCGCCAACAGCCCGATTGCAAAATGTTTGAGTTTCATAACGGTGCTCCTTATATAACGGTTAAACTGCTTTGCCCCAGCCTAAACCCCGCAAATAGTAAAACGCCAGTTTGGCTTGCTCCACGCGGGCGTCTCCAGTGACGCCATCCCGATCTACCAAGAACATCGGATTGTCGAGCTTGCGCGCGGCTTCGTGTATGGCCTTAAAGTCGATGACGCCGGTTCCGGGGTTGGCGACTTTCTTC
The DNA here is from genome assembly GCA_963793395.1 of Bryobacterales bacterium. Classification (GTDB taxonomy): domain Bacteria; phylum Acidobacteriota; class Terriglobia; order Bryobacterales; family Bryobacteraceae; genus Palsa-187. The sequence goes on along the minus strand of CAWCAP010000001.1, from coordinate 139,563 downwards.
TCCGGCGTCAGATCCTGCAGATGAAAGCTGACGATCTTCTTCGGGTATTTTGTGATGAATTCGGCGGGATTCACGCCACCGGCCTCCGCCCAACAGACGTCCAGCTCATAGCGGACCAAGGGGTCGGTCTGCTCGAGCAGGAGTCCGTAGGGCAGCACACCGTCGACCGGCGTGAAATCGATGGAATGCATGTGGTATCCGAACTTCAGCCCGGCCTGCTTGGCGATGACGCTGGCTTGGTTATAGGCGTCGCACAAGCGCTTGACGCTATCGACCGATTTATAGCTCGAAGTCGCCGAGGACGCGATCACGCCCCATTCGCAGCCGAGATCCCGTGCAATCGGAGCCGTCGTGCGCACGATTGAGACGATGTTGTCCGATGCGTAAACTACGTCCCGCGCCTGCGCCATGGTGGTCTCAGGCGGCAGATCGTTCATTTGGTCGAAGCCCATGTGCAGGGAACGCACGCGGAGGCCGCTGTCTTCAGCTTTCTTACGAATCGTCTTGGGATCGAAGCCCCACAATCCGGCAGGCTCGATGAATTCGTAGCCCATGTTGCCGGCGGCTTCGATCGCCGCGGAATATTTCTCCCAAGTGCGCGGCAGATCGCGGCCTACTAACGCGAAAAGCTGGATCCCTAGCGGATAGCGAACCGCTCCCTCCGCATGAGCGCTGCGTGTCCCCGCCGTGAGCGCAATGCCAGCCGCGGCTGACGGAACCCGATGGATGAAATCGCGTCTCGTCATTTGCCAGGTTCGCTCGTCAAGAACTTCGCCCGTTCCGCGTCGCTGGCATTGCAATCGAACTCCCGCGGTTCCGTTCCCGGAGGCGCCCTATAATACCGGAACTCGTACGTGTGAGGCGTCGTGTAGGTTTTCGGATCTTCCCAGGTGGAGACCACCGAAAGGCGCTGGCCGCCATTCAAAAGCCGGAAGCGCTCTACCAGATGCGAGGTCGCGGTACGCGATCCGCCGCCGGGAATAGCCAGGATTCCTTCATCGGAAAAACCGATGGTATCCACCACCAGCGTGTCGCCCTCCCAATGCCCGATCGAGTTTCCGGTGGACGTGGGATCGAAAGTCTCGGCGCTAACGTGCGACCGTCCATCGGTATAGATGTGGCGCGCGGGGGTCCGCACCGGCGAGGTAATGGCGATCTCTTTGCCATTTGTATTCTGCACGATCTCCACCGGAGACCACGCCATCATATAAGGCACGCCAAAGTAATGGCACCAACGAATCGCATCCGCGTCGTGCTTAACCAGCGCGGCATGCTCGGCGGCGGTTGGAGGGGCGGCCAGGGACGCGGCTGGAACGTTCCGGCTATCGAACTTCAACTCCCAATAGCCCGAAAGATCAGGCGACTTGCTCTGGGCGGATAAAAAGGCCGGGCAAATCAGCAGCGCGAGCAGAGGCAACGACAGGGTCTTTTTCATTTTCCAATTCACTAGTATTTCTGACCGGGCTCGACCACGCTGCCGCTCTGCTTGGGATCGTCCGGGATGGCAAGTCTCCTCAAAAGCGTAGGTGCCAGGGTCCGACTTGTAGTACTCCAAATCATAGACGTGCGGTTTGGTGTAGATGGAAGGATCTTCCCATGTGGATTGGACCGTCAGTTTCTTTCCACCGTCGATCAATTTAAACCGTTCAGTCAGGTGAGTGTTCTTGCCTACGCGTCCACCGCCCGGCGTTCCGCCTCCGCCCATAAACCCGATGGTATCGACAACTAGAGTTTCGCCTTCCCAATGCCCAATAGAGTGACCGTTTGCCGACGGCACCAGCAAGTCGGGCGAGGGGTGCTTCCGGCCATCCAGATAGATGTGCCTGGGAAACGTGTGAACCTCGGACGCTTGCATAATCTCGGTCTGCGTCTGGAAGAGATCCCAGGCGGCAGAATGCTGCATGAAAAAGGGATAGCTGAAACTCAGGCACCACTTCGACCCGAAAGCCACCACCTCGCCTTGGGCTTGCCGTGCCGCAGTCTCGCGGTTGGCTTTAATAATTTCAGGGGTCAGCGAGGCTTTGGGGACGATCTTTTCGAGGATGCCGCCGAAGTTGCCGCCGCCGACGTCGTCGCGACGCTCCCAGAAACCAGAGAAGATCCGGCACCTTGGCTGGCGCGGCGCTTTGGGCCAAAAGCTGGCTCGCCGAGGCTCCCGTTGCGAAGGCCAGCAGCGCTACAGCCGTCGAACGCTTCACGAATGTATTGCGAAACTGTTGATTCATGTAGTTGCATCGCCCCATATATAGATACATCACCCCGCCGCCCGCCGCAACAGATGCGCCGTTCAGAAAATACCCCACTAACCGGCGGATTACAAGGTGACTACGGTTGCGATACGTCGCGATGCGCTGGTTTGTCTAGGAGTTGGCTACCAGAAATAGGTGGCCAGCACGTGCGGAGGGCCGGCGCTGCGGCCGACGGTATCGGTTCCGATCACGATCTGCATGTTCTTACGGTCCCAATCCTTGGGAGCCCCGTTGGCCATCTCTTCCAGGGCGGTGCGGCTGGTGAGGAACTCTCCCGCCGCCTCGGTTCCGAACTTGGCTAGGCCGGAAGCCGTGACCACGACCCGGCCGGTGGTGGGGTCGACCACCCGCGAAACGATCGCGAAATCCTGGTTGAGGTTCTGATACGGAGCGTTCATATCGTCAGACCACTTGGGATTATCCGGATCGTTGTGGTCCTGAATCCGGTTCACCATGGTGTCGGGATTTCGCAGGAAGCTAAAGCGAAGCACCCCGGTCAGCCGGAGCGTGAAACTGTTGTTGAAGGCTCCGATCAGCACTGCGGGGCCGTCGCGTAACTCCTCTAATTTGGAGGACATCTGGAAGCGGATGCGGTACGGCCGGTTATGCGAGACCAGCAGTGACGTGACCCGAGCCAAGGCCGTGGCATCGGCAAAAGCCACTTTCTCCGAGTTCTGCAGGTCAATAGTATTCACCGGCGGCGTTTCCGTGGCGTAACCGCCGATATAAACCGACACCGGATCGGGCGAACTCAACACCGGCGCCCAAAACTTATCCAGCGCGGTTTGCGATTCCCATGGGTGCGCCATCCACAGCGCCGCTAGTACCGCCACCGCCGCTATTGCCACCAGCCCAACAGTGAGAGCGACAGGCAGCGCCGGCTTCGGCTTCGGTTCGGCCGGAGGCTCCGCCAGCACCGCCGGTTTTTCCGGCATGCGGAATTCGGGCAAGTACGAGCCGGCCGGAAAATCGATCCGGATCTCGTTCTGGTGCCCTTCTTCGTGATAATACTGAGCGATTCGTTTCCGAATTTCGACCGCAGTGGTGCGCACCACGGGATCGAGATTGGTATCGTAATCCGGGGCGCGCCCGAAAACTTCGATGCCGAGGGTTCGTTCCTTGAGCGGCTCGGCATGACCGTGCAGCGAGCGCTCGACGACGAAGCGCAGCAGGTTGGGGAAGCGCTTGCTCTTGCGGAACAGAGGGCTGGAGAGAATCCGCTCCAGTTGTTCCCGGATGGCATTTCGTTCGGCTTCCGACTCCGGCGTCCAGGGAGCAGCGGAATGACCCTGCGGATCGATGGAATGCCCCGTCTGCGTACGATACCCCCGGCGACAATTTTATAACATTGGCGGCAGGGGCCGTTCTCCGTGTGGCCAGCGCGCGCTACAGCTTTTGCGCCCGGAAGCCGCCACGGGAGCGGTCATAGAACCAGATTGCGCCGAAGACCAGCAATAGAATCGCAGGCAGCAGCGCGACGTCACGGAAAGAAGTCTGGGCTGCGATGCCCAATATTCGATCAAGTTCGGCACCCGGCGGCAAAGCGTTGAACGCGTCTGTCCCGCCGGCCAGCTCTATTTTCTTGTGGTCGAAGATCGACCCCATGATCGGCAGGACGAACTGGATCGATAGCGTTCCTGCTGTCCCCATCAAGCCCATCAGCAACGCGCCGCCTCTTGGAAAGCGTTCCGAAGCGGTTGCCAGCATGGTGGGCCACATGTAACAGACGCCGGTCCCCCACAGAGTCGCGGCGAGCAGCGCAGTGACCGGAGAGTTCGCCACGCTCAGCGCGTAGAGTCCCATCGCAGCGCCCAGGCAAGACAGCCATAAAACGCCGATGGCGGAGAACTGATGCACCAGCGGAGTGGCAAAATTTCGCATCAGGAACATTAGTCCGCTCACGTAAACCAGCAGCAGGATACCGGGCATGTGGACCGTGCGGCTCAACGCCAAGTCGACCCACTGGCCGGGCGCGAGTTCCGAAGCCGCGGTCAGGAACATGGAGGCAAACAGCACCAGAAATAGCGGATTCGCCAACTCGCGGAACATTTCTTTGGTAGTGACACCCGCCGCGGCGCGTTCCGTCGGCGGGAATTTCATGCCGGCGCAAAGCGCGATTAAAGCGACGGCAGGCACAAACACGATCCCCAGCTTCAACTGCCATCCCAAGCCCAGGTGCGACATGCCGACGCCCAGCAATCCGCCGATCACCAGGCCGCCCGGCCACCAGGCATGAACCGCGTTGAGCCGCCCAGTCTTGTTATCGGGATAAAGCGACGCGATCAACGGATTCACCACCGTCTCGACCAAGCCCCACCCGATGCCGGCCACCAGCGCGCCTACCCACAAAACGGTGTAGATTCCACCGCCGGATGCCAAGTCTCCGGCGAAGATCATCATCAACATGCCCAGCGACAGGAACACGCCGGACAGCGGCAGCAGCAATCCCATCCCGATGTAATCCAGCATGGGGCTGCCGATGGCGATGGTAATCGCGAAGCCCAGAAACGGCAATCCCAAAATGCTGGCGATCATTTCGGCCGAGTGAGCTTTGTCGATCGGGTCGAGAAAGACGCGCTGCAGATCCGAGGCCGTGTTCGCGCGCAAGGCGGCATTGATCCCCGCCATGGTGAGCGCCAGTGCGCTTGCCACAAATAGGCGAGTCGCCTTGTATTGACCGGCAACGTTTCCGGCGGCGCGGGGGCTTGCAGAAACACTCATATGGATACGCTCATGGCCACGACTAGTTTACTCCCCGCAACCGCTTCGGCGTCAACGGGGTTACCGTAGCGCTACCGTAGAGCAGCTTGAAATGGAAACCCTTCAATGTTAGGTTTAGGGACACTCATGCATACCAGACGAGATTTCGGAAAGATCGCACTTTCGACGGTGGCCGCCGCCGGTCCGCTATCGAGACTGCAGGGCGCTGCACGAATTAATTCTACGGTTGCCGGCGTTAAGCTCGGCGCTATCAGCTACTGCTTCCGGGGCATACCGCGGCCGGCGGGCGCCGACTACATCGACACCATCGTGAACGCCTGCGTCGAGTGCGGCATCGGCTACCTGGAGCTGAACAACCCCATGGTGGAACCCGCGAATACCCTCCCCGGCGGCGGGCGCGTCCCCCCTGACACACCGGAGAACCGGAAAATGCGCGCCGACCTGCGGCAGTGGCGGCTCACTACCCCGCTTAGCCGGTTCAAAGAAATCCGCAAGAAGTTCGACGCCGCCGGGATCGACGTCTTCGCCTACGTGATGACCTTCGCCGAAGATTTCCCGGATGAGGAAATCGATGTGATTTTCAAACAGGCGCAGGCGCTGGGCGTGAACATCATCGGGACCAATCAGACCACCGTCGGAATGGCTCCCAAGCTGGTGCCCTACGCCGAGAAATACAAAATGACACTGTCGTTCCACAACCATGCCAAGTCGGGTGATCCCAACGAAGTCGCTTCGCCCGAAAGCTACGAGAAACTATTCGCCATGTCCAAATATTTCAAGGCGAATCTGGATATCGGCCACTTCACCGCCGGGAACAACGACGGGCTCGCGTTCATCGAGAAGCACCATGACCGCATCACCCACATGCATCTCAAGGATCGTAAGCGCAACGACGGGCCGAACATGCCGTGGGGCGAAGGCGAGACTCCGCTGAAGCAGGCGCTGCAGTTGATCAAAGAGAAGCACTACCCGATTTACTGCATCATCGAGTATGAATACAAGGGCACGGGAACGCCCATCGAAGAAACCAAGAAGTGCATGGCCTACATGCGCGCGGCGCTGGCTTAGAACTTCAAGCTGACGGCACGTCCACCCAGGCCCGGCGCTGGCTGCTGGCCAACTCCGCTTCGAGAATCGTCAACTGCCGCAGGCCATCGGTGAACTGCGGATACTCCGGCTCGGCATTCGGATCTTCGATGCTGTGATAGAAGCGACGGAAAACCTGCTTGAAGGTATCGTCGTAGCCTTCGCTGTGTCCGCCCGGCAGGTCCGCGTAGGATCGCGCCGCGGGCAGCATTAACGAAGGGTCTTTGATCTGAATCTGGTTGGGCGCGTCGCGGTGCCCGATCCATAGTTCATCGGGGCGCTCGCCATCCCACGTCACACTCGCCTTGGAGCCGTAAATCTCGAAGCGGAAATTATTCTTACGGCCCGCGCTTACCTGGCTGGCGGTGAAACTTCCGCGCGTCCGCTCGCCCATGCGGAACATCACGGCGCCGAAATCTTCGGTGTTGATGGGCACGTCTTCGGTCTCGCCCGCCGCCGCGGTACCGAACGAAGCCACCGCTTTCTTGGGGCGCTTGCGCGTCTTGTAAAAAGTTTGCAGGTCCGCGCAGACCGACGAGATACGCAACCCCGTCACATGCTCGACGCCATCACACCAGTGCGAGCCGATATCCGCCAGGCAGCGCGAAGCCCCGTTTTCCGCCGAGACCAAGCGCCAGTTCCAGTCGGTTTCATAGAGCAGCCAATCCTGCGAATAGGTGCCTTGCACGATCAGGATGTCGCCCAGCTCCCCGGCCTCGCACATACGGCGGGCTTGCTGCACCATCGGGTAATAGCGCAGATTGTGGAACGTACAGTTCCGCAGTTTGGTCGAGCGGGCAAGCTGAACCATTTCCCGCGCTTCCGCCGTCGACATCGCCAGCGGCTTCTCGCACAATACATGCTTACCCGCCTCGAGCGCCGCCTTCACGATGGGAAAGTGCAGAGCGTTGGGAGTACACACGTGCACCGCATCGATGGCCGGGTCTTCGAGCAGCCTGCGATAGTCCTGACTTACTTTGTCGACATGCAGCTCGGCGCCCAACCGCGCGGCGTCATCTTCCGGACCCACGCCGATCGCGTACACCTCGACATTGCCCAGCCGCCGGATGCCCTCGACATGCACTCGCCCCACAAACCCCGTTCCAAATACCGCTGCTCTCAATTTTTTCATCCAGTCCTCAACGTGCCCATCCGCCGGAAAGCGAATATATCATTTTCACGCAGGCGATTGGGCGCGCCGTCCCTTAGTGACATCGTCGATAGCCAGCAGAATCATGCGCTCGCCGTCGCCTTGGCGGATTTCACGGGCGTGTAGCAGCATCTTCCGCAGCCCAATCCCCGGATAATTCTGCTGCAGTTCGAAATCCGTCATCACCGTCTGTTTGGGGAGGATATCTTCCAATAGCTCGCGCAATTTAGGAATGTCCCAGCGGCGGCTGCCGAGTTCGTAAATCTGGTGGCCCACGACGTCCAGGCTTTCCATTTGCAACAGCCCATAGAACGCCTGGTTCGCTGTGCGTACCCGCAGGGCCGCATCCAGCACCAGCAGCGGCTCCCGCACGGTGGCCACCACCGCCTCCGCGAAATCCCGCGCGCGCTTCAGGTCATCGATATCCACCAAGGTGGCGATGGCGCCGTCGATGGTGTTGTCGAGTCCCCGGTAAGGCAGGATGCGCAGCGAAAGCCACCGGCCCGTCGGGCTCTCCATCTCGATGTTTTTGTTTTGCTCGCCCGCGAGCGCCGCGAGCAATAAATCCCGGAAATTAGGAATCGCCGCGGAGTGAAGATCGGTGATCGGCCGCCCCTGGTCGGTTGGGAGCAAGTTCAAGAGCGGCTCCATCGCGGGCGTGAACCAGCGAATATGCAGATTCTTCCCCACCATCACCAGCGGAACATTGATACTTTCGAGCAGCTTGCGCAGATCGCTATTGAGCGCCCCCTGCTCCAGATTGCGCGCGCGCAGCTCATCGTTGACGGTGTTCAATTCTTCATTGGAGGCCTGCAATTCCTCCTTCGCCGTATCCAACTCCTCGTTGGTAGCCTGCGCCTCTTCGTTGGCGGAACGCAGTTCCTCCGTCGCCGCTTCCTGGGATTCGACAATCGATTGCAAATAATCCCGCGTGGCCCGAAGTTCTTGCTCCAGGTGCAGACATAGTGTCGTGGTCCCGGTTCGACTTGGGCACGATGGCCAGCTTCGCTTTCGCGCGAGCGGCCCTCCCCCGCGGATTTTCCTCGAACAAAATCAGCCAGCACTGTTCCTTGCCGTTGGGGTCGCGAATCGGCAGCACTCGCAGGTCGACGTCCCGCGTCTGCCCGGAATCTCTTACACGGAGCCCCGTCTCCACCACCGGAGCCTTCTCGTGCCGGGCTTTGCGAATCGCGTCCTTCAACGGCGCAAGCAGGCCCGGCCTCACCAGTCTGGTTAAGTCCGTCGTGGGATCTCCCGGGGGCAGTTGCAAGTAAGAGCCGGTGTCGCCGCGCACCTGGATCACATGCAGTCCGTCATCGACGATCACCCCGGGCGGCGAGTATTCGGCCAGCAGCATCCGATCCACATACTTTTGTACGTTCTTCACCGCGCCGGGGCCTTCCGGCGATGCGTTCTCGTCGGCACGCGCGGCCGGACTGGCGCGGCCTCCGCTCAGGTCCAAGGCCAGCGGGCCGGAGCTGGTCTTCTTGGAATAGATCCTTTGCTTGCGGTCGACTGTCTGGAACGCATCGGCATAGGAGCCGATGGATTCGGAGCTTCCCAGCACCAGGAATCCGCCAGGCTTGAGCGCGTAGTGGAACAAAGAAATCGCGCGCTTCTGCAGCAGCGGGCCCAAATAGATTAAAAGATTGCAGCAACTGATCAGGTCGATTTTTGAAAAGGGCGGGTCCTTAGTTAAATCCTGTTTCGCGAATACGCAGGCGCCGCGGATGGACTGGTTGATCTGATAGACGCGGTCCCGGCTGACGAAGAAACGCCGCAGACGTTCCGCTGAGACGCCCGTCACCGCGTTCTCCAGATACACACCGGCGCGCGCCTTTTCGATCACCGAATCGCTGAGATCGGTGGCAAAGATCTGGATGCCGCAGGTTGCGCCGTGCTCTTCCAGGAATTCGGTTAAGACGATCGCGACCGAATACGCTTCCTCGCCCGTTGAGCAGCCCGGAATCCACACCCGGATCGGATCGTCCTGCAAGCGATGTTCGAGCAGCGCCGGGAAAACGGTGTCCTTCAAAGTCTTATAAGTTTCGGGCTCACGAAAGAAAGCGGTGACGTTGATGAGAAATTCCTGCGCCAGAACCTTGGCTTCGGCGGTATCGTGGCGGAGTTTGCGCGCGTAATCCGCCACGCTCTCGATTCCGTGGAGAGCCATCCGGCGCTCGATGCGGCGCAGGATAGTGTTGTGCTTGTAATACGTGAAATCGATGCCGGTGGCCGTTCGCAGCACTGTGAAGATCGGGCCCAGATCGCCGCCCGGGAGTGGAGCGGCCTCTTCGTGATGCTCCGCGATGGGCCGGTGATTCAGATACGGGTGGTTTGCCAGCGATACCAGTTGCTTGGCGATGGCTTCGGGCGTCAGCACAAAATCGACCGCACCCGCGGCGATCGCACTGCTGGGCATGCCGTCGAATTTCGCCGAACTCGGTTCCTGCGCAAGAGTGATCCCGCCCTCGGCCTTGATGGCCTTCAGGCCGAGAGTGCCGTCCGAAGCCGTTCCGGAAAGAATGACGCCGAACGCCAGATGGCCGCGGTCCTTTGCCAGCGACTGCAGGAAATCGTCGATCGCCATGTTCGGCACGCCGGCTGCGGTGGGACGCGCCACCGCACGCAACACGCCTTTTTCGATTCTGAGATTATTGCTGGCCGGAGCGACGTAGACACGATCCGGCTCCACAAGCGCATCGCCCTGCACTTCGCGGACCGGCATGCGTGATTTTCTGGCCAGTATTTCGGGTAGCTGGCTGGAATGCGTCGGATCCAGATGCTGAATCAGAACGAAGGCCATGCCGGTGGTGGAGGGCAGATGCTCCAGCAGTTGCGAAAACGCCTCCAGGCCGCCCGCCGAGGCGCCGACTCCGACGATCGGGAACGCCATCCCCAGGCGCGGAATCGCGGCGGGCGCATTGGCTATAGAAGACGGGGGCGCGGGCTTGTGGATTGTTTTGCGAGGCGACTTGGCGCCACTCTTTTTCGCCATACCCGATCCTCCATGCGGAGCCCCGGCTGCAAACCGGAAGCAGGACATTTCCGCACGGCATTGGGCTTGCCCTGCGCAGATACTATCAAATCATATTCGCGATGTGCCGTCGCGCCCGGCGCCCTCTAGTCGCGCTTATCGAGCAGGATGGGCTGGGTCAACGATTCCATGCGCAGTTTATGGCGGCCTGCCAGGGCAGCCAGATCCGCCGGATCGAGCGATTGCGAATCGTCCAGATCAAACCCATACATCAGCGATTTGGTATTCGTGCTGTGCCGTAACCCCAACATGTGGCCGATCTCATGCACCGAGATCCGGTAGGATTCCATTCTGCTCAGCGGAATGGTGGGGTTGAACGCGATCCATCCTTCGAAATCGCGGCGGTCCGGAAACTGCGAGCGAGCCGCCATATTTTCCGGCTCGGGCTCAAACAGCCAGCGCTCTCCGTCGATTACTTCTACCGAACAATTCTGCGTGCTTTCTTCGTGCCATTCCAGGTCCAGGATCTTGGCCCAGAAATCCATCGCTGCCCGAAACCCTTCTGCCAGAACCGGGTTGGCGGTCGCGACTCGCACGCCTAGGTTCATGGGGCCGCGCTTCAACAGCTCGGAATGCTGCTTGCAAGGAGGGAAGTTGGCGCGCCAGTTACCAAGGTTTTCGGCTCCCGCCAAGCCGGCGAAGAGCAGACCGAGGCACACGAAACGTCGCAGCGGACGCCCGGGAATTCCGACCATGTTCCACCCTAATGTTTTCGCTGGGAAATTACAAGAATTTATTTTTCGGTGAGTACCAGGACCGCGTCGCTGGCGGACGACGCCACTGCACACACCGGGAATGTGGCGGAGAGAGAGGGATTCGAACCCTCGTTAGAGTTTCCCCTAAACACGCTTTCCAAGCGTGCGCCTTCAACCACTCGGCCATCTCTCCGTTCGGGGGTGAATAACAAGTCTAGCGCGGAGCGTGGCTGTGCCGCACCTTTTAGGCGACGGCTCTTACCGTGTCCGCAAGAGCAGATCGCGCAGGCGCAGGTAGAATTCAGGATCAGCGGGCGCGGGCGTGCTGCATCCTCCCATGGTCTTCGTTAGTTCTTCGCGCAGCGCAGGGGAACTTGCCGCAGCCAGCGCGGCATCTTGCCGGGCATTGCGGAAGCGGAACTCACTACCAATCGGGATGCTGCCGCGCAGGGTGCGTGGTTCGCCACCGCACAAGAGCGCGCGCATGGCCTCGAACGAAGTTGCAGCGACCGGCCCAGCCGCGGGCTGGTCCGGGACCCGGGCTTGCATCACGCGCACTTCCATGGGATACGTCACCCAGTCGCGGCCGATCCCAATTTGCGGCTCGATTTTCACGCGGCGTACTGGGGCGTTGCCGTCCACCCACAGATCCATCCACAAGGCTTCTGACGAAATCCCCTCGTAGGGCACAACAATCGGCACCAGCTTGCCGCCTTCGCGCCGGTAGAGCATCACCTTCGCGGCGTTATCGGGATTCTGGCCGACGTACACCAGAAACTTTGCCCCGCGCGGCACCTGGATCGCGAGCTGAAACGAACTGAAGGCGTTGCGCGCGACAGCCGGGGAAAGAATTTCACGCGGGTTCTCGGGCGCGATCACCTCACCAGTGTCATCGAGCTGCGCGAACTCCGAATACACTTGAACGGATTGCGCGAGAGCCAAGCCGCCCGCCAATCCCAGCAAGAGGGCCCATTTCATCGTGAAACTCTCAACCCCGTTTGAAGTGTTTACTCAACGCCAGCCGCTGCGACGCGTACGACGATCCGATCTCCGTGCCATATAACTTGGCAGGCTGCGCCAGCAACTGTTCGTATACCAACCGGCACACGATTTGCTCGTCTTCGAGCAAAGACGGCACGTCATGCGAACGCACTTCCAGCACCGCGTGCGTCCCGCGCTTTCGGGCGCTCCCCAACCGAAGCCCGGATCGAAGAATCCGGCGTAGTGAATTCGGAACTCTCCCACTGAAGGGTCGTAAGGAATCATCTCAGCCGCATAATCCGGCGGCACGCTGACTTTTTGCTTCGACGCCAGGATGTAAAACTCGCCCGCCGCGAGGACGATGGTCTTCTTGGCATTTCGGTGAATCGGTTCCCAGAACAATTTGGGATCGTAATGGTTTATCTTGGCCAGATCGATCGGCGGAGTATCATGCAGCGCCCGGTAGCCGACAATACCGGTTCCATCGGAACCTTCCAGATCGATCGACAATTGCAAGCCCCTCGGCGATCATCGGCTCGAGCGGCGAAGCGTCGGGAGAATACACGATTGCTTCCTTTCTGACGCATTTCCCGCAGCATGGTGTCCGACGAACGCGGCGAGCCGCGGCTGAGCCGGAGTTGATTTAGTCTGGAGCCTTCACGCACGATCACATCAAATGTCAGCGGGGCAATCTCGGCGTAGAGCTTCCCCTTGTAACCGGCTCTCACGTCCTCAAACTTGGCGGCATAATCCGTGATCAGACGCGTGAAGATATCCAAGCGCCCGGTGCTGCTCTTGGGATTCGCCCTTCCTGAAATGAAATCCGGAAGAAATAATTCTTCCTGTAGCAGCGCGATGTATACCGACCCCTTCTTCAATAACGCCGGGCTCGATAGGTCGACCTCCTCCAATACCATGTCTTGCAATTTCTGTTCGACCGTTGCATGCTGCGTAGGCAGGAAACTGGCGGAAACGCGATAGCCGAGTCTTGCCTAGGCGCAGGTCGATGCTGGACGGCTGAATCTGCCCGTTCCGAATGGGCGTGCTCGCCGCGAATGTTTCCGTTTGCGACGAGTTCTTCCAGGCGCTGCACGGGCAAAATGCCTCGGGTGACCGAGTCGGTGCTCTCGGCAACAAAAGTTCCGGGAATAGAGCCAGCGCATCACCGTTCATTCTAGTAATTCTACCGTCCTGAGCTCCCGAATCCGCCCGCGCCGCGCCGCGATTCGCCCAGTTCGCCGCCCTCTTCCCACTCCACCGCCTCATACCGAGCCACGATCAGCTGCGCGATGCGGTCGCCCTTTTCGATCACGTAATCGCCTGCGCCCAGGTTGAACATCACCACGCGGATCTCGCCGCGATAGCCCGGGTCGATGGTGCCGAAATTCGCCGTGATCGAGTGCTTCAACGCCATGCCGCTGCGCGGCCGCACCTGCGCTTCATAGCCCGGCAGGCAGCTCGATCGCGATGCCCGTCGGAACGCCCTGCGCCATTCCTGGCGAAGCACCACGCGCTCCACCGCGCGCAGATCCATGCCGGCGTCTTCCTCTGGCCCGTGGGCGTAATGCGGCAGTACAGCGTCGGCGTGAATTTTCTTCGCGCGGATTCGCATGAACCGTTATCATAACCCTTTGGCCCTTTTCCGAAAGGTTAGCCTCCATGAAACCTCCACGCGTCCTGGCCGTCGCGCCCATGCCTCCGGAAAAGATCGCCTATGCGCTGGCGCGCTACTCCCGCTCGGCCGATTCCATTCGCGATTCCGTCGAGTGGGTGCGCACGCACGATTCCACCAAATTTCTCGAAAGCTTCTACTTCCAGTACGGCCACGCGTCGATCGCCGATCTTGGGCCACGTCGTCTTGTGTTTCGAAGGCGTCTCCGAGCTCGCCGCCACCGAGATCGAAGACGAACAGCTTTGGGATGGCCAGGCCCGCTCCTCGCGCTATCAGGATTTCTCGCGCTCCGGCTTCGTCACGCCGCCGGAATTGACGCGGCGCCGCAGCCGCTACCTATTCTGCCGCCGGGCAGAAGCTGCTCGACGCCTATCACCAGATCCACGGGACGCATCTTGCAGCACCTGACCGAGAAGCTCCCGCGCCCCGAAGACATGAAGCCCGACGCCTACCAGCGCAACCTTGCCGCGCGCGCATTCGATGTCGCGCGCTACACGCTGTTCTTCGGCATCCCGACCGGCGTCGGACAAGTCACCAGCATTCGCACCCTGGAGCGCCAGATCCGCCGCTTGAAAGCATCCGAGTATGCCGAGGTCCGCGAACTCGCCGAAGAAATCGCCGCGGCCTGCGCGCAGCCGCCCACCTGCGCCTGGGATGAGAAGACGGCCGCCGAGCCGCTGGCGCCCACGCTCGCGCGCCATGTCGAAATCGACCAGCACGCGCTGCAATCCACCGAGGATTTGAAGGCCTGGGCGAACGCGAACTTGTCGATTCAGCCGTCGGCAGTCGATTCCGTTGACTTGCTGCGTCCCACTCACACGCTCGCCGAGATCGCCGCGACGCTGCTTTACCCGGTCACCGATTTGCCGTTTCGCGATCTGTATGACGCTGCGTGTTCCTGGTCGCCGGCGCAGCGCAATGAAGTGATCGACGTCGCGCTCCGTTCGCGCACGCGCCGCGACGAGCTGCTGCGCGGCTTCCGCGGCGGCCTCTATGCGTACGATATCGTCATGGATATCGGCGCGTATCGCGATATGCACCGCCATCGCCGCTGCCAGCAGTATCGGCAAGCTTACTCGGGACGTCTCGGCTTCGACACGCCGCAGGCGCTGCGCGACGCCGGCATCGCGCGGAACTATGAAGCCGTGATGGCCGGAACTCTCGCGACCATGCAGCAGCTTCCCGAGCCCGCCGCGCATTACCTGCTGCCCTTCGGCGCCCGCTCGCGTTTCCTGTTCAAAATGGATTTCGCCGAAGCCGAATACATCGCGCGGCTGCGCAGCGGCGTGAAAGGCCACTTCAGCTACCGCCAAGTCGCTTGGGAAATGAAGCAGAAGATGGAGCAGCTCGAGCCCGAACTCGGCCGCCTGATGGAAGCCACGCCGCCGTGGGTGGAAGACCCGTTAAAGCGGTAGACCGATAAAGGAGCATCTCGCCCCATGAACCAGCTACTCGCAGGCAAAGTCGCCGTCGTAACCGGCGCCAGCTCCGGTATCGGACGCGCCGCAGCTCTCGCCTTGGCGGCCGAAGGTGCCCGCGTCGCTCTAGGAGCCCGCCGCCTGGTGGAAGGCGAAGAGACAGTCCGCTTGGTGCGCGAGGCCGGCGGCGAAGCTGTGTTCGTGGAGACCGATGTGCGCCACTCCGATCAGGTCCAACACCTGATCCAGACCGCGGTCGACCGCTGGGGCAAGCTGGATTGCGCGTTCAACAACGCCGGCATCGAAGGCGACGTGTTCGTGCCCACCGCCGATTACTCCGAAACTACCTGGGATGAAGTGATTGCCATAAACCTCACCGGCGTGTTTCTGTCTATGAAGTACGAAATCCGTCAGATGCTGCAGCACGGAGGCGGCGCCATCGTGAACATGTCGTCGGTCGCCGGACTAATCGGCGGAGCCGTGGGCATCGCGTACTACGCCTCGAAACACGGCGTGGTGGGCATGACCAAGGCGGCCGCCATTGAGTACGGGACATTGGGCATCCGCGTAAATGCCGTTTGCCCGGCAGTGATTGACACCGACATGGCGCACCGCGGCTTCGACCAGATGTGGGGGAATCTCGCCGGCATGCACCCCATCGGCCGGATCGGAAAGGCTAGTGAAGTGGCCGACGCGGTGGTGTGGCTGTGTTCGGACCACGCGTCGTTTGTTACCGGTCACGCATTGCCGGTTGACGGCGGCAGGGTGGCACAGTGATCGCTGGCTCAGCTTCGGATACGAATGGCGCAAGAGCCCGCTGAAACGATAGTTGCTGTGTCCACCCATCGTCAGCCTAGTCTCTGGGCAGCGATCAAGGACGCCATCCTCGGGCGATCCGCATCGCGATTTCACCGAAGGTTCCATCCCGCGCGCGATCACTCTTCTCGCCATTCCCATGGTGCTCGAGATGATGATGGAATCGCTCTTCGCCGTGGTCGATGTCTTCTGGGTCGCGCACCTGGGCTCGGACGCGGTCGCTACCATCGGCTTCACCGAATCGCTGCTCACGCTGCTCTATGCGGTCGCGATGGGCCTGAGCATTTCCGCCGCCGCCACCGTGGCCCGCCGCATCGGTGAAAAGAATCCGGATGCCGCCGCCGACGTCGCCGTGCAATCGATCCTGCTCGCGCTCGCTGTATCGCCGTGGTGCTGGGGCTTGACGGGCGGCATCTTCGCTCCCCAACTGCTGCGTGCGATGGGCGCGTCTCCTGCCGTAATCGCGACGGGCACGAATTATGCGCGCGCGATCTACGGCGGCAGCGGCACCGTGCTGCTGCTGTTCCTGATCAACGCCGTGTTCCGCGGCGCGGGCGACGCGTCGCTCGCCATGCGCGTCCTGTGGACCGCCAACATCATCAACATCCTGCTGAACCCGTGCCTCATTTTCGGGCTCGGACCTTTTCCGAAACTTGGTGTCGCCGGCTCCGGCATCGGGACCACCATCGGCCGCGGCTGCGGTGTGCTGATGCAGCTCTGGTTTTTGTTCGGCGGCAAAAGCCGCGTAGTGGTGCGCCTCAATCAGTTCCATGTGCATCCCGCACTGATGCTGCGTCTCATCCGGCTGTCGCTGGGCGGCATGTTCCAGAACCTGATCGGCATGGCGAGCTGGATCGTATTGGTCCGCATGATTGCCACCTTCGGCAGCGCCGCCGTGGCCAGTTATACGCTCGCTATGCGCATCATGATCTTCGCGCTTCTGCCGAGTTGGGGCATGGCCAACGCCGCCGCCACCATGGTCGGCCAGAACCTGGGCGCGAAAAAGCCGCATCGCGCCGAACTCGCGGTCTGGCGTGCGGGAACTCTACAACATGGTTTTCCTGGGCTTGGTGGCGCTGGTTTTCATCGCCTTCGCCGAGCCCATCCTTCGCATCTTCACCGCGCGACCCGCAAGTGGTTCCGATGGCCGCCACCGCGCTGCGCACGGTGTCTTACGGATTTGTATTCTACGCGTGGGGCATGGTGCTGGTGCAGGCGTTCAACGGCGCGGGCGACACCGTCACGCCCACCGTGCTCAACGTAATTTGTTTCTGGGGATGGCAATTGCCGCTCGCCTGGTTCCTGGCGTTTCCGGCGCACATGGGTCCGGGCGGCGTGTTCGCAACCATTGCGATCTCCTACTCGACCTTCGCCGTCCTGGCGTTCTTTATGTTCCGCCGCGGCAAATGGAAAGGTCAGGTGGTGTAAAGGACAGTCGTGTGAAGCTCACAATTTCGGAAACGCCCGCGCATACTGCACCGGAGGCGTCACATCCACACCCAATGCCCGCGCCGCGTGCAGCGGCCAATACGGATCGCGCAGGAATTCGCGCGCCAACAGAACCACGTCGGCCTGTCCCGACGCGATGATTTCCTCCGCCTGCCGCGGCTCCGTGATCAAGCCTACGGCCCCCGTCAGGATGCCCACCTCCCGCCGAATCCGTTCCGCGAACGGCACCTGAAAACCGGGACCGACCGGAATCTTAGCATCCGGTGCGGCGCCGCCTGACGAACAATCGATCAAGTCTACGCCGCGCGCTTTGAGCTCCGCGGCCAGCTTCACGGAATCGTCGGCGGTCCAGCCGCCGTCCTTCCAATCCGTCGCTGAGATGCGGACCCAATACGGCAGCCGTTCCGGCCACACCGCGCGCACTGCTTCCACCGCCTCCAGCAAAAAACGGATGCGGTTTTCAAATGATCCACCGTATTCATCCGTCCGCCGGTTCGAAAGCGGCGAAAGAAATTCGTGGGCCAGGTATCCGTGGGCACCGTGAATTTCCAGCACCTCGAATCCCGCTACCAGCGCCCGCCGCGCGGCCGCCGCGAAAGCGTCCACGATGGCACGGATGCCAGCCTTGTCCAGCGCCGCCGGAGCCGGATCGCCATCATTAAACGGCAGCGCGCTGGGAGCCACCGTTACCCACGCGCCCTCCGCGGGAGTGAGCGCCGCGCCGTTCTTCACCCACGGAACATTGCAGCTCGCTTTACGGCCGGCGTGCGCGATTTGAATCGCCGCCACCGCGCCCTGCTTCTTGATGAACGCCGCAATACGCGTCAGCATTTCGACGTGCGCGTCCTTATAGATGCCGTGGTCTCCCGGCGTGATGCGCCCGCGAGCCTCCACCGCAGTCGCTTCCACCATCACCAGTCCGGCACCGCCCACCGCGCGGCTGCCGAGGTGGACCAAATGCCAATCGTTCGCGAAGCCGTCATCGGACGAGTACTCGCACATCGGCGAGACTGCAATGCGATTGCGCAGTGTAATTTCACGGATCTTTAAAGGAGTAAACAGGGTCACAGGCCCAGCATGGCGTGTCCGCGGCCTGGAAATCAACTTCCCGGGAGACGATGCCGGAAGCAGTCCGTGGTGTGATCGTTCACCAGGCCGACGGCCTGCATGTAGGAATAGATGATGGTGCTGCCGACGAAGTTGAATCCGCGCTTCTGCAGATCCTTGGAGAGGACGTCGCTCTCTTCGGTCTTCGCGGGAACATCCGCGCGGCTCTTGCGCTTCCGGTCGATTGTGCGGTTCCCGACGAAACCCCACACGTAAGCATCGAAGGTTCCGAATTCCTTTTGGATCGCAAGAAACGCGCGCGCATTTTTCACCGCGCTGTTGATCTTGAGCCGATTCCGCACCAGTCCGGCATTGAGCAGCAGTTTCTCAATACGCGCCGGAGTGAACCGAGCCACCTTCGCGGGATCGAACCCAGCGAACGCCCGCCGGTAGTGCTCGCGTTTGCGAAGGATCGTCTCCCAACTGAGCCCCGCCTGTGCGCCTTCGAGAATCAGCATCTCGAAATGACGCTGGTCGTCATGCACCGGCACGCCCCACTCGGTGTCGTGATATTCGACGTAGTAGGGTTTGTCGAGCGATACCCAAAAGCAGCGTTTTGGTTCGGCTACGTCCGGATCGAGTAGTACAACGTTCTTGCCTTCGTGATAACGCTTGGCATACTTTCCAACGACACCGCCGTTGAAATCGTACTCGCGCCGCATGGGGGTCTTAGGTCCTGGCCTCGTTTTGGATTTCATTTTCACTTTCCAGGTAAGACTGGATCGCGTCCTCGGCCATTTCAAGCGCTTCTTCCAGGGTCTCGCCAAAAGTGCAGATTTCCGGGATTGCCGGCACGAACACACTGAACCCGTCTTCTGGTAGCGGATCGAACCGCATAGTGTAGCCGCGTTCGGTCATACGTCTATTGTAAGCGGAAGCATTGTTTGGGGGAAGAAATCAACGCTCTTCGAGGTGCTTCAAGCGGGCGTCGAGCACGCCTTCGACCCGGTGGAGTTCACTGCGCCACATTTCTTTCATCTCTTCCAGGCGGCGGTCGACGTCGTTGAAACGCAAATCCATGTACGAATGCAAATCGCTGAGACGCCCGTCCACCGAGGACCTGAGGTCGCTCAGCCTTGCACTGTTGATGAGAATCCCGATCAGAACCGTGATCATGGTGGGCACGGTTGCGAGGGCGATCGTCAGAATTTGCGCGTCTGTCACGTAGCTTTATCCTAGCATCCAGTTAGTGGGTGGCCCTGGACATTCCTCTCCATCAAAATCGGCGAAGGCTACACTTGAGAGGTGCCAGCAAGCGTGCCGTACGATGACTATCTGATCGAGTCGCTCAAGAATCGGCTCCGGGCGAAAGCCTACCTCAACGCCGCGCTCGAAGACGATGACCGCGCGTGTTCCAGATGGCTCTGCGCAATGTTGCGCAGGCGCGTAAGCTCAGCAATGTTGTCGCGCAGAGCCCCTGACGCGCAGTCAAAATGAAATTATGAGGTCAAATGGCTCTCATTTGGTTCACGGTTTGCCCGCAGCGATCAGTTCGCTCAGGGCTTGTCAGGCACCACTCCTCCTTAGCGAGGACTTCGCCGCCGCGTTACTAGATTCCGGCCGATATACGGGTGACTCGATGAAGGACCTAGTAGACGATCTGTCGCGCCAACAAATTCATCGATATCGTTCGGACCTGGGGTAGCGAGATAGTCGGTTACGCGCTCCCTTAGCCACGCGATTTTTGCCGGACAGTCACGCTTCCAGCGCTGGTACGCCGTAGCCAAGTACGAATCTCTGATCACAGGGTCGGATACCATCTGGTTCGACACCTCTCCTAGCTACACCCGCTGGTCCCGCCGCAGTTCTCGCACTTGTAGCACGACCCGTTGCGCGTCATCAGCCCGCCGCACTCCGAGCACCTCGGCGCGTCCGTTGCCGACCGCGGGAACAGCAGCGTCTGCTGCGGATCCGGCTCCGTGACTCGCGAGCTTCGGAGCATCGCCGGCTTCTCCCACCGCGTACTCGGGGCCCAGGAACTTCGCGCCCAGCCAGCGGAAGATGTAATCCATGATCGACTTCGCGTAGGGCACCGTGCGGATTGCCGGTCCAGCCGCTCGGCTCGAAGCGCACGTGGCTGAACTTGTCGACGAAGAACTTCAGCGGCACGCCGTATTGCAGCGCGTAGCTGATCGCCGTGGCGAAACTATCCATCAGGCCCGAAATCGTCGAGCCTTCCTTCGCCATGGGAATGAACACCTCGCCCGGCGTCCCGTCTTCGTACAGGCCGACCGTGATGTAGCCTTCGTGGCCGCCGATCGAGAACTTGTGCGTGATGCGACGCCGCTCCATCGGGCAGCTTGCGGCGCACCGGGCTGGTAGACCACCTTCTCCACCACTCGCTCTTCCACCTGCGGCGCCGGGCCCATTCGCCGCCTTCGCGCCCTTCGCCGTGCCGGAGCTCAGCGGCTGCACGCGCTTCGAATTGTCGCGATAAATCGCCACCGCCTTCAGCCCCAGCCGCCAGCTCTCGGTGTAGGCGTCCATGATGTCTTCCACCGTCGATTCTTCCGGCATGTTGATGGTCTTCGAAATCGCGCCGGAAATGAACGGCTGCACCGCCGCCATCATCCGCACGTGGCCCATGTAGTGGATCGAGCGCACGCCGTTCTGCGGGCGGAAGCTGCAATCGAACACCGGCAGATGCTCGGGCTTCAGATGCGGAGCGCCTTCGATGGTGCCGCGTGGAATCGATGTGATCGACAATCGCGTTCATCTGCGCCGTGTTGTAGCCCAGCTTGATCAGCGCCGCCGGCACCGTGTTGTTGACGATCTTGATCACGCCGCCGCCGACCAGTTTCTTGTACTTCACCAGCGCCAGATCCGGCTCGATGCCGGTGGTGTCGCAATCCATCATGAAGCCGATGGTGCCGGTGGGCGCGAGCACCGTGGTCTGCGCGTTGCGGAATCCGGCCATGCGGCCCAGCTCATACGCTTCTTCCCAGCACTGCCGCGCGTTCTCATAAACCGCCGTGCGGAACCCGCTGGCTGTCGATTCGCGACGTCGCATCGCGATGCATGCGGATCACTTCAGGAACGGCTCTTCGTTGACCGCGTAGCCTTCGCACGGGCCGGTGGACCTTCGGCGATCCGCGCGCTGGTCAGATACGCCTGCCCGCACATGATCGCCGTCAGCGCCGCCGCCCAATCGCGGCCATGATCGCTGTCGTAGGGAATGCCCATCGACATCAGCAGCGCGCCCAGATTCGCGTAGCCCAGACCCAGCGGCCGGAAATCGTGCGAATTCTTCGCGATCTTCTCGGTCGGATACGCCGCGTTGTCGACGATGATTTCCTGCGCGATGATCACCGTGTCCACCGCGTGGCGGTACGCTTCCACGTCGAACTGCCCGTCCGGCCTCACGAACTTCATCAGATTCAGCGACGCCAGGTTGCACGCCGAATCGTCCAGGAACATGTATTCCGAGCACGGATTCGACGCATTGATGCGCGCCGTGTTCTTCGATGTGTGCCAGCGGTTGATCGTGGTATCGAACTGCATGCCGGGATCGCCGCACTGGTGCGTCGCTTCGGCGATCTGGCGCATCAGGTCGCGCGCCTTGTAGCCGCTTCACCGGCTGGCCCGCCAGGCGCGACTTGGTCCACCAGTCGCCGTCGCTCGATCACCGCTTCCATGAATTCGTCGGTGGCGCGCACGCTGTTGTTGGCGTTCTGGAAGAAGATCGAGCCGTAGGCGTCGCCGTCGAGCGACGAATCGTAGCCCGCGTCGATCAGCGTGTGGGCCTTCTTCTCTTCCTTCGCCTTGCACCAGACGAATTTCTCGATGTCCGGATGGTCGGCGTTCAGGATCACCATCTTGGCCGCGCGCCGCGTCTTGCCGCCGCTCTTGATCACGCCCGCGAACGCGTCGAAGCCCTTCATGAAGCTCAACGGTCCGGACGCGCGCCCGCCGCTCGAAAGCAGCCCGTCTTCTTCGCGCAGCGTCGAAAGATTGGTGCCCGTGCCCGAGCCCCACTTGAACAGCATGCCTTCGGTCTTCGCCAGATCCAGAATCGATTCGAGCGTATCGCCCACCGAATTGATGAAGCACGCCGAGCACTGCGGCCTGCGTCTCGCCCGGCTCCAGCTTCTTGATCGCGCTCGCACGCTTCGTCGTAATACCAGCCGTAGCCGCGCGGCTCCTTCACGCCCACGTTGAACCACACCGGCGAATTGAAGCACGCCTTCTGCGTCAGCATCAGGTGCGCCAGCTCGTCGCGGAAATTCGCGGCGTCCTCGGATGGTGCGTGAAGTAGCGCTGGTCGCACGCCCCAATCGGCGATGGTGTCCACCACGCGGCCCACCAGCTGGCGGACGCTGGTCTCGCGCTCCGGCGAGCCCATCTTTGCCGTAGAAATATTTGCTGACGACGATGTTCGTCGCGGTCTGCGACCAGTCCGCCGGGACCTCGACGTCGCGCTGCTCGAAAATCACCGCGCCTTTGTCGTTGCCGATGGAGGCGGTGCGCAGCTCCCACGCAACTTCGTCGTAAGGGGTCTTCCCGGCCTCCAGCCGGGCAGTGAAATAGCGCGGAAAGTCCACTCCAATCCGCTCCGCAACCGGCACCGGCCGGCGACGTCTTTCAACTTCATCGCGACACCTACACCTAATTGTCCCATGAGATGTCCTTCTCGAAAAGATCACTGCGGCAAAATCCGACGATTAGCCGCATGTTGGCAATCATGCCCCAATATGTAGGTGCTGTCAATAGCTTTAATCTATATATAGTAGTAGTATACGAGCCGTCAGACTAATTGTCTTGTTCCAGATGGACAATGCGATGATAGCCGTGCTAGGATCATGGCATGGCGTGGAAAATCAGCCACTTGCAGGCGCTGGAAGCGGAGAGCATTCACATCATCCGCGAGGTCGCCGCCGAATTCCAGCGTCCGGTGATGCTGTATTCGCATCGGTAAAGATTCTTCCGTAATGCTTCGCCTGGCGCAGAAGGCGTTTTATCCCGGCCCGATCCCGTTTCCCCTGCTGCACGTCGACACCACCTATAAGTTCAAGGAAATGATCGAGTTCCGCGACAAGCTCGCGGCCGAGCTGGGCGTCAAGCTGATCGTCCATTCCAACACGGCAGGCGCTGGAAGCCGGCGCGAATCCGTTCCGGCTGGGAACCGAGCGCTGCTGCGGGCTGCTCAAAACCCAGTCTCTGCTCGACGCGCCTGCGCGCAGGCAACTTCGATGCGGCGTTCGGAGGAGCGCGGCGCGATGAGGAAAAATCCCGCGCCAAGGAGCGCATTTTCTCCTTCCGCGACCGCTTGGGCCAATGGGACCCGAAGAATCAGCGCCCCGAGCTGTGGAACATCTTTAACAGCCGCGTCGAGCCGGGCGAAAGCATCCGCGTGTTCCCGCTCTCCAATTGGACGGAGATGGACGTCTGGCAGTACATCCACGTCGAAAACATTCCCATCGTGCCGCTGTACTTCGCGAAGGAGCGCGAAGTGCTGGTGCGCGGAAATTCGCTGATCCTGCCGGAGCAGGATTTCGTGGTCCGCGCGCCGGCGAGAAGCTGGAAACGGTGCAGTGCCGCATGCGTTCGCTGGGCTGCTCGCCCTGCACGGGCGCCATCCGCTCGGATGCCGATACCATTCCCGAAGATCATCGCCGAACTGGTCGCGGTGCGAAATTCGGAGCGCGAAAATCGCGTGATCGACCATGACCGCGAAGGCTCGATGGAGATGAAGAAGCGCGAAGGTATTTCTAAATGGCCGCGCTGTACTCAGAACGACCACGCAAGACGAGCCAGTTCGATATCGAGAGTTCCTGGCGGCGGAGCAGTCCAAGGACCTGCTGCGCCTGACCACCGCCGGCAGCGTCGACGACGGCAAGTCCACCCTGATCGGCCGCCTGTTGCACGACGCGCGCGGCGCCTACGAAGATCAGCTGAAGTCCGGCCAGCCGCGGCGGCGAGATCGATTTCGCGCTGCTCACCGACGGCCTGCGCGCCGAGCGCGAGCAGGGCATCACCATCGACGTCGCCTACCGCTATTTCGCCACGCCGAAACGCAAATTCATTCTGGCCGACACGCCGGGCCATGAGCAGTACACGCGCAACATGGCCACCGGCGCATCCACCGCGGAGCTCGCCATCATTTTGTGCGACGCGACGCGCGGCACTCACCACGCAATCCCGCCGGCACGCCTACATCGCGGCGCTGCTGGGCATCCCCCATTTCGTGATCGCGGTCAACAAGATGGATCTGGTCGGATTACGAGCGAAGAAGTTTTCCACAAGATCCGCGCGGAGTTCGAGCCTTTCCTGACACGGTGGGCGTCAACGGACCCGTATTTCCTGCCGCTGAGCGCGCTGAAGGGCGATAACGTCGTCGACCCCAGCGCGAACATGCCGTGGTTCGAGCGGCCCCAGCTCTGCTGGAGCATCTGGAATCGCGTCGGACACGTATCACCGGTCACCATCGACGCGCCGTTCCGCATGGCGGTGCAGCGCGTGGTGCGGCCGGATCAGAATTTCCGCGGCTACGCCGGCGCAGATCGCTTCCGGGCATCGTGCGCCCGGGCGATGAAATTCTCGCGCTGCCTTCGGGCCGGCGCACGCGCGTCCGACGCATCGTCACCTTTGACGGCGATCTGAAGTTGCGCACGCGCCGCTGTCGGTGACGCTGACGCTGGAAGACGAAATCGATATCAGCCGCGGCGACATGATCAGCAGCGGTCCGCGAGCCGCTGGCGGCGCGCGCCTTCGAAGCCGACCATGGTGTGGTTCGACGCGAAGCCGCTCGATCCCGCCGGACATTATCTGATCAAGCACACCGTCGCAGATGGTTCCGGCGCGCGTCGAGTGCGTGGAGTATCGCGTGAATGTGAATACGCTGCACCCGAACCGGTCCGCAGCCTCTCGATGAATGAAGTCGGCGTGGTGCGCATCGCCACTGCGCGCCCGATTTTCTTCGACCCCTATCGTGACAATCGCGGCACCGGCAGCTTCATCCTGATCGACCGCCAAACCAACGCGACCGCCGCGGCGGGCATGATCATTTCGGCCCCTGAAGCAGGTACGCGAAAACGCCGCCGATCGTCTGGCGCGATTGGTTCGTGCATCCGTTCCTCCGGGCGCGCATCTAAACTTACCGGCCGAAGAAGAAGCCGCCATAGCGCTGCTGCGCAAAGCACTGCAAGGATTCTTTGGTCATGAGTGAACTTGACACAAGATTCAGAACGCGCGCGAACTGATCGCGGCCGAACTGGCGAAGAACCGCGCAGCGTGCATCACGTCCAGTTTTCAAGCCGAATGCGTGGTGCTGGTGCACATGTTGAAAGACCAGCGCCCCGATATTCCGGTGCTGTTCCTCGAGACCGGCTATCATTTCCCGGAAACGCTCGCGTATCGCGATCAGATGACGCGCGATTGGAATCTGAACCTGATCAACCTGGAAGCCAAACAGAGCGTGGCGGATCAGGAAGCGCAGTTCGGCATCCTCAACCAGACCGAGCCCAGCAAATGCTGCGGGCTGCGCAAAGTGGAGCCGCTGTTTGCCGGACTCGCGAACTACGACACTTGGTTCACCGCTTTGCGGCGCGATCAATCGCCCACGCGCGCGAATCTGCAAGAGGTGGAACCCTTCAAGCTGCCCGCGGGAAAAACGTCGAGAAGGTGAGCCCGCTGGCCGGCTGGACCAATAAAGATGTCTGGCAGTATCTGAGCAAGTACGATATTCCGGCGCTTTCGCTCTACGATCAGGGCTACACCAGCATCGGCTGCCAGCCCTGCACTGTCCTGCCCTTCGATCCCAACAATCCGCGTTCCGGCCGCTGGCAGGGCAAACAAAAACTAGAGTGCGGAATTCATATTCAGGCCGAGTAGCGGCCATCCCTGTCGAATGGTTTACCTGCTGGGTTTTGTCATTGCGGTCGCGATCGGCTTGACCGGTGTAGGCGCCGGCACGTTAACTACTCCTCTATTGATCCTCGCCGTGGGCCTGCCCGCGCGCATCGCCGTCGGCACGTCGCTGATTTTCGGCGCGGTAGTGAAGATCATCACGTCCCCGGTTTATATGGCGCGGCGGCAAGTGGACTGGCGCACTCTGGGCGTCATGCTGGCAGGCGGAGTGCCGGGCGTCTTGATCGGTGTCTCCGTGCTGCGTGGCGTGGATGGCAAGATGATCACTGGCGTCATCGGCATCACCATCGTGGTGGTGGCGATCTTCAATCTGTTCCGCCCCACGACAGACAACCGGCACGATCACACGAAATGGCTGACGCTGGTTGCGCTGCCCATCGGAACAGAAGTCGGATTTTCATCCGCGGGCGCGGGCGCGTTGGGCGCGCTTTCGCTGCTGAGCATGACGAAGCTAAACGCCGCCGCGGTGGTAGGCACCGATCTGGTCTTCGGACTGGTGCTCTCGCTCATCGGCGGTGGTGTCAACGCAGCGATGGGCACGCTGAGTGGGCCGGTGCTAGTGCAATTGCTCGCCGGCGGAGTCCCGGGCGCGATCCTCGGTGCATTTCTGGCCGGTAAAGTCCCTTCGAAGAAGTTGCGGATGGGACTCTCCGGGGCGATGGCGCTGCTGGGCGCGAACCTGTTCTACAAGGGATTTTTCTAGGCGCCCAACTCCGATCGCTTCAAGTCTCGGTTTCGCGCTGTCAGGCCAAGTGCGATCGTTTCCAGATACGCCGCCATCCGGGGCTCGGCCAGGTCGCGCGCGCTCCGGGTTTTTCAAGCACTCCTACAATCGAACGCGCCGCTTCACCGCGCGCCCGAGCGCGGCATCATCCAGATGCTTCCCGTACCCTCATTGAGCACCATCGCAATTCTCGCGCCCGCCGCCGACCACCCTTCCGGCTCGAACGACGCCCGTCCGTGCCAATGCTCAACCGCAAACGCCTCTCCCTCCGGCTGGTGCGACCGCGCGTCGATCCGCTGCCCCCACAGGCAGCGGTATCCATCCCTCGCCGACGTGAAGTACAACGTCTTCCCATCAGGCGACCAGTTGGCCCGGTCCTGGGCGCCTTCTTCCGCGATCTTGATCCACGCGCTCTCCGGCACCGGTTTCGGTCCGCTGATAGGCGCAACCATGATCCACCCTCGATTCGGATCAATCCGGGCGGTAAAACTCACCCAGCGATTGTCAGGCGAGAACCGTGCGTCAGCCGGACTGTACCTGGGGTGCTTCAACAACGCCGTTTGCTGATGCGAAGCAACGTCGAGAATGTTTACTTGATAGGGACTGCCGACGAATACCAACAGCGTCTTCTCGTCGCGCGACCAGTCCGTAGCCCGGATGCAACCCTCGCACACCTTTTCCGGTACGCCCCCGGGAGTAGTTACATATACGAATCTCTTGTCCTTCTCGTAGGTCGAGAACGAAACTCTATTGCCGGATGCACTGATCACCGGAAACTGCTGCACCATACTTGAGCTGGCGGCGACGGGCGACTCCTTCCCGGTTTCCAGTTCCCGTTTCCAGACATTCATTGGAACCGACTGAGCGGAAGCAAACGCGACGTAGCGTCCATCGCCGGAGAGAGACAGGTAGCTCCGCCTGGCGGGACTCTCTGTGATCCGCTGCAGCGCGCCCTTGGATTTCCCACCGTCCAGATCGAACGGCAGGATCCAGACGTCTCTTGTAATTTGCGTGCTGGCAAATGCCACGGCGCCCCCCGGTGTGCAGGACGGGTCCACGTCGTTGCCGGAGCCCGCAGTTACTCGTTTGAATGCCCCGCTGACTTTTCCCGTGGCGAGGGATATTCCGGTTTCCCACAGATTCCCTGTGTCGCCGCCGCTGTCCGCGGAAAAGATGACACTATTCGTGGACGACCAACAGCCGGGGACGGGAAGAAACCCAGTCGGAATTGTCGTTGCCCAATTGCCGGCGGAGTCCTGCTCTTGCATTCCCGCGCGGACCAAGGCCTCGTGCATGCCGGTTCCGATCGCCTCGCCTCCGTTTGCATCGGCGAGCCACCAATCCATGGCGGAGGGGTCGGACGGCACCGCGGAACTGTATCCGCTGAGCAAGAGCCGCTTGCCGTCCGGAGACCAGATGGGCCAGCGGGCATTGGTGAGATTCGGCGCCACCTGACGCGCCGGCCCTCCAGCCACTGGGATCACCCAGACCGCGCCGGCCCCCGGTATCCAAAGGTTGACCGCTGACGTTCCCACCCAATACGCAACTTCCGAGCCGTCTGGTGAATAAACCGGGGCTGATCCACCCCGCGCCAGCAGTCGGGCCTCACCGCCAAATGCCCGAATCTCGTAGATGCCGCCGCCATCTCCGGCGCGATTCAAACACGATCCTGCTGCCATCTGGCGAGAAATTGGGCTTCGTATTCCCCAACCCGTCAAATGTTAGGCGAATGGGCTGCCCCCCAGCGACCTGCTCGACATACAGATCTATCTCCCCGTCTTTGGCGCGGTCGGAGGAGTATGCCACCAGCTTGCCGTCCGGCGACAACGCAGGAGAGTCCGAAAGACCAGCGTCGCTGGTAAGCCGGATAACCTTTCCGGAGGGCAGCCCAGTCTCAGGATCATGGAATCGCCACCAGACGGCGAACGATAGAAGGCCTACCAGGGCTGCGGCAAGCGCCCACCAACGGCGCAGCCCCCGCCCCCGAGGCTCTTCTCGAATCACGGATTCCGCCGCGATGGGAACAGTTGCGGAGGGCTGACGCTCCAGGGCCGCAATGAATCGATATCCGCGGCCGGGTACGGTTTCGATGTACCGTGGCTTCTCGGCGGAGTCGCCCAGTGACTGTCTTAGCCGGTTCATGGCCGCGTTGAGGCCATGTTCAAAATCGACGAATGTCCCTTCGCTCCAGACCTTCGCGAGCAACTGCTCGCGCGTTACCAGTTCGCCGGGTTGCTCCAGCAGCGCCAACAAAATCTGGAAGGGCTGTTTTGGCAAACGCACTCGCGAGCCATTTTTGAAGAGTTCGCCCGACGCGGCGTTCACTTCAAATGGACCGAAAACCAGCCGCGCTTTGGATTGGTGCGGAGTCAACATACCAACCTAGCCGTACCTGAATCACTATAGCCCGCCGTGACGCGGGCGGACAAGCCCCAAGCTTTCAAGGGCATGGCCCATGAGGTACCTTCTGAGCGGAAAATGATCTCGGCGGCATTGGAGTCTTTCCCGGGTCCATGTATAGTCGGCCTGTTGTCAAAATCAGCAGGAGGAAATGAATAAAGACCATCGTGACCTGAATTGCCACGGCCGGCACTCGATCCGGTTGTTAAACCGGCAGGCGCATTCTTAGCACTGATTGCGGGAGCGAGCCGGCGGCCGGTCCACAAAAAACAGCCATGGAAGGCAATCCGAAGAAAAACAGGGAAGACAAATCAAAGAGGAAAGACTATGAAACAGAAATCAAACTCGACGAAGGTACCAATGAAACTCTTGGCAACGGCGGCACTGATGCTCAATTTCTGTGTCGCGGGCATCTATGCGCAACCGGGTCCGCCACCGGCTCCGCAACCGGGCTCCGTGGACATGACGGTTTCGGGTACGGCTGCGAACAGTACGGTCCAACTAACGCCCAACTCGCCGGCTTCTGAATACAATCTCGCCGGGGACGGTACGCTGGGCCCATTCACCCTTCGTGTTGTGAACACGAGCGCGGCTAGTCCGGACTTCCCCAGCACTTGTACAGGCGCAACCAAGATTCATTTTGCGGCTGTGGCCGGCGCCGGCGTTCTTCGCTCCCAGGACGGCAGTCTGTTAACTGTCAATCTCACGGGGGGAGGCGATTGCATAGATTTCGTTGCTAACCAGGCCCTCTGCACTAGGATCTTTCAAATCACCGGTGGGACCGGCGATTTCAAGAATGCGTCCGGCTCGGTTACGCTGACCATGACGGTGGTGCCGCTGCTGGTGGACGCCACTGGCAACCCCGTCTTTTTTTCCGTTACGGGTGAGGTTAAGGGAACGGCTTCCAAAGTGGCCATCGGGCCGCCGGGACCTCCAAAGGGACCGCTATAACGGACAAGTGCGGGTGCTCCTACTCGCCGCGTTCGTTTGAGATCCATTGCATACGTCAGACCACTGTCCGTGGCCGCGTCTATCGCGGGCATTTTGGCAAAGGCCGGTACGATTGGTTTCGACACGCTGGCGCTGCAGGAAGTGAGCCGCCGCAAACCAGTCGTGAGCTTGCGCGATCAATGCCCCGGGAGATGTGAAGCACTTCCGGGGCACCTTGCAAACTTCGCCCTCGGCGCTAACGGCGCAAACCTGTTCTATAAGGGATTCTTCTAGGGCGCACCCGGCGCGCCGTCATCCCGGCATTCGGATTCGCTCGACCTCAGAAGGCAACCTTTTTAATATTTCGACTAGAATTTTGCCGGGCCTTCACGATATATTCAGCAGGCTCGGTTCCAGATTCAAAATGGGCGTCATCTACAATCCCGGCAACCTGGTACCCACTGGCCCCTCAGACTCCCGTCTGTCCACGCGTAAGACCGGCGTCAAACCCAGTGAAGATCGGGCGCAACTCGCAACGGTATCTCTCGCGGCGCAGGCTGCACAAATTAACAGGACAGATCCTCCGCGTTTTCAGGCAATTCTTAGCGACGCGATGCGTACGCTTAAAGTCGCCTGCTTATCGGGCATGGCCGATCGCTCTCAGCAACTCGCGGAAGCCAGCGACGCAGGTACTCTGTCCGGCTCGGCCGGGAATACGTGACCTGGATTCCTGCCTATATCTCGAATTCGAAAAACGCAACGGACAGATACACCGCAGGGCTGGCAAACACGGATTCGGCAGCCGAAAGCGCCGGTTCTGTCCGGACTTCAATCGATCTAATCTCATGGATGCTCTCATCGCGCGCCAAACTATCTTTGACCGGCAACGGAACATGTATGGTTACGAACTGTTATACCGATCGAACGCCGCCAGCAATACATTCGACGGCACGGAGGCCGACGAGGCCACCATGCAGGTGTTATCGAATGTGTTGTTGTCCATCGGACAGGAAAACCTGCTGCGCGGCAAGAAGGCGTTCATCAACTTTGACCATCGCCTCTTAGCCGCGGGCATGCATAAGAGCTTGCCGCGCGAGTCCATCGTGGTCGAAATTCTGGAGACTGTCGAACCCACAACAGATCTCATCGCTTTGTGCCAGGGTATCGCGCAAGAAGGCTACACGCTCGCTCTGGATGATTTCACGGATGCGGTTCCCTTCGAGCCGCTGACGCGCATTGCCGGAGTCATCAAGGTCGACATGCGCCTGACTTCGCGGGAGGAACAGGAACGGCTCCTGCGCACGTACCAGCCGCGCGGCGTCCTCATGCTGGCGGAAAAAGTGGAGACCTACGCCGAATTCGAATGGGCGCGGCGCGCCGGTTACGATCTTTTCCAGGGCTATTTCTTTGCGCGGCCGGTAATGGTTCGCCGGCAGCAGATACCAGCGAGCGTCACCGCATGCCTTCAACTACTACGCGAATTGCGGCCCGGCGACTTGGATTTCGGAAAAATAGAACGGCTCATTCGAGAGGATGTCTCGCTCTCCTATAAGCTGCTGCGTTATGCCAATTCAGCGGCGTTCCATCGGGGCGAGAAGATTGAATCCATCCCTGCGGCTCTGGTTCGCCTGGGCGAGAACAATCTTCGCCGCTGGGTATCTCTGGCGACGCTTCCTATGCTCGCGGCCAATAAACCCAATGAGCTGGTAACGCTCTCGCTGGTGCGAGCGCATTTTTGCGAGCGGTTAGGCATATTGGCGGGGATGCGGAACCCGGATCAAGCGTACCTCATGGGGATGTTCTCACTCCTGGATGCTCTCCTCGATCAACCACTCGATCAAGCTCTTCAAAGCGTGGACCTGGGCGAGGCCATTACTCAGGCGTTACTCGGAACGGCTGCGGACGATGCTACGCTTGGCGGCCTGCACAAACTGATTCGGAGCTATGAGCTGGCGAACTGGGATGAAGTACGGTTGATCTCCGAACGCTGCGGAATCTCGCCTGCGGCGGTGGGACGCGCGTACATTGATTCAACCGTCAACGTGGCTCGGCTCCAATCGATGGCCCAGTGAGTCGGTCACAGACCCAATTGGCGGCGTAGTCGCGCAGGGGCGCATCCGGCCGGAACGTCAGGCTGGCCTCGGCCGGGATGCAAATGGCCACGCTTAGTCATAATCTACGTGCGCTCCCGCTCCGGCTCCGGAAGCCGCGCCGATGGTTGCTCCTCTGCCGCGGCCGGAGATGGCGCCTATAATTGCCCCGGCCGCTGCTCCGCCGCCCGCATTCGTGGGCGCGGCTTGCAGAATCCGCGCGCGCCCTCTGTTCGCCAGTGCACGCTCCCTAGCAGACGTTGCGCACCCAGGGGTAAGGTGAACTGGAGTTTGCGTTGCACGGGATAGCGCTCAGATACGTCCAGATCGCCAGAAGTTGCCGGTCGGTCATGTGACCGAACGTCGGCCAAGGCATGACTTGAAGAAGCTCGCCATCAACCTCATCACCCGGAACTGCCTGGTAGCAATTGGTTGTATCTTTCGAGGAACAGTTCGGATGCAGATGATCGAAATCCTTGCCGTTGTGCATAATTGCAAGAAAGTCGGAAAACGTGTGGCCGCCCGCCGGCAGGCCCGTATGATCCGGCGTCAAATTGCGCGTGATAATATCCGGACCCGTACCCGGCGCGGACCCGCCATTCCCTGGTCCGACCGCGCCAAAGTCCTGACCACCCGCCAAATAGGTGGCAGGATTGACCACCGTGGGGTGTTGGTTGAAGAACGGGTTGCCCGGGTCTTTGTATTCCTGAGTCGGGTCGGAAGTGTGGCAGCCATTGCAATCCGCCTGCGCGTTCACGATAAAGCTTCCGAGTCCCACCAGATTGCGGTCCTTACCCTTCATATTCAGCTTGACCGGGGCTATCGTCAAACCGATTTCGACTACATCTTGCGAGTCATCGCCGGCGTGTGCCCGTGGGGAGCTGATGAGCATCCCGCCGAGCAAAACTATTCCAACGGTCGCCGCGGCGGCCGCGGGTTTCATAATCTGATCGAGTGTCATTGAAAATCTCCTTTGCGATTGATCTCAAACGAGTGCGTGAGTGGGAGCACTCGCATTTGTGTTTTATAGCGGTCCCTTGGGAGGTCCCGGCGGTCCGCTAACCAATTTGAGGCCCGTTCCCTTTACCTCACCCGTAACCGAAAAGAAGACGGGGTTGCTAGAAGCGTCCGCCAGCAGCGGCACCACCGTCATGGTCAACGTAAGCGAGCCGGTCGCACCCTTAAAGCGGCCGGTTCCGCCGGTGATTTGAAAAATCCTTGTACAGACGGCCTGGTTAGCCACGAAATCTATGCAATCGCCTCCCCCGGTGAGATTGACCGTCAACAGACTGCCGTCGTCGGAGCGAAGAACGGCCGCGCCAGCCACAGCCGCAAAATGGATCTTGGTTGCGCCCGTGCAAGTGCTGGGGAAGTCCGGGTTGGCCGCGCTCGTGTTCACAACACGAAGGGTGAATGGGCCTAGCGTTCCGTCCCCGGCGAGATTGTATTCAGAAGCCGGCGAGCCGGGCGTTAGTTGGACCGTGCTATTCGCACCCGAGCCCGAAACCGTCATGTCCACGGAACCTGGTTGCGGAGCCGGTGGCGGGCCCGGTTGCGCATAAATTCCTATGACGCCGAGATTGAGTATCAGTGCCGCCGTCCCCAAGAGTTTCATAGGTACCCTCGTTGCGCTTGATTTCTGTTTCATCGTGTTCCCCTTTTTTAACTTGTTCTTTCTAACAACAGGGAGACTGTACACGGCGCGGCACGCAGCGTCCATACCGCGGCGATCATATTTCAGTCACGAGCGCCTCACGGGCCAAGGCGTTGAAGGCTAGGTAGTTGTTTTGGTCGAAGCAACGGGACTATAGTTAGAGGTTTCTTACGGCAGCGGCGGCTTTGCATCGTTTTGACTCAAGCTCACTCCAAGACCCGCTTGGTTTTCGGCCCTTTTGAAGTGAACGCCTGGTCGGGCGAACTATTCAAACATGGCACTCGCGTCCGGCTGTCGAAACAACCCTTCCAGATCTTGCTGGCTTTGCTGGCGCAGCGCGGCGAGCTAGTTACGCGCGAGCAATTGGTGGCGGAAGTCTGGGGCGACGGAACCTTCGTCGATTTCGAACACAGCCTCAACGCGGCCATGAACCGGCTACGGCAGTCGCTCGGCGATTCCGCCGAGAAGCCGCGCTACATCGAAACCGTGTCCGGCCGCGGTTACCGGTTCATTGGAGTTGTGGAGCCCGCCGCCCCGCAAGTTCCGGTTGAGCGGGCCATTGTCATCGAAGCTGAAACGCCCGGTGACAACCAGGTCGGAAACTCGCGCCGTTTCTGGTGGATCGCGGGAGCGGTCTGCGCCATCGTCGCCGTATTCATCGTTGTCGTCGCTGGGCGGATGCGTTATCCGCCCCCAACGCCTGCTCCCTGGCGATTTACCAGACTCACTTCGGACAAGGGAAATGCGGGTTCTCCCGCGTTATCGCGGGATGGCAAGCTGCTCGCTTACTCTATCGAGAAGGACGGCGCTCGGGACCTCTATATCAAACAGATTGCCGGCGGCCAGCCGATCCGGTTGACCTCCGATGGCGCCGGCAACACCAGCCCCGATTTCTCTCCCGACGGCAGCAAAATCGTATTCCGCTCCGAGCGTGACGGTGGAGGCATCTACGAAACCTCGGCGTTCGGCGGAGAGCCGCGGCGGCTGGCGCACGATGGGCGCGATCCCAAGTATTCGCCGGACGGCTCGCAGGTGGCTTTCTGGATTGGCGATCCCGGCATCAATGCCGCGGTGCCGGGAAACGCCAGTGCTTGGGTGGTTCCCTCCGCAGGGGGATCGCCTCGCAGGGTCGCAGCCAGGTTAACGAACGCCCGCTCACCATCCTGGTCGCCGGATGGCCGGCATCTGCTCGTCGTCGGTTACGGCTCGGAGAAGGCCTATGATATGTCAGCGCTCGATTGGTGGATTGTATCCGCCGCCGGAGGGGACGCCGTCGAGACAGGCTTTCGCAATGCGCTGCAGCCTGCGGGACTAAGCGGTGACGGTCGAGAAACTCTTCTGCTCGGCGGGGATACATCCACAGTGATGCCCGAGACTTGTTGGCTAGCGGGCGATCGCGTGGTGTTCTCCGCCCGCAGCGGTGACACGCGCAATCTCTGGGAGACTGAAATTTCGCCGCAAGGCAAAGTTAAGGGAGACTTTCAGCGGCTGACGGCGGGCTCGGGCGAAGAGGTAAACGCCTCCTGCACGTCAACAGACGCGCTGGCTTTCGCGAGAGTGGAAACATCCGGAACCGTATGGTCGCTGCCGTTCGATTTGAACCGCGGAAAACCTGCGGGCGCGGCGGAGTTAATCGTGCGCGACCCTTCCGTCACGAGAGAGGCGCCGTCGATTTCTGGCGATGGAAGGCGCGTTGCATTCGGCTCTAACCAGTCGGGCGCTCTGAGCATTTGGTTGCGCGATATTGCGGCGGGCACAGAGACGCAGGTGGCGCCCTCCCGGTACGTACAGCGGTTCGCATCGATTAGTCCTTCCGGTGATCGAGTCGCCTACTCCAGCTACGAAAATGAAAAGAGAATCCTCTATATAGCGGCCTCTGGCGGCCCTCCCGAGAAGCTATGCGAGGGTTGTCTGCGTGCCACGGACTGGTCAAGAGATGAGAAAACGCTGCTCACGTTCGGAGGCAGTCCTTATCAGGTCGACCTGTTGGATCTCGCCACCCACAAGCAGACACCTGTAGTGGCCCATCCGGCGTACAGCTTGCTCTATGGGCGTTTCTCTCCGGATCAGCATTGGATCAGCTTCACGCTAAGGGTGACGCCCAACCGTTCGCGGATTATGATCGCTCCGCTGGACGGGCCGCGGCCCAGTCCCGAAAACTCGTGGATCAAGATTTCGGAAGGAGACTCGCCGGAGGATTTTGCCATCTGGTCTCCGGACGGCAAAACGTTATACTTCACGTCGAGCCGCGACGGCCACATTTGCCTTTGGGCGCAAAGAATCGACCCGGATTCGCACCAGCCATCAGGCGAGCCTTTCGCGCTTCAGCATTTTCACGAACGCAGCATGAATCGTCTTCGAGTCTGGTCCGCCGGAAATAACCGTATAGCGGTTGCTTTGATGGAAGATACCAGCGCCATCTGGATGATGTCCCGCACTGACGGGCGATAAAAACAGCGTCCCGCGTAGGGAAGATTAGCGCACCGGCCGCAAGGAGAAGCCTTCGCGGTGCAGCATTTTCACGGCCGCGCGACTTATGATGGCGCGCTCCGGCGCGCGTTGAACCCTTCGACTAATCGGCGGCGTCAACGTGCAGGGGAGCGCCCAACCGGAACGTCAGAATGGTCTCGGCTGGGATACGAATCGCCGCGCCCTTGGTCACGATTTGAGTGCCCGCTCCGGCCCCGGCTCCGGAAGCCGCGCCGATGGCTG
The DNA here is from genome assembly GCA_963793395.1 of Bryobacterales bacterium. Classification (GTDB taxonomy): domain Bacteria; phylum Acidobacteriota; class Terriglobia; order Bryobacterales; family Bryobacteraceae; genus Palsa-187. The sequence continues at coordinate 102,806 of CAWCAP010000001.1, read as the reverse complement.
CTCCCCTTCCGCCGCCGGCGATGGCTCCGATAATTGCCCCGACTGCCGCTCCGCCACCTGTGAAGGTTGCCGTGCGCCGGTTTGCGCCGACGCCGTCGCGGCCTTTGCGGATCATATCCTGCGTGTCCAAAGTGTAAAGACGGCCGTCGACGGAAACAGAATCCAGGTCCAGCACCAGGTCGGATGCGCCTTTGATCCGCCCGCCTTTGGCAGCGGACCGAATGATGATCTGCGCGTTTGATCCGCGCGGGATCACCACTGCTCCATCGGCATCTTTGATATCGCGGGTGACTTCGGCGGCATAAGTTTGGCCTCCGCTAGCGACGGCGGCGTCGATGGTTTCCTCCGAGCGCACCGGGATCAGCGCACCCGCCGGCAGTGTGTAGGTCTTGGACTGAATAGCAGAGGCGGGCGGATGGTAGTGATCGTCGTGAGTCGCGTCCGGTGGCGCGGACTCGGAATCGGCGGCAGGTTGGGCCGAGACCGGCTGCGGTTGGTCGTAGGACACCGACTTCACCTGGGCCATCGAGATGGTATGCGAAGCCTTGTCGTCACCCATTAAGGTGATCCCGGAGGGCGTGGTAGCGGTCACGATCCCGGCGACTTGCGTGCCGTCGCGCATGAAAACCGTGGCATGAGGCCCATCGGCAGGCGTTTGGTTAGCGCATGAAGTCAGCAGCCCCGTCAGCAGCATGACTGGCAGCGCCAGAGTTGGATTTGACATTCTTCCGTAAGGATACAACTCCCCTGGAAGGTGTTACCGCACTTGCGGTTGCGTGCTGCGGACCGGTCTACTGCTGTGTTTCCCGCTGCTTGAGCTGCCGCAGGTCGTGGTCGTAGGTGCGGTTGCTGTCAGGCTGATTGGTCCGGGAAGTGTCGGGATTTGCCAGCCGCTCTTTGGCCTGATGCTGCAGGATCTGGTCGATAATCAGCGCACTGGCGCCGCCGACCGCCGCGCCGATCATGGCACTTCTTCTGGTTGCCGGTCATGCCGCCCACGGCCAAGCCGATACCCGCGCCCGCGCCGAGAACCGCCGCCGTATGTTTGACCGGACGTCCGTTCGCATCGGTGCCGTCACCGGCCACGCCGGATTCGTGCAGCGTCCGGTTCAGGTTCAGATTCTGAACCATCCCGTTGAACATAGCCGCGCTGCGCATCAGGTCATTCAGGAATTCGGTATTCAACTGAATATTCACCGGCGGGTTGGCGGGCGTGGTTTGCGGAGCCGCCAGCGCCAGTCCCGTCATGCATATAAAGGTGGCCGCAATCCCGGCCGTGGTCTTAAACATTTTCACCAGCCTTCCATTCCTACGCTAACAGGATGGATTCTCCAGGGAAAGGGTTGCTCCCGATTTCATTAAATTTGGTTAACGGCGCTTGCCCGCTTTCAGAATGTCGCGATCGGATTCAGCACGGACCCTGTCGCGCCCGGCACTGCGGCAGGTGCCGCAGTCACTAGAAATTCCCAGCGCTTGCGGCGATCAGCTTCGCGCCCTATCAGTTCCAAATCCAGATTGTCGAAGATCGGCATCCCCATCGCCACCAATGCCAGTGTGTGAACCGGTTGCGAAACGCCTTCGACACGAGAGGGCAGCACATCTTGCGCATCGTCGCCGCCGAGAATCGCCACATCGCGCGCGTGCAACCACTTTGCGCAGCTAACGTGGAGCCCCGCCAGTCCCTCCGAGACGGGCCACGGCCCTTTGGCGTCGCGCCGCGCCCAGCGGCCGGTGCGCACCAGGATGACATCCCCCGCGCCGATCTTGACGCGCGCTTTCTTTTCCCAAGCGTCCAGGTCTTCCGGGAAAATGGCCGTGCCGGGTTCCAAATAGTCGACGCCCTTGTGCCGCGCCATGTCCATCAACACGCCCCGCGTCATGATGCCGTTCTTAAAGTTGATGATGCTGTTCTTTGCGGCGCCATTCTCCGTCACCACGTCTTTCGAATATCCGTTAAACATTTTGCCGTCCCACAGGAAGTGGCAAAACGTGTCCATGTGGGTGTGGGCGTAGCCGTGGTAGGCGATGAAAAAGGAATCCGCGGTGCCGCCGCTGCCGGTTGCGGGCGCATCTGTGCCGAGGCGCAAAACTTTGCGGATCACCGGCACGGGGTTGTCGACGGCCTTTTCCATTTCCGCGTTACGCGCCATGGAGAAGCACGCGCCCTCCTTCACCAGAGCTACCGCCTGCTTGCGCTTGGTGGGAGTAATCAGGTTGACCGCGCCCATTTGGTCTTCCTTGCCCCAGCGATTCCAATTGGAGAGCTCCGTCATCAGCCGGACGAAATCTTCTTTGGTGGTGTGATGCGTGGCGTCGCCGGTGTCCGCTGGCGCCGGGGTCTGCGCATCCGCAAAGGATTCCGCAAGCGCCGAAAAAGACGCGGCCGCCGCCGCCCGCTGGATCACCTGCCGCCGCGATAGGCCGTCATTGAAAATTGAGTTCATGTTGTCTCCTTGAAGTGGATCCGAAGTGTTACGCCAGCAGCCAGTCTAACAGGCTAGAGATGCGATGATGGTCTCCATGAATCTGCCGATCCGCCATGCATTGGCAACTCTTTCTTATCGCTTGGGCAAAGTATTGCGAGGGACACCGGCGGAGTTTCGCGACTTCCGCGCCGCCGAAGGCGTACGCACGCCGGGAGAGATTTTGGCGCATATTGGCGACCTGATGGACTGGGCGTTGACGCAGGTAGAAGGCCGGAAAGCATGGCACGATTCGGCGTCGCTTGAGTGGGACCAGGAAATCGCGCGCTTCTTCCGGGCCATCGAGGCGCTGGACGAACGAATCGCCGCGCAAGGCCTGGGCGCAGCCAGCGCCGAGAAACTGTTTCAAAGCGCGATTGCCGATGCGCTCACGCACACCGGGCAAATCGCGTTGCTGCGTAGGATGGCGGGCATTGCGGTGCGTCCGGAAAATTATTCGGTTGCCGACATCGCGGTGGGCCGCGTGGGACCAGAGCAAGCGCCCCCGCGCGGGGAGTTCGGCTAAACGCGTCAGCGTTCCGGCGGCTGCGCAGCGTCCACGCCTTGCAGTCTCGCGCGAGCGATCGAAGCCTTCACGAAGTCCGAAGCCAGCACGTCACTCAGTAATTGATTGACCGCGGCGAGCCGGGACGGGTCTCCCTTGGCGAGAGCGACGGCTTGTCCCGCGACGAAGTAGTTATCCGGCAGCACACGAAGCTGAGGGGAACGCAAGGCTGCTTCCATGAGACGCTGGCGGTTGGCGGCGAAGGCGTCGATTTTTCTGTCCAGCAGCAGGCCGGCAAGCTCATCTGGCGATGGCAACTCCGGAACCGTATTCACGTGATTATTTTTCAGATGGGCGCTGAGGTAGACGTCCTGCGTGTCATTCTTAACCGCCGTGATGTTTACGCCCGCGCGGTCCGCGTCGGCGACAGTTTGCAGTGGTGAATCGGCTCGCACGATATAGCTATTCGGCATCAGCAGCCAGGGCGCGGAGAAATCGACATCGTTGGCGCGGCCGGCGTTGTACGCCATGAAACCCAAGTCCGCCGTGTGTGCCTGCAAGCGGGCGATCACATCGCGCGCACCTGCCGCCGGAATCAAAATATAAGGCACGCCCAGCCGCCGCGCGATTTCTTTCACCAGGTCCGCAACCGGCCCCGTGACCGCTCCAGTCTTGGCATCGACGCGACCTAATACCGGATTGTCACCAAGAAACGCGGCGCGTAAAGTGCCGGTGGGTACGAGCGCCGAAGTCTGCGCCGCGCAGGTGAACGAGACCGATAACGCCGCTAGACAAGGGAGAAAGAACCGCCGCGACCGCCGCATGGCATGATTATAGGTCGAACCTATGCCCGACGGCGTGATCTTCCAGATCGGCAAATTCGATATCGGACCGACACAGCTTCTATACATCGCTGGCACATTGGCGCTTTTCATAGCCGCGTTGATCCTCAGCAACATGTACTGGAAGCGCCGCCTGACCAAGTGGGCCGAGAGCGAGCACCTGGAACTCGTAAGCTTTCGGTACGCATGGTTTTACGAAGGACCCTCCGCCTGGACCCGTAGCCGCAACCAGCACGTGTTCCGCGTAGTCACCAAAGACCGCGACGGCCTGACCCGATACTGCTGGATCATGTTCGGCACGTTCTGGGGATTCACCTGGGGCGAGCCGATTACCAAAGTCGAGTGGAGCGACGCGGACGACTAAGGCCACCCGTATCCGCCACGCGGGCAATAGGCGAGCCCGTCACCGAAATCGCAAGAATTAACCGCCGCCTGTAATCAAGATGCAAAGGACCCGGTTTACCTTGAGACATACGAGGTATATACTATCCGGCAGTCCGAGATCCTGGCTTTTCGGCCACTTGAAAGGGGAGTATGACTAAACGTCTTTTTGCTTCACTTGGGGCTTTTGCGTTGATCGGCCTTTTGCTGGTTGCCATTCCGGCCGCCGCTCAGCTGACCACCGCTGACATTTTAGGTACGGTCACCGATGCCGCGGGCGCAGTCGTGCCCAACGCAAAGGTTACGGCTGTGAACTCTGCGACGTCCGCCGCCCGGACCTTGCAGACCAATGGTTCTGGCGACTATGTCTTCAACCTGCTACCGCCCGGCCAGTATACGGTCACGGTGGAAGCTCCTAGCTTCCGGAAATCGGTTACCAATGTGACTTTGGTCGCCGGCGATCGCGCCCGCGTCGACGCCCCGCTTCAAATCGGTGAGACCAACCAGGTGGTCGAGGTTATGGCTACCTCTCCCGCCCTTCAGACCGATAGTTCAACGCTGCGCGATACCGTGTCTGCGCAATCCGTACAGGATCTTCCACTGAACGGCCGCAATTACATTACGCTGGTGCAGACCGCGCCTGGCGCCGCTGCCGGACCGTCCAACTCGATCCTGAGCGGTACGCGTCCCGATGACCGGCGGCAGACCTCCGCGGTTGTCGCGAACGGCCAGAATGAGACCTACAACAACCACCTGGTCGATGGCATGGACAACAACGAGCGCGAGCAGTTCTCGATTTTGTACCGGCCTTCGATCGACTCGCTAGAAGAAGTGAAAATCGACACCAATGCTTTCCCGGCGGAAGAGGGACGAGCCGGAGGCGCGGTGATCAACCTGATCACGAAGTCGGGCACCAATGCGTTCCACGGAGGAGCGTACGAATACTTCCGCAATGACAAACTGAATGCCAATGACTTCTTTGCGAACAGTGCGGGCATCGCACGCGCGGAGTTCCGGCAAAACCAGTTTGGCGGCAGCGTGGGCGGGCGCATCAAGAAGGACAAAACCTTCTTCTTCGCCGATATCGAAAACTTGCGGCTCATTCAGGGCAAGAATACCGGCGTGCTGGCGGCACCGAGGCATTTGAGTTGAAAAATCCCGGCAACTTCTCCGATGTATGTAATAAACCAAGCACGCCTGGTGGTCCGCTAGTTGCTTGTAAAGACGTTCCTCTTGCTACTGGGGTCATTCCGTTTTCCCAGCTCGATCCCGTCGCACTCAAGTATCTGCAGCTTCTGCCGGCGGCTAACATTGCCGGCGCGCTTCCCACGAGCACTTTAGCAGGCACTCCCGGGGCCAATTACTCAGGCAACGTAAACAACCAGTACTTCGCCAAGACCATCGATGGGCGAATCGATCATCGCTTCTCCGATAAAGACAGCCTCTTTGGCCGCTTCACCTACAACCCGACGACTACGGTATATCCAACCCTGTATCCGCAAGTGAAAGTCGGCAATGTTCTAGTCAACCCGGGGAACGGCATTTATCCCGGGAACTCAACCGAAAATTCGCAGGCCTACATGCTGGATTACATCCACATTTTCAGCCCGACACTGGTGACGGAGCTGAAGGGCGGCTTCACGCGGCTGAATATCGCGACTCTCTCGGCCAATCAGGGAACCAACCTGTCGAATACGTTCGGCATCCCCGGGGCCGATGTGAATCAATACGTTTCCGGGTTGATGAATACCACCATCGCCGGTTACCAAGGAACGGGAAGCTGCAATACGCTGGGCGACTGCACTTCCGTGCCAATTTATGAAATCGACAACCTCTTCCAGGAAGAGGGAGCAGTCACGTGGACCCATGGGTCCCACAACGTCAAAATCGGCGCGGGCATGATCCGGCGTCAGGAGCAGTATTATCAAATCCAGAACGGCGAAGGAAATTTCGTGTTCACGTCCACGGCAGGCGCGCCGCCCAATAGCCTCGCGAACTTCCTGCTGGGTGTTCCGACCACCATCACACGGCAGTATCCCTATCAGTTTCAGTACTACCGGACTTGGGAACCTCACATTTACGTGCAGGACGACTGGCATGCCACGCGCAAGCTGACGTTCAATCTTGGCCTGCGCTGGGATCACATCGGACAACTCCAAAGCGCGACTGGCCAGCGCTCCAATTATCAGATCGCTACCAACTCATTTTGCATCGGCGCCGATGCCTGCGTGCAGCCGAACTGGAAACAGTTCCAACCGCGATTCGGCTACGCTTACAGCGCGGGTAAAGGGTTCGTCTTCCGTGGTGGATTCGGGATGAGCTACTTCGCCCAGGATTATGCCTCGGGCGCGCTCAATCTTGCCAACCCGCCCTTCGTGACGGTGAGCTTCACCTGCTCTCCAGCGGCCCTGAACGGATCGTCGGTGTGTCCGGCGGGTGTTCATAGTTTGTCGCAGGGCCCGCCTGCGATCGTCCCAGCAAATATCCCACAGCTTCTGGGGCCGGTTGCCGGCGGTCTGAACTCATCCTTGGCAGCCCACGATGATTATTATCCGGCCGCAAAAGTTATGGAGTGGAACTTCACTATTCAGAAACAACTCGGCTCGAACGTTTTCACCGTGGCTTATGTCGGCGAACTGGGGCGTCACCTCAACTATGCAACCAACGTGAATTTGCCGGCTCCCTCGGGAACGGCCACGACGCCTGCCTACCTTCGCGCAGCGACGTTACCCAACATAACTGCAATCACGCTCTACGGTACGGGCGGAGCCAGCGAGTACAACGCCGCGCAGTTCATCTTCGAGCGGCGCTATTCGAAAGGGTTGACCGTGAACGCCAACTATGTGTTCGCCCGCAATCTGACCAGCTTAACCGACATCGCGGAACCCATTGCGAACCTTACCTTTAACCGCAGTTACGATTGGGGCAACTCCAACATCGGCTTCAAAAACAAAATCACTGGACGCATTAACTACGAACTTCCGTTCGGCAAGGGAGCGACCGGTTTCAAGAGGACCACTATCGGCGGGTGGCAGTTGAACGCAGTTGCTTTCTGGCAGTCCGGTGAGCCGTACACGATCACGGACAGCCAGAATTTGATCAATCTGCCGAATTTATCAGCGGACCGCCCCAATCAGATCGCCGGCCAGTCCTGCCAGGCGGCGAACCCGTCGATTCACGACTGGGTTAACTACAATGCATTCCAGCAGCAGCCCATCGGTTTTGCCGGGAATGAAGGGCGTGCCCAATGCTACGGCCCGCATTGGAGAAGTCTGGACCTCTCGGTTTTCAAGGACTTCGCGATTCGGGAAAAGCTCAAGCTGTCATTCCGCGCCGAGGCTTACAATATCACGAATACCGCGAACTTCGCTCTTCCAAACGCTGCCATTGCTAGTTGGACGGTTAGCCGGTCCCCGGCTGGCGTTCCGACCAACGGTGGCTCATTCGGCCAGATCACATCCACCAATATCGGCTTTACGCCGCGCGTGCTGCAGTTGGCGCTGAAGTTGAACTTCTGAAGTGCGGGTTTCTCCGGGGACTTGGGTCTAAACCCTCAAGTCCTCGAGAGTCTTGCATCGGATCGCGAAGTTAAACAGTGTCAGGATGGCTTCGCTCGAAGAAGCCGCGTAGCGCGGCAATCACGCCGGCGGCTAAGCAGGAACCGCCACGCAGCCGGCAATGGTGGTGGGTTCGGGGATGGGATCGCCATCTTCGCGCATTGATTCCAAATGAATCTCGATCGCGCCGCGGATAAGCTCCGACGTTTCTTCGACCGTCGCGCCGGCGGCGATGCAGCCCGGCAGATCCGGAACATAGGCACTGTAGCCCGTGCCGGTTTTTTCGTAGATGACGGTGAAGTTCATCGTTGCTGAGCCGTTCGCGCAGCGCCGCTAGGAAACGTTAGACGCGGCAAGAGTGCCTTCGAAGGCTCTCACAAACTTATCCGCGCTCGTAGGATCTTCCAACCTGTCCAGGTAATTGATCTCAATCATCGCGTGAGGATCTAAAGCCATCGGAAAGTTATTGAGGACATCCCTCCGAGTGACTATTGGAACAATCGGCTTTTCGAGCGCCCAGGCGGCACCGGTCTCCTGGAGTAACCAGCTATCGGTGACAGACGTAGGAGTGAGAAGCGCGACAAAGACGTCGGCATGTTCAAGCTCTTTGCGAAGCTTAGGTCTCCAATTTCCGCCGGCGCTCAGATCTTCGTGCAAGAAGACTTGGAGACCAAGCTGATGAAAAAGGAGGTTCCGAATCCTGCGAGCGCTTACAAGATCGGCGTAGGCATAGCTCAGGAAGACTTTGAGTTGCTTTTGCCCGCGGACGCGTGATGTAACGATGCTCATTTTCGCTTCCTTAACCGCTTTCGCAGTTGCCCAAGGTACACGTCATCGAAGTCATTCAAGTCGATCGCCCTATCTTGGTAAGTGATGTCGGGCATTTCCTGCGGGCTGAGGTCGTGCAACACGACCATGATTGGCTTTCTTAGAACCCAAGCTGCGCCCATCTCCATTAGAACCCATTCCCGACCCTTAGAGTTAGGGCTGAGTAGCACCACGAACTCGTCGCAGCGCTCAATCGCCTCGCGGACTTCTTTGGCGATCGGGAGGCCAACCTCAATGTTCTTCTCATCCAGAAATACGTCGATGCTCTTCTTGCCAAGGCTCTCCATCTCTTTCACTATGTGTCTTGCGATCCAACGATCTTTGTGGGAGTGGCTGATGAAGACTCGATAAGCCTCCCGGCGGCGCCTCGCGGCCATCTGCCACAAGTCTAGCTCATCAAGTCCGCGGCCTCGCCTTGCGCTACAATAAAAACCTACCTTCCGGTGGAGAATCCCCAGGTATTTGAGCCCCGGGGCGAATCATGTTCGATAACCTAAGCGACAAACTTCAGCGCGTGTTCAAGAACCTGCGCGGAGAAGGCAAGCTCTCGGCGGAAAACATGGAAGCCGCGCTGCGGGAGATCCGCGTGGCGCTGCTCGAAGCCGACGTGCATTTCCGCGTCGTCAAGCAGTTTATCGAAGCCGTCAAGGAAAAGGCCATGGGGCAGGAAGTGCTCACCGCGCTTTCGCCCGACCCAGCAGGTGGTCAAGATCGTCCGCGACGAGATGGTCAAGATGCTGGGCCACGCATCAGGCCAAGCTGCGCATGGCGAACGAGCCGCCCAGCGTGTTCATGATCGTCGGCCTGCAAGGCTCGGGCAAAACCACTTCCACGGCGAAGCTGGCGCGCTGGCTGTCGAAGAACGGCAGTTCTCCGATGATGGTTTCGGTGGACGTCTACCGCCCGGCGGCGCGCAAACAGCTCAGCGTGCTGGCGCGCGATCTCAAGCTGCCGATCTATGAAGGCACGCCGGAAGAAACGCAGCCGCTGGAACTGGCACGGTCGGCGCGCAAGGAAGCGATTCAGACCGGGCGCGACGTGCTGCTGGTCGACACCGCCGGCCGCCTGCATATCGACGAAGACCTGATGACGGAGCTGACCCAGCTCAAAGAAACGCTGAACCCCTCGGAGATCCTATTCGTCGCCGACGCCATGACCGGGCAGGACGCGGTGAAATCGGCCGACGAATTCCACAAGCGCTTAGGCATCACCGGGGTTATTCTGACCAAAATGGACGGCGACGCCCGCGGCGGCGCGGCGCTGTCGATCCGTTCAGTCACCGGGCAGCCCCTAAAGTTTGTCGGCGTCGGCGAAAAGCCGGACGCGCTCGAACTATTTCATCCCGACCGTGTCGCCCAGCGCATTCTCGGCATGGGCGACGTGCTCAGCCTGATCGAGAAAGTGGAAGAAACCATCGATCAGAAGCAAGCCGAGGAGATGCAGCGCAAGCTGATCGAAGACGACTTCACCCTCGGCGATTTCCGCGATCAGATGAAGCAGATCCGCAAGCTGGGGCCGCTCGAATCGATTCTGGGCATGATGCCGCAGGTCGGCATGATGAAGGATCTCAAGAACGCCAAAGTGGACGAAAACGAGATCAACCGGCTGGTCGCGATCGTGGATTCGATGACGCCCAAAGAGCGCTCCAACCACATGATTATCAACGGCCAGCGGCGCAAGCGCATCGCCAAGGGCAGCGGGACTTCGGTGCAGGAAGTGAATAATCTGCTGAAGCAATACGCGCAGATGCGTAAGATGATGAAGAGTTTGACGGGCGGAGGCGGCGGGTTCCTGGGCAAGCGCCTGGCCAAGATGATGCCTCCCGGGAATGCCCTTTGGGCGCTAAGTCAAGATTTAAGCCAATTTGCCCTTCGAGCGGTAAATTGAGGATCATAGAAGGATAGGAGTTTTAGGAATGTTGATGATTCGTCTGGCGCGGTTTGGCGGCAAGAAGAAGCCGTCGTATCGCGTGGTGGTGATCGATAAGGAGCGCGCTCGCAACAGCCGCTCGGTGGAAGTGGTGGGCATCTATAGTCCGGTGGCGACGCCCAAGGCTGTGAAGCTGGATCATGAGCGCATCGAGCACTGGATGAAGAACGGCGCGCAGCCGTCGGACACCGTGGCGCGGTTGATCAAGACTTACCCGGCAGTGGTTGAGTCCGCGCCTGCCGCTTAATCGAGCCAACAGTAGAGGGAGTGACAGTGAAAGAACTGGTAACGGAGATCGCCAAGGTACTCGTCGATAACCCCGACGAGGTGACGGTTCGCGAAGTCGCGGGCGAACAGGTTACGGTTCTGGAGTTGCGCGTGGCCCCGGGCGATCTGGGTAAAGTCATCGGCAAGCAGGGGCGGACGGCGCGGTCGATCCGCACGCTGCTGGGCGCCGCGGGCATGAAGCAGAACCGCCGGTTCACGCTGGAAATTCTGGAATAGGCGGCGTGAGCCAGGACTGGGTCGCGATCGGCAGGCTGTGGCGCACCCGCGGGAATCGCGGAGAGTTGCTGGGCGAGTTGGATAGCAGCGATCCGGAGCGCGAACAGAAGTTGCGCGAAGTCGCGCTGGAAGTGGGCGGGCGGCGTCAGGTAATGCGGGTCGAGGAAACTTGGCGGCATGACGGGCGTCCGGTGTTCAAGTTCGCGGGCATCGATTCGATTTCGGATGCCGAGAAGTGGCAAGGCGCCGAGATGCTGGTGCCGGCGAGTGAAGTGGAGCCTCCCGAAGAAGGGGCGTTCTCTTATGCGGAGCTGGTTGGGTGCAAGGTTGTAGGCGACGTGCGGCAAGTCGGCGTCGTGACGGAAGTAGAGGAGTACGGCGGGGCGCCGCTGTTGAAAGTGGAGGCGGCGGACGGCCGTGAGATTCTGATTCCGTTCGCGCGGTCGATCTGCAAGGAGATCGATGTAGCGTCGAAGACCATCCGGGTGGAGTTGCCGGAAGGGTTGCTGGAGCAGCAGTGAAGTTTCACATCGTGACGATTTTCCCCGAGTTTTTCCGGGGGCCGTTCGAGCACGGCGTGATTCAGAAGGCGCGCGAGGCGGGGCTGATCGAGATTCAGGTGCACGATCTGCGGACCTGGACTTACGACCGGCACCGGACCGTGGATGACCGGCCGTTTGGCGGCGGCGAAGGCATGCTGCTGAAAGCGGCTCCGATATTTGAAGCTGTGGAAGCGATTTGGCCCGAGCGAAGCGGAAGGACTCGAAAGGTGATCCTGCTTTCGGCGCAAGGGAAAAAGTTCGACCAGGCCAAGGCCCGGGAGTTCAGCGGATTGAAAGAGCTGCTCCTGATCTGCGGCCGCTACGAAGGCGTGGACGAGCGCGTCGCGGAGCATCTGGCGGACGAAGAGCTTTCGATCGGCGATTATGTGCTGAGCGGCGGCGAGCTGGCGGCGGCGGTGGTGGTGGATGCAGTGGCCCGCTTGCAGGCTGGAGTGCTGGGGAATGAAACCTCCAGCGTGGACGAGTCGTTCGGCGAGGCGGGGTTGCTGGATTGGCCGCAGTATACGCGGCCCGCGGAGTTTCGCGGTTGGAAAGTGCCGGAAGTGCTGATCGGCGGCAACCATGAAGAAGTTCGTAAGTGGCGTAGAAACGCAGCGCGCGAGAAAACGCAGCGCCAGCGCCCGGATTTATTAGAAGGTTCGAGAAAGTAGAGCAAAGAACATGCAAAACGCAATGATGGCCAAGATTCTGAACAAGAATAAAAAGGCGACTCACCCCGAGTTCCGGCCCGGCGACACCATCAAGGTGCACGTCAAAATTAAGGAAGGCGACAAAGAGCGCCTCCAGGTATTTGAGGGCACCGTCATCGCCCGCAACAACACCGGCATGAGCGAGACCATCACGGTCCGCAAAGTCAGCTTTGGTCACGGCGTGGAGCGCATCTTCCCGGTGCAGGCTCCGGTGGTCGATCACATTGACGTCGTGCGCACCGGCAAAGTCCGCCGCGCGAAGCTATATTATTTGCGCGGGCTTAGAGGCAAGGCCGCCCGTCTGCACGAGCGCGTCTAGCTGGGTTCGTCTTTGCAGGATGCCCAGCAGCCGCTATGAGCGCGCAGCGCGAAGTGCAGGTTACCGGGTCATCGCCGGACTGGACGAGGCGGGGCGCGGTGCGCTGTTTGGCCCGGTGTTCGCGGCGGCAGTGGTGCTCGATCCGGAACGGCAGATTCGCGGTTTGGACGATAGCAAACAGCTCGAACCTGAACGGCGCGAAGTGCTCGCCCAGCGCATCCGTGAACGTGCGGTCGCATGGGCGGTTGGCGCGGCGGACGCTTACGAGATTGATCGCGTAAACATTCTCGAAGCTTCCCGTTTGGCAATGGAGCGCGCGCTCGCGCGGCTCAGCGTGGTGTGCGACTATCTCTTACTCGATGCGATCCGCATCGCGAGCGCTCTTCCCCAGAAACCTCTCATCGGCGGCGACGGCTTAAGTTTTTCCATCGCTGCGGCATCGATCCTCGCAAAGACCGCGCGCGACCACGCTTTGGTGCGATGGGATGCGGTTTTTCCACAGTATGGTTTCGCGCGCAACAAAGGATACGGAACGCGCGACCATATCGAAGCGCTGGAACGAATCGGTCCCACCGCGCTTCATCGCTTCAGTTTCGAGCCGGTGCGAAGCGCCAGCCGGCATCCAGTCTGGACGGGATATCCAGTGCAGACTGAGGTTTCTTCGCAACGCGAGTTATTCGCATGTCCCTGACGCCAGAAACCACACCGACGTCCGAAGCCACGCGGGACTCTGGACCGCCGGCCCCGCCGCGGAAACAGGCGGGCTGGCTGCGGCGGCGGATTTGGCTGATTCTATTTGCGATCTTCGCTTTCGAGATTGGCACGTTCTTGGTGGCGTTCCCATGGATGGATGCCTGGACCCTGAACCATCTCCCGAGTTTTTTTCCAGGGCATGAAATCGAGCTACAGGACCTATGGGACGACCCTTACTTCCGTGCGTCCCTCAGTTTTCTGGGGCTGCTGAACGTTTATATCTCTCTCCGCGAAGCTCTTCACTTGATCCGCCGTACAAATAAGACCTAGTATTTCAACGCCTTACAGGAAACCTCCCGGCTTATTTCCCTGCCGAACCGCTCCCAGTCCTGGCAGTACTAAAAGTCTTGACGTACTAAGGGGAAAACCTTATACTGGGTGTCCTAGTTGAAGGGATACTATAAGGTATTGATCTTAGCCCCTTGAGGGGCAACGTACTAAGTATAAAATCCTCAGTTTTAAAGGCGGTGTAAGTTGAAACGTTCAAGACTTTTGTCGATACTTGTGTTGGCGCTTGGTAGTGTGGGTATTACGATGGCGGCGGCCCCTCCCGGTGGTGGGACAAATGCAGCGCCTCCCGGTGGTGGAACAAATGCGGCGCCTCCCGGTGGCGGCACGAATGCGGCGCCTCCCGGCGGTGGTACGAATGCAGCGCCTCCCGGCGGCGGTACGAATGCGGCGCCTCCCGGCGGCGGTACGAATATAGCCTAAGGCAGCAAAGGGCACGGTGCGCGTAAGCCCAACTGCTTGGTTGGTGAGAAGTACTCGCGCGGCGTGCCATTATGCGTTACGTTTACCACCTCATCGATATTGGTGACGCGCTAGCGTTAGGCACAGTCCTTGTTCTGCTTCTGCGGGGTCATTCCCGAAAATTTTGGGCTCTTCTGGTCTACGTTGCCTGGGAACTATTCAGCAGCGTAGGCCTTTCCATTTACGATCTCCTCTACAATGGCATGATGGTTGGCGAAAACGCTTCTAAGGAAGCGGTGAAGTGGTACGCCCGCCTTTACTGGACCAACGATGTTATTGTGGACCTTCTGCGGTTTCTCTTGGTAATCGGATTGATGTATCGGGCCACCTCGGGTCCGAAACGAGCATCGGTCGGACGCATCCTGAGCGTAATTGTGGTGATTGCGCTGGTACTACCATTCCTGCTATTCCCCATGTTTCCGAACGGGCCCAAGCCATGGATCGAAGGCTCCTGGTTCAATAGCACCAGCGAACTTCTAAACTTCGGCGCGGCGATCATGAATCTGGTTCTGTGGGGGGTGCTCATCGCAGACCGCAAGCGCGATCCGCAGCTCGCCATTGTCAGCGTTGGCTTGGGCGTGGTCGTGACCGGAGCGGCGATTGCGTATGGGTTCAAGGTTTATATTGTTTCGTCCGCGGCAGTGTTCATACCGAACATGTTCCTGGTGCTCACTCGCCTGGCGGGCTGGAGCATCTGGTGCCGGGCTTTTTGGCCGGTCCACTCCCGGCAGCCCGCGCTTGATTCCGCGCCCGGTAACGCCATGCCGCCGGCTTGACGTTGCTATGTTCGCGGGTATAGGTGCCGGTTAATTCATGCACGATCTAGCGTCTAGTTTGCTCCGGGACGTGCGCTTCGGATTCCGGATTCTCCTGCGCAGTCCGGTCATCAGTGCTTCGGTAGTGATCGTCCTAGCACTGGGCATCGGGGCAAATTCCGCCATGTTCAGTATTGTGGACGGGCTGTTGCTGCACCCTGTCTCCTACCCGCAACCGGAGACACTGGCGTTTGTCTGGAGCCATGACAGCCAGGGGAGTCTTAGCGATGCGTCGCCGGCGGATTTCATGGATTGGCGCGCGCAATCGAAAACCCTCACGGATTTCGCAGCGTGGATGCCCACCTCGTTCCTGTTGAGCGGAGGAGACCGGCCGCGCCAGATTGCCGGCGCCCGGGTAAGCGCAAGCTTTTTTCGCACGTTAGGAGTGGCGCCGGAGCGCGGGCGCGCCTTCCTCCCCGATGAAGACGGCCTGGACCATCCGGCCGCGGCGCGGCATTCGGCGGTGATCAGCCATCGTTTGTGGCAGGAAAGCCTGGGCGCCGATCCCAATGTCCTTGGCCGGAGTATTTTGGTGGACGCGGTCCCCTACACGGTTGTCGGAGTGGCTCCGCCGAATTTTCAATTTTGGTGGCGGCCGGCCGATATTTGGATACCGGTATCGCTGAACATCCACGACCGCGATTTCCGCGACCTGGTGGTCATCGCACGGCTCAAGGAACCGCGGGATCGCGCCGCCGCTGAGATGTCCACCATGGCGCGCACGCTCGCGAGTACTTATCCCGAGAGCGACAAGGGCTGGACCGTTCGCGTGGAAGACTTCCGCGAATTTCTGCTGAACCGGACATTTCGCACGCGACTGCTGCTGCTGAGCGGCGCGGTGGGATTGGTCCTGCTGATTGCCTGCGCGAACGTGGCCAGCTTGTTGCTAGCGCGGGCGGTGGCGCGAGGGCGCGAAATCGCAGTGCGGATCTCTTTAGGCGCGCGGCCCGCGCAACTGGTGCGGCAGTTGCTTACGGAAAGTGCGCTGCTGTCGCTCACCGGCGGCGCGCTGGGACTGGCGATGGCTTGGATCCTGATTCACATCGCGCCCAGCTTTGTGCCTGCCGACGCAATTCCCGGCGGGCCCATCGAATTTCGAGCGGGCGTGATTTGGTTCGCGCTCTCGATATCGCTGTTGAGCTGCTTGCTGTGCGGCTTGGCGCCCGCGCTGGCGGTAGCGCGATCCGATATCCAGTCGGCGCTTAAAGATTCCAGCCGCGGGATCCACGGGAGGGCGCAAGAGCCAGCGGTTGCGGCAAGCCATGATCGTGGCGGAGGCATCGGTGGCCGTGATGCTGCTGGCCAGCGCCGGCATCATGATCGAAAGCCTGCGCGATCTGACGCATTCGAATCCCGGATTCGATCCCAAGAATGTGATCACGGTGCGGGTAGTGCTCCCCGCCGCTACCTATGACGCCGAGCGCGCGCTGCGCTTCTACCGTCAAAGCGCGGAGCGCATCGCGGCATTGCCGGGAGTGAGAGACGTGGCCGTGTCTACTAGTTTGCCGGAGGTGAACAACCAGGAAGTTCGCTTCAAGGAGGAAGGCGCGGTAGCCCGCGGCGAGGCGGAGCTCCCGGTCGCGCCATATCTGGGCGTCGGACCGGAATATTTCCGCACCCTGGGAATTCCGCTGAGACAGGGCCGATTCTTCACGGAAGCCGACACCGAAAGCGCGCCTGCGGTGGCGATCATCAGCGAGACGCTGGCAGCGCGCTATTTTCCGAATCAGGATCCGATCGGCAAACGTCTGGCGTTTAACCGTCCGATCCGCTGGCAAAACGGCGAGGAGCCCGTGACGGCGCAGGTGGTGGGCGTGGTCGGGAACGTGAAGCTTGACGAGTCCTTTGCGGATCCGAGGCCCACGATTTACGTGCCGCACCGGCAGAATCCGTGGTCGCGCGCGGTGTGGTTTGTGGCGCGCACGGAAACCGATCCGGCGGCGCTGGGTCCGGCGCTGCGCACGGAGTTCATGGCTCTCGACAAAGAACAGCCCATCGACCAGTTGGAGACGCTGGAGCAGCGACTGCAAAATCAGGCGGCCGAACCCGCGTTTCAGACCCGGCTGATGAGCTCGTTCGCCTTGGTGGCGCTGATGCTGGCCGCGCTCGGCATTTACGGTGTGAATGCCTACGCGGTGGCGCAGCGCAGAAACGAGATTGGCTTGCGAATGGCGTTGGGGGCAAGCCGCGGCTCGGTGCTGCGGCAGGTCATGGGCAAAGGAATGGGACCGACGGCCGTCGGAATCGGGCTGGGCCTGGTGGGCGCGGTGGTGATTTCGCTCTGGCTCAGGCTGGAGCTAGTGGGCGCTCGCGCGCTGGACCCGGTCACGTTTTTGGGCGCCACGATGCTGCTCGCGATCGTCGCGGCGGTGGCGTGTTTGATTCCCGCGCTGACGGCGACGCGGATCGATCCGGCGATCGCGTTGCGTTCGGAGTAGCGGCGGCCGCCGATGCAGCACGCACGGCCCGCACGCGGCACCGTTAGCGGTTCCTGCGGCTCGCTGCGGTCCCCGCAGCCGGGTGTGCGATCGTTATTTCTTGCGGATGCTGATGCCCAGTTCGCGGAGCGCGCGCTCGGGCACATCGGACGGGGCTTCGCACATGAGATCGGTTCCCTTGGCGGTCTTCGGGAAGGGAATCACATCGCGGATGGAAGTCTCGCCGGCCAGCAGCATCACCAGGCGGTCGAGTCCCAGTGCGATGCCGCCGTGCGGCGGGGCGCCATATTCGAGGGCATCGAGCAGGAAGCCGAACTTGTGGCGGGCTTCTTCATCGGAGAGGCCGAGCGCGGAGAACACCTTCGCCTGCACGTCGCGGCGATGAATACGGATCGAGCCTGAGCCGAGTTCGGTGCCGTTCAACACCACGTCGTAGGATTTCGCGCGGCAATGCGCCGGATCGGTGGTGAGCTTTTCCAGATCCTCGTCATGCACCGAAGTGAACGGATGATGCGCGGCGTTCCAGCGGTTCTCTTCTTCGTCCCATTCGAACATCGGGAAGTCGACGACCCACAGGAAGCGGAAGTCTTTGGGGTCGAGCAGTTGATGCCGGTCGTTGTACTTCTGGCCGGCTTGCAGGCGCAGGTGCCCGGCGGCCAGCAGCACGGCGTCTTCGGGACGCTGCGCCTTTGGCTTCGCCGGCCCATCCGCAGAGCATCAGTAAATCGTCTTCGGTCGCGCCGGTGCGCTTGCGGACTTCGGCCATCGCGGCGGGAAAGTCGCGTTCCAGGCGCTTAGCGTCGTCGAAAACGCGCAGGCCGCGCTCCTGGCCGAACGCTTTCAGTTCGTCGCGCTCCTTGCGGCTGACGGCGCCGGTCTTGGGGATACGAATCGCCACCAGCGGCAGGCCTTCGGGCGTCAGGTTTTCACCTTTGAACAAGTCTTCGACGCAATGGAACGGCGGGAGGCGCAGATCGGGCTTGTCGCTGCCGTAGGAGCGCATGGCCTGCGCGTAGGTCAGGCGCGGCATCGGAATCTGCATCTCGTACCCCGGCCGCTTTGCACGACGGCTTTCAGCATGCGCTCGATCACTTCGTAGATGGTTTCCTGCTGCGGGAAGGACATCTCCAAATCGATCTGCGTGAATTCGGGCTGGCGGTCGGCGCGCAGATCCTCGTCGCGGAAGCAGCGCACGATCTGGAAATACTTATCGAAGCCCGCGACCATCAGCAACTGCTTGAAAATCTGCGGCGATTGCGGCAGCGCGTAGAAATTGCCGGGGCTCACGCGGCCGGAACCAGATAATCGCGCGCGCCTTCCGGCGTGGAGCGCGTCATGAAGGGCGTTTCGATTTCGAGGAAGCCCTGGTCTGTTAGCTCCTGGCGCACGGCGGAGGCGATCTTCGAGCGCAGAATGATATTGTGCTGCATGCGCGGGCGGCGCAGATCGACGTAGCGGTATTTGAGGCGCGCGTCTTCCTTGACGTCCACGTTGTCTTCCATCGGGAACGGCGGCGTGCGCGACTCATTCAAGATCCAGAGTTTTTCGACCACCAACTCCACTTCGCCGGTGGGAATCGCGGGGTTGATATTGTCGGCAGTGCGCAGCGCGACGTGCCTTCGGCGGCGATGACGTATTCGGAGGCCAGCATCTCGGCCTTCTTGTGAACGTCGGATTCGGCGTCTTCGTGGAAGACGAGCTGCGTGACGCCTTCGCGATCGCGCAGGTGGATGAAGACCACGCCGCCCAAATCGCGGCGGCGATGGACCCAGCCCATGAGCAGCGCCTTCTTGCCGGCATCGGAGGCGCGCAGCTCCCCGCAGCTATGCGTGCGGCGCAGGTTGCCTAAAAAATCGAGAGGTACGGATGGCATGTCTAGTTTTTCTGTATATGGGCGGCGAGGGCTTCGCGTGAAAGCGATACCTGCTCGCCGGA
The DNA here is from genome assembly GCA_963793395.1 of Bryobacterales bacterium. Classification (GTDB taxonomy): domain Bacteria; phylum Acidobacteriota; class Terriglobia; order Bryobacterales; family Bryobacteraceae; genus Palsa-187. The sequence continues at coordinate 83,536 of CAWCAP010000001.1, read as the reverse complement.
CGCCATATCTTTCATTAAGTATGTCCCGGCGGCGATCTCGTTGTCTCCGATGATCAGCGCGAAACGGGCGCCCATCTTGTTGGCGGTTTCGAGAGCGCGCTTGAGTTTGCGGTCGACGGAGCGTTCGACCGAGATGCCGGCGCCGCGCAATTCAGCCGCGAGGGCTCCGGCATGCTGTTCGGCGGCGTCGCCGAGAGGGGCAAGAAATACGTCGACGGTGGGCTGTTCGGCTTCTTCGACGCTCATCACCAGACGATCTTCGCCAATCGAGAAGCCGATGCCCGGCGCCGGAACTTTCGAGCCGAGCGATTCCGCCAGTCCATCGTAACGGCCGCCGCCCAGAACGGAGTTTTGCGCGCCAAGAGCTCCGTGCGTGATCTCGAAAGTGGTGCGCATGTAGTAATCCAGGCCGCGCACCAGGCGCGGACGGACTTCGAAGGGGATGCCGCGGTGACGCAGATGCTCCTGCACGACACGGAAGTGCGCGTGGCAATCTTCGCAGAGGTGATCGAGGATCGAGGGCAGCGTATCGATGGCGGCCTGGTCTTCGGGAACTTTGCAGTCGAGCACGCGCAGAGGATTGGTGGCGGCGCGGCGCTGGCAATCGGCGCACAGCGTGGACGCGATGGTCGCGAGCTTTTCCTTCAGCGCGGCCATGAATTCGGGGCGGCAGTTGGCATCGCCCACGGAATTGAGGATCAGGTGGAAGCCTTTCAGGCCCGCGCGGCGCAGGACCTCGACCACCATCTCGATCACTTCGGCGTCCACGACGGGCGATTCCGAGCCGATGGCCTCCGCGCCAATCTGGAAGAACTGGCGGTAGCGGCCCTTCTGCGGGCGCTCGCGGCGGAACATGGGTCCGATGTAATAGAACTTCTTGATGCCGGGGATCTGGTCGAGGCGGTGTTCGATATAGGCCCGCATCACGGAGGCGGTGGCTTCCGGGCGCAGCGTGAGCGAAGAGCCGTCGCGGTCCTCCCAGGTGTACATTTCCTTGCCAACGATGTCGGTGTCTTCGCCCACGCCGCGGGCGAAGAGTGCGGTCTCCTCAAAGATGGGCGTGCGGATTTCGTGATAGTTGAACGTGCGGAACACTTCGCGCGCTAGCGCTTCGACGTGGTTCCAGACGGCGCTCGCGGGCGGCAGAATATCGCGCGTTCCTTTGACTGCTTTGATCATGCAGTTGCGATCAGCGGCTCTCGTCCCGGTAAATCGCGCCTTTATCGACGTAGCTTTTGACGCCGGCGGCGAAGCGCTCCTGCTCTTCGGGCGTCACCGGACGGCGGGGCTTGGCGGGCACGCCCAAGGCCAGCATTCCGGCGGGAATCTCGGCGCCTTCGGGCACTAGCGATCCGGCGGCGATGACCGCGCCTTTGCCAATACGAGCGCCATTCAGCACGATAGCGCCGATCCCGATCAGCACGTCGTCTTCGATGGTGCAGCCGTGCAGCATGGCCAGGTGTCCCACGGTTACGCGATCGCCGATGGTCAGCGGGACGCCGGCGTCGCAGTGCAGCACGGTGCCGTCCTGGATGCTGGTTTCCGAGCCGATGCCGATGTGATCCACGTCGCCGCGGATAGTCACGTTGGGCCAAATGCTGGTGCGCTCGCCGACGGTAACGTCGCCGATGACGACCGCGCTGGGGTCGACGTAAGCGGAGACAGCGATGCTGGGAGTGGTGCCGCGAAAAGAACGAATCATGCTGCTAGGGATAGTTTTCATGCTAACACGGTCTCCGCTAGGCCATCCAAGCAACAGATAACTCGGCACTTAAGAAAGCACTCTTAGTCGGCGTCGGCTGGCCGATAAGACCCATCTGAAATAGGTTATCCCGGAGGGTAAGCAATGAGCGAACGGATTAGGAGTTCCGCGGCGCGCAAGCGGAGTTCCAACGGCAACGTCATTCTGGAATCGGTTTTCACGTTGCTGCCGACGTTCGCCTTTATTTTTGCATTCACCGATTTCGGGTTGATGATGTTCCGCTGGTCGACGCTGCAGAACGCCTTACGCGAGGGAACCCGGTACGCCGTGACTTTCCAAACGGCGACCGGATTAGGGCAGGACGCCTCGATCGCGGGGATCGTCCAGCAGTACGCCCTGGGATTCGTTAAGACTACCGACAGCCCGCAACACATTTTTGTAAATTATTACGCTCCTACTGCCATCACAACGCCCATCGGCAGCGGAGGAAACGTTCCCGGAAACCTGGTGGACGTTTCGATTCAAAACCTATCCTTCGGCTGGCTGGCGCCGCTGAGCGGCAGTTATGGCGGGGCGGTGTCGTTCTTCCGAAGCACCACTCCGGTGACTTTCAATCTCGATTCCGCGGATATCCTGGGCGGATTTCCGGTGGGAGTGACCAATGTCGCGCGCTAAGCAGCGACGGCAGCGGGGGCAGGAGATCATCGAATTTGCGTTCGTGGCGTTGCTGTTCGTACCGATGTTTCTGGGCATGTTCGTCACCGGCATGAATCTCATCATGAGCATCCAGGCAAACAACATGGTTCGGAACTTGGGGGATATGTACATTCATGGGGCGGATTTCTCCACCTATCCGTACCAGCAACTGGCGCAGCGCATGGGAACCGGATTGAATCTGCAGATGCCTTCTTTCACCGGGAATCTGCAATCCAATATGGGATCGAACGGCAACGGCATTATTCGGATCACGCAAGTGATGTACGTGGGCAAGACCACGGATCCGAACTGTGTGGCGGCGGGCACGGGCAACTGCACCAATCACGATAGCTTCGTATTCATCCAACGGGTGGTGTTTGGAAACAGTACCGCCGCGGGGCAGTATCCGAGCTCCATGGGCGATCCCACCGGGGCCACGATTTCGGCGCAGGGCGGCGTATCCAACTACGTCACGGATTCCACTGCCAAACTGCCCTCGGCCGGGCAAGCCGCGATGGTGGCGCTGTGGCAGACCACCGCAAACGGGCAGGCGCCGCTCACGGACGGCCAGGTGTTCTACGCCGCTGAAGGCTATTTCCAGACGCCCAGCTTCAACCTGGGAAACAGCATCAGCAATGGCGTCTCGGTACGATCTTTTTTCTAGGAGTCCAATGATGACATTCGCGCAACGGGGCAAAAGCCGGGAGAAGGGCACGTCGCTGATGCTCGCCGTGATTTCGCTGATTTTCATCATTCCGATGATTGGCCTGGCGGTGGACGTGGGGATGCTTTATGTGGTCAAGGCGCGATTGCAAGGGGCAGTGGACGGTGCGTCGCTCGCAGCCGCACGGGCCTTGAACCTGGGGCAAACCACCTCGGCCCAGGCGACGAGCGCCAAGCAGAACGCAGTGAATTGGTTCTACGCTAACTTTCCGGCCGGGAGCTGGTTTACTACCGGCACGCTGATGAACACCAGCGACACGTATGTACACGTCTACGACGATGCCACGAATCCTTACTTGCGGCATGTGGACGTAACGGCGAGTTCCAACGTCCCGACTCTCTTTATGAATTGGTTTGGCGTCAAAAAGACGCTTATTGTGGCGTACGGATTCGCGTCCCGCCGGGATGTGAACGCGATGCTGGTGTTGGACCGTTCGGGTTCGATGGCGGGATCCCCATGCGCCGCTTTGATCACGGCAGCCAAGACCTTCACGGGACAATTTTCGGCCGGCCGGGACAAGATCGGGGCCATTTCTTTTGGGGATAACGCTTACCTGCACGCTGTTCCGCTGACTACGTTCCAGACCACGCTGGGTTATACAAACACCCTCGGCACCGGCAATGGTGAACTCGATACCATCGCCTGCGCGGGCGGCACGGCCACGCCGCAGGCCATGGCGCTGGCTTATAACGAGCTGTATAAGATCAATCAGCCGGGAGCACTGAATGTGATCGTGGTTGAAACTGATGGTTTACCGAACACGGTCACCATGAACTTCTGGGACGGATCGACGGCAGGCCTTTCGTCAAGCAGCAACTGCTTGGACACCCAAAGCAAAAAGAAGAGCCAGGGCGGGTTTGCTAGCTCGGCAGTTTTGCCCGCCTGGACGGCGGGCCACTCGATGAACACCGGAGGCACCGGCTATATTGCGGATATCCCGGCGGGCATGATCGGAGGGCTGGGCGGGAGCGATTCCGGCAACACCGTATACATGCTGTTCAACTCCTGGACTACGGTTAAGGCCAACACGTATAGCGAGACGGCCAACCAATACTCCGCGGCGAATGGCTGCTCGATGGCGAGCACTCATACTACCAGCTCCTCCCCAACCGATCTCGCATGGATGCCCACGAACGACGTGTACGGCAGCAACCTCGTGAACGCGTCCTACAATACTGTCCTTGGCGTTTCCGGCAGCCATATTACAAACCTTACGATGGCCAACATTCGCGCGGCCGCATTCAACGCCTTGGACGATAAGGCGAGCGACGCCCGCACGAACGTGAATCTTCCAGTGACGATCTTTGCCATCGGCTTCACCTCAACTGTCGATGACACCATCCTGCAGAGGATTGCGAACGATCCCGCCTGGCTTACCAGTGCTTCCTGCGCAAGCTCCGGCAAATGCGTGGTGCATACCGACCAGCCGGAGGGCACCTACGTCTTCGCGGCTACCATCTCGGATCTGATACCAGCGTTCCTAACCTTGTCGTCCCAAATTCTTCGCCTGAGCCGCTGATGCACCGCCCTGTGAGATCCTCGGAATATGCGCGGGTCACGGGTTGCGGGTTTAGCGCTGGTTTGCGCGCTCGCGCTGCGCGGCGACGATAGCACTCAGAAACTCGTCAAACGGCTGGGCGACGAAGCCGAGGCGTTCCAGAAAATCGCACTGGGACTGGTGGGGCGCGAGACACTGCATCAGCGGGCGCTCGCTCCGGCGCATTTCAAAATGCGCGTGGGCGATGCGGCCAAGGAACCTCAGGCTGCGGACTGGAAGGAGCATGAGATCGTCTCCGAATATGCCTTTGCGCTGCTGGGGCGGCAGATCCATGAGCTCCGCCAGGTGACTTCGGTGGACGGCAAACAAGTCACCGGCGAAAAGCGAGCTACCGATGCGCTGGCGAAGCTGATCACCGCCAACGATGACGAACGCAAAGCGCGCGCGTTGCAGCAATTGGAAAAATACGGATTGCGCGGCGGAGCGACGGACTTCGGTCAGATTCTGCTGCTCTTCAGCCGGGGCAGCGTCGAACGCTACGAATTTACGGCGTCCGGCCCGCGCCTGATGGGCACGGTGGCGACGCAGGTGTTCCACTATCAACAACTGGACGGTCCGCAAGCGTTGACGGTTTATCGAGGGAATGCCGGTGCCGGCGCCGCCACCCCGCAACGCATGAGTGTGCAAGGCGAAATCTGGGTACGGGAAGCGGACGGCCTGCCGGTGCGCATCACCATGACGGCGTCCGACAGCAAGGACGAAAAAACGCTGCGCGAAGAGGCGACTGTGGATTACGCTATGAGTGACTTCGGAACCCTGCTACCGGTGGAAACGACACAAACTGAGCTGCGCGCCGGCGAAGAAGTGGCGGAGAACAAATTCAGCTACAGCGATTTCCACCCCTTCGAGCACGGGCGGCGGAGTGATTTGAATGCGCGTCGTGTATCTGCACGGATTTGCTTCCAGCCCGCAATCGTCCAAAGCCAGGTTTTTTGGCGGCAAATTCGCGGAGGCCGGAGTACGCGTTTCGAAGCGCCGCAATTGGATCAGGGAGAGTTCGGCAACCTTACGATCAGCGGTCAAATGGGCGTGGTCCGCGATGCCGTTTCCGCGCAGCGGGAAAAGATGGCGAAAGGCGAACCGCTGGTCTTGATGGGATCGAGCCTAGGAGGATACCTGGCCGCGCTCTACGCGGAACGGCATCCCAAAGCGGTGGACCGCCTGGTCTTGCTCGCTCCGGCATTTGAATTTTTGCCGCGTTGGCGGGAACGCTTGGGCGTGGAGGGAATTGCACAATGGAAGCGCGATGGATCGGTTCCGATTTTCCACTATGGCTCCCAGACCGAGCAGCGCCTCGGGTATCAATTTTTAGAGGACGCCGCGCAATACGAAGCTGCGCCGAATTTCCACCAGCGGGCGCTGATCCTGCATGGCACTGAAGACAAAGTCGTTCCTTCGCAGGTTTCCCACGATTTCGCTCTGGAACACACCCGCGTGCGGCTGGCGCTGTTTAAATCCGGGCACGAGCTCACCGACGTTTTGGACGACCTGTGGCGGGAGACGTCCGGGTTCCTGGAAATTCATTGACCGGGAGTCGTATGATAGATAAAGGAAGGCTGCGGCGGCTGCAACGTTTTGCCGGTGCCCTGCGTCATTAGATCGAAGTCGCGGATGGGTGTGTAGCAGTGTCTGACCAGAATCCAAATGGGTCGCCGATCGGTGACCCCGAAGATCACCTCAAGCCAGAAGACCATCTGGCGCACTTGCTGCCGCCTGCTTCCATTGAGAAGCCCTGGTTCCTGGAAATCTTCAAGAACATCAAGGAGCTGATCAATCCTCCGAAGCTTCCGCCGCTTGAGATTACCTCCAAGCCGGTTCCAATCCACGAGATCAAGATTTACGCCGGCAATGAAACCACGTCGGGCTTTTTATCGTTGGCGATTCACATTGGCGTCGTTGCGCTGCTGATTTTCATCGGCTCGCTGAGGCCGGTGCAAAGTTTGGTGAAGCAGGTTACCGGCATCGAAGTGGATCTGCGGCCGTATATCGCGCAGAACAAGAAGCAGGCTTCCGGCGGCGGTGGCGGCGGCGGAGCCAGGGCGCCGCTGGATGCCAGCAAAGGCAAGCTGCCGAAGCCGGCGCCGCGGCAATTCACGCCTCCGCGCGTAGACCCGCTTCCCGATCCGAAGTTGCCCATGACGCCTACCATCGTGGCGCCGGACGACGTTCCCAATATCCAGGCCAATAACTACGGCGATCCGCTCAGCCACTTGGGCATTCCGTCCAACGGCATCGGATCCGGCGGCGGCATCGGCAATGGATCGGGCGGCGGTGTGGGTTCGGGCAGAGGCGCGGGTGTGGGCCCGGGCACAGGCGGCGGATTTGGCGGCGGAGCTTTTCGGATCGGCGGCGGCGTGTCCGCGCCCAGCGTGCTGAGCAAGGTAGAGCCCGAATATTCCGAAGAAGCGCGCAAAGCCAAGTGGCAGGGCACTGTGGTGCTGTCGCTGGTGGTGGATGATCAAGGGCGTCCGCAGAACTTAAAAGTGCTGCGGTCTCTGGGCCTCGGGCTGGATCAGAAGGCCATCGAAGCGGTGGAGAAGTGGCGCTTCAAACCGGGCATGAAGGACGGCAAGCCGGTGCCGGTGATGGCCACCATCGAAGTCAATTTCCGGCTGCTTTAATCCCCCTACAATCTCCAGAACGTGTACGCTTAGGATGCTATGGCCTTTGTTGAGCTTCCGGCGCGGCGGCGTAGTCCGCAGCTAGGAATCGCCGCGCTGGTAATTGTTGCTGTGGCGGTGCTGGTCTTCGGACGCACCATCTGCAGTTACGTGATCGACTACTTCTGGTGGCGCGAGATGGGGCAGGTTCCCACCTGGGTGCGCATGACGGGCTACCGCTATCTGCCTGGGCTGGCCGCGTGGCTGATTGTGTTCCCGGCGTTGTGGGTGGCGCATGCGCGCGGCGTGAAACATGCCGGCGAACGGCTGCGCGACTGGCCGCTTTATGCGCGCATCAGCACACTCGCGCTGGCCTTCTTGGCGATGATCGTGACGCTTTCCACCGTCGAGGGTTGGACCGTGGCGCGTTACGTGGGCGGGCAAGGCGCGGCTTCATCGGGTTGGACCGATCCGGTATTCGGCAAAGCACTGCCGTTCTATTTTTTCGACCTGCCGTTTTACAGCATGCTGCTGAGCTGGGTAGCGTCCACGGCGTTCGTGGCCGGGGTGGTGTATTACGTCGCGGCGCGCGGCTGGCAACTCAAGCGCGACATGCCGGGGTACGTGTTCGGGCAGGAACTCGATTTGCGCGACCTCGGACGGCTGGGGCGTCTCGAGACAGGCTTGCTCAAGGGCTTGGCCGCGCTGTTTCTGGTGGCTCTGGCGGCGCAATTTTGGCTGGGGCGTTATGAACTGCTGCTGAGCGATCACGGCAATCTGATGGTCGGGATCGACTACTTGCAGCAGAATCTGGGACTGCCGTTGCAAACCATCAAGGCGGGTGCGGCTGTGCTGGCGGCGATCCTGGTGATCGCGGGTCGGCGCAAGCTGGCGATCGCATGCGCGATCGTGCTGGTGATCGATTGGCTGGTGCCGCCGCTGGCGTCGAGTCTCTACGTGCGGCCGAATGAACTGACGCTCGAGAAGCCGTACATCGTGCGCCATATTGAGGCGACTCGCGCGGCGTACGGATTGGACACACGCGCGAAGGTGGTGGACTTCAACGTCGAAAAAGAAGGACGCATCGATTTCGAAGCCAACCGGTCAATGCTTGAAAACGTGCGGCTGTGGGACTGGCGTGCGTTCCACGACACGCTTAGCCAAAGCCAGCCGCTGCGTCCTTATACTTACGCCGATACCGATGTCGACCGCTATCAGATCGACGGACGCTTGCGCCAGACCTTGTTAGCTCCGCGCGAATTGGACTTGAATCAACTCGGCGACGCGCGTAATCGCTGGATCAATCGCGCTTTGACGTTCACGCATGGTTACGGATTTGTGATGGCGGAAGCCAACCGGATCAGCGAAACCGGGTTGCCGCAACTGCTGGTGCTGGATGCTCCGGTCGAGGTGAAGACCAAGAGCCTGAAAGTGCAGCGTCCCGAAATCTATTACGGCGAGACCATGGATGAGACGGTGTTCGTTCACACCGCGCAGCCGGAATTCAACTATCCGTCGGGATCGAGCGAAGTGAATACGCAATATGACGGCAAGGGCGGATTCCCGATGTCGTCGATCGGGATGCGGACGCTCGCGACGGCTGCCAACGGCGATTGGAATATTCTGCTGACGAATTCGCTGACCGCGGATAGCCGGATGATGATCCACCGCAAGGTCACCGAGCGAGTGGGCGAGTTGGCGCCATTTCTCAGTTGGGATGAGGACCCGTACCTTGTCACTACCGAAGACGGCCGTCTGGTTTGGATTCTGGATGGCTACACCACCAGCGACTCGCATCCTTATTCGCGCGATGTGGCCATGGAAGATTTGGGCCGGTTCAACTACATTCGCAATTCGGTGAAGGCTACGGTCGATGCGTATGACGGTGACGTACATCTCTACATCTTCGATGCCCAAGACCCGCTGATCACCGCGTACCAGCACTTATTTCCAGAGTTGTTTTCACCGGATTCGGCCATGCCCGCGGGCTTGCGGGAGCATACGCGTGCTCCGGAAATGCTGTTCCGCGCGCAGGCGGAGATTTATCGCACGTATCACATGAGAGATCCGGAATCGTATTACAACCGGGCCGATCTGTGGGATCTGGCGACTTTTACGACAGGTGCGGGAGGCGAACCGCAGCCGGTGCCGCCGACTTACATGATTGCGCAGTTGCCGGGCGAGAAAGAGCCAGAGTTCCTATTGATGATCCAGTTCACGCCGCGCAATAAGCAAAATCTCGATTGGCCTGATGGCGGCGCGCAGCGATGGTCCACACTTGGGCGAACTGGTGTTTCTCCAGCTTCCGAAACAGGAAGTGATCTCGGGTCCGCTGCAGATTGAGGCGCTAATCAATCAGGATCAGAATATTTCGAAGGACCTGACGTTGTGGAATCAGCAGGGGTCGCAGGTGCTGCGCAGCCAGATTCTTACCCTGCCGATTGACCAGACGATCTTGTATGTGGCTCCGATTTATATTCAGGCGGCGCAGGCGCGCATGCCGCAGTTGCGGAAGGTGGCGCTGGTGCGGGGGAGCACGCTGATTTATGCGGATACCTATGAACAGGCGCTGGCTGAGTTGCAGGCGGTACAGGGAGGCAAGCAGGTGCAGGTGCTGACGCCTTCCGCTCCGGTCGGATCGACGCCCGCATCGACGGTAAGTTCGGCGGCTCCCACGGTTTCCGATCCACGCATCGACAACATCCGCACGCACCTGCAGCGTTATCGGGAACTCTCGGCGCAGGGCAAGTGGGCGGACGCGGGTAAGGAGTTGGAAGCGGTAGAATCGGCGGTGAAGAAATGAAAACACGATTTTTTCTGAGTTGGTCGCTGGTTTTGATCTGCGCATGCGCTCTCCCCGAGCGGAGCGCAGACCGATCCGTCGCTCTTGCCGGAAACCACGACCCGCGTATCCGAGCATGTTTACGCCATCATGGGCTTCCCGAATATCGCTATCGTGGTGGGAACCCGCGGCACGTTGGTGGTGGATACGGGTCTCGGCCCGCGCAACGGGGCGACCATCGCGCGCGTCGTGAAGAAGCTTTCGCCCGGCGGACTGTTGTACCTGACGACGACTCACTTTCATCCTGAGCATGCGGCGGGTGAGGCAGGATTTCCGAACGATACGATTCTGATTCGCGACCGCGTTCAGCAACAGGAGATGGAAGCGCACGGCGCAGAGATGGTCACACAATTCAGCCAACGATCGGCGCAAAGGGCCGAACTGCTTGCGAACGTGAAAATGCGCCAGCCGGATATCATTTTCGACACCGAAGCGAAAGTCGATTTAGGCGGCGTCACGGCGCGCCTGCTGTGGATGGGCGAAGCTCACACCAAGGGCGATGAGCTGATTTTCGTTGAGCCCGACAGCGCGCTGATCTCGGGCGACGTGGTGCAAAACAAGCGCGTGCCCAGCATTTACGGTGATGGCGGTACTCCGGCCAGTTGGATCGGTGTTTTGGACAAGCTGGCGCCGCTGAATCCAAGGCACGTGCTGCCGGATCACAGCGATCCTGGCGATGGGTCACTGATCGCGCAAAACCGGGTGTTTATCGTAGATTTGCAGACCCGGGCGCTGGCGCTCAAGCGGCAAGGAGTGCCGGCCGACGACGCGGGGAAGCGATTGGTGACCGAGTTCAAAACCAAGTATCCAGACTGGCCCAACATAAACGCGGTTGCGGGCTTCGTGCAGCGGGTTTACGCCGAAGGCCCCTAAAAGCCGGGGATAGGATAACGCGTTCCGCCGGGGCGGCAGCACAAGTTGTAGGATGAAGGTGGTGGAAGCCGTCCATCAGCATCCGCATACACACCCGCCGGCTGGCGATGACGCCAGGATGAAGCGGGTGCTGATCGCCTCACTGGCGTTGACGTTGGGCTTTGTCGTGTTCGAGGCGCTGGCCGGGTTTAGCGCGCATAGCTTGGCGCTGCTCTCCGACGCGGGACACAACTTCACCGACGCCTTCGCCCTGCTGCTGGCTGCTTTCGGCATCTATTTGCAGGCGCGGCCGGGGGATCACGAGAGGACTTACGGGTATCAGCGTGCCGGAGTACTGGCGGCTTTCGTCAATGCACTGTCGCTGGTGGTGCTGGCCGGGGTTCTCTTCTTTGAGAGCTACCAGCGGCTAATGCATCCGGAGCCAGTAGCGGCAAATACTATGATGATCGTGGCGGCGGTGGCCTTGCTGCTGAACCTGGGGATCGCTTGGGCGCTGGGCGGCCACGGACACCATCATCATGATTTAAATGTGCGCGCGGCGTGGCTGCACATGGCGGGCGATGCGGCGAGTTCGGCGGCAATCATTGGGGGTGCGCTGCTCATCCGCTACACCGGCTGGCAAGTAATCGATCCGGTGTTGTCGATTCTGATCGGGGTTGCGATCGTGTGGTCCGGTTGGGGCATCATTCGAGATTCCCTCAACATCCTGCTGGAGGGCTTGCCCAAGGGCCTGCAGTTGAAAAATGTCTCCAGCGAATTGAGCCGGGTGCCGGGAGTGATTGACGTGCACGATCTGCACATCTGGAGTCTCGGCTCGGAATCGCGCGCGTTGAGCTGCCACGTGTTGATCGACGACATGCCGCCTTCCGAAAGTGATTCGATTCTGCGTGGCATCAATGATCTGTTGTGCGAGCGCTTCCATATCCGGCACACGACGATTCAGTTCGAGCACGTGAAGTGCATTCTGGCGGAGACTCATTGCACGTCCGCGATACAGCCGGTGGCGCAAATCCCGCACCGGCACTAAGCAACAATCGCCAGCCAGGTCATGGAACTACCCTACGCAGCGTGTTCCTGGTTCGCCCGTTTTGAGAGAGTGGGACTTCGAGTCATGAGTTGCTCGCAAGGCATGTGCTCTGGCAGCCGCCAATGGTGATGGAGCACCCTTCGCGGATAGGGAAGTACGAAGTCGAGGAATTTCTGGGCGGCGGCATGTCGCGGGTATACCGCGCCAAGGACAGCATCCTGGGGCGGCGTGTGGCACTCAAGGTCCTGGCTGAATCGGCGGCAGGCGATCCCGAAGCCAAAGCCAGATTCCTGCAAGAAGCCCGCCTGGCCTCCAGCATCGCTCACGAAAATATCATCGCGGTTTACGATTTCGGTGAGGAGGCAGGGCGCCCCTTCATGGTGATGGAATTCCTGGAAGGCGAAAGCCTGCGGGACGCCATCGAGAAGCGGCGCGCTGGCGACTTCGCGCGGCGGCTGCAGATTGCACTGCAGGTGGGGCGCGCCATCGGCCACATTCACCTGAATAAAATTATTCACCGCGATATCAAGCCGGAGAACATCCACGTCGATTCGCTGGGGCGGGCTAAATTGATGGACTTCGGCATTGCGAAGCCCGAGGGAACGCGGCTTGCGAATACCGGGTTTACCGTGGGCACTCCTTATTACATGTCGCCGGAGCAAGTGCTGGGGCAGGACGTTACCAACCAAGCCGATGTGTATTCGTTCGGAGTGCTGTTGTATGAGCTGCTCGCCGGAAAGAAGCCCATCGAAGCGGAGAGCTCCGAGAAAATCTTTCACAAAATCCTTTACGATCCACTGGATCTCGAGCCGCTGCATGAGGCGTCAGTGGCGCCTGCCGCGATTGAACTGGTCCGAAAATGCATGGCCAAGCCGCCGGCCGAGCGTCCGCAGGGATTTGGAATTATTTGCGGAGCGATCGAAGAAACGTTGCGGCAAGGTGCGCTGCAGCCTCGTCCCGCGCCGCCGTCGGTTGCGGTGGAAACGCGCTTAGAAGGAGCCCTGCCGTCGTTTCTGCAGGCCCTCCCGGCGCCTTTGCGTACCCAAGGCGGATTAGCGTTCCTAGCTGGGATCGCTACGCTGCTGGTAATGGCCGTGGTCTACTTTAGTCTGCGTCTCGCAAATGTCATTTGATCCCATGCAAGCTGCGCCGCGGAAACAGTTCGCGGGGCGACCGGTGGTGCTGAGTCTGGTTGCCGTGATCGGCGCGATCGCCCTGGCGGCGGCGATGTATTTGTGGGCGCACCGCGTGCTCGCGGTTCCGGGAATGATTTATTATCCGGGCGGAGCGTTCCCCTTTGGGCCGGACAGCAAGCCGGTGAACCTGGGAGCATTTTATATCGACGAAACCGAAGTGTCGAACGCCGATTATGCGGAGTTTTGCCGCGCTACCGGGTGCGCGCCGCCTACCGGAGCGCCGGATCTGCCGGTTGTAAATGTGACCATCGCGCAGGCTCGGGCGTATGCGCAGTGGAAGGGACGGCGTTTACCGACAGCGCAGGAATGGGAACGCGCCGCGCGCGGCGTGGATGCGATGCGCTACCCGTGGGGCAAGGAAGATGATCCCAAGCGGGCAAACGTGTTGGATAACCCCACGCTGGTGAATCACGCGCTGATGCCGGTGCGTTCTTTCGCGAAACTCCCCGAATATCAGATGGCGGGAAATGCCTGGGAGTTGATCGATACACATGTCACGCCGCTTTCGCCGGCACGCGACGAACGCTGGTTTCAAATTCGCGGCGGATCGTATAACACTCCGCTTTCGGCGGCGGTCACGTACGAATACCGCCCCATCCCGGAGAGCTTCTCGAGCCCCGACACCGGTTTTCGTTGCGCCAAAACTTTTCCGTGATCGCTTATGAGTACAGCCTGGGACGCTAAACAATATCAGCAGCGGCACTCTTATGTATTTCAATACGGACAGGCGGTGCTGGATCTATTGGCTCCGCAGAAGAGCGAGCGGATACTCGATCTCGGTTGCGGCTCCGGCCAATTGACTGCGGCAATTGCGGATGCCGGCGCGGCGGTGATCGGGATCGATTCATCGCCCGAGATGCTGACGGAGGCACGCGCGCATTATCCCGCTATCGAATTCCGTCTGGGCGACGCGGCGGATTTCGCCTTGGAATCGCCGATGGACGCAGTGTTTTCGAACGCGGTTTTGCATTGGGTAAAGAACGCGGCGGGCGCGGCGGCGTGTATTGCGCGAGCGCTCAAACCGGGTGGACGTTTCGTCGCCGAGTTTGGCGGGCACGGAAATATCCAAGCGGTTGTCGACGTTATTCGCGAAGTGCTCGGACCGGTGGAGCTTCCCTGGTATTACCCCAGCATCGGCGAGTACGCGAGTGTGCTCGAACAAAATGGTCTGGAACCGCAGCAAGCTTGGCTGATCGATCGCCCGACGCCTGTCGAAGGCGAGGATGGCATGGAGAACTGGCTGGCGACGTTTGCACGCTTCGTACCGAAAGACCAATTGCACAGCGTGGCGGAAAGGCTTCGTGCGACTCATTATAAAGACGGGGTTTGGACCGTGGGCTACCGCCGCCTGCGGATTGTGGCCCGCAAAACAGCGCTTTAAACCCTGCATGCTACGCTCGAAGTATGAGCTTTTCGCAGTCGTTTTTCGCTGAGCGGTTCGGCATCACCGAGCACGATCTGGAGTCCTACTTAAGCGAGGCGCTCTCGGCGGGCGGCGACTACGCCGACGTCTACTTCGAATACCTGGCCACCAGTTCCATCGGCATCGACGAGCAGATCGTTAAGAGCGCGACCGAAGGCGTCAGCATGGGCGCTGGGGTGCGCGTCATCGCGGGCGAGCGCACCGGCTACGCCTACAGCGACGACTTGAGCCCCGCGAAAATCCGCAAAGCGGCGCACACCGCTGCGCTGATCGCGAAGGGTCCGGCCAGCGTCGTGAAGACCGGCTTCGAGGAAGCGCAGCAGCACAATCTTTACCCGATGCTTCACGCGCCCAATGAAATGGGTTTGGATGAGCGTGTCGCGCTGGTCAAGCGCGCCGATATCGCGGCCCGCGCTTATGACTCGCGCGTGTTTCAAGTGCAAGCCACTTACGCCGACAGCCTGCGCAACGTGCTGGTCGCCACCAGCGAGGGCAAGCTCAGCTTCGATCGCCAGCCCATGGCGCGCATGAGCGTGATGGTGCTGGCGCGCCAGCCGGATGGGCCGCCGCAGCACGGATACGCCGGCGGCGGCGGGCGCGTGACCCTCGATTTCTTCCTGAATGAAAAAACGCCCGAAGATTTCGCGCGCGAAGCCGCGCGGCAGGCCATCGTCCAACTTGACGCCATCGACGCGCCGGCGGGCGAAATGCCGGTGGTGCTCGGCGCCGGATGGCCGGGGATCTTGCTGCACGAAGCCGTAGGCCACGGCCTCGAAGCCGATTTCAATCGCAAAGGAACGTCGGCGTTTAGCGGGCGGATCGGGCAGCAGGTGGCCAGTCCGCTGTGCACGGTGATCGACGACGGAACCATCGGCAGCCGCCGCGGGTCCCTCAACGTGGACGACGAAGGCATGCCCACGCAGAAAAACGTGCTGATCGAAAACGGCATCCTGCGCGGCTATTTGCAGGACAAGCTCTCCAGCCGCCTGATGAAGACCGCCTCCAGCGGCAGCGGCCGCCGCGAAAGCTATCAGCACATCCCCATGCCGCGCATGACCAACACCTACATGCTGGCCGGCGACAGCGACCCCGCCGACATCGTCCGCTCCGTCAAAAAAGGCCTGTACTGCACGACGTTCAGCGGCGGCCAAGTCGACATCACCAGCGGCAACTTCGTTTTCTCCGCCACCGAAAGCTATCTGATCGAAGATGGCAAAATCACGCGGCCCGTGCGCGGCGCATCGCTGATCGGCAACGGCCCCGAAGCGCTGAAGTACGTCAGCATGGTGGGCAACGACTTGAAGCTCGACGAAGGCATCGGCACCTGCGGCAAGGAAGGGCAGAGCGTGCCGGTAGGCGTCGGCATCCCGACAGTAAAGATCGACCACATGACGGTGGGAGGCGTCGTTGCATGAACTACGCCAGCGTGATCGCGCAAGAATTGACATTAGAACAAATCGCCGCCGATGCCATCCGGCAAGCGCTAGCCGGTGGCGCGACGGATGCCGAATGCACCATCTCCGAAGGCGAAGAATTTTCGGTTAGCGTCCGCATGCAGGAAGTCGAAAACCTAAAAGAAGCAGGCTCGCGAGGCGCCGGAATCCGAGTGCTCACCGGCGACAAAGGCGCGCAACGGGCGGGTTCCTCTTACACCTCGGATCTCTCGCCCGAGGGCATCGAGAAAATGGTGAAGGCCGCGCTGGAGCTTGCCAAAATCACCAGTGTAGATCCCTTCGGCGGGCTGCCGGAGCCAGATGAACTCGGCAAACTCGATGGCGACCTGAAGCTTTACGACGATGCCATCGCGAAGATGACCACCGAGTGGAAAATCGACCAGGCGATGCGCGCTGAAAAAGCCGCGTTCGATTTCGATCCGCGCATTCAACTCTCTGAAGGCGCGTCTTTCGATTCCCACACCGGCCGCCGCATTTTTGCGAATTCGCGGGGATTCCTGGGCAGTTACCGCACCTCTAGCTGCGGCCTAAGCGTAGTCCCGGTCGCGAAGCAGGATGGCCTGATGGAGCGCGACTATTGGCACACTTCGGCGCGCAGCTCTACGCGTCTGGAAACCCCCGAATCCGTAGGCCGCATCGCAGCCGAACGCGCGATCCGGCGCCTGAACGCCCGCAAAGTCCCGACGCAAAAAGTCCCCGTGATCTTCGAACCGCGCACCGCGGGCAACCTGCTAGGCGACATCTTCGGAGCCGTCAATGGAAGCGCCATCTACCGTCATGCATCTTTCTTGGCCGGCAAGCTGGGCGAGAAGATCGCTTCCGATGCGTTGACGGTTGTCGACGACGCCACCATTCCGGGCCTCTTCGGCACCACTCCGTTTGACGACGAGGGCGTGGCGTCGCGGCGCACCGTGGTGATCGAGCGCGGCGTTCTCAAAAACTATTTGCTGAACACTTACTCGGCGCGGAAGCTGAGTCTCAAGACGACCGGCAACGCCTCGCGCGGCATCACCGGCAATGCGGGCATCGGCCCGGGCAACTTTTTCATCGAGGCCGGGCGCGCTTGCGCCGGCCGACATCATCGCGAACATTCCCAGCGGCCTTTACGTCACGGAACTCATTGGCGGCGGAGCGAACACTGTAACCGGCGATTATTCCTCTGGCGCCGCGGGGCTGTGGATCGAGAACGGCAAACTCACGTTCCCGGTTTCCGAAATCACCATCGCCGGCACGATGCAACAGATGCTGCAAGGAATCGAACAAGTGGGATCCGACCTCGAATTCCGCGGCTCCATCGCATCCCCCACGATTCTAATCCGGGAGATGACGATCAGTGGCCAGTGAGCCGGCGACTGCGCAACGGCCCGCGGCGGCGGGCTCCAATCCTCTGTACTACGTGGCCGCGGTAGTTGGCGTTGCTGGCTGCGGCGGGGTGGGGCTACATGCGGTACCTCGACCGGCACTCCAACGTCGACATCCCGCTGACCGCCGAAGCCAGAGCCTACACTCGCAACCTCCAGTTGAGCGATGTCGAAATGAAGGCCAGCGAAAATTATTTTCAGCAGGCCGTCGTCGAGATCGAGGGAAAAATCGCCAATACCGGCGACCGGCCGCTGGATACTGTCGAGATCTATTGCGTCTTCCGCGATCCCTACGGGCAGTTGGTTCTGCGGCGGCGGCTGGCGATCGTCAGTCCGCGCATGGGCGGGCTGAAACCGGGCGATACCAAATCGTTCCGGCTTCCTTTTGACGATCTGCCCGCAAGCTGGAACCAGGCCATGCCGCAACTAGTGATCGCAGGCGTCAAGTTTTCCTGATGGCGCGGGTGCTGCTGGTGGACGACGATGCCGCCGCCCTGGATCTGCGCAAACTAATTCTGGAGCGCGAGGGACACCAGATTTCGATCGCCAGCGAGCCGGTTTCCGCGCGTGCGCTGTTTGTCGAGACGCAGCCTGAAAGCGTGATTCTGGATCTGCGGCTCCCCGAGGCCACGGACGGTCTCGCGCTGATCCGCGAGTTTCGTGCTGCTGCGCCGCAGGTCCGTATCATCGTACTCGCCGGGTGGCCGCTCGACCTAGAAGGTACTCCAGAGGCGCAGATGGTGGACTTGGTGTTGGCGAAGCCCATCCGGACAGCGACGCTGGTAGACGCGCTTGCCACGTCAGAATCGGAGCCAACTGATATATGAAGATTCCTTGGCTCCGACGCGATTTCCTGGGACGCCGATGGCTCGACCGGATTTTTCTCGACGCGCCCGATTACACGATTCGGGCCGTCACCGGCCGGAGTCACTGGCCGCCCTATTCGTTGCGTGCGTTCGTTGGCGGAGCCCAGCGTTTTGATGACGTGGGCAGGTGGTTTCTTGAAGAGTTTCGGAGGCTGAGTTTATTCAGCCGAGGTTCCTCAGTCCTGGATATTGGCTGCGGCTGTGGCCGGCTGTCTTATACGCTGGCTACTGATGAAGCCTTGCGCGAGCTCGAAGTCAGCTACGCCGGTATGGATGTCGACCGAAGCAGCATTTCGTGGTGCCAGCGACACATCACGCCCCTGAATCCGCGATTTGTTTTTTATCACGCCGACTGTTACAACCCTTCCTATAATCCGGGAGGAACGATCGCCACCCCGCGGTACCAGTTTCCGCACGAGGATTCGTCGCTTAACTTGGTGCTCATGACTTCCGTGCTAACGCACGTTCTCGAAGAGGACCTTCGTCATTACTTAGCTGAAGTCTTTCGACTGTTGGCTCCTGGCGGGATAGCTTACGCATCTTTCTTTCTGTATCAAAACGCCGCCGAAGCCGTGGCTGGTATGGAGCGGCACGGCATAGCGTTTCCTTTTTCCAAAGGTCATCTTGCGCTGAATCGCGAGGACCATCCAACCAACGCAGTTGCCTACGATGAAGCTTTCGTTCGATCGGTGGTTCGGGATACCGGTCTGCGGGTATTGGAACCGGCGCGCTACGGCACTCAGGATCTTCTACTCTTGGAACGGCCTAGCTAATCGTCAGTCAGTTTTTAGAACGGCGGCAAAGAAGGGTCGCGGAAGCTGTTCGATCGTCGAGCCCGTCAGTGCACGCCTGAACCTGGTGCTGGCAAAACCGATCCGGACGGCGACGCTGGTGGATGCGCTCGCCAGGTCAGAATCGCGCTGAGCGAAGCTGTTCGATCGGCAGGCCCGTCAGCGCGGGAATTTCGCTTTCCGGAATAGCTCCGCAACTCACTGCACGCAGGAAATAATTGCGCAGGCCCTGGCCGGTGGCGGCGTCGTCGAAGACATCGCCCACCATCGTGGCCTGAGCCGACATGCGAAGAAAATTCCGCATGCGTTCGGACGCGAGGTCCAAGCCTTCCAAAAAGAACGAATATACGGCCGCGTAGCGGATCGGAATTTGCGCCGGGTGCAGGTCCCATCCCTGATAAAAGCCGTTATAGAGCGCATCGCGCACGTGCTGGTAGTGCAATTTCCAGGCGCGATGCACGACCGTGCGATTTTCGGATTTTTGCGAGTCGTTCAGCGCGTCGCCGCGGTGCGGCGGGATGGGCAAGATGTTGGTGGGTCCGTCGGAGAGCGCGATGCCGCTGCCGGCGAGGGTCATCAGCATCGTCGAGCGCGCGAAGTGGCACGCCGGATGTAACAAGTGTTGACTGTGCGCAGTGATGCCGAGCGACGCTGTGTAATCGTAAGGGCCGAAGTGCGCGCCTACGCAACGGCCCTGCGCGAGTTCCACTAATTCCAGCAGATTCCTGAGAGACACTGATGTCTCGACCATCAGCTCGACGCCGATATCGGGGTACGGCGCGAGAGCGTCCATGAATTGCGTGACTTGGTCAAGCGCGGTGATTTTGGGCAACGTGACGACGAATTCTTCCGGAAACCTGCCTGCCGCTTTGAGAAAGCGATTGAGTGTGCGCAGAGCGCGGGGCTTGGACTCTGGCGCAAACGACTTTACCCGGAGGCCGATGAATGGAGGCAGAGTGCCGTCGTCTAATCCCTTGCCGAGCTGCGCGGCGGCGGCATCCACTGTCGCGTCTTCTTCGGCATCCGAGCGAATACCGAAGCCGTCTTCGAAGTCGATGCGGTAATCTTCCACTGGTTCATGCCGTAATTTTTCCGCCACGCGCTGGTAAACTGTCGCGGCCAAGTCGTCGCGAATGCCCAAGGCTTGGGCGAAGGTTGCCGCGTCGGGAGCATAATCGGCAAGCGCGCGTTCGGCAAGCAGACCCAGTTTGCGCGTAGTATCCGATTTGAATAAATGCGCGCCACCGTAGACTACGTGGACCGGTTGCCTCATTTGGTTAATGATACGAAGTGGTCGTAGCCGCGTGGCGTGAGGGGCTGGCCCTGGAAATCGACAGCCCCGGCGCGGCCTTTGACGATGCTGCCGATGAGGGTTGCGCCGCTCGGTGGTGATTTGCGAGGCGGCAGTGTGAAGAGCAACTCGTAGTCTTCGCCGCCGTGGAGGGCGCGGTCGAGAGTCGCGCCGCGTGCGATGGGGACGCGATCGACAATCGCGGCGACGCCGGACTCGAGGCACAGGCGGTGGAGGTCGAGCGAGAGGCCGTCGCTGAGATCTATACAAGCGGTGGCGCGGCCGCGCAGGGCCCGGCCCAGTGCGAGACGGGGTTGAAAGCGCCGGCCCCAAGGTTTGCCGAGGCGTCCGGAGACGTACAGCAAATCACCGGGACGAGCGCCACTGCGGCGCAGCGCTTTTCCGCGCGCGGTTGATCCGCAAACCATCACGTCGCAATAGACTTTGTCGCTGTGCGCCAGGTCGCCGCCGGCGAGGACGGTTGCGGTACGGCGGGTGAGCGCCATGAGGCCACGATAGAAGGCGTCGATGAACTTGCTGCCACGTTCGGGCGGAACGGCGAGGGACACCAGGCAGAAGCGAGGGTCGCCTCCCATCGCTGCGATGTCGCTCAGGCTGCGGGCGAGTGCATTGTGGCCGATGATCGATGGGGACAGGTCCGGCAGAAAGTGAACGCCCTCGATGGATTGGTCGGTAGTAAAGAGAAGTTCTTCGTTGGGGCGCGGACGGTAGATGGCGCAGTCGTCGCCGATGCCCAAGGTTATGTGCGGGACGATGCGGGGGCCGCGATCGCTTAGCCGACGGATCTTTTCGACAATAGCGAGCTCACTCATGAAACACGAGGCCGGAAGGCAGTTCCTCACCAAAAATCTTACCCATGGCGGCCAAGTCGCCGGTGGGCTCCGCTTCGAGGTTGAGATCGGGGAACGCACGGCGCACAGTTTCGAGAGCGTGCGGCGGCAGATCGCGCGTGGAGTCGCCGGTGACGCGGGCCAGTGCGGCAATAGTGTCGACGGCTTTGGGAACCTTCAGCAACGCATCGACCCAGCGTGCCGCAGTGGCCGGCGGGAGCACTTGATTGATGGGTCCGTAGAACAATTTGCGCGCGCCAAGGCGAGTGAGGCACCACAAACCCGTTTCGACAAAATCGTTCTTCGCAATGCGCGCGAGGAGTTCGTCGCCGAGTTGAGTCTTAGTCTGGAGCGGTAGAAGTTCGAGACTCGCGGCGGCGCGCCACATTTCGCGCAATAGGCTAGGGTTCACGCGCTGCGGTTTTTTTGACGCGCGCGGCAGCAGCGTCGGCGAGAGGCGCTGGAACACATCCGTCTGCTGATTCTTATTGAGGCCGCCGGCGACGCGTCCCCAGAAAATCCACCATTCGATTTCATTTTGAACCTGGTTCGGGAAAATTAATCCGGAGGCGTAGACACGGCGGGCTTGCTCGACACGGAAATCGTCGCCGGGGAAACCGAAGCCGGGGCGCAGACAGAAGCCGCACAGATTCAACCAGCGGAGTTCGTGGGCTGCGCTGCGCTTGCGGGCTTCGGAGAGCTCCAGCATGTGGTCTGCGAGCTTGCGAATGGCGGAGAGCGGCCAGGAGTTGCGGCCGAGTCCAAGCGCCTGTTCGAGGCGCGCGGGGAGCTGCGCGGGTTCCACGGTATCATTCGAAAACGCCGCGGGGATCAGGGCTTCGGCGACAAGCAGGGCTTCGTCGCTGATCACGGCGCCGGGGCGGACTGCAGCTTGCTCTTTCGCGGCTTTGCGGAGTTCAAACTGCAAGCGCCAGCGGTGTTCGCTCTCCTTGGAGTCGGCCCAGATTTCGAGCGTGCCGACTTCGGTGAGCTTCGCGCCTAGCTTCACTGGAACCAGACGCTCGCCGGCTTTGCCGAAGCGCAGTACGGCGTTGAGCGGGGCGTGCAGATGCGGCTCACCGTCCTGTGGCTGGCGTGGGAATTCGACGACATCACCGGCGTGATCCTCGGTACGGGTGCGCGAACTGTACAGGCGAAACGATACGGGCTTATTCGCGACCAGTTGCAGATTGCCGGGGTCGATCTCGACGGTCGAACCTTCTTCGGAGCCACGCGGGACGAGGCACAGAGTCCGGAGCTGATCGCCTTCGCCGCCGAGTCCGATGAAATAGGCGCGCGGCAGACCGCCGCGAACGAGCAGTCCTTGGCCGGTCGAGCGGACGTAGGAATAATACGCGGCGCCGACGGCCACCGCGAGATCGAGATCGCGGTTGTCGAGAATCAGAGGGCGGTGCCCGTACCAATGTTCCAGCACGCCGGCGACGCGCTGCCGCAGGATGTCGGGGATGAAGAAGCCGCCGTTGAAGAGGATCGCATCGGGCACAGCATCGCCGGCGCTAGCAAGGAACGCTGCCAGGTGACGCGTGACGGCGGGATCGGAAACGTAGGGCAGTCCAAGCTCGCGGAAGGGGCTGCGTTCTTCTTCTTTGGGGCGATCTGTGAGCTCGCACATCGGCAGGAAGCCGTCGAGCGCGAGTTCGAGTACTTCTTCGCGGAGAATTTCGGTTTTGAGTGTGCCACCTACCAGCGAAGAACCGCCGCCGAGTACGGTGATCTCGACGCTGGCCAGATTGGGATCGGCCAGCAGGCGCTCCTTCGCCGCCGCGCATTGACGGCGCAGACCGCTGCGCTGGCGAATCGACAAAGTTTTGCCGAGCTTCGCCTCGACCAGCCAGGCGAGAGTGAGGTCGAGATTATCGCCGCCCAGCAGCAAGTGCTGACCCACAGCGGTGCGCGTGAAATCGATGCGATCGCCTTCGCGGGAGACGCGGATCAGCGTAAAATCGCTGGTGCCGCCGCCAACGTCGCAGACCAGAACGGTCTGGCCATCGAAGAGGCTCTTCTGCGAGCGCGTCAGATCGTTGGCGATCCAGGAATAAAAGGCGGCGGCGGGCTCTTCGAGCAGCGTCAACTTGTCGATGCCGGCTTCGCGCGCGGCCATCACCGTGAGCTCGCGGGCCTCTTCATCGAAGCTGGCGGGGACGGTCAGCACCACGTTGTGTTCGCAGATGGGCGAGCCGTGCTGCTTTTGCCACGCATCGGCCAGATGCTTCAAGATGCGCGTCGAGACTTCAACCGGCGAAAGAACGCGGCCACCTTCCTGCGCGTCCCAAGGCAAGATCTTCGCGGTTCGATCGACGGCGGGATTTGAGAGCCAGCTCTTCGCGGAGTGCACCGACTTGGTGGGAACCATCGCACCCTGCTCGCGCGCGTAAACGCCGGTATATTCCTGATCGCCCAGATACAGAAACGACGGCAGCGTGCGCAGCGCCTCGATGCGGCCCGGCGCCACGTACTGCGGGATGTCCAGTACGTGGATCGTCGGGTAATCCGCTTCGTCAGTGGAATCGATATAAGCGAGCGCGGAGTTAGTGGTGCCGAGATCGATGCCAATATTCATTTACGAAGAGCCACTATTCGACTTCGATCTCGGCGGGTGCGAGCACGGTGCCAGGCAGTGCGGCGGGGAGATCGACCTTCGCAGCCTTCCATCCCTTGTGGCGCAGCAGTCCGCCGGGAGCCTTCCCGTTGGCAGGCACGTTGCCGATCAGCTTGACCGCGCCTTGGGCCAGGCCGTCGGTTTTCGTGTAGGTGCCCTCGACGCCATCGATGACGGGCTGGAACTGGAGATAGCGTTCGAGCGATTGCTTGGATTGCGCCTGGACATCGCGCACGGCGGCTCCGACCTGATCGTCCGAATAGGCGGAGATGTCCTCCATCAGAAAATCGATCAGGCGCGCGTCGCGCTGTAACAGCGACAGAATTTGCACCGCGCCATCGGCGGGTCCGGCCTGCGGCTTCGGAGGAGCGGCGGGTTTCACCGGCATGGCCTTGGAGTAGCCGAATGCGAGAGCAATGTCGGGGGCGAGCGAGCCTCCGAACAAGATGGAGAAAAAACTGCGGAATGCGAGAGAGATTCGATTCAAGATGTTCCTATTTTAGCTTGCCGGGCTCGCTTGCTCGCCATAATGATATCCTCAGAGCGTCGACATGACTGCCTGGACTCGGTTCTGGTGGGTGGCGTGCGGCGTCGCCGCCTCCATCACGGCGCTGTATGCATTCCAGCGCGAATTCCGCGTTTACACGAGTCTGGAAGGCTACGACAACATTCCTCTGCCGGAAGATTACCGCCTCCCGGGCGAATTTGTGTTCGGGCGCTTGATGTATCCGCCGCACCCGAAGGGACGCTTTAGCCGGCCGCTGGGGATGGGTGGACGTTTCGATTGGCGCGAAGGCGGCACCAGTTGGTCGCAGGATTATCCGCGCGCGGACCGGCAGTTCGTGGGAGCGTTACGGCGTCTGACTCGGATGAATGCGCGGTCCGTGGAGCAACCCATCAATTTGGATGACGGGGAAGACGTGTACAACTGGCCGTGGCTCGCAGCGGGCGAAATGGGCGACTGGAAACTCACCGAGCAGCAAGCGGCCAAGCTTCGCGATTATCTGTTGCGCGGCGGATTTCTGATGCTGGACGATTTTTGGGGCACCGAGGAATGGAATCGTTTCGCGGAATCCATGCGGATGGTGTTTCCCGACCGGCCCATCGTCGAGATCGACAATGAGGATGCGGTTTTTCATTCGGTTTACGATTTGGACGACCGGTACCAGATCCCCGGCCAGTGGGCGCTGGGGCGCGGTACGACGTTTCGTGCAGACGGCTACCACGCTTTCTGGAAGGGCATCTATGACGACCACGGCCGCCTTATGGTGGTGATGGACTTCAACTCCGACGTGGGCGATTCGTGGGAATGGGCCGACTCGCCGAACTACCCCGAGAAGTATTCAGCTCTGGGGATTCGCATCGGCGTGAACTACGTTGTGTATTCGATGAGCCACTAAGCTCGCTACGGCTAGCGGCCGCGCACGACGGCCGCGTCGCGCAGCTTGTCCAATTCGCGGCGTGCAATGGTTGCCCATTCGCTCGCAGGGTCCAGTTTCAAGTACGCCATCCAGTGCTGCACGGCTTTCATCGTCTGGTGCGCGCCTTGATAAAGCAGCGCCACGTTATAGTGCGCGTCGGCGTAGTTCGGCGAGATCCGCAGTGCCGCCAGGTATTGTTCCAGCGCTTGCGCACGGTCGCCGCGTTCGTCATATAGGTTGCCAAGATCGAAGCGCGCCAGTGCGTAATCGGGATCGGTCTCCGTAGCCTGAATGTAGTAACGTTCCGCTTGCGTGAGGTTGCGGGCATTGAAATAAATCGTGCCCAAGTTGACCAGCGCTCCGGCTGACCCCGGGTCGAGCGCGATGGCCTTCTCGTAGGCTTCAATGATGTCGGGGGCCGGCGCGCCGGTGGCCTCCAGATCCAGGCCGCGTTGGAACCAATGCTCGGCGGCTTGCCGCTGCTCACGCTCGGCGCGGGGATTTTCCTTGGGACGGAATTCGAGCAGGCGGCTCAGTTCGCCGGGATCGAAGTCGAGCAGCAACTGGCCGGACTCGGCTTCCATGGCGCGGCCTTCCAGTTCCACGCGAATTCTTTTGCCGTCGGTGTATAGCTTGAGCTCGGTGAGCGGATCTTTCACGTCCCGCAGCTTCTTGATCAAAGCGTGGATAGCACGCCGGATCTGCTGCGGAGGAACGCGGCTGCCGCGCAGTTTGATCAGCGTGCGCAGCGCCAGCAGTTCACGGAAGCCGTAGCGGGTCGCGGGCTGGACCAGTTTTTGCTGTTCCCAGCTCTTTAACTGCTTCTCGGAAATGTGGAGCAGACGCCGGGCAGCTTCGCGAGTGAAAGATTGACTCATTGCGATGCTGGCCACGCAAGAATTCTAACAGGACTGAAAGAGAGAAATCGCGGCGACGCCGGCTGCGCCTGCCTGGGCGCAGGCTTCCGCGTTGGATGCGGTGATGCCGCCGAGAGCCAGCACTGGGATGCGCACGGCGTGCGCTGCTTGCGTTAGACCTTCGATCCCTCGCGCTTCGAGGTCACTCGCTTTCGAGCGCGGCGCGAACACGGGACCGAAGACGGCATAGTCCGCGCCCTGATCCGCGGCGGCGCGAACTTCGTCGAGTGTGTGGCAGGAGACTCCCATGAGAAATCCCGGCGGCGTCGCAGCGCGCCAGACTTGGGGAGCAGGCGATCCCGCGGGGAGATGAGCTCCGGCGGCTCCTGTGGCCAACGCCATGTCTACTCGCGTGTTCACCAGAATTTTGGACCCGTGCGGATTCGGGAGACTGAGAACCTGCCGCGTGAGATCGAGCAAATCCCGCGCTGAGAGATCCTTCTCGCGGATTTGAATCCACTCGACGCCGGCCATCAGAATACGCGCGATATTGTCGATCAGCGTCACGCCGGATGGCAGACTGCGGCGATCGGTAATGTAGCAATGGATGAAGCGATCTTGTGCTCTAGGAAGCATCCGCTATCAGTGTAAGCGCCGCTGTGCTATAAAGGGCACTGCCATGGAAGAGCGCGCTTTTTTTCGCGAGTCCGAGACCACCAAGCCGGCGACGCTGAATTGCCCGTTCTGCAGGACCGCGGATTCGTACGATCTGCGCTGGATGCTGCGTAAAAAGCTGGATCAAGTGCCGCGCGGCGCCGACGAGCGCGATCGGGCGCGTTTCGCGAAATTCGCCAGCTATATGGTGCTTCTGGACGACAAAGCCATGTGCAAGAACATGCGTTGCCGGAAGCGCTTTGATATTTCGGGCGTCAAGACCATGGCGTTCATCTAGCCGGCCGGGTCCCCAAAATTCTGCGCCCGGCGCTACGATGGAGACATCGTATTTCGGAGGAGGGCAGCATGAATATCGGCGATCGTATTGGCGACTACGAGATCGTTCAGATCCTGGGCGCGGGCGGCATGGGCCAAGTGTATAAAGTCCGCAACGTTCTTTCGGACCGCATCGAAGCCATGAAGGTGCTGCTGCCGAATCTAGCAGGCGATCCCGGCTTGGCCGACCGCTTCCTGAATGAGATCAAGGTGCAGGCCACTCTGGAGCATCCCAATATCGCGAAGCTCCACACCGCCATGCGCATCGGCAATCAGGTGGTGATGGTGATGGAGTTTGTGGACGGCACATCGCTCGCGCAGGTGCTGGAGCGTGGACCGCTGCCGCCGGAAACCGCTGCAGCCTACGCTTCGGAAGTGCTGGACGCGCTGGGCTACGCGCACGCCCGCGGCGTCATTCATCGCGACATCAAGCCCGCCAACATCATGCTCACCAGCGGCGGCCAAATTAAGCTGATGGATTTCGGAATCGCCCGAGTGCAGGCGGATCGCCACTTGACGCAGACCGGAAACACAGTGGGATCGCTGGCCTACATGTCGCCCGAGCAAATCAAGGGCGAGGATCCCGATGGGCGTTCGGATTTGTATTCGCTCGGCATCACTCTCTATGAGATGGTGACCGGGCGAAGGCCCTTCCTGGACGACAGCGGTTTTAAGATGATGTCGGCGCATTTGCAGGAGGCGCCGAAGGCTCCCATCGATGTCATTCCTGGCATTCCGGCTGCGCTCAGTGACATCATTCTGATGGCGATCGAGAAGGATCCGGCGGCCCGTTTTCAATCTGCCGAAGCGTTCCGCGCCGCGCTTTCGAGCGTTTTCCCGGCGGGCGCTACGGCTACGCGAACGATGGTGCCGCTGCCAGTGCCGGTAACCGCTGCGCCGACTCCCGTCGTCGCCCCGCCGCCGCTGCCTCACACGGAACCTCCGCAGGCCGCAGCCGCACCGTGGGTGATTCAGCCGGAGCCGGCACGCAGCCGGAGAGGTCTCTACATGGCGCTGGGTTCGGTGCTGGCGCTGTTGGTGGTGGCGGCCGCCGCTATTGAAGGTCCGAAATTAATGCACGGCGGAGCGGCTGACGCGCAAGGAGTCCCGGCCAATGTTGCCGCGCCTGCTACTGCTGCTGTCCCGGCCATCGCAGCTCCCGTCGCAGCCCCTAGTGCGGCTCCCGCTGCGGTGGCGGAAACTCCGGCTGCGCCCGAACCGACTCCGGCTCCTGCGACGGCGGCCGTCCCAATGCCCCGGGTGAATCAACAGCCGGTGCCCGCGCAATACGCGTTCCGCCCGGCTCAAGCACCGCCGGTACAGGCTGCCCAAGCTGCGCCGCCAGTTCAGGCCGAGCCGCCTTCCCCGGCGCCCGTTACTGCCGCCACTGCGTCTCCGGAATTGAAAGAGTTGCGTGGGCGAATCAACCAGGTAGCGATTCGCGCCGCCGCGGCCCAGGCCGGCGTGCGTTCGATCGAACAGGGAGTCCAGGCGCAAGGCTTAGGCCTGCGCGGCGATATCAAAGCTGCTTCCATCCGGCTGGATTACGTTTTGCAGGAAGCGCGCGAGTCTCTTCAAAAAGGCGACGTGGAAGGCGCTCGCAACAACTTGCAATATGCCGAGGGCACGCTCCAAAAGATAGAAAAATTTCTGGGGCAATAGCGCGGACCTAGCGGCTCTGCCTTTATAATTTCGGTATGCCCTCCAGCATGGAAGCGCTGGCCACGCCTGAACTGATCGCCAAATACGAAGCCGTCATCGGCCTGGAAGTCCACGTTCAGCTCGCCACGCGCACCAAGATTTTCTGCGGCTGCCCGACCAGTTTCGGCGCGGCGCCGAATACCAATGTCTGCCCGGTTTGCCTGGGCTTGCCGGGCGCGCTGCCGGTGCTGAGCCGCCACGCCGTGGAACTGGCCATCAAAGCCGCGCTGGCGCTCAATTGCACCGTCAATGCCGAGTCGATCGCTTCGCGCGCAAGAACTACTTCTATCCCGATCTGCCCAAGGGCTACCAGATCTCGCAATACGATCAGCCGCTCGCCGAACACGGCTTTGTCGATATCGATCGTCGACGGCGAAGCCGCAAGCGCATCGGCGTCACCCGCGTCCACATGGAAGACGACGCCGGCAAGAGCATGCACGACGGTTTCAAGGATTCCGACCGCTACACCTACGTCGATCTCAACCGCAGCGGCACGCCGCTGATCGAAATCGTCAGCGAGCCCGACATGCGCTCCTCCGACGAAGCCTTCGCCTATCTCACCGAAGTCAAGCAGGTGCTGCAGTTCGTCGAAGTCTCCACCTGCGATATGGAGAAGGGCCATCTGCGCTGCGACGCCAACGTCTCCGTGCGCCTGCAAGGGCGCGGAGAAGTTCGGCACCAACGCCGAGGTCAAGAATCTGAACTCGTTCCGCTTTCTGAAGCTGGCGATCGATTACGAAATCGCGCGCCAGGTGGCGCTCATCGAAAGCGGCGGCCGGATGTTCCAGGAGACGCGGCTGTTCAACCCCGACACCGGCGAAACCGTCGGCATGCGCAGCAAGGAAGACGCGCACGATTACCGCTATTTCCCCGAGCCCGATCTGGTGCCGCTGCGCATCAGCGACGCCTGGCAAGAACGGGTCCGCACGCAGATGCCGGAACTGCCGGCGTCACGCCGCAAGCGCTTCATCGGAGATCTACGGACTGCGCGAATACGACGCCGACGTGCTCACGTCCACGCGCGCCGATGAGCGAATATTTCGAGAAGGTAGTCGCCGCGAGTCGGAGACGCGCGAGCCGCAGCCAACTGGGTGATGGGCGATCTGGCGGCGCTGCTCAAAGAGGCAGGCAAGGAGATCGACGAGTCGCCGGTTTCCGCCGCGCACCTGGGCCAACTGATCGCACTGATCGCGAGCGGCAAGCTCACCGGCAAGCTGGCCAAAGAAATTTTCCCGAAGATGTTCGCAGCCGGCGAAGCGCCGGAAGTCATCATGGAGCGCGAAGGCCTGGAGCCATCAGCGACGCCGGCGCGCTGGGCAAGATCATCGACGAAGTGATCGCCGCCAATCCCAAGCAGGTGGAGCAGTATAAGGGCGGCAAACAGCAGGTGATCGGATTCCTGGTCGGCCAAGTGATGAAGGCCAGCCGCGGGCAAGCCGATCCCGCAGTCGTCAACCGCATGTTCAAAGAGAAATTGTGAGTCCGCGCGTCATCTCCTCCGCGCAAACTTTTTTCGCTAAATTTATTGTTCCGGTCATCGTGCTGGCGGTGTTGCCGTTCTTGGCCTTTCGCAGCGGCGTCGGGCCGATCTTTATCCCGGTAGCTGCACTCGCGGCAGTGAGCGTCTACTGGTATTATTCCCGTCTCAAGAAAGTTGCCATCGATGCGGACGGCCTGGTGATCTCAAACTATTTTCGTGAGGTGCGGGTTCCGTGGCGGCAAATCGTCGATGTTTCCGGGAGCCGGTGGGTGAGCACGCGACAGATCAAGGTCACCTTCAACCGCGACATCGGCTTCGGCAGTTCCATCATTTTTATGCCCAAAATACGACTGCTGTTTCCGGGACAGGAAAGCCCCATCGCCCAGGAACTGCGCGACTTGATGCTTGAGAACCAGGAGCGGTAGTGAGGGTCTCATTCCCTTAACTTCTTTTCATTCGCGGACGCGGGCTTTTACGCTATCCTAAGCCGTCGAATGCTGGTCTACGCCGTCACCATCTTCCTGAGCGCATTCCTCCTTTTTCAGGTCCAACCTCTCATCGCCAAATTCATCCTGCCGTGGTTCGGCGGATCGGCGGCGGTGTGGAGCGCGGCGCTGCTGTTCTTCCAGTTGATGTTGCTGGCGGGTTATTTCTACGCCTACGCGGTAATCCGCTTCTTGAAACCCAAACAGCAGTTCTGGGTGCACACCGGCCTCCTTGCGATCAGTCTCGCCACGTTGCCCATCATTCCTTCGCCGATATTCAAGGCGATCGGCTCGGCCGATCCTACGCCGCGCATTCTGCTTTTGTTATTCGCGACCGTGGGATTGCCTTACACGCTGCTCTCCGCTACGAGTCCGCTGCTGCAAGCGTGGTTCGTGCGCGCACGGCATGGCGCGATCCCTTACCGCTTATTCGCGCTGTCTAATTTCGGCTCGATGCTGGCGCTGTTGAGTTACCCGACGCTGGTCGAACCGCGCATGGCGCTGCACAGCCAAGCAGTCGTATGGTCGTGGGGCTTCGCCGCGTTCGCTGTGGTGTGCGTGCTCGCGGCCTGGCGAAGCAAGGATGGCATCGATCCCGTGCGCCAGTCTTCCGCTTCCGGCGCGCCGGCGCCCACTGCCTCAGACAAGCTGTTATGGATTGGCTTGGCCGCTTGCGCTTCGATCCTGCTGCTGGCCGTCACGAGCCACCTTACGCAGAACGTAGCGCCGATTCCGTTGCTGTGGGTGGTCCCGTTGAGCTTGTACCTGCTCAGCTTCATCCTGTGTTTTGAAAGTGACCGCCTCTATCCGCGCTGGCTATTTCTGCCGTTGCTCGTCGTCGCGCTGGGAGTGTTCACCTGGGGCATCTCGCTCTACGAAGGCAACTATCCGATCAGGAAACTCATTCCCGCGCTGTGCGGCGCGTTGTTCGTCTGCTGCATGGTGTGCCATGGCGAGTTGTCGCGGCGGCGGCCCGATCCACGTTATCTGACGCAGTTCTATCTGATGGTTTCGGTGGGCGGCGCGCTGGGCGGATTCTTCGTCGCATTCGCTTCGCCGCGATTGTTCCGTGACTACCTGGAACTGCCGGTGGCACTGATCGGCTGCGCGGCGCTGGTTACCTGTGTGTTGTGGAATCGCCCGACTGGCGAACCGCGGGCTCTGTGGATTCGATCCGGCCTCACCCTCGCGACCGTCGCCTTCGCCGGCTTCCTGGGCTTCACGGCCGTGAAAAAGGACCGCCGGTTTGTCCGCTCCGTGCGCAACTTTTACGGCGTGATGCACGTGCGTGACGATGTAGAAGATGATGACGGAGTCCCCGCGGAACGCGTCCTCGTACACGGCACGATTGACCATGGCACGCAGTTGAAGGAAGACACGAAGGGCCGCATCACGACTTCCTATTTCGGTTACACCAGCGGCATCAATCGCGCCATCCGCGAATTACGAAAGCAGCGCGGCCCGCTGCGGTTGGGGATTCTGGGACTCGGCGCCGGAGTCACTGCTACTCTCGCGAACGCCGGTGATACCTTGCATTATTACGAGATCAACTCGCTGGTGCCCGACGTCGCCACGCATCAATTTGGATTCCTCACCGGGTGTCCGGCTCAGGTACAGATTTTCATGGGCGACGCCCGCTTGGTGCTGGAACAGATGCCGAGCGAGAACCTCGACTTCCTGGCGATGGACGCGTTCTCAAGCGATGCCGTCCCCATGCACCTGCTCACGCGCGAGGCGTTTCAAGTCTATTTAAAACACCTGAAACCCGACGGCGTGCTGGCCGTGCATATCTCCAACCGCTTTCTGGATCTCAAGCCGGTAGTCGCGCAAGGCATGGCCGAGATCGGCTGGCACGGCCGCGTGATTGAAGACGACGGCGATGGATCAGCCGTATTACACCGGGACCACCTGGGTGATTCTTTCGCCCGATGACAAATTTTTCGACACCAAGTACTTCGCCGGGAACGAAACCAGCATCATCACGCCGCTCCTGCCCAAGCCCGGCTTCCGCGCCTGGACCGACGACTTCAGTAATATCATTACGATCATCAAATAGTGGCTGCAAAATAAATGACTCTCTACGCCGTTACCATTTTTCTGAGCGCCTTCCTGCTGTTTCAAGTGCAGCCGCTGATCGCCAAGATGATTCTGCCGTGGTTCGGCGGATCGGCCGCGGTGTGGAGCGCCAGCATGCTGTTCTTCCAACTGCTGCTGCTGGCGGGATACGCTTACGCGCACGTCTCCATCCGCTTTCTGAAACCGCGCATGCAGATGCTGGTGCATGTGGCGCTGCTGCTGGGAAGCTGCGCGCTGCTGCCGATTCTGCCGAATCCAATCTGGCGCCCGACGCAAGCGGGAGATCCCACGGCTCGCATTCTGCTGCTGCTGACGGCGACCATCGGACTGCCGTATTTCCTGCTCTCCTCGACCAGCCCACTCTTGCAAGCGTGGTTCGTGCGGCGCACCGGATCGGGAGTCCCTTACCGTCTGTTCGCGCTCTCGAATTTCGGATCGATGCTGGCGCTGGTGAGCTTTCCGTTTCTGGTGGAGCCAACCTTGGCCACTCGCCAGCAGGCGTTCTGGTGGAGCGGCGGCTATGTAGTGTTCGCGCTGGTGTGCGCCTTCACGGCGTGGGTTAGCCGAGAGGCGAGCGCGGGCGATCTGAACCAAGCGGTAGCGGCGCAGGAATACGGCGAACGCCCCAGCTTTTGGCAACTCGTCTTTTGGGTGCTATTGGCGAGCTGCGCGTCGGTGTTGCTAGTGTCGGTGACCAATCACATGAGCCAGAACGTCGCGCCAATACCATTGCTATGGGTATTGCCGCTGGCGCTTTATCTGCTCACTTTCATCTGCGCGTTTGAAAGTGACCGCATCTACCAACGCTGGGTATTTATCCCGCTGCTGGCTCCGGCGCTGGCGGGCATGGCGTACATGATCTACGCGGAAGACGGCAATTTCAACATTAAGTATGCGATTCCCGGATATGCGGCCGGGCTCTTCATTTGCTGCCTCTTCTGCCATGGCGAGCTGGCCCGCCGCCGTCCTGCGCCGCGGCATCTAACGCTGTTCTACTTGATGGTCTCGATCGGCGGAGCCCTGGGCGGGATCTTCGTCGCACTGATCGCGCCGCGCGTGTTCCGCATTTATTGGGAGCTTCCGCTCGGGACTGATCGCCTGCGGCAGTCCTGGCGATGATCGCGGTGTGGAGTCTGCGTGTACCCAAGCTGGGAGCTTGGCCGGTGCGTGCCGTCATTTTCATCGCAGTCGCCGTGCTGGCGGGATATTTCATCCGGCAGGAACGCAGGCTCTCGAAGAACCTGGTCCTGCAAGCCCGCAATTTCTACGGGCCGCTCGAAGTGCGCGACGATCTTCCCACCGAAGACTATGCCCAACGCACTCTGTTGCACGGCACCATCGACCACGGCTCGCAGTTGCAGGATCCAGTGCTGCGCTATGTCACGACTTCCTACTACGCGAAGCGTTCGGGGTTGGGCCGCGCCATGGGTGTGCTGCAGGCACAGGGGTCCGATTCGCGCGGGCGTGATTGGGCTGGGAGCGGGCGTGCTCTCCAATTACGGGCGCAAGGGCGACTATTTCCGCATCTACGAAATCAATCCTCTGGTCGAGCGAATCGCGCAAACCTTGTTCACGTTCTACCCGCATTCGGCTGCGGACAAGGCCATCCTGATGGGAGATGCGCGCCTGACGCTGGAGCGCCAGCTTGCCACCGAAGGACCGCAGAACTACGACATTCTCGCCGTAGACGCATTTTCAAGCGACGCCATTCCGGTTCATCTGCTCACGCGCGAAGCCATTCAGCTTTACTTCCGCCATCTGAAACCCGAGGGCGTGCTAGCGCTGCATATTTCCAATCGTTATCTGGATCTGAAGCCGGTGTGCGAGGGCGGGGCAGCGTCCGTCGGCCGCCAGGCGTGGGTGGTGGAGGATGAAGGCGACGAAGCCAGCTATCTATCCTCCTCGACCTGGGTGTTGGTGACTTCGGATGTCGAGATGTATCACGGGAAGTTTTTCAAGGACGCCACCATCTCTCAGTACACCGGGAAAAAAGGCTTCCGGCCGTGGACTGACGACTACAGCAACTTGTTTCAGATTCTGGATGTGAAATAGTTTCCCGGAGAACTTTTCCACTGCGCAGCGAACTAGCTTGCGTGGAAGGCAGATCCGCTGTCACTGATCCTCTGATCCTGCCGGTGGCCGCGATCGTATCCGGCATCTTGCTGGGACGCGCTCTTACGTTCTCGCGTTCGAATGCTGCGTGGCCGGTGGTAGTTTTTGTTCTACTGGCGCTGCTCTCAACCCCGCGGCTGCGGCGCTGGTGTCTGCTCCTTGCGCTGATTTTTACGGGAGCGTTCGCCGACGCCTGGCATCGCCCCGGACCTCGGCCGCAGATCGATGCTGGATCGCGGGAAACGGTGATCCTCGCGGGCTGCGTGGTGGAGCCCACGGTGCTCTCGCCGGGGCGCGAACAGTTCACGCTGGAACTCGATCCAGGAGCTCGCGCCCGCGTGAGTCTGCCGCTCGAAGACGAGAGCCCACTGCAGCGTCTCGAATACGGCCAGCGCATCGAAATCGAAGCCCGCATTCGCCCGCCGCGCAATTTCAACAATCCAGGATCGTTCGATTATGCCGGCTACCTCGCGCGGCAAAAGATTTTCTGGACCGCGAGCATGACCCGCGGTTCGATCGCGCGAGTGCTACCGGGCCGCTGTGGATGGCGCGCCATGGCCTGGATCTTTGCTCTGCGCGGAGTGGCGCTGGACCGCATCGAGCGGTTGTATCCCGACGCGTACACGTCCGGCATGATGCAGGCGATGCTGATCGGCGAGTCGTCGCAGTTGCAAAAAATCTGGACCGAGAACTTCCGGCGAACCGGGACGTTTCACGCGCTGGTGATCTCTGGAGCGCACGTGGCGGTACTGGCGGGCGTCCTGTTATTCCTGCTGCGGATGTGCTCTCTCAACGAGATTCCAGCGCTAACATTGACCGCGGCGGCCGCATGGCTGTACGCGCTGGTATCAGGCTTCTCGCCGCCAGTGGGGCGCGCGGCCGCAGGGTTCACGTTGTACTTGATCGCCCGCTTCTTTTTTCGACGCGGACGCGTGCTCAATTTGCTGGCGGCAGTCGCGCTGGTCTACCTGCTGTGTGATCCCGGAGACTTAGGCGACGCCAGCTTTCAGTTATCGTTCCTATGCGTGGCAGCGCTCGGCGCACTCGCGGCGCCGTTGCTCGAAGCCACTTCAGGACCTTACGCGCGCGGTCTGCGGGAGATTCAGAACCGCGACGCAGACCCGTATCTCGCGCCCCGTGTTGCGCAGTTCCGCGTCGAAGTCCGGTTGGTGGCGGAAACGCTGGAAGCGTGGTGCCGCGTGCCGGCCGGCTGGTGCGCAGAGGGCCTGGCGCTCCTCACGCGCGCGGTGATTTTCGTCTACGAGATGGCGTTGATCTCGCTGGCGATCCAGATCGGCTTGGCGCTGCCCATGGTGGTCTACTTCCACCGAATTTCGTTCACCGGCCTCACGGCGAACGTGATCATTGTGCCGCTGCTTGAAGCTGCCGTGCCCATCGGATTCCTGGCGATCTTCACTGGATGGCGCGCCGCCGCTGCGCTCGCGGGCTGGCTCTTGAAAATTGCCGCACGCACTGCGGACTGGCACGCGCGTCTGGAACCGGCGTGGCGGGTTTCCAGCCCACCGCTGTGGTTGGCGCTCAGCTTTGCGGCTTCACTCATCTTGTTCGCGACCGTGATGCGTAGTGCTCGCTGGCGCAAGCGCGCCGCTTTTCCGGCAGGGCTCGCGGTCGCCGGCTTGTTCGGATTCGTACTGTGGCAGCCGTGGACAACTCCCGTCGCCACTCACTCGCTTGAGCTCACGGCTATCGACGTAGGGCAAGGCGACAGCCTTCTAGTGGTCTTCCCCGAAGGCCGCACCATGGTGATCGACGGCGGAGGCGTGCTGCAATTCGGACGCGTGAAGCGCCACTCCAACCTCGATACCGGCGAAGACGTGGTCTCGCCGTATCTGTGGAGCCGCGGCATCCGCCGCATCGACATCCTGGTGGCCACCCACGCGCACCAGGATCACAGCGGAGGCCTTCCCGCGCTCCTCGAAAACTTCCGGCCGCGCGAACTGTGGGTGGGAGCCAACCCCTCCGCCGCCGTGCTTCATAGAGCGGCTGAGCTGAAAATCCCCGTCCGAACGCCCGATGCCTCCACTCCCGCTGTCGATTATGGCGGTGCGCGCCTGGAAGTCTTGTCCCCGCCTCCAGGCTTCTCCCCGGCCAAGTCCGGCAACAATGATTCGCTGGCGCTGCGCATCACCTACGGCGCGAACTCCTTCCTGCTCACAGGCGACCTGGAAAGCCCCATGGAGCGGCTCCTGCTGGCCGAGGGCCGCCCGCTGCACGCGGACGTCCTGAAGGTAGGCCACCATGGTTCGAAGACCTCCACGTCGCCCGATTTTCTGGAGGCCGTCTCGCCTTCGATCGCTGTAATTTCAGCAGGCTTCGAGAATTCCTTCGGACATCCGCATCCCTAGCGTGCTGGCGCGGCTTGCACGAGCGGCATTCCGCCGTGCTGCGCACTGACCAGGACGGGCTGGTCACAGTCCGATCTGACGGCCATAAGCTCTGGTTTGACAGCATGTTATGGCATCCCCAATCTTCCGCCGATGTCTTTGATTGGGCGCTGGCTACTGGGCTGAATCCTTAACCGTACTGTAACCGTCGAATGGAAGGCAGGCGAATCCTGATACAATGGGGCGAAAGCGTGCCACGTCAGCGCCGGACTAGGACTATCTCATTGCGCTTCCTTACCGCTACTCTTGGGTTTAGCTTGTGCATCGGCGCACTTTCGATTCCCTGTGTGTACGCGGCTGCCAGCGAGTCCGAAGCGGACCCGCATTTGGCGATTGTCGACAAATACGTGGATGCGACCCACGTTCAGGAAGAAAGCCTGCGCGGGCTTCAGATGGAAGTCGATATTGACGCCAAATTGCCCAAGCTCGAAAAGCACGGCAAACTGCGCGCATTGCGCAAGATCTCCCTTTTGGGAAAGATTACCTACAAGGCCTTGGGTTTTTCCGGGGACAACACCGTCAAGCAGGAAGTGATTACGCGCTATCTGGCCGCCGAAAGCGCCGCGCGGGAGAACGGGACTATCGCGATCACGCCAGCCAATTACAAGTTCCGCTATGCGGGAAAATTAGTCCAGCAGGGCGTACTACCCAGATACTGGAAGTGACTCCCAAGAAGAAAGCCGTGGGCCTGTTCAAAGGGCAGATTTGGATCGACGCCGCCAGCGGCATGCCGGTGCGGGAGATCGGCCAGTTTGTGAAAACCCCGTCGGTTTTCCTGAAGAAGATCGCATTCGTGCGGGATTACGAAATACGGAACGGCATTGCTTTCCCGAGTCACATTCAGAGCACGGTGGACACGCGCATTGTAGGCCGGGCTGAACTCCAGATCGATTTCAGCAACTTCACCCGCGACGATAGCCCCGAGGAAGAAGCCACGGCCGATGCCAGCGCGGATTCGAACGCGCCGCCGCTCCCCGTGCAGCATCCGCAAGCGACGCAGCCAGTCGGCGCACTCCAAGAAATTGAAACCCCTGGAACGGCCGCCGCGCCTGAGCTATAAGGAGACCGCAAGCATTGCCGAAGAAAACGCTGTTTTTGAATCCACCTTCCTTCGAGGGTTTTGACGGGGGCGCAGGGTCGCGCTGGCCGTCCACGCGCGAGATTGAATCCTACTGGTATCCCGTGTGGTTGTGCTATCCCGCCGGGATGCTCGAAAACAGCAAAGTCCTGGACGCTCCGCCGCACGGCGTTTCGATCGAGCAGACGGTGGCGATGGCCAAGGATTTCGAGCTGCTGGTCCTGTTCACCTCTTCGCCCGGTTTCCACGTCGATGTGAAGATCGCGGAGATGATGAAGGATTCGAATTCGAAGCTGGAAGTGGCCTTTGTCGGTCCTCCGGTGACAATTGAGCCGGATAAAGTCCTCAATTCGACCAAGGCTATCGATTTCATCGTGCGCCGCGAGTTCGATTATCAGATCGCGAATTACGCCAAAGGGACTCCGCTATCGGAGCTGCCCGGCGTGAGCTACCGCGAGAACGGCGTGAACGTTCACAATCCGGAAGCGCCGTACATCGAGAACCTGGATGAGCTGCCGTGGGCGAGCAAGACTTATCACCGCGACCTGAATTTCCGCAAGTATAACGTTCCGTTTCTGCTGAACCCGTACATTTCGTTTTACACTTCGCGCGGGTGTCCGGCGCAGTGCACTTTCTGTTTGTGGCCGCAAACGCATTCGGGCCATCGCTGGAGACTGCGTTCGGTGCAGGACATCACCAACGAATGCCGTTACGTGCTGGAGAATTTCCCGGGTCTCAAGGAAATTTTCTTTGACGACGACACCTTCAACTACCGCAAGGCCCGCACCATCGAGCTGTGCGCGGAACTGAAAAAGCTGAAATTCACCTGGTCCTGCACGTCGCGCGTTACCACTGATTACGAAACGCTTAAGGCCATGAAGGAAGCGGGCTGCCGCCTGCTGATCGTGGGCTACGAAAGCGGCGACGAGCAGATCCTGCGCAACATCAAGAAGGGCGCGACTGTCGATATGGCGCTGCGCTTCACTGAAAATTGCCACAAGCTGGGCTTGACGATTCACGCCGATTTCATCGTCGGCCTGCCCGGCGAAACCCGCGATACGCTGCGCAACACCATCGATTTCGCGAAGCGCGTGGACGCCGAAACGATTCAGGTTTCCATCGCTCACGCTTATCCCGGCACCGAGTTCTACGGCTTCGCCAAGGAAAACGCGCTAGTCAACATCGGCATGTCGGACGAGGGCGGCCACCAGTTGCCGCAAGTAATCTACCCCGGCATTCTCGATGAAGGCGAAATGATGGAGTGGGTGGCGCGCTTCTACGACGAATACTACTTCCGTCCGAAAGCCGCCTGGCGCATCGTGCGCAAAGCCATCTTCGACGGCCCCGAGCGCAAGCGCCTGTATAAAGAAGCCAAAGAATACATGAGCCTGCGCGAGAAGCGTAAGCAGTATGTGGCAGATCACAAGGCCAACGCCTTGAGCCACGCGGCTGCTGCTTCTACAGCGACGCAAGATCGGGTCTGAGGCGGCGCGCGACCGCGCAATACAGCGCGCGGACCTGCGTTTCGGCGTCCCCGATATAATCGCCAAGTGATCTTGCCCGCACTAGCCGCGATCGCTGCCGCTTACCAGATCCTTGCCATCCTGGCGTGCGCGTTCCGCGGACGTTCCCAGGCCGCAGCCAAATCATTGGAACCGGTATCGGTATTGAAGCCGGTGCGCGGCATGGATGCAGGCTTTCGCGAGGCGATCCGTTCGCACACTGTTCTGCACGGCGACTATGAATTCCTGTGTGGCGTGAGCCGGCCCGACGATCCTGCATTGCCGGTGCTGCGGGAGTTTCCCCGAGTCCGCGTCGTAGACAGCAATACGCGCGCCGCCAATGCCAAGGTGGGAGTGCTGATCGACCTGGCAGCGGCCGCGCGCTATCCCATCCTGGTGGTGAACGACGCCGATATTCGAGTGGAGCCGGATTATATCGAGCGGGTTACGGCGCCCCTGGCCGATCCGCACGTGGGACTGGTGACTTGCCTTTACCGGCCGGTGGGCGATACTTTCGCCGCGCGCTTTGAAGGGCTGGGGGTGGCAACCGATTTCGCGCCGTCGGCGCTAGTCGCGCGCTTGCTGGGTGTGGACGAATTCGCGATGGGGTCCACGCTGGCGTTTCGCCGTAAGGATCTCGACCGTATCGGCGGATTCGCCGCAGTGGCGGATTACCTGGCCGACGATTATCAAGTGGGGCACCGCATTCACGACCTGGGCCTGAAGTGCGTGCTCAGCGATGTAGTTGTGGAAACGCATCTCGGCGGCGGATGGCGTCAGGTGTGGCAGCATCAGGTGCGCTGGGCGCGGACCATACGCGTGTCGCGCTTCGGCGGCTACCTCGGTCTCCCGGTGACCAACGCCACGCTGTGGGCCGCGGTTGCGGCAGCGTGTGGACGGTGGGATCTGGGCCTCGCGCTGTTGACGATCCGGCTGGTGATGGCTTTCGCCTCCGGATGGGGCGTGCTGCGCAGCCGCGACGTGCTGTATCTGTGGTGGCTGGTCCCCCTGCGCGACCTCTTCGGGTTCGCGATTTGGCTTCTCGGGCTGTTCGGAGATTCCGTCGTCTGGCGCGGCCAACGCCTGCGGTTGAATCGGGATGGCAGAATTCACCTGGACTAGCGTTAAAGCGGCGTGACGCGGATCACTGCCGTTCCTAAGAAACTCCCCCCTGCCGGGATAGACAACGGTGGCTATGCCGCAGGAGGGTATTTTCCGCGAAACGCAAACCCAACTAGCTGCCTTGGGTAGATGCGATTTTCAACACTGACCCGACCTTCGAGAAGATCGTGCTGATGCTGGACGAAACGCCCGGCATCATGGCCCCAGCGGCTACCGCGACAAAGCCCGCCATCAATGCGTATTCGATCAGGTCCTGACCGGATGTGCCGCTTAAAGCGCGCAGTTTTAGAATCAATTTTTTCATCGTTTGCTCTCCTCCTGAGTAGGGCGGATCTTCCGCCGCTCCTGACAACCTATCAACCTTGCCTCATTGAAGGAATCCATCACCGGTCCTATTGGTTCTGCTGGCGCGCGGCGCCGCTCACTGATTAGTACCCGGTACCCAAAGCTGGAAAGTGCGAACGCACGCTTCGCCGATACGTTGCGCAGATCGGGCAAGTCTGCAAATCGGTCTGTTCAGTGTGTTAGGCTTAATCTCGTGGGTATTGAGAGTATCGAAGCGATTCAAAACTCACAAGCCAGACGCTTTGGAAGCTCTGGTTTCCCCACAAGCCGTTGATACAACGCGCCCGTAGCTCAGTTGGATAGAGCGTCTGGCTACGAACCAGAAGGTCGCACGTTCGAGTCGTGCCGGGCGCACCATAGATTCCACAGGATATTCCGCAAAGCTCGAAGCCCGCCTCACTGATCGTGAGCGGCAGGAGATCGATCGCTGGACTCGGACCGAGTGAAGCCTCCTAAGGACACGTTCAGGTCATCCTCTGATACGATGAGAAGCGCTTTTATTGGAAGTGACAATGAACCGCACTGCGATTCCGGTGCTGATCTTTTTGGCAACAGCGGCCTTCGCGCCTGCGCAGCCGCCGGCCCCTCTTTTTTCCGCCGAGACGATTAAGTCGTTCACGCCGCCCGACAACCCGATAACGGATGCCAAGGCGAAACTGGGCGACATGATCTTCGATGAGAAGCGCATTTCGGCCGACAACTCCGTGGCGTGCAATACCTGCCACTCGCCCCGCAACGGATTTACCACCCACACTGAAACCTCGCGCGGCGTGGGCGACCAACTGGGTAAGCGCAACGCTCCCTCGATCCTGAATGCCATGTTCTACAAGTCGATGTTCTGGGATGGGCGGGCCGCGACCCTCGAAGAGCAGGCCATGATGCCGATTCAGAACCCGGTGGAGATGGGCCAGAAAGACCTGAAAGACGTTGTGGCGAAGCTGACCGCAATTCCGGAGTTTGTGGTGGCATTCCAGCAAGTGTTTGGCCGCGCCCCGAACGCGGAGGACATGGGCAAGGCACTGGCTGCGTTCGAGCGGACCCGGCTGTCCAGCGAGGCGCCTTTCGACCGTTTTTTGCACGGCGATGAAAAAGCCTTCAACGCCTCGCAACGCCGGGGATGGGCCCTGTTCACGGGGAAGGCGCGGTGCACAAGCTGCCACGCGTACGATCCGGCGCTCCCGCTTTTTGGCGACAACCGCTTCCACAACACCGGAGTCGCCGCCCGCAAACAGGATTTAAATCAGTTGGCCACGCGTGCGGCGGCGAGCGCCGCGCCGGGCCACCAGGCCGAGATCGATAGACTGGCGCTGGAAACGGATAACTCGGAGCTAGGCCGTTTTCTGGTCACCCAAAAAAGGGAAGATATTGGCGCTTTTAGGACACCATTTCTGCGGGACGTGCTGCTGACCGGGCCTTATATGCACGACGGAAGTCTTGAGACGCTGTGGGACGTCGTCGAATTCTTCAACAAGGGCGGGGACCCAAATTCGTTCCTCGACTCTGAGATGAAGCCGTTGGGACTTTCGGCGAGCGAGGTTGAGGATCTGGTGAACTTCCTGGGCGCTCTCACGTCGGACCGCTTCGCGGAGCTACGCGCCGCGGAGTTGGATCGCCAGCGCACGACTTATGAGTACCGCCTGGCTGTGCGACGCGAAACGCGGAAGGGCTCCCACTAGAGTTACCCGCATTGCCGCGGACATGATCATCCCGCCGCGATCCTGTGCTAGACCATGCGTGCCCGATACTGTAGGTTAACGGGACCTTTCGATAGCTTTGAGATTTTCGAACCTGCGCACATGGTTGATTAAGCCGACGCATGCGCGCTACAGTCAAAGGCGCATTGCTGTTGCCCACTTCCCTCGTTGGTTCCTATCCTCAGCCCGACTGGTTGATTGACCGGGACAAACTCGCCCACCAGATGCCTCCCCGCGTGCGAGCCCAGGCTTTGTGGCGTGTGGCTCCGGCATTGCTGGATCAAGCCCAGGACGATGCCTCTCTGCTGGCGATTCGGGATCAGGAGCGGGCCGGCCTGGATATTGTCACGGACGGCGAGATGCGGCGCGAGAGCTACTCCAACCGTTTTGCCACGGAACTGGAGGGAATAGACCTGGATAGTCCGGGCCAGATCACCAGCCGCAGCGGACACTTGATCGCGGTACCGCGGATCGTCGGCAAAATCCGGCGCAAGCACCCGGTGGAAGAGCGCGCCGTGAAGTTCCTGCGCGCGAACACTGACCGCAAGGTGAAGATCACCCTACCGGGACCCTTCACCATGTCCCAGCAGGCGCAGAACAGTTTCTATCCGGGCGCCGCGGAGATGGCGATGGATTACGCTGCGGCGGTGAACGAAGAGATCAAGGACTTGTTCGCCGCGGGCGCGGATGTCGTACAAATCGACGAGCCGTGGATGGAGGCGTATCCGGAGAATGCTCGCGAATTCGGACTCGCAGCGTTGGCACGTGCGCTCGAAGGCGTCCACGGGACGACGGCTTTGCACATCTGCTTCGGATACGCGGCCCTGGTGCCCGGGCGTCCCGCGGCGTACCGGTTCCTAGAGCATCTGGCGGATTCGCCCGTGCAGCAGATTTCGATTGAGACGGCACAATGTTCGCTCGATTGCGGCGTGCTGGCAGGGCTGCCGGGCAAGAGCATTATTCTTGGGGTGCTGGACTTGTCGACTCATGAAGTGGAGACGCCAGCGGCCGTAGCAGCGCGGGTTCGGCGAGCGCTGCCGTTCATCAACCCAGAACGACTGGTGCTGGCGCCGGATTGCGGAATGAAATATTTGCCGCGGGCAGTGGCGTTCGCGAAGTTGAAGTCGATGGTGGACGGCGCGAAGATTGTGCGGGCGGAGCTAGGATAAGCGCAGCGCTTGCGCCTGCCCCATGCGACCTAATGGGAGGCGCGAACGAGTTCGGAAGGATCCGCCCCGACCCGCCCGGAGCCTTCGCCGGCGGCCACGGCAGCCAGATGGAAATCGTACCTGATGGCGGGAATACCGGCGATAGGCGAAGCAGGGTCGTTCTTCTTCACATCCACCACTAGCGAATCGCTGGCGCCGAAGACGGTGTCGGAATCGATGTGCGCATCGCCGTCGATATAGAGAGCCGTCACAGCTTCGCGGTAACCGGGAGCGCTGATCAGGAAGTGGATATGCGAGGGACGCCAGCCATGGCGGGACTGCGCCCGGATCATATCTCCCA
The DNA here is from genome assembly GCA_963793395.1 of Bryobacterales bacterium. Taxonomy (GTDB): domain Bacteria; phylum Acidobacteriota; class Terriglobia; order Bryobacterales; family Bryobacteraceae; genus Palsa-187. The sequence goes on along the minus strand of CAWCAP010000001.1, from coordinate 38,884 downwards.
CGGGCCCGTCCAAAGGAATTTTGTAACCGACCGGGCAAATCGTGCGCAGATGATAGCGCCCTTCCGCGTCAGTATAGAAACGGCCGCGTAGATCCATTTCCGAGGGATCCAATTTTTGCAGATCGTAATCGCCGTGTTCATCCGGCTGCCAGACTTCGACGGAGGCGTGCGCGATCGGGCGGCCCTTGGTATCGGCGACTTTTCCGTACAGGCAGGTTTCCATGCCGTTGGTGGGTTTAGTCGCGATGCTGGCGCCGGCTTCCATCACCGGTGAATCCTTGCGATAGAAGGGCCCGAGGAGACTGCTTTTGGTGACGGCGTCGAGGTCGGTGCCGCGGCTGTCGTTCAGCGAATTTACCAGGGCGCTGAGGCCGAGGGTGTCGGATAGAAGGATAAACTCCTGCCGGAACTCAGTGCACTTTTGACCGACGGCAGTCAGGAAACCAATCCCTTGAATCCATTCTTCGGGAGTGAGGCCGGCTTCACGCGCGAAGGCGTGCAGGTGCTTCACCAGGATTTCCATAATCTGTTTCAAGCGGGGGTTCGGCGTATCCGACATCTGCTCGATCACGGCGTCGGTAATGGTGTGCTCATCAATGGCTCTCATGAGGAATCCTCGAATGCTTGGGCAGCGTTTAGTTTATCGCAGGGAGGTGGCTCTCGCATGCAACCTAGCTCATTTGCGGCTGCGCGGGCATATTATTGCCCCACATCGGGGTGGTCAGTGCCAGGAAGGGTGTGTAGGAGGCTAGCTACTTGACGCTGGCAACGGCGGCAAGCCTGTGCAGTCCTGCCGTATTCGAACCGCAGATCGCGCAGACCCTGCTTCCCATATCGATTCCGCCATCCGATTCAAGTGGGTCGTCAAAGCCGTGACTGCAGGGCTCCGAGCCAGCCTTCTTCCATGCTTCGTGAATCTCGTGGGCTTTGCTCACCGTCATATGTAGTTGCTCGAACTATAGCACCCACCGTGAACCGCCATACTTTGAACAAACATGAACCCGATAACATGTTTCGCGTAGATGCTTCGGGCCAGGCGTCCAGGAGAACTGGCCACGGACAATACGTGTTATCGGGGCGGCCTAATAAATGAAGGCTGGTTCCGCTTGGCATTCGGATCTGTCACACTTTTGCAAGGTGCAGTGAACGTTTTTGCGTTTAGCTCATCGGCTATAGTAGCCTAGCCTGGAGACTGTCGAATGTCACGCCGGTATGTGCTCATCTTGCTCGCGTTGCTCTCGAACGGTGCACAGGCTCAGTGGGTAAACTATCCCGCGGCGGGAACGCCTCGCACGGCTGATGGCAAAGCCAACCTGTTAGCGAAGGCGCCCCGCGCCTCCAATGGAAAGCCCGACCTGTCCGGAGTTTGGCAGACCGAGTACGCGCCTCCGGGCGAGAACCGGCGCTTATTCGGCAATTTTGTGAACTTCGCCGTGCCGGGAGACGATCCTGGTACTTTTTCCAAGTACGTGATGGACATTCTGGCGGACTTCAAACCGGAGGAGTCACCGATGCGCCCTGAGGCCGCCGAACTGCTTCGACAGAACATGGAGAAGACCAGGCGCGGAGAGACTCCTTCGGCCCGGTGTCTACCGCACGGTCTGCCACGCACCGATCTCTTCAACTACGCTCCATTCAAGATGATCCAAACCGCGGGAGTAATTGCGGTGCTCTATGAAGCCGACAGTACCTACCGCCAGATATACACGGATGGCCGCAAGCTTCCCGTGGATCCGCAACCAGCCTGGGGCGGCTACTCGGTCGGCAAATGGGAAGGCGACACGCTGGTGGTGGACGCGGCGGGATTTAACGACAAGAACTGGCTCGACATTGCGGGCCATCCCCATAGCGAGGAAATGCACATTCAGGAGCGCTTCCACCGCCGCGATTTCGGTCATATGGACTTGAGCGTAACCATCGACGACCCCAAGATGTATACGCGACCGTTCACGGTAAAGGTCACTGAGGTCTTGGTCCCGGACGGAGACGTTCTGGAGATGGTCTGTAACGAAAACGAGAAAGACCGGACGCATCTCGAAAAAAGCAGCGGCCGGTGAGGGATAAGGATCCGACAATGTTCTTTATCGGGCTTAAAGCCACAGAGTAGGCGAGCCGCTGCCTCACACTCCGCTGCGGAGCCGGTCTAGTTTGCGGCGATCGCGCTTCGATGGTTTGCCTTCCCGTGATGCTTCGTAATGCGGCATCGCCTTCCGCTCTTCCGCCAATTTCAGCCGCAGCTCCCGGCTTGCCTCGGTTTCGCGGTAGAGCGTCTGCGCGATCGCTGCCGGGCCGCGAATCTCGCTGAGAAGTAGAACTTCAACGTGAAACTCGCCGCCGTCGTTCTTGACTTGCAGCAAATCGCCGGCTCGAACTTCGCGCGAAGGCTTGGCTTGAATTCCGTTCGCTTGAATTCTGCCGAGGTCACATGCTCGTGCAGCGAGTGAGCGGGTCTTGAAAAATCGGGCGGCCCATAGCCACTTGTCCACTCTCACGCCGGCCATAATCAACAAGAAAGGAATTTCATGGTACGACTATCGCGAAACAGGAAGGTGGCTTGATGTTCACTGTCCGGATTCTCGTGAAGTCCCCGGCCTATTGCGCCAACCCCATGTTGTCGCCCGGTTGCGGTTCGCGCTTGGGATAAGGCGTCACAATGTCGATTTCCTTCTCGCCTGGCTTTGGCAGGGCGAATGCCACAAGCGTCTGGTGGAATACGAAATTGTCGCTGGCCGAACGGCGTCGCGCATTACCGGGACCGCCGGCGGCGATCACTACATATTGCCGGCCATCCTTGCCGACATACGTCATCGGCCCGGCATTGGAGGAAGTCGCCATCTTGGTTTGCCACAGCAATTTTCCGGTAGCGGTGTCGTATGCATGGAAGCGGTCATCCGTGGCTGCGCCGATAAATATCACGCCGCCGCGGGTAACCAGCGAGGGGCCGATATTGGTCGCGCCGATTTCCTTGGCCTTCTCGCCATATTCGACATCCAACGCGCCGAGCGGCACACGCCAAACGATCTTGCCGGTTGCCAGTTCCACCGCCACCAGTTCGCCATGACGGCCGCCGGCGCAGGTGCGGCCATCACTATCGGAGAAGCGTTTGTAACCGGAGGAGAAGCTATAGGAATCATTTCCCTTCACGGCCTTCGGGCCCTCGGTGACCTGGACCATGGTCGGCATGTTGACGACATTGGTAATGGCATAGCCGCGATCCAGATCGATCGACGCGCCGCCCCAGTTGATGCCGCCGATTGCGCCGGTGTTCATGACAGTCCAGGCGCCATTCTTGGCGGGCGGCAGAAAGGGCCCTCCGGCCTTGAGGCCATTCTGGTCCCACACGGCCTTGCAGTCGGCGTTCGAATGCGGCGACAGATTGCTGAGATTGTCGCGGGAAATCGTCATCTGCGCCAGTGGCGGCGGAGACAACGTGAAGGGCTGGGTGCGAGCGGTTTTCTCGCCCGGCACCTCACTCTGCGGTACCGGCCTTTCCTCATACGGAAACAGCGGCTTTCCGGTCTTGTCGTCGATGATCCACATCATGCCTTGCTTGGTGGTCTGGACGATCACCTTGAGTTTCTTGCCGTCCTTGGTGATCTCGACGGGCACGGGCGGCGACATCGTGTCCTGGTCGAAGAGGTCGTGGTGATGATTCTGGAAGCCCCATATGATCTTGCCGGTCATGGCGTCTAGCGCGAAAGTGGAGTCGGCGCCGACATTGTCCCCGGGACGCCAGATGCCTACGAGGTCGGGACTGGGCGAGTCGGTGGGCGTATAGACAATGCCGTTCTTTTCATCCAGCGCCATGATGCCCCAGGTGCCGCTGCCCACAACTTTCTGCGTGTCAGGGCCCCAGCTATCTGCGCCGGGTTGGCCGGGGCCGGGAATGAGGCGAGTGGTCCATACCAGCTTGCCGGTACGCAGATCGACGGCATGCGGGTCGGCTGGCTGGGCCGGTTCCGGCAGGAAACCAGAGGCACCCGAAACAATGATGAGGTTTTTATAAATGATCGGAGGCGATGCGGGGAACACGCCGCCGCCGCTGTCTTCCGGAGCGGCAGGGTTCGGTAGTCCGATGCCGTAGCCGGTAGCCGGCCAGTCGGTGGAGGACTCACCGGTCTTGGGATCCAGACCGTACATGTTGTGGCCCCATAGCACGACTATGCGCGGCTTCATTGTGCCGTCGCCGGCCCAGTAGGCGAAACCGCGCCGGTCCAAACGGGCCCCTCCACCGGGCGGCGCCTTGTGACGCCAGATTTCCGTGCCGGATTCCGGCTCCAGTGCGACCACATCGCTGGTGCCTGGTTCCGACACGATCAGCAATCCGTCGATCAGAAGCGGCGTAATTTCCCAGGAGCGTCCGAACTTGCCCGGGTCCCACACCCATGCAGGCTTCAATTGGGAGACATTCGCCGCGTTGATCTGTTGCAGCGGCGAGAAATGCGTTCGGGCTGCGTCGCCACCCCAATCGTCCCAGCCGGTAGCTGTCGCGGTTTGCGCTTGGGCGCCAAAATTCGAAACCATGAGCGCAGCCACTGCTGCGATCAGGGCGTTAAGACATATTTTTCTTACCGGCTGACGCATGGTTTGGATTTCCTTCCCAGACCATTGTAGTGCCGCGGATCGTGCCCGGTTGGACGGCAAGAAAAAGCAATCCGCTTGGCCCATGTCCACTGCCGATCATCGGAGTTAACGGCGCCGCCGCCAGCCTACTTCGCTAACGCCGGCAGCGTGGTGTATGTATGCGCGGCGACGTTGGGGATGCGAATCCCCAGTGCGCCGATGGCAGCGCCGGCCGGGGTATCGAACTCGATGGTGCCGCGTATGGTGAGAGCGGCAGGGTAGCGGTCGGTTCCCAGAGTAAAAGCGTAATGGCCGTTGGCAGCCAAAGTCACCGTGTCGCTAGCGAGGGTGGCGCCGGTGGCGTCGCGAACCGTTACCGGAACGCTTACCTGTCCCGTTGACACCGCGTTCACGGCGATACCGGTAGCCGTGCCGTTCGTGTTGTCGAAAGCGATGATGTAGCCGGAAGCGTTGCGGCTCTCCAGCGGCACCACCGCTTCCTGTCCGTTATGGCGGAAGATCACGAAGCCACTGACATGTCCGCTGGTGGTCAGTTGCGCCGAGCCGGTAATCAACGTCTGCGCTCCGCTACTCACAATGATGAGGGTGGCCCCGGCCGCCAGTTGGCTGGAATAAGTAGGAACCGTCATGGTCGTACCGCCGCCGGTCTGGGGGAATGCCAGCGGCAGGGACACCGGAGAACCAGTTTGATCGTTGAAGAAACTGAGGGTGGCCGATGTCGAGATGGTTCCGGTATTGACCAGGACGAAGGTGGTCTGCCAGCCATCGCCGCCCGAAGCCAGATGCGCGATGCTGCCGCCGCCGGTGCCGACATTCGCTAACGCCGGAATCGTGGTGAGCGCATTGTTGGGCGGCGTGAAGCGGAGTCCCAACACGCTGATCTGGCCGCCCGATGGCGTATCGAATTCGATGGTCCCGCGAAGGTTGGTTGTTACCGGGAACTGGGTCGATAACACGAACGCAGTGTGGCCGTTGCCTCCCAGGGAAAGCGTGGTTCCCGGGGTGCTGATCACGACGCCGGTATCGTCGCGGATCACGACCGGAATAACAGCATTCTGCGCCGAGAGATTTCCCACGGCCACGCCCAGCACCAGTTGGTTGGTATTGTCGAAAGCCAACAGGTAGGAACTTGCGTTACGAGTTTCCAACGGCACCACTGCTTCCTGCGTAGTCACGTTCTGATGAAAAATCGCGAAGCCGTCCACTGCTCCAGTCGCGTTTACTTGCGCCGAACCGACCAGCACTGGTGGAGTCTGCGGCCCAGCGGTACTCACGATCAGCGACGCATTCCCGGCAATCGCTTGGTCAAATGTAGTCGCCAGTAACGGCCCGGAGGCGCTGGGCTGCTGCGGAAACACCAGCGGCAGCGCGAGCGGACCGTTTCCGCTGGGGTCGGCCACATCGCCAAAGAAGCTCAGCCGCGCCGTCGCCGGAGCGGAACTTTTGTCGACCAGCGTGAACGTCGTGGTCCAGTTTTCTTCCGCCGCCAAGTGCGCCATCGAGCCGACAGGGTTCAGACCCGATACCGATGCCGCCTGCTGTTGGACGTTAAATGACTGGCCCGCGATCGTGAGCGTAGCCGAGCGCGCCCCGCCCGTATTCGCCGTTACTTGAAAAATGAGCGCGCCATTTCCACTGCCCGAAGTTGCACCGGTAACCCAAGTCGGACCGCCGGTAAGGCTCCACGGACAGCCGAAAGGCGTCGTGATCGACACGATGCCGGAGCCGCCAATCGGCGGAAATGCCTCGCCGCCGAGGTCCAAAGAGTAAGTGCAGCCGGCAGGCGCGGAAATTGTCAGCGAGGAAGCCGCTGAGGTGGCTGACGAATAGATCGTGTCGCCAACATAGACCGCAGTGACGGAATAAACGCCGGTGGGAATCGTCGATGAAGTGAAGGTCCGCTACGCCGCTTGCGTTCAGCGTCCCGCTGCCGAGCGTGGTCGCGCCGCTCACGAAATTCACTGTCCCGGTGGGAGTAGGACCGCTGCCCGCGCCGGTAACCGTGGCCGTCAACATGACGGACGTTCCGGCGGTCGCGTCGGTGGGTGCGACCACCAGGCTGACACTGGAGCCCGCCAGCACGCTGACTTTCGCGATGAATGCGTCATAGACTCCCGCATTGGCGGATTGAAGCGCGCCTGCCGTCACGGGCAAATCGCCGGCCCCGGTGGTTCCGGCCATATATATGTTGGCTTGCGAATCCAGGTCCATACCGCCGCTGACTGTGTACGAGTTGCTGGCGGAGTAAATCACGGTGGAGAAGAGCACTGCGCTCGCGGTGGGATTGAACTTCATCACGAACGCGCCGCCATATCCATTCGCGGGTTGCACGGGGTTCACCGACGGAACCTGGGTGTTGTTTCCCGCTCCTCCACTGACGTACACATTGCCTGCCGCATCCAACCGCGGAGCGCTGATGGAATCCACGGCGCTGAGGTCGGGACGGGTGCCACCAATGAAGGTGGACCAAACCAGCGCGCTTCCGGCGGGATTCATCTTCGCGAGGAAACCCCGATTCAGGCACCCTGAATTGGCGGGACATGGATTCGTGTCATAAGCTCCGGGGGTCACCGGAAAATTGTAAGATGCATTGCCGCTGATATAGGCATTGCCCGCCGCATCGGCCACGATGCCGGCCATGCCGTCGCTATAGGCGCCCTGAGCCGGATCCGTGCCGCCTAAGTAAGTCGCATAGACTAACGAAGCGCCGGAGCTGACAGGGTTGAATTTCGCCAGGACTCCCCGGCTGGGAGACGCAAGACCCGGATTCGTGTTACCGAAGTAATGCTCAAACGCGCCCGCAGTCACGGGCAGTCCGTTGTTCTGAGTGTTGCCCAAGAAATAGAAGTTTCCGGACGGATCTACCGCCACTCCCACGCCGTAGGTCCCTCCATGATTGTTCGCCGCGTAGTTGCCGTCGCCGTACAAACTTGAATACAGAAGGTTGGCGCCGGCGGCGTCAAACACCGAAATAAACGCAGCACCCTGGTTAAACGTGCCGGGGTTGAGGGTGTTGTTAAAAGTGGATCCTGGCAGCACGGCGTTCGGCGTCGTCGGGAAGCACACATTGGCATTGGTCGAGCTGCATGACGTGCCTGAGTTGCCCGCGATATAAGCCCGGCCGGCCGAATCTACTGCCACTGCGGTGCCGGTTTCATTGGAGTGCCCGAGGAAAGTGGAGTAAACCAGGCTTGAACCGCTGGGACTGAACTTGGTCAGGAACGCGCTTTGCGCGCCGGGACAATTGCTGGCGTTGTTGAATGTGATTCCGCAGACCTTCTGATAGGCGCCCCCGGTAATCGGAAAATTAGGGTTGTTGGTGTAACCAGTGACATAGGCGCTGCCGGAGGAGTCGACGGTAATGGCGTAAGGCCGCGTGCTGGTGGCGTCACCAAAGACGCTCGCGCCAAAATAAGTGGAGTAGATCAACTGATTGCCCGCGGGGTTCAGCTTGGCAACAAATCCGGTTTGCCCGTTCGCTGTATTGACTGCCTGCAAAGCATTTTGCACCGGGAAATTAGTGGACTGCGTGTAGCCGGTCATATATACATTTCCCGAAGCATCGACCGCCATGCCCTGCGTTGGATTCGAAGCGTTAGCGCCGCCATAGTAATTGGCGACACCAATGAAGTCGTAGTTGGTGCCGCCGAGATAGGTGAGATAGTTCAGCACGGGATCGATCACCAGCGGGCGCTTGTGGTCGTACTTGCCGAGCGTGAACTGGACGCGGCCGTCGGCGACCCGGTACGCTCCTGCGATCATTTCCTTCTTCCCATTCTTCAACTGATAGACCACCGGTTTGCGGAAAGTGAGCGGCGCGCCAGCGAGCGTCAGCAGCAAATTTCCATCAGGGCCGAGAGACGGCTGCGCGCCCGTAAATTCCAGGCGCGATTTGCTTGGGGTTGGCTCCGGGAGCGACCACGAAATCATATTCCAACTGCCGCTGCGTTCCGTAATAGGCCAAGTCGATTCCCGGATAAATTCCCTGATAGTTCACTCTGCCGAAAGTTCCGGCTCCGGTTGTCCATCTGCCGGCATCGCTGCCGTTCATATAATTCACAGTCCCGGGGAGCTTTTCGTCACCGGAAACACGCGGGTTCGGAGCCGCCCCAGCCAGCCTCATGCGCACCACGGCTGCGGAGTGGTCTCCCGATGCACGGAGCTTGAATACCGCGCTATCCGCCGTCAGAAAAAGCGCGTAGCCGTCGCCCCGCGAAAGGAATTTTACCGATGGATCGGTCTGGCCCAGATTGGCCTCAAAGCTGAGGGGCAAACTAATGAGTTCGGCTCTAGCCTTTTGAACCCGCGCCGGGTCGGGCGTCTTGACGGACGGGCTAGCAGCCCAAGCAACTCCGGCAGCCGCTAAGAACGAACATGCCAACGTGACGGCGTAATTGCCGCAAAAAGCGAATCCGCATACACGCTTCACAAGAATGTTTCCTCCGAGTCTCCAGCTATCGAGTCAAGACAACAGGCGGCACCTAGATCGCTACCTTAGAACCCCGCGCAGTCAGCGGCACGGGAGACTATTGTAACTTGCTTGACACATCCGGCGCGCCGCCACCGACGCAACGAATGCGTGACAAAATCGACGAGCGATCAGGCATTGGGCTATGCCGCTCCTCACCTGTGCGCCTCGTTTTGGCCGGCCGTACGCAATCTCGACCATCGCTGGCGGGGTGCCGTCTTACGGGCCGATCTGCTGGAGCTTGTGCCGCCGCAGATACCAGCACGGAGTAAAGCCGAAATGCGGCATGAGCGCTTCGACGCACGTCACCATGGCAGACGGTCCAACTGAATACTCAACTTGGTTATAGTGGTTCACCGCCGCGTATATGCGCCCGACTTTTATCTGTTCGACGGGCCGCCCCTGGGAACGCGCATATAGGTCATCGCCTAGGTAGATCAGTCCTGTCAGGCTCGCTAAAGCGAAGCATCCCCACAGAGCGATTTTCCGGACAGTCCGCATGCGAAAGCTCTTATCGACTATAGCGAAAAGAGAAACGCGGACGTTCGATTTGCGGTAAGGCTGGCCCGCTCAGACCAGATCGATGCGAAACACGTAGCCGCCCGACGGGCTGTTGAGCGGCGGGAAGCCGGGATGCTGATAAGCCGGCTTGTCGATTGACCATCCGGGATGCTCGCCGGCATCCACTCCGTAGAGCTGGCCGTTATATACCGTGACGTCGTGGATGTCGCAAGAGCCCGCTACGAACTCGACCACCTGGACGACTTGACCGGATTTCACATCGTACTTGATGAGGCCCGGGACGTAACCTTCGTAGCCGGTGGTGCTTTCCTTTTGATGTCCCGTCACCTGCCATATGAAGCCGTCGTCATAGGCGATGCCGTGCAGCCGCTCGGCGAGGCCGGGCGCGCGCGTCGTCGGGAAGATGTAATCGACTTCCCAAGTCTTGGGATCGATGCGGATCATCGCTTCCAGGCGATTCGAATCGATCCATATCTTGCCAACGTCAGGTTGCCACGTCATGCCGTGAGTGGCGCCGCCGTCGTCTTTGGGCCCGAATGGAATTTGCCGGTGGCTGATTTGCTTGCCGTTCATGTCGGTTTGAAAGATCCCATTGATCGGCGGCGTAGGATGCTCAATCTCTGAGGCGCCGTTCGCTCCACTCCAGACGTAACCGCCGCCGAAGCACATGCCGCTGGTGTCCTTGCAGTTGGTCATCACGGTGTGGAGCAGCTTCCCGTTCCAGTCGATGAGCCAGGCGGCCTCTGGTTTGTTGTCATGGCGCTGCTCCTGAACCCAGAAACCGCGCTTCTGATCGTGATCGATGTCGATCGCGTTGGGCCACCCGGGCGGCGTGAGAAACAGCTCAGTGGTCTTGGCCATTCGCTTCGGAATTTGCTTGCCGTGCGGCTCACTCCCCACGCGGCGGCCGAGCGCGTCGGTGCCGGTCTCGCGCGGCGCGGTCTCGGACGATTGCCCGAATGCCGAACTCGCGGCGAAGCTCGCGCAGAGGCCGATCCCGGCGCTCAACAGCTCTCTTCGGCCCGTGAGGTTTTTCATTGGCGTGATTCTCCTCTGACGAAAAATGTTACTGAGTGCGAAGCGGTCCGGTTCGCCATCGCCTTACCGTAGACGGATTCGCGGCGGTTGTCAACAGCGCACGACGCTCTCCAATTTAGCGGTTCAGAGTGTACGCGTATAACGTATCCTGCGCCGCGACCATGATGAACTGAAAGCCGTCGAGCAGAAAGGTCTGAGCGCCGTTGGTGGTCAGCGCCGGCATCCATGTGTGCCACAGAATCTTCCCGGTCGCCGCGTCGAAGGCGCAGAAATTGGACGAGCCGTCGTTGCCGAACAGAAGCCCGCCCGCCGTCGTCAGCAGTCCCTGCGGGCCGCCGCCTTCGTGCATCCACTTCATCTGGCCGGTATGGTAATCGATGGCGCGAATCCCGGACGCTCGCCGGTAGCGCTGCCGCCCCCGCCGCCGCTGAAGCCGTAGCCTTCAGGCCGGTCGCTGGTGTCGACGAGGTAAGCTCATGCCCATGCCCTCGGTGGTGCCCACGTAGAACAGGCCCGTCTGCGGATCGAAGCTGGGCGGAGGCCAGTTGGTCGCCGAACCTGCTCCGACCAGGACGCCATCCACCGTTGACTCCTTTTTCGGATTCGGAATAGGCTGCCCCTTGGCGTTGATCCCCTTCGTCCAGTTGAGGAACTGCGGGTCGACCAGTGGCGCGGTCAGCAGGTGTTCGCCCGTCACGCGGTCCAGCACGAAGAAGTAACCGTTGCGCGCCGCCTGCGCCACTAGCTTGCGCGGCTTGCCTTTCCACGTGCCATCGAATAGCACGGGAACCTCCGTGCTGTCCCAGTCGTGAGTATCGTGCGGAGAAGTCTGGTAATACCAGGCCATTTTGCCCGTATCGGCATTGAGCGCCACCATGCGAGCATGTGAACAGGTTGTCTCCCTTGCGGCTCTGCGTCGCGCCCACCGGGTTGGGATTGCCGGTTGTTACATAGATCAGATTGAGATCCGGATCGTAGGTAAGCGGCTGCCACGGCCCGCCGCCGCCGTGCTTGCGCGAGTATTCATCGGGCCACGTATCGTAACCGGGATCGCCGGGATTCTGCGGCGTGGTGTACCACTTCCACTGGACATCGCCGGTTTCGGGATCGCGCGCATCGAGCCATCCCTGAATGTCCCGGGCGTCGCCGCCGATTCCGGCGTACACATGGTTGCCGACGACCAGCGGCGCGGTGCTGCAGAAATAATCCTGCTCGACCGGGCGCCAGTTGTTTGTACCACCGCTCCTTGCCGGTTTTCGCGTCCAGCGAAACCAGGTACGCATTCCGGCGTCTCGAAATACAGCCAGCTCCCGTACATGCCCATGCCCTTGCTGCCGTTGTTATGATGGCCCCCGCGCGTCTTGAAAAAATAGCTCCACATTTGCTCGCCGGTGCGCGCATTGATGGCCCAGGCGCGGTCCATGGCGGAGATGTACATGACGCCGTCCACCATGAGCGGCGATCCCGCAATCCGGTAGGTGTCGGTGGGGCCGCCCCAATAGGTAGGGTCGCCGGGCTTCCACGGGCCGCCGACATTGGTGGCTGTCTCCGCCGTCGCCAGCGCCTTGAACGCCCAGGCCAGCGTGAGCGTGCCCACGTTGGAGCGATTGATCTGATCGAGAGTGCTGTAGCGCTTGCCCGAATAGTCGCCGTGATAGGTCGGCCAGGCGTCGATCGGCGTTGGGCTTTTTCAGGACGTTGGGATCCAGGAACTGCCCGGCCAGCGAGACGGGGAGAGAAGGCAGCGCGGCGGCGGGAAGCGGAACGAAAGTGTCATGGTGCGTCTCCTGCGTACTTACTTGTCATTTAGATAGGCGGCGAGATTATGAATGTCGTCGTCGGTGTACTTCAGCATCAGATCGATATGCGCCTGCAGCCGGTTGACCTGCGTCACCTTCGGCCACTCGCCGTTGCGCAGCCAGGTCTTGTTTTCGCCGTTCGGGAGGCGGATCTCGACCACGAAATCGTTGATCCGCCACGGCGTTCCCGTGAACTTTTCGCCGTCTGCCAGCGTGACCGTCGCGGTTACGTTTGTACGGCGGCGGCCTCCGCTCAGAATGGCCGTTTGCAGCGTCGGTGCGTCATGATTTCGCTTGGCGCCGATGCCTTTCAGGTCGCCAGTGACGGAATGGCAAGTGTTGCATTTCCCGACCGGGCCGTTGAAGAACGCTTCGCCGGCCTTCGGGTCTCCGGAAAAAACATTCAGCTTGGTGTACTGGTCGCGATAGCGTCACCGTGCTGACCTGGTAATGCAGCCAGGTCGCGAGATCCACGCCTCGTCGTGCGAAAAATCGAACTTCGGCATGTCCTTTTCAGGACGGCCGAATTTCAGGAACTCCGGCATCTCGCGCCCGCCGTGATCCATCACCACGATGTCGGAACGCATCAGATCGATATCGGTTTTGGTGCCCTTGCCGCCGCGGGCGTCCAGCGCCGTGGCACGATGCGCATTGCGCGGCGAAGATCTTGCCGCCGCGTTCGACCGAGGCTTTATCGAAGGAGCGGCGCGCCGTGATATCGACCGGACAGGGGGAAGACGACGATCCCGGCGGCGCATCGGCGCAGCCGGCGATTTGTGCCCAGGCGAGCGGCGCAGAAAACGCTAGGCTCACCATCACAATGGACGAGAAGCCGCGATAGCCCATAGTTCCTCTTTCGCCCCGAACCGACGGCTGCGATAGTATCACTCGTCCGGCTTATCCGTCAACGAGGGATCCGCGCTCAGTTCCGGCCAGGCGATGAACTTTAGAAGCTTAATCGTCCTACTGTGGAAGGGCGGCGAACACGCGCTTTTGCGCGGGAACAGTGCGCGCTCTCTTCGCGTGCGCGTCGCGGACTGCGGAGGCGGTCACGGCGGCCGAGCCGGGCGAACTGTCATAAGCCACCTGCATGCTGCTCATGGAAGGCGCAGGATATTGCATCCCGCTGAACTGGAGCATCAGCACTGCGCAGTCCGTCACTCCCGCCATCGATCAAGACCTTGAAAATGCCCGACGGCAAAGGCTGCCGATCAGGGTGCGCAGAGTTGCCCGCGTAAGTGCCGGCTTCCCCGTAACTGCCGTCGCTTAGCAGGGGTAAAGGAGCGATCAAAGGCGTTGTGGCGGTCGCGGCAAGGGTACCCGTGCTGTCATAGATGTATATCTTGAAAGTGGCTGCAGTTGTGCCCTCGTTATAAACCGCGAAAGATACCACACTTGTAACCCCGTCATCGACCCCTTCCGCAGACCAAGTGGGCCACACCGCACTGTCCCATGAGATGGGCACTGTCGCCAGCCACGGATGAGTGGGCTGCTGCAAATAAACCAATTGCGGAAGCACGTTGCCACAGGTGGTTGCGTCAGGGCAGTAGTACACTGCATACACCGTGCCATCTGCCAAGGCACTGTAGGTGGGAGCGCTGCTGGTGGCGCCGAACACATCAATTTCCGAAGGTTGGTTTGCAGATAAGCGCAAAACTCACTTCATTGCCCGATGCCGTGGCCGGCGAGCCACCGGACGTGGTGTCCACGTTGAGATTGTTTCCGTTGTCGTCGTAGAAGGTATAGTCCACACCGACTGGGGCGGTGGAGGGTGCACCAGCGCGAATCTTACTAGTCCAGCCGTCGCCTGCGGCGAACCATATAAAAGTCCCACTCACGTAGCAGGAATACCCGATCACGGATCCCTGACGAATTCGTAATCGATACCGCGGTTTCCTGCAGGCTTGAACAATCGGGCATCGTGGCCGACCAATAGGCGGGTCCGGTGGTTGGCTGGCTATAGAGGGAGCCAGCGGCAAGCGCAACCAATCCTAGAGACTACAACGACCTCATATGCATAAAGCCTCTTCGTATAGGGATGCGTCCTGCAGGGGATTTGGTTTCACTCCAGTTGTTGTTTTTTGCCATACGCTGCCCGCCCAGCCCAGTCCTAAGTGTGATTCACTAGGTAGGATGAAATTGCTTTGCGGACTTATGCTCATTTCCCTCGGCGCGGCCATGCCGGCGCTCGCCCAGAAGAAGATCATTCAACCTAAGGAGTTCGCGGCTGGCGGACCGTTCAGCCCGGCGGTCCTGGCCGACGGCACACTCTATGTGTCCGGCCAGATCGGCCGGGATCTGAAGACCCAGCAGGTGCCAAAGGAATTTGACGCCGAAGTCCGGCAGGTGCTCGACAACATCGGCATCATTCTGCGCGAAGCCAAGATGAACTATGGGGACGTGGTCTCCGTGCAAGTCTATCTGACCGACATGGACCTCTTCTCGCGCATGAACGCGATCTACACCACGTATTTCAAAGCGGACCGTCCCGCGCGCACGACTGTCGGGGTTGTCAAACTCGCTGCGCCGGGGGCGCACATCGAAATCGCCGTAACCGCCCACCGCTAACGAAACCCGCGCGGCCGAGCCGGAGCGCCCGGCTAAATCTCCGTGAGGTGCTCGATTTCTCCGGTGCTGTCGCCGAGCTTTTCCGTCCGCACGCCCATGCGATCCAGCAGCGTCAGCCAAAGGTTGGTCTGGGGCGTATCGTTGTTCGGATAGACGATGTGGCGTCCCGGTTTCAGGCTGCCATCCCCGCGGCCGAGTACCACGCAAGGCAGGTTATAGTGCAGATGCTGGTTGGGATCGCTCATGCTGCTGCCATAAACCACCATCGAGTGATCGAGCAGGGTTCCGTCGCCTTCATGAATCGACTTGAGTTTCTGGATGAGGTAGGCGAACTGCTCCATGTGATGACATTCAATCTTGGTGGCTTTCTCGATCAATTCCGCTCTGCCGCGGTGGTGCGTGAGGGGGTGATGCGCATCGGCGAACCCCAGCTCGGGATAGGATCGCGTGCTGGCCTCTTTGGCGTAGAGTAACGTTGCTACCCGTGTGATATCCGCTTGCAATGCCACGGTGAGTAAGTCATTGTTCAGCGTCGCGTGCTCGACAAAGCTGGTGGGGACGCCCGCGGGCTTCTCGGTTTCCGGCGTCAACTCGCGGTTTTCGTGTTCCACGCGCGCGATCCGCTGCTCAATCTCTCGAAGGGAAGTGAGATATTCGTCAATCTTGCGGCGATCCGATGCGCCCAGCGTTCCCATGAGCTGCCGGGTATCGTCAGCGATGAAATCCAACATGCTCTGCCGGTTCTGCTTAAGGCGTTCGCGGACCTTGGGATCGGGATCGGTGTCCAGCGTTCCGTAGAGCCGCTCGAACACCAATCGCGGATTCGTTTCCGGAGGCACCGGAGTAGTGGCGTTCCGGAAAGACATGTTGTTCATGTAGGCGCAGCTATATCCACCATCGCAGGCACCTACCGCGCGCGTGGCCTCGCAGCCCAGTTCCAGCGATGGCAGGCGCGTTTGCGAGCTCATCGCTTGCGCGGCGATTTGATCCACGGAAATACCGAGTTCAATGGCGCCCAGGTCGCTCACTCTCTTGGGTGCGATTCCGGTGAGGTAGGTCGCGCTGGCGCGGGCGTGATCGCCGCCGGTGCCTTCGCCGTTGCGGTGGTGCAACCCGGTGAGTACCAGCATGTCTTCGCGGAAAGGTTCGAGCGGCTTGAGAATGCGCGTGATCTCGAAATTTTTGCCTACGCCGGTGGGCGTCCAGTCCTTCATCATCATGCCGTTCGGCACATAGCCAAAGATCAGCCGCACCGGAGTTTTTTTATCCGCCGGGGCCGCGAATGCGGGCACCATTGCATCCAGCCAGGGCAGCGCTACAGCCGTACCCAGGCCTCTCAGAAATGTTCGCCGGGGAAGATACTTTGCGTCTCACCATCATTTTGCTGCGCCTTCCTGTTGCATCTGAAATGGAGCGCTATCGACGATCCCCAGCAGCAGGCTGGAGAACTTGTAGTTGTCCACGGCCATGCGGGCGACAATCTGTTTCATGGCCGGCTGGTCGGAACGGTCCAGGCCGCGGCCTAGAGCATACGTCAGCAATTTTTCCGTCAAGCCCTCGGCAAAAGTGTCCTTCTGCTCTCGCAGGATGACCTTCAGTTCTTGTGCCCCTCGAAACGCTTTGCCATCTGGAAGCACGCCCGACGGGTCGATCGGAAATTTCCCATCGAGCGTCCGCCACGCGCCGACGGCGTCGAAGTTTTCGAAACCAAAACCAAGGGGATCCATTCTTGCGTGGCACGAGGCGCATACGACATTCTTCCGATGCTGCTCCAATTGCTGGCGAAGCGATGCGGAGGAACCGACGGCGTCTTCGTCCAGGCTGGGCACGTTGGCGGGAGGCGGAGGTGGAGGAGAGTTCAATATGTTGTCGAGAATCCACTTGCCGCGAAGCACCGGCGAGGTGCGATTTCCGTAGGACGAAACTTCGAGCACGCTGGCCTGCGTCAGGATGCCGCTGCGGCCTGTCCCCGAGAGATCCACTTTCCGGAAATCCGATCCTTGAACCCCGGGAATCCCATAGTGCCGCGCGAGGCGCTCGTTCAAAAACGAGTACGGACCGTCGATGAAGTCCAATATGCTCCGGTCTTCCCGCATGACGTGCTGAAAGAATAGTTCCGTTTCCTTGAGCATTGAGGCACGCAGGTACTCATCGAAATCGGGGAAACGCTCGCGGTCGGGTTGTGCCGATTCCAGGCGCCGGATCTCCAGCCATTGGCCCGCGAAGTTCTCGACCAGCGCCCAGGCCTTGGGATCCGCCAACATCCGCCGGGCCTGCGCGTTCAGTACTTCCGGGTTGCGCAGCGTCCCTTTTTCGGCCGCACGCAATAGCTCCTCATCCGGCATGCTGCTCCACAAAAAGTACGACAACTTCGAAGCCAGCGCGTACTGGTTTCCGGCGGTATCCTCGATCCGGAACAAGAAATTGGGAGATGCCAGCATGGTCGCGATCGCGAGCGAGATGCCTTCCTCGAAGGAACCTCCGCGCTTTTGAGCGCCGTCTGAAATTGCCACCAGCCGGTCAATCTTCTCCGGACTCACCGGACCTCGGAACGCGTGATACGCCAGATTCGCGATCACCTTGCGTTGACATGACGGCAGGTGATGGCCATCGAGGTGACCGCAGGTATAAATCTTGCGCAGGCTCTCTGGCGAGGGCCCTTCCCTGAACTCATAGGGCCCAGTGATGTCCACTTCATGCACCGACAGGCCGTTAAATTTCGGCGGGCGCGAAGCCGCTTCCTTCGCGCTTTGAATTGCTTCGTTCCTTCGAGCGAGCCGCTCTGGCGTGGTGGGGTTGGCATTGCCATCGTTCGGGTCATCGAGCGCCTTTAGCGCGGCCGCCAAACACCGCGGACCTCCCACAGGCCCGAGCCGGCACGGATCAAAGGGCCGTTGCGACGGATTCGGGCCTCCGAATAAGGCCGGCAAACCGTCAAACTGATTGGGAAACGCAGCCACCAACTCATGCGGGCCGGCCGCGATCTTCATGCGAACATCCCAATGATCCGGCCGCCGCTCGAATCCCGACTGTTCCACATCCACGTCTACCTGAAACGTTTTCAATAATTTGCCATCCAGCCAAACAGTCATTTGTCCGGGCTCCGAACCAATCGGCCGGAAGCCCGCGCCGGCGATTCGGATCAGGTATTCGCCGTCTGCCGGAAAAACATGTGTCACGTGGAACGATCCCGGCTGCGACAGCCCGGACCGGTCATAGTCGGTCATCGAATAGTAGGCCGGGAAGGGAACCAGCGTGCGGTTGGTGGTTTCCATCCGCCGCGGCAGCGGAGGCAGGTAGACAGCCGTCAAGGTCTTCAACTTGGGCCCGAAGACAGCCGCTCTAGAAATTCGCTCGGCCGTTGCGATGTATTTCTCCATCAAGAGAGGGGACACCGAGAGCGCTTGTGCAATGTTATCGAACCCGTATGCCGAATCGTCCTGCGGAAAGTCATCGGCTGGACGGACGTCCACGCCCAGCAGATCGCGCACCGTATTGTTGTATTCGACGCGGTTCAGGCGCCGGGCAGTGACGCGGTGGGAATCGGTTTTGGCTTGGCGATCCAGGTCGCTTTCAATCCAGGTCGTGACGGCCTTCAATTCATCTGGGTTGGGACGCGGCAATGCTCTCGGCGGCATTTCTCCGGCCTGCAATTTCTTGAGGATCTTTTCCGCTTCGTCCCGGTCCTGGAAGAATAGAGCCGCGCTGCCATACGCCTCGAAATTCAGCCCTCCACTGCTCAGCTTCGAACTATGGCAAGCGAAGCAGTTCTTCGCAAAAAACGGTTGAATCGACTTGGTGAAGGTGGCGTCCGCCGCCGATCCTTGCGCGAATGCAGGGGACGCGGTGAATCCGAGCAGGACCACTGCTGCGGCTGTCTCCGCGGCTAACTTTACGGCCCGAAACAAGTTGCGCCGGATCAACGATATTGCCTCCCTGGGCAGGTGCGATTCCGAGTTTCAGTTTACACCCGCCTGCACGGCCTGGGAATGCGTGCGGGCCCATCGAATGACTGAGTGGAGATAAAATAATCGGTACGCAAGTGGTTTGACGAAAGACCCGGCGTCGACAGGAGCGAACATGTGCGATCAGGATCATTTTGAAGACGACCGGAAGCAATACGAGGCTCTCGGTGCGGTGACGCGAAAGCAGTTCGGCATGATGCTGGGAGCAGGCATGGCTATGATGCTGCCTCAGGTCGCGAACGCGGCTGCGGTGACGGAGTCGGAAGTGACCGTGACGACGCCGGACGGCAGCGCGGACTGCTACTTCGTGCATCCCGCGAGCGGAACCGCGCCAGGAGTTCTTATTTGGCCAGACATCTTCGGGCTCCGGCCGGCGTTCCGCCAGATGGGCAAGCGTCTCGCCGAGTCGGGTTATTCAGTGCTGGTGGTGAATCCGTTTTACCGCGTTAAAAAAGCGCCCACCGCAGCCGCGGGCGCCGCGACTCCTATCCCGGAGCTGCGGCCATTGGCGGGAACCCTCAACGAAGGAACGCAAATGACGGATGCGAAAGCGTTCATCGGATGGCTGGATGGGCAAGCGTCCGTTGCCAAGAATCGGAAGATTGGCACGCAGGGTTATTGCATGGGCGGCCCGATGGCGTTCCGCACCTCGGCTGCCGTTCCCGATCGTGTGGGAGCAGTCGCCTCTTTCCACGGCGGTGGACTGGTGATCGACTCGCCAAACAGTCCCCATCTACAGGCATCGAAGACCAAGGCGCAGTTTCTCATAGCCATCGCGGCAAATGATGACATGCGGTCTCCGGATGAGAAGAACGTTTTAAAAGATACGTTCGCCAAGGCCAAGCTGCATGCCGAGATCGAAGTTTACACGGACTCCGCGCATGGCTGGTGCCCGCCGGATTCGCAAGTCTACAACGAGCCTCAAGCCGAGAAAGCGTGGGCCCGGTTGCTCGCGCTCTACGGAAAAGCTCTCGCCTGAACATCGGGTGCCGCGAGCTGGCATTCGGCCTGCGGGCCGAGTGCTAGTCTTGCGAGGCGTTCAAGTCCTACTTCGACTTCGCCGGCACTAAGGCCGAAGCGGTGAAGAAGTGCTCCAGAAATTTGTGTTTTTCGGCAGGCCGCTTGGGTTGTTCCAGCAAGCTATCCGCGAACTCATTGGTGGCTTTACCGATAGGCGAAGCTTCCGCCACCACAGTTCCCTCAGCGGCCGCCTGATTGATGCCGTGATAATCGTTCGGCATGATCCGGTCGACGGCCCGTCCCAGCAGGTCTTCTACCTGCTGCGTGTTGAAAAGCGCTTTCTTGTGCGACCGGTTCAAGATGATGGAGACCCGGTCGGCAAGATCGCATTCCCGGAGAAAAGCCAGCTTCTCGCGGGTCAGGTGCAAAGACGGAATTTCGGGTGTGCACACAAGCATGATGCGCTTGGATTCGTGCATCAACTCGATGGAATATTTTTCCAGATTTCCCGAGAAATCGAAGCAGAGTACCTGGTAGTGACGCCGGGCGAACGCGACCAGGTGGCGGATTTGGCTGGGCTCGATCCGTAAATTCGGGCGGACGCCTCCGGCATGGAGCACGTCCATGCCATCGACCTCGGTGACCATTTGGGGCCACAGGCCGTCGTCCATTTCGTCGGCGCGCTCCACTGCGTCCTGGACGCTGTTCTTATTGTCCAGCTTGAGCATGAAGCGCATCATTCCTGAGTTCAAATCGAAATCGGCCAGCAACACTTTTGTGTTTGGCTTGCGTGCCATGGCCGCGCTGGTGTTCAAGGCGATTACGGATGTGCCCACTCCCGCTTTCGACGGGAGGAAAGAGAAGATCTGGTTGCTGGCCGCGTAAACCACCGGACGCCGATCCAGCAAGCTTTTGATCCGTCCCAAGGATTCGAAGACTGCCTGCCGCGCGAATGGCGGGGCCAGAAACTCGCGTACTCCGGCTCGCATGGACTGCTGCAGAACCATTGGATCCATGCTTTCGTGGAAGGCGGCAATTTGCACGTGGCTGGCTTCTTGTTCGAGCAGCGCGACAATCTCCAGCGACTTCTCAATGGAACCAAAATCTACGAACAACAACTCCACCGCGTGCGCTCGCAACGCTCGCACCAGATCGACTGCCGTCGGATAGCGGTCCATCGTGCGGGCTATAGTGACCTCCCCGGTCGCCTGTAAAGCTGCCACCAACTGATCCCGCATCTTCTCGTTGGGGGAAATGACTATACTTTGGAACAATTTCGCTCCTCCTTCAATCGTTACGCGAGCCCGACTTCGCGTATGTGCTTGATCGGCGGAACTGGACGGGCATTCGCTCCCGAATCTTAGGAACGTACACCTTAGCAGCGGATCGGGAGTTTACCTTAGGTGCCGAGATCGAGTTTACGAATCATCTAAGGTCCCGGCTCGAAGGCTGCATCGCGGCAAGGGGAAACTCGCCATCGATTCGACACACACCGTCACACCATGAAGATTGCGCTATCGTGGATCAGGTTTGGTCATCTGAGAGGCCACGCCGCTTGCAGCATGATTTGGGGTTACCTCATTGCAGGTCCGTGGATCGTTTTTGCCGCTTACTGGGCAGTGGGCGCGCTCAAGACCCGCAGAACCATCAGCCAGGAATCTTTCGCATCGCGCTACGGCGTGCTTTTTCTGGAAGTTCTCGGCTTTGGCATGCTGTTCAGCGGAATTGCGCGGGGTGGTTTTCTCGGTCAGCGCGTGATTCCTCAAACCCACGCCGGTGCGGCCATCGGTGTGGCGCTCACCTGGACCGGCATCGCGATCGCCGTGTGGGCGCGCTGGCACCTGGGGCAATATTGGAGTGCCCGGATCACGCTCAAAGAAGACCACCAGATTATTCGCAGTGGACCCTATGCGCATTTCCGGCATCCGATCTATTCGGGACTCGATCTGGCCGTGCTCGGCGCAGCTTTGGCGATTGACGAGTGGCGATGCGTAGTGGCGCTCGGGCTCATTGTCTTAGGCTATTGGATTAAGGCAACGAGAGAGGAGTCCATGCTGACGCGTCAATTTGGAGCGATCTACGAAGAGCATCGCCGGAACACGGGTTTCCTGATTCCGAAGTTTTAGCGCGGAGGCGGCGGCTATTCCGCCCGCTGGTTGCGAAGCGGGAAACGGCATTCCGAACTCAAACTGATAAACTAGCTGCCTGGAAGAGAAATAATGAGAAACAAACATGAGAACTAGTTTCCTATTGAGTTTGACGCTTGCGAGCGGGGTCGCCGCATTCGCGCAGACGGGCACGATCAGTGGGAAAATCGTGACGGTTTCGGGCGGCCATCCGGTGCCGAAAGCCCCCATCGTCGTCAAGAACACCGCTACCGATGCGTCGTTTTCGACGCAGAGCGCGGCGGACGGCAGCTATTCGATTGCTTCCGTGCCGCCTGGCAACTATGAACTTTCCGCTGAGTTTCCTCCCTTGTTCCTACCGTTCCACCAGAAAGACGTCCAGGTGCAAGCGGGGCAAGCGGTCAAGTTCGACATTCATCTGAGCGACACCCAACTCAACACGCTCGGCGACGGCGGCGAGGAATACGTGAAATTGATCGCCAGTCAGCCCGCCCCCACCGGCCGCACTCCGCGCACCCGCGAGGGGAAACCGGATCTAAGTGGGGTCTGGCTGGCTGCCATTGAGCGCCCGGAAGGTCCGCCTGCCGACCCGCTTCCGTGGGCGGCGGCGATCGCAAAGAAGCGGCGGGACCGCATGAACATTGACTCTCCTGGAGCGCATTGCCTGCCCACGGGCTTAGGGGCTTCGGGCAGTTTGCGCCCCTACCGAGTGGTCCAGAACCGTGACGTGATGGTGATTATCGAAGAGGCCAACGATCCGACGCGCCAGATTTACCTGGACGGACGCCACCATCCCGACGATCCCAATCCTTCCTACATGGGCCATTCGGTGGGTCACTGGGAGGGCGATACTTTGGTAGTGGATACGGTCGGACTCACCGACCGGGGCTGGATCGCTTCTGGCAGCTATCCGCAGACCGAGAAATTGCACGTCATCGAGCGGTTTCGGCGTCCGGACCTCGGGCATCTGGAGCGCGAGATCACATTCGACGATCCCACCGCGTTTCAGAAATCGTGGACGTTGAAAAGAGTCAGTTCGCTAGCGCCGAAGGGCATCGATGTGCTGGAGTATGTGTGCGCCGAGAACAACCGGGACGTGGAACATCTTGTTGGTAAGTGACGCGGTCACGCCAGCAGTTCCGACAGTGCGGCGTCGATAAACGCATTGTCCGCGGGATTCGCGCCGCGGCCGGCCGCGTGTCCCCAGATCGAAGGGATGGGACGCAGTTCCACGTTCGGCATGTGTTCGACTTCGAGTTCGTTGTCGCGCACGCGAAAGTAGAGATCTGTCACCGAAGGCATGACGATGGCGCGAGCGCGGACGGCTCGCAGCGCGGCAGTCAGATCGCCTTTGTAAATCGGGTTCGCGCCGATGTCAGCGTGTTGCCAGGTCCACAGCATCGCGAGCAGGTCGTTCGCGTCGCGTTTCCGGAAGCGGCCTTCCATGAATCTCACCACATCTTCCAGCGATGCCAGGCCCAATTTCCGGTATTCCTGCTCCCGAAAGAAGTCCTGCGAGAAAGCCCAGCCGGCGTAGACCTGGCTGAAGGCGCGCAATCCCTTGACGGGCGGATCCTGGTACCAGCCATCCGCGAATGCCGCGTCCGCTTGCAGCGCGGCCTTGACGCCTTCCAGGAATAGAAAATTGTGGGGCGAAGTCCGTGCCGAACCGCAAACCGGAGCGATCGCCCGCACCATATCGGAATACAGCGCGCCCCAGTGGAACGCCTGTTGCGCTCCCATGGAAAACCCTACGACAAGTTTTACTTGCTTGATTCCCAGATGCTCCGTGATCAAGCGGTGCTGGCAAGAGACGTTGTCGTACAGAGTGACATGCGGAAAAGCGGCGCGATCGAGCGGCGGAGGCGTGTTGCTCGGGGAGGAGGACAGGCCATTCCCGAACATATTCGGCACCACGATAAAGTAGCGCGTGGGGTCGAGCGCGCGCCCTACGCCGATCATGGCTTCGTTGTCGGGGTGCTGACTGCCGTAGAAGGTCGGCATGACGATGACGTTGTCGCGCGTAGCGGCAAGTTCGCCATAGGTCTTGTACGCCAGCTTTGCGCGCCACAATGTGATTCCCGATTGAAGGACGACGTCACCCAACTCAAAAACTTCGTAATCAGACATTGCTCCTTGGATTATACGGATAGAAGGGTATGATGTGCGGATGCCAACCGTAACCTTCGAAGAGCACGTCACCACGCCGGATCTAGTCAGGGCCGCGCAGATGCCCCATATAGGTGGCGCGGTGACGGCCCATTAGCAAAAGGCAGCCAACTGACTTTTGCGCGTCGAGATATCTTCTGCGATTCTATTGCGTAGGCCAGTTGTCCATACCGCTGTGCAACCACTTCGCAAAGGAGTTTCCATGAGATTTGCAGCCTGCGCACTCGTGATCCTCAGCGCCACTCTCCGCGCGCAATCCAAAGCTCCCGTCTTAGAGTTCGACATGATGACCTGGCAGGAAGTGAAGCAAGCCATTCAAAGCGGCAAGACCACCGCTCTGGTCTATAACGGCGGTACGGAACAGCGCGGCCCGCAGAACGTGAACGGCGGCCATACTCTGATCGCCCGCGAAACCGGACGGCGCATCGCGGCTAAACTCAGCAACGCCATCCTTGCGCCGGTGCTGCCGTTTTCTCCTAACAACGCAAGCGTGGATCTGCCGGGTACGATTGGACTCACCACGCAGTTATTCGCCGCGATCAACGAGCAGGTCGCCGAACAACTCATTATCAGCGGGTTCAAGAACGTCGTACTGATGGGCGATCACGGCGGCGGCCAAAAGGAATTGGGCGAAGTGGCCAAGAAACTCGACGACAAGTATTCCGGCAAAGGGATTCGCGTCGTGTTCTGTGACCAGGTGTACGTGGGGACCACGGAGCATCCTGGCGCCCAGGCCGATTTCATACAATGGCTCGGCGACAACGGTTATCCTTCCCCGGGCGGTCACGCCGGCGTTCTGGACACGTCGGAGATGATTTATCTTGGCGGCGATAAGGGTTGGGTCCGCACGAGTTTGCTTGCGACGGCGGTTCACGCTCCGGCGGGCGGCCCGAACAATGGAATCACGGGCGACGCCCGGCGCTCCTCGGCCGAGCTCGGCGAGAAGTTTATCGGCATGAAAGTTGATTACGCGGTGCGACAGATCAATCAGTTGCTTGCTGCCAAACCCGCCGTTGCGGCGCAGTAGGGTCCAGTACTCTAGCTCTCCGGGTGGCGTCAGGTGCATTTCTTTTACAGAGGAGGGCAGAGTGTCGTTTCACTTCATTGTCCGCTTCGAACCGCGCCCGGGAAAAGAAGCGGCATTTCGCGATGCGTTGCTTCGGGTCAATGAGCCCTCGCGTGCCGAAACCGGTTGCTTGCGCATAGACGTATTTGAGTCATTGCGAGAACCCTCCGTATTTTCGGTTCATTCCGAGTGGGTCGATGAAGCTGCGTTTGAACTTCACGCGAACTTGCCGCACACGCTGCGGTTTCTGGAGGCGGCGGAAATGTTGCTGACGCATCCAGTGCACGGCCTCAGGCTGCGTCATATCGGTGGAGGTGCCGGCGCCGGCCATGCCTGACAGCAGCGCCAGCCCGGCCGCCCCGGACTCTCGCCCGAGTGATAAAGTGTAGCAATCGCCCTAGTGCCAATCGGGCCGGGCGCCGATAGTCGAACTATGAGAACCTTGCCGATCCCGGTGCTGTTCGTTCTCCTCTGCGGCGCTGTCGCGGCTACCGCCGCGGATTACTACCAACTCCCCAATATCAAGCGAATTGAGCCCGATCTGTACCGCGCGGGCAAAGTGGTCATCGTCACCAGCTCTTGTCTTCATGCAGCGGGTGGAGAAGAGGCGCTGTTGAAGTACGACGGTCCCGGCGAATACGAAATTATATGGGGCGATCACTCGACTTGTGAAGTACAGCGAGTCCTCACCCTGGATTGAAAACCCCTACCGTTGAAGGCTGGTGGTCAGCCGCGGTACCGTATGTTCGTCTGAACTGCGATGAGACTCTTCGGTCCACTCCACTTGGGCATTCTGGCAATCATTGCGATTACCGCAACGGTGTTTGCCTTTTTGGGCCGGCGCAGCATCCTCCCGGCCCGGCACATCAAGTGGGGTCTCGGACTAGCGCTTGCGCTCAACGAGTTGATCTGGTGGATTTTCCGCTATTCAAAGGAAGGTATTCACGTCGCGAATCTGCCCTTGCAACTTTGCGATGCCGCTGTCTGGCTATCGATTCTTGCCTGCCTGACAGGCGCGTCCCTGATCGTTGAGTTCGCATACTTCGCGGGGCTTGCGGGTGCGGGTATGGCCCTGCTTACGCCCAATCTGCTTTCGCCGTGGCCTACCTATCCGGCGATCTATTTCTTCGTGGCGCATGGCGGAATTGTCATTTGTATGGCCGCTGTCGTTTTTGGCTGCGGCCAGAGATTCCCGCACACTTCGGTGTGGCGGGCCTTCGCTTTGCTACTCGGTTATGCCGCTGTGGTCGGCCTCATCGATCTAGCCTCCGGCGCGAATTTCATGTTTCTTCTGCGTAAACCGGATGCGGCTTCGCCGCTGGATCAGATGGGCTCCTGGCCCTGGTATCTATTCGGTGGAGCCGCCGCTGGCCTCGCGCTCTTTTGGCTGCTGTGGCTGCCGGTCCGGGTTCGCGCGGACGACAAGTCCGCCGCTGCCCGGTGGTAGAATTCACCTGGGAAGGAAATCCATGTCATGTCGGCGCAAAACACCAAAGGCAGTCTCCGCCGTAACTTTCTGAAGCAGGCCGCCGCGATTGGCGGAGCTTCTCTCTTTGGAGGCAGCCTGGGCGAACTCTTCGCGCAGGCTTCGCCCGCAGCGGTCTGGAAGGACCGGATCGGATTAGAGCTTTACACCGTCCGCGACTTGATGATGACCGACTTCGAGGGTGTGCTCGAAAAAGTCGCACAGATGGGTTATCGCGAAGTCGAGCCTGCATCGGGATACAACAATATGGATCCCAAAGCGTTCCGTGCAATGCTCGATCGCCTGAATCTGCGTATGCCGAGCACGCATAACGGTGCGCGGGGGACGGGCGCGGAACTCGAGAAGCAACTCGAAGGCTTCCAGATCATGGGGATCGAGTATACGGAAATCCTTCCCGCTGGCGGCCCTCCCGGAGCGAACGCGGTCCGAAAGGTGCCGCCCGGCGCCTATTACAATCCGGGGACCGGTCTCATACGAAACTCATTCACGGAAACTGAAGCGTTCGGGCCATACCAGCCGCCGGTCACCCTCGAGTCAGTGAAGCAAAGAGCGGCACAGCTCAACGCCAACGGCAAGATCGCCCGGAAGTTCGGAATGAAGATATTCGTTCACAACCACACGGGCGAGTACGAGAAGCTGATCGACAGTGACAAAACGACCTATGATGTCCTTTTGTCTGAAACCGATCCGGAGCTGGTGACGATGCAACTCGACATTGTGTGGGCGGCGATCGCCGGAATGGATGTGATCGAGATGTTCCACAAAAATCCGGGACGTTATGAGCTGTGGCACCTCAAAGACGTAGTCGGGCTCAAGACCGTGAACCCAAAACTTTCGCCTAATGCTCGTGTTAGCAGCATGGCATTTGTGCCTCTCGGCGCCGGCCAGATGGACTACAAACCAATCTTTGCCAATGCGAAGCTGGCCGGTCTCAAGCATTTCTGTGTGGAACAGGACAACGCCGCGTCTTGGGGCGACTCCCTCGCCGCGGCGCGAGTGTCGTGTAAGAACCTGCTCAGCATTCTTTCGTAAAATCCGCCGGTCGCGTTGGTGCTATCTGCCAACTAAATGAGTAACGTCCTTCTCGTTCTCCTGGCACACGTCTTCATAGAACTGGGTATCCGGCGGCATGAGTTCCACCGGCATCTTGTTGGTCCAGACTTTCGAGTAGGTCTTGGGATCGTCGATGGTAAATTCGATCTCCATGTGCCCGAAGTCGAGACGGCGGAAGCGTTCAATGACGTGCAGATCCTCGCTATGCGGATGGCCCAGGCCATCCAGCCAGGACCGGTCATTAAAGCCCCGCGTGTCGACCACTAAAGTATCGCCCTCCCAGCGGCCTTTGGAATAGCCGAGCCAGGTCGGGTTGGGTTTTTCCGAGAGGACGCGCCCGTCCAGGTATATCTGCCGCCACATGGTCTGCACCTCGTGCAGGATCACGATGGATTTGGGTGTCTGCAGAATCTGGAAAGGAACCGGCACGGCCGCGACGGCAGGCACAGGCCACGGGAGGCAATGCGATGCAGGCATGTCTTTCCGCATGTTTTCCTGCCGCTGCTTCATCACCTCCTGCGCCCAAGGCAGCATTCCCAAGGCGGAAGGGTCCAGGCCGGCGGCCAAGTTCAAGGAATATTTCGGCGGGGCGTCGATTCCCTCAATGCTGCCGTCGGGAACCCACCAGATGCCGGAGAGGTCTGGTTTGCCATCCGCCGCTCTCGGTACTGGTGCATTCATTTTTGGCGCGCCACCGGACTGGCTGGCCACTTTCTTCCACTGGGCGGGGGCCGGCGTCCATAAGAAGACCGCCAACGCAGCAATCTTGATGGAAATTCGTAAAAAAACCAGCGCGGGACGGCACATGGGCACTCTCCTTTAGAGATGTGGCAACAGCCTGGTGCCGAGCTCCGCGCCGCTGGTCAGGGGAGCCGCAGGAACTGCGGTCATTATAGCGTCTCCTTTCTTGGACGCGCGCGTGAAGCTTCTGAGATACTTTTAAAAAGCCAAGTGAACCGCGGACGTTCCCTTGACGGTGAGATACCGCTTTGGACGGCATGATCGTTAAGAACACCGCGCCCGCCTCGGACCTGATCTATGGCTTGAACGATATTCCCCCATTCCGCCAATCGGCGTTCGTTGCACTGCAGCATGTGTTGGCGGTATTCGTTGGGATCGTCACGCCGCCGCTGCTCATTTCGAAAGCGTTGAAGCTCTCCGGCGCCGATGAGGCGTTTCTGGTAAGCATGGCGTTGCTGATTTCCGGGATCGGAACTTTTCTACAATGCACGCGGCTGGGGCCGGTGGGCTCCGGTCTATTGAGTATTCAAGGAACGAGTTTCGTTTTCCTGGCGCCGATTATCGGCTTGGCTCAGACCGTTATGGCGAGAGGCCGGCCTCCTGAAGACGCGCTGGGCGTGGTTTTTGGAACGTGCCTGGTGGCGGCGATCATTCCCATTCTCATCGGTCCTTTTATTGGTTTCGCGTCCAGGATCATCACGCCGCTGGTCACCGGTGTAGTAGTGACTCTAATCGGTCTAACACTAGTCGAAGTCGGCATCACCAGTCTCGGCGGGGGCTTCGGCGCCAAGGCAGACGGCAGCTTCGGATCGCTCCAGAATTTGACCTGGGCTGCGATTGTAGTGGCGCTGATTGTCGCGCTCAACAGCAGTAAAATCGAATGGTTGCGGATGATCTCGGTGGTTGCGGGATTAGCAGGTGGCTACGTCGTGGCGATCGCAGCCGGCCGCGTCAACTTCGCGCAGTTACGTGGATTGCCCGTGATCACAGCCCCACGCCCATTCCACTTCGGACTGGGCTTCGAGCCCGCTGCCATGATCCCGTTTGGCTTTTTATTCGTAATCACGGCCATTGAATCGATAGGCGATTTGACCGCGACTTCCATTTTGACCGGCCAGCCGATTACCGGCCCGGTCTATTTTCAGCGGCTTCGCGGAGGCGTCATCGCGGACGGCGTCAGTTCGCTTTTGGCAGCGATATTCAATTCGTTTCCCAGCACCACCTTTGCGCAAAATAACGGCGTGATTCAACTCACCGGCGTGGGCAGCCGGCGCATCGGCCTGTTTGTAGGAGTCATTCTGGTCGCCATGGGCTTGTTTCCGGCAGTCGGCGGTGTTAGTGCAGGCGATGCCGGAGGCGGTTTTGGGAGGCGCTACCATCATCATGTTCGGAACGGTGGCGGTTTCGGGAATCAAGATTTTGTCGGGAGTCACCATGGATCGCCGCGCCTCTACCATCGCCGCAATTTCCTTCGGGTTGGGTCTGGGTGTCACCTTTGTTCCGGAGATCACGCAAGCCATGCCGCCTCTGCTAAAAGCCACCTTGTCGTCCGGCATCGCAACCGGTGGGATGTGTGCATTGTTACTGAATGCGCTGCTACCGGGAAAGAAGGTTTAACGGGTGCGGACTCTTCTGGTCAAGAACATCCATACGCTAGTGACCATGGACAGCGCGCGCACGGAACTGCGCGATGCCGCTATTTTCGTACGCGGCCCGGCGATCGAGCAGATCGGAGCCACGTCCGCATTGCCCGCCGCCGCCGACGAGGTTCTGGATCTCAAAGGACGCCACGTCGTGCTTCCCGGACTGATCAATACCCATCATCACTTCTACCAGCACCTCACCCGCGCCGTGCCGGGCGCGCAGGACCGCGAGTTGTTTGGCTGGCTCAAGACCCTGTATCCGATTTGGGCCAATCTGACCGCCGAAGCGGTTTACATCAGTGCTCAAATGGCGGTCGCGGAGCTGATGCTTTCCGGCTGCACCACGTCCAGCGACCACCTGTACCTGTTCCCCAACGACTGCACGCTGGATGAAGAAATCCGCGCCGTTCGCGAAATGGGAATGCGCTTTCACGCCAGCCGGGGCAGTATGAGCGTCGGCGAAAGCAATGGTGGTCTCCCGCCCGATTCTCTGGTCGAGGACGAACGCCACATTTTGCGCGACAGCCAGCGTTTGATCGAGACCTATCACGATGACCAGCGGCACGCCATGACCCGCATCGCGCTGGCGCCGTGTTCGCCCTTTTCGGTGTCGGCGGATTTGATGCGCGAGTCGGCGGCGCTGGCTCGCAGCTATCCCGGTGTCAGGCTGCATACGCATTTAGCCGAAAATCAGTTGGATGTCCGTTACAGCCTGGAACATTTCGGACTTACTCCGGGAGAATACGCGCAGCACCTGGGCTGGACCGGCAACGACGTCTGGCATGCGCATTGCGTGCATCTTGACGACGCCGGCATTCGGTCTTTCGCTGAAAGTGGAACAGGTGTGGCGCATTGCCCATCGAGCAACATGCGCCTGGGCAGTGGAGCGTTGCCTTTACGCAAGTTCCTCGATCGGGGCGTGGCCGTCGGATTAGGTGCGGACGGCGCCGCATCGAATGACGGGTGCAATATTCTCCACGAGACGCGTGCCGCACTCTTGCTTGCCAGAGTCTCCGCATCGAACCCTGGCGTGTTAAGCGCGCGCGCGGCCTTGGAACTGGCGACCTTAGGCGGAGCGCGTGTGTTGGGCCGCGACGATATCGGCCACTTGGCTCCCGGCATGTCGGCCGACTTTATCGCGATCGACGTGGACCGTCCGCAATTTGCAGGCGCGCACGAGGACATCGTGGCGGCGCTCGTGCTGTGCGATGTAGGCTCGGTGGACTATAGCTTCATCGATGGCAAAAGAGTGGTCGACCACGGCCAGCTCGCCACCAGCGAGATGCGAACGCTTGGTCGAAAAGACCAACGCCGCCTCGCGCCGCCTATTCGCGGCCGCCGGCTAGCCCCTCGCTAGCGTAGTACCCTCGCAGCGTTCCTCCCATGCACTGCCCGATAGAAGGGTCCATTGCATCGCCGGTCGCATACACGCGGCGGACTAATGCTTACCGCGAAAAGGCCGATAGCATGACTTGACTGCGAAGGCGTCAAACTGCGCCATCGCTCGGATAAATATTGAAGTTGCGTTGCTAGGAGAAAACCCCTGACGCCAACCAAGCACACGATGAAGGCCTTCGCAATGAAACCATTTTGGGCTGTCCTATCCATCCTCTTTTTCTTCGCGATTCTTCAACCGCAAACGCTTGAAGGACAAGGCGCAAATCTGTTTCTGCATGATTGTGGCACCTGCCACACCCTCCCGGGCTCTGGATCGGGCCCGGCGCTTTCGTCTACCGTTGGGTTACGGCGCGGTGGTTGGGCGCCACTCGTCGTTACGATGGATCAGTATGCCTCGTATGGATTTACTGCGGATATTTCGGCCATCGCCGCGTACCTGGATTCACTTTATCCAGTAGCGAATCCCTCAACTCTGCCGGCAGGAGCGGCGAATTCAGTCTACGGGCCGGTCGCGCTTTCTGGGCTTGGCGGCACGCCCCCTTATACGTTCTCCGCTTCGGGGCTGCCGAGCGGCATGACGATCACTCCGTCGGGTTCACTCGGCGGCACGCCCGGGCCAGGAACCCAAGGCACGTCTACTCCTCTATTCACTGTCACGGATTCCACTGGTTCGTGCGTAGCGCCTTACAGTAGCTGTCCATACGTCGCAACGTTCACCAGGTCTCTGACGATCGGTCCGGCACTTCACATCACGGGCCCAACCTCGTTGCCCTCTGGAACAACGGGGGTTGCTTATCCCCCGCTCCTGTTTTCGGCAAGCGGGGGATCCGGAACTGGCTACACCTGGTCCGCAACTGGTCTGCCCCAGGGTATGCTCATCGATCCAGTGACAGGCTCCTTGGGCGGTACCCCCACCGTTGCCCCCGGCATCTTCAATCCACAATTCACCGTGAAGGACTCCGGGAACACAACCTTCAGCGCCAATATTCCTTTGACGATTACTTCGGTGTCGTCTCCATTGGTCATTACCGGTCCGATATCGCTGGCAGCGGGAACCACGGGGGTTGCCTATGGCCCCGTCACTTTCCTGGCTGTCGGAGGAACCGGCTACACGTGGTCGGCAACCGGCCTACCACCTGGCATGGGCATCGATCCATCGACGGGTGCGTTGGGAGGCACGCCTACAGTCACAGGCGCCTTCAGCCCGCAATTCCTGGTAACGGACACCGCGAACGACACATTCAGTCTCAGTCTGTCTTTGGCGATCAATCCCCCGGGCTGCAATTACATGCTGAGCTCCGGCGGACAGGTGTTCGCGGCGGCAGGAGGAAGCGGCAGCGTCGACATCACGGCCGCGCCGGGATGCGCCTGGATCGTATCGGCGGCTCCTTTGTGGATGACGTTCAGCAGCGATATGTCCGGCACCGGCAATGCGACGATTCAGTATCATGTCGCGGCGAACACGGGAGCGGACCTGACTGCCACGCTTATGATCGCAGGGCTTCCCTTCACGGTGGAACTGCAGCCGAGCAGCATTGCCGGCTTGAACCCCATCGGCTCGTTGGCGCACTTGTTGGCGGAGGAGAACTGGACCACAACGTTGACGCTGGTCAACAAAAGCGCCGCGTACGCGCAGGCGCGCCTGAACTTTTTCGGCGACGCGGCCGACGCGGGTGGGAACGGACCGCTCCAACTTCCGCTGGTATTCCCCCAGCAACCTCCGGCTCCCGGACCGGTGCTGGCGTCCTCGCTCGATCCGGCGCTTTATGCGAATTCATCGCTACTGGTGACCACGGCGGGTCCGCAAACCCCGCCGGTGCTCATCGGCTCCGTACAACTGGGCGCCACGGGCCCGGTCGATGGATTCGCGATTTTCCACCAGAACGTGACTACGCAGGAAGCGGTGGTGCCGCTGGAAACGCGCAACGCCAGTTCTTATTTATTGGCCTTCGACAATACCAACGGCCTGGTGCTCGGCGTGGCGGTGCAGAATGTTTCCGCACAAGCTGCTGTGATTCCCGTGATCATTCGGGATGACACCGGGGCGGTGATCAGCGCGCCTGGAGACAACGTCTCCCTGGCGGCCAACGGCCACACGTCCTTCGTGTTGTCCGACCCGGCCAGCGGATTTCCAGTCACCGCGGGCAAACGCGGCACGATCGAATTCGACACTCCGGCGGGAGGCCAGATCAGCGTGCTGGGACTCCGCTTCTCGCCGCCCAATAACGCGCTCACCACCATCCCGGCTTTGGCCAACGTTGGCACCGGCGGCGGGAGCATCGCACACGTCGCAACCGGCGGCGATGGCTGGCAGACCACTTTCGTGCTGATCAATACCGGGACCACCGCGGCGCAGATGACACTCAGCTTCTTCAACGACGTGACTGGTACTCCCATGTCCTTGCCGCTGTCGTTTCCGCAGTTCGGTGGTAGCAACACCATCGTGGCCCCCTCAATTCTGAGAACGCTGGCGGCCGGAGCGACAGTGGTGATTGCAAGCAGCGGGGGCACGAATCTCGCCACCGGATCGGCGCAGCTCTCTACCGGCGGCCACATCAGCGGCTTTGTGATTTTCCGTCACAACAACCAGGAAGCGGTGGTTCCCCTGGAGAGCCGCAATGCCGGCGGCTACATCATCGCTTTTGACAACACCAGTGGAACCACCACCGGCATTGCGGTGAATGCGGTATCGACGGGACAGGTGAACATTCCGGTGACGGTCCGCGATGACACGGGGACCCAGATCGCGACCGACACGCTGCAACTTGCAGCCAACGGCCATCTTGCCTTCACGCTGGCGACGCAGAAGTATCCAGCCACGGCGAACATTCGCGGCACCATCGAGTTCGACACGCCTAACGGCGCGCAGATCGGCGCGCTGGGGATTCGAATGCCAACCGGCGCCGCGCACGCTTACACTACGCTTCCGGCACTGGCGAAGTAGCCCACAGTTCGCTCAGGCGATGCGTGAGGCGCGCGCGACGCGATCCTGCACTCAGCCGGCTATGTTCGGGCCGTCGGCAGAAGCTCGTTCCGTTTGCAGACGACGTCGAGCGACTCGCCCAGCAGAGGCCGTTCGGGCCGCTAGACTAGTGCTCGGAGATAGCGAGGACATTGCCGTCCGGATCTCTAAACCATGCGACCTTGCCCGCGGGACTCGTCCAGATGCCGAGCGCGTCTTGCTCCATGTGCGGGTATTTTTCGAACACGACGCCGCGATCGCGCAGAAAGGCCGCGACCTTCTTGATGTCCTTCACTTCCCATCCGAGAACCGTGGACGCGACCGGCACCACTTCCTTCACGCGCTGCGCGATGATCGAGGTATCTCCACTACGGAAGACACTGACGTAGGGATTCTCGTAGTCGAAGTTCAAGCCCAGCACTTGTTCGTAGAAATGCCGGGATCGTTCCGGGTCCGTGATCCGAAGAAATCCGTTGAGAGGGTAGGCGGTCAGCATTAAGCCAGATGGCCCGTCAGACCCTGACGGCGGGTTCTATCGCGATCGTTTTTTCCGCTGACTTCATCAGCACCACGTACAATGCACCGGCGGCGATGAATCCCACGAACCAGGCGTAATCATAAAGCCAGTGCAATGGTTTCACGAAAAGCCCCACCAATGCGATAACGATTCCTGCAGCCAGGGCCGCGAGCGCGCGCCAGTTTACTCCTCCGGAGTATGCGTATTCGCCGGTGGCGCTATAGAGAGCATCCACATTGAGCTCGCCTTTTCTCACCACGAAGTAGTCCGCGATCATGATGCCGGCGATCGGGCCGAGCAGGCCGGAGTATCCTACTAGCCATCCGAAAATATAGGCGCTGAAGCTGCCGAGGAGCTTCCATGGCATCAGCAAGACTCCGATGATGCCGGTGATGAATCCGCCGGTACGGAATGAAATGCGCCGCGGGTTCAGGTTGGAGAAATCATTGGAAGGAGAGACAACGTTCGCGGCTACGTTGGTGTTGAGCGTCGCGATCAGTAGCGCGATCAACGCGACAAAGGCGACGCCGGGACGATTGAATCGTCCCAGAAGCGCGACCGGATCCCAAATCGCTTCGCCGAAAATCACTACTGACGCGGAGGTCACCGCAACGCCAATGAATGAATAAAGCGTCATCGCGGTCGGAAGCCCGATGGCCTGCCCCAACATTTGATCGCGCTGGGAGCGCGCGTAACGTGTGAAGTCGGGTATGTTCAGTGCGACCGTCGCCCAAAATCCGACCATGCCAGTGAGCGAAGGGATGAAGAAGCGCATGAATTCCGCGGTCGAGTTAAATTTGCTGGGGGCGCTCAGCACTGGCCCCAGGCCGCCAGCGAGACTGGTGATCCACCACAGTAAAAGGAGCCCGACGGCGAGCATGAACGGCGCTGCAATCCCTTCCAGAATTTTGATGGTCTCGATGCCGCGCCAGATGACGAACATGTTCAGCGCCCAGAAGGCGAAAAAGCAAATCCAAACGCCGGCTTCCGAAGATTTCGCCGCGGGCCACACGATGCCGAGCATGGTGTAGATCGCCTGACCTCCGATCCATGTCTGGATGCCGAACCATCCGCAAGCCACCAGAGCCCGCAGAACTGCCGGGACGTTTGCCCCGCGAACACCGAACGACGCGCGCACGAATACCGGGAAGGGAATGCCATAGCGCGCGCCCGCATGCGCATTGAGCAACATCGGGATCAATACGATCAGGTTGCCCAGCAGGATTGTGCCGACGGCTTGCCACCAGCTCATCCCACCCGCGATGAGTCCCGACGCGAGCATGTAGGTGGGGATGCACACACTCATGGCGACCCAAAGAGAGACGTAATTGTAAAGGCCCCAGGTGCGCTTCGACAGCGGAATCGGGGCTAAGTCTTCGTTGTAAAGTGACCGGTCGTGCGTGTCGGTTGCTGCCATGCTTCCTCCGTACCTAATTTTCTGGAGAGCGACCTGGCTCGTGCTGCGCCCGTGGCGCGGGAAATCCACTTTACACTATCGGGCCTGCGGGAATCCCAAATCGATTTTGCTGGTTCCGGGATCGGGCCACCGCGCTGGTCACCACCTTGGATTTCGTATAGAACTGCATGCCTTCAGGCCCATACATATGCAGGTCTCCGAAAAGCGAGGCCTTCCATCCGCCGAAGCTATAGTAGGCAACCGGAACCGGAATCGGAACGTTGATGCCCACCATGCCCGCGTCGACATCGAATTGAAACTGCCGGGCGGCGCCGCCGTCACGCGTGAAGATCGCGACGCCGTTGCCATAGGGATTGTCATTCATCAGGCGGAGCGCTTCGTCATAAGTGTTGACGCGAACGACACCCAGCACCGGTCCGAAAATCTCATCGCGGTAGCAGTGCATGCCGGGTTGAACTTGATCCAAAAGCGAGGCGCCGAGGAAAAAGCCGTTGCTTTTCGTCGCGGCATCCTGGCGGCCATCGACGGCAACCGTGGCGCCTTCTGAAGCCGCGTTAGAAACGTAGGACGCTACATTGTCGCGATGCTCGCGGGTGATGAGCGGTCCCATTTCGTTGCCGGCTTCCAGGCCCGGACCCACCTTGATGCGGGCGATCCTTTCGCGAATTGCGGAAATCAGCGGGTCGGCGACGGCGCCCACCGCCACGACGATCGAGATCGCCATGCAGCGCTCGCCCGCTGAACCGTAGGCGGCGGAGATCGCAGCATCCGCGGCCATGGGAACGTCTGCATCGGGCAGCACCAACATGTGATTCTTGGCTCCGCCCAGAGCCTGCACGCGCTTGCCGTTGCGGGTTGCGGTTTCGTAAATCGAGCGCGCGACCGGAGTTGAACCCACGAAACTGATGGCCTTCACATCGGGATGCTCCAACAGGCGGTCGACCGCAACTTTGTCTCCCTGAATGACGGTGAACACGCCATCGGGCACGCCGGCTTTTTGCAGCAGCTCCGCGATAAACAAACTAACCGACGGATCTTTTTCGGATGGCTTCAGGATGAAAGCATTGCCGCAAGCGATGGCGTTGCCGAACATCCACATCGGCACCATGGCCGGAAAGTTAAACGGCGTAATGCCGGCGACGACGCCCAGCGGCTGATGGATCTGGTACATGTCGATGCCGCGGCTGGATTGCTCGGAGAAGCCGCCTTTCAGCAGGTGCGGGACGCCGCATGCGAATTCGAGATTCTCCAGGCCGCGCGCCACTTCGCCCATGGCGTCGGGAAGCGTCTTGCCATGCTCGAGAGTCAACAATTCCGCGATCTGGCGGCGATTCGCGTCCACCAGTTCGCGCATCTTGAACATCACTTCGGAGCGGCGGGAGAGCGGCGTGGCGCGCCACTCGGTGAAAGCGCTCTTGGCAGCGGCGACGGCTTGATCGACTTCCTCGACACTCGCGAAATCGACCTTGGCCTGGGCTTCGCCGGTGGCCGGATTCCAGACGACTCCGGAGCGTCCGGATGTGGAAGCGACCGAGCGGCCGCCGATCCAGTGGTTCACCGTTCTGACCCCGATGCTAATATCCGCGATTGCCATACGTTACCTCCTGTTATTCTCCGGAAATCCATGCCGCCGTCTCGCTCGGCCAGGCTTGCGAACGCCTTCACCGCGAGCTCCAAATGCTCTTCCCTCGTATCTTCGATTTTGTTGTGGCTGATGCCGTGCAGTGACTGCACGAACATCATCACCGTCGGGATGCCGGCTCGGAGACCTCGGCCGCGTCATGCAGCGGACCCGAAGGCAGACGATGCGACTTGCCGGCGGTCTCGTGAATGCCGCCTCACAAAACGAGACCAGCGTTGGATGAAACGCCATCGGCTCAATACTCCAGATGCGCGACCAATCGACGGTGCATTTTTCCTCTTCGGCGAATCGCTCACTCGCCTGACGCGCCTCCTCATACATTGACGCGAGAACGCCGGCATCGAGATCGCGCTGATCGAGCGTCGCCTCACACCTTCCCACTACCGAGGTCACGATTCCTGGGAAGGTTTTGACGCTGCCCATGGTGCAGACGGCGTCGGAATGTTTCCGCGCGATGGTGCGGATTTCCAGCGCCAGCTTGGCGGCGGCAGCGAGTGCATCGCGGCGGGCATTCATTGGTGTCGAGCCGGAATGCGCTTCCTGGCCGTGAAACGTGATGGCATGGCGCTCGACGCCCTTCGTGCCGAGCACCACGCCTAGCGGCAATCCCAAACCTTCGAGCACCGGACCCTGCTCGATGTGCAGTTCCAGATAAGCGGCGGCATTTTCCTGTTCGCTGGCGGCGTCCGGAAAACGGTCGATGTCGAATCCGCAGCGGCGCAGCGCGTCTTCCAGCCGGATGCCGTCTTTATCCGTGCGG